>CALUNU010000001.1 GCA_944322095.1 uncultured Alloprevotella sp.
TCCATGGCTCGTCCGAGCCGCATCCTGCTTTGGTGAAACAAAAGTAGCGAAAGGCGAGAGGGGAGCCAAGGGAAAACCCCGTTTTTCCATGGCTCGTCCGAGCCGCATCCTGCTTTGGTGAAACAAAAGTAGCGAAAGGCGAGAGGGGAGCCAAGGGAAAACATCGATTTTCAGCGTAGATTTCGTGACCAGACCGTCGGCTCATCCGTCGAGCAGATCGTCCGTGGCGGGCAGGTCGGTGGCGTCCAGCGGGCGGGCGCGCCCCACCGTGGTGCCGGGGTGCATGCGGCGGCTGCGCTCCATCCAGTAGGCCATGCGGCGCCGCATGTTGAAAACGCGCTCCATCTCGAAGCGCATTTTGCGGCCGCCCGGGTTGCTCTCTGTCCAATAGTCGGCAAAGCGCTTCGCTTCGCTTTCGTCCATACCGCAGGCGGGAGCCGCCAGGTGGACCTCCTGCGTAAATTTTTCGCGGCGCTGGGCAATCTGCGTTTGGGCCGGGCTTTTCGCCTTCGGGCTCTTGGCCGTGGCACACTGCTGCGCGGCCTCACCGGCGGTCGGGCGTGGGGCATGCGTGCTTTCGTCCCTGGTGCTGCGTTGCGCGGCAGGCGCCAGCGCGTCGGCCAGCGCCAGCAGCAAGGAGCGCAGCGCGGCAGCGCTTTCGGGACGGGCGGCTGCAGCGGCCAGCAGGCGGGCGATGCGGTCGGTTTCGAAGCCCGGCAAAAACAGCGCTGCCGGCGCGGTGGCTTTTGTGGATGAAGTTTTTGTTTTCATGGTTGGTAGGGTTGGGTGTTGCAGGCTGGGGCGGGAGGGCGAACCGGCGGGGCACTCTCACGCGCGCGGGCGCGCGCTTTTCCCGCTTTTTGGCCCTTACGGGGTTGATATGCTTGATGTTACGAAGGAGGTTTTCACGTTGCTCGAATTTTTTAATTTCGCCCTAAAAAATATTTATTCTCGTTTGGGGAGATAATAGGGGTATTTTTTTCTTTTGCTTCTTTTCTTTTTTTCAGGGGGAAGAAGAGGGGTTTGCTAAAATTTTCGAGTTGCGTCTCTCGCGTTGCGCATGCCTGCGCGCATCGTCGTGCGCCTACGGCGTGCCTGTGCGTGTCACGGCGGGCCGACGCCCCCGCCGCCGGGAGCGGGTTTTCGCTCGTCGTAGTCTTAAAAATCCTTGTTTTCTGAATTATTGGGGACGGTTTATGGCGCATTTTTGACGAAATTAGTAACTTTGCAGTTGCAAATTTAATCACTCGTGCCAGGTTGACCAAAATTTTAAGCAAGAAAATACACTGTCGCCGGCATGGGGAAACCGTCAATGATGAACACAAAAGAACGGTTGCTTTATTATCTCGACAAAAAGGGAGTGAACAAATCGGCCTTTTTCAAGGGCGTCGGCCTTTCGCGCACAAACTTTACAGGTACAAATCTCACCAAATCGCTTTCGAGCGACGCGCTGGTAAAGGTGCTCACCCATTGCCCCGACCTGTCGGCCGAGTGGCTCATGCGCGGCGAGGGCGGCATGTTGCGCCAGCCGCTCTCAACGGTTCAGCTCCGAAGCGTTCTCAGGCCGCGTGCACGCGTGAAGGGCGAAAAGCTCAAGGGCGCCTCATCGGGCCTGACCAAAGCCGTGATCAAGGCCGCCCAGGCGGCGGCTGTGAACGCGGCCGGCGTGACGACGGTGTCGCTCCCGTTGCGCAACAAGCACCTGCGCCGCGAGGCGGCCGTGCGCAACGAACTGGCCGAGATTGCGCAGCGCCTGAACGAGCTGCTTGCCGGCTTGGAAAACAGCCGCTGAGCGCCACGCCCCCGGGGCCGTGCGCTGCTCCCGGCCGCACGGCGTTTCCTGCCGCGCGAGAGCGGCAGGCCGCCGTCTGCACCCCCTTGCAGGCGCCGGCACCGGCGGCACCGGCGGGCTTCGACGCCTTTTTTTGCCGATGAGGCGCGGCAGTCGGCGTTTTTTTCGTACCTTCGCCTTTCAAAGGGAGGCAGCCGGACGGCCTGCCGCGTGCGCTCCGCGCGAGCGGTGGCGCAGGAGGAAAGTCCGGGCAGCACAGGGCAACCCGCTTCTTAACGGGAAGGGGCCCGCGAGGGTCGGGTAGTGCAGAAGAAAACAACCGCCCCGCCACCAGGCGAGGTAAGGGTGAGAAGGTGGGGTAAGAGCCCACCGGCCGCATGGCGACATGCGGGCCGTGCACCCCGGGTGCTGAAAGTTCGTGTAAACCGGCGACAGAGGGTGGCCCGTCCGAGTTGTCAGCAGGCATGCGCCGGAGGGTGGAACGATAGAGCCACGGCGGCAACGTCGGGCCTGGATAAATGGCAGGCACGCCGCTCAGGCGGCGCACAGAACCCGGCTTACAGGCCGGCTGCTTCCCTTTCTTTTTTCGAAAAACCGCATGCGCTCCTTTCCCGGCGCTGCCTGTGCAGGCGGGGCGGGAGCGGGCCGGAAGGCCCGGTGCATGCCAAACGATAGGAGCTATGAAAAGAACATGTGTTTCCGTAATGCTTTTGTTGCCGCTCGCGGCTGCGTGCGGCGGAGCGTCGGGGAGCGCCGTGCAGATGGCGGCCTCCGTAGTGGCCGATGCGGCCCATGCCGCCGAGGGCGACGTGGTGCGCAGCGGGCGGCTTTCGTCGTTTTCGTCCGTTGAGCTCGACGCACCGGTCGATATGAGCTACACGACGGCCGCCGGCGGGGCCCGCTACGAGATGCGCGGCTCGGCCGCGCTGGCCGAACGCATCACCGTGGAGGTGGAGAACGGCCGCCTCTGCGTGCGGATGAAGGGAAAGCAGTGGAACCTGCGGCGGGGCGAACACCTCACCATCAGCGTGAGCGGTCCGGCCCTTTCGGCCGTGAAGCTCAGCAGCACGGGCAGCCTCATGGCCGACGCCATCACAGCCCGCGGCGACGCCCGCGTTGAGCTCGACGGCACGGGCTCGCTCAGCGTGGAGCGGGTGAAGGCCGGCGGCGCCCTGCAAGCCCAGCTGAGCGGCACGGGCGATCTGAGCATGGGCAGCATCGACGTGGACGGCCGGGCGGAGCTTTCGCTCGACGGCACGGGTAACGTGCGCACGGGCGCCGTGCGGGCTGCCGCTGGTTCGCTCTGGGAGCTCTCGGGCACGGGCGAGGTGTGGGCCGATGCCATCGCCGGCGGCCGCTGCACGGTGACGCTCGACGGTACGGGCAGCATGGCCATCGACGCGCTGACGGTGCAGGAGGCGAGCCTCGCGCTCTCGGGCACGGGAGGGCTGGCAGCAACGGGCATCGACGTGGAGCGCCTTGACGTGGAGCAGACGGGCACGGGCAGCACGCAGCTGAAAGGCCGTGCCGGCAGCTTGGCGCTGAGGGCCGACGGGCAAGGCGGCGTGGACGCCGTTGGGCTCACGGCCGGACGGGCTGACGTCAGGGCCGGCGGATTTAGCCACGTGGGCTGCCATGCCACGGAAACGCTCACCGTCGATGTGAGCGACTATGCACAGGTGCGCTACAAGGGCCATCCGGCCGTGACCGACCGCTCGGCCCGCCGCAAGGAGTATTTGCAGCACATCGACTGAGGCCCGGCGCCGCAGCAAGCCGCCAGCGGGCGGCAGGTGGCGCGGATGCAGAAAAAACGAGAGGGGTGCCGTGGGGCGCCCCTCGTGTGTTGATGCTCGGGTTGTGGCCAATGGATGCCGGGCCTTTGCTTGGGCGCCCGGGCGCTTGCACGAAGCCCGTTGCTGCGCAGGCGTCAGCGCCCGGAGCGGTGGCCCGCCGCGCGGGATGAGCTCTGCCGGCTGTGGCCTGTGGTTGCGCGGTTGCCGCTGTGGCGGCTGCGGTCTGTGCCCCGGCGCACCGACGGCCCGCTGTTGCGAGCGGGGCGGTTGACGACGCGCAGGTTGCCGTTGGGCCGCTGGCTCGGCCGCGTTTCGGTCTGGCGGTTGCGCCAGTCGATGTTTCCGGGCCGCAGAGGTCTCGTTACGTTGCCGCCGTTGTTGCCACCGGGCCGCGAAGGCCGCGCCACGTTACCGCCGCTGTTGCCACCGGGCCGCGATGGGCGCGCCACGTTGCCGCCGCTGTTGCCTCCGGGCCGCGATGGGCGCGTCACGTTGCCGCCGCTGTTGCCTCCGGGCCGCGATGGGCGCGTCACGTTGCCACCGTTACCTCCACCGGGCCGCGAAGGACGGTGGACATCGCCGCCGGGCCGACGCCACGGCAGGTCGTCGCGGTCGCCACCACCGCCGGGTCGCGGCGGGCGCGTGCCGGGACGGCCGTCGGGGCGGTGGGGCCGTCCTGCGGGTGGCATGGGCGGCAGGTCGTGGCCCGGGCGCAGGCCGGGACGTCCGTGGAAGTCGTGACGCATGCCGGGACGGCGCGGCGGCCGCCAGCCGCGGTAGGGGCTCGGGTCGCTATGGCCGCGCCGCCACCAGGTGTGTCCGTGATAGCTCACGTAGACCGTGGGCCGCGGAAAGTAGAAGAAATCGACGCGGTAGCGCGCAAGGATGGGGAAGTACCAGGCCGACGTGACCCATCGCACGGGGCGGAAGAAATAGTCGAGCGTGGTGAAGAGCTCATACTGCCAGTCGAGCAGGACGCAGCGCAGGTCGGCGTTGCGATAGGTCCAGTAGGGCCCGAGGCAGTCGGAAGCCGTCTGGATGCTCAGCAGATAGTCGAGATTGATCTGGTAAGCCCGGTCGTATTGTTCCTGCGTGAGGTTCAGCTCGTAAGCCATTTTGTCCGTGAGGTACCAGGCGCGGTCGCGCGCCTCTTCGTAGCTCATGGCGCCGGCCGGCAGCAGGGCCGCCACGGCCAGCAGGAGGGAGAGCAACAGTCGTTTCATCTCTTCAGGTTTTGGCCCCGCCGCCGGGGGCGGAGAGGAGGTTGTCAGGGCAAATATCGGCAATTCTCTGTGAACAGCCCCCGTTTTCCGGCTGCAAAATGGCGTGAGCCAACTTTTTTAAGGGAAAACGGCCGGTTGTTTAACATTCGTGCCGCCCCCGCCGGGTGGCAGGCGGGCCCCGTGCCTCCGGCAGGCATCTCCGACTGTTAAAGGCCCGTGCCGGGGCGTCTGTATCGGATTTTAATTGTAAATTTGTCCGATAAATCAAACCATTGAAAACGAAGCAATGAACCGTATAGTCAGCAAGGAACAGTTTTCGGAAAGAGTGTTTAAGCTGGAAGTGGAGGCACCGCTCATCGCCAAGGCGCGGCGTGCGGGCCACTTTGTCATCGTACGCACCGACGCCCACGGGGAGCGCGTGCCCCTGACCATCGCTGCCGCCGACCCCGTGCGCGGCACCATCACGCTGGTGGTGCAGGCCGTGGGCCTGTCGTCGACGAAGCTCTGCCGCATGGAGCCGGGCGACGAGCTGGCCGACGTGGTGGGCCCGCTGGGCAAGGCCACGCATATCGAGCGTTTCGGCACGGTGGTGTGTGCCGGCGGCGGCGTGGGCGTGGCTCCGATGCTGCCCATCGTCGAGGCGCTCAAAGCGGCCGGCAACCGCGTCGTCACCGTGCTGGCGGGACGAACGAAGGAACTCATCATCCTTGAAAAGGAAATGCGTGCTGCTTCGGACGAAGTGATTGTGATGACCGACGACGGCTCGTATGGGCGCAAGGGCCTTGTGACGGAAGGCGTTGAAGAGGTGCTGAAACGCGAAAAGGTGGACAAATGCTTTGCCATCGGGCCGGCCGTGATGATGAAGTTCGTGTGTGTGCTGACGAAAAAATATGGCATCCCCACCGACGTGTCGCTCAACACCATCATGGTGGACGGCACGGGCATGTGCGGCGCCTGCCGCGTCACCGTGGGCGGACAGACAAAGTTTGTCTGCGTGGACGGCCCGGAGTTTGACGGCCACGCGGTCGACTTCGACGAGATGTTGCGCCGCATGGGGGCTTTCAAAGCCGAGGAAAAGGAAGAAATGGAGCGCTACGTCCATGCCGCCGCCGAGGGGCCGGGCCGCGATGCCGACTGGCGCAAGGAGCTGCGCAGCCGTATGAAGCCGAAAGAACGCATGGCCATCGAACGCGTGGAGATGACGGAACTGGCACCCGACTATCGCGCCCGCCACTTGAAGGAAGAGGTGAACCGCGGACTGACGGCCGCACAGGCGCAGCAGGAGGCACGCCGCTGCCTCGACTGTGCCAACCCCGGCTGCGTGCAGGGCTGCCCCGTGGGCATCGACATCCCCCGCTTCGTAAAGCATATCGAAAACGGCGAGTTCCTGGCCGCCGCCGCCACGATAAAGGAAACGAGTTCGCTGCCGGCTGTGTGCGGCCGCGTCTGCCCGCAGGAAAAGCAGTGTGAGTCGAAATGTATCCACCTGAAAACGGGCGGCAAGGCCGTGGCCATCGGCTATCTTGAACGCTTTGCAGCCGATTATGAGCGCGAGCACGGTGGCGGCGCACCCGCCCATGCCGCCGAGCGCAAGGGCGTGAAGGTGGCCGTGGTGGGCTCGGGCCCCGCTGGCCTCTCGTTTGCGGGCGAAATGGTGCGCCGTGGCTACGACGTGACGGTGTTTGAAGCCCTGCACGAGATAGGCGGCGTGTTGAAGTATGGCATTCCCGAGTTTCGCCTGCCCAATAAAATTGTCGATTTCGAGATAGACAACCTGGCGCGGGCCGGCGTGCATTTCGAAAAAGACTGCATCGTGGGCAAGACGCTGGGCGTGGAGAGCCTGGAAGCCGACGGCTATCGGGGCATCTTCGTGGCCTCGGGCGCAGGCCTGCCCAACTTTATGGGCATTCCCGGCGAAAACTCGATAAACATCATGTCGTCGAACGAATATCTGACGCGCGTAAACCTGATGGACGCTTCGAGCGAGGAGAGCGACACGCCCGTGCCCTTTGGCCGCCACGTGGCCGTTATCGGCGGCGGCAACACGGCCATGGACTCCGTGCGCACGGCGCTGCGCCTGGGAGCCGAGACGGCCACCATCGTCTACCGCCGCTCCGAGGCCGAGATGCCCGCCCGTGCCGAGGAGGTGAAGCACGCCCGCGAAGAGGGTGTGCGCTTCCTGACGCTGCATAACCCCATTGAGTATAAGGCTGACGAACAGGGACACGTGCGCCAGGTCGTTTTGCAGCGCATGGAGCTGGGCGAACCCGACGCCTCGGGACGCCGGCGCCCCGTGCCCGTGGAGGGAGCCGTCGAGACGATGGACGTCGACCTGGTCATCGTGAGCGTGGGCGTATCGCCCAACCCGCTCGTGCCCCGCTCCATCGAAGGTTTGCAGCTGGGACGCAAGGGTACGATTGCCGTAGATGAGGATATGCGCTCGTCTGTTCCCACTATTTTTGCCGGTGGCGACATCGTGCGCGGCGGGGCCACCGTCATTCTGGCCATGGGCGACGGCAAGCGCGCGGCCGAGGCTATGGACCGCCAGCTTTCAAAATGAACAACGACGGGGCGGCGGGCCGCACGGCCGTGAGGGGGACAGAGCTCCGCACCACGGGCCGTGCGGCCTGCGGCGCACCGGTGTGAACGAAGAAGATGAAAGGAGTTTATACGATACTGCTGTTGGTTTGTTCCAACATATTCATGACCATAGCCTGGTACGGCCATTTGAAACTGCAACAGACGGGCGTGAGCCGCAACTGGCCGCTCTATGCCGTCATCCTGTTTTCGTGGAGCATCGCGCTCTTCGAATATGCCTGCCAGGTGCCGGCCAACCGCATCGGCATCACCGACAACGGCGGCCCCTTCTCGCTGATACAACTGAAAGTGGTGCAGGAGGTCGTCTCGCTGATTGTCTTTACGGTGCTGGTGACGCTGTTTTTCAAGAACGAAACGTTCCACTGGAACCACATCGCGGCGTTTGCCTGCCTGGTGGCCGCGGTCTATTTCGTCTTTGCCAAATGAGCCCGACCGTTCCGCCGAAGCTGACGGAGGCTTATCGCCTGCGGGCCCGCGTGGAACGGTTGTTCCGGGCCGGCGTGCGCGATTTCAGCCTGATCGAACCGGGCGATGCCGTGCTGGTGGGCCTCTCGGGCGGAAAGGACTCGATGGCCCTTCTCGAACTGCTCGGCACGATGCGCCGCCATACGAACGGGAGCTTTCGCCTGGAAGCCGTTCACGTGAGGATGGAAAACGTCGACTACCGGACGGAGACCGACTATCTGGCCGCAATGGCCTGCGAGCAGGGCGTTGCGCTGCACGTGCGCACCGGCCGCTTCGACCCCGACCGCAAGGAAGGGCGCTCGCCGTGCTTCCTGTGCTCGTGGAACCGGCGGAAAATCTTGTTTGAAACGGCCCGCGAACTGGGATGTGGCAAGATAGCGCTCGGCCACCACCAGGACGACATCCTGCACACGGCGCTGATGAACGAGATGTTTGCGGGAAGCTTTGCCACGATGCCCGTGCGCCTGCGCATGCGAAAGTTTCCGATGACCATTGTGCGCCCGCTCTGCCGTGTGCCCGAGGCCGATGTTGCCGCATGGGCGGCGCTGCGGGGCTACCGGCCCGTGGAAAAGGCGTGCCCCTACGACCGGGAGACCAAGCGGACGGCTGCGCGCGAGATATTCGAGGCCATGGAGCGTGTGAGCCCGGAATGCAGGCACAACCTGTGGCACGCGCTGCTGAAGGAGGGAAAACTGGTGGAGGAATAGGCCGGAGGCCGGAAGCGGCGCGGGGCTTATTCCCCTTTTTTGAGCAAACGGTCGCGCAGGTTGCGGTTCATGCGGCGTATGTCTTCGTTGCTGCGGCGCAACCACTCGGAGGGCAGCTGCGACCATTCGTTGGAAAACTCGGAGAAGAACTGTAAAAGGCTGTTGCGGCGCGAAGCGGCGTGCGTGTTGACCACCGCGCGGAAGCTCTGCCTGAACAGGGCGACGCTGACGTCGGCCTCGGTGAAAAAGGGGTCGCCGTCGCAATGGGCCACGCCCGGCTGCTCGCGGCGGATGCAGAGCTGCTTGGTGCGGAACGTCTTGACGTGGCTGTTTTTGGGCAACGTCTTGTTGAAGAGTTGGAGCGCCAGCTGCGGGGCCTCGATGGGAGCGAACGGTTCGAGGATGGTAACGTCCATGAGCCCGTCCTCCATGGAGGCATCGGGGGCGATGTAGGCATTGTTGCCATACTGCGAGGCGTTGGCGCAGGCTATGAGAAACGCCTTGTACGACGTGGCCCCGTCGGCGTCCTCGACCGTGTAGGTTTCGGGCTTGTATTTGATGAGCTCCGTCAGGGCATTTTCCACATAAGTGAGCGGACCGCGGCGGCCGCTGTCGGAAAACTTCTGACTGACGAAGGCATCGAAGCCCACCCCGCAGGTGCAGAAAAAGGGATGGCCGTTGATGGTGCCGTAGTCGAGGCGGCGCACCGTGCCCTCGTTGAGAACGCGCAGGGCGCCGGCGGTGTCGAGCGGTATTTGCAGATGGCGTGCCAGTCCGTTGCCCGAGCCGCAGGGCAGGATGGCCAGCGCCGTGCGCGTGTGGACGATGGCGCGCGCCACCTCGTTGACCGTTCCGTCGCCGCCCACGGCCGCCACGATGTCGATGCCCTCGCGTGCGGCGCCGGCAGCCATTTCGGCCGCGTGGCCCGCATACTCGGAGCGGCAGATGTCGTAGTCGTATTTCTCTTTGTCGAGCAGGCGGCCGATGGTCGGCCCGATGCCGTCCTTGCGCCCCGTGCCCGAGATGGGGTTGACCACAAAAAGAATGCGTTTCTTCTCCATAAATGCTTAGCGACAAAGCAAAAATAGAAATATTCCGCCAAATCCGCCAACGGCGCCGCGCATATTTCAACAGGGCGGGGCATTTTTCGGGTGGCCTCCCTCGTTTTAACTAAAAAATAACTATCTTTGCCGCGTTTTTAGCAAAGGACTTCTTCCGGCTCCGCCCATGCGGGGCGCAGCAGCCGAAGCAGACTGATTGATTATGGGTTTACTACAAGACAGACTTTCCAAATACACCTTGCCCCAGCAGTACATGGAGCAAGGTGTCTACCCGTATTTCCGAGAAATAGAAGGAAAACAGGGAACCGAGGTTGAAATGGGCGGACACCGCGTCCTGATGTTCGGCTCAAACGCATATACGGGCCTTACCGGCGACGAGCGCGTCATCGAGGCGGGAATAAAAGCCATGCGCAAGTATGGTTCGGGCTGTGCAGGCTCACGCTTTCTCAACGGGACGCTCGATTTGCACGTGCAGCTCGAACGTGAGCTGGCCGAGTTCGTGGGCAAAGACGAGGCCCTGTGCTTCTCCACAGGTTTCGGCGTCAACGCCGGCGTGGTGGCCTGCCTGACGGGTCGCGAAGACTACATCATCTGCGACGACCGCGACCACGCATCCATCGTGGACGGCCGTCGCCTTTCGTTCTCCACCTGTCTGAAATACAAGCACAACGACATGGCCGATTTGGAGCGCCAGTTGCAAAAGTGTGCTCCTGAGGCCGTCAAGCTCATCGTCGTCGACGGCGTTTTCTCGATGGAGGGCGACCTGGCCAACCTGCCCGAAATAGTCCGCTTGAAGCACAAATACAACGCCACCGTCATGGTGGACGAGGCGCACGGCCTCGGCGTGTTCGGACGTCAGGGCCGCGGCGTGTGCGACTACTTCGGGCTGACCGACGAAGTGGACCTCATCATGGGAACGTTCAGCAAATCGCTGGCATCCATCGGCGGATTTATCGCTTCCGACAAGAGCATCATCAACTGGCTGCGCCATAACGCCCGCACGTACATATTCAGCGCCTCAGACACGCCGGCCGCCACGGCATGCGCCATGGAAGCGCTCCACATCATCCAGCAGGAGCCCGAGAGAATAAAGGCGCTGTGGGACGTCACCGACTATGCCCTGCGCCGCTTCCGCGAGGCAGGCTTCGAGATTGGAGAAACGCAGTCGCCCATTATTCCCCTTTACGTAAGAGACGTGAATAAAACGTTCCTCGTAACGAAGATGGCGTTCGACGCAGGTGTTTTCATCAATCCCGTCATTCCTCCTGCCTGCGCCCCGCAAGATACGCTCGTACGCGTTGCGCTCATGGCCACCCATA
The DNA here is from genome assembly GCA_944322095.1 of uncultured Alloprevotella sp. GTDB lineage: Bacteria > Bacteroidota > Bacteroidia > Bacteroidales > Bacteroidaceae > Alloprevotella. The sequence goes on from CALUNU010000001.1 coordinate 10,959, forward strand.
CGCGCGAACAGGTGGATCGCGCCGTCGAGGCCCTCGTGGGCGTGTTCAAAGAGCTCGACATCATCAAGTAAAGCACCGGTTGCGGGCTGCCGGCCCGTTTGGCCGAAGATATAAAAGAACTGCCGCCGCACTCCTCATGGGGAATGCGGCGGCAGCCTTGTTTGGGCATCCGTGCCGGCTCACCAGGCAAAGATGGGATACTGCTCCATCGTTTCGTTGACGTGGCGACGCACCGACGCGATGACCTTTTCGTCCTCGGGCGCGTTGAGGACGGTCTCAATCATTTCGGCAATTTCCACCATCAGGTCTTCCTTGGCCCCGCGCGTGGTGATGGCCGGCGTGCCCAGGCGGATGCCTGAGGTCTGGAAGGCGCTTCGCGTGTCGAAAGGCACCATGTTTTTGTTCACGGTGATGTCGGCAGCCACCAGGGCGTTTTCGGCCACCTTGCCCGTCAGGTCGGGATACTTCGAGCGCAGGTCCACGAGCATGCTGTGGTTGTCTGTTCCGCCGCTGACAATGGTAAAGCCGCGCTCCGTGAGTGCATCAGCCAGGGCCGTGGCGTTCTTCTTCACCTGCAACGCATATTCGCGAAACTCCGGTTGGAGCGCCTCGCCGAAGGCCACGGCTTTGGCGGCGATGACGTGTTCCAGGGGGCCGCCCTGCGTGCCGGGGAACACGGCGCTGTCGAGCAGCTGGCTCATCATCTTGGTTTCGCCCTTTTTCGTTTTCAGCCCCCAGGGGTTCTCAAAGTCCTTGCCCATCAGGATGATGCCGCCACGCGGGCCGCGCAGCGTTTTGTGCGTGGTGGAGGTCACGATGTGGGCGTGGGGCAGGGGGTTGTCGAGCAGGCCGGCTGCGATGAGGCCGGCGGGGTGGGCCATGTCGACCATGAAGATGGCGCCCACCTTGTCGGCAATGTCGCGCATGCGGGCGTAGTCCCATTCGCGGCTGTATGCCGAGCCGCCGCCGATGATGAGGCGCGGGCGGTGTTCGAGCGCGAGGTGCTCCATCTCGTCGTAGTCGACGCGGCCGGTCTCCTTGTTGAGGTTGTAGCCCACGGGGTTGTAGAGGATGCCCGAGGAGTTCACCTTGGAGCCGTGCGAGAGGTGGCCGCCGTGGTCGAGGTTGAGGCCCATAAAGGTGTCGCCCGGTTTCAGGCAGGCTTGCAGCACGGCGGCGTTGGCCTGTGCGCCCGAGTGGGGCTGCACGTTGGCATATTCCGCCCCGAAGAGCTTTTTCACGCGTTCGATGGCCAGCCTTTCCGTCTGGTCCACGATGGCGCAGCCCCCGTAGTAGCGCTTGCCGGGGTAGCCCTCGGCATATTTGTTGGTCAGGCACGAGCCCATGGCCCGCATCACCTCGTCGCTCACGAAGTTTTCCGAGGCAATCAGCTCGATGCCCCGCAGCTGCCGCCGGTGCTCGGCGTCGATGAGGTTGAAAATCTCTGTGTCTCTTTTCATAACGGTTGATTTTAGGTAATGGCCGGCGCCCGTTCGGGGCCCCGGGTTGTTTCATTTCGTTTTCTTCACGCTCCACCCGAAGTGGCCGATGTTTTCGCCCAGGCGGTAGTAGCCCCCGTGTAGATAAACCAGCGGCAGGCTCTTTTCGAGCGCCCATCGCCCCGTCGCGGGGTCCATATACCGGTCGTCGGCCTGCACGTTTACCACCTCGGCGATGAACATGTCGTGCGAGCCGAGCTTCACAATCTCCTTCACGCGGCATTCTATCGAGAGCGGCGCCTCGGCCACGACGGGCGCCTTCACCACGGCTGCCGGCGCGGGCGTCAGTCCCGTCTCGGCAAACTTGTCGTAGTCGCGCCCCGAGCGCACGCCGCACCAGTCGGTGGCGCGAGCCATCTCCTCGGTGGTCAGGTTAATGACAAATTCCATTTCGCGGCGGATGATTTCATACGAGTGGCGCTCCGGGCGCAGCGCGATGTAGCACATCGGCGGGTTGGTGCAGAGCGTGCCCGTCCACGCCACGGTCACGAGGTTGTATTCCTCAGGCGTGCTGCCGCACGACACGAGCACGGCCGGCAGCGGGTAGATCATCGTGCCCGGTTTCCAGTTGAGCTTCATGGGCGGCGTCACACCAGTTTTACGTGTTCCAGGTTCTGCTTTTTCTCGCAGTAGTGACACTGTATGATGCCCCTTTCGCGGTCGGTCACGTGGAAGAGCGTCGTCATGGGCTCGTTGTTCGTGATGCACTTCGGGTTGGCGCAGCGCACGATGCCGCGTATTTCGTCCGGCAGGGCCACCTTTTTCTTTTCCACCACCTCATAGTCGCGTATGATGCAGAGCGTCACGTTGGGCGCCACGACCGACAGCTGGTTGAGCTCGGCGTCGCTAAAATATTTGTCAGACACTTTGATGATGCTCTTGTGTCCCATTTTTTTGCTTTTCAGGTTGTAGCCCACCATGATGGACGAGCCGCGTATGGCTTCCAGGTGGAGCAGGCTGACCACCTCGAAGAGTTTCGACGAGGGGATGTGGTCAATCACGGTGCCGTTCTCGATGGCGGCCACCATTAGTTCTTCTCTTTTCATGTCGGTGTCGGGTTTACGGGAGGATGGTCGGGTCGTTTTTCACGTCGTCCAGCGTGATGCCCAGGACGTCGCAGATGATGGCTTCGCGGGCAAAGAGACCGTTGTGGGCCTGCTCGAAATAGTAGGCGTGCGGGTTTTCGTCCACGTCGTAGGCTATTTCGTTCACGCGGGGCAGGGGGTGCAGTATCTTCATGTTGGCCTTGGCGCTGCGGAGCATTTTCTCGCGCAGGATATACACGTCTTTCACGCGCTCGTATTCCATCAGGTCGGTAAAGCGTTCGCGCTGCACGCGCGTCATATACACGATGTCGGCCTGGGCAATGGCGTGCTCGTTAAACTCCTCCTGCTCCGTGAAGCGGATGCCGTGCTCGCGGCAGTATACCTTGTATTCCTCGGGCATGGCCAGCTCTTTGGGCGCAATGAAGTGGAACGTGGGGTTAAAATGGCGCATAGCCATGAGCAGCGAGTGGACGGTGCGGCCATATTTCAGGTCGCCCACGAGCAGTATCTCCAAATTTTCCAGCGTCCCCTGCGTTTTATAGATAGAATAGAGGTCGAGCATCGTTTGCGAGGGGTGCTGGTTGGCCCCGTCGCCGGCGTTGACCACCGGCACGGGCGACACCTCGCTCGCATAGCGTGCCGCGCCTTCCAGATAGTGGCGCATCACGATGACGTCCGCGTAATTGCTCACCATCATGATTGTATCTTTCAGCGTCTCGCCCTTGGTGGAGCTCGTCACCTTTGGGTCGGTAAAACCAATGACGCGCGCGCCGAGCCGGTTGGCCGCCGTTTCAAACGACAGGCGGGTGCGCGTCGAGGGCTCAAAAAAGAGCGTGGCCACCACGCGGCCGTCCAGAATCTTCCGGTTCGGATGTTTTTCAAACTCCCCGGCCATTTCCATCATGTACATCAGTTCCTCTTTCGTCAGGTGGGCAATGGTCACGAGGTTCTTTTTCGTTGGCATAATCAAGCGGGTTATCAGGTTCTTTGCAAAACTACGTCGTAAAATTAGGAAATAAAGCCGAAACACCGCTCGCGCCGCCGCGTTTTTCGGGCTCGGCAGCCGCAAAAAGATGATTTTACGGTTTTTTTTCGCCCCGCGGTGGCCGCGCTCCACAAAAAGTTGTACCTTTGCCACATATCATTTCCCTATAAGCACAGAGCCATGAAAAGTCTGAAAGGAACCAAAACCGAGCAGAACCTGCAAACCGCCTTTGCCGGCGAGTCGCAGGCCCACACCAAGTATCAATACTACGCCTCAAAGGCCAAAAAGGACGGCTACGTCCAGATGGCCGCCATTTTCGAGGAAACCGCTCACAATGAGAAGGAGCACGCCAAAATCTGGTTCAAGCTTCTGCACGACGGCATGCCCGACACGCCGGCCAACCTGGCCGATGCCGCCGCTGGCGAAAACTACGAATGGACCGACATGTACGCCGGCTTTGCCCGCGAGGCCCGCGAGGAAGGTTTCGACGCCATAGCAGCCAAGTTTGAGATGGTGGCAGCCATCGAGAAGGAGCACGAGGAGCGCTACCGCAAGCTCTTGCAGAACATCAACGACCGCAAAGTCTTCTCCAAGGACGGCGACTGCGTTTGGCAGTGCTCCAACTGCGGCCACATCGTCATCGGCCGTGAGGCCCCGCAGGTATGCCCCGTTTGCGACCATCCGCAGAGCTATTTCCAGGTGAGAGCCGAAAATTACTAATCATACAAACAAGTTTTCGCACCCGGCCCGGGGAGGAGCGCAGCCGCAGGGCACGCGCCGTCCCCGGCCTTTTTTCTGCCTGTCCGCCTGACGGGGCCCGAGTCGCCTGCCTGCCGCGCTAGGCAGGCGTGAGCGCGCCCCGGCAAGGCCGCAAAACGGAGCCCGGCGCGGCAAGAATGCTTACGGTAACTGAAAATTCTCCAAAAATCATGTTCCCGCCAGGCGGCCCGCCCCGTTCCTGCGTTTTTTTTCGTATTTTTGCTCCGTTCGCGGCAAGTGCCGCCGCCCCCGTTGCGGGCCGGCCGGGCAGCCCCGCCAACCATCCTGCCCTATATGAAGAAACAGCTGCTCACCCTCGCCCTGTCCCTCCTGCTGGCCGCCGCTCCCGTGCGCGGGCAGAACGCCGCTTATGCAGCCTATATCGACAAGTATAAGGACCTGGCCGTCGAGCAGATGAAGCAGTATGGCGTGCCGGCCAGCATCACCCTGGCCCAGGGCCTGCTCGAAAGCGGCGCCGGCCGCAGCTACCTGGCCCGCAAGGCCAACAACCATTTCGGCATCAAGTGCGGCGGCGGCTGGCGCGGCCCCTACGTCCTGCGCGACGACGACTACCCCGACGAAAAATTTCGCGCCTACCGCTCCGCCCGCGAAAGCTACGTCGACCATTCCGTCTTCCTGCGCAACGGTCGGCGCTACGCCTTCCTGTTCGACCTGCGGCGCACCGACTATAAGGGATGGGCCCGCGGGCTGAAAAAGGCCGGCTATGCCACCAATCCGCGCTATGCCGACAACCTCATCGCCCTCATCGAGCGTTACGACCTGGACCGCTACGACCACGCAGGCGGCACGCGCCGCGAACGCCGCAGGACCCGCCGCGAGGCCGAGGAAGAGCGGCGCCTGGCGGCCTACGACGTGCGCATGTGCAACGACAACTATTATGTCGTGGCCCGCGAGGGGCAGACGTTCGCCTCGATCGCAGCCGACATGGGCGTCAGGGAACGCCGTCTGCGTGAATACAACGAGGTGGGCCCCGACTATCGCCTGGCTGCGGGCGACATCGTCTACTTCGAGAAAAAACGCAGCAAGGCGGCCCGCGAGCTACGCGGCACCGTGCATGAGGTGAGGGCCGGCGAGTCGCTCCACAGCATCGCGCAGCGCTACGGCATGCGCCTGAAAACGCTCTATAAGCTCAACGACCTGCCGGCCGACTATGTGGCCCGCACGGGCGACCGCCTGCGCATCAGGTGAACCGCCTTTAAATAATCTGAAAAAAAACGCATCACCTTGCAATGTAAGGCCGAAACGCGTATTTTTGTAAGTAACAAGACAACCAGACATGTTTGCAAAGATGAAACGGAAGATATTGCTCGCAGTCCTGCTCTGCGCGCCTGTTGTGGCGCTCCAGGCGCAGGACGACGTCTACTTCGTCCCGTCGGAGGAGACGGAAAAGGCTGCCGAAGAGCCTGCTTTCGAGTCGACATACAGCAACGTCTTCGCCACCGGCACCGACAACTGGGCCGAGGGGCGGGGCAACAATGGTTGGGACGTCGACCGCTACAACCGCCGCGGTGCCTGGGCCGACACGGCTGCCACCGACACCACGGCTCTCTACGACGGCGACGAGGCCGACGATGCCGGCGGCAGCTGCACGGCGCGCCTCGTGCGCTTTCATGCGCCCACGGTGGGCGTCGTCGTGAGTAGCCCCTACTATTACGACTATTTCGACGTGCTCTGCTGGTATGATCCCTGGTTCTACGACACCTACTTCGGTTGGGGCTGGTATGGCTGGGGCTGGCGTCCCTATGCCTGGGGCGCATGGTGGGGCGGATGGTACGACCCGTGGTGGGGGCCCTGGGGGCCCGGCTGGGGCTGGGGCCCGGGCTGGGGCTGGTGGCCGCCCCATCATTGGCACGCGGCCCTGCCGCCCGGAGCGCTGCGCGGCCCCCATGGCGGCTTCGTGCATTACGCCGGACGCAACCAGGCCGTCACACGGCCCTCGACGCGATATGGCGGCCGCACGGGCACCGGCACGGCCGGCCTGAACCGCTACCGCCCCTCGACGCGGTATGGCACCGGTACGTCGGGGCGCACGTGGGGCAACAGCCGTCCCGCCGGGCAGCAGAACCGCCCGTCGCGCGGCGGCATCAACCAGCGCCCGTCGTCCAGCTATTCGCCCGGCCGCAGCTTCGGCTCGCCCTCGCGCGGCAGCGTGAGCCGTCCTTCGGGACGCCCCTCGGGCGGAGGCTTCACGGGCGGAGCCCGCGGTGGCGGACGCAGCTTTGGCGGACGCCGCTGACGGAAGCGCCAGCCATGCGGCACGGGCCGCATTTTCCCGAACCACTTAAAACAAGGAACACGCAATGAAAACGAAAAGCATCCTGATGGCCGGCCTGATGGCCGTGGCCACTGCGGCCGACGCGCAGGATATATACAAGGTGGAGGCCGTTGCCGGCAACGACCTGAACGGGACGGCCCGTTTCGTGGGCATGGGCGGCGCCATGGGCGCCCTGGGCGCCGACATCTCCGTGATGGGCACCAACCCGGCCGGCATCGGCCTGTATCGCAGCAGCGACGTAGCCCTGTCGGCCTCGGCCCTCGTGCAGCCCGACGCCGAGAGCTTTCACGACGTAAACAAGGCCCGCCCATCGTTCGACCAGATGGGCTTTGTCTATGCCGCCAAGGTGCGGGGCGGCGCCCTGAGGTTTGTCAACTTTGGCTTCAACTATCACAAGAGCCGCAACTTTAAAAACTACATCGGCACGGGGGCCGTCGCAACGGGCGGCCTCTCGCAGTCGATGCAGATGATGGACCTGGCATATACCGACCACTGGCTCGACCTCTACTATGACGAAGACCGCGCCATGACCACGCCGCTCACCTGCCTGGGCTACGACACGCAGATGCTCCTGCCCACGTACGACGCCCAGGGAAACGTGGTCGATTATACGCCCTGTGAGGCCGACGCCTACAACTACCGCCGCGTGCAGTGGGGCGGCGTGCAGCAGTACGACTTCAACGTGGCCTTCAACGTGAAAGACCGCGTCTATGCCGGCCTCACCTTCGGGCTCTACAACGTGCGGATGAACAGCTTTACCGACTACGGCGAGCTCTTGCCCGACGGCGCCGGCAATCAGTACGAATACTATATGCAAAACTACGAGCAGCTCACGGGCAACGGCTTCGACGTGAAGCTGGGCCTCATTGTCCGCCCGTTTGCCCGCTCGCCCTTCCGCGTGGGCCTGAGCTTTGCCACGCCCACCTATTACAGCCTGACGGCCGACGCCTCGCTGTTCATGCATTCGCCCTTCCAGAACGGCGACGTGCCCTATACGGAAGGCTCGGTGGACGTCGTGGGCAACGAATATAACGTGCGCACGCCGTGGCGCCTGGGCGTGAGTATGGCCACGACGGTGGGCTCGCGCGTGGCCCTCGATGCCGAATATGAGCTGGCCAACTACCGCAAGTCGAACATCAGCTATCCCGACTATTACGACGACTGGGGCAGCGTTTACGACGGCGAGACCGACTATGCCCTGCGTGAGGAGATCAAACGCTTCATGAAACCCGTGCACACGTTCCGGGTGGGCGCCGAAGCCCGCGTGGGAAAAGGCACTTACCTGCGGGCAGGCTACAACTACGTCTCGGCTCCTTTTGAGAAGGACGCTTATCTGAACCTTTTCACGGCCAGCAGTTCGTATTTCTACCAGACAAACACCGACTATGTGAACCTGGGCGCGACCAACCGCTATACGGCGGGCCTGGGCTGGCGCGGAAAACATTTTTATGCCGATGTAGCCTATCAGTTCCAGAAGCAGACGGGCGACCTCTATACGTTCCATCTGCCTGAGGCGGGCTCGGAGGCGAACCGCCTGGCTGCTGCTCCGGTGGACTTGAAACGCCACCAGCTGCTCTTCACCGTGGGCTACAAATTCTGACGACCGGCAGTGGCCCGGCTCCGTGACGAGGCCGGGCCTTTTCATGAATAACCAAACCGACAGACAATGAAACTGACAACTACAACGGCGGCCCTCAGCCTGGCCGCCTTGACGCTCACCTCGTGCGGTTCGCGCCATGTGCTGACAGCCGGCGAGCTTTCCGGCGAATGGGCCGTGGCGCGCCTGGACGGCAAGGCCGTGGATCCGGGCAAGGATGTGCCCTATCTGGGCTTCGACAGCACGCGTGTGTATGGCTTCACGGGCTGCAACCGCCTGATGGGCTCGCTGCCCGGCGAGAAGATGAAGCGGGGCGAGGTGGACTTCGGGCGTGTGGCCACGACGATGATGGCCTGCCCCGACAACCGCTATGAGCAGGCTTTTATGAACGCCTTGCGGCAAACGGAGCGTATGGCCCTCGTGGACGGGCAGCTCGTGATGATAGGCGCCGACCGCCGCGAAGTGATGGCGCTCGAAAGGCGTCCGTTCCAGGTGATGTCGCCCGACGGCACGTGGGACGTGACGGAGCTGCGCGGCGAGTCAGTGACGCCGGGCGAGGGCACGCCCTATCTGACGTTTGACCTAAACCGCTTCCGCATATCTGGCTTTACGGGCTGCAACCGCATCACGGGCTCGCTGCGTCCGGGCGAGGTGGAGGGCGGAAAGCCCGATTTCTCGAAGCTGGGCACCACGCGCATGGCGTGCCCCGATGACCAGTATGAAGAACGCTTCATGTCGGCCTTACGTGCCACGGCTTCGCTTATGACAAACGGCCCGACGATGCTGCTGAAAGACGCCGGCGGGCAGACGCTGGTGAAGCTAAAGAAACGTCAGTGAGCTAATAATCCGCGAGTTGCCGCCCGGCCGGGACGGCAACTCTCTTTTTACGGGGGTTGCGCGGGCGGCGTTTTTTCGCTACCTTTGCACCCCGGAAGAAAAATAAGCAGAAAAGGAAAAAATGATTACAGTCTCAAACCTCGCCATCCAGTTCGGCAAGCGCGTGCTCTACAAGGACGTGAACATGAAATTTACCAACGGTAATATCTACGGCGTCATCGGAGCAAACGGAGCCGGAAAGTCGACGTTGCTGAAGGCCATCTCTGGAGAGCTCGAGCCCACGAAAGGAACCGTCGAGCTGGGCCCGGGCGAACGCCTCTCGGTGCTGAGCCAGGACCACTTCAAGTTCGACGAATTTACCGTGCTCGACACCGTATTGATGGGCCACTCCGTGCTGTGGGACGTCATGCAGCAGCGGAACGAGCTATATTCGAAGACCGACTTTACGGACGAAGACGGGCTGCGCGTGGCCGAGCTGGAGGACAAGTTTGCAAGTATAGGCGGCTACACCGCCGAGAACGATGCTGCCGCCCTGCTGAGCGGTCTGGGCATCAAGGAGGCCCTGCATCACAAGCTGATGGCTGAGTTGTCGGGTAAGGAGAAAGTGCGCGTCATGCTGGCGCGGGCTCTTTTTGGTGAGCCGGACAATCTGCTGCTCGACGAGCCGACGAACGACCTCGACCTGGAAACGGTGGAATGGCTGGAAGACTACTTGGGCAACTTTGAACACACGGTGCTCGTGGTGAGCCACGACCGCCACTTCCTGGACCAGGTGTGCACCCACACGGTCGACATCGACTATGGAAAGGTGACGCTCTTCTCGGGCAATTACAGCTTCTGGTACGAATCGAGCCAGCTGGCCCTGCGCCAGGCCCAGAACCAGCGGCAGAAGGCTGAGGAAAAGCGCAAGGAGCTGGAAGAGTTTATCCGCCGCTTCTCGGCCAACGTGGCCAAGAGCCGCCAGACGACGAGCCGCAAAAAGATGCTGGAAAAGCTGAACGTCGAGGAAATAAAGCCGTCGACGCGTAAATACCCGGGCATCATCTTCCAGATGGAGCGCGAACCCGGCAACCAGATACTCGAAGTGAAGGACATGAAGGCCGTGGCCGACGACGGAACGGTGCTCTTCGACAAGCTGAGCTTCAACGTGGAGAAGAACGACAAAATCGTATTCATCAGCCACGATCCGCGCGCGATGACCGCCTTTTTCGAGATAATCAACGGAAACGTACAGCCGGCCGCCGGCGAATATAAGTGGGGCGTGACGATTACGACGGCTTATCTGCCGCTCGACAATACGGCCTATTTCGACTGCGACCTGAACATGCTCGACTGGCTGAGCCAGTTTGGCGAGGGCAATGAGGTCTACTTCAAAGCTTTCCTCGGCCGCATGCTCTTCAAGGACGAGGACATACAGAAGAAAGTGAAGGTGCTCTCGGGAGGCGAGAAGATGCGTTGCATGATAGCCCGCATGCAGCTGCGCGGAGCCAATTGCCTCATCCTCGACACGCCCACCAACCACCTGGACATGGAGAGCATCCAGGCCTTCAACAACAATCTGAAGCTTTTCAAGGGGAATGTGCTTTTTGCCAGCCATGACCACGAGTTTATCAACACCGTGGCCAACCGCGTCATCGAACTGACGCCGAACGGCATCATCGATAAGCTCATGACCTACGACGAATACATTCACGACGAACGCATCAAGGAGCTCCGCGAGGCCATGTATGGCGGCGGCAACTGATTTTGGTACGCTTTTTGTAAACAATAAGGAGGCGGCCGGCCGGTGGCAACATGCAGCGGATCGGGCCGCTTCTTTAAGCTTTCGGATAAAAACATAGCAATTATGGCAGACGAAAAATACGAGAAGACAGAAGACGTGCAGCAGACGGAAGAGGCAGCTGCCGAAGCTCAAACCCCCAACGAGGCTGAGACGACGGAAAAAAACGATGCCGAAAAACTGGCAGAGGCCGAGGAGGAGATAGCCCGTCTCAAAGACCGCTATCTGCGGCAGGCCGCCGAATTTGACAACTTCCGCAAGCGCACGCTGAAGGAAAAGAGCCAACTGCTCCTCAACGGTGGCGAAAAGGTGATTACCAGCCTCCTGCCCGTGCTCGACGACTTGGAACGCGCCATGGATAACATGGAGAAAAGCACCGACGTGGCCACCCTGCGCGAGGGCGTGGAGCTGATTGTTTCAAAGTTGCAGAAAACGCTGGCTACGCACGGATTGAAAAAAATCGAGACCGAAGGAAAGGATTTCGACACCGACTTTCACGAAGCTGTGGCCTTGGTGCCCGCTGACGAAGAAGCCAAGAAAAACAAAATCATCGACTGCGTGCAGCCGGGATATATGCTCAACGAAAAAGTGATACGCCACTCGAAGGTGGTCGTAGGTCAGTAAATCGCAGACCATGGCAGAAGAAATAGACTACTACAAAATTCTGGGCGTCGAGCGGACGGCTACGGCCGACGAGATAAAACGCGCTTATAAAAAGGTGGCCATCAAGTACCACCCCGACCGCAACCCCGGCGACAAGGAAGCCGAGGAAAAGTTTAAGCAGGCCGCCCAGGCATACGACGTGTTGCGCGACCCCGACAAGCGGGCCCGCTACGACCAGTTTGGCGCCGCCGGCGTGGACGGAGCAGGAGGCTTCGGCGGTTTCGGCGGACAAGGCATGGACTTTGGCGACATCTTCTCGCGCTTTAGCGACATCTTCGGCGACATGGGCGGCTTCGGCGGTTTCGGCGGAGGCGGACGGCGGCAGACGCGCCAGTATAAAGGCGGCGACCTGCGCCTGAAAGTGAAGCTCTCGCTGGCAGAAATCGCCACCGGCGTGACGAAAAAGTTTAAGGTGAGAAAGCATATCACCTGTTCCGCCTGCCATGGAACGGGCTGCGAGCACGGAGCTGCGCCCGAGACGTGTCCTACGTGTCACGGCGCGGGATATGTGGTGCGTACGCAGCGGAGCTTTCTCGGCATGGTGCAGACGCAGGCCCCTTGCCCCGACTGTCACGGCGAGGGAACGGTGGTCAAAAACAAATGTCAGGCGTGCGGCGGCGACGGCGTGGTGAGCGGAGAGGAAATCGTTGAAATCAACATCCCCGCAGGCGTGGCCGAAGGCATGGTTGTGAACGTGCCCGGCAAGGGAAATGCCGGGAAGCACAACGGCATACCCGGCGACATACAGGTGCTCATCGAAGAAGAGCCACACCCCGACCTGATACGCGACGAGAACGACTTGGTGTACAACCTGCTGCTCACCATCCCGCAGGCAGCCTTGGGCGACACGGTGGACGTGCCCACCATAGACGGAAAAGCCCGCATCAAGATAGAGCCCGGCACGCAGCCCGGCACAACCCTCCGCCTGCGCGGCAAAGGTTTGCCGGCCGTAAAAGGCTATGGCTACGGCAAGGGCGACATTGTGGTGAACGTAAGCGTCTATATCCCCGAAAATCTCTCGCGCGAGGAGAAGCATGTTTTCGAAAAGATGAGAGACAGCGAAAATCTCCACGGAAGCGAATCGATTAAGGACAAAATCTTTAAAAAGTTCCGCGCTTATTTTGAATAGATGACCTATCAGGAAGCCGTCCGATACCTTTACGAGAGCGCGCCCCTCTTTCAAAACGTGGGCAAGGCCGCTTATAAGGAAGGTTTGGAGAACACGTATCTGCTGGATGCCCATTTCGGCCATCCGCACCGTAAATATAAGACAATTCATGTGGCAGGAACCAATGGTAAGGGTTCCTGTTCGCATACTATAGCAGCCGTCTTGCAGGCGGCAGGATACAGGGTAGGCCTTTACACCTCGCCCCACCTGCTCGATTTTCGCGAGCGCATCCGCGTGAACGGCCGCAAAATCCCCGAAGCCCGGGTGGTGGAGTTCGTCGAGCGCGAGCGGGCATTTTTTGAGCCCCTGCACCCTTCGTTTTTCGAGCTGACCACGGCGCTGGCTTTCACTTATTTTGCCGAAGCCGGCGTCGACGTGGCCGTTGTGGAGGTGGGCCTTGGCGGACGTCTCGACTGCACCAACATCATTACGCCGGTGCTTTCCGTCATCACAAACATCAGCCTTGACCACACGCAGTTTCTGGGAACCACCCTGGCGCAGATAGCCGCGGAAAAGGCCGGCATCATCAAGCCCGGCGTGCCCGTGGTCATCGGCGAAGAGCAAAGCGAGACCATGCCCGTTTTCAGAGAAGTGGCAACCCGGCAGAACGCCTCCCTCTTTTCGGCCGAGGACGAGGCCCGGGCCGCATCTTTCGAGGCGAAGCCGACGGAGGACGGACGCATGGCATACAGCACGGCGCAGTATGGAACGTTTTACGGCGAACTGGCCGGAACGTATCAGATACGCAATGCAAAAACCATCCTTTCGGCCATCGCGCACGTGCAGAAGCATTTTTACGTCAGCCCGTACCACGTGGCCAAGGGTTTTGCCGGCGTATGCGAGCTGACAGGGCTGATGGGGCGCTGGCAGGTCGTGGCGCGGCAGCCCATGGTGGTGTGCGACACCGGGCACAACGCCGGCGGGTGGACTTATCTCGCACGGCAGCTCGCCGACGTGCCTTGCCGGAGGCGTCGCATCGTTTTCGGCATATGCGAGGACAAGGATGTCGACGCCGTGCTTTCGCTCTTGCCGCGCGATGCCGATTATTATTTTGCCCCCTCGTCGGTGCGCCGCGCCATGCCGGCGGAACGCCTGACGGAGCTCGCCGCCGGGCATGGCCTGACGGGCAAGCCGTTTCCCGACGTGGCCTCGGCCTTTGGCGCAGCCCGTGCCGCCGCCTCGCCCGACGACCTGATATACGTCGGGGGCAGCAGTTTCGTCGTGGCCGACTTCCTCAAAGCACGTGCCGAGGGCCTTTTCCCGGCCCTGGCCGAACAATAATCCATTAGCGATACCATCGTGATTTCCGTAGAACACCTGAAAGTAGAATTTGCAGCCCGTCCGCTTTTCGACGATGCCACCTTCGTCATCAACAAAAAGGAGCGCATCGCCCTTGTTGGCAAAAACGGTGCGGGAAAATCCACCTTGTTGAAAATACTTGCCGGCCAGCAACAGCCCACCTCGGGCACCGTTGCCGTGCAGCGCGACGTCACCATCGGCTATCTGCCGCAGGTGATGGTGCTCAGCGACGAGCACACGGTGATGGAGGAGGCAGAGAAAGCCTTCGACCACATCAGCGAGCTGCAAGCATACATTGCGAAGCTCAACGACGAGCTGGCCTCGCGCACCGATTATGAAACACCGGCCTACATGGAGCTCGTTGAGCGCTTCACGCGCGAGAGCGACCGCTTCGCCATGATGGGCGGTGCCAACTATCGGGCAGAAATGGAGCGGACGCTGCTCGGGCTCGGTTTCGAGCGGAGCGACTTCGACCGCCCCACCAGCGAATTTTCGGGAGGTTGGCGCATGCGCATCGAGCTGGCCAAGCTTCTGCTGCGGCGCCCCGACGTATTGCTGCTCGACGAGCCGACCAACCATCTTGACATCGAGAGCATCCGTTGGCTCGAAGGCTTCCTGGCCCGCAGCCCGGGGGCCGTTGTGCTCGTGAGCCACGACAGGGCGTTTATCAATAACGTGACCAACCGTACGCTCGAAATATCCTGCGGCCGCATCTACGATTACCGCGTTAAGTACGACGAATACGTCAAGCTGCGGGCCGAGCGCCGCGAGCAGCAGCTCCGTGCCTACGAAAACCAGCAGAAGGAAATAGCCGACATCAAGGAGTTTATCGAGCGTTTCCGTTATAAACCCACCAAGGCCGTACAGGTGCAGAGCCGCATCAAGCAGTTGGAGAAAATCGTCCCCATCGAAGTCGACGAAGTGGACAATGCCACGCTTCATCTGAAATTTCCACCCTGTCTGCGCTCGGGCGACTATCCGCTCATCTGCGAAAACCTGTCGAAGCACTACGGCGAGCATTGCGTCTTCGCCGGTGTGGATCTCACCATGAAGCGTGGAGAGAAGGTTGCCTTCGTCGGAAAGAACGGAGAAGGCAAGTCGACGCTGGTGAAATGCATCATGGGCGAGATACCCTACGACGGAAGCCTCCGCCTCGGGCATAACGTACAGATTGGCTACTATGCGCAAAACCAGGCCCAGCTGCTCGACGGCGAGCTCACCGTGTACGACACGATAGACCGCGTGGCCAAGGGCGACATCCGCCTGAAAATACGCGACATACTGGGAGCTTTCATGTTTGGCGGCGAGGCTTCGGACAAGAAGGTCAAGGTGCTCTCCGGCGGAGAGCGCAGCCGCCTGGCAATGATACGGCTTCTGCTCGAACCGGTCAATTTCCTGGTGCTCGACGAGCCGACCAACCATCTCGACATGCGTACGAAGGACGTTTTGAAGGAAGCCATCCGCGCTTTCGACGGAACGGTCATCGTCGTTTCGCACGACCGCGATTTTCTGGACGGGCTTGTCGACAAGGTCTACGAGTTTGGCGGCGGCCGCGTGCGGGAGCACATCGGCGGCATCTACGACTTTTTGCAGAAAAAGCAGATTGAGAACCTCGACGAGCTCCATCTGGCCCCGTCGGCGCCGGCAACACCGGTTGCAGCCGCCGAAGAGCCCTCGCGCGGGAAGCTTTCCTACGAGCAGCAGAAGGAGCAGGCCCGCCGCCTGCGCAAGGCCGAGAAGGCCGTGGCCGAGAAAGAACGGCAGATAGCCGACCTCGAACAGCAGGTGGCCGAGCTCGAAGCACGCATGGCCACGCCCGAGGGCGCCGCCGACGCCTCGCTCTTCGAAACCCACGGCCGCCTGCAAAAGGCCCTCGACGCGGCCATGGAAGAGTGGGAGGAAGCATCGGAAGCGCTCGAAGCGCTGAAAGCTCCCGCCGGGCAGGTGGCGGAAAACACTGGAAAATGACATTTAACGCAAACATAATATGTTGAACATCAAACATTTTATCCCCATGCTGGCTTTTGCGGCCGGTCCGGCCTTTGCGCAGGCCGACTTGAAGTCGGGCATCGACGCTTCCAGCATGAATCCCGAGGTTAAGCCCGGAACCGACTTTTTCGAATACGCCGCCGGCGGCTGGATGAAGAGCCATCCGCTCACGGCCGAGTATTCGCGCTATTCGCAGTTCGAGGCTCTGAAAGAGAGCAACGAGCGTCAGATACGCGGCATCGTCGAAGAGCTCGCTGCCACCGACCATCCACAGGGTTCGCTCGAACAGAAAATCGGTACGCTCTATCGTCTGGCCATGGACAGCACACGCCGCAACCGCGAGGGGTGGGAGCCGCTGCGCCCGCTCTACGACCGCGTGCAGCGCGTGACGACAAAGCCCGAGCTGCTCGTGCAGGCGGCCCGCTTGGCGCGCACGGGCGTGCCCACGTTCTTTGCCGTTTATTGCGGGGCCGACCTTGAAGACAGCCGCAAGAACCTTGTGCAGATTTATCAGGGAGGCATTTCGCTCGGCGAGCGCGACTATTATCTTGCCGACGACGATGCCACCCGCCGCGTGCGCGACGGCTACAAGGAATATGTGAAAAAGCTTTTCGTCATGACTGGCGACGACGAGGCTGCCGCCGCCCGCAAGATGGAGGCCGTGCTTGCCATCGAGACGCGCATTGCCCGCGCCTCTTATTCGGCCACGCAGCAGCGCGACGTCGAGGCCAATTTCCACAAGATGTCCTATGCCGCGCTTTTGAACGACTATCCCGGCATCGACTGGGGCACGCTTTTCCTCCAACTGGGTTATCCCGCCTTTGCCGAGGTCAGCGTTTCGCAGCCCGAGCCCATCCACGAGGTGGAGAAGATTTGGGCCGAGACGTCGCTCGACAACTTGAAGGCCTACGTCACCTTTAAGCTCATCGACAACGCCGCCGGCTCGCTCGACGACCGTTTCCGCGCCGCCAGTTTCAACTTCTACGGCCGCATCATGAGCGGTTCCGAGGCCGACAAGCCCCGCTGGAAGCAGGCCGTGGGCGTTGTGGGCAGCGTGCTGGGCGAAGCGGTCGGCAAGATGTACGTTGAGCGCTATTTCCCCGAAAGCTCCAAGCAGCGCATGCTGACGCTCGTACACAACTTGCAGGACGCCCTGGCCGACCGCATCCGCCGGCAGTCGTGGATGAGCGATGCCACGAAGGAGCAGGCCCTCGACAAGCTGCAACACTTTTACGTGAAGATTGGCTACCCCGACAAATGGATGGACTACGCAGGGCTCGACATTTCCGACACGCTTTCTTACTACGAGAACCTCAACCGCGCCTCGGAGTTCCTTTTCGACGACGAGATACGCCGCACTGTGGGCAAGCCCGTCGACCGCGACCGCTGGCAGATGACGCCGCAGACCATCAATGCCTATTATAACCCCACTACCAACGAAATATGCTTCCCCGCGGGCATTTTGCAGCCGCCGTTCTTCAACGCCGAGGCCGACGATGCCTGCAACTATGGCGCCATCGGCGTGGTTATCGGCCACGAGATGACGCACGGCTTCGACGACCAGGGAAGCCGCTTCGACAAGGACGGCAACCTGCGCGACTGGTGGACGCCCGAGGACAAGAAGAACTTTGAGGAGCGCACGAAGGTCATGGCCGATTTCTTCGACAAGATAGAGGTATTGCCCGGCATGCACGCCAACGGACGCCTTACGCTCGGCGAAAACATAGCCGACCACGGCGGACTGAACGTTGCTTTCGAGGCGTTGCAGAAAGCCATGGAGAAAACGCCGCTTGGCACGAAGGACGGCTTTACGCCTGCCCAGCGCTTCTTCCTTTCCTACGGCCTCATCTGGGGATGCAACATCCGCGAGGAGATGCTCCGCCAGTATAACAAAATCGACCCCCACTCGCCGTCGCGCTGGCGCGTCAACGGAGCGCTGCCCCATATTGATGCGTGGTACGACGCCTTCGACATCAAGCGGAGCGACCCGCTCTACGTGCCGAAGAAAGAGCGCGTCGACGTTTGGTAAGCAGCCGCAAGCCTATGCCGATACTCACAGTCAGGGGCTTGCCGGCGGCAGCCATCTTAAAGCGCGAGGGCGTGGCCGTGTGGGACGAATGTCCCGCAGGGCTGCGCCCTCTGCGCGTTCTCTTCCTCAATCTGATGCCGCAGAAGGAGCAGACCGAGCTCGACATCCTGCGCTCGCTGGCCCACGCCGCGCCGCCCGTCGAGGTGACGCCCGTAAAAATTGCGGGGCAGACGTATAAAACCACGCCCATGGAGCACATGCAGGCTTTCTATACCGACATCGAAACGCTCATGGGCGGCACGTTCGACGGCCTCGTCGTCACGGGCGCGCCCGTGGAGCACTTGCCCTTCGAGGACGTCCGCTACTGGGCCCCCCTTTGTACCATCATGGACTGGGCCCGCACCCACGTGCGCTCCACGCTCTACATCTGCTGGGGAGCCCAGGCCGCGCTCTACCATCACTATGGCATACCCAAATATGCCCTCTCCGAAAAGATGTTTGGTATATTTCCGCAGCGCGTTCTGCGCCCCCTCCCGCTTTTCGACGGCATGGCGCGTCCCTTCGCCATGCCCAACAGCCGCCACACCGAGGTGCGCGTGGCCGATTTCCCGGCCGGTGCCGACGTGGTGCCGGTGGCCGTGAGCGACGAGTCGGGCTTGGGCGTGGCCATCGGCCGCGGCGGGCGCGAGATATACGTGGCAGGCCACCTGGAGTATGAGCCGGCCACGCTCGAACGCGAGTACCTGCGCGACGTGGCCAAGGGCCTGCCCATCGCTCTGCCGCGCCACTACTACCGGGGCGACGACCCCGCGCAGGGCATCGATTACAGTTGGCAGCAGGCATGCGCCACGTTTTATGCCAACTGGGTGGAGCGCTACGTGGCCCCGCAGCCTGCGCCGCCGTCGGCCTGACGAACGTTGGCGGGGGCCAACGGGCCTGCCGCTCACAGAAAACGAAACGAAAAGGCAGCCTGCCGGACGATGCTTTGAGCATGTCCCGGCAGGCTGCCTTCTTTATGTCGTGGCCCGTCTTGTCGGCAGGTCCCGGCGGGCGGCGTCAGCGCGTCAGGTTGAAGCGCAGGTTGATGCCGAAGTCTTGCGTGGTGATGGGGTAGGAGCTCGACGTGAGCAGCGGCTTGTTCATCTGGCGGTCGTAGTAGGCACTCAGCGTGAGGAACTTGCTCAGCGCATACTCCGCCGAGAAGGAAACCTGCACGGCCTTGTTGCCGCTTGTGGCCTGCGTGAGCGTGGTGAGGATGTCGCGGTTCAGGGCGCTCTGGTTGCGGAACGTCAGGTCGAGCCGCAGGTTCAGGTCGTTGCTGAAGCCCGAAGCGTTCGTTTTCTTCTGTCCTGCGGCGCCCCGCTTGCCCTTGCTGCGCACGGCCTTCTTGGGCTGGAAGAGCTTCAGGTCGGCAATTTTGTAGCCCAGGCCGATGATAAAGTCGTTCGAGCGCGTCTCCGAAATCTGCTGCGAGGTCATGCTGAGCGTAACGACGCGCGTCTTGCGATATTCCACCTTGGCCGTCAGGTCGTTCTGGAAGGTCATGTCGACACCTATGAGCGGCGAGAACGATTCGTTGATGGAAACGGTCGATATGTCGTACATGGAGCTCGGGATGGGGTTGCCCGTCGTGACGTCCTGGACGAAACCGATGCCGTTCATGTACTCCTGATAGGATGTGAACGTGCTGTAAGAGCCAATGGCGAAGATGCTGCGGTATGAGTGGTTCAGGTTGAAGCTTTTAAAGATTTTCTTCATCTTCGGCAGCTTGGAGAGTCCGCTATACGTAAGCGACCAGTTGGGCAGCAGGCGGGTGAGGGCCGGGAAGATGTCGAGCGAGGAGCCTCCGCTGCCGTATGCCGAGAGGAAGGCGGGAATCATCACCTGCGCCGAGTATTTATCCACGGTGCCGTTGGCCGGGTCGAAGGGCTGGCCGGCCAGCTGCGAGCCGTCAGGATAGGTGGCACCGGCATAGAGCGCCTCGACGCGGTTGCGGTAGCCGTCGAGCGAGGCCACGAAGCGGTCGAACGTCTTGCTGCGGTAGCCGTTGTCGGCGTTGCCCGTCTTTTCAAAGGCCGATTTCAGGCTGATGGTGGTCATCGAGAAGCTGCCCGTCTGCGTGGTCGGCATGCCGTCGTACATATACTGGATGCTCTTGGCCTTGTTGACGTTGCGGCTGGCACTGAGGTCAATTTTGAAGTCGCGGAACGGCTCGATGGTGGCTCTGATTTGCAGGTCTTCGGTCAGGTTGGTCGTGGCAGGCGATACGATGCTGTCGCTCTGCATGAGCCAGCCGCGTTCGGCGGCACGCCGCACGAAGCTTTCGTCCGTGAAGCCGAAGGCAAAGTCGAGGCCGGGTTGCAGTCCGCCGCCCTTGCCCTGCCCGAAGACGTCGCCCACCTGCGGCAGGAAGCCCGGTACGGACATGCTGTAACGGTTGCTGTACGAGATGCTCACGTTGCGCACCATCATGAGGCCGCGGCTGACGTATTCGAGGGCCTTATACCATCCCTGGTCCTCTTTGCGCTTGCGCGGGCTGACGGTGATTTTGAGCTTCACCGTGTCGCGCGTGAGCACTTCGATGCGGTTGGCGTCGAGCACCTTGTAGCGCACGGGATAGCGCTTGCCGTCGCTGCGGAGCGCCGTGACGCGCACCTTCTTCGAGCGCTGGTTGTGGATGACGAGCGTCGTGGTGTCGGCTTTGAGCTGTATTTCCTTGGAGAAATTCTTTTTCTCCTCCTTCTTCTTCTGCGCCGTGGCCGAGAACTTGCGGTTCACGGCTTTCAGGAAGGGCACGTGGTTGTAGAGCGTTTCCATGTTGAGCCGTGCGTTGCCGTTGATGTCGCGCGAGTTGGATATGGTGTTGCCCAGCGTGGTGCCGTCTTCCAGATCGGTGCCGCGCTCCCAGTTGTAGGTCGAGGCATACTTGGCGTCGGCCGTCAGCCAGTCGAAGAGGGGCAGCTTGTTGAGAGGAACCTGCCACGAAAAGTCGAAATTCTGCTGGTAGGAGAGAGGTGTGCCCAGTTGCTTGATGCTGTTCCACACGGAGTCCTTCCATGCTGCGTAGCGGTCGGGGTAGAGGTCTTTGTTGACGGCCGTATAGGGCTGTTCTATTTCGGCGTTCGTGCCCGAGGAGAAGCTGGTGTGTATGTTCTTCGTCAGGTCCCAGCGCAGGTTGAAGCTGCGGTTCCACAGGAAGTCGCTCGACCACGACAAGGGGAGCGACGTGTTGCCCACGTCCTCCATGTCGCGCTCTTGCAGCTCGTAATAGTTGCGCGTGATGTCCGAGTTGAACGTTATGTTCTGGGGCAGGAAGTTGATGGACTGGTCTTTCAGTATTTTCAGCCACTTGCTGCGGCTCTTGATGCGCTTTTTAAAGGGTTCGAGGGGCTTGAAGTTGGGCGAGTAGTTGTAGTTGAAGTTCCACTTCCAGTTCTGCTCTTTTTCCCAAGCCGTCGTTTCGCCCGTAGTGTTGCGGCTGCTGAAGGCGTAGCTGAGCGAAAAGTTGGCCGGGTCGTAGGGCATCGGATAACGTTTGGTGGCGATGTTGAAACGCAGGTTGCTGATGCTGAAATTCTTGTTGATAATGACCTTTTCGGCGATGTTGCGCAGCGAGTCGCGCTCGTGGTCGTTGGCCATGGCGTCGAGGGCGTCGTCGAGCTCCATGTCCGTGTCGAGCGGGTTGTAGCGCGGCACGGTGCGTTCCTTGCTGTACGAATAGTAGACGGGTGCTTGCAGTTTCAGTTTCTCGGGGAAGAAACGGCCGGCCTCGACGTTGGTCGTGATGCTGTAATTATACAGATTATCGTCGCGGCGCTGCGAGACGCTTTCCTCCAAACCGCCAAATCCGTCGGTCTCGATGTGCCCCGACAGGTTGAGCGAGGCCACGTCGGAGAACTGGATGTTGAGCGTTCCCTGTGCCGCCCAGCCGCCGTTGTTGGAAAACTCCTGCAAGCGCAGCTCGTTGGCCCACACCTCGATGCTGCGCACCGAGCGCGAGTTGTTGCGCACGCCGATCATGATGGTGCGCACCTCGCCCAGCGACGGGTTGCCCATCACGCTCACCTTGTTCTTCTGGTCCGTCGGGTCGTATTCGGAGTAGAGCGTCGAATAGTTGGTCAGCCCCAGCGCCTTCTGCCGGTTGCGGTTTTTCTTCACGTCGGTCAGCAGCGAAAGGTCGATATCCAGCATGTTTTCGGCCGGCCATACCGCCTCGGCCCCGCTGGTCGACTGTGCATACTGCCCCTCGGGCGTGATGGTGAGCGGTATTTCGTACTCGTAGAAATTGTTCTTGTAGTCGGAGCCCAGACGTACGAACAGGCTCATCTGGCCGTCCTCCAGCGTGTTGTCGCCCGTCAGCGCATTGGCGTGGGTAAACATCTGCAAGTGTTTATATCTCCGCAAATCGAGCGTAGTGTTCTTGTAGACGGCACGTGCGTCGTTCGAAGCGAGGTTTTCAACGGTGATGGCAAGCGCCTGTTCGTCGTTTTGCAGGATTTGGTCCTGGCCGGGATCGATGACGCGGCTGATGCCGGGCGGGATGACGTAGTTGACGGGCGTTTTCTCGTTGTTTTCCTCAAAATTGACGGCTGAGACGCTCATGGTTCCGCTCACGTCGGGTGTTTCACCGCTGTAAAGTGCCTGTTCATAGGCTCGCCATTCGCCGCGCACAAGGTCGAGCGTGGCGAAGCGGAGCACGACGGGGCGCTCGAAGCCCGTGAGAAACATGCGCATGAAGCGTATGCTGCTGAAATCGCTGATGCCTCCTTCGCGCTGCTCATATTCTTCGATGGGGATGCGGAAAAGATACCACGTCTCTTCCTCTGTCGTTCCGTTGCGGAGCTTTACGCTGGCCACGCGCTGGTCTACGATGAAATTCTGGCCGACGCTCATGGCTTCCGGCGAGATGTGGATGCGGTACTGGTAGTATTTCTCGTATTCGTTGAGGGTATAATCCTGGTTGATGTCTTCGACGTCGGGTGTGGTCTTATAGGCGGTGCTGTAGCTCTCGGGCGAGTGTTCGGCGTCGACGGAGTTGCCCTTGGGGTTGTTGATGTATTTGTAGCGGTTGAGGATGGAGGTTTCGTTGGCGTCGTAGTCGGAGCCGCGGAAGTAGTGGTAGCGGTCGCCCGATGGCGAGGCCAGGAGCGAGTCGTACACTTCGGGCCGTACGATGCTGCGCACCTGTTCCAGATAGTTCTGATAGGCCGGGAAGGTGCGTTCCTCTTCGCTGGTGAGGCCGTTGAGGCCTACGTCCTGGCGCTGGCGCGAGCCGCTCGACGTGTTGAAGGCATAGGTCATGCTGTTTTGCGTCGGCACGCGGCCCCATACGGTTTCGGTATAGAGCGAGGCATCGTCGGTGGTGGGCATTCCGCTCTCGGTATACTTTTTTCCGTCTTTCAAGATGTCTTCGCTGATTTCGCCCAAGTTGATATACAGGTCGCCCGAGAAGGTCGTACCCTCCTTTCTGGCTTTGATGAAGGGGTCCATGAGCCAGAATTCGATGTATTCGACGTTTGCCGTTTCGAAGTCGTTGGTATCGAGCTTTCTCATCATGCCTCCCCAGCGCCCTGCGGGATTCAGCAGGTGGCCGTCGGCGTCGACGTTGGGGTCGAGGTTGTACGGGCCGCGTTCGTTGGGATAGTAGGCCAGGTTGAGGACGTTCAGCGTGGACGATTCGCGGTAGTTGATCTGCCGGTTGGGAAAGAGGTCGCTGATGTACACCTCGTGTACGTCGGGGTCGGAAAGCTGGTCGAGGTCGCCCTTGATGTGGCCCGGCGTGAGCGACGAGGAGCGTCGTGTGAAGAGCGGGTCAATGTAGTACCACGCGAGCAGGGCGCGGTTGTAGCCGTAACGCAGGTCGTTCGTGTATTTCGACTCGGGGAAGAGGGCGGGCGTGGAGCAGATGACCCAGTCCGTCGGGTTCGAGACGTCGATGTCGCCCTTTGTGTTCTCGAAATCGTCGATGTAGGAGGCATTTCCTTGTGCTCCGCGGTTTTTCCCGGCTATCAGCTGGGCAAATTCGGCTGTGAAGTTGATGGTCGACGGGGCTGTGCAGTTGAGGAAGGGTATTTTGTTGAGGATGTCCGTCAGCCATTGGCTTTCCTTTTTCCACGACATGCTCAGCCCCCAGATGGTGTTGTTGAGCGGTTCGCTGCCCATGGCCACTTTGGTCGTCAGGGGCTTCTCGCCGAGGTGCATGAACGTACCGCCCACCTGGAAGTCCTTGGTGAAGTCGTATTGAAAGGCCAGGCCGAACATCGTCTTGCGTTGCATGCCGTAGTTGGTGTCGCTTTCGAGGCTTACGTCGATACCCGTGCCCGCGTCGAGGATGCTTTGGTTCAGTATTCTGACCACGCCGTTGTTGTAGTCGACGGTATAGTCGGAGCCCTCGGTGAGCGTCTGCCCGCCGGCCGTCACGACGACGGAGCCCTGCGGGATGTTCATGGCGCCCAGCTGTATCTCGCCGCTTTTCGTGGCTTTGTATTGCCCGGTAATGACGTATTTGTTTTTCTCGGCAATCTGTTTGGCCACGGTCTTCGTCGAGTCGTACAGCTCCTGGTAGACATATTTTTCGGCCACGGCGGGGTCGCCGATGACGCCCGCCAGATAAGAGCCGAAGGGTTCCACCACGGGGAAATATACCCGTCCGTTGGCAGCGTCTATCGTGTAGCCGTCCACATAGTCGAAGTAGCCGTTGGGGTTTCGCTTGTTGTTGTTGTCGAGCTTGTCGAGGCCAAGCAGCGATATGATGCGTTTGTCTTTCAGCGCGGGTTCGGGCAGATACGAGAGGTAGACGCCCGTCGTGTCGCTCAGTATTTTCACGTCCAGGCGGAAGCGGTCTTTCTGCACCGAGGTGGCCCCCAGCGAATAGACGTTCTTCATCATGAGGTCCCAGTTGCCCATCTGCGGCGTGTTGGCCGTGTTTTTCAGCGATTTGACGAAAAGCGTCGTCTGGTTGTCCTGCCGGTCGGTGGAAAACTCGCCCACCTGATAGCGCGTGCCGCGGTAGGTATATTCGAAGGCGACGGCCACCACCTGGTCTGTTTGGATTGCGGTGCGCAGCGAGACGTATCCCAGGGCGCTGTTGAGCTTATATTCCGAGGAGCTGAGCAGCCGGGCGTTTTCCAGCTTTTCATAGTCGGTTCCGCCCACGAGGCCGGCGCCGTCGAGCGTCGGGTTCACCTGCGATATGTCGCGTGCGGCGCTGAGCTGCCCCACGAGCGTGGCGTAGAGCGAGTTGGAGTTGTTGCTTGGCGTTACGTCGGCACCGGCTGTCCACATGGGGTTGCTGATGTGGTCGTGCTCGCCCAGGTCTGTCAGTGCGACGATATTGCGTGTGTTCGTCGTAGTTCCGTTTTTATTCGTCACCCATATTTCCACCCGGTTGATAGTGATGCCAGACAGCACGTTCGGCAGCTGAGCCATATTGCCGTCGTAGTGTTCCCGGAAATATTGTGCCAGGAAGAAGTGGCGGTTTTCCTCGTAGTCGGCTGCCGAAAATTCGAAGTCGGTCAGCTGTGCCCCGCCCTCGGAGCTCACGCTCTGCGTGTTCGATTTTTTTTGCGAGATGACGGTCTGCAGCTTCAGCTTGCCAAACTGCATGTCGGCCCTCACGCCGAAGAGCGAGGAGGCGCCGCGTATGAGCGACGAGTTGGTGGGCATCGACACGTTGCCCGCCTCGATGAGCTTGATGATTTCGTCTTCCTTGCCTTCGTAGCGGAGCTTCAGGTTCTGCGCGTCAAAGTCGAACGTGGCTTCCGAGTTGTAGTTGAAGTCCATGTTGACCTTGTCGCCCACTTTACCGTTGACGCTGATGTTTATCTTCTCGTCGAAGTCGAAGCCAAACACCTTGCGGTTGCGCTCGGCGAGCGACGGGTTGTCCACAAAGCGCGTGTTGGCGCCTATTTTCAGTTCGGCCGAGCCCTGCGTCTTGATGCGCACGCCGCCCGGTCCGAAGATTTTGTCGGCAGGCCCCAGGTCGAAGTGCATGTCGGTGAAGTCGAACTTTTCCTTGCCGCCGGCCTTGAAGGCTTCGGCGTTCTTGTTTTTGAAAAATTCGTTCATCGAGCGCTTGAAGCTCCATTCGCGGTATTCCTCCTGCGTCATAAAGAAAGGAGCTTCGAGAAAATCGTCGCCCAGCTTCGTGCCGAGGCGGAATGTGCCCGAGCGCTCGTCGTAGAATACGCCCGATTTCAGGTTCTCGGGGTCGCGCAGGTCGGCCGACAGCGTCGTGTCCTCGTCTTCGCTCTGCATGATGGTTTTTTTCACGCCGAAGCGGGGCTCCACCACCGTGTCGGGCGGCGTAGCGGGCCGTGCGGGCGCGGGCTGCGGCGCCGGGGCATGGCTGCGGCCGGCGGGCATGGCCAGCGCCAGGCAGGCCAGCAGGAAGCAGCCGGCCGCCATCATGGCGGGATGTGGGGCGAAGACGTGGCGTAAACGTTTCATGGAGGTGGTGGGCCGGCTCCGGCTCACAGCATCTTTAAAGCCTGTTTGATAATTTGTTCCACGGCGAGCGAGGGGTCGTCCTTGACAATTTGCAGCACCGTTTTTTGCGACGGGGCGGGCGGGAAGCCCAGCATCGTGAGGGCGGCCACGGCCTCGTCCACCGTCTGGCCCGTGCCGGCAGGCAGCGCTCCCGCTCCCTGCTCGGTGGCGGCCGTGCCAAAGGCTTTCACCTTGTCTTTCAGGTCGACGATGATGCGTTGTGCGGCTTTCGGCCCGATGCCCTTGACGCTGCGCAGCATGCGCTCGTTGCCGTCCTGGATGATGCGGCCCAGCTCGGCCGGGGTGAAGGCCGACAGCACCGTGCGGGCTATTTGTCCGCCGATGCCCGACACGCTGATGAGTGCCAGGAACAGTTCGCGCTCCTCGCGCGTGGCAAAGCCGTAGAGCTGATAGGCGTCGTCGCGTATGGCCTCGTAGACGTAGAGGCGTGTCTCGGCGTGTCTCTGGATGGAGGTGTAGGTGTTGAGCGATATATAGAGCAGATAGCCCACGCCGTGGCAGTCGATTACGGCCCATGCCGGCGTCAGCTCGTCGATGTTTCCTTTTATGTATTCGATCATGTGGAAAAATCCGCTTTTATTCTGTTATAAAACGGGAAATGGTGGCTTTTATTATGCCTTGCGCCGATATTTATCTTTCCGCGGCCCGCGGTTTTGCGGGTGCCTCACGTTGCGACGTGGCGAGACGGGAGCCGGGGCGCGGCTGCTGCCGGCCCGCCGGCGCCGGCGGGCAGCAAAAAAACTCCCGGCCGCTTCATGTGGCGGCCGGGAGCTGAAGGGCTGGGCCCGGTTGCTTATTTCTTGTTGAGGGCCAGGTCGACGTTGACGGCGCAAGCCACGGAGCATCCCACCATCGGGTTGTTGCCGATGCCAAGGAAGCCCATCATCTCAACGTGTGCGGGCACGCTGGACGAACCTGCAAACTGGGCGTCGCTGTGCATGCGGCCCAGCGTGTCGGTCATGCCGTACGAGGCGGGACCTGCGGCCATGTTGTCGGGATGGAGCGTGCGGCCCGTTCCGCCACCGGAGGCTACCGAGAAATAGGGCTTGCCTGCGAGCACGCGCTCTTTCTTGTAGGTGCCGGCAACGGGGTGCTGGAAGCGCGTGGGGTTGGTGGAGTTGCCCGTGATGGATACGTCCACGTTTTCCTTCCACATGATGGCCACGCCCTCGCGGACGTCGTCGGCGCCATAGCAGTTCACCTTGGCACGGGGGCCGTCGCTGTATGCCGTGGTGTTAACAACCTTCAGTTCGCCCGTATAATAGTCGAACTGCGTCTGAACATACGTGAAGCCGTTGATGCGGGAAATGATCATGGCGGCGTCTTTGCCCAGTCCGTTCAGGATGCAGCGCAAGGGGTTCTTGCGCACCTTGTTGGCCATTTCGGCAATTTTGATGGCACCCTCGGCGGCGGCGAAGCTCTCGTGGCCGGCCAGGAAGGCGAAGCACTGCGTCTCTTCCGACAAGAGGCGGGCGGCCAGGTTGCCGTGGCCAAGACCTACCTTGCGGTCGTCGGCAACGGAGCCGGGGATGCAGAATGCCTGCAAGCCCTCGCCGATATATTCGGCAGCCTCAACTGCGTTCTTGGCACCTTCCTTCAAAGCGATGGCCGAACCTACAACGTAGGCCCACTTGGCGTTTTCGAAGCAGATGCCCTGGGTTTCCTGACACGTCATGTAGGGGTCAAGGCCGTAGCTGTCGCAAATCTGGTTGGCTTCTTCGATATCCTTGATGCCGTGCTTGTTGAGCGCTGCGATGACTTGGTTGATACGGCGCTCCTGGCTCTCGAACTTTACTTCTCTTATCATGATATGTTCCTCCTCTTATTCTTTACGCGGGTCAATATACTTAACGGCGCCCTGTTCGGCCGTGAAACGACCGTAATGACCCGTCACTTTCTTCAATGCTTCGTTGGCGTCGGTGCCTTTCTTCACCTCTTCCATGAACTTGCCCATGTGAACAAATTCGTAACCGATCACCTGGTTGTCCTTGTCGAGGGCCATGCGCGTGATGTAGCCTTCGGTGAGTTCCAGGTAGCGGGTGCCTTTGGCCAGCGTGCCATAGAGCGTGCCGGTCTGGCTGCGGAGGCCCTTGCCCAGGTCTTCAAGGCCGGCTCCGATGACGAGTCCGCCCTCGGAGAAGGCGCTCTGCGTGCGGCCGTAAACAATCTGCAGGAAGAGCTCGCGCATGGCCGTGTTGATGGCGTCGCATACGAGGTCGGTGTTGAGGGCTTCGAGAATGGTCTTTCCGGGAAGGATTTCAGAAGCCATGGCGGCAGAGTGGGTCATGCCGGAGCAGCCGATGGTCTCGACGAGGCATTCCTGGATGACGCCTTCCTTGACGTTGAGCGTCAGCTTGCAGGCACCCTGCTGGGGAGCGCACCAGCCCACACCGTGGGTAAGGCCCGATATGTCCTTTATTTCCTTGGCATGCACCCATTTGCCCTCTTCGGGGATGGGAGCGTTCTCGTGCTTCGGGCCTTTGGCCACGCAGCACATTTCCTTTACTTCATTAGAGTACTCCATGTCGCTAAAAATATTTAGGTATAAAATATCTTTTCTTCCGGAAAGCTTTTCATTCTTTCCCGTGCAAAGTTAAGACAAATCTCTTATATGCCGCGCAGAAAACGGCGTTTTTTAGCGCTTCCCGGCTTGATAGCGGCCGCGGAGCTCGTGGATGCCACTCCTTATTTATATATAGCAGCGCCGGCCGCACCTCCCGTGGCGGGGAGGCGGGCCGGCGCGATGGGTCTTGGCCGCCGGGGGCTCAGGGGGCTGCCTGGCGGCCTTCGTCGGTCTTGGCGTTTTCGAAGATGCGGCGCAGCACTTCCTGGCAGATGTTGAGCTCTTCCATCCCCAGGCCTTTGAGCAGGTCTTTCAGGGTGCGGAGCGCCGTCTTCTGCGCGCGGTTCGTTATGTCGCGCCCGAGCGGCGTGAGGTTGATAATGTTGGAGCGTCGGTCGCGAAGGTTTTTTTCGCGGCTCACCCATCCCGTCAGCTCCATGCTGTCGATGAGGCGCGTCATCGAGGGCTTGTCCTTGTAGGTGGCGTTGCAGAGCGCCTGCTGACTCACGCCGTCTTGTTCGGAGAGATAAATGAGCACTGTCCACTGCTCAGGACTCAGCTCGAGGCCGGCTCCGATGAAATCCTTGTGGAGGCGGCGGCTGATGACGGTGGAAACCTTGCCGTTGAGGATGGCAAAAATAAGGCGGATGTCGATGTTCAAATCCATTGTGGGAATGTAGCTGTATGGTTATGGGAAAAACGGCTTGCGCGAAGCTGAGGCGGGGCGCAGCGGCCGCTTTAATCCCTTTCGGGCAAAGGTACGTATTTTTCTAATTTCTCTGCCTTTTGCTTTGACTAAATAAAAGAAAAATACTACTTTTGCATCTGCCGAAATGCAGGGAGCATACGCTTCCGCGCCCGAAGGGCCCGTTTCCGAAAGCTGCGGCGGACGGAATTGATGGGCTTTTCTTTCGTGTGGAGAAAGAAGGAAAAATATAAACATTTAATCAGATAAGATGAACATTTCGTTAGAGAACGTAGACAAGGTGAGCGCCTGCCTTACCTTGAAACTGGAAAAAGCCGATTACGAGGGCGAGGTGAAAAAGTTGCTGCGCACTTTTTGCCAGAAAGCCCAGGTACACGGTTTCCGTCCCGGAAAACTGCCCATGAGCGTCGCCATCAAGATGTATGGCAGCCAGGCCAAGGCCGAAGCCGTCGACCACATGGTCTCGGAAAAGCTTTCAGCATATCTTACCGAAAACAAAGTGCAATTGCTGGGCCAGCCCATGGTGAGCGACAAGCAGCCCATCATCGATTTTGAAAAGCAGGACGACTTTGAGTTCCTTTTCGACATAGCTCTGAAGCCTGAGTTTACCGTTGAGGCAACGGCAGACGACCATATACCGTATTATGACATCGAGGTGTCGGACGAAATGGTGAACAAGCAGGTGGACGACTATGCCCAGCGTGGCGGCCATTCGGTTTCGGTGGACGAATATGCCGATAAGGACATCGTGCGCGGAACGCTGGCCGAGCTCGACGAAAACGGACAGCCCAAAGAGGGCGGCCTCGTCGTGGAAAAGGCTTCGCTCATGCCTTCCTACTTTAAGAACGACGAGCAGAAGAAGGTGTTCGACGGCGTGAAGAAAAATACGGTCGTAACGCTGAACCTCTCGAAGGCTTACGACGGAAACGAGGCCGAGGTGGCTTCGCTCCTGAAGGTGAAGAAGGAAGAGGCCGGCGCCTACACGGGCGACTTCTCGTTCCAGATCGACGAAATTTCCCGCTACATGCCGGCTGAGGTGGGCCAGGAGCTCTTCGACCAGGTGTTTGGCGAAGGACAGGTGAAGAGCGAAGAAGAATTCCGCGCGAAGATCAAGGAAGCCATTGCCGCCAACATGGCCCACAACAGCGACTACAAGTTCCTGGTGGACGCCCGCGCCCATTTTGAAGAGAAGGTGGGCGAGCTCGCATTCTCGGAACCGCTGTTGAAAAAGTTCTTGCAAAACTCGCACCGCAGCGAAAAGAGCGAGCCGATGAGCCCCGAAGAGCTGGACAAGGCCTATGAGAACAATATCAAGAGCTTGAAGTGGGAACTTATCAAAGACAAATTTGCCAACCAGCTGCACATCGAAATAAAGCAGGAAGAGGTGAAAGCTACCGCCGTGGGAGCCGCCCGCATGCAGTTTGCACAGTATGGTATGATGAACGTTCCTGAGCAGTATATCGAACAGTATGCCGCCGACATGATGAAGAAAGAAGAAAACGTGCGCTACTACTTCGACGCCTGCCTCAACTCCAAGCTGACGGCTGCCCTGAAAGAGACCGTGACGTTAGACCGCAAGACGGTTTCGATGGAAGATTTCAACAAAATGTTTGAATAACCACCGGGCCGACAGCCGGAACTTTCAATAAGGAGAAAGTCAATAAGAGGCCGAAGACGTGCAAGGGCCTTACCCGTTGAGGGTGGGGCGGTCTTCAGCTTCCTGTTGACTTTCTTTCACTAACAAACCTGTCGGAAACGCAAGCCACGCTGTTGCGGTGCGTCGGAAAAACGGACGGCCGCACGCAGGCTTTCAAAAAACAGACGAGAAAATGAACGATTTCAGAAAATTCGCAACGGGACACCTGGGCATCAATTCCCAGGCGCTCGACGACGTCATCAAGAGTCAGAACCAATATCTGAACCCGTACATCTTGGAAGAACGCCAACTGAACGTAACGCAGATGGACGTGTTCTCCCGCCTGATGATGGACCGCATCATCTTCCTGGGTACGCAGATCGACGATTATACGGCCAACACGCTTCAGGCACAATTGCTCTATCTCGACTCGTGCGACCCCGGAAAGGACATATCCATCTATATCAATTCGCCGGGCGGCTCCGTATATGCAGGGCTTGGCATCTACGACACCATGCAATTCATCAGCAGCGACGTAGCAACTATCTGTACGGGAATGGCCGCGTCGATGGCTGCCGTTTTGCTGGTGGCAGGAGCCGAGGGCAAGCGGTCGGCGCTCAGGCACAGCCGCGTGATGATACATCAGCCGATGGGTGGCGCTCAGGGACAGGCGTCGGACATCGAAATCACGGCCCGCGAAATCCAGAAGCTGAAAAAAGAACTGTATACCATCATAGCAGACCATTCGCATACCGACTATGAAAAAGTGTGGGCCGACTCGGACCGTGACTACTGGATGACGGCAGAAGAGGCCAAAGAGTATGGAATGATTGATCGCGTGTTAGCCCGTAAGCCCAATGACAAATAAAAAGCATTGCAGCATTTGCGGTAGAACCGAGGACCAGGTGATGCTCCTTATCCAGGGGCCAAAGGGCAATATCTGCAACGAATGTATCGCTGCGGCCCACCAGGTGATGGAGGAGGCCTTGCCCGGCTATGCCGAGCAGACGGCGGACGCTGCCGGCAAGAAGCAGAAGGAAAGCCCTATCGACATGGACAAGCTGCCCCGGCCGAAGGACATCAAGGAATACCTCGATCAGTATGTCATCGGGCAGGATGCCGCCAAGCGCAACTTAGCCGTAGCCGTTTACAACCATTATAAACGCCTCTATCGGAAGGATAAGCCCGAGGACGACGGCGTGGAGATTGAGAAATCGAACATTATTATGGTGGGGTCGACGGGAACGGGCAAGACGCTCCTGGCCCGCACCATCGCACGGCTGCTGGACGTGCCTTTCACCATCGTGGACGCCACGGTGTTCACCGAGGCCGGCTACGTGGGCGAGGATATCGAGAGCATCCTGTCGCGCTTGTTGCAGGTGGCCGACTACGACAAGGAGCGCGCCGAGCGCGGCATCGTGTTTATTGACGAAATAGACAAAATAGCCCGCAAGTCGGACAACCCGTCCATCACGCGCGACGTGAGCGGCGAGGGCGTACAGCAGGGACTGCTGAAACTGCTGGAAGGCTCCATCGTGAACGTACCGCCAAAAGGCGGCCGCAAGCACCCCGACCAGGACTACGTGCACGTGGATACGCGCAACATCCTGTTTATCTGCGGCGGAGCTTTTGACGGCATCGAGAAAAAAATTGCCCAGCGCCTGAACACCCACACCGTGGGCTACGACTCGGTGCAGAACGCCCGGAGAATAGACACGGCCGACCTGATGCAATACATCGAGCCGCAGGACTTGAAGTCGTTCGGCCTCATACCCGAAATCATCGGCCGTCTGCCCGTGCTCACCTATCTGCGACCGTTGGACAGGGACGCCCTGCGCAGAATATTGACCGAGCCGAAAAATTCCATCATCAAGCAATACGTAAAACTCTTTGAGATGGACGGCGTGCGCTTGGAGTTCACGCCCGAAGCCTTGGATTATATCGTCGGTAAGGCCATGGAGTATAAGCTGGGCGCCCGTGGCCTGCGCTCCATCGCGGAGAGCATCATGACCGACGCCATGTATGAAGCACCGTCGTCCGGGGAAAAAGAGTTTGTCGTAACGCGGGAATATGCGCAGACCCAGTATGAGAAAACCGCACATCTGTAACAGACGTTATTAGGCGTGTAGGCGCTTGTCTGCGGAATAGTAGTAGTAATTAAAAGCTGACAGCCGGTACCGGGAAGAAAAAATTTTTATGTTTTTCCCCGTCTTCCCCGCACGAATTCAAAACTTGTTCATAACTTTGTTAGAGGAAAGAGAGTAGCATGCTGCTTTCTTTCCTTTTCCTCAACGACAAAACAACAAGTGCCATGGAAAAAAAGTACGATTTGCGAAAAGAGCTGAAGAAACACTTTGGCTTTGACAATTTCAAGAACAGCCAGAAAGATATCATACAGGATCTGCTGGATGGGAAGAATGTATTCGTACTTATGCCGACGGGCGGCGGCAAGTCGCTCTGTTATCAGCTGCCTTCCCTGTTGATGGAAGGGACGGCCATCGTCATCTCGCCGTTGATAGCCCTGATGAAAAATCAGGTAGATGCCATCCGGCACATGAGCGACGAGGACGGTGTGGCACATTTTATCAACTCCTCGTTGAACAAAGCCGCCATCGACCAGGTCAAGCGGGATATATTGGACGGGAAAACCAAGCTGCTTTACGTGGCTCCCGAGTCGCTGACGAAAGAAGAGAATGTAAAGTTTCTGCAAGGAGTGAAAATCTCCTTTTATGCCATTGACGAGGCCCATTGCATCTCGGAATGGGGCCACGATTTCAGGCCCGAGTATCGGAAAATACGTCCGATCATCACCGAAATAGGCGAGGCGCCCGTCATCGCGCTGACAGCCACCGCTACCGACAAGGTGCGGCTCGATATCAAGAAGAATCTGGGCATTATGGACGCAGCTGAATACAAAAGCTCCTTTAATCGCCCGAATCTCTACTATGAGGTGAGGCCTAAGACGGCTGATATCGATAAGGAAATCATTAAGTTTATCAAGCAGCACCCACGAAAAAGCGGCATCATCTATTGTCTGAGCCGTAAGACCGTGGAGGAACTGGCAGAAGTGCTCAGGATAAACGACATTCGTGCCGAGGCGTATCACGCAGGTATGGATGCGGCTTCGCGATCGAAGACGCAGGACGATTTCCTCATGGAGAAAATCGACGTAATCGTTGCTACCATTGCATTTGGCATGGGGATCGACAAGCCCGACGTGCGGTTTGTCATCCACTACGACATACCTAAAAGTCTGGAAGGCTATTATCAGGAAACCGGCCGCGCCGGAAGAGACGGCGGCGAGGGACGATGCGTGGCTTTCTATTCGAGAAAAGACCTCCAAAAGCTTGAAAAGTTTATGGAGGGCAAGCCTGTGGCCGAGCAGGACATAGGTCGTCAGCTTTTGAAGGAGACTGCCGCGTATGCAGAGTCGTCTGTGTGCCGGCGCAAGCTTTTACTGCACTATTTCGGAGAAAACTACCCCAAAGAGAATTGTGGAAATTGTGATAACTGCATTAATCCGAGAAACCAAGTGGAAGCAAAGGATAGTTTGTTGAAAGTTTTAGAGGTTATACTGCAAACAAAAGAAAATTTCAGAGACGATTATATCAAGGACGTGCTCATGGGAAAGGCCACAGAAGAGGTCATGGCTCATAAGCACGACGATTTGGAGCTCTTCGGCGCCTGCGAAGAAAAGGACGAAAAGCTCCTGAACGCCGTCATCCGCCAGGCTCTTCTGGCGGGCTATCTTGAAAAGGAAGTGGACAACTACGGCGTGCTGAAAGTAACCCCGGAGGGCCATCTTTTCTTGAAGAAGCCCGTTTCTTTCATGATAGTGGAGGATCGCGATTTCAGCGAAAACGAAAGTGGTGAGCCCGGTGCGGTCGACCCGGCTCTCTACCAAATGCTGAAAGATCTCCGCAAGAGCATGTCAAAAGAGTTGGACGTGCCGCCATACGTTATTTTCCAAGACGCATCATTGGAAGCCATGGCTACCGTATATCCGCAAACGTTGGAAGAATTGTGTAGAATACCCGGCGTGGGCGATGGAAAAGCCAAGCGTTACGGAGCAAAATTCTGTGAGCTGATAAGGCGTCACTGCGAGGAGAACGACATTGAGCGTCCCGAGGATTTGATGATTCGTTCGAGGCCTAACCGCTCGGAGAAGAAGACGAGCATTATCCACAGCATCGACCGCCGTGTCTCGCTCGACGACATTGCGTTGGCCAAGGGCTTGGAGTTTGACGAGCTGCTCGATGAAATTGAGTCGATAGTCTATTCCGGTACGAAGATCAACATAGACTATTACATCAATGAGCAGATGGACCCGGACGAAGTGGACGAGATATACCAGTATTTCAAGGAGTCGGAAACGGACGATTTGGAGGAAGCAATCGATCAGCTCGGTCGCGACTATTCGACCGACTTGATAAGGCTCGTACGCATCAAGTTCATATCGGAAATGGCCAACTAATCTTATTTTATTCAAGAATATGACAGACAACAAGATAGAAGAAGCAACAGAGAAGAAGAGCTTGAACTTTATCGAGCAGATTGTTGAGGCCGACCTCGAAGCCGGGAAGAACGGCGGGCGTTTGCAGACGCGCTTCCCGCCCGAGCCGAACGGCTATCTGCACATCGGGCATGCCAAGGCCATTTGTATGGACTTTGGCGTCGCTGAAAAGTTTGGCGGCATTTGCAACTTGCGCCTTGACGACACCAATCCGCAGAAGGAGGACACGGAATATGTCGATGCCATCAAGGAGGACATCGAGTGGCTCGGTTTCCATTGGGCCCACCTCTATCATGCGTCCGATTATTTCCAGCAGCTGTGGGATTTCGCCGTGCGTCTCATCAAGGAAGGCAAGGCTTACGTCGACGAGCAGACGAGCGAGCAGATTGCAGCCCAGAAAGGCACGCCCACGCAGCCCGGTACGCCCAGTCCCTTCCGCGACAGACCGGCCGAGGAGAGCCTTGCGCTGTTTGAGAAGATGAACAGCGGCGGGCTGCCCGAGGGCTCAATGGTGTTGCGCGCGAAGATAGACATGGCCAGCCCCAACATGCACTTCCGCGACCCGGTGATATACCGCATCATCAACAAGGAACACCACCGCACCGGCAACAAATGGAAGGCCTATCCCATGTACGACTTCGCCCACGGCCAGAGCGACTATTTCGAAGGCGTCACCCATTCCATCTGTACGCTCGAATTTGTGCCCCACCGCCCGTTGTACGACTACTTCATCGACGAACTGAAAGAAGGCCGCGACCTGGACGACAACCGTCCCCGCCAGTATGAGTTCAACCGCCTGAACCTCACCTATACCGTCATGAGCAAGCGCAAGCTTCTCGCCCTCGTCACCGAACATCTCGTCGACGGCTGGGACGACCCCCGCATGCCGACGCTTTGCGGTCTGCGGCGCAGGGGATATTCGCCCGAAGCCGTCCGCAAGTTCATCGATATGATTGGCTACACCAAGTTTGACGCGCTCAACGACTATGCCATGCTCGAAGCCGCCGCGCGCGAGGATCTCAACGCCCGTGCGCTGCGCGTATCGGCCGTGCTCAACCCGGTCAAACTGATTGTTACCAATTATCCAGAGGGAAAGACCGAGGAGATGGAGGCCGTCAACAACCCCGAGCGCCCCGAGGACGGAACGCACACGATAACTTTCAGCCGCGAGCTCTGGATTGAGCGCGACGACTTCATGGAAGAAGCGCCGAAGAAGTTCTTCCGAATGGTGCCCGGCAAGGAGGTACGCCTGAAAAATGCCTATATCGTGAAATGCACCGGCTGCAAGAAAGCCGCCGACGGCACGGTAGAGGAAATCTATTGCGAGTACGACCCCGAAAGCCGCAGCGGAATGGCCGGAGCCGACCGCAAAGTGAAGGGCACCCTGCATTGGGTGAGCGTTTCCCATTGCCTCGATGCCGAGGTGCGGCTGTATGACCGTCTTTTCACCGTGGAAAATCCTGCTGCCGACGAGCGCGACTTCCGCGAGCTGCTCAACCCCGACTCGCTCACGGTGCTGAAAAACTGCCACGTCGAGAGCTACCTGGCAGAAGCGGCCGGTCAAAAGTATCTGCAATTCCAGCGCATCGGCTATTTTACGTTTGATAAGTCGTCCACACCCGACCATCTGGTCTTCAACCGCACCGTCGGTCTGAAAGACAGCTGGGCCAAGAAATGATGTTCATGGATCGCAGCAGTGACGATTTAGATTATATCCGCCGCCTCTACGAGGAGCGCGTCGTGTCGGCCGTCCCCTTTTATATGGAGGCGGCCGATTTGGCCGATCTCGTGGAGTGGTACGAAAAGGCAGGCCTCGACCACGAGGCTGAAGCCTGCCTGCGTTATGCCCTGCGTCTTCACCCGGACGATTTCGACCTGTTGCTGACGAAAGCCTACCGCTTGAAAAACTATGGACGCTGGTCGGAGGCGCTCGAACTGGTTCGCTCGCTGGCCGATCAGAACCTGCGCGAGGTAAAAATGTTTTATTTCGAGAACATGCTCAACGAAATGCGCCCCGACGAGGCCGAAGCTTATCTTGAACAGGAGTTTTTCTCGGATAAAGGCGGGCAAGTGGATTATGACGTATATGTCGAGGCTGCTGAGCTGTATCTCGATTATAATTTCCCCGACCGCGCGTTGCATGCCCTGCGGCATGTGCCTGCCACCTTTGGCGACGCGAAGCAGAAGGCCGAGCTCGAAGCCGACGCCTATGCCGGGAAGAGCGATTTCTCGCAGGCCGAGGCCGTCATGAACGCTTCGCTCGACGCCGACCCGTACGACGACATCTCGTGGACCCAGCTGGCCGACATCCAGTATAAGGCCCACAAGTTTTCCGCCGCTTTCGACAGCAGCAACTACGCCCTTGCCATCAACCCCGACAGCGACCAGGCCCTGCGCGTGAGAGCCTGTGCGGCGGCCGAGGGGAACGACATTGCCGACTACGGACGCTATGCCGATGAGTATTTGGCAAAATTTCCCGACGATTATTACGTGCGCCTCTTGCTGGGCGAGCGCTATTATGCCGATGGCCGCTACGATGATGCAGCCAAGGCGTTGCAGCAGGCTTACAGGGCATGCCCGCAGGATGCTACCGACAAACAACGCATCTTGTCGGGCCTTGTTTACACCTACGCCCACCAGGGGCGGGTGGCGTTGGCTTTCGAGAGCTTTGCTGCGGGATTTGCCACGCCGCCGTCGCCTTTTGAGGCCACCTATCAGATTGCTTCCATCGTTTTCGACATCGGTCGCAAAACGGATGCCGTCCGGCTGCTCGACCAATATCTCGACGTGCATCCGCTCAACGGGCAGGAGGTGATGCGCCTCTCCGCGCTGCTCTGCAAATATGGCTGCTACGAGCCGGCAGGGACGGTGTGGGTGGTGTTGCTTGCCCCCTACAAAGACGTTCCCCCCATGGCCCAGCCGTGGCTGGCCTACGGAGCCTACCGCATGGGGCTCCACCGCGACGCACTCCGCCGTTTGCGCGAGGCCGTCGTCACCAGCCCCGACGAAACCTACGGCCTTTTCTCCGAAGCGTTTCCGGGACACGGCGTCACCGACTTTCCCGTGCTGCTTGAACGCATGTTACGCGAGCAGGGCGACGCTTAGGAACTACCAGAAAGGATATTCAGCAAAGAAGCGCTGAACATTTTATGGCGCGGATCTCTCTCGACGCTACGTTTTGAGAGGTCCGCGCTTTTTCGTGCCTTTGTTTTCGATTTTTTAGCCGGCTGCAATGTTTTCGCTGCCGGCTGCGTGGCGTTTGCCCGCCGCTACGCAACGTTTGCCGGCTGTAAAAGGGGCGCGGGCGGCGGGAAAAAACAGTTGCGCCTGCACAAACGCTGCCGGGCATGGGCTCGGGCCGTTTGGTGCAGGCGCAACTGCGCACGTGTGACGGCGGCGTCAGACGCCGGCCTTTTGCAGAATTTTTTTGTAGGCTTTGATGACGATGCTGACGTCGAAAATGCGCTCTGCGCGCTCGCGTGCGGCGGCGCAGAAGCTTTGCTTCGTGGCGTCGTCGAGGCGGATGTAGCGCAGCATGGCGTCGGCCAGCGCACGGCTGTCTTTAACGGGAACGAGGAAGCCGCTGCGGCCTTCGTCCACGGTTTCGCGGCAGCCGGGGATGTCGGTGGTGATGATGGGGCGGCCCATGGCGCAGGCTTCCATGAGCGAGCGGCTCATGCCCTCGTGATAGGAGGGAAGCACCACGACCACGCCGGGACGGCGCACGAGCGACTGCACGTCGTTGGTCGTGCCAAGATATTCGATGTGGCCGGCGTCGATGTCGCGATGGAGCTCTTCGGGCGTTACGTGGGCCGGGTTCGACGTGTCCACCGGGCCCAGCAGCTGGAAGCGCACGTCGGGCAGGGCTTGCTTCACAATTTTGGCTGCCTGGACGAACTCGTCGTAGCCTTTGTCTTTGAGTACGCGCGCCACCATGAGGAACGTTGTCGGTGCGGGCGTCGTATCGCCGTAGGGATATTGGTTAAGGTCGATGCCCTCGCCGCCTTCAAGCAGGATGAGGTGGGCAGGCGTGGTGAACTTGTGCCGCAGGACGTAGTCGTAGTTCATCTTGTTGAGCACAAGCAGGTGGTCGGCGCGGCGCACGGCCACGCGGTAGAGCATGCGTGCCACCTTGCTGATGAGCCCCTTGCCCACGAGGGCGTAGCCCAGCCCTGCGATGACGGCGGTGCAGGGGATGCCCAGCCGCTTGGCGGCCAGCGTGCCGTAGATGTTGGGCTTGATGGTGTAGTGGAAGATGTAGTCGGGGCGCTCGCGGCGGTAAATGCGATAGAGGCTCAGGGCATAGGCTATGTCGCTCAGCGGATTGTGGCCGCAGCGGTCGAGGCTCACGGGGATAAAGCGCACGCCGTCGGGGAGCTTCACTTCCTGCTCGTCGCTGCCGGCAGGCGGGGTGGCTATGACCACTTCGTAGCCGTCGGCCACGAGGCTCGTGATGACGTGGCCGCGGAAATTGAGCAACGACCAGAGCGTATTGTTGACGAAAAGTATCTTCTTTTTCTTAGTCATGGGTTAGGATTCCTTGATGACCTCCCGGTAGAGTTCCAAATAGGCCTCGGCCGTATGGGATATGTCGAAACGTTCCGCGCGCCGGGAGCAAAGTTGGCCCAGTTCTGCGGTCATGCCGGAATTGCGGCACAAAGTTAATATTTTTTTCACTAAGTCGTCACTTTTGCCGGCATCGAATAGGAGGCGCTCGTCGGCCACCACTTGTGCCAGCCCTTCCACGCGCGAGGCGAAGACGGGCTTGCCGGCTGCCATGGCCTCGGCTACGGCCAGGCCGAAGCCTTCCCAACGCGAGGGGAGCACGGCGGCGTCGCACACGGAGAGCAGTTCGGGCACGTCGGTGCGCTGGCCCAGAAAGTGGGCCCGGCGGGTCACGCCAAGCTCAGCGGCGCGCGCGCGGCAACGCTCCATGAGGGGGCCGCTGCCCACAAAAACGACGTGGAAGTGTTCGGGAAGGGCGGCGAGAGCCAGGAGCGTGCAGTCGTGGTTCTTTTCGGGGGTGAAGCGCCCCACCTGCATCAGCACAAAGGCCTCAGACGGGATGTCGGGCAGCAGCTTGCTGCGGCTGCCCCGTGCTGAACGGAAGCGCTGCACGTCGATGCCGTTGGTGATGAGGCGGATGCGGGTGTTATGCGGGGCTCGTGTTTTCATAAAGCTGACCACTGCGGGCGATATGCACGCGATGGCGTCGTATTTTTCATAGACCAGCCGGTCGAGCCACGAGGTGAGGCGGTGGTTGCACCGCTTGTTGTAGGTGCTGTGCTCGGTCGTGACGAAGCGGGCCGGCGTTCTACTTATTAAACGGGCCAGTGCGGCCCAATATTGTGTGGGGAAGAGGTGAGCGTGTACGATGTCTGCATTTTTCAATTCAGGAATGAGCGAAGCCACGCAACGGGGGCTGTAAATGCTCCCGCCGCGGGGCAGGAGCGGGCGTACGTCAACGCCGGCTGCGCGGAGCCCGGCGCGGAAGGGTGTTTCGGCAGCGTCGAGCGTGGCGACGGCGGCCGTGTTTCCGTCGCGGTTCATGCGCGGTGCCAGGTCGCAGACGAGGCGTTCGGCGCCGGCTGTGTCGAGGCTGTTGATGACGTGCAGTATTTTCATGGTATGTCGTTTGGGAGTCAAAGGTCTTTGCCGACGAGCGGGCGCAGTAGCATTTTCAGAAAGAGCACGCGCCGCTTGCCGTAGAGGCGGAACCCGTCGCGCAGTATGGCCAGCGCGTTGGCGGGGCGCGAGCGGTGCTCGTAGCGGTAGAGGCGCTCGAACAGGCGGTTCTGCTTGGGGCTGAGGCGGTTGCGGTAGTGGTCGTGGAAGCTTCGCAGGGCGGCATAGTGGTGCTCGAAGAGGACGCCCTTGCCCCGCCGGAAGAAAACGCCGAGGCGCTGGCGGAAGGTGCCGTAGGTCTCGCCCGTGACGGCTCCGGGATAGCGGCGGTAGAGCATGAGGCGCTCGTCGACATAAAGCAGGCGGCCAAAGGCCAGGGCGGCGAGCGTGACGAGATGGTCGTGCATGACGACGTAGGGCGGCCGGTCGAGGCAGATGGCCCGCAGGGCGGCGTTGAGGATGATGGAGCAACCCTGCACGCCTCCGTTCATAAAGAATGCGTCGCCCAGCGTGCGGGGATGGCAGAGCGTGGCATAGCCGTCGATGGTGCCCGCCGTGGGGTTGTAGACGTAGGCGTTGCAATAGGCAGCCAGGGGGCGGCCGTCGTCGGCCCGGCTGATGGTGTCGTAGAGGCGTTCGAGCTTGTTTTCGAGCCAGATGTCGTCCTGGTCGCAGAAGACGGCGTAGGGGGCCGTCGAGAGGCTGAGCAGGTGAAGGAAGTTGTCGGCGGGCGAACCGAAGCGCCGGCCGTCGTCGACGAGGCAGATGCGCGCGTCGGCCGCGGCAAAGCGCCGCACGACGTCGAGCGTGGCGTCGGTGGAGCCGTCGTCGTGGACGTAAAGCGTCCAGTCCTCATAGGTCTGGTTCTGCAACGAACGGATTTGGGCGGGAAGGTATCGGGCGCCGTTGTAAGTGGCGAGAAGCAAGTCTATTTTCCCCATAGTACGAGTCTGCGTTGGATAAGGAAAGGCAAAAGAGCGATGATGACGTATTGTATGCTTTGCGAAAGGTTGGTGAAGATAAATTCGCCAATGAAAGCCAGGACGAGAAAAGTGACGAAGACGGCATACAGGATGGTGGCCGTCTTTCCGCCCGAGCTCGACTTGCGGTAAAGGTAGCCGAAGAACAGACCATACACGATGGAGAACACCAGAACGCCGCAGAGGCCGAAATCCTGGTAGAAGGGATACATGACGGTGTAGGTGTTCGTCGGTCCCGGCACTTCAACCCAGGGCAGGATGACGTCGGCCACCTCCACGTCGGCGCCAAGGGCGCTTTGCAGGGCATAGGCCAGGCGGAAAGTGCGTGCTCCGGGCTCGTGGCTCGAACAGGGTTCGGTGAAATGGTCGTAAGCCACCGTGCTCGACAGAAGATACATGGCGAAGATGTTGTCGCCCTCGCTCTCGGAGCCGTCGCCCGACGACGAGGCGCGCAGGCCGTTGAGCACGATGCTGAAAAGAGCGAAGCCGACGAGGCAGAAGGCGATGTGCTTCACTGTGACTTTCTTTTTGATGTAGAGCACGTAGAGCGAGGCGAAGAGGATGCAGAGAAAGCTCGTCTTCGACATGGTGATGAAGGCGAGCAGAAAGTTGAGAACAAGGAGGGAGGCGATGAGAGCCTTGCTCTTGCTGTAAACAAGGGCGAAGAACATGGATACGTAAGCCACGGAAACGATGTTCATGGCCGGCCCGAAGTCGGGAGCTTCGATGTTCTCGTCCATGCCAGTGTTCATAATGCGCAGGTAACGGAAGACGTTTTCGGGGTCTTCCGTCACGGCGATGTACACCGTGACGCCGACGATGATGGGCGCGATGGCAAACGAAAAGAAATAGTAGAGACGCACGATTTGCTCATTGGGTACGGCTTTCTGCTCAGCAGGTGAAGCGTCGCGCGTGCGGGTATAGCTCCATATCGAGGAGATGAAAAAGCCCGTGGTCCAGAGCAAAAGCGAGGGGATGAAGTGGTCGTTGACGGGATAATAGTTGTTGGGGACGATTTCAAAGAGCAAAAGAATGGCCACCCAGAGCGACGAACCGATGATCCACGGGGCAAAGATGTCGCGCGTCAGGTAAAGACCGATGACCGTCTGGCAAAGAACGATGAGGAAAAGGCAAATCAGCATGGCGCGAGGTCTTTTCGGGTTCTGTACCACATAAGGGCGAAGACGGTGACTTCCGTGAGCAGCATGGCGAGGGCTGCTCCGTATTCGCCGGCAAAGGGCGGCAGCAGGCAGACGAGCACGAGGGCCGTAATGCCGGCTGCGAAATAGTTGTTGCGGAAGTGGAGGCGTGCCTTGCCGTCGCCCAGCGCTATCAGGCCCATCTGGCCGTAAACACCTCCCAGCCCGATGAAAAATGCTGCCGGCGCCATGATGCGGAGCAGGCTGTCAAGACCGGCATAATCGCTGCCCAGGAGAAGGGGCAGGTAGGGGGCGGCCACGAAGAGGGCGATGGCAACGAGCAGCATGACGCCGCCGACGAGCAGCTTCACTTGGGCGAAACTGCGGAACGCTTCGGGCCTGTTTTTTTTCGACAGCGCGCTGATTTTCGGGAAGAAAGCCTGGTTGATGGGGACGTAAAGCACAAAGCAGCAGGCGCGCATGATGCGTTCGGCCGAGGCATAACGGCCGATGGCTTCGGCCGAACAGAAGAAGCCGAGAATCACGACGAACAGCTGCGTATATACGCTCGTCGAGGCCGTAGAAAGAAACAGCGGGAAGCTGGCCCGCGTTTCTTCGCCGATGTCTTGTCGCCGCCATACGGGACGCCCCACGGCGTGCATCCTCCAAAGGACGAAGCAGGAGACGGCCGCCGTCAGGATGAACACCAGCGCCTGAAGAAAAGCTGCCAGCAAATAGTCGTCAGGCCGCCGCACGAAGACGAAAACCAGCGGGAGAAGCAGCATTTTCGAGCAGGTGTTGATGATAACCATGAGCCTGACTTTGCCTATCCCTTGGAAAAACCACAGGAACGTAAAGGCTGTGCCCACTACCATGGGAAAGGTGCAGAGGATGGCGTCGCCATAGAGCCGGAAGGTGGGAACGGAAACGATGAGCAGCCACATAACGGCGAAGGAGGCGAGGAGCAGCAGCGTTTTGCTCCACACAACGGCCCAGAAAACGGCTGTCAGCTCTTGGCGGTCGTCCTTGACGAGGGCTATTTTCTTTGTGGCGCTCAGGTTGAAGCCGAAATCGACGACGATGGTGAAGTAAGAAACGACGGAGAGGGCAAAACCCACGTATCCGTAGCGTTCTGCCCCCAGCACAATCATCAGATAGGGCATGACGAAGAGCGGAAGCAACTGGTTGATGCCTTGAAGGACAATCAGATAAAGCGCATCTTTCAGTTCGCCCTTGTTGGCCGTCAGTTTACTCGCCAGCTTCATCCGTAGCTTGTGGGTTGTTTCCCTTATGTTTCCGGTACGATTGTTTCAGTAGCAGCCAGGTGACGCTTCCGAAGAAGG
The DNA here is from genome assembly GCA_944322095.1 of uncultured Alloprevotella sp. Classification (GTDB taxonomy): domain Bacteria; phylum Bacteroidota; class Bacteroidia; order Bacteroidales; family Bacteroidaceae; genus Alloprevotella. Next base: position 55,919 of record CALUNU010000001.1, read on the forward strand.
AAAGGAAGCACAGCACGGCAACCGTGATCATTCTCTTCGGAGCAGAGGGCTTGACGGGGACGACAGCGGGCTCCAAGATGGTAAAGGCGGGCGTGCTTTCCTGAACTTTTGCCCGCGCCAACTGCATCTGTTGTGCCGACTGGGAATATACGTTGTAGGCCAACTGAACTTCGTTCTCCAACCGCTCTTCTTCCTGTCGGTAGCTGCTCAGTATGAGGTCGCGGTGCGTGTCGCTAAACTGCGCATAACGCGTCTGCGCGTCGAGATAATCCTCCTTGGCCTCTTTTGTTATCTTCTCCATGTAGGCCAAGTCGTTGCGGGCCTTGTTTGTACGGTAGCGGGTGATGTATTTCTGCAAGCGCGTGCGGATGGTGTCGCAGAGTTGTGTTGCCACCTCGGGGTCTTGCATCGTTACCTCTATTGTAATGGTCACGGTGGTCTTTTCCACTTTGCTGAAGATGGCACCTTTCAGTTCGCGGATGAGCTGTTCCTGCTTTTTGGTCATGCGATAGGGGTTGATGGTGCCGAGCGGTTTTTCTTCGTCCGAGGAGGGAAAGAGGTTTGACCACCACGGCGCTTTCTGTCCCCGGGTGAGATATTCCTGAAGCGTCACCTTGTTGCGTTTTCCCTGCGGGCGGACTTTCACTTTCAGCAGGTCGGCCAGAAAAGTGGGCGTTACGATTACTTTCGGATAGTGCTCCATGTTGATGGCGTCGTCGGTGCCGCCGCCCAGCTTGATGCCTGCGAGCGCCGTGAGCGAGCTGAGGTTGCCGCCGAGGCCGCCCGTTTTGGAGGACAGCTCGGGCGCCAGCACGACGCGCGATGTGTAGGAGCGGGGCAGGCTGAAAACATAGACGGAACCGATGCCTACGACGACGAGGCACGTGACGGCGATGAAGAGCAGGTGCCTGCGCACGAGCTTCACGAGGTCGATGATGGACAGCAGTTTGCTGCTTTTCTCCTGTTCCGTGTTGATTTCTTTTTCTTCCATGCAGATGTGGGTATAGGGGAGCTCCCGCAGCGGATGCCGTTTGGTGGCCGGTGTCCTGCCGCGGGAGCGTTTTTTATCGGTTAAACAGCGTGACGAGCACGGTGGCCAGCGTGGCTGTCATGGAGCCGAGCGAGAGGATTTCCGTGAGCGACATGCCTTTCTTCTCTTCTTTTTTCGGTACGACGATTTCGCAGCCTGGTTGCAGGTCTTTTGCCTTGCGTACGCGCGTAATGGTGCCGTTCATGTTGATGGCATACACCTTTTTCTTCTTGGCTTTCAGGCTGAAGCCGCCTGCCTGGTTGATGTAGTAGTCGAGATTTTCGCCCGGCTTGTAGGCCACGGTGTTGGGATACATCACCTCGCCGTTGATGGTTACCGTGTTGTTGAACTGAGGTATGATGAGGCGGTCGCCATCGGTCAGGATAATGTCCCATTGGTTGTCGCCGGGATTTTCCAGAGCCTTGTCGAGGTTGATGCCCACGTAGCGCGTGTTGCCCAGCTCTATTTTTGCGAGGCCCAGTGTGTCGCTTTTTTCCAGCAGGCGGCGTGTGGCTTCCCGTTTGAGCTTTTCCTGTTCGGTGAGTGCCCGTTCGAGGCGCGCCCCTTGCGGATAGGCGTTGCTGCTGAGGCCGCCAGCCATGTTGACGAGGTCGCTCAGGCGCAGGCCTTTCTCGGTGAGGGCGTAGGTGCCCGAGAAGGCCACTTCGCCCTCGATGCTTACGTGCTGCTGGGCGACGTATCCCGGGCTTTTCCTGACGAACACCTCGTCGAAGGGTTGAAGGACGAAGTCGGGCTTGCCCTCGACGACGAAGCCGTCCTTCAGCGAAAACGTGAACGACTGGGCTATAATGTTGCTTGCCTTGGTGGCGCGCTGGTTTTTGATGCGGCGCGAAACGTCCACCTTGATGAGCGAGGCCGCATCTTTCAGTCCGCCGGCCTGCAATATGAAGTCTTCGAGCGTTGTGTTGTCGGCATAATCGTATATGCCGGGATAGTTCACCTCGCCATAGATGCTGAGCGTGCGCTCTTCGCGCGCGTCTTTCAGGCTCGGGATGAAAAGCACGTCTTCGTTCTTCAGAGATATGTCTGCCACCTTGTGCTGCAAGATGCCCTCGACGTCGACAGGTATGACCTCCAACGTGCGGTCGGGCTTGCGGCGGTGCATCACGGCCCGCACGGTGAAGGCGTCCTCCGTCACGCCGCCGGCCCGTTCGAGCAGCTGGCGCACGGTGCTGATGTTGCCGCCCACCTGATACATGCCGGGGCGGAAAACGGCGCCGCGCACTTCCACCATGTTGCGGAAGCGGGTGAGCACCGAGTCGACGCTGAGCGAGTCGCCGTCTTCCAGCTGGAAGGTGCTTCTCTCAAATTCGTCGAGGCTGTAAATGGAGTGTTCGCCGCCTTTCTTGCGGATGAGGCGCACGGTGCCCTCGTAGGCGTCGCCCGTGAAGCCGCCTGCATATTTTATGAGGGTGCCCACGCTCTCGGTGCGCTTCATTTCGTAGAACATGGGGCGTTTCACCTTGCCGGTGATGTTGACCAGGGCCGAGTAGGGGCCCACCACGATGACGTCGCCCGGAGCCAGGCGGATGTTGCCCGTGAGTTTTCCGTTTAAGATGTAGTCGTAGATGTCGACGCTGGTTATCAAGCGGTTGTTGCGGTAGACCTTTATGTCGCGGAGCGTACCGATGTCGTTTACGCCGCCGGCCATGTAGAGCGCGTGAAACACGGTGGCGAAGGCCGATATTGTGTACGTTCCGGGCGCGACAACTTCGCCCATCACGTTTACGCTCATTGTGCGCGTCTGGCCTACGGAGAGCTTTATTTGCGAACCTCCGTAGCTGCGCCCCAGCGTGGCGCGCAGGCGCGCGTTGGCCTCTTCAACGGTGAGGCCGCCCAGATGGATGGGGCCGTAGTCCTCCACGTCCACCTCGCCTTCGGGCGAAATGGTGGCGCTGACGGTTTTCTGCGACGCGCCCCATATGTCGATAAACACCTCGTCGCCCGGTCCGAGCTGGTAGTCGGCGGGCGTTGCGATGTTCATGTTTGGTTCGAAGGAGAGTTCTTCCTGGTTGAAGATGTCGCGTCCGAACACCTTTATCTTGCTCTTACCCTCGCCGCGCTCTTCTTCGAGCATTCTTTTGTACATGGAGAGCGAGTCGGGCAGGATGAAGTCGAGCTCGCTGGCCAGCGCGTCCTCGCGGTCGTATTGCCGGCGCCGGCGCTCGTAGTCGCTCAGCGTCGACTCGTCCACTCTTTCCTCGAATTGCCGGCGCCGGCGGTCGGCCTCGTCATTTTTTCGGCGTTTGTCGCCGTTGTTTTCGCGCAGGCGGCGCTGCACGTCGCGGGCGCCGCTCAGGTCTTTGGCCCCGAGCTGTCCGCCGGCCTGTTCTTTCTCGTATTTATCGCGTATGCGGCGTATCTGCTCAATGCTGACGCCCCGTTCGATGAGTTTGGTGACGATTTCGTTGCGGTCTGTTCCCCTTTCGTTTTCTTTTATGATGAACTCCATCACCTGCTTGTCGGTCATGGACGACTGCGCCCGTGCGGCGGGAGCGATGAGGAGCAGGAGAAAGGCGATGAGCAATAGTCTTTTCAAGTGCATGTTTACAGCGAATTCTTTTTTCCGGTTGCGATAAATAAAAAGGTTTTCAGCATGATGGAAAGATCTGTGCCGAGCGTTCCGTTTTCCAGATAGTTGAGGTCCATGTTGAGCCGCTCAAGCATTTTTTCCATCGTGTCGGTGTATCCGTTATAGAGTGTGGCTTCCGAGGTTACGCCGGGGCGCAGCTTAAACAGGTATTTGTAGCGCGGGTCGGCTTCGGATATTTTGTCTATAAAGAACTGGCGTTCAGGGCGCGGGCCCACCATCGACATTTCGCCTACGAGCACGTTCCACAGCTGGGGCAGCTCGTCCAGATGGTGCTCGCGCAGGAAGCGGCCCAGCGGCGTGAGCCGGTCGTCGTTCTGGACGGCCAGCTGGGGGCCGTGGCTTTCGGCGTTGACCCGCATGGTGCGGAACTTATGGATGCGGAAAGGCTTGCCATTCAGCCCGATGCGTTCCTGCGAGAAGAAGATGGGGCCGTCGCCCTGGCGTTTCAAGGCCAAGGAGATGACAAGAAAAGCCGGCGAAAAGAGCACCAGGCCCGTCGCGGCACACACGATATCGATGGCGCGCTTTACCTTACGTTGAAGAGGCGACATGCCCGCAACGATTTCTGCGCACTCATTTCTGCGATTGATTGCCATATATAACATAGCGCGGATGGTATTTGTGTTTAAGGTAGGCAGGTGGCCCTGCTATTTATTAAACGCAATCTTTCCAATCCTATTGCAAAGATATGAAATTTTTTTAACCCGCGGGCGGGCGTGGCGGGGAAAGCAGTCCTGGAAAGTATATTAATGACCGGACGGCAAAGGCCGCTGTTTCGGCAGGCACACCCCGGGGGCAACGATAGCGCCCACCGCCCGTGTACGGTGGGCGCGCACATCCCCGGGCTCCCTCGGGCCTGCGGTGGTTTTGGCGCTTTGCCGGCAGGAAAAATGATGGTTTGCTTGCCCGTGTCGCGCGGATGTCGTATCTTTGCGGCGGTTGCTCGCCAATGAACGGGGTCGACTGGATTTGACAGCGGACTTTGGAGGTGAGTAAGCATGCAGTGCGCCGGAAGTGGGCACTTTAATCTCGGCTTCCAAAAGATTTATCTGGCGAAAACAAGTACGCTCTCGCTGCCTAACTGAAGCATAGTAGGTTGGCTTTATTCCGACACCAGGTGTTGGAACGAGACATCACCCAAGAACCGTTGCTCCGAGGCATCTTGACAAGGTGGTGCAGCAAAATCGGGGATAGTTAGCGGCAGCCCCGTGCCGTTAATGAAGTTTTAGGGGATAAGGCGTCGGTTGGTGGCTCCGGTCTTGCCGACGCACGAAAACTGAAGGCGGAGAGAAGCATGTGGAAAGCTTGCTTTCGGTCTGTTTGGACGAGGGTTCGATGCCCTCCGGCTCCACGGAAGATAAGAACAAACGAAAGTAAACAGGCAACCGGTGCCGCGGACGACGTACAGCGTTGGTTCGCGGCATTTCTTTTGCCGTGTGCGAAGGCGAGGGTGGCTGCCTCCGTCGCATGCCGCCGGCCTACGCCGCCCGCAAGCCGGCAGCGCGAGCCAGGCCGCCGGCAAACGCGCACAGACAGCCTGCTGCCGGGAGCCGAAACGGAAGGAACAAGGAGAGGCGAAAGAAAAACGATGAAAAAACCGAAGAAAATGTTTTGCGGACGAAAAATAATTACTACCTTTGCACTCGCAAATCAGAAAACGAGGCACCGTAGCTCAACTGAATAGAGCATCTGACTACGGATCAGAAGGTTTTGGGTTTGAATCCCAACGGTGTCACTCCTGACGAGCAAAGAGGGCGCTGTAGCTCAACTGAATAGAGCATCTGACTACGGATCAGAAGGTTTTGGGTTTGAATCCCAACAGCGTCACTGAGAAAAGCCGACCGGCCTTACCCAACAGGATAAGGCCGGTCGGCTTTTTCGTATCCTGCCCGCCGGCGAGGGCGTGGCCCCAAGCGTGCGTGCGGTTGTATTGCGGGTGCTCGTCGCTTTGAGTGCGGAGGGAGCAGATGCGGAGTGGGGAAGCGCCGTTGGCGATACAAAGAAAAAGCCGTGAACTTTTGAAGTTCACGGCTTTGTGGGCAAAGATGGATTCGAACCACCGAAGGCGAACGCCAGCAGATTTACAGTCTGCCCCATTTGGCCACTCTGGAATTTGCCCTCCTTTGTTTTGCGATGCAAAGGTAAGTATTATTTCTGAAACTGCCAAGCGTAGTCCACCATTTTTATGGCGGTGATGGCATATTCGCTGCCTTTGTTGCCGAGGCGACCGCCGGCACGCTCTTCGGCCTGCTCTTCGCTGTTGACGGTGAGGAGACCATACACGACGGGGATGCTGCCGCTGACGTTCAGCTCGGTGAGTCCCTGCGTTGTGCCTTGGCAGATGTAGTCGAAGTGGGGCGTATCGCCGCGTATGACGCAGCCAATGGCGATGATGGCGTCGACAAGGCCGTATTTGGCCAGTTGTGCACAGCCGAACGTGAGCTCAAAGCTGCCCGGCACGCGCTTGACGGTGATGTTGCTTTCGCGGACGCCGTATTTGCTGAACGTTTGGATGGCTCCTTGCAGCAGCCGGTCGGTTATGTGGCTGTTCCATTCGGTTACGACGATGCCAAAGCGCATGTCGGTGGCATCGGGCACGGGGAAGGAGCCGCTACCGTCGAGAGAAAACTGTTGTGACGACATCGTTGGCGCGGGTTATTTGGATACGCGTTCGATGTATTTGTCGATCTCGGGAGCCACAGTTTCGCCCGTCTGAGGCTGGATGGGGGTGGAGAGATAAGAGGCGGGGTAGTTGGCCTTAATGCGCTGGTAGATCTTTAAAGCCTCGTCGTTCTTCTTCTGATGCTCGAGCAGCAGGCCTGCGCTGAGCAGGTAGCCGGGGCTGAAGCTGATGTTGTCGGCCAGGTCGGCAGCTTTCTGGAAGGTGGCAATGGCTTTGTCCACCTGGTTGTCGGTGGCGTAGCAGTCGGCCAGCGCTCCGAGGGCGGCCGGCGAGATGGTCTTGTCGTCCTGCACGTCGTAGGCTTCGAGATAGCTGATGGCCTTCTTCACCTGATTGGTTTTGGCAAAGCAGATGCCGGCGTAGGCCTTGGCCACGTTGGCAGCATCGGTCATCGAATAGTTGTCGGCAATGGCGGCGTAGCCCGGGAAACCTTTCTTGTCGCCCTCGACGGCCGTTTTGAAGTCGCCGGTCAGGAAATATTGTTCGCCGGTGGCCAACAGCGTTTGCGCCTGTTCCTCGCGCGGTTCCAGATAAAGGTACTTAAACGCAAAGAAACCGCCGATAATGACAATCAGTGCGACGGTAGCGATGGAGAGAGGCATCTTGTGCTTAATGATAAAGGCCTCCGACTGTGCAATCTTGTCGTTAACGTCCAGAGACGCCTTGCTTTTCTGTTGGCTCATGATATAGTTTTGTTTTCTGTTCAGTTTAGCAGCGCAAAATTAGTACTTTCCACCTTACCCGCGAAAGAAAAAGTGCTTTTTTTTGCCTTCGTCCTTATTTTGCCGGCCGGGAAGTTGCCCGTCAGAGGGCTAAATTATAAATTTGTGTCAAAAAAGAAGCCGGGATGATACTTGAACGTATTTCCATCGTCAATTACAGAAATATAGAGGAGGCCACGCTCGATTTTTCGCCGGGCGTCAACTGCTTTGTGGGGGCCAACGGCATGGGCAAGACCAATCTGCTCGATGCTGTCTATTATCTCTCGTTCTGCAAGAGTGCGTCCAACCCGCAGGATGGCGCCAACATACGCCACGGGGCCGGCTTTTTCCTGCTGCAGGGCAACTACCGGAGCGAGCAGGGCACCGAGGCACACGTTTCGTGCGCCGTAAAGGAGGGAAGCCCGAAGCGCGTGAAGTGGGACGACAAGCCCTACCGCCGGCTTGCAGAGCATGTGGGGAAAATCCCGCTGGTGATGATTTCTCCCTCCGACTCGGCCCTCGTCGGCGGGGCAAGCGAGGAGCGCCGTCGCTTTATGGACGTGGTTATCTCGCAACATGACGCGGCTTATCTGGACAGCCTGGTGCGCTATGGCCGCAGCTTGCAGCAGCGCAATGCCCTTTTGCGACGGGAAGAAGAGCCCGACTGGAACCTCATGTCTGTGCTCGAAGAAATGATGGCGCAGGATGCTGCGTTGATCTATCGGCGCAGGGCGGCTTTTACTGAGGTGTTTCGCCCGCTGTTCCGCGAAATTTACGCCGGCCTGTGCAACGGCGCGGCCGAAACGGTGGATATTGAGTATGTGTCGCACGGAGCGCGGGGCGACCTGCTGCCACAGCTGCGCGACGGACGGGCAAAAGAGCGCATCGTGGGATATACGCTCCACGGCGTGCACAAGGACGAGTTGCAGCTCCTCTTCAACGGCTTTCCGGTGAAGCGCGAAGGCTCGCAGGGACAAATGAAGACCTATTTCATAGCCATGAAGCTGGCGCAGTATCTTTACTTAAAAGAGCGGGGCGAGCGCCGCACGCCGCTGCTGCTCATGGACGATATTTTCGACAAACTGGACGCGGGCCGCGTGGGACGCATCATCGATTATGTTTCGGGCAGCGCTTTCGGCCAGCTCTTCATCACCGATACCAACCGCAGTCATCTCGATTTGATTTTGGGTGCATCGGCGTGCGACTACCGTTTGTTCAACGTCAAAGACGGAAAAGTGAGCTGATATGGAGCGACGGAAAGCCGAGGAGCTGGGAAGCGTCATTATGCGCTATCTTCGTTTGCAGGGGCTCGAAGCGCCGCTCAACGAATACCGCCTGATCGAAGCCTGGCCGACGGTGGCGGGCAGCGCTGTGGCAGCCTATACGGACAGCCTGCGCATATATAATCAGAAATTGTACGTCAAATTGAAATCGCCGGCCCTGCGGGCCAATTTGATGATGGAGCGCGGCCGTCTGGTGCGCAGCTTGAACGAAGCGGTGGGCGCTTCCGTCATCGTGGACATCGTGTTTTCCTGACCGGCCGGCAGAGAGCTTCTCCTGCCCCTTCGCAGCGCAGCCCGGAAACCGCAAGGACGCTGGTTTCCGGGCTGCGCTGTATGCGATGACTCCGTCAGGTCAGATTTCGTCGTCAATATAAGCCTGCGGCAAGTGGCGGCAGTTGTAGGTCGAGGCCATGACTTCGCCATAGGCCCCGGCGGAACGGAACGCCATCAGGTCGCCACGCGACGAGGGGGGCAGAGGCATGTCTTTCACGAACACGTCGCTGCTTTCGCAGATGGGGCCCACCACGTCGTAGGTTTCCGTGCAGGCTGCATCGGCAGGGGCCGACAGGTTCTCCACTTTGTGATAAGCCTGGTACATGGCCGGGCGTATCAGGTCGGTAAAGCCTGCGTCCAGGATGAGGAACTTTTTCGATGTGCCCTGCTTCATGTATAGTACGCGCGCGATGAGACTGCCGCACTGGGCCACGAGCGAGCGCCCCAATTCGAAATGGAGCTGCTGTCCGGGCCGCAATTGCAGATGGTCGCGGAAGGTTTGGAAATAGGCGTTGAAGTCGGGTATGGGATGTGCCTCCGGGGCGTCGTAGTCGATACCCAGACCGCCGCCGACGTTGATGCTCTCCGTGCGGATGCCCGCTTTGTCGAGTTCGTCTTGCAGCTCGTTGATGCGGGCGCACAGGGCGGCGAAAGGACGCATGTCGGTAATCTGCGAACCTATGTGGAAATGGAGGCCGACGTACTGCACATGCTTCAGGCGCGCGGCTTCGTCGATGGCGGCCTTCATGTCCTGCATGGCGATGCCGAACTTGTTCTCGTTGAGTCCCGTTGTAATTTTGTCGAGCGTGTGTGCGTCGACGTTGGGATTGATGCGGAAGGCCACGCACGCCGTCTTCCCCATTTTCCCGGCCAGCTCGTCGATGACAGCCAGCTCGGGAAGGCTTTCAACGTTGAAGCAGGCAATGTCGTAAGCCAGCGCCGTGCGGATTTCGGCGTCGGTTTTGCCCACACCTGCGAACACAATTTTGGCAGCTGGGAAACCATTGCTGACCGCCCGCTCTATTTCGCCGCCGCTGACGCAGTCGGCACCGTAGCCGGCCTGCGAAATGATTTGCAGCAAGCCCGGGTTGGCATTGGCTTTGACGGCATAATGAATGTGTGCTCCGCCGCATGCTTTTGCAGCGTTGGCAGCAGCTTCCAGCGTCGTGCGCAGCAGGTGCGTGTCGTAGAAATAGAAAGGTGTCGGGAGGTTCTTGAATTTTTCAATAGGGAATGTACCGGTCATTTCTTGGCTGTGTTGAATAGTTTGTCGCTCAAAGCTTGCAGGGCGGCCTGTTTGTCGTTTTCACGGATTAGGAAAGAGATGTTGTGGTCGCTTGCGCCGTAGGAAATCATGCGTAACGGCACTTCTTTGAGCGCGTCGGCCACGATGCTCTCAAAGCCGGCGTGCGTCCAGGCCATATCGCCCACCACGCAGACGATACACATGTTTTCGTCGACCGTTACCGTTCCTAACTTCTTCAGCTCTTCCGTAATTGCTGCCAGCCGGTCTTTGTTGTCAATGCTGACGGTGACGCCAATCTCCGAGGTGGCCACCATATCAACGCTGGTGCGGTATCTTTCGAAGACTTCAAAAATCTTTCTTAGGAAGCCTGGGGCCAGCAACATGCGGCTCGAAACGATTTTGATGGCTGTGATGCCGTCTTTGGCGGCTACGGCCTTGATGTTTCCGGGCAGCATTTCGTTGTTTATTATCGTGCCGGGCGCGGTTGGGTTCATCGTATTGAGCAGACGTACCGGCACATCGGTGAACCGTGCGGGCTGGACGCAGGTTGGGTGGAGGATTTTTGCGCCAAAATAGGCCAGCTCGGCCGCTTCTTCGAAGTTAAGCTGGCGTACGGGCGTCGTGTTTTCGACAAAGCGCGGGTCGTTGTTGTGCATGCCGTCGATATCGGTCCATATTTGGATTTCCTCGGCGCGCAGTGCGGCTCCGATGAGCGATGCCGTATAATCGGAACCGCCGCGTTGCAGGTTGTCGATGTGGCCTTCGTGATCGAGGCAGACAAATCCTTGCGTAATGTACAGATCGTACTGGCTGTTGCTCTTTAATATCGCTTTGAGCTGTTTTGCTATGTAGCTAAGCTCGGGTTCTTTGTTCTCGTCGAGTTTCAGGAAGTCGAAAGCAGAGATCAGCAGTACGTTGACGCCCGTTTCGCGCAGGTAGTTGGTCATCATGTTTGTGCTCATGATTTCTCCCTGGGCGAGTATGGCCTTTTCTTCATGTTCGCCGAAATCGGAGCTGGAAAAAGAATGCAGGTACATGAAGATTTCTTCCAGCAACTCCTTGGTCTGCTTTTTCATCTGCTCGGTGGAGTAGAGCTCGTCGACGTGCTGCATGTATTTGCGGCGCAGCCCGTTGATGACGTTGTTGGCAGCTTCGGGGTTTTTCTTTTTAAAGTAGTCGGTAATTTCGACCAAAGAGTTGGTCGTGCCCGACATGGCCGAGAGCACGACTATCTTTTTCCCTCCCTCGGTAATGAGCGAGGCTACTTCCTTTATGCGTTGCGGTGAGCCGACAGAGGTGCCACCGAATTTCAGTACTTTCATCTTTTTCGCGTGTTGTTAGTTATGGATAATGTGAGCCGGCATTGCCGTTCAGTCGGTCAGGGGAGCGATGGGCTGCGACGTTTCCAGTTCGATGGGAGCGTTGTATTCGCCCGTCACTTCGTGGATGTGTCCGTCCTCGCAGCGATACACGATGCCGGGATACTGTTGCAGGAGGTTGAGGTTGTGCGTCACCATCACCACGGCGGTACCCTGTTCGCATATTTCGCGAAGGATGGCAACAATCTTCTTACCCGTTTCCTGGTCGAGGTTGCCCGTAGGTTCGTCGGCCAAAATGATTTTCGGCGTATTCAGCAGGGCGCGAGCTATCGAGATGCGTTGCTGCTCGCCGCCGCTGAGCTCGTGCGGAAAGCGGTCGGCCTTGTCGGGCAGTCCCACCATGTCGAGCACTTCGGCTATGCGGTTGCTCCGTTCGGTTTTCTTTTTCCATCCCGTGGAGCGCAGCACGAAGTTCAGGTTTTCGGCCACGGTGCGGTCGCTCAGCAGCTGGAAGTCCTGAAAGATGATGCCCAGCTGCCGTCGCAGGTCGGGGATGCGTTTCCGTTTCAGTTTGCGCAGGTCGTAGCCGAGGATAGAGGCTTCGCCCGTTTTGACGGGCAGCTCGGCATAGAGCGTTTTCAGCAGTGAGCTTTTTCCCGAGCCCACCTTACCTATTATATATACAAACTCGTTTTCGTCCACGTGGAAGTCCACGTTTTCCAAGATGGTCTTGTCTTCCTGCCGGATGTCGGCGGCTTTGAGTTCTATGAGCATGGTGAGGTATGTAATGAAGTCGTCTTGATGCTGTATGGGCGCGTCAGTCGAGCTTGAGCACGGCCAGGAATGCTTTCTGAGGCACCTGTACGTTACCAATCTCTTTCATGCGCTTTTTCCCCCGTTTTTGTTTTTCAAGAAGCTTGCGCTTACGGCTGATATCGCCGCCGTAGCATTTTGCCGTCACGTCCTTGCGCACCTGCTTCACGGTTTCGCGTGCTATGATTTTCGCGCCTATGGCCGCCTGGATGGCTATGTCGAACTGCTGGCGGGGGAGCAGCTCTTTCAGCTTTTCGCACATGCGCCGCCCAAAGGTTACGGAGTTGTCTACGTGCGTCAGCGTCGACAGGGCGTCCACAGGTTCGCCGTTCAGGAGGATATCCAGTTTCACCAGCTTCGAGGGGCGGAACTCGATGGGGTGATAGTCGAACGAGGCGTAGCCTTTCGATATGGATTTCAGCTTGTCGTAAAAGTCGATGACGATTTCTGCCAGCGGCATGTCGTAGTAGAGCTCCACGCGGTCGCCCGAGACGTATTCCTGCTTCACCAGTTCGCCCCGTTTGCCCAGGCACAGCGTCATGATGGAGCCTATGTAGTCGGTGCGGGTGATGATGGAGGCGCGTATGTAGGGTTCCTCGATGTGGTCGATCTCCGTGGCGTCGGGCATGCCGGCCGGGTTGTGCACTTCCTTCATCACGCCGTGCTTGTCGAATACGTGGTAGCTTACGTTCGGGACGGTGGTGATGACGTTCATGTTGAACTCGCGATCCAGGCGCTCTTGTACGATTTCCATGTGGAGCAGTCCCAGAAATCCGCAGCGGAAGCCGAAGCCCAAGGCTACCGACGATTCCGGCGAGAACGTCAGCGATGCGTCGTTCAGTTGCAGTTTTTCCAGGCTGGCCCGCAGGTTTTCAAAGTCCTCCGTTTCCACGGGATATACGCCGGCAAACACCATCGGCTTCACCTCTTCGAAGCCATCGATGGCTTTTTCGCAGGGGCGTGCCACGGCCGTAATGGTGTCGCCCACCTTAACCTCGGTGGCGGTCTTGATGCCGCTGACGATGTAGCCCACGTCGCCGCAGTGGAGGACGTCGCGCGGCGACAGGTCCATTTTGAGCACGCCCACCTCGTCGGCCGAATATTTCTTTTTCGTGTTGACAAAGAGCACGTCCTCGCCTTTGCGTATCGAGCCGTTCACAATCTTGAAGTAGGCAATGATGCCCCGGAACGAGTTGAACACGCTGTCGAATATCAAGGCTTGCAGCGGAGCGTTTTCGTCGCCCGTCGGTGCCGGTATGCGTTCCACGACGGCGCGCAGTATCTCGTCCACGCCCTGTCCTGTCCGTCCCGAGGCCCGGATAATCTCTTCGCGCTTGCATCCCAAGAGGTCTATGATTTCGTCCTCCACCACTTCGGGCATCGAGTTGACCATGTCGCATTTGTTCAAGACGGGTATGATTTCCAAGTCGTGTTCGATGGCCATGTAGAGGTTGGATATGGTCTGTGCCTGGACGCCCTGTGTCGAGTCCACCACGAGCAGGCACCCTTCGCAGGCTGCTATGCTGCGGCTCACCTCGTACGAAAAGTCCACGTGGCCCGGCGTGTCGATGAGGTTGAGCGTATATTTTTCGCCGTCGAGCTCATATTCCATTTGTATGGCGTGGCTTTTGATGGTGATGCCCCGTTCGCGTTCCAGATCCATGTCGTCGAGCATTTGGCCCTCGGTCACCTGTATGGTGCGCGTACGTTCCAGCAGGCGGTCGGCCAGCGTGCTCTTTCCGTGGTCAATGTGGGCAATGATGCAGAAGTTGCGGATATTTTTCATCAGATGTCCTTTTCTTGAATGAGTGGGATGGAGTGGGCCGGAGGCTTTCCCGGCCGCGGTTCAGAACTTTTCGGCCTCGGCAAAGCTCACGGCGCGGTTCAGGTCCTTTTCCGAGAGCAGCACGCGCTCGGGGTCGGTGATGGGCCAGGCAATGCCCAGCTCGGGGTCGTCGTAGCGGATGCTGCGCTCGGCTTGCGGGGCATATACGTTGTCGACCTTGTAGGTGAAAACGGCCGTTTCCGACAGCACCTGGAAGCCGTGGGCAAAGCCGCGGGGGATAAACAGCTGACGGTTGTTTTCCTCGCTGAGCTCCACGGCCACGTGGCGGCCGAAGGTGGGCGAGCCGAGCCGCAGGTCGACGGCCACGTCGACCACGCGGCCCGTGATGACGCGCACCAGCTTGGCCTGTGAAAATTCGCCCCGCTGATAGTGGAGCCCGCGCAGAACGCCGAGCGACGACTTCGACTGGTTGTCCTGTATGAAGTCCACCGCGTGGCCTATATGGCTGTCGAAATCCTCCTTGCGGTAGGTCTCCATGAAGTAGCCCCGCGGGTCGGCAAAAAGGCGGGGTTCCAGGATCCATACACCCTCGATGTCAGTGGCTGTATATTTCATGTCAGTCTGTTTTTCCGTTGTTGTTGTCTTCGTTTGTCAGCTGCACCGTCAGCTCTCCGGCCCCTTCCTTGCAGCCGACGGCTATGCGCGTTGCCGCGTTCTTTCTTTCGTCGTCGAAGCCGGCTTCCATGAGCGTTTCGCAGATGGGGTCTTCCACATAGCTCTGGATGGCGCGTTTCAGCGAGCGGGCGCCGTAGCGTGGGTCGAAACCTTTGTTGACGATGAAAGCGCGTGCCTCGGGCGTCATGTCGAGATGGTATCCCATGTTCCCGATACGCTTGGCCAGTGCGGTCAGCTCGAGGTCGGCAATGCGTCCGGCAGCCTCTTTGTCGAGGGCGTCGAACATGATGATGTCGTCCAGGCGGTTCAGAAACTCCGGTGCAAACTGCTTTTGCAGGGCCTTCTTCACGATGTCCTCGGCCTGGCGGGCGTCGGCCGTGCGCGAGCCCGTCTGCGTGAAGCCCACGCCCGTTCCAAACTCGCGCAGCTGGCGCGTGCCGCTGTTCGACGTCATGATAATCACCGTGTTGCGAAAGTCGACGGTCGTTCCGTTGCCGTCGGTCAGGCGGCCTTCGTCCATCACTTGCAGCAAGATGTTGAACACGTCGCCATGCGCCTTTTCAATCTCGTCGAGCAGCACGATGGAGTAGGGGTGGCGGCGCACCTTCTCCGTGAGCTGTCCGCCCTCCTCATATCCCACGTATCCCGGGGGAGCTCCCACGAGGCGGCTCGTGCTGTATTTCTCCACATACTCGCTCATGTCTATTCTGATGAGGGCATCGGCCGAGCCAAACATAAACTCGGCCAGCGTCTTCACCAGGTGCGTCTTGCCCACGCCCGTTGGGCCCACAAACATGAAGGTGCCGATGGGGCGGTTGGGGTCTTTCAGTCCGATGCGGTTGCGCGTGATGGCGCGCGTCAGGCGTTCGATGGCGCGGTCCTGGGCTATGACCTTTTTGGCCAGTTCCTGCCTCATGCCTTTCAGGCGCACGCTCTCCGAGCTGCGCAGGCGCTGCACGGGGATGCCCGTCATCATCGAAACGACGCCGGCCACGTGCTCGCCCGTTACGGTCTCGCGGTTTTCTTTCAGCGAGGCCCGCCAGGCTTCGTCCAGCGCCTTCAGCTCGCTTTCCTTCTGCACGAGCGTGTCGCGCAGGTTGGCCGCCAGTTCGTAGTGCTGGCTGGCGGCAGCTTCGTTCTTGCGCTCGCGCAGGTCGTTTATTTCCTTTTCCTTGTCCTCGATTTCCTTCGGAACGGTCATGTTCACCATGTGCGTGCGGCTGCCGGCCTCGTCCAGAGCGTCGATGGCCTTGTCGGGCAGGGCGCGGTCGGTCACGTAGCGCTCCGTAAGGCGCACGCACGCCTCCAAAGCGTCGTCCGTATAGGTCACGTTGTGGTGTTCTTCGTACTTATCCTTGATGTTCCGCAGGATAGTGAGTGTTTCTTCCGCCGTGGCGGGCTCGAGCATGATCTTCTGGAAGCGGCGTTCCAGCGCGCCGTCCTTTTCTATCGTCTTGCGGTATTCGTCCACCGTCGTGGCACCGATACACTGCACTTCGCCGCGCGCCAGAGCCGGCTTGAGGATGTTTGCGGCGTCGAGGCTTCCGGGAGCCGAGCCGGCGCCCACCATGGTGTGTATTTCGTCGATGAAGAGCACTATCTCCGGGTGCGCTTTCAGTTCGCCGATGAGGCGCCGCAGCCTTTCCTCGAATTGTCCGCGGTATTGTGTTCCGGCCACGACGGCCGCCATGTCGAGCGCCACGATGCGTTTTCCGGCCAGTCCGCGGGGCACTTTGGCTGCCGCTATCAGTTGGGCCAGCCCCTCGACGACGGCGCTCTTGCCCACGCCCGGTTCGCCGATGAGGATGGGGTTGTTCTTCTTTCGCCGGCTCAGTATCTGGGCGATGCGCTCGATCTCGCGCTGGCGGCCCACGACGGGGTCCAGCTTGCCCTCTTTGGCTGCCAGCGTCAGGTCGGTGCTGAAGTTGTCGATGACGGGTGTGTCGCTTCCGCCCTTTTTCTCCTCGCGTGCCGTGTGGGGCGCGCTGCGTTTGCCGTCGGCTCCGCTGCCGGCAAAGCGGTCTTGCTGCTCGTCCTCGTCGGCCACGCCGAAGGCCGAGCGTACGTTGGGCTTGAGGTTGAGGGCCGCGGCCACTTTCTCGTATGTGATTTCGTTTTCGTTCAGGATGGTGCGCCCGCTGTTGCCGCGGTCGTGCAGCATGGCCAGGAGCAAATGTTCGCTTTCGGCCGTCGTGCTTCCGGCCAGTCGCGCTTCGAGCAGGCACAGGCGCAGTATGCGCGTGCTCTCCTCGTTCATTTCGGGATGGTTCGGCTCGTTTTCGGCGAGCTCTTCTTCATGGGCGATTTTCTGCTCCGCGCGGCGGCGCAGCACGTCGGTCGAGAGGCAAAGGCTGTGCAGGGCCGCTGCGGCCTTTCCCTCGCTTTCATGCAGGATGCCCAGCAACAGATGGGCCGAGCCCACCGACCGGCTGTGCAGACGGAGGGCTTCGTCGCGGCTGTAGCGTAAAATCCTGGAAAGTCCTTGTGACAAATCGTAGTTCATGTCGGTTCTCCTCTTGAAATAAGCTTGTTTGAAGTATGCAAAGGTACGGAAAAACTGCCGATGCACCAAAAACACACCATAGGTGTCCGTCTTTTTGCCGGCCGGTATGTGAAAAAAGATGAACAGCTGTTTCGGCGTTGCTTTTCTGCCTTGTCGGCGCCGTTTTCCGGCTTGCCGGCGCTTTGGGCAGCCGGCTGCCGCGTTTTGCCGGGCGGCAGCCCGGAGCCGGGGGCGTCGCTCCGGGTGGCGGGAGGGAGCGGCGTCACGCAGAAAGCCCGCGGCACGGGCTGCCCGGTGGCGGGCGCGGGTGCTGCGGGCTGTGGGGCGGTGCCGGCGTGCGGGGCGTGCCGTCAGCTTTTGCAGAGGCGGCGTGCCAGCTCGCGTATGCGGCTGCGGGCGGGCTTGCCCGTTCCGGTGCGGGGGATGTCGCCGGTGCGGCAGATGTGTTTCGGCTGTTCGTAGGGGGACAGCCGTTCGCGGCAGAGCGCTTGCAGCTCGTCGTCCGTCAGGGGGCCGCTGTAGAGTAGTGTGACGGCTTCGCCAAACTTCGGGTCGGGCACGGCCGTGACGGCAAAGTTGCCCTCCAACGGTGCCAGGCGGCGTTCCAGCT
Source organism: uncultured Alloprevotella sp. (assembly GCA_944322095.1). Classification (GTDB taxonomy): domain Bacteria; phylum Bacteroidota; class Bacteroidia; order Bacteroidales; family Bacteroidaceae; genus Alloprevotella. The sequence continues at coordinate 73,455 of CALUNU010000001.1, forward strand.
CTTCGATCTGCATCTTTATTCCGCCGCTGCAAACGACGTTGTCCGCGCGTCCCAGGATGACGAAGCCGCCGTCGTCCGTCAGGCGGGCGCGGTCGTTCGTCACGAGCCTGTGGGGGCATACGGCCGGGGCGTCGATGGCCAGCCGGCCGTCGCTTGTGAGCGTCACGCCTACGCCCGGCAGGACATGATAGGACAGGCCGGCACCGGGGCCGCTCAGGCGCCGCATGGCCACGTGTGAGAGCGTTTCGGTCATGCCGTAGGTGCTCCACACGTCGTGCGGGAAATGGCGGAGGCGGGCGGCCAGCGCGTCGTCCACGGCGCCGCCGCCGATGATGAGGCAGCGCACGCCCCGCAGCAAGGTGGCTTCGCGCGGCACGCGCAGCGTTTCGTAGACTTGCATGGGCGTCAGGGCGGCGAACGTGGGCGAGAAGCGCAGTCCGGCAAAGGGATGGGCCGACGGAGCCGTGCAAACCAGGCGCAGTCCGTGCGTAAAGGCGCGCACGGCCACCATCTTGCCTGCAATGTAGTCGAGGGGCATGCAGAGCAGGGCCGTATCGCCGGGGGCAAGGCCGAGAAAGCGGCAGGTCATTTCAGCGCTGGCGCGCATACGGGCTTTTTCCACCTGTATCTCCTTGGGTGCTCCCGTGGAGCCGGACGTGTGTACGGGCAGCGTGGGCGAGGCGTCGTCCCACGCCGCGCGGAAGGCCCGCACCTCGTCGGCAAAGCGCCGGGTGGCGGCGTGGCCGAAGTAGAGGCGCTCGCCTTCGATTTCGAGCGGGGCCGGATGGAAGTTGTCGGTGAAGAGCCGGCCCGTGCCCAGCCCCTGGTGGCGCGGCGCGCCGGCGGGATAGAGCGAGGCGGTCCACTGTGCGATGGCGTTGAGCCCCACGTTGGTTTCGAGGGCGCTCGTTATCCAATGGCCGATGCCGCGCTCTGCCGCCTCGTCTATCCATTCGCGCGCGCCGCTCAGCCCGCCGTGGAGCGAGGGCTTCAGCACGATATACTGGGGCCGCACCTCGTCGAGCATCTGCCGCTTCTGCTCGGGAGTGTTCAGGCCGATGAGCTCCTCATCGAGGGCGATGGGGAGCGGCGATGTGCGGCAAAGACGGCCCATCTCGGCCCATCTGCCGGCACGGATGGGCTGTTCGATGCTGTGGATGCCGTAAGCGGCCAGCCGGTCGAGCAGGCGGGGCGCCTCTTCGGGTGTAAATCCGCCGTTGGCGTCGACGCGCAGCTCCACGTCGGCCGGCGAGAAGCGCCGGCGCACGCGGCGGATGAGCGCCAGTTCGTCGTCGAAACGGATGGCGCCGATTTTCAGTTTTACGCAGCGCGAGCCCTCGGCCAGTTTGGCTTCGAGACGGGCCTGCATCTCGTCGAAGCTGCCCATCCACACCAGACCGTTGATGGGTATGCCCTGTTCGCCCCGCGAAAAGGGCGTGTCGAAGAGCCGGAGGCAGTCGCCCGTGCGCAGCGAGGCGCGGAAAGAGAGGGCGGCCGTTTCGAGCCCGAACAGGATGGAGGGATAGGGGCGCAGGGCTTCGCGGTCGATGAGCCCGGTGCGGCGCAAGGCGTCGCAGGCCCGGCGCAGCACGTCCTCGTAACCGGGCACGGCGTCGCAGCTCAGGTCGGGCAGCAGGGCGCATTCGCCAATGCCGATGGCGGGCGGCTGCCCGGGGCGTCGCCGGCTGACCACGACGTACCACACCGTGCGGTCGAGGTAGACGCCCCGCGAGGTACCGGCCGGCTGCTTGAAGCGGAAGTGGCGTCGTACGGGGGTGACGCTCACCAGCTCTGAGGGAAGAAACAGCGGCTCCATCTTAGGGCAGCTTGGGAAACTTCTTGAAGTCGGGCTTACGCTTTTCGAGAAAGGCACGTCCGCCCTCTTGTGCCTCGTCGAGCATGTAGTAGAGCATAGTGGCGTCGCCGGCGAGCTGCTGAATGCCGCTCTGGCCGTCGAGCTCGGCGTTGAGCCCGGCCTTAATCATGCGGAGAGCCAGCGGCGAGCGTTCCATCATCGTTTCGGCCCAGCTCACGGTTTCGTCTTCGAGGCTGTCGAAGGGTACGACCTTGTTGACTAGGCCCATGCGCTCGGCTTCGGCAGCTGAATACTGACGGCAGAGGAACCATATTTCGCGGGCTTTTTTCTGGCCCACGATGCGCGCCAGATACGAAGCCCCGAACCCGGCGTCGAACGAGCCCACCTTGGGGCCGGTCTGCCCGAAAATGGCATTGTCGGAGGCTATCGTCAGGTCGCAGACGAGGTGGAGCACGTGGCCGCCGCCGATGGCGTAGCCGTTGACCATGGCAATGACGGGTTTGGGCAGGTTGCGTATCTGCTTTTGCACGTCGAGCACGTTGAGGCGCGGTATGCCGTCGTTGCCCACGTAGCCGCCGCGGCCTTTGACGTGCATGTCGCCGCCGGAGCAGAAGGCCTTGTCGCCGGCTCCCGTCAGGACGACCACGCAGACGTCGGGACACTCCCGGCAATAGGTCAGCGCCTCGCCCATTTCGGCCACCGTAAGCGGTGTAAAGGCGTTGCGCCAGCGGGGACGGTTGATGGTGATGCGGGCTATGCCGTTGTAAAAGTCGAAGAGGATTTCCTTGTATTCCTTAATGGTTTTCCAATCGCGTTGCATGAGTAAAATGTTATGGGTGAATAATGTCGGTCGGTGAGGGGCTGACTACGGTGTGCAGGAGGCGCAGCCGTTCGCTTTCGTTGTCGGCGGTGCGGGTGAATGCTTCGACAAGCACGGGGCGGCTGCCGGCGGGTGCAAGCAGGCTGCCGATGGCCCGTTCGAGCGAGTCGTAATCGCGCACGGCATGGTAGGAGAGCCCGTAGCTGCGGGCAAGGCCTTCGGCCGAGGTGTGGTGGGCGGCGGCCACGAGAGGCGTGAGCGCGGGCGATGCCGGCAGGCCGGGCAGCCGGTAAAAGATCTGCCCGCCACCGTTGTTGAAGAGCAGGATGCGCAGGCCGGGCGGAAGAGCTCCGTTCCACAGGGCGTTCTGGTCGTAAAAGAAGCTGAGGTCGCCGATGAGCACCAAGGCGGGGCGGCTGTCGGCCGAAGCATAGCCGACGGCCGTCGAGAGCGAGCCCTCGATGCCGTTAAGGCCGCGGTTGCAGTGGATGGGCACGTGGCCTCCGTCGAAAAACCAGCAGGCATTGCGCACGACGGAGCTGTTGCCCAAGTGGAGCGAATAGCCCCGGGGCGGCAGGCGGCGGGCCAGCCGCTGCACGATGCCCACGTCGGCAAACGCCGCGGGCCGGTAGGCGGAAAGGCGGGCAGCTGCGGCGGCCAGCCGCTCCTTTTCCCGGCGCACCCCCTCGTGCGGCGGGAGCGCCTCGGCCAGCTGGCGCAGGACGGGTTCGAGCGGCGAGCGCACCACCGTGGTGAGGCGGCCGAACGTGTCGGGCAGGGCGTCGCTCTCTTCGATGCGGACGACGGAGCAGCCGGGCAGGGTGCGCAGCAGCTGTTTCATCCGTTTGTTGACGAACGTGCCGCCGGCATGGATGACCAGGTCGGGCCGAAGCCCGCCGCAGCCGGGCAGGGCTTCGAGCACGGCGGTGCGAAAGCTGCCGGGCTGGTTGGCAACGAGCTCCGGCAGCACCAGCAGACGGTTGCCGTTGTCGAGCTCCATGGCGGCGGGCGAGGGCCCCTCGTCGCGCTCGCCCAGCAGCAGGACGGGCAGGCGCGCCGCCTTGATGTGGCTCAGCAGTGCGTCGGGCAGGGGAGAGGGCACCTCGGGCCGTATCTCGCTGACGAGGCGCACGTCGGGCAGCTGCGGGGTGCCGAACGAGAAGAGGGGCTCGTCGAGCGGAACGTTGACGTGGACGGGACCGCCACCGCCCCGGCGGAGCGCCAGCAGCGCTTCGTTCAGCAGGCGGTCGGTCCAGCCGTCGGCGCCGGGCGTTCCGTCCTCGGGCAGGTTGAAGCAGGGGGCGTAGGGCATGAGGGCACCGGGCTGGGGGAGCGTCTGGCCGTCGAGCTGGCCAACCCACCGGGCAGGCCGGTCGGCCGATACGACCAGCAGCGGGACGTGGCGAAAGGCGGCCTCGGCCACGGCGGGCAGCGTGCCCAGCAGGGCCGAACCCGACGTCACGCAGATGGCGGCGGGGCGGCGCGTGGCCAGACTGAGGCCCAGCGCAAAGAAAGCCGCACTGCGCTCGTCGGTGACGGGGTGGCAGCGCAGGGCGGGGCAGACGTAGAAGTTGTGGGCCAGCACGCCGTTGCGCGAACCGGGGCAAACGACGACGTCGCGCAGGCCGGCACGGCAGAGCAGGGCGGTCAGCCGGTTGACTGAGGGCTTGTCGCAATAGAGAAGCGGGGTGGTCATTTCGTGAGATTTATGATGAGAAGAGGCGGAGCATGGGCTGCATCTTGCGGCAGGTTTCCTGCCATTCGTCCTCTTCACGGCTTTCTTTCAGGATGCCTCCGCCGGCGTAGAGCCGGGCAGCGGTGGCTGTGAGCTCCATGCAGCGGAGCGTGACGTAAAAAGCGGTCGTGCCCCGCAGGGCAAGGGGACCGCTGAAGCCGGCATAATAGCGCCGGGCATGCGGTTCGGCGTCGAGGATGGCGGCGAGCGCTTCGCCGGCGGGCCATCCGCAAACGGCGGGTGTGGGGTGAAGGGTGTTGAGCAGGGAGCGGAGCTGCACGTCGTTGCCGGTGGTGAAGGTAAAGTGGGTGCACAGGTGGCGCAGGCCGGCTGCCAGGCTGGGGCGGGTGGCCGAAGCCTGCCACGTGCGGGCAAGGGGTCGCAGGCGGTCGGCGATGTAGCGGCTGACGCAGGCTTGCTCCTCGCGGTTTTTGGCGCTCCATCCCTCCGGCGTGGCGCTGCGCGGGTCGGAGGCGTCCATCGTGCCGGCCAGGGCCATGGTGTGCCAGCCGTCGGGCTCGTGGCGCAGGAGCGTTTCGGGCGTGGCCGTCAGCCAGGTTCCGCCGGCCTGCGTGCGCCACAGGGCCACGTAGCTGTGGGGGTAGAGGCGGCAGGCCTTGAAAAAGAGCGACGTCAGCCCGTGCCCGTCCAAGGCGTCATGCAGCCGGACGTCGTGGCAGCGTGACAAGACGAACTTGTGGCACGACGAGGTGGAAAAACGGCGGTAGGCCCGGCCGAAGCTGCGATGATAGGCCATGCGTTCGTCCTCTGCGTCGCCGGGCGTGGCCGAAAGGGAGAAACCGCCCCCATCGGGCACGGGGGCCTGCGTGCAGGTGTGCGGACGGATGAGGAGCGTGGGGAGCCCGGAGGGAGCGGCCGTGCCGTAAAGAAAGGGGGCCACAAGGAAGCCCCTCTCACCTTCGAGCGGGGCGTCGTCGGGCAGGGAGGCAGCACCCCCGGCGTCGGCCACAAGGGTATAGTGCGTTTCGTCGGGCCGGCGGTAGAGGGCAAAGTCGGTATCGTCGCACAAGGCGATGCCTTCTTCGCCGGTGGCAGGGATAAATTCGTTCTTCATGTCTGCAAAGTTACGGCAAGAAGACGGAATTTGGTTTTTCAATTGACAAATGATAGATGGAAATTGAAAATTCTCAATAGTCCATTCTCCATTCTCAATTGTCCATTGTCCATTCTCAATTGTCCATTCAAAAAGCAGCCCGCCGACGCATGGGAGCACCGGCGGGCTGAAGGAATGGGGCGGGAAAACGTCAGTATTCGTAGGCCACGGAGGCTGCCTTTCCCCGGTAGCGATAGTTGCAGAGCTCGTAGTTGCCGTTTCGCTGGGTATAGTCGAAGTCGACAGAGTAGCTGCTGCCTTCGTCAAGGAGATCTTCGACGTGGAGCGCCTGCACGAGGTGCACCGTGGGCCGCCCGAAGAGCCCGGCGTAGTAGAGATGCTCGAACCCCAGGAGCCCCAGCTGCTTGGCAGCCAGCTCGGGGAGCAGACCGTTGGTGTTGACCAGGTTGGACGGGGTGAACGTGAGCGTTTCGCGGGTAAGCCCGTCTTCGGAGTAGACAATGCGCGAGAGATCGCCGTCGGCATATTCGATGGTGGCCGACGAACGGTATTGCGTAATGTGCCCGAAGCTGTCTTCGAAGATGGTCTTTTCCCAACCGGCCAGCCGCAGGTCGCGGTAGTAGAACTCGTAGATGTTTCCGTTCACGGTCATCTGCTCCACCAGCCCGGAGCTGCCAAGCGTCAGGCTGATGCGCTCGCCGCTCGAATTGGAAACCTTGACCGAGGAGGGGCCATACGAGATGTTGCTGGTGTAAGAGAAATTTTTGTCGATTTCGGGCGACGGGTCGCGCGACGTGCCGCTGGCGCGGACAAGCCGTCCGTCGCTGTAGGTGAACTGCCAGTCGTACGTGGCCGGCACGCTCCCCAGGTGGGTAACGCTCTTGACGTTGCTGCCTCCGTTGGCCGGCAGGGCAGGCTTCATGGCAGGGGCGTCGTCGTCGGAGCAGGCGGTGAAAAGGGCCGACGCCAGCAGCAGCGGCAGCCATGTGTGGATGTGGATACGCAGATTCATGGTCTATGGATGATTGAAGGGTGAGGCAGCAAACTTACAAACTTTTTTCCGACCCGCCAAACCGACAGGGGTGGCCGGCTGCGCCGCTTTCGCCCGTAAAACCGTTAAGGGCAGCGGTCAGTCGGCGTCGTGGCGCTTGGCCTCCTCCCAGATGGCGTCCATCTCGGCAAGCGTCATGTCGGTGAGCGCGCGCCCCTGTTTCAGCGTATGCTCTTCCAGATAGTTGAAGCGGCGGATAAACTTCTGGTTGGTGCGTTCCAGAGCGTTGTCGGGGTTGATTTTATAGAGCCTGGCGGCGTTTATCAGGCTGAAAAGCACGTCTCCCAGCTCGGCTTCGGCCTTCTGCTTGTCCATGTGCTCCACTTCGGCCTCAAATTCTGCAATTTCCTCCTTCACCTTTGCCCACACCTGGCGGCGTTCCTCCCAGTCGAAGCCCACGCCGCGCGCCTTGTCCTGTATGCGGTAGGCCTTGATGAGCGAAGGCAGCGCCTGCGGCACGCCTCCCAGCACGCTCCCGTTGCCATCTTTCTCCTGCTGCTTCAGCAGCTCCCACTGGCGGGTCACAAGGCTGGCGCTCTCCACCCCCTCGACGTTGCCAAACACGTGCGGATGGCGGAAGATGAGCTTGTCGCAAAGCTCGTTGCAGACGTCGGCCACGTCGAAAGCCCCCTTCTCCTGCCCGATCTTGGCGTAGAAAACGATGTGGAGCAGCACGTCGCCCAGCTCTTTGCAGATATTTTTGTTGTCGCTGCGCGTCAGGGCGTCGCACAGCTCGTAAACCTCCTCGATGGTGTTGGGCCGCAGGCTTTCGTTCGTCTGCTTGCGATCCCACGGGCATTTCTCGCGCAGCTCGTCCATGACGTCGAGCAAACGACCGAATGCCTCCAATTTTTCTTCGCGTGAATGCATATACAAAAGCAGTTGATAGTTCCGAAGGGGCAAAGATAGCGAAAGGCGAGAGCAGCGCCAAGGAAAAGCTCGTTTTCCTTGGCATTGCCGAGCTGCCTCAATCTTGGGCGCAGCCAAAGATAGCGAAAGGCGAGAGGCAAGGCAAGAAAAAGCTCGCTTTTTCCGGCCTTGTCCGAGCTGCAGCTTATCTTCGTAAAACAAGCCGCCATCTTCGTGGCAACGTATAACGCGCTCACGCAGATGGCGGCTAAGGGCGGGTGGCGGTGGCTCCTTTCGACAGCTCGGACAATTAAGGCAGGGCGGCGTCGAAGCAGTTTACGCCATGCGCCAAGCAGCGCCCACGCTCATCGATGAAATTTATACCGTAACCAAACCACTCCGTCGTCCATCGTTTCAGCCGAAAGCAGTTCGAGCCGCTGCCCTTGCGCGGGGTTGCCCCTGCCGACGTAGTGGAAGATAGACGTAGAGTCGGCCGATCCGTCGATGCCCGGGTAAACAACAAGGCTCAGTTCGTCAATCAGCCCGGCTTCGAGGAACGCTCCGTCTATGATACCGCCGCCTTGCAGCGAGAGCCGCTCCACGCCGAACGCTTCTGCCAAGGTCTGCATGGCCGAGCGCAGGTCTTTCCCATCGTGCCCGGCAAAGAGGTAAGAAACACCTTGGTCGCGCAGATGCTGTAAGTAGGCAGCGGGAGCCGTTTCGGTCAGAATGGTAACGATGCTGTCGCCTCTGACGGTGGAACGTTCAAAAAGAATGTCTGCTTCCGGGTCGGCCACCACAAAGAGGCGGTCGGACGAGCGGCGGGCCACAAAAGGTTCCGGCCCGGCCGACGGCGTGGGGTCGGCGGCAGGAAATTTCTGAGGAAAACATCCTTCGCACAACGTGTTTTTGCCGAACATCCAAGCGTCGGTATTCAGCCGCCGGCCGATGGCGGCGTAGATGCCCATCAGTTCGCCTTTACTTTTTCCATCAAACGGCTCCGTCCAGCGGTCGGTCAGCAACCGGCCGTCGACCGACCCCATTATGTGGCAAACAATGCGTGGATACATATCATTTCAGTTAAGCTTATTTCTTTTCGTTGCGTTCAAAATCAGCTTGTCAAAGCGTCTCACATGATGGTCGTCTTACGTCCGTTGACAATATACACACCGGGCGTAAGCGAGTCGAGGCTCTTTGCATTTGTCAGCAGCTTTATGCCGTCAACGGTGAACACGTTATAGCGTTGCAGCGTGTTTTCGACAGCCGTTTGAGAAATGCCCGTACTTTCATCTATGTCGATGAGATTGTAAGAAGTTGTGCCAAGACCGATCTGCTCCGCATAATCGACGATGTGCGTGCCATGCTGACGGTTGATGCGCTGAATGAGCGGTCCGCTGTCGTCGCCTGCTACTGACTGGTGGTTGAACACAAGGTCGAGACACGCCTTATCCAACGCCACTGGGTCGAGCGAGGCAAGAATGCCGATGTCGTGCATTTGCGGTGCCGAGGGATTGCCGTCGCAGTCGCAATCCACTGACAAGTTGTTCATTACATTGATGTAAATCACCTTGCCGCCGAAGTAGTTGTGTACGGCTTGCGCCGCAGCAGCCATCGATTCGAGAAAAGCGTCCTGCCCCCGGTGGTTGTTGAACACCTGGCCGGGGTTGCTGTATTCGCCGGCCGTGTGAATGAGCGTCTTGCCCTCGCGAGAGGCCATACCGATGCTTTGGTTCTTCAGTACGCCGCCGAAGCCACCCATGGCATGCCCTTTGAAGTGGGCAAGGTTTATCAGGAAGTCGTAGTTGGCGATATGGCTGCCCACACGGTCGAACTGCATGTGGGTCTTATCCTGTACGGGAATGTCGAGACTTCCGTCTTCGTCCATGATGTCAACCGGTGCTACCTCGGTGAAACCACGCTCGGCGATGGCGCGGCGGTGGCTTTCCGTGTTGGAACGGTTGCCTTGGTATGCCGTGTTACATTCGACGATGGTACCGCCAGTTTCGTCCACGAGTCCTTTGATGAACTCGGGGCGCAGGTAATTCGTGCGCGACGATTCGCCGGTACTTATCTTTATGGCCACCCTCCCCGTCGGCTTTACGCCGAGGGCATGGTAAATCCTGACGAGCGACTCGGGCGTAATTTCAGACGTGTAGTACACGTTTGCCGGCGTTTGCGCCAGCACGCATGTCAGCCCCATTAAGAGCATGACAGACAGTAAGCATATTCTTTTCATACGGCCATCTTTATTTTAATACCTTATGCGATTTGCCATTTTTGCTGACAATAAACACCCCGTGCGAGGCTTCTTCGTTTTTTACAACCCGTCCCGACAAATCGTAAGTCACGTTGTTCTTGTCTCCTTGGGTTGCCGAAACGTTGTTTATGCCGGTGCTTCCGCCGTTTTCTTCCCACTCATCGTTGATAGAGTTGAGCCACGCCTGCACGCCGCTTGTCTGGCCACTCCTTGCCCCCAAGCCGGTGAGGTGGGCGGCGTCGGGCGTGAGGTCTACGATTTTCTGCAGCGTCTCGTCGCGGAAAGTGGATGCGTAAGTGCAGAAGGGAACGACGGTTTTCCCCTTAAAGTCGTAGCTTTCGGCAAAGGTGGAAATAATCATCGGGGCGGTGTGCCACCATACGGGGCAACCGATGAACACGATGTCGTAATCGTTCCAGTTCTCCACCGTAGAGGCTATGGCCGGGCGTGCGTCGTTGTCGCGCTCTTCAAGGGCAACCTCGGTGCATTCGGTGTAGTCGGTGGGATAGGGCGTAACAGGCTCTATGCGGAAGAGGGTGCCGCCCGTGAGGCGCTGTATTTCCTGAGCCACCCGCTGCGTGTTGCCGCTCCACGAGAAATATGCAATCAGCACGCGTTGCCCGCCAAAATAACTTTCTTGTGCGCTTGCGCCCGACGCAAGCATAACCAACATGGCCAATAGCGTTACTAACTTTTTCATAACGATTTTCTTTTATGGGGTTAGACTTTAAAGATGTTTCCCAAAAAACTCCGTCAGCTTGCTCACAGCTTTGTCCACATACTCAGGCACCCAGTATGTCTGGATGTGCCGTGCGCCGGGGATGAGGAACAGCTCCTTGTCGTTCGTGCCCGTGGCTTTGCTGAAACATTGCTCGGTCATATAGAACGTGTCGGCATTGCTGCCCGCCATCATCAGGAGAGGTTGGTTGATGAGATACATTCCCTCGCTCGCATCGAACGCCATCAAGTCCACCAGACTGCTCTTGGTGTAGCGGAAGGTGGAGCCGGGATGAGCGTGGGTTTGGAGATAATACTCGTAGCCGTCGCGGTAGAGGTCGAACGGGAGCTTTTTCGCCTGCTCCGGCGTCATGCCGCTCATGTCGCCCACATATTCGGGAGCCTCTCCGTTGGCTTCCTTCTGGCGGGCGGCGCAGGCATCGGCAAGGCGCTTTTGCACATCGCCCATTTGCGAATCGAGAAACCCGTTGCGGCGCACCAGCCCGGAGTTGAACATACTGAGCGTGGCAACTGCCTTGAAGCGTTTGTCGGTCTGCGCGGCTTTCAGCGTATAGCCGCCACCGCCACAGATGCCGAGAATGCCGATGCGCTTTGCATCCACGCCGGGATACTGCGCCAAGATGTCGGCAGCACGGTGGATATCTTCAATGCGGCTGGCAGGCTTGTCCACGCCAGGCGGCTCACCTTCGCTTCCTCCCTGATAGGCGGCGTCGAAGGCAAGGCAGATGTAACCCTGCTCTGCCATCCGCTGGCTGTACAACCCGGCCACCTGCTCTTTGCAGCCTCCGTTGGGATGTGCCACGACAAGGGCGGGATAAGCCTTTGCCGCGTCGTAACCGGCAGGCGTATAAACGTTGGCTACGATCTTTAAGCCGCCGAGGTCGTAGGCAATGCGGTGAATGTTCACCTTGCCTGGCTCGTTTTTGGTGATGGCTCCCCGATATACCAATCCGAAGGGGTTGCTGTTGGGGCTTTTAAGGGTGGAAAAGTCCACCGGCGTAAATGCTTGCTTAGTCTGTGCGACGGCGGAGCCTGCCAGCATCAAAGCGGCGGCACCGCACAACAGCGATTTGAATATTGGCTTCATTGTCTTTGCTTTTTATAAATACAACTACATACGCTCTTTCAATACCTCAAACAGCTCCTCCCTCGTAAATTGCTTGCAGCAGCCCGGCGTGAGGATACAAGTGTCGGCAGCGGCATGCAGAATACCCTCGTCCGTAATGCCCAGTTCGCTCCAACGGGTAGGCAGTCCAATTTCCTTAATAAAGGCTTCGAGGGCGTCGATGCCGAGGGCGGCAGTCTGCTCCACGGTGTCGCCTTTCACGCCCCACACCCGTTCGGCCATGCGCGCCAGCTTTTCCTTGCCTTCGGAGAGCAGGTGGCGATAGAGCGCGGGATGGATGACGGCCAAAGCCCGCCCGTGGTTGCAGTCGGTGTAGGCCCCCACGGCGTGTTCCAGCATGTGGCATTGAAAGTCGGTCTGCTTGCCCAGCTTCAGCAGGCTGTTTTCGGCAAGGGCGGCGTCCCACATCAGTTCGCCCCGTGCAAAGTCGTCGTCGGGGTTGGCAATCAGGGCACGCAGGTTCTTCACGACGTTGCGCATCACAGCCTCGCCCAGTTCGTCGGACACGTTATCGGTTTGCGGCTGGCCCATATAGGTTTCCATGCAGTGGCTCAGCGTGTCGAACGCGCCGCTGACCACTTGCCCCATAGGGAGCGACAGGGTGAGGTCGCTGTCGAGGATGGCAAAGTCGTAGTAGGCTCCGACCAGCGGTTGCTTCAGCCGCTTTTCGGTGTGGGTGATGACGGCCCCGTTGTTCTGCTCAGCGCCCGTGCCTGAAGCCGTAACCACGGCACCCATTGGCACAAACTCGGTGGGGAACTGGTGCTTTGTGTACTGCATCTCCCAGATGTCCTCGTCCAGCTTGGCCGCGGCCGACACGACCTTGCAGCAGTCGATGACCGACCCGCCGCCTACGGCCAGGATAAAATCGATGCCCCGTTCGCGCACCAGCCGTGTGCCCTCCTGCACCTTGTCGTAGGTGGGGTTGGGCTTAATGCCGCCAAAGTCCACCACCCGTTTGCTACACTCGTGCAGCCAGCCCTGCAGCCGGTCGTAAAGCCCCGTGCGCTTCAGCGAACCGCCGCCGTAGGCCAGCAGCACGTTGGGGCCCACACGTTTCATCTCCTCCTTGATGGCGCTCTCGGCGCACCCCTTGCCAAAGTGTTGGCGCACGGGGTATTCGTAAGTAAAGTTGTTCATATGAAGTTTCTTTTTAATATAACAGATATACGCCCGGATGCTGTGACGTTTTCCTCGTTCCCGCGTCTATTCTATAAACTGTGGGTTCGTCCGTGCGGCGCCGTTGCCTTCCGCATAGTTGCGCGTGGCGCAGTCGACGCGGCCCCCGCTTCTTCATATCGTGCAGGTTTTCTCTCTTGTCTGTTTATTTTATCATCTTAATCTCCCGCAGCCATTGCGTCAGCCCTTTCGTGTCGCGGTTCACGGCGCCGTAGCCTTTCAGGTGCTTGGCATCGGGCGTGAGCGCCACAATCTTGGCCAGCGTCTCGTCGCGGTAGGCCGAGGCGTAGGTGCAGAAGGGGACGACGGTCTTGCCCCGGAAGTCGTAGCTCTCGGCAAAGGTGTTGATAATCATCGGGGCGGTCCACCACCACACGGGGCAGCCGATGAAGATGGTGTCGTACGAGTCCCAGTCGGCCACCCGGTTCTTGATGGCGGGGCGGGCGTCCGTCTCCTTTTCTGTCTTTGCCACTTCGGTGCAGGGTTTGTAGTCGGTGGGGTACGACTTTGCGGGTTCGATGCGGAAGAGGGTGCCGCCCGTCTGGCGGGCAATCTGCTGGGCCACGTACTGCGTGTTGCCGCTCCAACTGAAGTAAGCTACCAACGTTTTTCCCGTCTGTGCGCTGAGCGCTGTTACGCCCGTCAGGAGGAGGGCGACGAGGGTGAAGAGTTTTGTTTTCATGTTCGTTCTTATGTATTTTAAGTTTGTCCGTTTGTTAGGCGGATCCGTCCGCTATGCCGCCCGTCAGAGGGAGGGGCGGGAGCAGCGGCCCCGGGATGGCGAGAGCCGTTAGTCCAGCTTTTTCTCTTTCAGCCAGGCGGAGAGCAGGTCGGCAAGCTGCACGTTGTTCTTCTCGGTAAAGAGGAAGTGGAAGTTGCCCCTGATGCCTTGTTCGGGCAGGTGCACCACCGTGGCGTCGCCGCCGTGGCGGTTGATGCACGCGGCAAACAAGCGCGCCATCCTGAGGCGTACGCGCCAGCTGTCCATTGCCCAGTTGTTGCTCGGCCGGTCGGGGATGTAGTCGCCATAGTAGATGACGATGGGGATGCGGGTGAGCTTCGCGAAGTCGGCCGGGGCGATGGATGTTGCCCCCAAAGCTCCGAACGGACTGATGGTGGGCAGGGGTGCGGGCGTTTCGCCTTCGGGAAAGACAAAGCCGCTGCCCGGCTCGTAGGCAACGATGGCGCGCACCTTGTTGCTCTTGATGGCTGCGTGCCAGCCCGGCCCGCCGCCCTGCGAGTGGGTGACGAGGATGCCGCCGCCAATTTTCTCCATCAGGGCTGCCACGTCGGCTGCAATCAGCTCTTCGTCGTAGGCGCCCGTGTTGGGCGTGATTTGGCGGAAAAACTGGTCCAGCGCTTCGGCCGACTGTGGAAACTGGCTGCCGTCGTAAAGCTTTGGCCAGATGCCCATGCGGAAGTTTTCGAACCAGAACTGGTCGTCGGCCGTGGCTTTGATGGTTTCGTCCACCGTGCTGCGTCCGGCGCAGCCCCGGCGTGGCTGGTCTATCAGGTAGACGCCGAAGTCACGGCGCAGGAAGAGCGTGGAAAAGCCCTCGCGGCCGTCGGGCGTGCTTTCCCACGTCTTGGCCGATTTGCCCTGCCCCGTGCAGGAAGACAAGCGGGTTCTTGCGGGCGCCCACCGGGATTTGGTACGACACGTAGGCGTGGTCGCCGTGCAGGGTCTGGCCGTCTGCCTTCAGCGGCTGGTGCGTGTTGTAGGTGCCCGGCTCCGTCTTTACCGAGCCGCCAACCATGAAACTGCCTTGCTCGCGGATGGCCAGGATGCTGTTGGCTGCTGCCTCTCCGAGCGCTCCGGGCCGCGCGCCGCCACAGCCTGCGCACAAGGCCAGCAGGGTGAGCAGGAAGATGCAATGAATGCGTTTGCCCCTCGTGCGGCCTTTCTTGTGCCCGGCATAGCCGGAGCAAGCTTTGCTCTGCTTTCTCTTTGTCGAAATGTTCATGCTTTTGTGTTTAAGCTGTTGCTGCTTTTGTGCCGCCATACACGCCCGACATGGGCATCGCGTCCAGCGTCCGGTCTATCTGTTCCACCTCTTCTTCGGTCAGCGCGATGTCGGCCGCCGCCGCGTTCTCCTGCAAGCGGTCGGGCCGGCGCGTGCCGGGGATGGGAACGATCCACGGCTTTTTGCAAAGCATCCACGCCAGGGAGACCTGTGCGGGCGTGGCGTTCTTTTCGCGGGCGATGCGGCGTACGAGGCCCAGCAGCTCGCGGTTTTTCTCGTAGCTGTCGGGCTGGAACTGCGGCATCGCGGCCCGATAGTCGGTCCCCGCGTCGAACTGCGAAGCCGCGTCGTAGCGGTCGCTGAGCAACCCGTTGGCAAGCGGCGAGAAGGCCACCAGGCCGATGCCCAGCTCCTCCAACGTGGGGAACAGGGCCTCGTGCCAGCGGGCCATCATCGAATAGCGGTCTTGCACGGCGGTGAGCGGGCATACGGCCGTGGCGCGGCGGATGTCCTCCTCCGACGCCTCCGACAAGCCCCAATAGAGCACCTTGCCCTCCCGTATCAGGTCGGCCACGGTGCCCGCCACCTCCTCGATGGGCACCTGCGGATCGGGGCGGTGCTGGTAGTAGAGGTCGATATAGTCGGTCTGCAAGTGGCGGAGCGAGCCCTCCACCGAGCTGCGTATGGTCTGGGGACGTGAGTCGGGCAGCAGGGGGTAGGGCACCCGGCCGCTTTCCACGTCGAAGCGCAGGCCGAACTTTGTGGCGACGACCACCTTGTCGCGAAAGGGCTTCAGCGCCCCGCCCAGCAGTTCCTCGTTGTCGTGCGGGCTGTCGGGCGTGCCATACACCTCGGCCGTGTCGAAGAAGTCGTAGCCCAGGTCGACCGCCCGGGCCAGCAGCTCCGTCATGGCCCGATGGTCGGCAGATGCGCCATAGGCGTGGCTCATCCCCATGCAGCCCAGGCCGACGGCCGAGACGCGCAGGCCTCTCTTTCCCAAGTCTCTGTATTTCATAGCGGCTTCTCCCTTGCAACAAGTTGTTCCCCGTCCTTGAAAGCCGTGCCCACTGTCGGGCCCAGCACGCGGTATGTGCGTGCCGACGAGTCGAACGACAGGGGCTTCAGCTTGTCGAGGTCCACCCGCCCCCTGTCGTCCAGGATGGACTCGTCGGCCTGCATGTTGATCACTTCGCCCAGCACGTACATTTCGCCCAGGCGCTGCTCCATACTGACGACCCTGCACTCCAACGTCAGGGCATATTCCTCGATGACGGGTGCGTCGACAAAAGCGCTTTTCGACACGTGCACGCCTGCCGCTTCCATCTTGTTTGCCTCGTGTCCCGACACAAGGCCGAAGTAGTCCGACAGCACCAAGTTGTCCGCGCCCGCGATGCTCAGCGTAAAGGCCTTCTTTTTCAGCAGGTTTTCGGTGGTTTTATGCTCCATAGCCAGGTTTAAGGCCACGTGGTGGGCCGAGCATTGTCCGCCCCAGGCGGCATTCATCGCGTCGGGCGTTCCGTTCTCGTCGTAAGTAGCCACGATCAGCACCGGCAGCGGAGCCAGAATGGCTTTCTTTCCAAAGTTTTTTCTCATCGTATCTGCATGTTTAGTTTTCGTCCTTCAACGCCGCCTCCCGTTTCCCCTTTTTCCACAGCTGCCACGAGTTGACGATGTTTTGCCAGATGATGTAGCAGCTCGGCGCCACGGAAATGACGGGCGACAGATAAGTGTAGGCTGTCCAGATGGCCAGCAGCGTGTTCTTCTGCCCGCTGCCCTGTCCGCAGCTGATGTAGTCGTGGCAGAGCCGGCCCAGCAGCTTTCCCGTGCCAAACTGCCATACGCAGACCACAAGCCCCGACGCCGCCAGCAGCAAGAGTACATGCGGGTCGAAGTGGCTGTTTACCACCGAGCGTAGCGTCAGCCCGATGGCGATGACGAGCGACACGCCCCACAGGTAGAAAGCCAGGTCGCCCAGCAGCCTCACCGTGCGGGCGTGAACTTTCGGCAGCAGCTCCCGCAGCGCCCAGGCCGCCAGGAAGGGGCAGATGAGCAGCGGGAAAACGTGCCGCAGGATGAGCGCAAACTGCGCCGCAAACGAGCCCGCCGCGCGCATCTCCACCAGCGGAAACACAGCGGGTATCATCACCGCCGCCACCAGGTTGCTCACGATTGTGTAGGTGGTCAGCGTGGTTTCGTTGCCGCCCAGCCGCCCCGCAATGACGGCCGCTGCCGTCCCCGTGGGGGCGATGAGGCAGACCAGTGCCCCCTGCGCCGCCACGCGCCAAGGCCCCGCGGGGAGGAAGTGCGTCGGCACGGCCACTGCCAGGCAGCACACCAGCTGAAGCAGCAGCAGCGCCACGTGCCACCGCTTGATGCGCATCTCGCGCGGGTTGACCTTGCAGAACGTGGCAAACAGCATTACGAAGATGAAGAAGGGCATCGCGTAGCCGCTCACCCCGTTGGCCACGGCTTTGAGCGGCGCGAGCCACGGGGCAAAGTGAAACGCAGCGTAGACGCCAAAGCCCGCGCACATGCCGAGCGGCAGCGTCCACATCTTGAAGAAGCGCATGATTCTTTCTTTCGCTCCGGCCCCGCCCTTGTGCTTGGCAGCAACGGTGCGGGCCTCGCCCTGCGCCTTCTTTGTTGCGGTGTTCATATTCAGTCAGTTTTTTTCGCTTGACAATGCAAAATTAAGGCCCCCGCCCGGCCCTGTCCATACACAGATTACGGATTGATGCACCCATTTCACCGAACGTAATGGCAGGGGCCGACTTTCAGGAAACGCCAAGGCCAGATACTGCGATTTTCGCGGCTTGGTATTGCAATTTCGCGGCTTGGTATTGCAATTTCACGGCTTGGTATTGCATTTTCGCGGCTTGATATATCGTAAGAAAGCGGTCTGGTTGTGGGCTGTTCACAACCAGACCGCCTACGACAGACTGACGACGATGTTGGAGCTCGCTATTCCTTCACCTTCAATCCGCCGAACACGTCGCTCATCTCCATGCCGTTTAAAGCCTCGTCGATGGCCTGCACTTCGTCCGGTGTGAAGTTGACGTCGGCCGCCGCGGCGTTCTCCTGCAAGCGGTCGGGCTTGCGGGTGCCGGGGATGGGAACAATCCACGGCTTTTTGCAAAGCATCCACGCCAGGGAGACCTGTGCGGGCGTGGCGTGGTGCGCGTCGGCCAGGCGGTTGACGAGGGCGAACAGGTGGCGGTTTTTCTCGAAGCTTTCGGCCGAGAACTGAGGCATCGTGCTGCGGAAGTCGGTCTGAGCGTCGAACCGGGTCTGCGCGTTGTAGCACGCGGAGAGCAGGCCGTTGGCGAGCGGAGAGAATGCCATCAGCCCCACGCCCAGCTCATCGAGCACGGGAAACAGCGACTCGTGTCAGCGCGCCATCATCGAATATCGGTTTTGCACGGCGGCAACGGGGCATACCTTGTGTGCCCGGCGCAGGTAGGCTTCGTCGGCCTCGGAGATGCCCCAATGCAATATTTTGCCCTCCCGGATAAGTTCCGCCATAGTCTGCGCCACCGTCTCCGGCTCCACATTGGGGTCGATGCGGTGCTGGATGTAAAGGTCGATGTGGTCGGTATGCAGGCGTTGGAGCGAACCTTCCACGGCGCTGCGTATGGTTTGGGGAGACGAGTCGGCCAGAACGGGCCACGGCCAAGGCACGCTGCGGTCCATCGCGATGCCAAACTTCGTGGCGAGCACCACACGGTCGCGGTAGGGGCGCAGGGCGTCGCCCACGAGGTGCTCGTTGTCGTGCGGGTCGGCGGCTGTGCCGTAGCTCTCGGCCGTGTCGAACAGCGTGTAGCCCAAGTCGACCGCCCAGGCCAGCAGTTCGGTCATTTCCCGCTTGTCGGCCGTTTGTCCATAGGTGTGGCTCATGCCCATGCAGCCCAGCCCCACGGCTGAGACGCGGAGGCCGCTGCGTCCAAAGTTTCTGTATTTCATACGTCAGACTCCTGTTCCCAGTTCATACGCCTGCTGCATAAACGCGGTGCCTTTGACGCTGCCTTTCCGCCCCAGTCCGATGGCTTTCACCATGCCCCGCTCGGTGGGGTTGGGCAGGCACATAACGAAGCCGCGGAAGGCGGCGATGGCATAGTCGGCCGTGCTCTCGGCATTGTCGGCACAGGCGGTGATGTAGTAAAACTCCTTGTTTTTCAAGTCGGTGTAGTGTGAGTAGGTGCGATCGATGAGCGTTTTCATCTGCCCGTCGATGTTCATGAAGTAGACAGGGCTGGAAAGCACGATAATGTCGGCATCGAGCATCTTGCGCACGATGGTTGGCGCGTCGTCGGTGGCCACGTCGGCGCTGTCGGCCACGTGGCGCTCGTCGGCTTCCTGGAAGAAGCGGATGTCGTAGTCGCTCACGAATATCTTTTCCACCTGCGCGCCCGCAGCCTTGGCCCCGCGGGCAAACTCATCGCAGAGCAGGTCGGTGTTTCCCCCGCGGCGCGGGCTGCCGGAGAGGATGAGCACGCTTTTATGGGCTTTTTTGATGGTGGAGGTGTCGGAACGGTTGATGTGGTAGCGGTCTTGCTCTGCCGCTGCCTGTTCGCCGCTGTTTCCGCACGATGCGAGCATCGCTACGACGAGGGCGAGAAAGAGCGTTGAAATGATGTGTCTCATGATAATGAAGAATTGATAATGGATATTTGAGAATTGATAATTGGGGAATGAGAACTGATAATTGTCAATTGTCCATTATCAATTCTCAATTGCCTTGTTTCCCCAGACCATCCGCTTCACGTCGTCGAGCGTGGCGCCCGAGATGCGCTGCTCCTTGTTGAGCGAGCGTATTTGCTGCATCTCGGCGTCGGTAAGGGTAAAGTCGAAAATTTGGATGTTCTCCTTGATGTAGTCGGGGTTGGTGGCGCCGGGGATGACGGAGAAACCCTCCTGGATGTGCCAGCGCAGGATGACTTGGGCGGGCGTCTTGCCGTGCGCCCGGGCTATCTGCTTGATGACGGGGGCGTGCAGCAGCAGGCCCTGGCTCTGGGCACCGCCCAGCGGATACCAGCACTCCACCTGGATGCCATTCTCTGCGGCCTTCTTGCGCACCGCCACGCGCTGGGTGTAGGGGTGACACTCCATTTGGAGCACGGCGGGCTTGATGGTGGCCTTTTCCATAATCTCGTCGAACGCCTCGTCGCTGGTGTCGAAGTTGCTGATGCCGAGGGCGCGCACCTTGCCCATCTTTACGGCCTTTTCCATGTCGCGCCACGCACCGAGATAGTCGCCCACGGGCTGGTGGACGTAGAGCAGGTCGATGTAGTCGAGCTGCATGCGGTCGAGCATTGCGTCGATGGCCCGGAGCGACTTGCCCTCGCCGTATTCAGTAGGCCAGAGCTTGCTGGTGATCCATATCTCGCTGCGGGGGATGCCGCTCTCCTTGACGGCCTGTCCCACGCCTTCCTCGTCGTTGTAGGCATGGGCGGTGTCGATGTGGCGGTAGCCCGTGCGCAGGGCGGTGAGGCACGACTGCTTGCACACCTCGTTGGAGCCTTGCAAGAAGGTGCCCAGTCCGAAGCGGGGCATCTCCACGCCGTTGTTCAGCTCGACCACGGGCACGCCGGCGGTCGTTGTTTTCTCCTGTGCGTTCACCACGCACGCGCCGCTCATGAGCAGGGCGGCAGCGAGGAGGAGTTTTTTCAGTGAGTTCATCTGTGTTTCGTTTTTGGTTGGTTCTTTGTTGGTTTTGCCTCGTCGTTCGGCGTTTGGCATCATCGGTGCAGCGTGACCTGCGTGAGGAAACGGTCGAACCACGTGGTCCATTCGCCCTGCGCACCGAAGCCGTGTGGCCAGCCTTCCAGCACGTGTTCCTCCACCTGCACGCCGGCTGCACGGGCAGCGTCGGCGTTGGCGACGAACTGCTGGTAGAAGGGGTCGCGCGTGCCATAGGTGTAGAATGTCGGGGGAATGGCGCCGGCACGCAGGTCGTCCACGTTGTTGTTCGACACGCTCAGCCGCCCGTAGAACGAGTAGATCATACCGATGGCGCATACGTCGGCCGACACCTCGTCGAGCGCATCGGGAACGTAGCTGCCGTCCAGCGCCGTGCCGTTCACCAGTCCGTCGAAGTGGAGCGCCTCGTCGCCGCAAAGGATGCCGCCTGCGGAAAAGCCTACCGAGGCGATACAGTCGGGGGCGATGCCATAGCGGGCGGCGCGTGCCAGGTCAAGACTGCCTTTTTCCATCGTATATGGGCGCACGCGGTAGTTCACCACGAAGCTCTGCCAGCCCAGCGCTGCCAGTAGCTCTGCCACGGGCGCGCCCTCGTTTCCGCTGCGAAACATGAACGCGCCGCCGGGGCATACCATCACGGCTCCTTTCACCTCCACGCTGTCGGGCACGGGATACCATATTATATAGGGGCGGAAGTCGGGGTCGTCCTGATAGCTGCCGTTGTTCACGGTGTAGCTGGTCACGGCCGGCATGTTTCCCTCGGGCCACAGATAGATGCGTTCCGCATCGGGGGCGTCGGCGGCGGGAGCTTCGCCGATGGGGCCGGTTGGCAGGCTGCTGTCCGCGCTCTCGCAGGCCGCCGGCATTGCCGTGGCGAACAGCAGGCAAAGCGCCGGGAATGTTTTGAGCAGGCGGGAGCAAAAAGAGCTTGCCGCTCCGCTCGGGCGGGTGAAAAGCCGCGTGGAGCGAAATGTTTTTTTCATGCGCGGATTATCTGATAAAGTTGGTACGTATGTTTTCCGTTTACGAGCAACACTTCAGCCTGCGGCCGTCATTTGCTCTTTCCATAGCTGCAAAGCCATTTCACCGTCTGCGGGTCGTAGTGGGAGAAGAACAGGCTGTGGCCCAGGTCGAGCTGGCGGATGGCCTGCATGTCGTCGTCGCTCAGCGCGAAGCCGAACACGTCGATGTTTTGCTCCATGCGCTCCTTGCGCACCGACTTGGGGATGACAACGACGCCGCGCTGGACGAGGTAGCGCAGGGCGATTTGTGCCGCGCTCTTGCCGTACTTGGCGCCGAGGGCTACGAGCGTGGCGTTGCTGAAGAGGTTGTTGCGCCCCTCGGCAAACGGGCCCCACGCCATGATGTGTGCGCCGTACTGCTCCATAATCTTCTGCGCCTCAATCTGCTGGTTGAACACGTGGGTCTCCACCTGGTTGACCATGGGCGGTATCTCGCTGAACTCGCAGAGGTCGATGAAGCGGTCGGGGTAGAAGTTCGACACGCCGATGGCGCGGAGCTTGCCGGCCCGGTACGCCTCTTCCATGGCTCGCCACGTGCCGTAGTAGTCGCTGAACGGCTGGTGAATGAGGAGCAGGTCGATGTAGCTGGTCTGCAAGCGGCGGAGCGACTCGTCGATGCTGGCCTTGGCCCGTTCGTAGCCGGCGTTGGCTATCCATACTTTCGTTACGACGAACAGCTGCTCGCGGGGTACGCCACAGCCCCTCAGGGCGTTGCCCACGTTTTGCTCGTTGCCGTATGCTTGCGCCGTGTCGATGAGGTGGTAACCCACGCTGATGGCATCCTTTACGCACCGCTCGCATTCCGACGGCGATACCTGGTAGACGCCATAGCCCAGAATGGGCATTTCGACGCCGTTTCTCAATGTTACTGTATCCATATTCTTTGATTGTTTTGTTGTTTAGTAGTTTCGTTTTCTTGATGCAGGCTGAGCCGGCGGGGCCTGTTCGTTCACGGGCCGTTTGCCGCGGGGCTCCCGTTATCTGTTTTCTTCCCAGAAGCGTACGGCGCCGCCTGTCCAGCCTTCGGCGCTCGTCCCGATGCCCAGCCCGAAGCCGTGGCGGAGGCCTTGGTAGAGGTGAAACTCCGCGGGGATGCCTGCGGCTTGCAGGGCTTCGGTGCGGCGGCGCATCGTGGCGGGGTTGGCGATGCCGTCGTTTGAGCCGACCACCGAATAGGTTGGCGGGTCTTGCCGGGTGTATTCGCTATGCCCCGTGTAGGCCATCACCACCGTGGCGGGGCGGGGAAGCGGGGTTGCTCCGAAAGCTACCGTGCCGTAGGAATCGAGGTATGCTGCCATGCGGGCCCCTGCCGAGCTGCCCCAGACGGAGTAGCCCGCCGTGTCGACTTGCAGCTCTGCGGCATGACGGAAGATGCACCAAATACCTGCCGCCAGATCTTCGAGGGCCGCCTGCGCGCTGCCCGTTTGGTATTGGATGACGAATGCATTGTAGCCTTTCCGGCTCAGCGCCAGGGCGTGGGGAAAGCCCTCGTGGATGGAGCCGACGTACGAGAAGCCGCCTCCGGGACAGATGACCGCAAACGGCGCGCCCGGCCGTCCGCGAAAGAAGAACAGCCCGGCGTCCTTGCGCCCGAGGTCGTAGAATATTTTTCGCCCGGCCACCACCGAGTCGATCATTTGGTTGATGTAGCCCACGCAGCGCTCCGCGTCAATATAATTATGGTAGGGGAGCAGCCGCTCCACGTCCGAGAGAGGCATGTCTGCGTCGTATCCCCATTCCAGAGGCAGGATGTAGCTGCTGAACCCCTTGAAGGCGGGATGCGCCAAAACGTCGGCGATGGTGCTGCGGGTGGTGAGGTGCTGCGTTCTCGTGGCGATGGAGTGGTTCCCATCCTGCGAGGGAACGTAGGGCGAAGCCGTATGCTTGTCGCAACTGCCGAAAGATAAAATTGCCATAAGCAGACAGGTATTGATTGTCATTCTCATCGGGGATTTCCTTTTATGCGGTGCTGGGGCTGCGGCTGTGAGCGCCGGTGCGGCCTGGCTCGGATGGCCGGGCGCAGCCCGCATCAGCCTTTGCAAAGGTAGGGCGAAACGCTTCGCCTGGCCATACACAGATTACGGATTGAAGCACCCATTTCACCGAAGGGCACCGGCCGGCATGGGCGACGGCCCGGCGGGGTAACACAAATTGCGGAATGTTGCACCTATTTTACAGATGGGGCCTCCCGTCTGATAAAAAGATCGGGGGAAAAAGGTTATTTTTGTGGCAGTATATTTAACTTATATAATGGAGGGAACGAGATATGGGCGACATTTTAAACATTGGCACCATCCCCGACTATAACGAGTTCTTGGGCATCGAGACGCTCAACCCGCTGGTTACGTTTATCGACTTTCGCGAGGTCGAGGTGTTGAAACACAGGAAAAAGCTCTACGGCTTCTACGGTATCTACCTGAAAGAGAAGATACACGGCAAGCTGACCTATGGGCGCAGCCGGTACGACTACGAGGAGGGCACGCTGGTGTTTGTGGCGCCCGGCCAGGTGGCAGGCATCGACGACGGCGGCGAAACGCTCCGCCCCGAAGGCTGTTGCCTGCTGTTCCATCCCGACCTGCTGCGCGGCACCGGCCTGGCCCGCAAGATGAAGGAATACACCTTTTTCTCCTACGAGGTGAACGAGGCCCTGCACATGTCGGAGCGGGAGCGCCAGACCGTCTTCAACTGCTTCGCTGAGATACGCGAGGAGCTGCACCACAGCATCGACAGGCACACCCGCAGCATCATCACGTCCAACATCGAGGTGCTGCTCAACCATTGTCTCCGCTTCTACGACCGCCAGTTTGCCACGCGCGCGGCTGTCAACAAGGACGTCCTCGCCCGCTTCGAGGACCTGATGGCCGGCTACTTCGACTCCGACAAGCCTGCACACATCGGCCTGCCCACCGTGGCGTGGTGTGCCGACCAGCTCCACTTTTCGGCCAACTATTTCGGCGACCTTATTAAGAAGGAAACGGGCAAATCGGCCATCGAATGCATCCATCTTGCCGTCGTGGACCGCGTCAAGGACTTGCTGCGGGGCACGGGCAAGACCGTGAGCGAGATTGCCTACGAGGTGGGCTTCCAGTATCCGCATCATCTGAGCCGTATGTTCAAGAATGTGGTGGGCTGTACGCCGAACGAGTATAGGGCCGGGGCGAGCGTGGTGTGATCGGGGCGTAGCCCTCATACGGGCCGGGAGGCATTTTTACGGCGGCCTTGCTTGCCGGTGGTTTGCAGGCGCGCTTCGGGCGCAGGCTGCCGGAGGGTAACAAAAAAGCGCAAAGCCATGTCGTTGAGCATCGGCTTTGCGCTTTTATAAGGAGGGAGACGCATCTCTCAAACCGTCCTGCCGGCAGGTTTTCAAGATGCTTCTTCGTTTGAGCCTCTTGTCGGATTCGAACCAACGACCCCGAGATTACAAATCACGTGCTCTGGCCAACTGAGCTAAAGAGGCGGGTGGGTAAGCTCTCTGTATCGCGCCGCTACAACCTTGCTACCTTTGCTGCGGTCAAGCCCTGGAGGATTCGAAGGGAGCTGGCCGTACAGCACTTACCCGTGTTTCGGCTGCAAAAGTAGGCAATATATTTTTATCCCGCAAGCTGTGAGCGTTGTTTTTCTGCCGTCAGCGGCTGTTTTTCTCCAAACGGAGCGTTTGCGTGCAATATTTCAGTACGGCCGGCCGGTGCGTTACGAAGATGAGCGTGCGGCCGCGGCTGGCCTCAATGACGCCGCTGATGACGCGCTCCTCGGTGGCAGGATCGAGCGCGGAGGTGACTTCGTCGAGTAGTAGCACGGGGGCTTTTCGCAGCAGGGCGCGCGCTATGCCGATGCGTTGCGCCTGCCCCTCCGACAGGCCGTCGCCCATTTCGCCGCAGCGCGCGTCGAGGCCGCCCGGCAGTGCAAAAACAAAGTCGGCCGCGGCCGTTCGCAGCGCACCGGCCATCTCTTCGTCGGAGGCATCGGGGGCGGCCAGCCGCAGGTTGTCGCGTATGGTGCCGCTCAGCAGCGTGTTGCCCTGCGGGGCGTATGCGAAGTTGCAGCGCGTGCGGGGAGCGACGGGGCACGTTCTGCCCCCGCCGTACAGACTCACTTCGCCCCGCCCGGGAGCGGCCAGCGCCAGCAGCAGACGTATGAGCGTTGTCTTGCCGGCGCCGGTTTCGCCCACGATGGCCGTGACGCTGCCGGGAGGAAAGTCGTAGCTGAACTGCCGCAGAACCATGCGGCTGCCGTGTGTATAGGAAAAGTCGACGTTGGCGAAGCGTATGCCCACGTTTTTTTCCATCGGCATGGCTTCCTCGTTTTCGTCTTCGGCAATTTTTTCCAGCTCCATGAGCCGTTCGCCGGCAGCAGCGGCCGTGATGAACGCCGACACGAAGCGCGTAAGGCTGCGTACGGGGCCTTGGATCTGCCCCACGAGCTGTACGAAGGCGATGAGCGCTCCGTAGGTGATGGTGCCGCCGGCGAGCGCCAGTACGCCCCAGCCGAAGGTGACGAGATAGCCCGTGGCAAAGCCTGCGTTCATGAGGGTCGACGAGGTGGAGGCGTAGCGCGTGCGTTCCACCACCTTGCTGCGCAGCGCATCTTGCAGGTGCGCGAGGCGGCCGGTGGCCATGTCTTCGCTTTGCAGCGTCTTGACCACCAGGGCGTGTTGCAGATTTTCCTGCATGGCGGCCTGAATGGTGCTTTCGGCGCCGCGCACCTCGTGCGTCAGGCGGCGCATGCGTTTTACGTAAAGGCGGCTGGCTGCCACAAAGAGCGGCAGCACCAGCGCCACGATGACGGCCAGCATGCGGTCCATCCAAAAAAGAAACACAAAGGCGCCGACGAAGCGCGCCAGCGTCGTGACGAGCGCCGGGAGGCTTTCGGTGACGAACGTCACGGCCACGGCCACGTCTTTCTCCATGCGGTTGAGCAGGTCGCCCGTGTGGAACGTCCGCAGCTCTCCCCAGCGTCCGTGCAGCAGGTGGGCAAACAGGCGCCGCTGCATGCTGTTGACGGCTTTGGCGCCGAGCACCGCCTGTATCCATTTGGAGGCATATCCCAAGCCCAGTTGCACGACGGCGATGCCCGCCAGCAGCCCCAGCCACACGGGCAGCCCCGAGCCGGGGCGCGTGCCTGTGGCGGCGTCGATGGCCAGCTTTGTCGCTCCCACGAAGGCCAGGTCGGCGCCAACCAGCAGCAGGCCCAGCGCGGTGTTCAGCAGGGCCTGGCGCCTGAACCCGCGCCACGACCGGCCATACCACCGGGCTGTTTGCAAGGCGCCTGCCATCGTTCTGCGGCCGCCGGATGTGTTGTTTCGCGTCATGCCCGTTTGTCAAGCCCCCACATCAGTTTGTCGCGCAGGGTGTCGAAAAAGCGTTTGTGCGTAATTTTCACCACGCCCACGCGGTAGGGTGCGCGGCGCAGCGTGATGAACGTTTTTTCGGGAAAGCTCTCGCTCCGCCCGTCGATGGCCACCATGAAATGGTGGCCGCGGCTTTCCACTTTCAGTTCGATACAGACGTCGTCTTTGAGCACCACGGGGCGCATGCTCAGGCTGTGGGGAGCCACGGCGGCCAGGCATAGCGTGCCCGAGCCCGGCACCAGGATGGGGCCGCCAACGCTCAGCGAGTAGCCCGTAGAGCCCGTCGGCGTACACACGATGAGGCCGTCGGCCATGTAGTGGGCCAGCAGTTCGCCGTCCACCCGTGCCTCGATGCCGATGAGCGAAGAGTTGTCGTGTTTCAGCACAGCCACCTCGTTTAGGGCGAAAGGATAGCCAGCCGGCTGCGCACCCGCCATTTCCACGCCGATTACCGTGCGCCGTTCCACGACGTAATCGCCGGCCAGCAGTGCGTCGAGCGCCGGCGGCATTTCGGCGGGAGCCACGTCGGCCAGAAAGCCCAGCCGCCCGGCGTTGATGCCCAGTATCGGCACGTCGCAGCCGCCCAGCGCCGCTGCCGTGCGCAGGAAGGTGCCGTCGCCGCCCACCGAGATGGCCAGGTCGGCCCCCGCACCGCCGTCGGTGAGGGCGAAGCGCCGTCTCGGCCACATGGTGGCGAGCTGTGCCGCCAGCTCCTTTTCCGTCTCCACGTCGAAGCCCCTTTTTTCCAGCTCTGTCAGCACCGTGCCCGCAAAGGGCACTCTCTCGTGAGCCTTGGCATCGCCGAAGAGGGCTACTTTCGGTCTGCGACCGTCCGTTTTTGTCATATATATAAGTTGTTTCGTCCGTTGATGGGTGCCGCATATGAGCCCGTTGCTCCGTTCTTGCGAAAGGCGGCAGTCCGTCGTGGCGCAAATTTAAGCATAAACCGCCGTACTGCGGGCTGCCGGCCCCGATAAACGTCGCTTTCTGCCTGTTCTCCCCTTCGGCCGCACCGCCGCCGGTCGATTTTTGCCGCATTTGTTTTGTTTTGCGCGGGTCTTGTGCTAATTTTGCGGGGCGTGCGGCCCGTTCGTACGCAATTTGCGGTTTTTAGCTTTATTAGAAAGAGCGTGTGTTACGATAAAGAAGATGAAAGAACAAACGCGGGTGACGCCTGCGCGCAGCCCGGAAAGGCTGCGTCCGACCTGCGTTACCTGCGCTTGCTGTCGCGCGACTTTCCCACGGTTTCGAGCGTGACGACCGAGATTATAAACCTCGCGGCCATCCTGCACCTGCCAAAGCCCACCGAGCATTTTCTGGCCGACCTGCACGGCGAAAACGAGGCCTTCCAGCACGTGCTGCGCAACGCCTCGGGCAACATCCGCCGCAAGGTGGGCGAGCTCTTTGCCGGCTCCCTGCGCGAGAGCGAGATGCGCGACCTGTGTACGCTCATCTACTATCCCGAGCAGAAGCTCGAACTCGTCAAGCAGACCGACGCTCATCTTTCCGACTACTACGAAACAACGCTCAACCGGCTCATCACCGTTTGCCGCAGCGTCTCTTCCAAATACACCCGCTCGAAGGTGCGCAAGAGCCTGCCCGAGGAGTTTTCCTACATCATCGAAGAGCTCCTGCACGAGTCGGGCGACGACCACAACAAATACGCCTACTTCAACGTAATCATCCGCACCATCATCGCGACGAAGCGGGCCGAGGCCTTCATCGTGGCCATCTGCTACCTGATACAGCGCCTGGCCATCGACCGCCTGCACATCCTGGGCGACATCTTCGACCGCGGGCCCGGCGCCCACCTCATCATGGACACCCTCTGCGGCTATCACCACCTCGACATAGAGTGGGGCAACCACGACATCCTCTGGATGGGCGCCGCCGCCGGCAACCTGTGCTGCATCGCCGGCGTGCTGCGTCTTTCGCTCCGCTATGCCAACACGCAAACGCTCGAAGAAGGCTACGGCATCAACATGGTGCCCCTGGCCACCTTCGCCATGGAGACTTATGCCGACGACCCATGCACCCTTTTCCGCCCGAAAACGGGCGGAAGCGACGTTAGCATTAAGGAAAAAACCGTGCGGCTGATGGCTCAAATGCACAAAGCCGTGGCCGTCATCCAGCTCAAGCTCGAAGCGCAGCTCTACCGCGCCCATCCCGAGTGGGGCATGGACGACCGCCGCCTCTTGGAACACGTCGACTGGGAGCGGGGCGTGGTGCATCTGCCCTCGGGCTGCTACGAACTGGCCGACCGCTTCTTTCCCACGGTCGACCCCGCGGCTCCCTGCGAGCTTTCGCCCGAAGAGCGCGAACTGATGGAGCACCTGCGCCATTCGTTCCTCATCAGCGACCGCCTGCGGCGTCATGTCGACTGCCTCCTCTCGCGCGGACGGATGTATGCCGTCTACAACTCCAACCTGCTCTTCCACGCCTCGGTGCCGCTCAACGCCGACGGCACCCTGCGCGAGGTGCTTGTCGAGGGACGCGCCGTCAAGGGCCGCGCCCTCATGGACCGCGTCGAGGAAGTGGTGCGCACGGCCTTCGACGACGACGCTCCCGCCCGCGAGCGCGCCTCCGCCTGCGACTATTTCTGGTACTTGTGGTGTGGCCCCAACTCGCCCCTCTTCGACAAAGACAAGATGACCACCTTCGAGCGCTACTTCATCCGCGACGCCGCCACGCATGCCGAGGAAAAAGGGTGGTACTACAAGCTGCGCGACTCGGCCGAGGTGTGCGACCGTGTTCTGGACCATTTCGACGTGACGGGGCCCCACCGCCACATCATCAACGGCCACGTCCCCGTGCGGGCCGTGCGGGGCGAAAAGCCCATCAAGGCCGACGGCAGGCTCATGGTCATCGACGGCGGCTTTGCCAAGGCCTATCACGACACCACCGGCATAGCCGGCTACACGCTCGTCTACCACAGTCGCGGCTTCCAGCTCGTGCAACACGAGCCCTTCACCTCGACCGAAGAGGCCGTGCGCGAAGGCACCGACATCAAGAGTACCACGCAGATTGTAGAGATGACGGGCCAGCGCATGATGGTGGCCGACACCGACATAGGCGCCGAGCTCCGCGTGCAGATAGCCGATCTGGAAAAGCTCCTCACCGCCTACCGCCGGGGGCTCATCAAAGAACGTTGAAAACAGCAGGGATAAGCCCCGAAAACAAAAAGAAACCAGCCAAACAGCAATAGTAAATTATCAATTGTCAATTCTCAACTGTTAATTCTCAATTCCCAATTGTCAATAGCCAATTCCCAATTGTCAATTATCAATTCTCAATTGTCAATTTAAAAATACCCTCACCGCATGAAGAGTTTGAAAGAATTGTACCGCATAGGCTACGGCCCGTCGAGCAGCCACACGATGGGCCCGCGCAAGGCCGCCGAGCAATATCTGTCGCGCCACCGCGAGGCCGCCACGTTCCGCGTCACGCTCTACGGCAGCCTGGCCGCCACGGGCAAGGGCCACATGACCGACTGGGCCATCTACCAGGTGTTGGGTGAGAACCGCACCGAGTTTGTGTGGAAGCCCGACGTCTTTCTGCCCTACCACCCCAACGGGATGAAGTTTGAAGCCCGCACAGACGGGGGCGAACTCTACGACCCCTGGACCGTCTTCAGCGTGGGCGGAGGGGCCCTGGCCGAAGAGGGAGCCGCCACGCTCGAAACGCCCGAGGTGTATGAGCTCAACCGCCTGGGCGACATCAAGCGCTGGTGCGAAACGTCGGGCCGGTCTTACTGGGAATATGTCGACGAATGTGAGGGCCCTGCCGTGTGGGACTATCTGGCCGACGTATGGGAGATTATGAAAGAGGCCGTCGAGCGCGGCCTCGAACACGAAGGCGTACTGCCCGGCGGCCTCAATCTGCGCCGCAAGGCCCCCGACTATTTCATAAAAGCCATGGGCTACGGGTCGAGTCTTCAGACGCGCGGCCTCGTTTTTGCCTATGCGCTGGCCGTAAGCGAGGAGAACGCCTCGGGAGGCCGCATCGTCACGGCCCCCACCTGCGGTGCCAGCGGAGTCGTGCCGGCCGTGCTCTACCATTTGCAGCGGAGCCGTAACTTTACCGACAAGCGCATCCTGCGCGCTCTGGCTACGGCGGGCCTCGTCGGCAACGTGGCAAAGACGCTGGCCTCCATCTCGGGAGCCGAAGCCGGCTGCCAGGCCGAGGTAGGCGTGGCCTGCGCCATGGCCGCCGCCGCTGCCAACTATCTTTTCGGCGGCAGCCTTGCTTCCATTGAGTATTCGGCCGAAATGGGCTTGGAGCATCATCTCGGCATGACGTGCGACCCCGTTTGCGGCCTCGTGCAGATTCCCTGTATCGAGCGCAACGCCCACGCCGCCGCGCGGGCCCTCGATGCCAACATCTATGCCACCTACGCCGAGGGGCTCCACCGCATCTCCTACGACAAGGCTGTCGAGGTGATGAAGCAGACGGGGCACGACCTCCCCTCGCTCTACCGCGAGACGAGCGAGGGCGGACTGGCCAAGGAGTATGGCCGCGACGAGTAGGGCATCCGCTCATCCACGCAGGCGCCGGCCGGGCTGTTTTTCGTCCCGGCCGGCGCCTTTTTTCTCCTTTCTTAGGCCGGCAGCAAGGCAGCAGCCGCACTTTGTCAGGCAGCAGCGCGGCCGTGCAAAGCTGCATTTTTGCACACGGCGCTTCTTTTTTACACCGAAAAAGGCTTACAACGGCTCAGCGGGCCTGAAAAAGGCTTTATTTTCGATTTATACACTTTTTTACACCCGCACACTTTTCCGCCATTCGCGGAAAATGCGTATTTTTGTCCTCTGAAATAAACCGAAAACGCTCTGATGATTGACCAAGACAGAATAATAAAGGTGAACATCGAGGAAGAGATGAAATCTTCCTATATTGACTATTCTATGTCGGTAATCGTGGCCCGTGCCCTGCCCGACGTGCGCGACGGCTTCAAGCCGGTGCACCGCCGCATCCTTTACGGCATGATGGGGCTGGGAACGACCCACGACAAACCAACGAAAAAGTCGGCCCGTATCGTGGGTGAGGTGATGGGTAAGTATCACCCCCATGGCGACAGTTCCCTTTATGGCGCGCTGGTGCGCATGGCGCAGGATTGGAACATGCGCTATTGCCTCGTGGACGGACAAGGCAACTTTGGCTCCATGGACGGCGACGGCGCAGCTGCCATGCGATATACCGAGGCACGCCTCAGCCTCGTGGGCGAGGCCATGATGCAGGATCTCGACAAGGAGACCGTCGACATGACCAACAACTTTGACGACTCGCTCCAAGAGCCCACCGTCATGCCCACGCGCATCCCCAACTTTCTCGTAAACGGGGCGAACGGCATCGCCGTGGGTATGGCCACCAACGTGCCCACTCACAACCTTTGCGAGGTAATAGACGGCTGCGTGGCCTATATAGACAATCCCGACATCGACGTAGAGGGACTGATGCACTACATTAAGGCCCCCGACTTCCCTACGGGCGGCTATATCATGGGTATGCAGGGGGTGCGCAGTGCCTACGAGACGGGCCGCGGCCGCATCGTCGTGCGCGCGAAAACCGAGATAGAAAGCGGGGAAACGCACGACAAGATTGTTGTGACCGAGGTGCCCTACGGCGTCAACAAGGCAGAGCTCATTAAAAACATCGCCGAGCTGGTGGGCGAGAAGAAAATAGAAGGCATCAGCAACATCAACGACGAGAGCGACCGCGAGGGCCTGCGCATCGTCGTCGACGTGAAGCGCGACGCCAACGCGGGCGTTGTGCTCAACAAGCTGTTTAAGATGACGGCCTTGCAGTCGAGCTTTGCCGTCAACTGCATCGCCCTTGTTCACGGCCGGCCGAAACTGCTGACGCTGAAAGATTGCGTGAAATACTTCGTCGAGCACCGCCATGAGGTGGTGGTTCGCCGCACGCGTTACGACCTGCGCAAGGCCCGGGAGCGCGCCCACATATTGGAGGGCCTCATCATTGCGAGCGACAACATCGACGAGGTGGTACACATCATCCGTTCGTCGAAAACGCCGCAGGCGGCCATGCAGGGCCTGATGGAGCGTTTCGCTCTGGACGAGATACAGGCCAAGGCCATCGTCGACATGCGCCTCTCGCAGCTCACGGGTCTGATGCAGGACAAGCTGCATGCCGAGTATGAGGAAATTGAGCGCAAGATAGCCTATTACGAGCAGATACTGAGCGATGACGCCCTTTGCCGCAAGGTGATGAAGGACGAGCTCATCGAGGTAAAAGAAAAGTACGGCGACGAGCGCCGCTCGCAAATTGTGCTCTCGGCCGAAGAGTTCAACCCCGAGGATTTCTATCCCGACGACGAGGTGGTCATCACCATCAGCCACCTGGGATACATCAAACGCACGCCCCTGGCCGACTTCAAGGCGCAGGCACGCGGTGGCGTGGGCAGCAAGGGAGGCAGCACGCGCGACAAGGACTTCATCGAATATATCTACCCGGCCACGATGCACAACACGATGCTCTTCTTCACGGCAAAGGGCCGGTGCTTCTGGATGCGTGTGTTCGAGATACCCGAGGGCACAAAGGCCTCGAAGGGACGGGCCATCCAGAACATGCTCAACATCGAGAAGGACGACTGCGTGAACGCCTGCCTGCACATCCGCAAGCTGGCCGACGCCGATTTCTGCCGCTCTCACTACGTTATCTTCTGCACAAAGAACGGCGTCATCAAGAAAACGTGCCTCACGGAGTATTCACGTCCGCGCACAAACGGCGTGAACGCCATCAGCATCCGTGAAAACGACCGCGTGGTGAGCGTTTGCCTGACGAACGGCGAAGACGAAATTGTTATTGCCAACCGCAACGGACGTGCCATCCGCTTTAATGAAAATGCCGTACGCACGATGGGACGCACGGCCACGGGTGTGCGCGGCATCACGCTCGACGACGACGGCGAGGACGAGGTGACGGGCATGATCTGCGTGCACGACACGGAGAGCGAGACCGTAATGGTGGTGAGCGAGCAGGGATATGGCAAGCGGAGCGCCATCGACGACTACCGCATGACCAACCGCGGCGGCAAGGGCGTAAAAACGCTCAACGTCACCGACAAAACGGGCAAGGTGGTGGCCATAAAGGCCGTTACCGACGAGAACGACCTGATGATTATCAACAAGAGCGGCATTACCATCCGTCTGAAAATGGCCGACGTGCGCGTTATGGGACGTGCCACCCAGGGCGTCAAGCTCATCAACCTCGAAAGACGCAACGACACCATCAGCAGTGTATGCCAGGTGCCGACGGAGGACGAGGAAGAAACGGGCGGAGGGTCTTATGGCGAAGAAACGCAGACGGACGCCGTGTCGGCTGAAAACGATGCAACTGAAAATGTATAGAGATATTCGTTTTAAAAACATAGAGTTATGAAAAAGATCATTTGTTCCTTGGCGCTGATGCTTTTCACGACGCTTTCCTATGCGCAGAACATGGCATACTATAAAGCGGAGGAAGCGATGCAGAAGGGTAAGCTGGATGAGGCTGCCGCCATCTTGGAGGGAGCGCTCAAAAACCCGAAAACCACGAAGTTTGCCGACATGTACAACCTTGCCGGCCGCGTACACGCACAGCTGTTCAATCCGCAGCTGCTCAACGCCGCAAAGGGCCTGCCGCTCGACACGGCTGCTTTCATCTCGGAGCTCGATAAAACCATTACCTATTACACAAAGAGCTACGAGTACGACATGCAACCCAACAAGAAGGGAAAGGTGAAACCCCAGCACGTGGCTGAAAACACGCGCATGATACGCGACATGCTCGACTACTACAACTATGCTGCCATGTTCCTGTATAATCAGAAAAATCTGAAAGGAGCGGCCGAGTACTTCCAGAAATATATCGATCTGCCCAAAAATCCTGTCTTTACAAAGGCCCAGACCGATTCTATCTACAACGTGAAGCACAAGGCTTATGCCCAGGCAGCCGTTAACGTAGTGATGATCAATTACCAGGAAAAGAACTGGGACGGCGTGCTTCAGAGTGTCGACATCGCGCTCAAAGACACAGCCAGCTTGCAAGACCTCTACATCATGAAGATGCAGGCCCACCTGGAAAAGAAAGACTCTGCCGCATGGCTCAACACCCTGAAAGAGGCCGTTACGCGCGTGGAGAACAACTCGGGCTTTGCGCAGAACTTGCTTTACTATTATGTAAACAAAAACAACCTGGCCGAAGCCGAGGAAATGGCCCAAAGTCTCATTGCCAAGAACGCTAACAGCAAGGTGGCATGGTACATGAAAGGCTGCGTGGAACTCAACATGAAGAAAGACTACAACGCTGCCCGCGAGAGCTTCAAGAAGGCCTTGGATTTGGATCCGAACTACGCCGATGCAAACATCAACATGGGCATCACGTATATCAACGAAGTGGTGGCACGCCGCAACAACGGAGAATACTGTCTGGACCGCACGAAGGTGAAACAGTTCAACGCCGACTATGAGAAGATCAAGGTGTTCTATCAGAACGCAAGACCTTATTTCGAAAAAGTGCGCGAACTGTTGCCCGACAAGCCCTCTGTATGGGCCGCCTATCTGTCGAACATCTACACCAACTTGCAGATGAAGGAAGAGGCCAAGGCCATGGATGAACTCCTGAAACAGTCGCAGAATAAGTAAGAAGCGGACTGACAACGCAACAAACCTGACAACCTTAAGAGCATCCGCGCGAAACAACCGTGCGGGTGCTCTTTCAATAACTTCGGGAAGGATTCAGATGAGTAGATTTTCCATATATGCGGTAGCAATGATGCTCTTTGGAGCACCTTGCGTCTGTGCGCAAAAAGCTTACAAACCCGTCAAGGCGGCATTGAAGGCGGGAAATGCCGACGAAGCGCTTAAAAAGGTGGCGGAGCTGGAAAACGACTCCCTGCACCGTGGCGATCCGAAGCTCTATAAAATGGGCATCGATGCATATCTGATTATGAACGATGCCGAGAACGAGAAGATTTATCTGAAACAGGCTTGCGACACGGCAAAATTTTTCAACAGTACGTACGGCATCTTCCACTACGCGCTGAAATGCGACAGTGCGGAGAGAGTGCTGATGGAGAAAAAGAGGAAAAAGATAAAGTATCGCTCGGGCAACAACTCGTTGCTGGCCTTACACTATGCCAACCTCTATGCCGGCTGTCGCTACTACTATTTAAACAAGAAGTGGGACGAGGCGTCGCGCTTCCTTCGCATGTATGTCGACGTGTATGCCTCTGAAATATGGATGCCCGGCCATCGCCCCGAAACGCAAAAGCGCCGCCTCCGCTGTGCCTACCTCTATATGAAGTGTGCCTACCGGAAAAAGACGTATCAAGACGTTTTCCGCTACGAGGATCTGCTCTTGGCCGATTCGCTCCACCGCAAACCGGCGCTGGAATACATGGCAGCCTCGTCGGTGGCCATGGGCGACACGGCTGCCTACGTCGGCTATCTGCAACAAGGGTTGAAAGATTATCCGCAGCACACCTTCTTCTTTTCCAATATGGAGGACTACTATATGCAACGCGGCCAACATGCCGAAGCTTTGCACTTGGCAGAGCAGATGTTGAAGATAGACAGCTCCAATGTCAGTTTCCTGGAAGGGAAGAGCCTGGCGCTGTTCAATCTCCGGCGCTACCGCGAATCGATAGCCACTTCGCTGAAATGTCTCGCCGTCAACGACAGCTTGCCCATGCCCTATTATTATATAGGTGCCTGCTATTGCAATTTAGCCAACGAAGTAAAGCTGCCGGCAGCCATCAGCACACCCGAATACAGACAGGAAACCGAAAAACTCCGCACGCTCTACACGTCTGCCCGCCCGTATCTGGAAAGATACCGCCAGCTCGCCCCTGACGACCGGGCTGCTTGGGCGCCTTTGCTCTATCGTGTTTACCTTGGGCTGAACATGGGAAAGCAATTTGATGAGATGGACGCGATTTTAAAGGAGTTGAAATTATAATGAGCTGAATATGCGTATTGATATAATCACCGTCTTGCCGGAGATGCTGGACGGCTTTGTGAATACCTCCATCCTTGCGCGTGCGCAGAAGAAGGGTCTGGTGGAAATACACGTACACAACCTGCGCGACTACACACTCGACAAGCACAGGCGCGTGGATGATTATCCTTTCGGCGGTTTTGCCGGTATGGTGATGGCTTGTCAGCCCATCGACGCCTGCATCTCGGCTTTGAAAGCTGAGCGGGAATATGACGAAGTTATCTTCACAACGCCCGATGGTGAGCAGTTTGACCAGCCCATGGCCAACGAACTGTCGCTGAAGCGGAACCTTATTATACTGTGTGGGCATTATAAAGGCATCGACTACCGCATCAGAGAGCATTTGATAACGAAAGAAGTCAGCATCGGCGACTATGTGCTGACGGGCGGCGAGCTGGCGGCTGCCGTCATGAGCGATGCCATTGTCCGCCTGGTGCCGGGCGTGCTCAGCGACGAGCAAAGCGCTCTTTCCGACTCGTTCCAGGACAACTTGCTGGCGGCTCCCGTTTATACGCGCCCGGCGGAGTATAAGGGATGGAAGGTGCCGGAAGTGTTGCTCTCGGGCCACGAAGCGAAGATCAAGGAGTGGGAGCTGGCTCAGTCGTTGGAGCGCACGCAGCGGCTTCGTCCCGACTTGTTGGAGAAGAAATGAACGGTTGAAGCAGTCAGGATATTTTCAGAAGATGCTGGATTTTATTTGTTTGGGGAGCGGCAGTTGCGGCAATTGCTATTATCTGTTTACGGAGCAGTATGGCATTCTTATCGACCTGGGGATAGGCATCCGCAGTTTCAAGAAATATTTTCGCGAGTACGGACTATCGTTCAATAAGGTCAATGCCATTCTGATTACGCACGACCATACGGACCATATCAAGGCCGCCGGGGCTTTCAGCACCGAGTTTCACGTGCCGGTATATGCCACGGAGGCCGTTCATGCCGGCATGTTGCGCAACCGTTTTATGCAGAAAAAGGTGGGAGCTGCCGAGCGGCACTACTTTGCTTGCGGCAACACGTTTGCACTCGGCCCGTTTCGCATTTCTACGTTCAAGGTACCGCACGACAGTTCGGAAAACTGTGGCTATTACGTTGAGTGCGAAGGCGTTTCGTTCTGCCTGATGACCGATGCCGGGAGCCTGACGGAGGATATGGCCCGTTTCATCCCCCTTTCCGACTATCTGGTCATCGAGGCCAACTATGACGCGGCCATGTTGGCGGGCGGGCCGTATCCCATGTTTCTGCAAAAGCGCATTTCGGGCTTAAACGGACACATGTGTAACGAGGAGACAGCCCGTGGCTTGGCAGAAAACCTGACCGGCCGGACAAAGAAAGTATGGCTGTGCCACCTCAGCGAGGAGAACAACCATCCCGAGCTGGCGCGCAAGACGGTGGAAAACGCTTTGGCTGCCGTGCAGGACCGCCTGAACGAAGCGTTTACCCTCGAAGTGCTGAAAAGAAAGGTGCCTTCGCCGCTTTATCACCTGGCGTAAAGAAGAAAAGCCATGCAGCACGTCGTTGTCTACCTTTTGCTGGCCGCCGCCGTGGCATACATCGCCGCCCGCGTATGCAAGCACGTCCGTGCCGTCCGTAAGCGGCAGAACCCGTGCGCCGGCTGCCCGCTGCCCTGCAAGATGAAAGAAAAAAAGCAGAATAAAGTTTGCAGAATAAAAAAATAGTTCTACCTTTGCAGCCGTATTCAACCAGGTACCCTGACCGAGTGGCTAGGTAGCGGTCTGCAAAACCGCGTACAGCAGTTCGAATCTGCTGGGTACCTCTCTAAGGCGGCCATCCACGACGGATGGCCGCCTCTTTTTTTGTGGCTTTGGTCAAGGCCGTATTGTTTTATCCGTAGTTTCATGTTTTTGTTGGGAGCTTTCCGCAACTTTTCCTTATCTTCGTGCCCGTTAAATACGCCTCAATCTATGAACGGGAAAAGAAAAGTAGCTTTGGTGCTTTCCAGCGGCGGCGCGCGTGGTTTTGCCCACATTGGCGCCATCGAAGAACTGTTGGAGCAGGGTTTTGAAATCTCTTCCATCGCCGGCACGTCTATGGGAGCGCTCATCGGTGGCATGTTTGCCGCAGGCAAGCTGAAAGAGGTGGCCGAGTGGATGTTTTCGCTCGACCGGAAGAAAATCTTCTCGCTGCTCGACGTCTCGCTCAGCCTGACCCACGTCGTTAAGGGCGACCGCGTCATCCATGCGTTGAGCGAAATTGTGCCCGACCGGAAGATTGAGTCGCTTCCCATCCCTTATTGTGCCGTTGCTGCCGACCTCAGGCAGAGCCGCGAAGTCGTCTTCGACCGCGGAAGCCTCTATGCAGCCATCCGTTCGTCCATCTCGGTGCCGTCTTTTCTGAAACCGCTGCAAACCAAAACGATGACGCTCGTCGATGGCGGCGTGGTAAATCCGTTACCCCTCAACCGCGTGCAGCGCACCCCGGGCGACCTGCTCGTTGCCGTCAACGTGAGCGGGCACAACAGTGCCGACTGGGACATGCTCCGCCGCTCGCTGGCCCAGCGCCGTGCCCATCCCTTGTGGAAGAACATCCGCAACGCGCTGCCCGCCCGCATTTTTGACGACAACTATTATTCGCTCCTGATACGCACGTTCTGCCTGATGATACAGCAGAACGCCGCGCTTTCGCTCCGCCTGACGCCGCCCGACATCCTTGTGAACATCCCGATGAACCGTTTTGGCGGTTTCGACTACGACCGCGCCGAGCACATAGCCCGTGCCGGCCGCGTCAAGATGCGCGAAGCCTTGCGCAACTATTTTTCGCAGCCCCTTCTTTCTGCCACCGCCGACAACTGACGGCCGGCACCGGCGCCGTGCCGGGCACGAAAAGGGCGGGAGCCGGCAGGCGTGCCTCACGTGGCAGCCACCGGCTCCCGCCCGTTGCTTTCGCCGGCAGGGTCAGGAGTTTTTCATTTCCATGAGCAGCTCCTTCTGCCGCTCGCTCAGGTGAGTGGGCAGCTTCACGTTGTAGGTGATGATGATGTCGCCGTAGCTGCCGTCGCGCCGCTCGAAGCCTTTGCCGCGCAGCCGCACCTTCGTGCCGTTTTGCGTTTCGGGTTTCACGCGTAGCTTCAGCTTGCCGCCCTGTGTTTGCAGGATAACGGCTCCACCCAGCAGGGCTGTGTACATATCGATGTTTACGGTGACGTTCATGTTGGCGTCCTCCGGGTTTTCATGGAAGCTGCGTCCCGTATGCGCCGCGCCGCGGCCGAACAAATCTTCGAAGAACGAGGAGAAGCCCCCGGCTCCGCCCTGCGCGAACTGGCTGAAATCGAAGTCGGAGAAGCTGTTGCTCCACGACGTGCCGGCTCCGTTGCCCCAGGCGCCGCCAGCGCCCTCGAAAGCCTCGGCCTGCTTCCAGTTTTCGCCGTACTGGTCATATTTTTTCCGCTTTTCGGGGTCGCCCAATACGTCGTAAGCCTCGTTCAGCGCCTGAAACTTCGCCTTGGCTTTCGGGTCATCGGGGTGCAGGTCGGGGTGAAACTGCTTGGCCCGCCGCTTATAGGCGGCGCGTATATCTTTCTGCGGCGTATCCTTGTTGATACCCATGATTTTGTAGTAATCGATGAATGCCATAGTCGTGTAGTTTTTGTTTTATGGGAAGGAGCAACAAATTGAGTGCCAACCATCCACGCCGGACGGCTTAATAAAAGAAATCGGCCACGACGGGCAGGTGGTCGCTCACGCCTCCGCGATAGATGGGGCCCTGATAAGTGCGTCGGGGCCGTACGCCGCCGTTTGTCGCGTCGGGTTCGAGCAGATAGTCGAGGGTGACTATTTGGCAGTCGGCATACGACGTGTGCATGCCCTCGTCTGCCATGAGCAGGCGGCCGTTCACGACGATTTGGTCCAGCTGGTTCCACCGGCCCTTGTGGCGGTAGGTGCCGCGTATGCCACGGCCGGCCTGTTTGCGCGCTGTCAGCACATACAGGCTGTCGGGGCCGACGGCGCGGGCTCCCCGCCCGTCGGGTGGAGGCAGGGCGCGCAGGCACCGGCGCAGCGACTTGTTGCGGTATTCGTCGTTGAAATCGCCCATGATGAGTAGGCGGGCCTCGCTTCGCGTGCGGAAAAGGCTGTCGCACAGCCTGCGCAGCGTCGCGGCCGCCCGGCAGCGGTA
Organism: uncultured Alloprevotella sp.; assembly: GCA_944322095.1. Taxonomy (GTDB): domain Bacteria; phylum Bacteroidota; class Bacteroidia; order Bacteroidales; family Bacteroidaceae; genus Alloprevotella. Next base: position 114,252 of record CALUNU010000001.1, read on the forward strand.
GGCTTCGCTGCGGGCCGCTCCGCCCGAACGGCTCGGAAAGTGGCACACGAAGACGTCGAGCGTGTCGCCCGTGGGCACGAGCCCCTCGACATACAGGATGTCGCGCGTGGGGCGCTCCGTGGGCGATGTATAGGCAACGCGCACGGAGCGTATGCCCACCGGGCGAAAGCGTCCCGGCTGATACAAAAGCGCCACGTCGATGCCGCGAGCGTCGGGGCTCCGCGTCACGATGTATTCATACCCCAGCCGCCGCAGCATGGTGCGCCGTGCCAGATCGCGCACGACGCTGTCGTTCTCCACCTCGCAGAGCGCCACGAGCGATGCCGGCTCGTCGCCGCCGGCGGCAGCCACCACGCGGGCCAGGTCGCCCAGCTTTTTCCAGTAGCGCCACGAGTTCCATTTGCGCTCACCGTCGGGTAGAAACTCCTCGTCGCTCTTGCCGTTGTCGTGGCACGTGTCGAAGAGGTTTTCCACGTTGTAGGTCATCACGCGGTAGCGGCGGCCCTCGGCCAGCAGGCATGTCGAGGCCGTGAGCACCGCGAGCAGCACCGCCGTCAGCCTATTCATGGTGGTAAGGGGTACCCCGCAGGATGGTCATGGCCCTGTAAAACTGCTCAACAAAGAGCAGCCGCACCATCTGGTGCGAGAACGTCAGGCGCGACAGCGACAGCTTTTCGTCCGCCCGGCTGTACACCTCGGGCGAGAAGCCGTATGGCCCGCCCACCACGAAGACCAGGCGGCGGATGGAGGCTTGCATCTTGCGCCCCAGCCAGGCGGCCAGCTCCACCGAGCGCAGCTCGCGGCCGTGCTCGTCGAGCAGCACCACGCAGTCGCCCTCGCGCAGGCGGGCGGCGATGAGCTGTCCCTCACGCGTCTTCTGTTCGGCGGGCGAGATGGCCCCCGCGTTTTTTAACTCGGGAATATACTCCGTTTTGAAGGGAGCATAACGCCGGGAGCGGGCTTCATAATCGTCTATCAAGGCAGCTAAATGGCGGTCGGTCGTCTTGCCGACCACGAGAAAAACGGTTTCCATGTCGGCAAAATTAGGCATAAAGCCCGGTATGGCGGCCATGCGGCCCCAAAAAGGCGATTTGAGCCCGCCGCCGGCCTTCGGGACGTGGCTGCCCGGCGGCCCCGATTGCGGTGGATGGGCCTTGGCCGGATGATGCCGCGGAAGCCCTGACCCACATTTTGGCACACCGTTTGCAGCGCTGGATGAAAAGCGCGGTCAATTCCAGAAAAATGATTTAAATTTACGCATGGCTTGAATTATTTTAATACATTTGCACGTAAATCTTAAAACATCGCTATGGAGGCGGAAGTAATCAGAAAGACAAAAGAAGAGGAAGGCGTCAATCTGGCACAATACGGATTGGTCTTCTTGGCTAATTGGTATTGGTTCCTGATAGCGGTCATTGTGGCCGTGGGCATAGGCGTTTTCTACGTCATGAAGACGACGCCGATGTACACCCGTTCGACGCAGCTGCTCATCAAGGACGATGACGGAAAGGGCGGAAGCAGCATAGCTCAGGAGTTTGAAAATCTGGGCTTCGTTACGGCCAATTCGAACCTGAACAACGAGATGCTTACCATCAGTGCGCCGGTCATGATGAAGGAGGCCGTGTGGCGCCTGCGCCTGGACCGCACGATGACGTTGGAGGACGGTTTGCAGAACCGCCCGCTCTACGGTGCCCTGCCCGTCGAGGTGAAGACGGGCCGCGACCTGCTGCCCGAGGAAAGCTATGCCTTTAAGCTCCGTTTCGAGGGAACTGATGCTTTCGTGCTCTCAGAATTTTATAAGGACGGCGAGGAAGCCGAAAGCGAGCCCGTGAGCGGCCGTTTCGGCGCCAAGCTGCGTACGCCCGTGGGCGAAGTGGTCATTACGCGCACGGAAGCCTTCGACAAGGAGCTGGCCGGACGCACGCTCCACGTGGCCAAGCTGCCCCTCGAAGCTGCCGGCAACCTTTACTCCTCGCGTCTGGCCGTTTCCATCATGGACAAGGACGCTACCATCCTGAATCTGGCGCTTACCGACGAAATACCGCAACGTGCCGACGACTTGCTGCTGGCTTTGATCGACGTATATAACGAGAAATGGGTGGAAGACAAGAACCGCATAGCCGACAGTTCGTCCAAGTTCATATCAGAGCGCCTCGAATCGCTCTCGAAAGAGCTGGGCGACGTCGATGCCGACATTTCGAGCTTCAAGAGCCGCAACCTGCTGCCCAACGTCGAGGCAGCATCGGCCATCTATATGGAGCGCTCCAACCAGAACCAGCAGGAGCTGCTCAACCTGACGAACCAGCTCGGCATGGCCCGCTACCTGCGCGAGTATATGACCGACAAGAGCAGGGGCAACATGCTCTTGCCTTCGAACACGGGCATACAGAGCAGCGGCATCGAGGCGCAGATCAAGGAGTATAACGAACTGATGCTGCGCCGCAACGACCTGGTGGCCAACAGCAACGAGCAGGATCCCCTGGTGCAGTCGGTCACCGAGGCCATCACCTCGATGCGCTCGGCCATCCTGCGCTCCATCGACAACCTCATTTCGCAGATTAACGGACAGATACGCGTGGTGGAGCATTCGGAGAACCGCACCAACGAGCTCATCGCTTCGAGCCCGCGGCAGGAGGAACATTTGCTCTCAGTAGGCCGTCAGCAGAAGGTGAAAGAGGCGCTTTACATCTTCCTGTTGCAGAAGCGCGAGGAAACAGAGCTCTCCAAGGCCTACACGCCGTATAGTACGCGCATCATTCAGCCGCCTACGGGCAGCGCTTCGCCCACCGAGCCGCGCACGCGCATGGTGCTGCTGGCCGCTTTGGTCATCGGCTTGGCCCTGCCGGCCGGCGTGCTCTTCCTGCGCGAAATGTTCAACACGCGGGTGCGTGGCCGCAAGGATTTGGAAAGCTGCAACGTGCCCTTCCTGGGCGAGGTGCCCGAGATGGACGGCACGCGCAACTGGCTGGGCCGGCGCCGCAAGCACGTAAGGCGGCAGATCGTGGTGGATGCCGACAACCACGACCGCATGAACGAGGCTTTCCGCATGCTGCGCACCAATATGGACTATTTCATGGGCGTGAAGAACGGCGGAAAGGTGGCTATGGTGACGTCGTTCAACCCCGGTTCGGGAAAAACGTTTATCGTCTCCAACCTGGCCAAGGCTGTGGCCTTGAAAGGCAAGCGCGTCATCCTGGTCGACTTCGACTTGCGGCGTAAGCAGCTGAGCAAGATGGTAGGCGAGCATGGCACGACGGGCGTTACGTCGTTCCTGGCGGGCGTCGAGTCGGACTTGAACAGCCTCATCCTGCGCGATGCCTTCGGCAGCGGCTGCGACCTGCTGCATGTGGGCGTGGTGCCGCCCAACCCCACGGAGCTGCTCCTGACCGAAAAGGCCGAAGAGCTCTTCGACCGGCTGCGCGCCGAGTACGACTACATCTTCATCGACTGTCCGCCGGTGGATCTCGTTGCCGACGCTTCCATCATCAGGAAGTACGCCGATTTCACGCTCTTTGTCGTGCGCGTAGGTCTGGCCGACAAACGTCTGGTGGGCGAGTTGCAGGAATTGTACGACGAGAAACGCTTCAACAACCTGGCCCTCGTGCTGAATGCCGCGCGCAAGGAGCATGGCTCGGCCTACGGGTATAAGTATCGCTACGATTATAACTGACACCGCACCGGAAAGCGGGCAGCACGTGCCGCCCGCTTTCCGGCGAACGGTATAACGGCAGGCGCCGCAGCCATCGTGAATGTTTCTCACGGGCAGCGGCGCCTGCCGTTTCTGCGGGGTGTGCCGTGCGAGGGCTGCGGCACGCCGGGCGCGGTGTCAGCGTGGCGCGTGCCGGGCTTCGCCACGTTCCAATATGTGGCGGAGCAACGACGTCAGACGGCGTGCGCCGCGGTTGTTGAGATGGTCGGCATCGTAGAAGTCGTCGGACGTGAAGCGCGTGTCCGCCTCAAAATCATAATATTCTATGTTGCCGTGACGGCTGAGCAGCCGGTGGAGCAAACGTTCGTTTTCGGCCCGTTGCGCCGGACTTTCGTTGGCCCGGAACGAGGGCATGACGGGCGTTGTGACGAGGATGAGGCGAACGCCATGCCTGCTGCACCACGTGGCCATCGAGGAAAGAAAGCCCGCGTTGAGCGAGGCCAGGCTACGGTCGACGTAGGTGTTGCTCTGCGCCCGCGCGGGGCCGTTGTCGATGGGCGTGAGGCCTTGTTGGTAGGTATAGTTGGCCCCCCATCCGCGGTCGGTCCAGCTCAGGCGGGCAGGTTGCCACAGGCTTTTCAGCTTTTCCTTGAACGAAGCGAAGTTTAAAACCTCGAAGCCGTAAGTAGAAAGGCGTGGGTGAAGCGGACAGTCCATGTAGATGCGGTAGCGCGAGGCAAGCCAGGCCGTTTCGGGGCGCGACTCAAAATCTTCGTAGAGCGAGAAGTAGGAAAAGGGCAGGACGACGGCGCGAAGGCGCGGCATGGGGTAGCGGCGCAGCAGGTAGTCGTCGTATCGGTACGTCTGCGACACTTGGGCCAGCGAGTAGGCGCCGGGGCCGAGCCATGCGGGGTTGACGCCGTAGAAGGTGTGGCTGCTTCCGAGAATGAGCGTCTGCACCTCGGCTGAATGGTCCAGCATGTAGGCATGCTTGTCGCGCGCAGGATTGGGCAGATGCCGCACGTATATTTCGCCTGCTCCCAGCGTGAGCAGGATAAGGGCGGAGAAGAGGGCCGTGAGGCGGAGGAAGGCTTTCATGGCAGGTCAGAATTGGAAATAGATAAAGCTTTCGGGCTTGCCTCCTGCAAAGAGGGCTGTGAGGAACAGCAGATAGTAGAGGCCCAGGCGGGCCGTGCGGTGACGCATGAGGCCCGTTCCCCGCAGGGCCAGCGGATGCTCGCCCCGCGAAAAGCCTTCGGCCGCGAGCATCAGGGCCACGTAGAGCAGCGGCAGGCGGCTGCACGTCGTGGGGCCGAAGCGATCGGGCGAGAACATGCCGCCTAAATAAGCGAAGGCCTGGCTTAACGATTCTGCACGGAAAAACACCCATCCCAGCAGGACGAGAAGGAACGTCGTCGACGTGCGCAACAGGCGGACAAGGCGGCTTCCCGTCGCCCGGGCCTTGCCCAGGAGCGAATAGGGGAGGAAAAGCACTGCGTGATAGGCTCCCCAGGCGATGAAGGTCCAGTTGGCTCCATGCCACAGGCCGCTGACGAGAAACACGACGACGGTGTTGAGATGCTTGCGGAAGGTGCCCCGGCGGTTGCCGCCGAGAGGGATGTACAGATAGTCGCGAAACCACGTCATGAGCGAGATGTGCCAGCGGCGCCAAAACTCGGGAATGCTCTGGGAAAAGTAGGGGCGGTCGAAGTTGCGCATCAGACGGATGCCGAAAAGCTTGGCCGAGCCCACAGCCATGTCGGAATAGCCCGAGAAATCGCCGTAAATCTGAAAGGCAAAGCAGAGAATGCCCACCCAAAGGTCGGAGGAGGAAACGGTGTCGGAGTGGGCAAAGATATAGTTGGCGACGGTGGCGCAATTGTCGGCGATGAGCATCTTTTTCAGCAGTCCCCACAGGATGAGCCGCATGCCGTCGACGGCCATCGGGCGGCTGAACTTCCGCTCTACGGCAAACTGGGGGAGCAGCTGCGTGGCCCGCTCGATGGGGCCGGCGACGAGCTGCGGGAAAAAGCTGATGAAGGCAAAAAAGCGCGTGGCGCTGCGCTCGGGCGGCAGGCTGCCGCGGTAAACGTCTATGATGTAGCCCGTAACCTGAAAGGTGTAGAAACTGATGCCCACGGGGAGCAGAATGTGAAGTACGGGAAAGTGGAGCTGCCAGCCGAACGTGGCGCAGGCTTCGGCGAGGGTGGCGGCGAAGAAGTTGAAATATTTGAAAACGCCCAAGATGGCGAAATTGGTCAGTATGGCGAGCGCACACAGCAGCTTGCGGCGACGGTTGCCGGGGCTGTGGCCGTTTTTCTCGCCCATGGCGAGCGCCAGCAGATAGTTGACCAGGCACGTGGCAATCATCAATCCGAGAAAACGCACGTCCCACCAGCCGTAGAACACGAAGCTGGCGGCCACGAGCAGCGCGTTGCGCCATTTGTGCGGCACGCTCCAATAAAGAAGAAAGACGAGGGGCAGAAACAGGAGGTAGGCCGTGGAATTGAACAGCATGCAGGATAGTTTTCTTAGGCAGAGCGAAGATACGGAAAAAGATTGAAAGCTTTGGGAGCGGCGGTTCAAAACAAGCCTCCCGGCTGCAAACGGGATATGCAGCCGGAAGGCTTTGTGAGAGTCGGGGTGAGAGAAACCTGTGTCAGTTGTCCTTCATGCGGTGTACGATGCCGTGCTTCGAACTTTCGATGAAAGCGACGATGTGTTCGATCTCCTCGCTCATAGGTATCTGCTCACGGATTTTGATGACGGCGTCCTGCAAGCTGAAATTGCCTTGGTAGATCAGGCGATACGTGTTGGCAATGTGGCGCAGGATGCGGTCGGTCGTGTTCAGGTGCTTCAGGATGAAAGCGTTCACGCCGTGGTAGCTGGCCGGGTTCCCGCCAAGAATGATATAGGGGGGAACGTCTTTCTGCACGCGGCAGCCGCTTTGTATCAGAGAGTAGCGGCCCACATGAACGTGCTGCTGGATGACGGCTCCCGTGCTCTGGATGGCACAGTCGTCGATTTCGCTTTCGCCTGCAATGCTTACGCCGATACCTACGATGCAGTTGTCGTGCATAATCACGTCGTGGCAGATATGAACCTTATCCATGAGGAAATTGCCGTTGCCAATGGTGGTTGCCTTGCCTTCATAGCTGCTTCCGGCGATAACAACGTTCTCGCGGATGCGGTTATTGTCGCCTATGACGACGCGGGTCTTTCCTCCCTCCTGGAAATGGAAATCCTGAGGGGTGGCTCCGATGACGGAGTTCTGATAGACAATGTTGTTGCTTCCCATCTTAGTGCCTTCTAGAATAGAGGCGTGGGGCATGATGACGCAGTTGTCACCGATTTCAACGCCTTTCTCGATGTAGGCAAAAGGCTTTACTTCAACATTGTTCCCCAAACGGGCTTCAGGGTCGACGAATGCTAATGGACTAATCATGATAATAAGTTTTTCAAGGTTAGTTACGTCCGCCACCTAAAGCCTGGTAAAGGCTGATGGCGGCTTGAACTTTGTCAAATTTGTCTGAAATCAGGCTCAGCTGGGCTTCCAGCAGGCTTTGCTGGGCCGTGAGCGTTTCCAGATAAGTGGTGTTCGGGTCATGCTGGAAGAGATAATTGGTGCTCTCCACAGCTTTTTCCAGTTCGCTCACTTGTTTCTGGCGCGACTGGGCCTGTAACGTGGCTGTCTGGTACGTGCTCAGTGCGTTGCTCACTTCCTGGCCGGCGTTGAGCAGGGCTTGCTCAAAGTTGAGCTGAGCTATTTCCTGTTGGGCCTTGGCTATTTTCAGGTTGGCGATGAGCTGGCCGCGCTGGAAGAGAGGTTGCAGCAGCGAAGCTACGGCTGAGGCCACAAACTTGGGCGGGTTGGTGATCATGCCGCCCACGCTGTTCGACCAGCCGGCGTTTCCCGAAAGCGTAATCTGAGGATAGAAGGCCGAGCGGGCAGCGTTGGTGCCGTAGAAGGCATAGGCAAGATCCAATTCCGCCAGTTTCACGTCGGGACGGTTGGCCAACAGCTGCATGGGGACGCCTGCCGACATGTCGGCGGGGAAAGCATCGGCGTTGAAGGCTCCTCGCGCGATGGAGTGGGGAGCTTCGTGAAGCAGAACGCAGATGGAATTTTCCGTAGAACGGATGCTATTCTCCAATTCCGGGATGGTAGTCAATATTTGATAGTAGTTGGCTTTGCTTTGCGAAACGGCCGCAGCGTTTGTCATTGCGGCAATTTGCATGGCTTCCATGGCTTCGATGTTTTTCTCCCAGAGTTTAGCTGTTTCCTTTGTTGTCTTCAGCTGTTCATCGAGCATTTGCAGCGTATAATACATGTTGGCCACAGAAGCAATAATGCTCGTTTCGGCGGCCTGCTGGCTGGCTTTGGCTTGCAGTACGGAAACTTCCGATTGCTTCTTGGCGTTGCGCAGGCTGCCGAAAGCATCGATCTGCCAGCTGGCTTGTACGGGAATGGAATAGGTCTTGGTGGTCGTCTGACTTTGACCTCCCGAAATGGTTCCCGAAGGCGAGAAGCTCAACGAGGGAAGAAATGCCAGCCGCGAGGTCATGAGCCCGGCTTCGGCCTGTTTAACGCTGAGTTCGGCGGTGCGAACATCCGTGTTGCCGACAAGGGCTTTTTCTATCAGGGCTTGCAGCTGCGGGTCGGTGAAGACTTCGCGCCAAGGGCGGTTGCCAAAATTCGTTGTATCGGCAGCCGACGTCGTGGCATAGACGGCTGTCGTATCGCGGAAGAGGCTGTCCGTCGGTAAGTTCTCAGGGCGCTCGTAGTTGCTGTATATATGGCAACTGCTCATGAGAATAGAGCCCCCTATCAGGTATATGAGTTGTTTCTTCATTTGAATATACTTATATAAATGGTGTGGCGGCGGGCTTGGCAAGTGGCCGGCCCGCCACCTACACCTTTAATTTACTTACTGTATTGCTCGATATCGGGTTCAGCCTCGGTGTTGTCGATATCTTCCCAAACCATAGGTCTGATCTTCTCCTGCAAATACTGGAATATTACGAAGAGAGATGGCACTATGAAGATCTGGCAAATCATACCGATGAGCATACCGCCGATAGCCGTCGTACCAAGCGAGCGGTAACCGTTGGCGCCGACGCCGAATGCGAACATAAGCGGGAGCAGACCGATGATCATGGCAAACGAAGTCATCAAAATCGGGCGGAGACGGGCGCCGGCACCGAGCACTGCGGCCCACGTGATGCTCATGCCCATCTTGCGGCGGTCGAGCGCGAACTCAACAATCAGGATGGCGTTCTTAGCCAAAAGTCCGATAAGCATAATCAAGGCAATCTGCACGTAAATGTTGTTAGATGCCGAGCCGAGTATGGATACGGGCAAGAGGCTGTCGATTCCTCCCATGGCTTGCAGGAAGAGGAAGCTTCCGGCCAAGCCGAACGGTACGGAAAGGATAACGGAGAGCGGCAGGATGTAGCTTTCGTACTGGGCACTCAGCAGGAGGTAGATAAATACGAAGCAGAGCACGAAGACGATGGCCGTCGTATTTCCGCTCGAACTGTTTTCCTCGCGGCTCATACCCGAGAACTCGAAGCTGTAACCCTGCGGCAGGTGCTGTGCGGCCACTTCCTGTATTGCTTTCAGCGCTTCACCGCTGGTGTAGCCGCTGGCCGGGTTGCCGTTCACCTGCATCGACGTGTACATGTTGAAACGATTGATGTTATCTGGTCCATACACGCGCTTAATGGTCATAAACTGCGTGATGGGAGCCATTTCGTCTCCGCTCTTCACCTTTATCTTGTTGAGCGATTCGAGGTTGGTGCGTTCGCTGAATTCTGCCTGCACCATTACGCGGTAGAGCTTACCGAAGCGGTTGAAGTTGGAGGCATACAAACCGCCGTAGTAGCCTTGTAGCGTCGTGAGGATGTCGTTGGGGCTGAAGCCGGCCTTTTTACAAGCCGCTACGTCGATATCAATCTGATATTGCGGGAAGGTCGGGTTGAACGACGTCTGGGCCGACTCGATTTCCGGCCGTTTGTTCAGTTCGGCCAAGAAGTCTTGAGCCACTTTGTAGAAGTTGTCGAGGCTTCCGCCCGTACGGTCTTGCAGGTTAAACTCGAAGCCGTTCGTTACGCCGTAGCCCGAAACCATAGGAGGCTGGAAGAAAAGTATCTGAGCATCCTTGATAATGTCGCGGGCTTTCAGGTAGAGCGAGCCGTAAACGAAGTCGGAGCGTTGAGACATGGGGCGCTCTTCCCAATCTTTCAGCTTACAGATGATGGAGCCGTAGCTGGCGCCCTGACCTCCCAGGAAACTGTAACCAGATATCACGGTACGGCTTTCCACTGCCGGGTTGGATGCCACCAAGCTGTCTACCTGGGCCAATATCTGCTCGGTGCGGTCTTGCGAGGTGCCGGGAGGCATCGTCACCGTACCCATGATCGTACCCGTATCTTCGTTGGGAACGAAGCCCGTCGGCGTTATCTTCATCATGAACAGCAGCAGAGCGATACCCACTACGACCATGGAGATTGTCAGCCAGGGCCGCTGGATGATTTTTACCACCTGCTTCTTATATTTCTTCAGCAAAGAGTCGTATGCAGCGTTGAAAGCTTTGTGGAAGCGGCCGACGATGGTCAGTTTCTTTTCGCCTTCGCCCGTATGCGGCTTCAGGAAGATGGCGCACAGTGCAGGGCTGAGCGTCAGGGCGTTGATGGCCGAGAACAAGATGGAGAGGGCCATCGTTATACCGAACTGGCGGTAGAACGTACCCGACGTTCCCGAGATGAAGCTCACAGGGATGAACACGGCCATCATCACCAAAGTGATGGAGACGAGGGCTCCGCCCAGTTCGCGCATGGCGTCGATGGATGCTTTCTTCGACGAGGTGTAGCCCATGTCGAGCTTCGCGTGGACGCCCTCGACCACCACTATCGCGTCGTCCACCACGATGGCGATGGCCAGCACCAGGGCACTCAACGTCAGAAGGTTCAAGCTGAAGCCGATGAGATAAATGGCGAAGAACGTACCAATCAATGCCACAGGGATGGCTATGGCCGGGATGAGCGTGGACCGCAGGTCTTGCAAGAAGATGTAAACCACGAAGAAGACGAGTATGAACGCTTCGACGAGCGTCTTTACCACTTCGTGGATGGATGCGAAGAGGAAGTCGTTGGCGCTTTGTGCGATGTTGATTTTCAAGCCCGTCGGCAAGGTTGCCTTTGTTTCTTCCAAGAGTTTCTCGATGTCTTGGATGATTTGCGTGGCGTTGGAGCCGGCCGTCTGGAACACGATACACGACACACCGTTGTGGCCGTTAATCTTGTTGGTGAAGCTATAGGTGGAGCGGCCGAGCTCTACGCGCGCGATGTCTTTGAGGTGCAGGATTTCGCCGTCTTTGTCGGCGCGGATCACCATGTTTTCAAACTCGGAAATCTCCTGCAAACGTCCCTTATAGCGCAGAGTGTACTGGAACGTCTGGTTTTCGCGTTCGCCGATCGTACCGGGAGCGGCTTCGAGGTTTTGTTCGGCCAGCACGTTCGAGATGTCTGAGGGCGTCAGGTTGTATTGTGCCATCTTTTCGGGCTGCAGCCAGATGCGCATCGAATAGTCGGCACCCATCACCATGGCGTCGCCCACACCGGCTACGCGCTGTACCTGGGGAATGAGGTTAATCTTCGCGTAGTTTTCGATAAACGGCACGCTGTATTTGTCCGTTTCGTCGAAAAGCGAGAAGATCATCAGCATACTGTTCTGACGCTTCTGCGTAATCACACCTACGCGGGTCACCTCGGCGGGCAGCAGACCCTGAGCCTTCGACACGCGGTTCTGCACGTTCACGGCTGCCATGTCGGGGTCGACGCCCTGCTTAAAGGTAATCGTAATGCTCGCCTCGCCCGTGTTGGATGCCGTGGAGCTCATGTAGTCCATGTTTTCCACGCCGTTTATCTGCTCTTCCAGCGGGGCGATAACGCTGTTAAGCACCGTTTGTGCGTTGGCACCCGTGTAGGTGGTCGACACGTCGACCGTCGGGGGCGCAATGTCGGGGTATTGCGTGATAGGAAGGGACAGCAGTCCCAGGAAACCCAAGATTACTATCAAGATAGAAATTACCGTTGATAGTACCGGCCGGTTTATAAATCTGTCTAAGTTCATATCGCTGTTTTTAGGGTTGGGAGAGGGGCGTGCCCGCGCGCGGGCCGCCCGTGGCGGAGCTCTCCCTGTTCTTTATATTATAGATGTGCGTCGGTTAAAACATTTTACCGGCGGCCATGTCTTTTTCAGCCTTGCGGCGGTTGGCGTCGGCCTGGGCGGGCGTGATGGGGTTAATCTGCGTACCGTCCTTCAGCGTGCTTACGCCGTCGACCACCACGCGGTCGCCGGCTTTCAGGCCCGAGGTTACAACGTAGTTCTGGCCGTCGTTTTGCGAGAGTACGGTGATTTCGGTCGATTTCACCTTGTTGCCGCTGCCCACCAGATAGACGAACTTCTTATCCTGGATTTCATAGGTAGCTTTTTGCGGGATGACGATGGCGTCCTTGGCGTGCGTGGGCACGAGCACCGAGCCCGTACCGCCGCTGCGCAGCACGTGTGCGGGGTTGGGGAACGTGGCGCGCATGTTCACCGAGCCCGTGGTCTGGTCGATAACGCCGCTTACGTTCGACACGGTGCCGCTTTCGGCATACTTCGTGCCGTCGGCCAGCATCAGCGTGACGGCGGGCATTTTGTTGACGGCTTCGGTGATGCCGCCCGTGCTGCGCGTCAGGTCCAGCAGCTGTTTTTCAGTCATGGCAAAGTAGACGAACATTTGCCCTATGTTCGACACGGTGGTGAGGGGTTCTGCCGTCGACGAGCTCACGAGGCTTCCGACGCGGTAGGGGATTTCGCCCACGACGCCGTCGGCCGGGCTCGTCACGGTGCAGAACGACAGGTCGTTGCGTGCGCTCACGAGCTGTGCCTTGGCTTGTGCGAGCTGTGCCTCGGTGGCTTTCAGCTGGTTCTGGGCCATTTCGTAGTCGTAGTCGCTGATGATGGCTTTGTCGTGCAGTGCGCGCTTGTTGTCGACGGTCAGCTTCTGCGTGTTCAGGTTGGCCTGAAGCACGTTGACGTTGGCTTCGGCCGAGCGTACGGCTGCTTCATACTGTACGCGGTCTATGAGGAACAGGGGCTGGCCTTTCTTGACGAAGTCGCCCTCGTCTACGCAGAGTTTCGTGATGTGGCCGCTCACTTTCGGACGGATCTCGATGTCTTGCTGTCCCTTGATGGTGGCGGGATACGAGGTGTAGAGGTCTGCCTCCGTGGTCTTCAAGGTCACGACGGCATAGTCGTTGCCGGCTTGGGGCATTCCACTCTGTTTGCTTCCGCAGCTAACGAGCGCGAGGCTTAGCATCAAATAAGCAATTCTACTTTTCATGTAAATTTGTTTTATGATAAATGTATATATTCGGTTTAAAAGGGACGTTTTCCCCGTCGGGAAACGGTATGCCGGCTGCCGGCTGGGCAGACGGCTGGAATTTCCCGTGCAAAGATACGGGAAAAAACTCATTGCCCGTGTGCCGTTTTCGCGTGAACGCTGCATTCTTAGTCTTTCTTAACTCGAAAAGCAGGCTGTTCTCTCTTTGCCGGGAGAAAGAGTGAGGGTGAAAAGCAAATCGGGGCAAAAACCGCCCGTCCCGCCGACCGCAAGCGGAGGCGTTGTGGCGTTGCCAGCGTTTTTCTTCGCGCCGCATGGCTTTTTCTTGTGCGGAAAGATGTTCGCGGGGAAATAAAAATGAAGTTCGCTCTGCTCACTACTTTTTCTTTCCTCTCATTTGCACTATCTTTTCATAAGATAAGGCTGCACTCGGGAAAGCGCTTGTGAAAAACCTTCGTTTTTCCCCGCCCTTTCCTCTCATTTGCACTATCTTTTCATAAGATAAGGCTGCACTCGGGAAAGCGCTTGTGAAAAACCTTCGTTTTTCCCCGCCCTTTCCTCTCATTTGCACTATCTTTGCTCCCCGTAAAATGAGGAAGAAGGCCGATGCGCCTGCCTTTTGGGCAGAGGCGGGGCCAAACGAATGACAAACACAGAAGATATGGAGAACAATATGGCTGTGGGCACGCCTTTTGCCCGTCCGGCCTACGTCATGGCAAAACCGGCCGGCGCGTTGTGCAACCTGGCCTGCAAGTATTGCTATTATACGGAGAAGTCGAAGCTTTATCCCAACAACCCGCGCCACGTCATGAGCGACGAGCTGCTGGAACGCTTCACAAAGGAATATATCGAGATGCAGACGGGGCCCAACGTCCTTTTCACCTGGCATGGCGGCGAGACGATGATGCGCCCCCTCTCGTTCTATCAGCGGGCGCTCGAATTGCAGCGAAAGTATGCGGGCGGGCGCTCCGTCGACAACGCCTTCCAGACAAACGGCACGCTCATAACGCCCGAATGGGCCAAGTTTTTCAAGGACAACGGCTTCCTCGTGGGCGTTTCCATCGACGGGCCGCAGGAGTTTCACGACGAATACCGGCGCACCCGCACGGGGCGTCCCTCGTTTCGCCAGGTGATGCGCGGCATCGACTTGCTCAACCGCTATGGCGTGGAGTGGAACGCGATGGCCGTGGTCAACGACTTCAATGCCGACTATCCGCTCGATTTTTATCACTTCTTCAAAGAGATTGGGTGCCACTACATCCAGTTTACCCCCGTGGTGGAGCGCGTCTGGCGCCATTCGGACGGGCGTATGCTGGCTTCGCCCATCGAGGGGACGGTCGAGGAGCTCACCGACTTTTCCGTCAGCCCCGAGCAGTGGGGCAGCTTCCTCTGTGCGCTGTTCGACGAGTGGGTGAAGAGCGACGTGGGCGAATATTTCATCCAGACCTTCGACGCCACGCTGGCCGGATGGATGGGCGTGCCGCCGTCGGTGTGCTCGCTGGGCGAAACGTGCGGCCATGCCGGCGTCATCGAGTTTAACGGCGACGTTTATGCCTGCGACCATTACGTTTTTCCCGAGTTTAAGCTGGGCAACATTTATGAAAAGTCGCTGGCCGGGATGATGTACAGCCCCGAGCAGCTGAAGTTTGGGGCCGGCAAGCGCGACCTCCTGACGCGCCAATGCCGCGAGTGCGACTTCCTTTTTGCCTGCCACGGCGAGTGTCCGCGCAACCGCTTTGCCCTTTCGGCCGACGGCGAACCGGGCCACAATTTCCTCTGCACCGGCTATCACCGCTTCTTTGCCCACGTGGCGCCCTACATGGACTTTATGAAGTATCAGTTGCAGCACGAGCAGGCGCCCGCCCGCGTGATGCAGTGGATACGCGACGGCATGCCTGCCTACCGCAAGTAAGCTTTTCCCAGCCTTCTTCGCTGTGCGGGCCCGGCGGCAAAACGATTTTTGCCGGCTGCGAAACGCTTTATGCCGGCGACGAAACATTTTTTGCAGGGAGCAAAACGCAGCGTCTCCCCGCCTCATCATGGCATGGGGCGGGGAGACGCTTTTCTGCTCCTTGCCGGCGGGGCCCTTTTTCCGGTGCGGCGTTGTCGGGGACAGAAAAAGGCCGGCCGTCCCGCAGATGCAGGGCGGCCGGCCGTTCTTGCGTGCCGGGTGGCGGCGTGGGGTGCCGCCGCGGGGCTTAGTTGGGCAGCGTCACGCGGAAGAGGCTGCTCTCCGTGTGCTGTTCCTTGATGATTTGCTTCATCTTGTTGACCACGTCGGGGTATTGCGAGGCCACGTTGTTGTCCTCGTGCACGTCGGTGGCCAGGTCGAAGAGCTTGCAGTTGCCGTTCTGCACAACGAGCTTCCAGTTACCCATGCGGAGGCCCATCATGTTCGTCTCGTGAAACTCCCAGTAGAGGAAGTCGTGCTCTTTCTGTTCGCCCTTGCCCGTGAGGGTGGGGTAGAAGGAGATGCCGTCGAAATAGTCGACCTTCAGCTCAGAATTGGTGTAGCGCTCCACGTAGTTGTCGATGCCGGCAATGTCGCAGAAGGTCGGCATGATGTCGTAGAAAGCCAGCTGGTGGTCGTTGGTCGTGCCGGCCTCGACGTGGCCCGGCCAGCGCACGATGAAGGGCACGCGTATGCCGCCCTCGTACGTGCTGCGCTTTTTCCCTTGCAGCAGGCCGTCGCGGTTGAAAAAGTCGGGGTCGGCCCCGCCTTCCTCGTGAGGCCCGTTGTCAGAGGTGAAGATGAGCACGGTGTTGTCTGCCAGCCCTTTCTCTTCGAGCTTTTTCATTATCTGGCCGACATAGGCGTCCAGGCGGGTAATCATGCCGGCGAACTCGGCATGGGCGTTGGTTGTGGGGTTATACCACGAGCTTTGCTGGCCGCCAAACGATTTTTCCTGGCAGAAATGGCCTTTGTAGGCGAGCAAGATGGAGTCTTCGGGCTGAACAAGCTCGGCGTGGGGCAGGGTGTAGGTGAATATGCCGAAGAAAGGCTGGTCGTCCGTCTGCTTGTCGAGCCAGTCCATGGCGGCCTGGTGGATGAGGTCGGCGCTATACTGCGTGCGCTTGCGGTAGTCGTCGCCGTACATGGGATATTTGATGTTTTCTTCGAGCACGACGCGCGACACGCCTTCGTCGCCGGCCGAGCGGCTGTACTTGTTGAGGAAGTTGTTGTAGTACATATGCGCCTGGAACTGGCATATATAGCCGAAGAACTCGTCGATGCCGCGTTTGTCGGGCGTCGAAACGGAGCCTTCGTAGCCGCCGGCCCATTTGCCGAACATGCCCGTCTTGTAGCCGTTGTCTTTCATGATTTCGGGCAGGATGACGTGGTCGGTGGAATAGGGCTCCTGGCCCACAACCTTGTAGTCAGTGTTGTCGCCGTACTTGACCGTGCCAAACTGGTTCCAATACTCCTTATTGCCGCGCACATGCGTGTGGCCGGTGTGCTGGCCCGTCATGAACGTGGCGCGCGACGGAGCCGACACGGGGCTTCCGGCGTAGGCCTGCGTGAAGCGCATGCCCTGCGAAGCCAGACGGTCGATGTTGGGCGTGGCGATGTATTGCTGACCGTAGCAGCCCAGGTCGCCATAGCCCATGTCGTCGCACATGATGTAGATGATGTTGGGCTTCTGGCCCTGTGCGCCGGCGGCGAGAGCGGCCATCATGCCGCAGCCGCAGAGCGCTATTTTCGAGTGTCTCATGAGTTTTTGTTTTTGGAGGTTATTTAACGAGGACTTTGGCCGATGCGTCGGCTTTGTCGGTGTAAACTTTGACGATATACGTGCCGGCGGTCAGGTTCGATGTGTCGAGCTGGCGTTCGCCGGTCTGTATCATGAGCTGGCCGCCGGTGGTGTAGAGCAGTACGCGGTGAACCTTGGCGTCGGTGACGATGTCGATTTTCTCCTGGCCCGGAGCGATTGTTACGAGGACGTTTTGCCCGGCCACGAGGTCGTCGTCCATGCCGAGGGTGGCATACGAGTTGGGTGAGAAGCAGGCCACGAGATGGGTGTTGTGGTCGACGGTGAAGGTGTAGACTTCATCGACCGAGAGCACGTTGTTGCCCTCGCGCCAGCAGACGAAGTCGGAGTTGCCCAAGCGCGTCACGCTGGCCGTCATTTCTGTGCCGGCCGTTTGGCTGCCGCCTTCGGGCGAGAGGGTCACGGTGCCGCGTTCGGCATCGTTGGGCACGGCTGTCACGGTGTACGTGTCGCCGGCGGTTTCAGCGTTGAAGATGAAGTCGACAATTTGTCCGGCAGCGTCGTCTTCGGGGTCGCTCAGGCCGTTGTTGGTCAGGCGTACGCGCACGCGGCTCTTGCCGGCCTTGGCATCGGCGGGAACGTCGATGGTGGCCGTCATTTCGCGGGCGGCGTCCATCTTGACCGTGGTTTCAAACACACCGTCGCGGTTCCAGTCGAAGTAGACGTACACTTCGTCCATGTCGGTGGGCTCGCCGCTCAGGTTCAGGTGCAGATCGAACGACTTGCCGATGGCTACAACGGGCTTGCTGTGGGTGAAGAGCGTGAACCACGTCGAGGGCTTCGTGCTTTCTTCGGTTATGCCGCCGCCGTTGAGCGTCGAGAGGGGATAGGCAAGGGGCGTGAGCACGCCTTCGCCGCTGATGGAGGCGCGGCTCACGTAGACGTCGCCCAGAGAGCCGCACGGCATCTGGTAAATCTGGGCCGAGGTGGCAAAGGAGCTGCGGATGGCGCGTACCTGCACGAGCGACACGCCGTCGACGGTGAGCTCGCTGCCGGCTTCATCCTTCGAGGCGAAGGGGCGGAACGAGTAGAAAGGCACGCCCTCGACGTACGTTTCGACGACGTACCAGCGGGTGGGCGCCTCGCTCTCGCCCACGCTGAGGCCGTCGGCACTGGCGTTGATGGTGTGGGTGGGGTTTTTCACGTTGGCGATGAGATAACCGCCTGCAACGTTGCCTTCGCCCACGAAATACCAGGCTTGTTCGTCAGCTTCGGTTTTTTCGGCCCACGAAAGGGTGCCCTCGCCGGAGCTTTGCAGTGCCAGTCCGCTGCCGGCTACGAGCGTATAGGTGAAGTCGGTCTTACCCAACTCGTCGCAGGGCGTGAAGGGGCGCACTTCATAAAGATTTTCCGTTTCGACGAGGTTCCAGTAGGAGCCCGTGTTGTTGGGGTGTGCGCCCCATGCGATGATGTTACTCGAGGCGCCGTCTTTGTTCAGACCGTTCGGGTTTTGCGAGGCATTGTTATAGTTGGTGCAGTCGGTTGAGCTGAAATAGAACTGACCATTGTTTGTTCCGACGTAGTATTCGACGGGGTCGGGGCCTGTCGTAATGGTGTTGGTTGGGCTTTGAGCGCCTCTGCAACTTTGGATGTAGTTGCCGGTGGCCGTGTTGCGGATGTAGTAGCAGCGGTCGTTGTCCGTGGGTATGAATTCCCAGAAGCAGCGTACCGTGACGTCGTAAGGCGAGACGACGAGCGCTCCGTTGGCTTCCTCGCTCATGTAGCTGCTTGGCGTGGGAGCCCACGTGATGTTATAGTATGTGTCGGGCAGCGGCGCGCTGAGCATGGGGGCTTCGCCGTCGTATGGCTGTACGTCCCAAGTTGTGGCTTCGGCTGCGTAGGCAACGGTGCCTGTTGCGGCGTTATAGACGAGGTAGCTGCCGTCAGAGCCTTGCAGCGTCATGCCGTCGGCTGTTGCGGCGGCCGTAAAGCTTTCGGCCGCCAGCTGCAACGTGGCCTGAGCCGTGGTGCGCTCCATTTTGAGCAGAGTGCCCTGGGCGCCCTGTGCCACTTCGGTGTTGGCTGAAACGTTGTGTAGATACCATGCTCCTTGTCCGTCGGAAATGAACGTAAAGACAGAGGCTTCGCTCGTCGTGGCAGATACCTGGATGGTGCCGGAGGTTGTCTGGTAGGCGTATTGGCCCACTTTTGCGTTCATCTGTGTTTGCAGGTAATACTCTACACCTTCTTCAACAGAGGTTACGCTTTGGTTGTCTTCGGCGCGGAAGATTTTCCATTGCGAGGCATCGCCCGAACCGCTGTGGAGGGCGGCACCGTTGTTGTTGACATACATGTTGAAATAGAGCCCCGTGCTGACGTCTTGCAGGAGAAGATTGGCACCGCTGGCCTTGATGGTAAAGGCACAGGGCGAGGAGAGCTCTTCGCCCGTGGACGACTGCGACTTGGCTCCCAGCATGATGTTGGCCGTGCCGTCAAGCTGTTTCCAGACGTATTTGCCCGTGGGCGTCATGAGGTGGTACGTGCCGTCGGCCGCATCGGAGGCTTCAAAATAGAAGACCGTGCGGTAGTAAGGCTCGTCGTCGATCGAAGCAACCGTGCTCAGCTGCTTCCCGTCGTTGCTCAAGTAGACGGACTGCGAGGAGGCTTGCAGCGTATAGGGCTTCCCTGCCTCGACTGTCGTCTGCGCGGGCCCTTGCAGCGCGGTGGCTGCCATCAGGGTGCATAAAGACAGAAGATGTTTCATGGTTATTGAATTTAGAAGTGTATGTTTCGGGATGTTTTTATTCGTTGGCGTCCCCAGCCGGCATGACGTAGAAACGCTTTCTGATGGTCACCTGGTAATAGAGCTGTGAGAGCGTCTCATAACGTACGGAACCGCTCCCGTCGGCGAAGTCGACAGTGCTGTTGTACGTTTGCCATATGCCGGAGGAGACGTCATATGTGGCTGTGAAAGTCAGGGTGTGCCAGCCGGACGTCGTGGCGACGATCGTATCGGTCGGGTTTTCGTTTTGAGCGTCGTAGACCACGCCTGCCTTGTAGCTGTGGGAAGCTTCGGGCGTGGAGGTCCACGACATGTCGGCGCCGTGAAGCAGACGGCCCTTCTTGCTTTGTACGGCCGTGGCTACAATCTTGTCGCCTACGCGGAGGTTTTCGTGGTCGGTTTCAATGACGTGGAACGTTACGTCGGAAAACTCGGGGATTTCAGCCATGTATTCGTCATCGTCGTCGCAGGATGTGACGAAGCTGGCCGCGCAAAAGAGCGGGATGGCCAGAAGAAGAGGTTTCAATGGTTTCATGGGTTTCTCAGTTTTTATTCTTTTCGTTTTCTTTGGGTTGTACGTAAACGAGGAGCTTGTCAACGCGTTCTCCATCCATGTCGACCACCTCTATTTTCAGGTTCTGGTAGGTGAAGAGGTCACCTGCCTTCGGGATGCGGCCGATGAAGAACATGGCCATGCCGCCTACCGTCGTGAAGCCTTCGTCTTCGATGTCTTCATAGGCGTTGATGTGCACTTCCTCCATAAAGTCGTCTAAGTTCATCGCTCCGTCCACAAGCAGGGAGCCGTCCTGGCGTTTTACGATTTCGGGATCGTCTGGCTCGTTCTCTTCAAGAATGTCGCCGAAGATGCTTTCCGTCAGGTCGTGGAGCGTAACGAGCCCTTCGGTACCGCCGTATTCATCAACGACGACGGCAAATTTGGTTTTGTTCTTTTTGAACAGCTCTACGGCCTTTTTGGCATAAATGCTTTCGGGCAGAAACAATACCGGGCGGGCTATGGCCCTGAGATTGAACGGAGCAGCGGCGTCGAGCATGAGGACAATGTCTTTTACGGAGATAACGCCGATGACGTCGTCGCGGTGAGTGCCCACCAACAAGTATTTGCTGAAGTTGTGCTCGCGGATGGTTGCAAGCACTTTCTCCTTGCTGTCGTCTGCATGGAGAACAACCATTTCGTGGCGCGGCGTCATCAATTCGTTGATGCGCTTGTCCGAGAAGCGGAACACGTCGCGCAGCATTTCCGTCTCATGACTGTCGATTACGCCTTGTTCAGAGCTTTGTCGCAATATCATTTTAAGCTCTTCTTGCGTCATGGGACGTTCTTCTGATACGGTCACACCAATCAGTTTGCTCACTATCTTGGTGGATACGCTCAGCAGCCACACAAACGGATACGACAACCACGTTAAAGCCCGGATAATGGCGCTCAGGCGCATGGCGTAACTTTCAGGCTTGCTCAGGGCAATCGATTTAGGTACGAGCTCACCGATGATAAGCGACAGATAAGTGATGATAATAATAGTAAGCGTTACAGCCAATTCACCGGCATATGGCTCGCAGCCGGGAATGCGTGCGATGAACGGCTTGAAATGCTCAGCTATGGTGGCTCCACCATATGCACCGGAGACGATTCCTATTAATGTAATGCCGATTTGTATGGTTGATAGCGTCTGTTCGGGTTTTTCCAGTTGCGCCAAAACGCGCTTGGCGCTCCGGTTTCCTTGCTCACGATACGACTCAAGACGGACTTTACTGGAAGAAACCAGTGCAATCTCGTACATGGCGAACATACCGTTCAATAAAAAAAGAATAATGATTATGATGAATTCCATAAGAGGAAAGTATTTTATATCACGAAAGTAGAAGCAGAAAATAGCGTCTCTTTACGGAGTCATAGTTTCAGAATTCCGTCGCCTTGGCGGACTATGACGGGCTCTTCGTCCGTACAATCCACAATTGTGCTCTGCTTAAGTTGGATTTTGCCGCCATCAACGACCAATGAGACGCGGGAGCCCCATTTTTCGTCGATGAGCTCAGGGTCCGTAAGATACTCCTCCTCGTCTTCATCTTGGGGAATAGACGTGGTCATAAGCGGCCCCGCAAAATTTCGCAGCACCTCCTGCGTGTTTGCCTGCTTTGGCATACGGATTCCTACCTCGTGATTCTTTTTTGAACGGAAGATTTTTGGCAATTTGCTCAGGCCAGGCAAGATAAAAGTGAACAAACCCGGGAGATTTCTCTTTATAAGTTTGTATGTAGGCGTGGAAACGCGGGCATACTCGCTGATGGCGCTGATGTCGTAGCATACGATGGTGAGGGGATGGCGTGCCGGGTTTATTTGCTTTAATTGGCAGATGCGTTCGACGGCTCGTTCTTTCAGCGCGTTGCAGGCTAAAACGTATGTAGTGTCTGTGGGGATGATGATGATCTCACCATCCTGCAAGGCAGAGACGATACGCTGTATCTGTTTGGGGTCGTTATTGTCGGAATATAGCTTGATGCGCATGTTCAGAATGATTTGAGGGCTGTATACAGGCGCTGTACGGGCAGGCCCATGACGTTGAAGAAGCTGCCATGCAACTCTTCGACGGCTATCAGGCCTATCCATTCCTGTATGCCGTAGGCGCCAGCCTTATCGAAGGGGAGGAAGTTGTTTATGTAGTAATTGATTTCCTCCTCGGTGAGCGTTGCGAATTTTACCTGGCTTGTTACGGCGAAGTTTTCGCATTTGCTTTTGCTGAGCACCGTTACGCCCGTGATGACTTCGTGCGTGCGGCCCGATAGGCGGCTGAGCATTGAGACGGCCTCGGCTGTGTTTTTGGGTTTGCCGAGTATCTGATTGTCTATGCAGACGATTGTGTCGGCTGTGATGATGAGGTCGTTCTCGCCCATGGTCTCTTTGTAGGCGTCGGCTTTTTTCTTGGAGATGTATTTTGCCACTTCGGCACCTTGCAGCTCTTTGGGAAAACTTTCGTCCACGCCGAGGAGGGTGCGTATCTTGAACTTGATGCCCAGACGTTCGAGCAATTCTTTCCGTCGGGGGGAGTTGCTGGCAAGTACAATATTGTATGAGTTGAGATTGTCTAACATAAGTAGTTTTGTATGCGGTGAAAAAGATGTAAGGGCCGTGCGAGGAGGGGAATGAAGCGTGCTTACCAGCCGAAGGCCTTGGTGCTGCTCATCCATTTGCCTTGTGCACGCAGGATTTGTTCGACCACGTCGCGCACGCAGCCGTCTCCGCCCAGGCGGGGGCTCACATAGGTGGCGATGTCCTTGATTTCGGGGGCGGCGTCGGCCGGGCAGCAAGGGCAACCGCAGGCTTTCATCACTTCGTAGTCGGGGATGTCGTCGCCCATGAAGGCCACTTCGTCTGCTTTGAGACGGTGGGTGTCGAGCCACGCCTGAAAGGTCTTTATCTTCACGGCTACGCCCATGTAGATGTCGGCGATGCCCAGTTTTTCGTAGCGCATTCTGATGGCCTCGCTTTGTCCGCCGGTGATGATGGCCAGCTGCAAACCCGATTTGGCGGCCAGTTGCAGGGCATAGCCGTCCTTGATGTTGACGGTTCGGGCGGGTTGTCCGTCGGAGGCGAGCCCCACGGTCGAGGAGCTGAGAACGCCGTCGACATCGAAGGCTATGGCACGTATTTTCGTCAAGTCATGGTCGATCATGGCTGTTGTGTTTTTTTAGTTCTTATGAAAGGGTGTCGTGGTGGATGCTGCGGCTGACGGTCCGGTATATTTCGAGCCAGTCGGGGCGTTCGGTCAGCAGTTGCTCGTGCTTTTCCATGACGAGGCGGTCGTTGCGCAGCGCTGGCCCCGTCTGTGCCTGTCGTGCCGGCATTGTGTGCACTTTTTTAGCCGTTTCGTCGATGATGGGCAGCAGCAGTTCGGGCGGGAGCCCGCATGTGGCGAGCAGCTCTTGGGCGATGGCAAAGCAGCGGTTGGCGAAATTGTTGGCAAAAACGCCGGCCACGTGTACCACCGCCCGGTGGGCACTGTCCAGTTCGCTCACCGTGTGCGTGAGGCGTTCCGCCACGCCGCGTATGAGCCCGAGCGTGGCCCGGTCGGAGGCTTCGATGAAGCAGGGCACGGCGGAAAAGTCGACCTGCCGTTGGCGGGAGAACGTTTGGAGCGGGTATATCACGCCGAAACGTTTAGCCTTTCCGCGGAACACGTCGATTGGCACGCCGCCGGCCGTGTGAACGACGACGCTCTCCCGCTGCGTGGCGTTCAGCCGGCCGATGACGTCGGGGAGCGCGTCGTCCTTGATGGCCAGCAGGAGCATGCCGGCTCCCGGCAGGTCGCTTAATCTGTCGGTTGCGGGGCAGCCCAGCTTTTGGCCCAATGCCTGCGCGCTTTCCAGCGTCCTGCTGTAAACGCCCAACGGGTGCATGCCTGCGGCTTGGAGGACAACAGACATATGCGTGGCCACGGCACCGGCACCAATGATTGAAAATTCGGTCAGTTCGTTACTACACATCCCGTGCAAAGTTAAATCTTTCGTTTTGAATAGCTTTGCCGCCGGGAAGAAAAACGTAAAATCTTTTTTCTGTTTGCTCGGATATATGCAGGCTCTCGTTGCTATTTCCCAGTCAAATCAAGAAAAAGCAAGCTTTTCCTTGCTTTGCCTCTCACCTTTCGCTACCTTTGTTTCCGGGAAACGCTGCGCCTGCTGGCGTCGGGTGGGCGAGACGGACAGACGGTTATGAAGTGGTTCGTTTATAAATATTTTTTTGTGAGGAAGGGCGACCGCGTGCCTTTCCTTGTCTTTTTGTCGATGCTCGTTGCCGTCGGACTGCTGCGCTGGTATTTTTACGAGCACCCCATCAAGAGCGACGAGCCTGCCGCTCCCGAAATCGTGGAGAGCGAATATGCCAGTTTCTTAAAGAAGGCCAAGGCCGACGAGGTGGCCCGTGCCGCCCGTTTCGAAAGGGGCGGTGCGGAGCGCAGGGTGGAGACGTTTCCTTTCGACCCGAACCGGGCAGATTCGGCCACGTTCGTCCGTCTGGGGCTGGCCCCGTGGCAGGCGCGCAACGCGTTGAAATATCGCGCAAAAGGCGGCGTGTGGCGTTCGGCCGACGATTTCGCACGGTTGTATGGCTTGTCGCAGGCCGACTTTGAGCGGTTGAGGCCATACATACGCATACGGCCGGAGGATGCAGCCGGCCCGGCCCGACGGAGCAGAGAGGAAAAAACGACGTTCGTCCGTTCCGAAAAGCTTGCAGAGGGGAGCGTGGTTGATCTGAACACGGCCGACACCACTTTGCTGAAGCGCATCCCCGGCATCGGCAGCTATTATTCGCGCAAAATATGCCGTTACCGCGAGCAGCTGGGAGGCTTCGTCTCGGCACAGCAGATTGCAGAGGTGGAGGGGCTTCCCGAAGGCATTGAGCGCTGGTTTGTGGTGGGCGAGCAGCCCGACGTGAAGAAAATAAACGTGAACCGTGCCGATTTTAAGACGCTCGTGCATCATCCTTACCTCGATTATGAGCAGGTGAAGGTCATCGTGACGCATATACACAAGTTTGGCCCACTGACGGGGTGGGACGACTTGCGTTTGTACAAAGAATTTTCCGAGGACGACTTCCGGCGGCTTACTCCCTACTTTGTGTTTTAAGCCCCGCCCGCAGCCGCATCTATTGTTTTCGCACGAAATCGTGGCGGTAGCGGAAGCGCTGCCACTTGCGTCGCCACCAGCGGAAGGGCTGTGCCAGGTCGTAAAAAGCCGGGCGCAGCCCAAAGCGTTTTTCGCCCGTGACGTTCAGGCTGCCCCGGAGCAGCAGGGCCGGTATGAGCGGGGCGACTATCAGTGAGAGCAGCGCGGGCAGGTCGTGGGCGAGCCGCAGGGTGTCGTACGCCTGCGTGCGCACGGTTTCCTCGCTTCTTATTGCAATATACAGCGTGAAAACGAGCATAAGAAGCCAGGAAAACGAGCTGGCAAGCCCCTCGCGCAACTGTTGCAGGCGTGCCCGCCGGCCCAGGTGGCGGCAGGTCTCGGCATAGGCGATGCGGCGCGACGCATAGGCGTCGGGGGCGGGCAGCTCCTGGCGGATGGCGCAGGCGGCATGGGGCACCACGGCGGTGCGCCGCGGCCCGGCCAGAGCATGCACCAGCAAGTCGTCGGCGCCACACGTGATGGTGAGGCTGTCGGCAAAGCCCTTTTTTGCCAGAAACGTGCTTTTCCTGAAAGCCAGGTTGCAGCCGTCGCCGCCCCGGGCAAGGCCGGCGTCGGCGGCGGCAAAGCGTCGCAGGTTGTCTTTAAGGCGCTCGTATATGATGCGCGAAGCGTAGCGGCTGCCGTCGTCGGCGTAGTTGGCATAGCCCAGCACTACGTCGACGTCGGGCGAAAAGCGGTGCGACAGGCCTTCGAGCCAGTGGCTGTCGGCCGGTAGGCAGTCGGGTTCGGTCAGGACAATCCATTCGTAGCGAGCGGCACGCACGCCCAGCGTTACAGCCAGTTTTTTGCGGTCGATATAGCGCGACGAGGCGGGGATGAACGTTGTGCGCATGTTGGGATGGGCGGCGGCAAAGCGGGCCACGACGTCGGCCGTTTCGTCGGTGGAGACGTCGGTGACCACAACCACTTCGAACCTGACGCCTTCCTGCGCCAGCACGTGCGGCAGGTTGCGTTCGAGCTGTTCTGCCTGGTCGCGGGCGGTGATGACAACGCTCACGCCGCTCGTCATGGTGGTGCGCACAGCCGGGTCATCCTTTTTACTGATGCGCTTGGCGGCGGTGTAGCTCCGCAGGCGCAGCGCCGTCACGGCCAGCAGGAGCAGCCAGGCGCACAGGGCGAGCGCAAAAAGGAGCCCTTCGGAAACGATGGCTTGAACGTCAGGCATGGCAGGGAGAAGAAACGGTTGGTGCGGGGCGCAGGCGGCGGCGAAACTCGGCGCACGCCACGGCCGTGGCCACGGCCACGTTCAGGCTTTCGCCGGTGGCGCGTCCGGGGGGATAGTTGGGGATGAGCAAGCGGCGGTTTACGAGCCGGGCCACGTCGGCCGATATGCCGTTGCCTTCGTTGCCCATCACCAGTACGCCGCAGCCCGACAGCGGGGCGGCATAGATGTCGTCGCCGTCGAGAAACGTGCCGTAGACGGGCGTCTCCTGCGGCAGCGAGCGCAGGAAAGCGGGCAGGTCGGTGTAGGAAACGGCGACGCGGGCCAGCGAACCCATCGTGGCCTGCACCGTCTTGGGTGCAAAAGCGTCGGCACAGTCGTGCGAACAGACGATGCGATCGATACCAAACCAGTCGGCCAGCCGTATAATAGTGCCCATGTTGCCGGGGTCTTGGATGCGGTCGAGCGCCAGGCACAAGGCGCGGGCCGGCAGGGCGGAATGCGTTGCTTCGCCGACCGTCGGCGCCTCCCCGTCGGGGGCGTCCTTACGGAATACGGCAATGACGTCGCGCGGGGCTTGCAGGAGCGAGGCTGCACGGAGCTCTTTTTCGTCGATGACGACGGTTTCCTCGGCCCTCATGCCGGGATGGGCGCTCAGATAGCTTTCGGTGGCGGCCAGCAGTTTGCAGGCGAAGCGCACGGAGAGGTCGCCCACCACCTTGGGGCCTTCGGCCAGAAAGCAGCCCTCGGCGTCGCGGTTTTTCTTCAAGGACAGCGAGCGAAGATATTTCAGCTTGTTTTTGCTCAGCATCGGCAGGCGTTTTTAAAAAACCGGCGCAAAGCTACAAAGTTCTGCCCGATTGCGCCCGTTTCCCGGCTGGAAAAAGCTATGCTGCCGGGAAAGTGGGCGGAAAAGCCGTGCCTCGGCCCGCTGCACACGGAACAAAGCGTTATCTTTGCAAGCAGTTATGTTTTTATAGCATGTCGGAAAGCCCCATCGGCAGATACGTCGTTTTTTTCATATTGGCAGCAGTCGTGCTCTGCGTGAGCGGATGCTCACCCGTGCGCTTCCTTGACGAAGGGGAGACGATGCTCCATTCTGTCAGCGTGACGTCGGACGTGAAGGCCGTCAAGCCGTCGGCGCTGCGCAACTATGTGCGGCAGGAGGCCAACTCGCGGTGGTTCAGTCTGGTCAAGGTGCCCCTGGGCATCTACTGCCTCTCGGGGACCGACAGCACGAAGCGCGCCAACCGCTTTTTCCACCGCATAGGCGAGGCACCGGTGGTGTATGACGCGGAGCTGACGGAGTTTTCGCGCAGCGGACTCGAAGGGGCGCTGCAAGGCAAGGGCTATCTGCGCGCCCGCGTCGAGGCCGACACCGTGACGCGCCGGCGGCGTACGAGCGTGGCCTACCGGATGCACCCCGGCCCGCTCTATTACGTGGACAGCATACGCTATGAGTTCGACAACGAAACGATGGCCCGCGAGGTGAAGGCCGGGCTGTCGGCCTCCTTATTATATAAAGGTATGCCCCTCGACGTGTCGCGCCTCGAAGCCGAGCGCTCGCGCCTGGTCAAAAGTTTGCAGGAGAAAGGCTATTACGGGCTCCACAAGGAGTTTATTTCGTTTTCGGCCGACACGCTGCCCGACGAGCAGGGCGTGGAGCTGGCGTTGCGCTTTGCCCTTCCACCCGGGACCGACTCGGTGCGGTCGTACGGCATGTTCCGCCTGGGCGACGTTCGCGTGTATGAAAACATCCGTCCCGGCGAAGAGACGGACACGACAACTTATCGCGGCCTGACCATCTTCTACCGCGACCGCCTGAAAATGCACCGCCGCGTTTACAGCAGTCACGTGTTTTTGCGCCCCGACAGCCTGTACCGCATCAGCCGCGTGCAGAATACGTACAGCGCGCTGAACGGACTGCCGGCCGTCAACTTTTCGACGGTGCGCCTGCGCGAGGCGGACGGTGGCGGCAATCTGCTCGACTGCGACATACACGTGAGCCACGGCAAGCCGCATACCGTCAGCGCCGAATTGGAGGGAACAAACACGGCCGGCGACTTGGGCGCCGCTGTGGCGCTGACGTATGCCAACCGCAACATTTTCCGGGGGGCGGAAAGCCTCTCCATGACCTTTCGCGGAGCCTATGAGGCCATTACCGGGCTCGAAGGCTATAACAACCAGAATTATATCGAATTGAGCGCCGAGGCCAGTCTGCGCTTCCCGCGGTTTATGCTCCCCTTCATTTCCCAACGTCGGAGACAAAGCATGAAGGCAACGTCGGAAGTGGGCCTGATGTACGACTCGCAGAACCGGCCGGAGTTTCACCGCCGCGTGGTCACCGGGACGTGGGCCTATCGCTGGAACCGCAACGACCGCCCCGAGCTCCGCCACCGATGGGACCTGGTCAGCCTCAACTACGTCTTCATGCCCTGGATTTCGGAAACGTTCCGCGAAAATTATCTTGAGGGCGACGATCCGCGCTATTCCATCTTGCGCTACAACTACGAGAACTTGTTCATCATGCGTATGGGCTACAGCTTCGTCTACAACTCCTTACGCAACTCGGGCATGAACGGGCTCTATCAGACGAACGGCTACCAGATACGCTTCAACGTGGAAACGGCGGGCAACCTCCTCTACGGCATGTCGAAACTCTTCAACGCCCGGCGCGACAACGAGGGACGCTATTCGCTCTTCAACATCGCCTACTCGCAATATGCTAAGGTCGATTTCGACTATGCCAAAAGCCTCCTGATAGACGACCGCAACTCGTTGGCCTTCCATATAGGTTTCGGGCTGGCCATACCCTATGGCAATTCCTCCGTCATACCTTACGAGAAACGCTATTTCGCGGGCGGGGCCAACAGCGTGCGCGGTTGGAGCGTGCGCGAATTGGGGCCGGGGAGCTATGTGGGCAAGGATGGTCAGATCGACTTTATCAACCAGACGGGCAACTTGAAGCTGGACCTCAGCATCGAGTATCGCACGTTCCTTTTCTGGAAGCTGCATGCCGCCGCCTTCATCGATGCCGGCAACGTGTGGAACACGCGCAACTATCCCGACCAGCCGGGTGGGCAGTTCTGCTTCGATCGCTTCTACCGGCAGATCGCGGTTTCCTATGGATTGGGCTTGCGCCTCAACTTCGACTTTTTCATACTGCGTTTCGACGGCGGCATGAAGGCCATCAACCCGGCGGTCGAAAGCGGACGGCTGCATTATCCCATCATCTGCCCCAACTTCCGCCGCGATTTTACGTTCCATTTCGCCGTGGGGCTTCCCTTCTGATGTATATGAAAAAAGCCCCGCAGCTGCCGTTGGCGGAGCTGCGGGGCATAAACGTAGCAGGACTTTTTCTCAGTTTTGCTTCAGGCGCTCGATGATGAGGTCGGCCACTTTTTTTCCGCTCAAAAGCATTCCGCCGAATATCGGGCCCATTCGGGGCGTTCCCGATACGGCGCTGGCCGCCATGCCGCAGACGTAGAGGCCGGGGTAGACTTCTTTCGTGCAGCGCACCACTTCTTCCTCGCCCGTGGTCACGTCAAGCGAGCGCTCGCCCACGACGCCTCCTGTTTCAGTGTCAAGACGTGCGCCGTTTTTAGCGGCAACCGTGCGGCAGATTTCGCTGTCGTGTCCTGTACCGTCCACAACGCAGCGGGCCAGGATATTAAGCGGGTCTACGTGCAGGCCTTCCCGCAGTACCGGCGTCCAGTTGACCACCACGCCCGCCACAGCGTCGTTTTTATATACGACATCCTCCACCGAGTAGCAGTTGAAAACCGTTGCGCCGGCATGAACGGCGTGGTAGAGTAGGGAAGCTGTGCTTTCCACCGAGTCCATTGTGTACAGCCCCTCATCATATTTCTCATAGCGGATGTCAAAATCTTTTACAATGGGAAGAGCCGCTTCCTGAATGACTATTTGGTTAAACATCATGGCACCACCCCACATGCCGCCGCCGGGAGAAAGCTTCCGGTCGAATTGAGCCACGCGCAGACCGGCCTTTGCCAGATAGTAGGCGGCCACAATGCCTGACGGCCCGCCTCCAACGATGGCTACGTCCAGATTAAGCGCATTTTCCATCTTTTCAAAATACGTGCGGATGATACCAGCGGATACTTTTGTTTCGATCATATTTTTGTTTGTTGAGGATTAAATGTTCGTTGATGTCTCTTCGCAGTCCGATAAACGGTGCGAAATGCGCATTGCGCAGAAGTTAGGACCGCACATTGTGCAGTATGGTGCGTTTTCGTGGCGGCCGGACTTGTAGAATTCTAGGGCGCGTTCGGGGTCGAGGCTTAGATTGAACTGATCTTTCCAGCGAAATTCGTATCGCGCGCGGGATAATGCGTTATCTCGGACCTGTGCGCCGGGATGTCCTTTTGCCAGATCGGCAGCGTGGGCAGCTAATTTATAGGTAACGACACCCGTACGTACATCGTCTCGGTCGGGCAGGCCCAGGTGTTCTTTCGGCGTTACGTAGCAGAGCATGGCCGTGCCGAGCCAGCCTATCTGTGCGGCTCCGATGGCGCTTGTGATGTGGTCGTATCCCGGCGCGATGTCGGTGACGAGCGGCCCAAGCGTATAAAAGGGTGCGCCGTGACATTTTTCAATCTGCCGTTCCATGTTTTCGCGAATTTTGTTCATGGGAACGTGGCCGGGGCCTTCGATAAACGCCTGCACATTTTGCGCCCATGCCCGTTCAACGAGTTCTCCCATCGTGTCGAGCTCGGCGAACTGTGCTTTGTCGTTGGCGTCATAGACACTTCCGGGGCGTAAGCCGTCGCCCAAGGAGATGGCGACGTCGTATTGTGAGCAGATGTGGCAGATATCGTCGAAGTGTTCGTATAGGAAACTTTCCTTGTCGTGGGCCAGGCACCATTCGGAAATGATGCTGCCACCGCGGCTTACCATCCCGCAGAGACGTTCCTGGGCGAGATGAATGTTTTTCCGCCGTATGCCGCAGTGAATGGTAAAGTAATCGACGCCCTGCTCGCATTGTTCGATGAGCGTGTCGCGGAAGAGTTCCCACGACAGGTCGGCGGCTTTTCCTTTCACCTTTTCCATGGCCTGATACATGGGAACGGTGCCTACGGGAACCGGGCTGTTGCGGATTATCCATTCGCGCGTTTCGTGTATGTTGTTTCCCGTTGACAGATCCATGATTGTATCGCCGCCCCACTTGCAGCTCCACACGGCTTTTTCCACTTCTTCTTCGATTCCCGAAGTTGTGGCGGAGTTTCCGATGTTTGTGTTGATTTTTACCAGAAAGCTGCTGCCTATTATCATGGGCTCGGCTTCGGGATGGTTGATGTTGGCGGGGATGACAGCGCGGCCGGCGGCAATTTCCCGGCGGACGAAATCGGGGGTGATGTGCGTTTCGATGCCGAGCTCGGCGCAATTCATGTTTTCACGAATGGCCACGTACTCCATTTCGGGGGTGATGATGCCTTGCTTGGCATAGGCCATCTGCGTGATGGCCGCTCCTTTTTTTGCGCGCAGGGGCAAGTGGATGTGGCCAAAGCGCAGGTCGTTCAGCGAGGCATCTGCCAAGCGTTCGCGGCAGTATTCTGAAGAAAACTCCGGCAGCCGTTCCACGTTGCCGCGTTCCGAAATCCATGCTTCGCGCAGGCGCGGCAGTCCTTTTTTGAGATCGACCTCTATGTCGGGATCGCTGTATGGGCCGCTCGTATCGTAAACGACGACGGAGGGATTCTCGCGGTATTGCTTCTCGCCATCGACGATTTTCACCATCGGGTTCTGGTGGATGCGCCGCATGCCCACTTTTATCCCGGGAAACAGCTGGCCGCTCATGTAGAACTTTTCGCTTCCGGGATATTTGATTTCCATTTTCTTGTTCATATCAAACTGTTTTTGAGATTTCTTGATCTGTTTCGTCGCGGTCGCAGTTGAGGAGCCTGCGCATGGCCTCCGCCGGGTCGGGAGCGTTAAGGACGTAGCTGCTCACGGCGATGCCTTGCACGCCTGCATCGAGCAAAGGGCGGACGTCGGCCGGCGTGATGCCGCCGATGGCGCAGAGGGGCAGACGGATGCCCCGTTCCCTCATGCCGGCAACGATGGCGCGGTAGCCGTCAAGCCCCAGCAGCGGGGCCAGGTTTTTCTTGGTGGCCGTAAAGCGCAGCGGGCCGCAGCCTATGTAGTCGGCGCTGTCCTTCCATAGCCGTTCGATGTCGGCGAGCGTGTTGGCCGTTCCGCCGATGAGGAAACCCTCGCCCAGCACGTTGCGCGCCTCGCGAACGGGCATGTCGTTTTTCCCCAGGTGGACGCCGTCGGCTTTCACCTCCTTGGCCAGCTCCACGCGGTCGTCCACAATGAACGTTGCCCCCGCCTTTGTGCAAGCCTCGCGCAGCCGTTCGGCCACGGGAGCCACGTCGTCGTCGGTGGCCTCCTTCATGCGCAATTGTATCCAGCGGCAGCCGCCGCGCAGCGCCAAAAGGGCCGATTCTTCGTAGCTGAAACGTTCTGTCTGATGGGTAATGAATTGTACCGGTACCATACTTATACATTATATATATAAGGAGTGCCCGGCCGGTTGATGCGTGCGATGAGCAGCAATCCCTTCGTCGGTATTATCCGCTTCAGGTTCGTAGGGTATGATCTCAGCCGGCAACGTGCGCAGCACCCCTTTGCTTTGGCGGCAAATGTACGAATTATTTGCGGTTTGAGCGCCGGCTCTCGTCTTTTCCGGGAGCATAAGCGTCGATTTAACAAAAAAACAGACCCGATTTTTTCCGTATTCCGGGGAAATGCCTACATTCGCTCCGTAATAAAAACCTTAATCTCTAAAAGGATATATGAAAACCGAACAGCTACTCTCCGCATTGGAAGCAAAACACAGCGGAGAAAAGGAGTACTTACAGGCAGTCAAGGAGGTTTTACTCTCCATTGAGGATGTATATAACGAACATCCCGAGTTCGAGCGCGTCAAACTGATTGAACGTCTCGTAGAGCCCGACCGTATCATCTCTTTCCGCGTTCCCTGGGTGGACGACAGCGGGGAAGTTCACGTCAACTTGGGCTATCGTGTGCAATTCAATAATGCCATCGGCCCTTACAAGGGCGGTGTGCGTTTCCATCCGTCGGTCAATCTGAGCATACTGAAATTCCTGGGTTTTGAGCAGACGTTCAAGAACGCTTTGACGACGCTCCCGATGGGCGGCGCCAAGGGCGGTTCCGACTTTGCGCCGCGTGGCCGCAGCGAGGCCGAGATCATGCGTTTCTGCCAGGCCTTTATGCTGGAGCTTTGGCGCAATCTGGGCCCCGATCAGGACGTGCCGGCCGGCGATATAGGCGTGGGCGGTCGCGAAGTGGGCTACATGTATGGCATGTACAAGAAGCTGACGCGCGAACACACGGGCACTTTTACGGGCAAGGGGCTTGAATTTGGCGGCTCCATCCTGCGTCCCGAAGCCACCGGCTATGGCGCGCTCTATTTTGTGAAGCAAATGCTGGCCGACTACGCCCTTGGCATCGAGGGCAAGACGGTGGCCATCTCGGGCTTCGGCAACGTGGCCTGGGGAGCCGCCAAGAAAGCCACGGAGATGGGGGCCAAGGTCGTTACGCTCTCGGGC
Source organism: uncultured Alloprevotella sp. (assembly GCA_944322095.1). GTDB lineage: Bacteria > Bacteroidota > Bacteroidia > Bacteroidales > Bacteroidaceae > Alloprevotella. Next base: position 148,239 of record CALUNU010000001.1, read on the forward strand.
CCTGACGGCTACGTGTACGACCCGCAGGGCGTTTCGGGCGAGAAGATAGACTATATGCTCGAGCTGCGCATGTCGGGCGAGGACATCGTGGCGCCCTATGCCGAGCGCTATCCCGAAGCCACCTTCTACCCCGGACGCAAGCCGTGGGAAGCAAAGGTAGACATCGCCCTGCCTTGCGCCACGCAGAACGAACTGAACGAAGACGACGCCAAAATGCTCGTAGCGAACGGCGTGCAGTGTGTTGCCGAGGTTTCGAACATGGGCTGCACGGCAGAGGCGGTCGACTACTTCATCGCCAAGAAAATGCCCTTTGCTCCCGGCAAGGCTGTCAACTCGGGCGGCGTGGCTACGTCGGGACTCGAAATGACGCAGAACGCCATGCACATTTCGTGGACGGCCGACGAGGTGGACGCACGCCTGCACCGCATCATGGCCGACGTGCATGCCCAGTGCTTGCAGTATGGCAAGGAGGACGGATACATCAACTACGTGCGCGGCGCTAACATTGCGGGCTTCATGAAGGTGGCCCGTGCCATGATGGCCCAAGGCATTTTGTAACCCCGGGCGCCTGAAAAGGGCAGACAGAAAAAGGAACGGCCGCTTCGGACTTACCGGAGCGGCCGTTTCGTATCTTGCAGGGCCGAGGGGCGGGGCTCACCAGCCGTCGCGCACCATGCGCAGCGTATAGCGGGAGTCGAACGAATAGTCGTCGACGTCCATAGCCACATATTGGTCGTCTATGCTGCGCAGATAGCAGGTTATGGCGCTTGGCTCGTATGCGTCGAAGCTGATATAGATTGTGCGGTTGCTCACGTCCCAGACGCCATATTCCTCGAAGCCGTTGAAGCCCCACGAGTGGAACTCTCCGTTGCCGTAAAACTCCCAACGGTCGCCGGGCCGGTAGGGGCAGTCGCCATAGCCAAAGCCCACCTCGACGATGCGCCAGCGGCCTTCGAGCGTTTCGGCTGTCCACCAGTCGTCCGTGGAGCAGGAGGAAAATTGAAGCGTGACGGCGAGCAGCGTCAGCGTGAGCAGTGCTTTTTTCAGTTTTTCTTTCATGGCGTTTCCGGTCGTTGTATTCGCCAAACAAAGATAACGCTTTTTTTTGAAGTTTCCACCATGTTTTCGGTAAGAAATGGCACGCTGTGCTGTTTTCCCCGTCGTGGCATGCCGGCCGGAGGTTGCCGTTTGCCGGCGCCTTACTGCCGGCTGCCCGCTTGCTACGCCGCTATTAAGCCGGCAAAACGGCGTGGCCGGCCGGCATGCGGGTGGCGGGGTGGGGGAGCCCCCTTCCGGCCGTGGCACGGCGCCGGCAGAGACGCCTCAAAGCAGCTCTTTGCGGAAGAGGGCTGTGAGCCGCTCTCTTTCCGCTGCGGGCAGCTCCGGCTCGTGCTTTTCGAGAAAGCGGGCAAAGGCTTCGATGGCCCGGTGGCGCATGGCGGCCCCGCCGGCGCGCAGGCCGCTCTGGTAGTTGTGGTAGGGTAGCAGGTTGCGGTTGTAGTTTCCGTCGCTCATAAGGCAGATGTCGTTTCGTCTGGTCAGCTCCCGCCGGCGGCATGCCCACCGGATCGCCCGGCGGGGAGCTGCCGGCAAAGGTAAGAAAAAAGAGACAAGGCCGGCGCCGATTTTTAAAGAATGAAAAATGCTTCTCCGTTGCGATGAAAAAAATTGGGCCGTGCTTGTCGCCGTGGCGGGAATTGCGTAATTTTGCGTGCAATAAAATCAAAAGCTCATGACTTCATTTATTGCTGACAGAATTGTCCAGGACGGACTGACCTTTGACGACGTACTTCTCGTACCGGCTTATTCGGACGTGCTGCCCCGCACGGTGGCGCTGAATACCAAGTTTTCCCGCAACATTGAGCTCCAAATTCCTTTCGTTTCGGCGGCAATGGATACGGTGACCGAGGCGCCTATGGCCATTGCTATCGCGCGTGAGGGCGGTATCGGCGTCATTCATAAGAATATGTCCATCGAGGAGCAGGCACGCCAGGTGGCCATCGTGAAGCGGGCCGAGAACGGCATGATTTACGACCCCGTGACCATCAAGCGCGGTTCGACCGTGGGCGATGCGCTGGGCTTGATGAAGGAATATCACATCGGTGGCATCCCCGTTGTGGACGACGACATGCACCTGGTGGGCATCGTGACGAACCGCGACCTGCGTTTTGAGAAAGACCTTGGCAAATCTATCGACCATGTCATGACGAAAGAGCACCTGGTGACGACCACCCAGCAGACGGACTTGGCCGCCGCCGCTCAGATACTGCAAGAAAACAAAATTGAAAAGCTGCCCGTCGTAGACAAAGACGGCAAGCTCGTGGGGCTCATCACCTACAAAGACATAACCAAGGCCAAAGACAAACCGATGGCCTGCAAGGACGCAAAAGGCCGCTTGCGCGTGGCTGCCGGCGTGGGCGTGACGAACGACACGTTTGAGCGCATGGAGGCGCTGATACAGGCCGGCGCCGACGCCATCGTGATAGACACGGCACACGGCCATTCAAAATTTGTCATCGAAAAGCTGCGCGAGGCCAAAGCCGCGTTTGCCGGCGTCGACATCGTGGTGGGCAACGTGGCAACGGGCGAAGCCGCCCGCATGCTGGCCGAGGCCGGCGCCGACGCCGTAAAGGTGGGCATCGGTCCGGGCTCCATCTGCACGACGCGCGTGGTGGCCGGTGTGGGCGTGCCGCAGCTGTCGGCCGTTTACGACGTGGCCTGCGCTTTGCGGGGAACGGGCGTTCCTTTGATAGCCGACGGTGGCCTGCGCTATTCGGGCGACGTTGTGAAGGCCCTGGCTGCCGGTGGCAACAGCGTCATGATTGGGTCGCTCGTGGCCGGTACGGAGGAGTCGCCGGGCGAAACCATCATTTTCAACGGACGAAAGTTTAAGACCTACCGTGGCATGGGCTCGCTCGAAGCCATGGAGAACGGTTCAAAGGACAGATATTTCCAGAGCGGCGTGACGGAAACGAAGAAGCTCGTGCCCGAAGGCATTGCCGGGCGCGTTCCCTACAAAGGCTCGGTGCAAGAGGTTATCTACCAGCTGGTGGGCGGCTTGCGTTCGGGCATGGGCTATTGTGGCGCCGCCACCATCGAGGCCCTGCACGGAGCCAAGTTTACGCGCATCACGAATGCCGGCGTTTTGGAGAGCCATCCGCACGACATCACGATAACGAGCGAAGCGCCTAATTACAGCCGCTCGGAATAACACCGTGAGGGGGAACGTTCGTTTCCCCCTTTCATCTTTTTTATCAACAAAAGATTGATCCGACAATGAGAAAAATCGTTTTTTCGGCTCTGCTGGCCGTAGCTCTCTCGGCGGGAGCGCAGACAACGTCCGATCCTGTCGTAATGACCGTGAACGGAAAACCGGTTACGCGGGCAGAGTTTGAATATTTCTACAATAAAAACTGCAATATCGAGGGAGCTGTCGAGCAGAAGTCGGTGGCAGAGTATGCCGACATGTTCGTCAACTACAAGCTCAAGGTGGCAGCCGCCGAGGAGGCGCGGATGGACACGGCTGCCTCCTTTCGTCAGGAGTTTGAGACCTATCGCGACATGCAGCTGATGCCCTATCTGGTCGATTCCGCCTATATCGACTCGGTTGCGGTCTCGCTTTACGACCGTACGAAAGAACGGTTGCAGGGTAAGGACTTGTTGCGTCCGGCCCACATCCTTGTGCTGCTGCGCCAGAAAGCCACCGAGGCCGACAAGGAGCGCGCCAAGCAGCGTATCGACTCCATCTACGGCCTGTTGAAGGGCGGACTCGATTTTGCCGAGGCTGCCAAGAAATTTTCGCAAGACCCCGGTACGGCCCGCACGGGCGGTCTGCTCCCCTGGGTGGGACCTGGCGCTCTTTTGAAGGAGTTTGAAGACGTGGCCTACACGTTGCAGCCCGGGCAGATGAGCGAACCGTTCCTTTCGCCCGTGGGATATCACATCGTGCTGATGAAAGAACGCAAGCAGCTGGAACCCTACGACACGTTGCGCCCGCAGATTCTTGCTTCGCTCCACCGGCAGGGCATCGAGGAGGCTTCGGCCGAAGCCCACATCAAGAAACTGATAGATGCTTCGGGAGGTCGGCTGACGCGCGAGGCCGTTATCGACAGTGTGCTCAATGCTCGTTCGGCTGCCAATCCCGACCTGCAATTTCTGGTGAAGGAATATTACGAAGGGCTGCTGATGTATGCCGTCAGCAAGCAGCACGTGTGGGACGTGGCCGAAAAGAACGAGGCTGCGCTCGAAGCATACTACAAGAAGAACAAGAAAAAATATCGTTGGACGGAACCTCGCTTCAAGGGCTTCGTGTTCCATTATAAAAATCCGAAGGAAAAGAAAGCCATCAAGAAGTTCCTGGCCAAGCAGACGGGCGACAACTGGCGTGCAGAGGTAAAAAAACGCTTTAACAAGGACTCTGTGCAGGTGCTCGTCAACGGTCCGTACCTTTGCAAGAGGGGCGAGAACCCTTATGTCGACCAGTACATCTTCAAGACGGGACAAGGCCGCGTGCTTCCCTCGTTCCCCTATTCGGACGTGGCAGGAAAGAAGCTTTCGCAGCCCAAGAGCTATCGCGACGTCAAGTCGCTCGTCGTGGCCGACTATCAGGAAGAGCTCGAAAAGGCATGGGTGGCCGATTTGCGGGCCAAATATCCGTTTGAGATAGACCAAGAGGTGCTTAAAACCGTAAACAACCATTGAAACAAGGTATGAAAACAAGGATAATGGCCACCATGCTGTCGGCTGTGCTGGGCTTGTCGGCTTCGGCTCAAAGCAACGTGGTGGACGAAGTCATCTGGGTGGTGGGCGACGACCCCATCTTGCTTTCAGATGTGGAGGAAACGCGCATCAGCGCCGAAATGCGTGGCACGCCCTTCCCCAATCCCTATTGTACCATCCCGGAACAGCTGGCCATCCAGAAGCTGTTTCTTCACCAGGCGGAGCTCGACAGCGTTTCGGTGGACGAAACGAGCATTAACGCCATGGTGGACGAGGAGCTGAACGTATATCTGCAAAATCTGGGTTCGAAAGAAAACGTCGAGGCGGTGGCCCGCAAGTCGTTCTCCCAGTTTCGCGAACAGCTGAAGCAGCGCCAGCGCGACAACTACAAAGTAAGCGAGGTGCAGCGCAGCATAACGTCGGGCATCAAGGTGACACCTGCCGAGGTGCGCGAATATTATAAGGACGTGCCGCAGGACAGTCTGCCCTTCGTGCCGACAAAGGTCGAGGTGCAGATAATAACGCACGTTCCCAAGGTGTCGCGCGAAGAGGTGGAGCGGATAGAAGGGCTGTTGCGCGAATATGCGCGCCGCGTGAACGAAGGAGAATCCGATTTCTCGACGCTTGCCATGCTCTATTCGCAGGATGGCAGTGCGCGCAACGGTGGCGAATTGGGCTACAAGGGGCGCAACGAGTTTGTGCCCGAGTTTTCCAACGTCGCATTCAGCCTGACCGACCCGAAGAAAGTCTCCAAAATCGTTCGGACAGAGTTTGGCTTTCACATCATTCAGCTGATAGACCGCCGGGGCGACCGCATCAACGTGCGGCATATACTGCTGAAGCCAGAGATAGACCAGAGCGAGTTTACCGCCGGGCTGCAAAGACTCGATTCCATTACCGCAGACATCCGTGCGGGGAAGTTTACTTTCGACGAGGCGGCATCGGCCCTTTCCGACGACAAGGATACGCGCAACAACCACGGACTGATGGTGAATGCCAACCAGGAAACGGGAGCCATGACCTCGCGGTTTGAAATGAAAGACCTGCCGCAGGACGTTGCCAAGGTGGTCGACACGCTCAAGGTGGGAGAAATTTCGCGTGCCTTCACGATGATTAACGATAAGGGGCAGTCGGTTTGTGCTGTCGTCTATCTGAAAAATCGTATCGACGGACATCGCGCCAGCATGACCGAAGATTTCCAGATTTTAAAGGACGAAGTCTTTGCCAAACGTAGCGAAGAGAAAATTACGGAGTGGATAAAGAATAAGCAGAAATCCACTTACGTGCGCATCAACCCCGAATGGCGCGATTGCGATTTTGAATATCCCGGTTGGGTCAAAAAATAAGAGCCTCGGCAGGCGGGAAAACCGCGTTGTAGCTCTTCCGGGCATATCCGTGCCGCCGGGCGAAGAGTGCGACGCGGTTTTTGTGCCCGTACAGATAGCATAAAAGTAAATGGAAAAGAAGCTTGTCAGAATAACGTCTCTGCCGGTGGTTCTTGTCGCTCTGCTCCTCCTTTTGGTGGGGGCAGGAGCGTGGGCGCGGCAGCCCGATGACCGCCGTCCGCGGAAGAAAAGCGATGAGAAGGTCTATTTAATTCATGCCGACAACCTGCGATACGACGAGTATCGCCATCCCGGAGCGCAATTGCTGAGCGGAAAAGTCAATTTGCGGCATGAAGATTTGCTTATGTTTTGCGACAGCGCGGTGGTCTACGAAGCTACCAATTCTTTCGAGGCTTTCGGCCACGTTCGAATGCTGCAAGGCGACACGCTCTCGCTGACAGGCGATTATTTGTTTTACGACGGTGAGTCGCAAATAGCGCAAATGCGGCATAACGTCGTAATGAAACACCGCAACTCGACGCTCATTACCGACAGCTTGAATTATGACCGCCTTTATTCCCTGGGATATTATTTTGAAGGGGGAAAACTGATCGACGGCGACAACGTGCTGACGTCCGACTACGGAGAATATTACACTTCGACGCGTCAGTCGACGTTCAACTACAACGTAACGCTCGTCAATCCGAAGTTTAAGCTCGTTTCCGACACGCTTCATTACGATATACAGACAAAATGGGCCAACGTGATGGGGCCGTCGAACGTTATCAGCGGCGATAACCGCATTTATACCGAACATGGTTATTATAACACCGAAACAGAGGTGGCGCGGCTGATGGACCGCCCCATTTTGCACAACAAAGGGCGGCGTATGACGGGCGACAGCCTTTATTACAACAAGCTGACGGGCATTATGAAGGCTTATGAAAACATTGTTTACGTCGACTCCGTCAACAAGAATATCTTGACAGGCAATTATGGCGTCTATAACGAGCTCACAGGCGAGGCCTTAGCAACAGACAGCGCGCTGGCAAAAGATTTTTCAAGCGGGGAGGACACGCTTTACGTCCATGCTGACACGCTTCGGCTCTTTACATATAACATCGACACCGACTCTGTGTATCGCGTGATGCACGGATATTTTCATGTGCGGGCTTATCGGACGGACATACAGGCGGTGTGCGACTCGTTGGTCTTTAATTCGCGCGACAAGCAGCTCACAATGTATCGCGACCCGATAGCTTGGAGCGATAACCGGCAGATATTGGGCGAGGAGATCAACGTATTTACGAACGACTCGACGATTGACAGCATTTACGTGGAACGTCAGGCCCTTTTGGTTGAGCAGATGGATTCGGTTCACTACAACCAAGTGGCAGGACAAATCATGAAATCTTTTTTTGCCGAGGGAAAGATGCGGGAAAACCACGTGGACGGCAACGTTTATATCGTGAATTATCCCGTAGAACGCGACAGCTCCATTTTATATCAGACGTACACGGAAACAGCCAAGTTGAGAATGTATATGGAGGCCGGCAAATTGAAAAAACTCTGGACGCCGGCAGCTGAAGGTACGTTCTACCCCGTGGATAAAGCACCGCGCGAGCGGACATATCTGGCCAACTTTGCTTGGTTCGACTACATACGCCCGTTAAACAAGGACGACTTGTTCGAATGGCGCCCTAAAAAAGTGGGGACTGAGTTGAAAAAAAGCGTTCGCCGCGAGGCACCGTTGCAGACGCTCGACAAATTGGAAAAGGAATAAGGCATGAGCGATATTATCCATTTGTTACCCGATTCCGTAGCCAATCAGATTGCCGCCGGAGAGGTCATACAGCGCCCTTCTTCGGTGATAAAGGAATTGGTTGAGAACTCCATCGACGCAGGTGCCACCTTGATACAGGTTTACGTGGTGGATGCAGGAAAATCGTGCGTGCAGGTCATCGACAACGGGCAGGGAATGAGCGAGACTGACGCGCGTCTCTCGTTCGAGCGCCATGCTACGTCGAAAATATCGGCTGCTACCGATTTATTCTCACTGCACACAATGGGATTCCGCGGAGAAGCGCTGGCCTCCATTGCGGCGGTTGCGCAGGTTGAGCTGAAAACGCGCACGAAAAGCGAGGATGTGGGTGTTTCCATCTGCATTGAGGGTTCCAAGTTCGTTTCTCAGGAGCTTGTGAGCTGTCCTGTGGGCGCTAACTTCGCCGTAAAAAATCTTTTCTTCAACATTCCGGCCCGTCGCAAGTTTTTAAAAACTAACCAGACGGAGCTGAGCAACATTATGAACGAGTTTGAGCGCATTGCGCTGGCTCATCCCGACATTTCCTTCACCCTCCACAGCAACGATACGCTCGTGATGAATTTGTCTTCGGGCAATTTCCGTCAGCGCATTCTCGGCATATTCGGGCGAAAACTTGACCAACAGCTCGTTCCGGTCCAGGTGGAGACCTCGCTTGTCAACATTTCTGGTTTTGTCGGCTTACCGTCGGCGGCTCGTAAGAAGGGAGCTCACCAATATTTCTTTGTAAATGGGCGATATATGAGGCACCCGTATTTTTCAAAGGCGGTAATGACGGCATACGAGCGTCTGTTGCCCGAAGGGGAGCAGATACCTTATTTTCTCCACTTGCAGGTAGACCCTTCCCGTATTGACGTAAACATACATCCCACCAAAACCGAAATTAAGTTTCAGGATGAGCAGCCGATCTGGCAGATTATTCTGGCGGCCGTGCGCGAGGCGTTAGGCCGTTCGGGGGCTGTTCCCACAATCGATTTTGATACGGCCGGCCGCCCAGACATACCTGCGTTTACCCCGCATGGCGATGTTGTTCCCCCTGAGGTGGAAATTGATACGTCCTACAATCCGTTTGAACAGCCGGGGGCAAATTCCGCATCCTCCTTTGCAACGCCTGTTCGTTCGGAGGGGCGTGGTGCCATGTCGCGTACAAAAAGCAGTGTGACGGGTTGGGAGCAACTTTACACGCCTGCCGAGCGTTCGTCAGCACGGAGCCTACCCGAAGAGCCCTCCGAGCCAGAGTCGCCGACGCTTTACGGAAATCTGTCGAAGGACGAGCAGCAGCTTTGGGAGCGCTCGGGAGCAGAGTTTTTTCAGTACAAAGGCCGTTTTGTCGTGACGTCGGTAAAGTCCGGTCTCCTGTTTGTTGAGCAGCGCCGTGCCCATATTCGTATTTTGTACGAGCAATACATGTTGCGCCTGCATGATAAGAAAGGCCCGTCCCAAGGTTTGCTTTTTCCTCAGCTTATACAGTTGCCGCCGTCGCAGGCCACGCTGCTCGAAGAGCTTACAGACGAGCTCACTTCCGTAGGTTTTGACATTTCCAATCTGGGTGGCGGCAGCTTTTCGGTTCTGGCCATACCCGCCGGCACAGAAGGGCTCGACCCCGGCGCGCTCGTCGGCGGTTTGCTGGATGATGCGCTCGGCAAGGCAACGGGGGCTAAGGCCGAAATAGTTCAAATCATTGCCCTCTCACTGGCAAAAAAGGCAGCCCTGCCCATTGGCCAGGCTTTAAGCCAGGCAGAGATGGAAGATCTTATTGAAAAACTCTTTGCCTGCGAAACGCCTAATTACACCCCGGATGGAAAGCTCATTCTCTCCATTTTCAGTCAGGAGCAGATTGAGAAAATATTTGCCTGATGCCATAGCCGCTCTTTTTCGCTTGTTAGGGAGCGATTATGGCGCAGTTGTTTGCCGTTTCATTCCTTTTCCTATTCGATAAGTGCTTTTCCTGCGTGTTTTTCCCGCTTGGGTAAAGCCTTTGCTCACTTTTTTCTTAATTTTGCAAGGCCACGTATTCCCGCTATCTCCGGTCTCTTGGCTCCGAGCAGTCGGTCTGGCGCATGTTGAGGCTGTTTCGAATGTGGGAAAAGGCGTTGGCGGGCTATATGAACCCTTAATCAACCAATCTCATGAAAAAATCGCTCTTTTTCCTGCTGGCCGCCTCTTTTACGTTGGGAGCCGCAGCTCAGGACTACGAAATACCCCGTGCGAAGCACAGCGTTACGACCAATTCGTTCTGGGCCAACTGGTATCTTTCGGCCGGCGGCGAGTTTAATGCGGCTTACCCGTCGCAGGGCAGCGCCGTTGGTGGCAATCCGTTCAGTTCGAAGCGGGGTACGTTCGGTTTTAACGTCGCTGTGGGCAAATGGTTTACGCCCTCCATCGGTTTGCGCACGAAGTTTCAGGGCGTCTGGGCCAAGAGCGTCGTAGCCGACCATCTTCATCCGGCCTACCATTATTGGAACATCCACGAGGACGTCACGTTCAACGTCACAAACATGTTGCGGGGGTACGACGAGCGTCGTTTGTGGAACCTTATTCCGTATGCGGGCGTAGGCGTGGGGCGTAACATGTCGGCCAATCGTTACGAGATTACTTACAATCTCGGTTTGCTCAACAATTTCCGCATCAACGAGCGCTTTACGGCTTTCCTCGACGTCGGTTTCATGGCGGCAGCCGGCAGTTTCGATCGTGCCGGTCTCGACTCGTGGGCCGCTCACGACGCGCTCAATCAGCGCCATTACGACAAAATGCTGACCATAGGCGTGGGCCTCACGTTCCATCTGGGAAAGAGCTCTTGGCAAAACTCCCCGGACGTCGATGCCCTCATGCAGATGAACGACGAGCAGATGGAAGCGCTCAATGCTTCGCTCGGAGAGCTTCAATCGGAGAACGACCATTTGCTTTCTCTCGCCGAAAGCAGCGAGGCTCCCGCCGCCGATACGACAGCAGTTGCTCCCGCGCCGCAAACGGCCGTTTCCGTCTTTTTCTCCATCGGTTCAGCCCGCCCGTCTTCGCGTCGCGATTTTGTCAACGTGAAAGAACTGGCCGATTACGCCCGCACGTCGCAGCGTAAGCTCATCGTAACGGGCTATGCCGACAGCCGCACCGGAACTGCCGAGCGCAACGAAGCCCTCAGCCGCGAGCGCGCCCGGGTGGTGGCCGACGAACTGGTAAAAATGGGCGTGCCGCGCGAAAGCATCGTCGTCCGCACGGGCGGAGGCGTCGACAGCCTCGCCCCCTTCTCCTACAACCGTCGCGTTACGGTGCGTTTGGAATAGGCACCCCGCGCCTCTCACCTTTTTATAAAGAAACAACAAGCGGCCATCCGTCCTTCGTGGGCAGAGGGCCGCTTGTTGTTTTTCTGTGTACGTCGTTTGCTCCTGTTTGGTCCGTTCAGTCGTTGGGCGAAGCTTTTGTCAGGTTTTGCTGCCGGCCGTTCAGCGGTCGGTGCTTTCTTTTTCCTTGTTGCTTTCGGCCTTATCTTTGTCGGCGTCGGCCGAAGCCTGTTTCAGCAAGTTATACGCTCGGTATAAGCCGAGTTCTCCCGCGCGGCTCAGGTCGGGGATGGCCTTTTTATAGTCGCCTGTGCGCATGTACAGAACGGCGCGGTTGTAGTAGGCTTCGGGCAAGCGTCCGTCGGCCGCAATGGCGCGCGTGAAGTCGTCGATGGCCGCCTGCGTGCGCCCCATTCGGGCCAGTATGCAGCCGCGGTTATAGAGAGCGTAGGCATTTTCCGGAGCCAGCGCCAAGGCCCGTTCGGCGTCGCGCAGAGCCAGTTCCAGCTGCATGGCCGGCGCCTCGTTTTTCTGCCCGTCTGTCCGGTGCGAGGCCGTTTCTGCCATATCCATGAGCAGGGCTGCCTTTTGCCAGTAGGCCAGGCTGTTGGCCGTATCGGCGCGCAAAACCTGCTCCACGTCCGCCAGCGCAGCGGGATAATTGTACATATCGCGCAGCACGACCGAGCGCACCAGCAGCAGGTCGTTGTCTGTGCCTTTTTCGAGCCTTTTGCCAATGTCGTTCAGCGCGTCGTCCGTTTTTTCGTCGTCGGTGCGGGCCGTGCGCCGTTCTGTTGCCGTAAAAATCAGTCGGGGCATGTCGCCGCGCTCCTTGTTCAGCTTCTCCACCTGCGGGAGAAAAGCCGTTTCGGCGTAGGTCTTGCCGTCGCCCGTGGCAAAGGCGAGCGAGTACATGGGCAGCAGTTCACGTTCCACGGTGCGGTTCTGCACCTTACCCAGCAGTTCGTTCACATACACCCGCGACGTATCGGCGTCTTCCTCTACGAGCTGCCGGTAGTTTTCCAGCGAATGGTCGCTTCGTTTGCGCAGCTTCTTCACAGGCGTCCGTCGGGCGTTGCCATAGCGCAGGTCGAGCTCGGCCCGTCCCACGCGGCTTTCGTCTGCTGCCGCCCCGCGGGTGTTACCCAGCATTCTGCGGCAGCGTGCGCGGGCATAGTAGCCGAAAAGAAAGTTGGGATATTCCTTGATGATGCGTGTATAGTCGCTTTCAGCTCCCTTGAAATCGCCCGTTTCTTCGCGCAGAAGGGCGCGGTTGTAGATGGCAAGGATGTTATCGGGCTCTTCGGCAATGACAAAGTCGAAGTCGTCGATGGCCCGGTTGTTGTCGCCCACCTGAGCCCGCAGCAAACCACGGTTGTAGTGGGCGATAAAATGGTTGGGAATAAGCTCTATCACTTTATCATAGTCGCTCAGCGCTTTGTTATACCTGCTCATGGCATATCTGGCCTGAGCCCGTCCCAAGAAGTCGTCGGCGTTTTTCGGGTTCAGTTCGAGCGAGCGCGTCAGGCACGAGTCGGCGAGCAGGTAGTCGTCGTGTGCCAGGGCGTAGCGGCCCTTGAAGCTCCACGCATCGGCCTCTTTGGGGTTGAGCGTCAGGAGCGTATCGACGCAAGCCATGGCCCGGGTTGTGTCTTTCCGCTCCATAAGAATCTGGGCTTTCACCAGATAAGCCTTATACAGGTTCCTCCATTTGGCGAGTAGCGTGTTTACGTCGCTTTCGGCGCCCTCGAAATCTTTTACCTGCATTTTGCAGAGCGTCCGGTTGTAGAGGGCGCTTTGCTCCTCGGGCAGTTCTTGCAGCACCCGGCTGTAATCGTCGATGGCCCCCTCGTAGGCGCCGTTGTGTATGCGGCACAGTCCGCGCAGCTGATACACGTCGACGATATACGGGTTGAGCGCTACCGAGCGGTCGCAGTCGGCCTCGGCGCCCCGGAAGTCTTCGAGCGTAAACTTGGCGTAGGCCCGCAGATAATAGGCCTGCGCCATATAGGGCTTTGCGTCTATCACCTGATTAAAGAGCTTTATGGCCGTCACGTAGTCGTCAAAATAAAGAGCGTTCCGGCCCATCATGAGTACACGTTCGGTATCAATCTGAGCCGGGGCAGTGCGGACGACGGCCGCAAGGCAAAGCGTCAGGAGCAGGCGTTTCAATGTTATTTACCGGTCTTTATTTTATAGGCGCAGCGCACCTTGCCTTTCAGCAGGGCGGCGAGCTTGCCTTTTACCATCTGTTTGCGCAGGGGAGAAATGAGGTCGGTGAAGACGCGTCCCTCCAAATGGTCGCATTCGTGCTGCAAAACGCGGGCCAGATAGCCTTCGACCCATTCGTCGTGGCTTTCAAAGTTTTCGTCCTGGTAGCTGATGCGTATGCGCGTGGGGCGGCGCACGGGTTCGTGTATGCCCGGCAGGCTCAGGCAGCCTTCCTCGATGAGTTCCGTGTGCGAGCTGTCGGTTTCGAGGATGTGCGGGTTGATGTACGCCTTGTTGAAGTCTTTGTATTCGGGAAAATCGTCTGAGAGCACGTCGAGCGTGACGACGACCAGGCGGATCGAGCGTCCGATCTGCGGAGCGGCCAGCCCCACGCCGTCCGATTTGTACATCGTCTCGAACATATCGGCGATGAGCTCCTTTAAGCCGGGGTAATCCTCGGCGATGTCGGTGGCCGTTTTTCTGAGTACGGGCTGTCCGTACGTGTAAATGGGTAGAACCATGGGTTGAAAATCTGTTTGATGTCGGGTGGGAATGTTATGGCTGCGGAGCCAGGCGGCGATGCTCCATGTACGATTGCAGGATGATGGTTGCGCTGATGGTATCCACCAGTGCCTTGTCGCGCCGCTGCTTTTGGCGCAGTCCGCCGTCTATCATGGCGCGGTGGGCCAGCACGGAGGTGAAGCGTTCGTCGTAGAACACAACCGGCACGTCGGGCATGAGCTTGCGCAGGCGGGCCACAAACTGCCGCACCCGCTGCTGGTTTTCAGAGGCCTGCCCGTTGGTCTGAACGGGCAGGCCCACTATGATTTCGTCCACTGCCTCGCGGCCGACGTAGTCTTTCAGAAAATCGGTCAGCTCATGCGTGGCCACCGTCGTCAGGCCGTTGGCAATGAGTTGCAGCGGGTCGCTGACGGCTATGCCGGTGCGTTTCCTGCCGTAGTCGATGGCGAGCAGTCGTCCCATGTCCGGTCGGTCTGGCAGCCGGTTTATTTAATCATGTCGCACCCCATGTAGGGTTGCAGCGCTTTGGGGATGCGTATGCCTTCGGGCGTCTGGAAGTCTTCGAGCAGGGCGGCAACGATGCGCGGCAGGGCCAGCGCCGAGCCGTTCAGCGTGTGGCAGAGCTCTATGTGCTTGTTGGCGTCGCGGTAGCGGCAGTGGAGGCGGTTTGCCTGGTAGCTGTCGAAGTTGGACACGGAGCTCACTTCGAGCCAGCGCTTCTGCGCTTCGCTATATACCTCGAAATCGTAGCACAGGGCGGCCGTAAAGCTGATGTCGCCGCCGCAAAGACGCAGAATGCGGTAAGGAAGCTCGAGCTTTACCAGCAAATTTTCCACATGGTCCAGCATCTCCTGGTGCGAAGCCGCCGAATGTTCGGGCGTGTCGATGCGGACGAGCTCCACCTTGGAGAACTCGTGCAGACGGTTCAGCCCGCGCACGTCTTTGCCGTACGAACCGGCTTCGCGGCGGAAGCACTCGGTGTATGCGCAGTTCTTGATGGGCAGTTCGCGCTCGTCAAGTATCACATCGCGGTAGATATTCGTCACAGGCACCTCGGCAGTGGGAATTAAATAGAGGTCGTCGAGGTCACAATGGTACATCTGTCCCTCTTTGTCGGGCAGCTGCCCCGTTCCATAGCCCGAAGCGGCGTTTACAACTGTCGGGGGCATCACTTCGGTGTAGCCGGCAGCGCGAGCTTCGTCCAAAAAGAAGTTTATCAGGGCGCGTTGCAGCTTTGCTCCCTGCCCGATGTAGACGGGGAAGCCGGCGCCCGTGATTTTCACGCCGAGGTCGAAGTCGATGAGGTTGTATTTTTTTGCCAGCTCCCAGTGGGGCAGGGCGTTTTCGGGCAGCACCGTGTCGTGTCCGCCGGTTTTTACCACGAGGTTGTCCTCGGCACCGTTTCCTTCGGGCACGATGTCGTAGGGCACGTTGGGTATCGTGTAGAGCAGCTGCTTCATTTCCTCGGCAGCGCTGTTCATGGCTTCTTCCAGGCTCTTGGTCTGTTCCTTGATGGTAGCCACTTGCTGCTTGGTGGCTTCGGCCTCGTCTTTGCGGCCCTCCTTCATCAGGCTGCCGATGGCTTTCGAGAGCGATTTCACTTCCGAAAGCCGGGCGTCGAGCTCTGCCTGGGCAGCCTTGCGGCGGTCGTTGATGGCAATGACCTTGTCGATGGCCTCTTCGGCACCGGCGAAATGCTTTTTCTTCAAGCCGTTGACAACGGCTTCCTTGTTATCGGTGATTTGTTTGATGGTAAGCATGTCTGTTCGGTTTTACTTTGGCGCAAAAGTACGGAAAAATGACGGAATAGCCGAACGTTTTCCGGCGAAATGAAACGCCGGCGGGCAGCGTCCGTCCGCGAGGGCCGTGGGGCGCGCGCAGCGGGCCGTTTGCAGCCGGCCCGCTGCCGTTTGCCGCCTTGCCATCGCCGTTTGCCGGCTTGCTGGCTCCGTATGCCGGCAGGAGCGCTGTCAGCCGGCGTGCTGGCGGCCTTTTTCGTGGCAGGCGGCGGGAGCTTCGGCGGAATTTTGTAATTTTGGTGGCTCATAATCCACATTTGCTTTTCCATGAACGACAAGGACATCGTCATCAACGACCCCGTCTACGGTTTTACGCTCGTTCCGCGCGGACTGCTGGCGGCCATCGTGGCCCATCCCTATTTTCAGCGCATGGGGCGCATCCGTCAGCTGGGCATGGCTTCGCTCGTCTATCCCGGAGCGCAGCATACGCGGAAGCAACACTCCATCGGGGCCTATCACCTGATGCGCGGCGCCTTTGAAACGCTGGCCGGCAAGGGCGTGTTTATCTTCGACGCCGAGCGGGAGGCCGCCGAGGCAGCCATCCTCATGCACGACCTGGGGCACGGGCCCTATTCGCACGTGCTCGAAGGTGCCTTTGTGCCCGATGCCGCCCACGAGGAGATAACGCTGCTCATGATGCGGCGCATGAACGACGAGATGCACGGAGCGCTCTCGCTGGCCATCAAGGTGTTTCGCGGCGACTACCCCAAGCGCTTTCTTCACGAGCTGATATGCAGCCAGCTCGACATGGACCGCCTCGATTATCTCTGCCGCGACAGCTTTTACACCGGCGTGCGCGAGGGCAACATCGGGGCCGAGCGCATCATCAAGATGCTGAACGTCGACGACGACCGCCTGGTGGTCGATGCCAAGGGCATATATTCGGTCGAAAACTACCTGATGGCGCGCCGGCTCATGTACTGGCAGGTCTATCTGCACAAGACAGCCGTGGCGGCCGAGGAGGTGCTGCGTTCCACCCTGCGCCGCGCCCGCGAGCTGGCCGGCAGGGGCGTAGAGCTTTTCGGCTCGCCGGCGTTGCGCTTCTTTTTGTATAACCATGTGACCCTTGCCGACCTGGCGGCCGACGCCGCCGCGCTCGACCGTTACGCCACGCTCGACGACAGCGACATCCTTTGCGCGCTGAAAGTGTGGGCCGGCCACCCCGACCGCGTCCTGGCGGCCTTGGCCGGGGCTTTCGTGAACCGCCGGCTGTTCAAGGTCGAGGTGTACGACGAGACCGTGCCGCCTGGCCGCATCGAAGAGCTGCGCATGCAGGTGGCCCAGCGCCTGGGCGTCGGGGCCGCCGAGGCAGCCCACTTCGTAACGACGCGCACGGTGGAAAAGGAAATGTATTCGACGACGGCCGAGGGTATTTGCCTGCTGGGAAAAGACGGCACGACGCAGGACGTTTCGGCGGCCTCGCACATCGTGACGGGCGAAACGGCGAAACAGGCCGACCGCAAGGTTTATCTGTTCCGCCCGCGCGACATTGCCTGAGCCCGGAGCCGCAACCTGCCGGCAGATGCCGGAAATAAAAACATAACGAGCGATGAACAACAGATGGAAAGAGGGCGCCTGCTGCCTGATGGCGCTTTTGGCTTTTTTACTGCCGCCCACCGCGGCAGCGCAGGGCAAGGCGGGGCTTCCGGCCTCGGAGCGCCACGGCGTGGTTGTGGCCCACACGGGCTACACCGTCGACTACAACGTGCAGACGAAGAACCCCAACTGGGTGGCATGGGAGCTGACGGCCCGGCGGAGCAAGGGCGAGGCGCGGCGTTCGTCCTCCTTTAAGCCCGACCCGGCCGTCGGGGCGCGCTGCGGCCGCACGGGCGACTACACGCGCAGCGGATACGACCGCGGCCACCTCTGCCCGGCGGCCGACAACAAATGGGACGCACGGGCCATGAAGGAATCGTTCTACATGAGCAACATATCGCCCCAGCTACCCGGGCTGAACCGCGGCAGCTGGAAAAAACTGGAAGACCGCTGCCGGCGCTGGGCTGCGGCGGGGGGAACCTATTATATTGTGGCGGGGCCCGTTTTTTCAGACGCTCCGGCCAAACATATCGGCACGGGGCGCGTGGCGGTGCCCGGAGGCTTTTTCAAGGTGATTTATACAGACGTGGGCGGCAAGCCGCGGGCTGCCGGTTTTCTTTTCGACAACGTGGAGGGAAAGACCGCGGGCGAGCGCATCGTGACGGTGGATGCCGTGGAACGGCTCACTCGTTACGATTTCTTCCCGGATCTGCCGGATGCGACGGAAAAGAAAGTGGAGGCCACCGTAAATGCCGCTCTCTGGCGCTGAACAAAAAGCGGTGGCAAGGGCGTTGCGGGGTATATATACAAAAAAATTGATTGTCTCCCGACAACCAATCTTCACTAACCTTAAATCTAATACCATGAAAAACACTGCAAAAGTACAGAGCTTTCCACCAGATTGCAAGCGAATGAGCGAAAAAATCAGCCGTGTTAGAATTCTTTTGACTTTTACCCCTTGAAATGCAAATCACAGTTTGAAAAAGCCGTCTGAAAAGCCGCTTGAACGGCCTTGTCAAAGTTTTTTCCTACTTTTGCACGTAAGATAAAACGCGGCCGGTGCCGGGGGCATCCGCCCACCCGGAAAACAGCTGTCGGCCACGCCGGTTGCGGCCTGTGACCGTGCGCCGCTTAAAAGAGAAAACCCATCAGACGTCTCAGAAAAATCATACAAATGGCCGTAGGGCTCCTCATCGGGCTCTACCTCCTGCTCTTGTTTGTTTTAAACTTCTCGCCGACGCAGCAGTTTCTGACGGACAAGGCCGCGGCATTGCTGTCGGGCCGGCTGGGCACGGAGCTCCGCATCGGCAGGGTCGAGGTGGGGCTTTTCAACCGGGTGACGCTTATAGACGTCGGCCTGAAAGACCGCTCCGGGCGCGACATGCTGCGGGCCCGTTCGGTTTCGTGCAAGATAGAGCTGCTGCCCCTTTTGCAGAGCCGCGTGTCGCTGCGTTCCGTCTCGCTGCTCGATGCCGACGTGAGGCTGTACACCCCTACGCGTGGGGCCGAGCCCAATTTCCGCTTCCTGCTGGATGCTTTCCGCTCGAAGGAGCCGCGACGCAAGTCGGCGCTCAACTTGCGCGTCAACTCGCTCATCATGCGCCGCTGCCGCGTGACGTACGATGTGCTCACGGCTCCGCACACGCCGGGACGTTTCAACGCCGACCACCTGGCCGTGGCGGGGCTCGACGCCAACGTAAGCCTGAAAAAGCTGACGCCCGACAGCCTGAACCTGCGGGTGCGCAAACTGGCTTTCGCCGAGCAGAGCGGCATACGGGTGGAGCAGCTCAGGCTGCGCCTGGAAGCCAACCGCCGGCAGGGACGTGTTGCCGATTTCGTCCTGCAAATGCCGGGCAGCCGCATCGCTCAGTCCGATTGGGCCAGCACATACGATGCCCGCAGCGTGGAGAGCTTCTGGCGCACGCTGAGCACGTCGGGCACGCTGGGCCGCTCGTACGTTTCGACCGACGACGTAAGCCCCTTCCTGCCGGAGCTGGCGGGGCTGCACCGCAAGGTCTATTTTTCCACGGCTTTCAAAATTGCCCCGTCGCTTGTAGCGCTGAGCGACGTGGACGTCTATACCGGGCGGGGCGACCTGGCCTTGCGCGCCGACCTGAGGATGAAGAGAACCGATGGTCGCCCCGAGGCGTTGGAAGCCACGGTGGAAAAGCTGCATGTGGCCGGCAGCCTGCAACAACGCTGCTACGAACTGTTTGTGCGGCGGCCGATGCCGGCACCGCTGCCGGCCGTGGGCGATGTCGGCTTCGAAGGGCGCCTGGCCTACGAGCGGGCGGGTCGGGGCAGCTTGGCGGGGCAGCTCGATACGGAGCTGGGGAGCCTCATGCTCGACGCCCGTTTGCGCGGCAGGGAGCTGCGCGCGAGGGCGGCGTCGGAGCGGCTCTTGCTCTCGCCCCTCATCGCGAAGGACGGCGGGCAGGCATGGGCTGCCTTCCGCATGAAAGCCGTTGCCGACTTGTCAAAAAAGAAGCACCCGGACGTAGAGGTCGATTTGGAGCTGCCACAGTTTTTGATCAAGGGATATACGTATCGCGATGTTCGCCTGGGCGGACGCTGGCAAGGCAGCAGGCTTGCGGCCCGGCTCGGCGCGGCCGACCCTAACCTGGCCATGGACGTCTCGGCCGAGGCCCGTCTTGACGGGAAACGCCTGAGCGCGCTGCAAGCGGCGGGCCACGTGCAGCGGCTGGCGCCGGCAGCGCTGGGGTGGGGCGGAAAGGTGGGCGACGCCGTCCTGTCAGCCCGTTTTGCAGCCGACGTGACGCACCGGAACGGGGAGGTGCCCTTAGGCGAGCTCAGCATAGACGATTTTGCCATGACGTCGGCGTCGAAAAACTACCACTTAGACCATTTGCAGCTGCGTTCGTCCCTCTCGGGAGGGCGCAACCGCCTTTCGCTCTCGGCCGATTTTGCACAAGCCGAACTGGAAGGCCCGCTCGCGCCCGACGATTTGAAAACGTGTGGCCAGGCGCTACTCGGGAAATGCCTGCCCGGACTGACGGACGTGCCGGCCGGGGAGGTCGAGGGGAAGGAATGGAAGCTGCGCGCACAATTATATAAGACCGACTTCCTGAACGACGTGCTCGACGTGCCGCTCCACATCGACGGAACGGCCGAGGCCGAGGGCAACCTGCGGGCCGACGACGGCCGTATGGCTTTGGTGGTGCATGCGCCGGGCATCGGCTATAATAAGACGAAGCTTGACGACGTTCGCTTTTACCTGCGCGGCGAGGGCCGTGCCTTGTCGTGTCTGGCGCAAGCCAAGAAAGAAGCGGCGGGCGGCACGATGCAGTTTGTGTTTGAGGCCTCGACGGTCGACAGCCTGCTGCAAACGGCGCTGTCGTGGCGCGACCTGACGCGTGAGCGGTACAGCGGCGAACTGAAAATGCAGACGGCCTGCATAAATTCGCACCAAAAGGAAACCTTCCTGCGCACCGACATCGTGCCCACGCAGATAGCCGTCGGCGACTCCGTGTGGGACGTGGCGTCGGGCCGTTTCGACTGGGGCGGACGACGGTTGGCCATCGACAGTTTCCGCCTGGCGCACGAGGGGCAGGCACTCACGCTTTCCGGCAGGCTGACGGGCGAAGGGAGCGACTCCATCGTGGCACGTTTGCAGCGTATGGACATCGATTATCTGCTGAGCTTCGTCAACATAGAGCCCGTTCATTTTTCCGGTCTGGCCACGGGCGAGGCTGTGCTCTCGCAGTCGGTTGCCCGGCCGCGCGTCAGAGCCCGGCTGGCGGTCGACAACTTCCGCTTCAACGGCGGCCTGATGGGCGATGCCGACATAAGCGGCGGCTGGGATATGGAGGAGGGGCGCATTCACCTGAACGCAGCCATGACGGAGCAGGGTGTTGGTCGTACTTTGGTGGAAGGATACGTTTCGCCGAAGGACAAAAATCTCGATTTGTCGATAACAAGCTTCAACACAAACCTGCATTTCCTGCGTCGCTACGTGGGAGGCATCTTTGAGGACCTCGCAGGGCGCACTACGGGTACATGCCGCCTGTATGGCCCCTTTAAACAGCTCGATTTCGTAGGAAAAGAAACGGTGAACATGAGCGTAACGATACCGGCCACGGGCGTCGACTATACCGTCTCGGGAGGCTCGCTCGACATTACGCCCGGCAGCTTCGCTTTCAACGGCGTGAGCGTGGCCGACCGCCAAGGGGGCAGCGGCACGCTCGACGGAGCTTTGCGCCACACCCATTTGAAAAATCTTCGTTACGACATAGAAGTCAGCGCCGACAACATGCTGCTTTACGACAAGGCGAAAACGATGGATATGCCCTTTTATGCCACGGTTTATGGCAGCGGAAACGTACGTATGAACGGCCGCCCCGGAGCGTTTAATGCCGACATCAGTGTGCGCCCCGAGCGGGGAACGACTTTTGTCTATACGCTCGACACGCCGGAAACGTTCAACGACGTCAGTCTGTTGAAAATATGCGACAAGGCGGCCGTTACGACCGATACGGTGACCGTGACGACAGCTGCACAAGCGGCCGGAGCTACGACAACCGACATCAACCTGAATTTCCTGCTCGACATGAACGAGCAGGCTTCGATGAAAATCATTACAAACGAAAAGAGCGGCGACCACCTTCTCGTGCACGGCTCGGGACCCATGAGGGCATCGTTCTACAACAAGGGCTCGTTCAACCTGTTTGGCACCTACACGGTTGCCGACGGCGTGTATAAGCTGAATTTGCAGGACATTATCAGAAAAGATTTCGCGCTGACGCCGGGCAGCAGCATTACTTTTGCGGGCGACCCGTACGAAGGCGATCTCGACATCCAGGCAGTCTACGTTGTCAACTCCGCATCGCTGGCCGACCTCAACATAGGCAGCGGTTTCAGCGAGAGTTCCGTTCGTGTCAACTGTATATTGAATCTTGACGGCAAAGTACACAGCCCCGAGGTGAGCTTCGACCTGGATTTGCCTACCGTGAACGAGGACGAAAAGCAGATGGTGCGCAGCATTATCAGTACGGAAGAAGATATGAACATGCAGATACTTTATCTGCTGGGCGTGGGCCGCTTTTATACCTACGACTACGGCAGCCTGGCCACGTCGTCCACGCAGTCGCAGTCGAGCGTGGCGATGAAGTCGTTCCTTTCCAATACGTTGAGCAGCCAGTTGAACAATTTGATTTCCAACGCCATCGGTTCGTCCAACTGGACCTTTGGCGCCAACCTCAGCACTGGCAGCGTCGGGTGGAGCGACATGGAAGTGGAAGGCTTGCTCAGCGGAAAACTCTTCAACAACCGTCTGCTCATCAACGGCAACTTCGGCTATCGCGACCGCCCGGCTTATTCCACCAACTTTGTCGGCGATTTCGATATCCGCTACTTACTTACGCCGAACGGGAACATCAGTTTGAAAGCTTACAGCGAAACAAACGACCGCTATTTCACGAAGTCGGCCCTCACGACGCAGGGCGTGGGTATCCTCTTGAAACGCGATTTTCAGAACTTGCGCGATTTGATACCCATCAAGCGGCAACGCAAAAAAGGCAGCAAGGTTTCGCCTGCTGCCACCGGCCACTGATGCGCAGGTCAATGCAACGTTGCGTAGTAGCCCAGTTTGTACAAAGAGAATAGCGGAAGCGAGGGGTGCCGGCCGAGCAGATTTTTGCGCAGTAGTTTTTGTGTCTTTCTGAACAGAAAGCGGGCCATCCCATCCAGCTTGTAGCGCGTCAGCATGGCATAATAGCGCGAAGCCCCGGTCTGCTCTTGCAGCGGGCTTCCCAAACGTTTCAGAACGCGCAAGGCCGTTTCGGTTTTCTGTAAAAACGAGCGATTGCTGTCGATGCCTTCGTGAATGAGGGGGTTGTCGATGTGAGCCACCGTTATCCCCTCCCGTTTCAGCTCCAAACCAAACAGAGCGTCCTCGTAGCCGTACTCGACACAGCGTTCATCAAAGCAGACGTGCTCGAAAACACGTTTGTTTGCCATTATGTTGAAAGCGCTGAAATGCCGGTAGGGATATCTGCTCCTGAAAGTCACTGTGCGTAGCCGCTCAGCCTCTCGCTCATAGCGGTAACGCAATTCGTGCCCCGGTGCGGGACCGCCCGGCGGGTTTATCAGTGAGCCGCACACCACGTCGGCAAGATGGCGCGACTGCCAGTAAGTTTCGATAAAGTTCTCGCGGCAAACAGCGGCGTCTCCGTCCATCAGCAGCACGTGCTCGTAGCGTGCATTTCTGATCAGCTCGTTACGGTTGTGCGCCAGCCCTCCGTTGGTTGTCAGCAGTACATGCTTGCATCTCGGCCACGAGCGGATGGCGGCGTTTTCCGCAAGTGCATCCTTGTTCGTCGAGCCGTCGTCGGAAATGATAATTTCATAATCGAACGCCCCATTTTCTTTCAAACGCAGTTTTTCAGCCTGTGTGCGCAGTTCGGCTGCCAGGCGGGCGCATCCGTAGTTGTATGTGGCGATAAGAATGGAGAGCATGTCGTTTAGCTTTGTTTTTCTTTTCGGAATGCGAAAAAAGGCAGTCAAATCCTCCTTCACAACCGACCGTTTTCGATGCTAAGGTAGCCATTTATCCTGCAAACCTTGTCCAATATATAAAAAATCAGTCGCAATCTCTCTTTAACAAGCGAAAAATCGCTTGTTAAAAGACGTATATTAGAAAAATAAACTAACTTTGCGGCGTTTAATAGACATGGCAGACCAACAGGTTTCCTGCTCCGCCCGCCATCAAAAAAACGAATAAATTTATGTTACAAGAAAAAGCCGGTGAACTGGCCGGAAAAGTTTGGAACGCTTTAAGCGAGAATGGCCCCATGGAAGGAAAAGACCTTAAGAAGGCAGCTAAGCTCAAAAGTGACAAGGAGTTATATTTGGCACTGGGCTGGTTACTTCGCGAAGACAAGGTCGAAGCAGAAGAAGCCGGGCGTGACGTACGCCTTACTTTGAAGTAAAAGTCTTTAGATCCTTTCGCAACTACACATAGCGGGAGGTGCAGCAATTTCTTGGTGCTGCACCTCCCGTTTATTGTATGCTTATGCCTGTTTACTATATGTTTATGTGTGTTTATTGTATGCTTACGTCTGTTTATTGTATGTTTGCGAATGAATGGCGGGAGGTCAGTTGAAGAAGTTCCACGACAAGCCCAGGCGGAAGACGAGGCGGTTTATGGGGTAGTGGGGCGTGAGGAAGGGGCGGCCGCTCCCTGAGCTGTAATTGACGTGCGAGGCCATTGCGTAGAGGCGGCAGTGCTTTAAGTGGAGGTTGGCATAGACGTTGATGATGGGATAATTGCCTGTCTTGACGCGTTGGGCCGGGTCTTGCACGCAGTATTGGCCGATGATGGGCGAGTAGGCGGGGGCGTAGTAGGACGTGAAATAGCGCACGTCGGCTCCGAGCTCGGTGCGGAGCACTTTTGCTATGCGGAAAAGGAGGTAAACGTTGCTGTAGCCTGTGAAGGTGGGAACCGGGGCCACGTCGCTGTTGGAGGTGGCTTGGTAGGTGAGTTCGTTCTCCCAGTGGAATATGCCCCAGTGGAAGTCTTGGCTGAGGGTGGCTGCAAGGAGACGGACGTTCTTGTTGCTTTGAGCGGGGCTGACGGAGAAAAGCCGACCGGTGCTTGCGTCATCGTCGGAGGAGGCATCGGTCAGGGTGATGCTCTCTTGGAAATAGGTGTAGTTCTGAATGGTTTCCACGCCGACGTCCAGGCGGGTGTCTTTATAGCGAAGGCTGCCGCCTATGCGCGTGCGGAACACTTTGTCGAAGTCGTTGTCCCACCAGGCATTGCGTGCGTGGTAATGTTCGTAGTAGAACGAAGGCTGTTCGTTGCGAACATATCCGCCGGCGTCGATATGCAATGTGTCGTTGCCGAGGGGGATGCGGAAGCCGAGGCTGCCTTCGATGTTGAATTCGCCCCAGTCGGTTCCGCTTGTGCGGATTTCGCCCAAGACGTTGTAGCGGAAATAGCGGGCCTGCTCGGTCATGAGCTGTGCGCCGACGGTGAAGAGGTTTTCGGTGTATTTTGTCGCGTTGGCGTTGAGGTCGGGCAGGGTGAACTTGTTGAATTCGTGCCGCGCATAGAGACGCATGCCCGATTTGACCCAGCGGTTGAAGCCTTCTTTGAGTTCGAAGGCCAGTGTGTTCTCAACGCGTACGTTTTTGGTGAGGTCGTTGGCCGAGTCGCCGGGCAGATAATAGTCGTTGAAGTAGTCTTTGTTCGCTTCGTTCGCCACAAAGTTGGAGCGCAGGCGGCGGTTGTTGTGGTCGATGCGCATCGTGTGGATGAAACCGGCCACGGGGACGAACTCGGCCGTAAGGTGGAGGCTGTCGGAGGCCGTTGAGTCTTGTTTTTCGGCAAGTGCGCCGGCCGGCAACGCTCCGCCGGCGAGCGAGAGGCTGTCGGCCGTGGGGGAGGTGTCGTGCCGGCGGTTGTTTTCAGGCGTTTGCTCCTTTTTTTCTACTATGCGGCCCTCGGCATCGCGGTAGCGATGGAAGCCCACGTCGTAGCGGTGGGTCAGGAAGAGGGTGTTAACGTTCAGCCGGTTCCATGTTTTTGTGAGGAGCGTGGGCATGTCGCGCGTTCCGTAGCGTGTGGGGAAAGCTTCGGGCTCCGTAACGTACGCATCGTCTTCGATGCCGCCGTTTTCCGCCGTTTTCAGGTGGTTGGCATAGTAGGCTGTGTGGAGCTTGTAGCGTTCGCCGAGGTAGGAGCCGAAGAGCGTGCCGCCGAAGTGGGCCGTCGATTGGTTGGCATAGTAGCCGCGGCCGTACAGATAGTCGAGCTTGAAGCCCATGCCCAGGCGTTTGCCGGCGTTCACGGCGAAATAGGCGCGTATGCGGTCTTCGCCGTTCGTCTTGTTGCCGCACGAATGGTAGGTAAGGTTCGTGACGGGCGATTTCGTGTTGGTGAAAAGCAGTTCTCCGGGCTGGGTGATGAAAAAGTCGTAGGGCCGTTCGAAGATAAACTGGCTGCCCTGCATCGTATCCCACCAGTCGGTGAAGCGCCGGCTGATGCGGGGCGAGCCTAAATTGCCCAACGTGTTGTATCGTCCCGTGATGCCTTCGGTAAAGGCCTGGTTTTGGAAATAATGTGGCAACGTGTCGGGCACGGCCGCGTGTATCGTGCCGAAACGTTCCCCCACGCGCCACACATATTGCCCGATGGGCACGTCGACAACGTCCACCGTGTCGCCTTCGGCCCAGGGTGAACGGTCGTTTTCGTCTTCGGTAATGATGTTCTGGGCCTGTCCGTTCGCCAGGCAGCACAGCCATGCCCATATATATAGGAGGTAGAGTCTTCTCTTCATAACCGTGCAAAGGTAGCAATAAAAAAGGAAATCATTACGGGCGGTCCGCCGGGGTATCCTTTTTTCCAGCACCTCTTAAGTCTGTCGTGGCAGGAGCTTTGTCTCAGTGTACGTACATCACCAGTTTTTGCAGGTTTTTCTTCCGTACTGCCGGCATGATGAGAAACCAGTCGATGATGGTCCAGATGCCGCATCCGCCGCCCGTAAGCAGTTTGCCGATTCCCAGCCCTATATCGCCGATGAAGAAACGGTCGATGCCCAGTCCGCCCAGGAATATGGAAAGAATGAGCGTGATTGTGGGGTCTTTAAAGTCGAGCGACATGACGATTGCCGTGTTGGTCGTGTCGGCATGTTCCAAGCGTTCGCGTACGACCGGTATGCTTTCGATCGGGAACTTTGAGCCGTGTATCATCAGAAACTGGTCCACTTTGTTGGCGTCCATGGTTATGTCCTTTTTAAAAGTTATTAATATGCGAAGGTAGTTAAAAAAACGGATGAATGGTCTTTCCGGTTGATTTTTCTATCTCCGGTTCCGTCTGTTACGAGTTGACGGCACCGCAATGGGGGCACCGGCCCAGGCGTGTCATCGGTCGGTGGCAGGCCCCGCAGATGTAGCGCGGGCGCCTTCGCCGCAAATGGCAGCGAAGGGCAAAGGCCCAATAAACCAGCAGCAGGGGATAGCCGATATAGAAGCGGACGGTGAGCGTAAAGAACAGGTAGAGCACCATGCAGATGCCGGCCAGCCCCGCCAGATACGACACGACGTCCACCGGGTCGGGGCAGCGCCGCACGTCGTCCACAACGGCGATGGCCACCACGAGCATGAGCCACACCGACGCGATGAAAAGCCCCACCACCGGCGGCAGTACGAACGGATTGAGCGTGGGGTGATAGTAGAACTCTATCCACGTTTCGGGCACAAAGTGCTGTACGCTGCCATAGAGCGCAGCCGCGCCCGACACCACGATGCAAAGCAGCGTGGGGTAAAAGCTGTTGATGTCGTTAAAGTGGACGATGAGCGCCCGCTTCCGCCTTATCACCTGCACGAGGTACAGAAAAACGGCAGCCCCCAGGCACGTCAGGACGAAAAGCATGCGGCGGTCGCTGAAATTGTGGATAAAGCGGGAGATGGGCGAGTCGGGGACGGCTTTCTCTAAAAGTGCCTTTTCGCGCACCCAGCCTTGCGTCAGCTGGTCGCGGGCCACTTTGACCCACACCGAGTCGACCGTGTCGGCCGGCACGTATCGCACGTCGGCCACGACGATGACGTCGTGCGGCCGCAGCGTCACGGAGTCTTGCAGCAGGCGTACGCCGTCGCTGCCGGGATACGAGGTGGCGATGGTCAGCGGTTCGCCCGCGAGCGAGAAGTCGAAATTGCGCCAGTAGTGGTGGTGGCGGTAGAAGCTCACCGAGTCGATCGTCCCGTCTCCCGTCACAGCCCAGCGGTCGGCCTTGTCGGGATAGTTGTAGTAGCATCCCGTGAGCAGCAGCAGAGCGGCCAGGTCCGCAAGCAGGCGTCTAATGTGTGGCATAAACGTTCATTTGGCAGTTTTTGCAGTCGAATTGCAGGCGGAAGCGCTTGCCGTCGCTCGTTTGCAGCATGAGCGGTTCTTTCCATGGCAGGGGCTTCCCGTCCCTCGTGCAGCAGCCCAGCGCATGGCGCAGGCAGTGGCGGCATTCCATGATGCGGGCCGCGGCCGGCGGTTGCAGCTCGTAGGCCGGCTGCACGCGGGTGGCGCCATGGTCGGCATAGAAGGCGGCGGCAGCCCGGTTGGCCACGTTGGCCGTATAGTCGAGCTGCGTGGCCGGCAGCGCGGCGCTCTTGTCCTCCGCCTGGCGCAGGGGTCGTTCGTAGGTGCAGCGGTGGGCCCGCAGCAGGGCGTCGGTTGTTGCGCGGCGCCATGCGGCCAGCTGCGAGGCCGGTATGAAGCGCTCGCCCGCGGTGGCTATTTCCAGTACGGTGCATTCGAAGGGCGTGTCGCCCAGTCGTGTCAGTTGTCGCCCGATGTTTTCCCGTTGCGGCGTGCGTGCCGTTTCGTGCGGAGCGTCGAAGGCCAGGCTCACGCTCCGTCCCGTTTCGTCGCGTGCGTCGATGGCGTAGCCGGCCGCCGTTTCGCGCAGCGTGAGGCTCACGCCCAGTTTCCTTTCGGCCGAGGGGCGCGCCAGCACCTTTTCGAACGCCTGGTCGTGGTTGCGGTAGAGGGCAGTTCCCGGCCGGATCCCCTCAGGCATCTCGGCCGGAAAGAGCTCCCGCCCCTCGGCGCGGTTCAGGCGGAAGCCGTGCAGGCGCCCTTCGCGGTCCAGAAAGCAGAGCCCGTCGCCGTTGGCAAAGCGGGCCGTCGTGGCCGTCACGCTGAGGCTGCCGCGCCCCACGCGCTCCACACGTCCCACGGCTTCGCCGCGCGCTTTGGGCGTTTCGAAGCAATGTACGGGTTCACCCCGTCCGTGCAGAAAATATTTCGTAAAGCCCCGGTTGAAGCTCTTTTCGGGCTGCGGGTCGAAGGTGGTGCGCGTTGTGCCCCACGAGGCCCGTTCGTAGTGGGCGCTGCGTCGCGCCAGCACCTTGTCGAGCTCGCGGCGATACCAGGCCGTCACGTTTTTCACGTAGGCCGCATCTTTCAGCCGTCCTTCTATTTTGAACGAAGATATGCCGGCGTCCATCATTTCTTCGAGCGAGGCCGTGCGGTTCATGTCGCGCAGCGAGAGCAGGTGGCGCCCGGCCACGACGCATTTGCCGTCGGCGTCGATCAGGTCGAAGGGCAGGCGGCAAAACTGGGCACAGCGTCCGCGGTTGGCCGAGCGGGCAAAGCAGTGCTCTGAGGCGTAGCAGCGCCCGCTGTAGCTGACGCAGAGCGCGCCGTGAACGAACGCTTCGAGCGGAACGTTCACGGCGGCGTGTATGCGGGCCGTTTCGGCCAGCGAGAGCTCGCGCGCCACGACGATCTGCGAAAAGCCGACGCTTTCCAGGAAGCGTGCCTCCTCGGGCGAGCGGTTGTCCATCTGCGTCGAGGCATGCAGGGCTATGGGCGGTAGGTTCAGGCGCAGCAAGCCGACGTCCTGCACGATGAGGGCGTCGGCCCCGGCGCGGTAGAGGGCCCACGCGATGCGTTCGGCCTCGGCCAGTTCGTCGTCGTAGAGGATGGTGTTGAGCGTCACGTAGACGCGGGCGTCGTACGTGTGGGCAAAGCTGCACAGCGCGGCGATGCTCTCCACGTCGTTGCCGGCCTGGGCACGTGCGCCGAAGGCCGGACCGCCTATGTAGACGGCGTCGGCTCCGTGCAGCACGGCCTCGCGGCCGCAGGCGGCGTCGCGTGCCGGCGAGAGCAGTTCTATTTTGCGTTTCATTGGCTTGCAAAGGTAGTGCATTCTCCGTCCGCGGCGGCGTTTGCGGGGGAAAAAGTGAGAGGTTGGCGCTGCCATTTTTCAGCTGCCGGCTTGAAGGGCGGAGCAGGCGGCAAAAACATTTTTCGGGCCGGCATACCGGCCCGAAAAGGCGGGAAAACGGCGTGCCGCAGGCCGGAAATATTTTTTGCGGCGGAGCCCGCAGGCCGAGACATGCAGAAGCCGCCGGAAACGTGTCGTTGCAGGCACTTTTCCGGCGGCTTGGCAGGTATGCCGCGGGGGCTACTTTACGCAGGCTTCCTTGCGGTAGGCCTCAAACTGCTCTTTCGAACCGTTGAATACGTTGATGTCCACCTCGGTGCGTATGCCGGCCACGCGGCCCCGCGCCGTCAGTTGCCAGAAGAGCAGACGCACGTACGGGCGATACTCTCCGTAGCGCGCAATCCAGACGTCGTAGCGTTGCAAAGCCTCAGGGGCGTCGGGCATGTAGGTGTTGACAAACTGCTGGCTGACGTAAAGGATGGGGCGCGTCCCCACGCGGGCCTCGACCCGCTGCAACCAGGCGAGCATCTCGCGGAACATGGCTTTTTCGCCGCCCATGGCCGCTATTTGCCGGCGGGTCAGCTCGACGTCGAGCACAGGGGGCAGGTCGCCACGGCGCGGAGCCGCCGTTTTCAGGAAGAAATCGGCCTGTGCGCGGCCCGGACGGGTCGAAAAGAAGTGGTAAGCCCCCACGGCGATGCCCCGCCGGCGCGCCTGAGCGGCGTCGGCAGCGTAATAGCGGTTGCGTATCGTGGTGCCCTGCGAGGCCTTGATGAAAACGAACGAGACGGGATAGTCGGTCTTGCCCCGGGCATGCTGCCGGGCCGTCGGGCCCAGGTCGGTGATGCGCAGCCGCGACCAGTCGATGCCGAAGCGCCGGCGGCCGCGTTCGTGCTGATAGCGCGATATGTCGATGCCATAGATGCGCCGGGCCGTGTAGACCATCTGCTCGCCGCGGAAACGGTTGTTGCGCCAGATGCCGCAGCGCACGATGTGCTCCGGCTCGACGGCGTAGCCGAAGCCGTGGCGGCGGCCGGCCTGCCATTCGCCGCGATAGTAGACGCCGTTGTCGGTGCGGTAGACGCCGCGTCCCTCGAAAGCCAGCGAGGCATCGAAGGCGCCCCGGTAGACGCCTTCGCGGTCGGAGCAGACGCCGCGGGGCAGCGTGTCGGCGCGCCAGATGCCCGTATAGGTACGTCCCAGCGTGTCGGTGAAAATGCCGAAGCCCGAACGCCGGCCCTGCAACCATCCGCCGCGGTAGCACGAGCCGTCGGCATAGCGCATTTGGCCCGTGCCGTCGCGTTTGCCATCGGTCAGCGCGCCTTCGTAGACCGTCGAGTCGGTGAGCTGGCGGCCGTAGCCCCGGCCGGCCACGAAGCGGCCGGCCGTGTTGCGCCGCAGGGGCAGGGCCCAGGTGGCGGGGGTGCTCCGATAGGCCGTGGGGGCGGCAAAGCGCTGCCGCCACCAGCCGGCCAGGTTGTGCCAGAGCGCTGCGGGATAGGGGCGGGCCCCGTAGACGGCCCGGCTGAGCGCCGAAGCGCCGACGACGCCATCGGCCGTTTTCATGCCCACCAGCTGGCCGAAGGCGTTGACAACGGGCCCTCCCGAGGCCACCGTCATGCCGCCGGGGGCGTCGGCCGTGCGCACGACGTCGGGAACGGGCACGGCGTCGCCCCCGGCCGGCACGTCGTAGAGCAGATAGCCGAAGAGCCGGGCGGGCAGCCGGCGCGGCGTCAGGCCGGGCGGCGGGAGCAGGTAGGGAACGAAGCGGGAGGCCCCTTCGGGCAGCAGGCGGCTGCGCAGTTGGAGCACGAGCACGGACGTATCGGGCGCTGCCACGAAGTCGGCCGGCAGTTGGCAGGTAAGCACCGTTCCCGAGTCGGCCACCTGGCGGTATGTCACCGCGTAACGGTCCTCGCGCACGGCTTCCAGCCGTTTTTGACGCAGGGCTCCGTCGAACAGGGTGAGCAGAGAGTCGAGACGGGAGCGGTGGCGGACAAGGCGGCTGCGAAAGGCCATCACGTCGTTGTAGCCTTCGTCGGTTACGGTGTGCGTCCGGGCGTAATAGTCGAGCTCGTCGCTTTGCCGGGCATAGACCTCTTTCAGGTGGAGCAGGCGCTTGTGCTCTTTTTCCAGCAGGGGGCGCAGCTGCCGGTCGTCCAGACGGGCGGGGCGTCCGCGGTGAAGGTCGGCCGCGGTGAGCAGCAGTCCGTCGTTTGAACAGAAGAAACCGGTGCGGTGGCCGGTCGTTGTGGCCGAGTCGGCATAGATGGTTATGCCATGCAGGAGGGTGTCGGCCGGAACGCCGCTGAAAAAGAGCGTATCGCCGGGGCGGACGGCCACGGCGTAGTGGCTGCGGCATTCGACGAGGCAAACGCCCCGGAGCTGCCGCCCGACGGATGCGGGAAAGAAAAAGAGCAGGCCCAGGACGACCACGGCGACGGCCGACGCCGCCATCCATAGCTTTTTGCGGGGAAGAGGACGCATTTTCATCGTTCCAAAATTTTAGATAGCCAAAGTTAATGATTTCCCGCAGGACAGACGCTTGCCTGCGGGGAAGAAAGTGGGAAAAATGACGGCCGCAAAGCGTTTTCGCGGCCGGACAGACGAAAGGGCGGAGCTGCCGGCACGCGGGGCTCCGCCCTGATGGGGACACCGCAGGGGGCAGGCGCTTAGACCAGATACTTGGCAATGGCGTAGCCGCCGAAGACCAGCCACAGATAAATGAGCCCCGCCAGATAGAAAGGCTTGGCGCCGGCCTGCCTGAACTTGTCGAAGCTCGTTTCGGCCCCCAAAGCGGTCATGGCCATGGTGAGGAGGAACGTATCGACGTTGCCGATGAAAGCGACGCCGCTTTCGAGCCAGCCGGCCGGTATGACCGTGAGGCTGTGCAGCCACGAGTTGAGACCGATGACCAGGAGAAAATAGAAAGCAAACCAGGGGATGGCTATTTTGCTCTTTTCGCGCACGGCGCCGCCGGCGGCTTTCCTTCCCCGCGCAAGGCAAAGGCCCATGACCACGAGAACGGGGGCCAGCAGCATGACGCGTATCATCTTGGTGATGGTGGCGGTGTCGGCTACGCGGCCGCCGGCGGCATCGATGGCGTTGCCGGCGCCGACGACGTGGGCCACCTCGTGAAGCGTCGAGCCGGTATAGACGGCTATCTGTTGCTGAGACAGGCCGTCGAGCCAGCCGGCGCGGTACATGATGGGGTAAAGAAACATGGAGAGCGTGCCGAAAATGACCACGGTGGAAACGGCCACAGCCGTCTTGTGAGGCTCGCAGCGCACCACGGGCTCGGCGCCCAGCACGGCGGCAGCTCCGCAGATGGCGCTGCCGGTGGAGGTCATGAGGGCGGTTTGGGAGTCGATTTTCAAAAGCTTTCCCAGCAGTATGCCCCAAAGGAGGGTGCCCGCGACGATAATGACGTCGGCCGTGATGGCGGGAAGACCGATGTCGAGCACTTGCTGGAACGTCAGCTTGAAGCCATAAAGCACCACGCCGGTGCGCAGAATTTGCTTGGAACAGAACTTGATGCCCGGCACCCACGTCTGCGGCAGTTTGTTGCGCAGACTGTTGGCATAGAGCATGCCCAAAACGATGCCGACAATGAGCGGACTGAACGAAAGACGCTTGACAAAATCGAACTCGGCGATGTAGAATGCGGAGAATGAGAACAAAACAATCAGAAGGACGCCGTGGAGCACTTCGCCCCGGTTTTCTTTGAACATATAAAGCTGTTTATGAATTTGAAAGCGCAAAGGTACAAAAAGAAAGGCCATGCCGGGCCTCTTCCGTTACATTTCCGGTATCTTTGCAGACGACGGGTGCGGTGCGTTGTGCACCTGCTCTTTTTCATTACTCACAAAACATTGATTTATGAAACGTACAAAACTATTGCTTATGAGTATGCTGTTGTCAACTGCCATGTTCGCACAGAACGGAGCAATCAGCCTGCCCCGGCCGGACACGGGCCGGCCGGTCACCGTTATGCAGGCCTTGCAGCAAAGGTGTTCAACGCGGGAGTTTGCCGCCCGCGAGCTTTCGGAGCAGGACCTGGGCGACCTGCTTTGGGCGGCCAATGGCGTTAACCGCCCGGAAACGGGAAAACGCACGGCGCCCTCGGCCCTGAACCGCCAGGACGTGGATGTTTATGTGGTGAGGCAGGACGGTTGCTACCTGTATGACGCCACGGAGCACCGGCTGGTGCCGGTTGCCGAGGGCGATTACAGAAAAGACGTGGCAGCCGGTCAGGACTTTGCTGCCGAAGCGCCCGTCTCGCTGGTGCTCGTGAGCGATTATGCCCGCATGGGCGACGTGGCATCGGCCGGGACGGCCAAGGCCTGCGCCATCGATGCGGGCATCGTGTCGCAGAACATCTCTTTATTCTGCGCTGCGGCTGAGCTGGCCACCGTGCCGAGAATGACCATGAACGAGAAGGCTTTGCGCAAAGTGCTGAAGCTGAAAGACAGTCAGCAGCTGATGCTGAACCATCCCGTGGGATACATGAAACGGTAGGAACAGACGGAAACCGTTTCGCGCCATGCCGCTCCCAAGCGGCGACGGAACGGAAAAATAAAGGCGCTGCCAGGCTCGCAGAGAGCCGGCAGCGCCTTGTTGGTGGGGGCCGGACGGGCGGGCCCGCCGGTTATGAATTCATCGAGAGCAGAAACTCTTCGTTGTTGAGCGTAGTTTCCATGCGCTTCTTGACGTCGTTCATTGCCTCGATAGGTGTCATCTCCGAGATGTAGTTGCGGAGCACCCACATGCGGTTAAGCGTTTGCGGGTCTTGGAGAAGGTCGTCGCGGCGCGTGCTGGAAGCCACGATGTTGACCGCCGGGAAGATGCGCTTGTTGCTGAGCGTGCGGTCGAGTTGGAGCTCCATGTTTCCGGTGCCTTTAAACTCTTCGAAGATGACTTCATCCATCTTTGAGCCCGTGTCGATAAGCGCTGTGGCAATGATGGTGAGCGAGCCGCCTCCCTCGATATTGCGGGCAGCACCGAAGAAGCGCTTGGGCTTTTGGAGGGCGTTGGCGTCGACACCGCCCGAAAGCACTTTGCCCGAGGCCGGAGAGACCGTATTATAGGCTCTGGCCAGACGGGTAATGGAGTCGAGGAAAATGACAACGTCGTGGCCGCACTCTACCATGCGCTTGGCCTTTTCGAGCACGATGCCCGCAATTTTTACGTGGCGGGCGGCCGGTTCGTCGAACGTGGAGGCAATGACTTCGGCGTTGACCGTGCGGGCCATGTCCGTGACCTCCTCGGGGCGCTCGTCGATGAGCAGCATCATCAGGTAGGTGTCGGGATGATTGGCCGCGATGGCGTTAGCAATGTCCTTCATAAGCATCGTTTTACCCGTCTTGGGCTGGGCCACAATCAAGGCGCGCTGGCCCTTGCCTATCGGGGTGAAAAGATCAACGATGCGGCGGGAAAGAGAGTCGCCTTTCCCCGTGCAGAGGCGGAACTTCTCTTCGGGGAACAGGGGGGTGAGATGTTCGAACGCCACTCTGTCGCGCACGACGTTCGGGTCGAGCCCGTTTATCCGCTCGGCTTTTAAAAGAGCAAAGTACCTCTCGCCTTCGCGCGGGATTTTAACGGAGCCCTCAACGACGTCGCCCGTCTTGAGCCCGTAGGATTTTATCTGATTCGGGGAGACGTAGATGTCGTCCGGCGAGGTCAGATAATTGTAGTCGGACGAACGGAGAAAACCAAAGCCTTCGGGCATGACTTCCAAGACGCCGCGTCCGTCCAGGATGTTGTCGAACTGGGTGTAGGCGGCAGCAGCCTGTTGCTGGCCGTGGGCCGGGGAGTAGCCGGGCGCAACGTCGGGAGCGTAGGGGGTGTAATCTTTGTTTTTTCCGTATTTGGGTGCAAACGAGTTGAAATCGCCGGCGTAGCCGCTCTCTTCGATGACGGGTATGTCTTCGATGATGATAAATTCGGACGTGGAGTGGGGAGATTTTTGGGGGGCAGGAGCTGCTTCGTCCTGCGTCTCCGTTTCATTTTCAGCGGAGGGCTCGCCTTTAAGGGCCATGCTGCTTAAGCTTTCCTTCATCTCCTGCAAATCGAACTGCGGCTCCTCGTTTTTTTCCTGGGAGGCTTGTTGCTGAATTTGCTCGCTGATGAAGTCGGGAAGCTCGGAATCGGGAGTTTCGGCGGGAGCTACGGAAGCCGGCAGGGCCTGTTCGGAAATGGGGATAACTTCTTCTTCCGTTTCCTGGGGAGCTGCAACAACCGGGGCTTGCTCGGCCTTTGCAGGGCGGCCTCTTCTTTTCTTGGGCTCGGCCGGCGCTTCGGCTGTGGGGGCTTCGGGGGCGGGCACCTTTTCAAAGCGCTCGCTTTGTCCCTGCGATGCCGAATAGATGTGGCCGGCATCTTTCTTCAAGATGCGCGTGCGCTTGGGCTTGGCCGGGGTAGCTTGCTGTCCGGCCGTTATTTCTGCCTGTGCGTCGAGGATGTCGTAGATCAAGTCCTCTTTTACTTGGCTGTGCTTATGAGGGGTGTCCATTTCGCTCGCAATAGCGCGCAATTCCTCCTCATCCTTATTCATCAAAAGGTCTTTTGTAAAAAGTGCCATTTGTTATAAAACGTTTTGGGAGTGAACCGACGCAAAGCGATTCGCAGGATAGGAAAATTGCGTCGGCACTTATCGGAATTTGTGTTGTTGTGGATTGCTGAAATTGAAACCAATTGCGGTTTCCAGCGCTGCAAAAGTACGCATTTTCTTTTTAAAGCAAAATGGTATGTCTATTTTTTTCCATAATTTCGCGTAATAATTCATTTTGGAAATTTTACAGGAAGCGAATGGCAAAGCATATTCCCCTTTTAGACGTACAGCATCTGACGAAAAGCATTGGCGATCTTTTACTTTTTGATGACATTTCTTTTTCGGTTGCCGACACGGGCAGGGTGGGGCTGATAGCCCGAAATGGGGCGGGGAAAAGCACGCTTCTCAACATACTGACCGGGCGTGAGGACTACGATGCGGGAGATATCGTGTACAGAAACGGCATCCGCGTGGGCTACTTGGAGCAGGCGCCGGCCTTTGACCCGGAGCAGAGCGTCATCGACGCATGTTTCAGTCGGGCTGGCGATTTGTCGGAGCTCATCAGCCGTTACGAAGTGTGCATGAAAACGCCCGGAACCCCCGGTCTGGACGATTTGCTGGTGGAGATGGACCTGCACAAGGCCTGGGACTTTGAACTAAGGGCCAAGCAAATCCTGACGAAACTCGACATATCAGAATATGACAAGCCGATGGGGCAACTTTCCGGCGGGCAGAAAAAACGCGTGGCGCTGGCCAACGTTTTACTGTCGGAGCCGGACCTGCTCATCATGGACGAACCGACGAACCACCTGGACCTGGGGATGACCGAATGGCTGGAAAACTATTTGCAGCAGCACGTAAAGGCGCTTTTGATGGTGACGCACGACCGTTATTTCCTCAACCGCGTGTGCTCGGACATCTTGGAACTGGACGAGCAAGGCATGTTTGCCTATCATGGCTCGTACGAATATTATCTTGAAAAGCGCGAAGAGCGGATGACGGCCACCAACGCTTCGATTGCACGGGCTAAAAATCTGTATCGCAAGGAGCTCGACTGGATGCGCCGCATGCCGTGTGCGCGAGGACACAAGGCACGCTACCGGCAAGAGGCTTTCTACGAGTTGGAAAAGCAGGCGCAGCGCCGAATGGAGGAGAGAACGGCCCGCTTGGAGGTGAAGAGCGGATATATCGGCAGCAAAATTTTCGAAGCTGAATACGTCAGCAAATCTTTCGGGGAGGATAAGGTGATATTGAAGGATTTCTACTACAATTTCTCCCGGTATGAGAAAATGGGCATCGTGGGAAACAACGGGACGGGAAAGTCGACTTTCCTGAAATTGCTTCTCGGCGAAGTGCGCCCCGACAGCGGTCGCTTTGTTGTGGGCGAAACAGTGCGTTTCGGCTATTATGCGCAAGAGGGCTTTGAGTTTGACAAGGAAATGAAAGTGATAGACGCCGTGCGCCGTACTGCCGAGACCATTGACTTGGGAGGCGGACGAAAACTGACCGCGAGCCAGCTGCTCACCCACTTTTTGTTTCCGCCGGCCCGGCAGCAGGACTATATATATAAACTGAGTGGGGGAGAACGCCGCCGGCTGTATCTCTGCACGGTGCTTATGACCAACCCCAACTTTCTGATACTTGACGAACCTACGAATGACCTGGACATTGCCACGCTGCAAATTCTTGAAGAATACCTGGCAGATTTCCGCGGCTGCGTGATTATTGTCAGCCACGACCGTTATTTCATGGATAAGGTGGTAGACCATTTGCTCGTATTCAAGGGAAATGGCGTTGTGGAGGACTTCCCCGGGAATTATACCCAATATCGTGAGTGGGAAGAGGCACGGCAGGCCGAAGAAAAGAAGGAAAAACCGGCTGCGGCGACCGTGGGAGATTGCTCGCGGGCCGAACGCGCAGCATCGCGCCCGCGCAAACTGACGTTTAAGGAGAAGCGCGAACTGGAAACGCTCGAAGCAGAGATCGAAGCCCTCGAAGCGGAGAAAAAAGATTTGGAAGAAGCTTTGTGCAGCGGCCGGCTGCCCGTTGAAGAACTTACGGAAAAAAGCATACGCCTGCCCCGGCTGCAACGCGAGCTGGATGAAAAATCGGAACGCTGGCTGGAACTTTCCATGATAGGGGAGGCTTGAAGCGGCCACGGTCAGTTATGTACTTTATAATCTCATTATATATATGTCAGCACCCTTAGCAGAACGTCTTCGTCCGCGTACGCTGGACGAATATATCGGCCAGGAGCATCTTGTCGGCCCCGGCGCCGTTTTAAGAAACATGATAGAGAGCGGACATATCTCTTCCTTTATATTATGGGGCCCTCCGGGAGTGGGAAAAACGACGTTGGCCCAGATCATAGCCAACAGGCTGGAATCGCCTTTCTACACATTGAGCGCTGTGAGCAGCGGCGTGAAGGAGGTTCGCGAGGTAATAGATAAAGCTGCCAGAAACCGCTTTTTCAACTCGGCAGCCCCCATTCTCTTTATTGACGAAATTCACCGTTTCAGCAAAGCACAGCAGGATTCCCTCCTTGCGGCTGTCGAAAACGGCACCATCACGCTCATTGGAGCCACAACGGAAAATCCTTCGTTCGAGGTGATCCGCCCGCTTCTCTCCCGCTGCCAGGTATATACGCTGAAAAGTTTGAGCAAAGACAATTTGTCGCAGTTGCTTCACCGCGCAGTGACGGAAGATGTCTTCTTGAAAGAACGCTCAATCGAGATAAAAGAGACAGAATCCCTTTTCCGTTACAGCGGGGGCGACGCGCGTAAACTGCTGAACATCTTAGACCTGCTTGTGGGCGCTGCGGGCGACGATAAAGTCGTGATAGACAACCGGTCGGTGGCCCAACGCTTGCAGCAAAACCCTTTGGCGTATGACAAGGACGGGGAAATGCATTATGATATCATCTCCGCTTTTATCAAAAGCATCCGGGGAAGCGACCCCGACGCGGCGGTTTATTGGCTTGCCCGTATGATAGAAGGAGGCGAGGACCCCAAGTTTATAGCCCGCCGCCTGGTGATTTCTGCGGCCGAAGACATCGGACTGGCCAACCCCAACGCCTTGCTATTGGCCAACGCGGCATTTGACGCCGTTGCAAAAATTGGCTGGCCGGAGGGACGCATCCCCTTGGCTGAGGCTACCGTTTATCTGGCTACCAGCCCCAAGAGCAATTCTGCCTATAAGGCAATTAATGACGCCATGGCTTTGGTGCGCCGCACCGGCAACCAGCCGGTACCCCTCCATTTGCGCAATGCTCCTACGCAGCTCATGGAAGAACTCGGCTATTCCGACGGATATATATATCCGCACGATCGACCGGGCCACTTTGCAGTGCAGCAATATCTCCCCGACGCGTTACAGAAACAGCGCTTATGGTATGCAGCCGACAACGCGGCCGAGCATAAAGTGGCCCAGCGAATGGAACAATTGTGGGGAAAGTCTTTTACCGCCGCCGATTGATATCCATAAGTTGGCCACACAAAAGGAGGCGCTTGCAAAAGACATTTGCAGGCGCCTCCTTCGTTTTACATTGCGCGGCTTATTGCTGGAAGCGTTTGCTAGCGCGTATGAGATGGCGGGTCATGCTGATAAGCTCTTGCGTTTCTTGCAGCGTATTCAGGTAAAGCAAATCGACCTGAATGTTGCTGTCTTCGCGCTGGATGCGTTCTTGCTGTTGATGGCGGATCTGCGAGATACGGCTCTTCATGGCGTTGCCGTCAACAAGGAGAACGTCGGCATCTGCAAAGTTGCCCGTGCGGATGGCTTGTTCGGTTTTGGCGAGCAGGCTGTCCACTTCGTTGCAAATAGGCATGAGTTCTTCTTTATAGGCGCGGGGCAGCGGCTTAAAGTTGTTGTCTACGTGCTCAATGGCAGGATCGAGCATTCGCTTTAAGCAATAAATGATTTGCGAGGCGTTGTTGCATCCGAGATGGAACCAAGTATTTTTTTCTACGGCAAGAAGATGGTCTATCTTCCGCATGCCCAGGATTTCCTTTTTGCGGTATCGTTTCCATACGCTTCTTTCGTTTTCCACCTGGTGAGCTGCCTGGCGCAGCACTTTGATGTTTTCGCCCGTCAGGCCTTCAGTGATGCTGTTGAACGTTGCACGGGCAAAAGCCACGAGGTCTGCTTGCGTCCGGCGGACATGTTCCATCAGCAGCTGCCATGTTTCCTGTTTGTCGTGGCTGCGAGCCATTTGTCGGAAGAGCACATCAACGGTTTCGCCCTCGTTCTTTTTCTTGAACCTCCGATTATTGTTGATGAGCACGACTACAACGAGCGCTACGACGGCCAGCATGGCTGCGAAGCCGCCCAAGTGGCAAAGCGTGGCGATGAGAAAACTCAGGATAAAGGCTGCACCGGCCGTGATGAACCAGCCTCCGATAACGGTGATGACGCCCGTGATGCGGTAGACGGCCGTTTCGCGTCCCCAGGCGCGGTCGGCCAGCGAGGAGCCCATGGCTACCATAAATGCAACGTACGTTGTCGAAAGGGGGAGTTGAAGCGAGGTGCCTACGACGATAAGCAAACCGCCGAGCACGAGATTTACGGAGGCGCGTACCAAGTCGAAAGCCATTCCGTCGTCTATAATTGCCTCTTCGGTGTTGAAGCGCGTGTTTATCCAGACTTTTACCCGGCGGGGGACGTAGCGGTTGACAACGGAGGTCGTATGAAGCACGTTGCGCACCAGACGTCGCGCGATGCGCGAGGAACTGAAAGCCTCTTCGCTCTCGTCCTGCCGTGCCAGGTTGACGGATGTGTCGATTACCTTCCGGGCTTTCTTTGAGCGGAAGATTGCAACGGTCATGATGAAGCCGGCCAGCACGAGGTAAAGCTGCATATAGGGCAGCGTCGACGGTTCGCCGAGCACGCTCATCTTATACGAGGCCGGGTCGGCGCCCGAAGCGGCAGAATAGTCGAGGTACGATTCTAGGCCGGCCAGAGGAACGCCGATGAAGTTGACAAGGTCGTTGCCCGCAAAGGCCATGGCCAGCGAGAAGGTGCCGAACAGCACGATTATTTTGAAGATATTTATCTTGCAGAGGTGAAGAATTTCGACGAGCAAGGTTGTCGCGACGAAGCAGCCCGCCACGAGCAGGAGCAAGTGGGCGTCTATCCATCCTTTGATTTCGGGCGACATGAAGCTGGCGCTTTTCAAGCCATTTACCACGAGGAAATAAGCAATTGAGGTGATGGATATTCCGCCGAAGATGGCTATGCTCCATCTGAGGTGCTTTTTATAATTAAAGGTGAAGACGAGGCGCGCAATCCACATGACGACGAGGCCGAATACGAAGGCGATGGCCACGCTGAGGAAGATACCTATAATCACGGAGAGGGCTTTGTCGGTATTGATGAGGTCGGCATAGGTTTGTCCTTCGGCCACTATTTTCGACATGGCGAGGGCCGTGCTGCCGCCCAACAGACCGAAAACCATCGAGACGGTGGTCGACGTGGGCATGCCGAGCGTATTAAAGATGTCGAGCAGAATAACGTCTGTTGCGGCGACGCTCAGGAAAATGCACATGACGTCGTCGAAGGCGTACATGTCGGGGTGGAGTATGCCATGGCGGGCTATATCCATCATTCCCCCACTTGTGGAGGCACCAACGAAAATGCCGATACCGGCCACGACAAGTATTGTCTTGAACTTGGCGGCCTTTGCTCCCACTGCGGGGCTCAAAAAGTTTACGGCGTCGTTTGCAACACCCACCGAGAGGTCGAATGCTGCCAAGAGGAGGAGAAATACAAGTATCCCCAAATAAAATATGTCCATATCGGGTTGTTAATGAAATTTTCGTTGCAAAGATAGGCGTTTATTCGTGTTTCATAATATTACCAAAAAGTTTTAACTGTTTTTGCCGCCTGGAAAATCAAAAAGAACTCCTTCGATTTGTGCCAGCTTTCCCGCATAGTAGTGAATAACAGGCTGCTAACTTTGTTATGTTGATTTGTTGCTTTCTGTTAAAGCGAGTCGGTTGCTTTTAATGAAAGTGTTAATCTGTTTTTCTCTTAAATGAAAAGTTTCTTTTGTGTGAAGAATGTGTTACATCGCCGGCCCTGCTTGGGCAGTTGGCTTCCTGTTTCCGTCTGTTCGCTGATAATGTGGTTTTCTATATTAATAAGGTGTGTCGCTTAAATATGCAGGAGAGTGCATTGAGCTGGGAGGAAAATAGTATCTTTGCGCTGTTAAATTTTATAAGATATGAGTATTCTAAGCATATTCAAGAAAAAAACATCTGCTCAGGAGGCCGGCTGGCGCGTGGGAGGTATGGAAGATTTCATGACGCTCATCCGCGTTTATTACCAGGCAGTGATGGCGGCCAATCTGGGTATAAGCAATTTGTCCTTGCTTCCCGATCTTCGCGTGTTCAAGCAGACGCTTCACGTCCCGACGGTCAACAACAAGCTGGGCGTCGGCGAGAAAAACCGGTGTAAGAAAATGCTTTCGGAGCTTTACGGCATGTCCGACGGCTTTTTCAAGGAAATTGACCAGAGCATCAAGCGCAATTGCAAGAACATTAACGACGTTCGCACCTATTTCTTCATGTTCCAGGGCTTTTCGCAGGACACGATGATGCTGATGGGCAACCTGATGAAGTGGAAATTCCGCATGCCGGGCTTTATGAAAAAAGCGATGCGCGCCATGACGGAAAAGACCGTGGCTCAAATCCTGACGAAGGACAATTGGAAAGACGACGGCGTGCGCAAAACGTGTGCCAACATCCGTCACTACCGTCAGTCGCTCAATTATTCGCCCGAGTGGATGACGGAATATGTTTATAACATCATTATGCTGGCTAAGAAAGAGCCGAAACCTCACGATGTGGAGGAAAAATAATTTTGGCTTTTTTGGAGAAAACACATTAACTTCTTATCTTTGCCGGAAAGTTAGCAGGCTTATTAATGACAAAAGAGGAGGAAAAAGCCCTGCGTGACTTCGAAACGAGGGTTAGGCAGATGATACTCCGCTTTGGAGAACTCGAAAAAGAGAACGCCCGGCTTCTCGCCGCACGCGAGAGCGATCGGAGGGCGCTCGAAAGTCTGCAAGCAGAAAACGAGCGGCTTCGCCGTGAGTATGCCAACTTG
This sequence comes from uncultured Alloprevotella sp., assembly GCA_944322095.1. Classification (GTDB taxonomy): domain Bacteria; phylum Bacteroidota; class Bacteroidia; order Bacteroidales; family Bacteroidaceae; genus Alloprevotella. The sequence continues at coordinate 191,785 of CALUNU010000001.1, forward strand.
AAATTGGCCAGGATGCTCCAAGTCAGCGACGAGGACAAGAGCGCTGCCAAAGCGCGGCTGGCCAAATTGGTGCGCGACGTCGACAAATGTATAGCTCTATTGAACGCATAACGAACCGTAATGGACGCAAGCAGTGACAAGTTCGTCATCCAGCTCTGGATCGGCAATCAGAAATACCCGATCACCGTCAGCCGCGATAAGGAAGAGATATTCCGCAAGGCTGAGAAGCTTGTCAACGAAAAGCTGAACCGTTACCGGATCACTTATCCCAACCAAGGAGACGATATATACATGTCGGTAGTTCTTTTGGACTTGGCCGTAAGTCTTCTTCAAAGCGAGGAACGGCAGGATACGGAACCGTACAACAAGGTCTTGTCGCAGTTGACGAAGGAAATCGAGGAAGCGCTGGCGTGAGCGCGCCGGTACGCAGCTTTCCACAGTCGGATAAAAGAAACAGACGTGCACCTTTTCTTGCCGTCGGGCTTGCCCCGCCGGTGAGGTAAGGTGCTTTTTTATTAATATCTAATTAAGTATGACGAAATGGAGATAATATTGGCAATTGCCGGCCTCATAGTGGGAGGCGGCGTAGGTTTCGGTTTGTTCAGGTACGTGCTGACAAAAAAATACAGAGGCGTGCTTGCCGAGGCTTCCAAGGAAGCCGACGTGCTCAAGGAAAAGAAAATGCTCGAAGTGAAAGAAAAATTTCTGAACAAGAAGGCAGAGCTTGAGAAAGAGGTGCAGCAGCGCAACCAGAAGATATTGCAAGTTGAGAACAAGCTGAAACAACGCGAAATTGGTCTCAACCAGCGGCAGGAAGACCTTGGACGCCGCAAGTCGGAGCTCGACGCCTACCAGGGACGCCTCAACTCGCAGGCGCAGGCGCTCAACCTGCGCGAGGAAGAGCTCGACCGCATGCAGATGCGCGAGCGCGAAAAGCTGGAAGAGCTCAGCGGACTTTCGGCCGAGGAGGCCAAGAAACGCCTGATCGACTCGTTGAAGGACGAAGCCAAGAGCGACGCCCAGTCGTATATCAACGAAATTATGGACGACGCCAAGATGACGGCCAACAAAGAGGCCAAGCGCATCGTCATCCAGACCATACAGCGCGTTGCCACCGAGACGGCCATCGAAAACAGCGTCACAGTGTTCCACATCGACAACGACGAGGTGAAAGGCCGCATCATAGGCCGCGAAGGCCGCAACATACGTGCGCTTGAAGCCGCCACAGGTGTGGAAATTGTAGTTGACGACACGCCCGAGGCAATTGTTATTTCCGCCTTCGACCCCGTGCGCCGCGAGATATGCCGCCTGGCGCTCCATCAGCTCATCGCCGACGGGCGCATCCATCCCGCCCGCATCGAAGAGGTGGTCAGCAAGGTCAAGAAGCAGGTCGAGGAAGAGGTCATCGAGACGGGCAAGCGCACGGCCATCGACCTTGGCATTCACGGCCTGCACCCCGAACTGATACGCATCGTCGGAAAAATGAAGTACCGCTCGTCCTACGGGCAGAACCTCTTGCAGCATGCCCGCGAGACGGCCAATCTCTGTTCGGTCATGGCAGCCGAACTGGGGCTCAACCCCAAGAAAGCCAAGCGAGCCGGCTTGCTACACGACATAGGCAAGGTGCCCGACGAGGAATCGGAGCTGCCGCACGCACTTTACGGCGCCAAGCTGGCCGAGAAATACAAGGAAAAACCCGAGATATGCAATGCCATCGGTGCCCACCACGACGAAATGGAGATGACCACCCTGCTGGCGCCGATTGTCCAGGTTTGCGACGCCATCAGCGGCGCACGTCCCGGCGCCCGCCGCGAGATTGTTGAGGCTTACATCAAGCGTCTGAACGATTTGGAGAACATCGCAATGAGCTATCCCGGCGTGACCAAAACGTATGCCATCCAGGCAGGACGCGAGCTGCGCGTCATCGTGGGCGCTGACAAGATCGACGACAAGCAGACCGAGAGCCTGAGCACGGAAATTGCCAAGCGCATACAGGATGAAATGACCTACCCGGGCCAGGTTAAGATCACAGTGATCCGCGAAACGCGTGCCGTGAGCTACGCCAAGTAGCCACGCGTTTTCTGCCCCAACTGCATAAAGCCTCCCGCCGTTGCAACAGCTGCCGGCGGGAGGCTTTTTCTTTTTATGTGCGGTAGGCAAGTACGCCGCAGTATGCGCGCAGATTGTCTGCTCCGATAAAGGCGAGGCCCCTCCGTCCGACGGGACGGAGGGGCCTCTTGTTTTGCGGCAGGACGTGCGCCGGAACGATCAGATGAGCTGATCCTTCTCGATGTCCTTGAAATATTTGTAGGTGCCGTGCTTTATTTCCTCGCAGGCAGCCTCGTCGCACACGATGATGCCGTGCTGGTGGAGCTGCAAAGCCGAGATGGTCCACATCTGCGTGACGGGGCCTTCGACAGCAGCCTGCAAGGCGCGGGCCTTGTTGTGGCCGTTGCACAGGATGAGCACCTCTTTTGCTGCCATCACCGTGCCTACGCCGACGGTCAGCGCGTGGGCGGGCACGTCCTCGGGCTTGCCGCCGAAGAAGCGCGAGTTGGCCACGCGCGTGTCGGTGGTCAGCGTTTTCTGGCGCGTGCGGCTGGTGAGCGACGAGCCCGGTTCGTTAAAGGCGATGTGGCCGTCGGGACCGATGCCGCCGATGAAAAGGTCGATGCCGCCGGCCTCTTCGATCATCTGCTCGTAGTGGGCACATTCGGCTTCCAGGTCGGCAGCGTTGCCGTTGAGGATGTGGATGTTTTCCTTTGGGCAGTCGATGTGGTCAAAGAGGTTTTTGGCCATAAACGAGTGGTAGCTTTCGGGATGCGACTCGGGCAGGTTGACATATTCGTCCATATTGAACGTCAGCACGTGCTTGAAGCTCACGCGTCCCTCCTTGCAGGCCTTTACCAGTTCCTGATACATGCCGATGGGCGACGAACCGGTGGGCAGACCCAGCACGAACGGCTTTTCGGCCGTGGGCTTGGCGGCGTTAATCTTGTTGATGACGTAGTTGGCTGCCCAAAGGGAAAGCTTCTCATAGTTGGGCTCGATGATAACTCTCATAAAAACCGATATTAAAGTTGAACGTTACTTATTCGCAAAAGTATTGAAAGTTTGGGATATTGCCAAACTATTCTACAAAATATTTAATGTCGTGGCGCAGCATCGCGTGCCCGCCACTTCCGCCTGCGGCCGGCGTGGGGTGGGGCGCCGGTGGCTTTCCTGCCTGCCCGGTTGCGGCAGCCGGCTTGCCGCCGCGTTTTTCGGCCGGCAAACGCCGGCGGCGAGCCGGCATAATTTTGCCGGTAGCGGCGGCTGCCGGCCGTGCTCTCGTGCAAGCGGCTGTGGCGGCCGCCGCGGTGCCATGCACCCGTGCGAAGCCTCCTTTTGCCCGCGCCGGTGCAGTTGGTGCGTACTATTTTTTGTGAAAAACTTGTGGCATTCCTTTTTTTTCTCCACCTTTGTACGGCTATTACGTGATACGATAAGCATAAGCATGCCCCTTTTCCTATGAAAGGCAGTAGAAAACTGATTTTTGGAGCTCTTGCGCTGGTTCCCCTTGCATCTGTGGCACGCAAGGAGGCCAAGCCGAACATTATCTTCATCCTTTGTGATGATATGGGCTATGGCGATTTGGCATGCTACGGGCAGCCTTATATCTCCACGCCGTGTCTTGACCGTATGGCCGAGGAAGGCATGCGTTTCACGCAGGCATACAGCGGCAGTCCCATCTCGGCACCGTCGCGTGCAGCCTTGATGACGGGGCAGCATTCGGGGCACGCCGAAGTGCGCGACAACCGTGAATATTGGAGTGGCGAGGTTTACTACGGACAGAACAAGGAATATGCCGTCACCGGCCAGCATCCTTACGCTGCCGACCACGTCATCCTGCCCGAAATCATGAAAGACAACGGCTACACGACGGGCATGTTCGGCAAGTGGGCCGGGGGCTACGAGGGCTCGCCCTCAACGCCCGACAAACGCGGCATCGATGAGTATTATGGCTATATCTGCCAATTCCAGGCTCATGCATACTATCCCAACTTCCTGAACGCCTACAGCCGGGCGGCAGGCGATACGTGCGTGCGGCGCGAGGTGCTCGAGGAGAACATCAAATATCCCATGTACGGGCCCGAATATAAGAAGCGCCCGCAATATTCGGCCGACCTGATCCATCGCCGCGCCATGCAATGGCTGGCAGAGCAGGACGGCAAACAGCCGTTTTTCGGTATCTTTACTTATACGCTTCCACATGCCGAGCTGGCCCAGCCCGAGGACTCCATCCTGCGGGCCTACGAAGCCAGGTTCCATCCCGACAAAAACTACGGCGGCGATGAGGCATCGCGCTACCACCCCGTAACCCGCACCCACGCCCATTTTGCCGCCATGATAACGCGGCTCGACACGTATGTGGGTGAAATCATGGCCCTGCTCAAAGAAAAAGAGCTGGACGAAAATACCATTGTCTTCTTTACGAGCGACAACGGCCCGCATGCCGAGGGAGGTGCCGACCCCGCATTTTTCGGCCGCGACGCTAAGCTGCGCGGCATCAAGTCGCAATGTTATGAGGGCGGCATACGTGTGCCCTTTATCGTGCGCTGGCCCGGGCGCATCAAGGCCGGAACGGTCAACGACCACCAGCTGGCTTTCTACGACGTCATGCCTACGCTCTGCGAGCTGGCCGGCGTGAAGCGCTACGACAAGCGCTATGCCAACGGCAAGCCGGACGATTGGTTTGACGGGCTTTCGTTCTACCCCACGCTCATGGGGAAAAAGCAGAAACAGCACGATTTCCTTTACTGGGAGCTGGCACAGACCAACCAGATCGGCCTGCGCATGGGCGACTGGAAGATGGTGGTGCGCCGCGGCAAGCCGGAGCTTTACAACCTGGCGACCGACCTGCACGAAGACCACAACGTGGCCGACAAGCATCCCGACATCGTGCGCCGCATGGTGGAGAAAATCCACGCGGAACACACGCCGAGCCCCTATTTCAAGGTGACGCTGCCGCAGCTTCCCGAGTGAACGCGGCTGTCATTGCTAATACCATAACAGACAAACATCAACCTTTTAAATTAAGTTTCCACTCATGAAGAAAAACAGACTATTGGTCACGGCATTGCTGGGTGGCGGTTTTCTGGCCGCTTCGCCGCTGCTTGCGCAGGACCAAACAATCAAGTTGGTGACCTCGAAACCCGTTGGCCAAGAGGTCTCCTTTATGGTGAACAAGGTGAGTGTGCCGATAACAGTCGATTGGGGTAACGGAACGCCCGTCGAAGTGGCGCTGGAAGGCGAGGGCTTGGTCGACGTCAAGGGCACGCTGGCCGGCAACACCATCACCATCACCGTAGGGCAGGGCGTCAACACGTTGGCCTGTCCCGATATGGGCCTTACGAGCATCGATGTTTCGGCTGCTCCCTCGCTTCATTCGCTCTATTGCCAGAACAATGAGCTGACGGAGCTCGACATCACGGCCCTGACGAACCTGACGGACCTGAACGCCGCCAATAACAAGCTGACGACGCTCGAACTGACAGATGCCCTCTATCCTCAGCTGGAAAACCTGAACATAGCGGGGAATGAGCTGAGCGGCCGTTTTAACCTGAACAACGAAGGCTTGCAGCAGCTGAACATATCCGACAACAACTTCACGCAAATGTATCTTACACACAATGGCAACATTGACGGCGTGAAGTGCAGCGGCAACCAGCTGACCAGCATCAACCTTTTGCGCAACGCCAGCATTTCGTCGCTCCTTTGCGACGGCAACGCGCTGACTGGGCTGACGTTCGTGTCGGCTGCTTCGGGCGGCATGCCCAACCTCTATGCCCTCGTGTGCGACGACAACGTGCTGAAACGCCTCGACCTTTCCAACTGTACGGCGCTGGAAGCCGTTTCGTGCGGCAATAACGAGCTGACGGAGCTCTCCTTGCCTTCGCAGCGGCTCCGCTCGCTCGACTGCACCGAGAACTACTTGGGCTTTACTTCGCTGCCCGCCACGAACAAAAAGCCTGAAACGCTGAATTTCGCTCCGCAGAAGCCCATCGACATCACGGATGGTTTGCATCCGTATGGAGAAGGATATGGTCTTCCTTTGTGCCCGTCGTATGCCGATGCTGAGAATGAAAAATATCAGCTCGATCTCGACGATCAGTACCAGGCTCTCGTAACGTTCACGTGGTATTCCATTGCCGAGGACGGAACGAAAACCAAGCTGACGGCAGCAACGGCTTCGCGCGAAGGCGACTTCCGCAAGATGCAGGGACGCTTTGCTTTTTTCCGCGAGTTTGACCGTATCAGCGCCGAACTGACGCACATTTCTTACCCGGACATCGTATTGACGACCAACGAAATTGCAGTTGTGTCGGAAGATAAACTGACAGGAATCGACGGCGTGACGGTCAGCGGCGATGAATTTGTTGTGACGGTTGACAACGGTGCTATTCACATGGTAAGTACGACGCCTGCTAACGCACGCATCATATCGCTGGACGGCAAGACCGTCTGGACGGGTACGGTGAACGAGGGCGGCGTATCGGTAACTCTGCCCAAGGGCGTTTATATCGTAAACGGTAAGAAGTATATCCTTTAATAAGTCTCAGTAAACAAAAATAACAATGATGAATAATTTTCATACATTCCTGAAGAAAACAGGCTTGATGGCGACGGCGTTGCTGCTGGGTCTTCCCGCATGGGCCCAGACCGAGTTGCCGGAGGGAACTTCTCCTCTGATCGTCGCTCCCCATCAGCAGACAACCAGTTACCGCGAGCGTACGATTTGTTACGACATAACGGCCAACGTTTCTTACGACGTGACGACCGAGAGCAGCTGGGTAAAGGTGCGCAAGGGCAATAACGGCGAGGTTTACGTCCATCTGGATCAAAACTTCACGCCTGATGCACGTACGGCACAGGTCGTATTCTCCAACGACGAGTATGGATTGAGCGAAACGCTGACGCTGACGCAGACCCGCGACGAGTCGGCTGAATATGTACCGGGTGAAGACGATCCCGAATGGGCCATCTTCGGCGATGATATGCTGACAACGCTGCGCGAAGGCGTGACGCAGGCAGATGTCGACGCTTTGCAGAACCCGTTCATCAAGTCGCTGGCCACGCAGCTTTATGAAAATACGTATTCGCTCGATTACCGCTACGCCACCTACGAGGCATATCTGGATCCGAACGTGCTTTCTGCACAGTGGGCCACCCCCGGTAAGCTTTACAACCAGCTGGAAGGTGTTACGGGTATAAATATCACCAAGGGCAAGCATGCTGTCGTCGTTTCGGGCATACCCGACGGCGTTTCTGTCCGTCTGGCCGTCGTTGCCTGGTATATAGGTAAGGTTAGCGGCAATTTTGACGGAGGCAATCCTGAGCAGACAGACTATCAGCTGCACAACGGCATGAACGTCATCGAGTATAACGGCGATTACGACGGACTTGCTTACATTTGCTATTATACGCAGGACGATCCCGAGCAATATTCCGATATCAAGGTACACTTTGTGAACGAGCAGGTGAACGGATATCTCTCCACCGACAAGACGAACGAAGAGATGTGGGCCCTTTGCGATGCTGCGCCCAACTATTGCATGGACGTGGTCGGAAAGAAAGCCCATTCCGTATGGACGGCCAAGGGTGTGCCCGGATATGAGGGCGGTTTGCGCGACTATTGCAAGGCCAGCGACGGAACGTCGCTCGGTTACATCCAGTATATCAACCTCTTGGATACGCTGGTGGCTTGGGAGCACGAGTTGCTCGGCTTCTACAAGTATAACCGCGTGCCGAAGAACTCCACGTTTGCTTACGTGAACTTTACATACTATATGTTCCAGGGAGGCCGTGGCGTTTCGTTCCATGTAGACCAGGAGAGCCGCGTGCTGAACTGCCAGCGGCTGATGTATAACGACGACGACGCCATCTGGGGCTTGAGCCACGAGTGGGGCCACCAGCACCAGATGCAGCCTTACTTCTGCTGGGCCGGTTGCGGCGAGAGCACGAACAACATGAACTCGTGCTACAACGTGCTGCACATGGGCTACCCGGGCACCCGCGTGGCCGACCGCTGGAATGCCGCTTACAACACGTTCCGTGCGAATACGTCGAAAACGTATAAAACAACTTATATCGGTGACGGCGTGGCTTATCCTGAACGTCTGAACGCTTACAAGAATATAGATTCTTGGAGTTGGTCGCCTGCTATTCAGGACAGTATCCGTGCGCAGGCTGAGCTCTTCTATGACGAAGATGCTGACGTCTGGAACATACCTTCTATCGAAGACGACCCGGAACATGCCATCAGTGCCTATGAAATCCGCAACGATGGAGAGACGGGCATACAGGTGGAACAGCATCTGGCTCCCTACTTCCAGCTTTATATCTACTTCTCTAACCCCGAGAATGCAGATGATTACCTGAAAGATTACCAGCAGGACGTATACGAGGCCTTGCGTCAGACGGATAACGAGAACGGATCGGTCATCGAACCCGTATGGGAGAACGGTGAGATCGTAGGAAACAAGACGACCATCGACAAGTATGAGCTTTTGGCCAGCGCGCAGAACGGCAAGGCCGGTAAGTACGACGAGTTCAAGTCGAAGTATCCCAACTCTGTTTGGGTAACGAAGGGTTATCTGCCTGAGAACGGACAGTGGGCCCAGAACAGCGTGCCTTTCATCTTTAACTACATCCGTAAGGCTTCGCAAATGTGCGGTTACAACCTGTTCGACTTCTTCGACGCCATGGGCCAGCTGCGTAACGCCTATATGGTGATTGGCGACTACGGAAATAAGAACATTTTCCTGACGGCCGACATGAAGCAGGAGTTCAAGGAAGACATGGAGGCCTTGAACCTGAAGCCTATGACGCCTGAGCTCATCGAAAAGCTCTGCCGTATCCCGAATGGCGATGTCAACCAGGCTCCTTGGGCGGGCGAATTTGCTACTCCCGACATTTCGAACGAGCCCTCGGTGAGCGAATAATGAGGCAAGCAGAGAGCTGCCAGCTCTTTGTAGCGTGAACTGAATCCGCCGTTACGTAATTGTAACGGCGGATTTTCTTTTGCCCGATGCCGTCCGGCTGAAGGCATCAGGTCGTGGCTGGGATATGAATGTACAGATACGGAAACGGCCCGGAGCTGTGGAGCTTCGGGCCGCTTTATGAGTGAAAGAAAGAGCTGTTACTCCGCAGAGGGAGACAGCCGGTTGTTTTCGTCGGGGAAGATGACGGAGGGCCGGAACGTGCGGGCCTCTTCGGGCTGCATGGCGGCAAAGGCCATGATGATGACTTCGTCGCCCACCTGGAAGAGCCGGGCAGCAGCACCGTTCAAGCATATGCAGCCCGAGCCGCGCTCACCACGGATGACGTAGGTCTCGATGCGCTCCCCGTTGTTGTTGTTGACCACGTGTACGTGCTCATTGGCTACAATTCCTGCGGCATCCATGAGAGCTTCGTCAATGGTTATACTGCCCATGTAGTGAAGATTTGCTTCCGTGACGCGGGCACAATGTATTTTCGATTTGAGAATATTCAGCATCATGGGACAGGGTCAGGCTTTGTAGGTAATGTTGTCGATGAGCCGGACGGGACGCGCTCCGCAGTAGACCGTGATGCAGCCTACGACGTAGGGAGCGTCGCTCCAATCGGCGATGGCGCGCAGCGAGTGGCCGTCTACAATTTCGTAGTATTCCACTTCCAGCTCCGGTATGGCGTTCAACGCGTTTACAACGCGGTCGTGCGTTTCCTGTATGGTATGTTCTTTGGCGAACGTGAGGCTTTCGGAAAGCACCTTGTGAATAGATGCTGCTGTCTCGCGTTCGGTCGGCGTCAGGAGGGCATTGCGGCTGCTCAGGGCGAGGCCATTGGCTTCGCGCACGATGGGGCAGGGGCATATCTCGACAGGAATTTTCAAATCGTCGACCATGGCGCGGACTACGGCGATTTGCTGGAAATCTTTTTCACCGAAATAGGCGCGTGTGGGAGCCACCCAATAGAACAGCTTGCTGACTATCTGGCATACGCCGTTGAAATGGCCGGGCCGGCGGGCACCTTCCATGACGGCGTCGGTGGGAGGATAGCTGAACGTGCGCGTATCGGGTTCGGGATACACTTCTTCGACAGTCGGGGCGAAGACAATATCAGCTCCGAGGCTTTCGAGAAATGCGCAATCGGCCTCCGGCGTGCGCGGATAATTGGTTAAATCGTTCTTATCGTTGAATTGCGTGGGGTTAACAAAGACGCTCACAACGGTGACGGCGTTTTCGCTGACGCTGCGCCGCACGAGCGAGGCATGACCTTCGTGCAAAGCACCCATCGTGGGCACCAGACCGATGCTTTCATGCCCGTTATGTGCCGCGGCAAGGGCGGATTCCAGTTCTTTTACGGTTTTTACAATGACCATTACTATGGAAATTTTGTTTTGTTCCGATTGAGTTTGCAAAGTAACGGAATATTTATCAGATATCGAAGTAAAAGTTTCAATAACTCTCCACCCCCTCCCATTTCCATCCTTTTCCACCCGGCAAGGCCCGCAGCATAGTTTTTTTTTGTATCTTTGCAGTTGTAAATTCCAACTGCTATATACTAATAATGAGCGCGAAAAAGATATTATTTATTACCCAGGAAATGGTTCCTTACGTCGATGACAGCGCAATGTCGCTGAGTGGTCGAAGCATACCTCAGGCGGTGCAGGAGAACGGACGAGAAATCAGAACATTCATGCCGCGGTGGGGTATTATCAACGAGCGACGCAATCAGCTTCACGAGGTAATCCGTCTCTCCGGGATGAATATTATCATAGATGACACGGATCATCCGCTTATCATCAAGGTAGCATCGATTCAGTCGGCAAGAATGCAAGTTTATTTCATAGATAATGACGATTACTTCCATCATCGTGCCATGATGAACGATGCAGACGGCTCCGAATACGAAGATAACGCTGAGCGTGCCATATTTTATGCTCGCGGCGTCCTTGAAACTGTTAAGAAGTTGAGATGGTGTCCCGATGTCATCCACTGTCACGGATGGATGTCGGCCATAGCCCCGCTTTACATCCGCACGGCTTATAAGGACGAGCCTCCTTTTGCCAATGCCAAGATTGTTTACTCGCTTTACAACGAGTGGCCGCAGTTGCCGCCCGTCGCCAACTTCGAGGAGTGTCTCAACTTCCGCGACGTAACGCCCGAGTTGCTTCGCGAAACAGGCATCGACTTGACCTCGCCGGCCGCATTGGGGCAATTGGCAGTGCGTTTCTCCGACGGAATAATCCAGGGAGAGCCCGGAGCCGGCGCAGAATTGCTCGATTATGCCAAGAGCCTTTCAATACCGGTGAAGGAATATCCCGGAGAAGAGAATTTAGGCGAAATGTATGGCTCTTTCTACGATGCAATCTTCGGCGGAAACGAAGCAGAAGACGCGGTAGGAGAGTAATCATCCGCTATAAGTTAATATATAACGTAAATCCCCATGAAAGTTCCCAGTAAAGAGTCGTTTGCAGGGATTGTCTTGGCAGCTTTTGCCATGTTTTTTTCCTGCGACGACGACACCGCTACGATAGGTACGGAATTAATTCCGGGACACGACAACGTGTTGACCTCCACTGCGGTGTACCCCGTTTTTTCACGTTCGTTCGAAGTGGATTCCGTCTTGGCAAATACGAATGATTGCTATTTGGGAACGGTAGTCGACCCCGAAACACGCGCTAAGACGACCTGCGATTTCTTAGCTCAGTTCCACGTGTTGGAAAACTACGCTTTCCCGTCGCGCGATCGGATGATAACAGATGCGAATGGGCAAGTGGTGGCTGATTCATGCGACGTAAGTATATATTTTGACCAGTATTACGGCGATTCCCTGACGACAATGAAACTTTTGGTCCAGGAGCTGGATACTTCGCGCGTAATGGAGGAAGGGGAGAACTATTATACTTCGCTGGATCCGGCAGAATATGTCAATTCGTCGTCGGACATTCAACGTACGGTGACTTATTCCGTAAAGGACCTGACACGTCCCGCTTCTGAGACCGAGTCATCAACCTATTACAGGAGTATCAAAGTAAGGTTGCCGGCTGACTACGCATCGTTTATTCTCAACAAATATTACGAGAACCCCGACTTCTTTAGAAATTCATACCAGTTTATTCATCACGTCTGCCCGGGTTTCTATTTTAAAATTCAGGGAGGCGTCGGTTCCATGATTAATACAGAAGTAACCGCGCTGAATGTGTATTTCCGCTACCATTCAACGACGGAGGCCGGGAATGATACGATTATAGACGGTATGCAACGCATGGCGGCCACGGAGGAAGTAATACAGAATACGCGCGTCGACAACAGTATACCGGCAGAAATGCTCGATCCGCAGAACGAATATACTTATGTGAAGTCGCCTTCCGGTATTTTCACCGAAGTTACGCTTCCTGTCAACGACGTTGTGGCCGGTGAGCACTATAATGATACGATTAACTCGGCGCGTATCACTTTCCGTCGCTTAAATAATGAGACGCAGAACAAATATAATTTGGAGATGCCCGCCACATTGCTCATGGTGCGTAAGAAAGATTTGTTTTCCTTCTTTGAAGAAGGAAAGGTGACGGACGATCGCACGTCTTATCTGGCTACGTTTAATTCGAACTACAATGCATACGAGTATAGCAACATAGGTCGTCTCATTACCATCTTAAAGGAGGAGCGTGACGAGGGGGCCGGAGTTGACGTAAGCGATGATGAAGCAACGCGTCAGGCCAAGTATGCAGCTTGGGAGGCCAAGGAAGAAAACCAAGACTGGAACAAGGTGGTTTTAGTTCCCGTGGCAGCAGAATACAGTACGTCGGTCAATTCATATGGTCTGAGCGTACAGACTTTGTTGCGCCTCCGAAACGACATGAGTATGAAGAGCGCGCGTTTAGAAGGCGGCAGCTCAGGCAGTCTATCGCTTTCAGTGATATATAGTAAGTACAACCAATGATACAGAGACTGCAGCGGCGGTGTTAAAGTCCATTTAGCACCGCCGCTTGTTTGTATATAAAAGTAAGATTTACAGAAAAGAGATATGGAAGCCATGTTATTTGCCGCAGGCATCGGCTCGCGTTTACGTCCTCTGACAGACGTAATGTCCAAAGCGCTTGTACCTGTTGCCGGCCGGCCGTTGATTGACATAGTGCTCGAAAGAATGAAATTTTTCGGCGTGCAGCACGTTGTTGTCAACGTCCATCATTTTTCTGAGCAGGTCATTAATCACTTGCAGCAGCGCGATTACGGCCTTCGCATCGACATCTCAGACGAGTCGGCTGAGTTGTTGGACACCGGTGGTGGCTTGAAAAAGGCCAGCGCTCTTTTCAAAAATGCCGATGCTCCGATATTACTTCATAATGTAGACATCCTGAGTAATGTTGACTTGGGCAGCTTTTACGCACAGCACAGGGCATGCGATGCAGCGCTGTTGGTAAGCGAGCGGACTACAAGCCGCTATTTGCTTTTCGATGACGAAATGCGTTTGCAGGGCTGGACGAATGTAGATACGGGAGAGGTTCGTTCACCCCATGCCCGTTTGGATGTGTCGTCGTGTCGTCGGTTGGCCTTTGCCGGTATTCACCTGTTTTCGCCTCGTTTGTTTCCCTTGTTAGACGCGTTTCCCGACAAATTTTCTATCATCGATTTTTATTTATCTGTCTGCCACCGTGTAGCTGTTACGGGCGTAAATTTGCCAACGTTGAAGCTGTTGGACGTTGGTAAGCAAAACACGCTGGCACGTGCCCAATCGTTTTTAGAAGAATTGAATTAAGACACGGCTGTAGCGTCATATCATTCCGCTACACATTATATATAATAAGGAGGAGGTTCATGCGAACCTCCTCCTTTGTTGATAGACGCTAATAAAGCCCTGTGGCTTTAAGCCAGTTTGCGTGCGCCGTCGCCTATTACGACATCGATGACAATGGGCTCCTTGCCAAATTTTTCTTTATAGCTCTTTTTGGCCGTTGCTATGAAGTTGTCATAGAGTTCGTCGCTCACAAGGTTGATAGTGCAGCCGCCAAAGCCGCCTCCCATGATGCGTGAGCCGGTTACGCCGCAGTTCTTGGCTATATCATTCAGGAAATCGAGCTCAGGGCAGGATACTTCGTATTCTTTGCTCAGTCCGTGATGCGTTTCAAACATCTTCTTGCCCACTTCTTCGTAGTCGCCTTCTTCCAGCGCCACGCAAACTTCCAGTACGCGGTATTTTTCACCGATGACGTACTTTGCGCGCAGTGCATCCTCTTCGCTTACTTCGCCGCGCACCTCATCCAGCATGTCGTAGGTGGCGTCGCGGAGCAGTTCTACCTCGGGGTGACGCTTCTGGATGGCAGCCACAACGTTTTCGCAGCTCTTGCGGCGGTCGTTGTAGGCCGACGATGCCAAGTCGTGCTTAACCTGCGAGTTCAAGAGGACGAGCTTGTAGCCTTTCGGGTCGAACGGGAAATATGTGTACTGCAAGCTGCGGCAGTCCAGGCGTATGAGGCTGCCGGCTTTTCCGAACACAGAGGCAAACTGATCCATGATACCGCAGTTGCAACCGATGTAGTTGTGTTCTGTGGCCTGTCCGACTTTGGCCAGCGTGAACTTGTCGATTTTATTTTCGCCGAACATGTCGTTCAGAGCGAAGGCATACGTGCTTTCCAAGGCGGCCGACGAGGACATACCGGCACCGAGGGGTACATCTCCGGCGAAAGCCGTATTGAATCCTTCGACAGGAACACCCAGCTTCATCATCTCGCGGCATACGCCGAAAATAAAGCGGAAGTGAGTGGCATTGGGGCCTTTTTCGTCGTCGAGGCTGAACTCTACGTAGTCTTTAAGGTCGATGGAGTAGGCCCTGACGTTGCGTGTGCCGTTGGGTTTCAGTTCTGCTATGATACCCTGTTGTACAGCTCCCGGGAAAACAAAACCTCCGTTGTAGTCGGTGTGCTCTCCAATCAGGTTGATGCGCCCGGGAGAGGCATATACTGAGCCTGTGCTTCCGTCGAAGTGCTCGATAAAGCGGCTTCTTACGTCTTCAATTGTTAATCTCATAGTGTTCGGTTTTTAAAAAGGTTTGGTATTAGTTGATAGAATCATTCTTTCTCGCTTTTGCTTACGCGGCTGCCCACGAGTGCATAGAAGAGCAGGTATGCGGCGCAGAACACGACAACCCAATAGCTCTGGATGTAGCCCACGGCGTCGGCAACGAGGGCCTGGATGAACATCATCACGGCACAACCAAATACCATCGTCATGAAGATACCGCTGGCGATGGCCGTATATTTGCCGAGGCCTTCAACGGCCATGTTGAAGATACCTCCCCACATGACAGACGTAAACAAGCCCACCAGGAGGAAGGCAAAAACACCCAGAGGCACTTCCTGCCATACCACTTCGAGTTTTCCCCAGTCGACACCCGGGAAGCTTACCAATACGTCCGCGGGGGCGAACATGCCGAAGATGACCAGAAGCAGCGTGATGGTCGATACGGTCGTTATCATGGCGCGGCTGCTCACCTTTCCGCCGATGGAGGCACCCACCAGTCGGCCGATGAGCATCATAAACCAATAGACAGCCACGAGCATGCCCACGATATTGCCGGCTATGCCGAGGCCTGCGTGTGTCGATTTGAGCGATGCGCTCGTAATTTCCTTGTTCTCGATCTGGAAGCTCACCTTGCTGCGGTCTTTGGCCAGCTGGGCCTGCGTGTCGGGGTTGGTCGATGTAAAGGTGGAGTCGGCCGTGTAGATGCGCAGGTAGTTGTCGGTGGCTTCGGCCAGGCTGAGAGTGCCGGCTTCGTACTGGCTCAGCACGGCAGCCTTCTTGTCAAGCGTTTCCTGCTTGTCGGTGCTCAGATACTGCTGTACGAAGTTGGGCACGCCCACCTCAATACCCATATAAAGGAAGATACCCAGCGCACCCAGGGCGAAATGGCGGTAGCTCAGGGCCTTTTTGATGTGGCCGAGCTGCACCTTTTCCTGAGCCGGCTCTTCAATCTTCGTAAAGTAGATAATGATGAAGGCCACGACGAAGATGCCCAGGGCAATCATTAGTGCAGGCGTGGCATCGCTGATCTTGGCACGGCTTTGGTCGGCGATGAGGGCACCCATCAGGATGTAGCATGCCACGGCAGCCGTCGAATTGAACACGCCTCCCGTCTGAATGAGCTGGTTGCCGGCGTTACCGCCACCTCCCAGGATGTTAAGCATCGGGTTTACCACGCAATTCAAAATACACATGCAGAAACCAGCGATGAAAGCACCGACGAGGTAAACGGCAAACACGCCGTACAGATTTTCCTCGACGTTCATCAGTCCACTGCACCACTGAATCAAAATGCCCACGATACCGATGGCCAGACCGATAAGTGCGGTGTTCTTATACCCGTATTTGGAAATCAGAATACCGGCGGGAATACCCATTACCAGATAAGCCACGAAGTTACCGTAGTTACCGATCTGGGCAACGACGTTCGAGATGTTTCCCTGGTTTTTGATGATGGTTGCCATCGGCGTACAGAGGTTTGTCACGAAGGCAATCATTGCGAACAGAGCAATCATGATGATAATTGCTCCCCATTGTTTTTTTTGTTGACTCATGGTCGTTTTTGTGATTTGACAGTTAGTATTTGTTTGATTAGTTGATTTATTTGTCTACACCGAATTTATAAATCGTTTTCTGCGTATAAACCTCGCCCGGGCGCAGGATAACGGGCGGGAACCAGGCGTGGTTGGGGCTGTCGGGGAAGTGCTGCGCTTCAAAGCAGAGGGCGCTGCGGCGCGGGAAGGTGGCGCCGTGCTGACCGCGGTAGCCGTCGGCCCAATTGTCCGAGTAGAACTGTACGCCCGGCTCCGTGGTGTACACTTCCATGGTGCGGCCGCAGCCGGGTTCCACCACGCGGGCGGCCAGCGAGAGCTCGCCCGGTTCACGCTTGTTGAGCACGAAGCAATGGTCGTAGCCGGCGCCGTTGCGTATCTGCTCGTCGTCGGCATCGATGCGTTCGCCCACGGCGTGCGGCTCCGTAAAGTCGAAAGGCGTCCCCTTGACGCTGCGTATCTCGCCCGTGGGGATGGACGTTTCGTCGATAGGCACATAAAAATCGGCGTTAATCTGGCAAATGCAGTTTTCGGCCGATGGAGTGGGGTTGGCAATGCCCGCCAGCGAGAAGAAACCGTGGCTGGTCATGTTGACAATCGTTTTTTTGTTTGTCGTACCCTTGTAGTCGATAACCAGCTCGTTGTCATCCGTGAATGTATACATCACCGTCATCGACAGCTCGCCCGGAAATCCCTCCTCATAATAGGCTGATACGTAGCGGAGCACGAGGCTTTGCTCGTTCACCTGTTCAGCGTCCCACACGCGGGCGTGAAATCCCGTCGGGCCGCCGTGCAGGTGGTTGGGGCCGTTGTTGATGGCCAGGTGATACTCCTTGCCGTTCAGCGTGAACGTGCCGCGGCAGATGCGGTTGCCGTATCGTCCCACGAGCGTGCTCAGGAATGGCTCGGGCGAGGCGATGCAGTCCTCAATATTGTCGTGCCCTTGGATGATATTGTCTATTTTCCCCTCGCGGTCGGGCACCATTATGGCCACAATGGCGCCTCCGTAGTTGGTAATGGCCACTTCAAGATTGTTGGCGTTGCGAAGAAAGAAGAGATCGGTTTTCTTTCCGTTTATTTCTTTGTGGAAGTCCTTTTTTTTCAGCCCGCTCAGGCTTTCTTTATTTTCCATGATAGATGAGGTTTAGATTTTCTTCCTTGCAAATTTGAAGAAAACTTTTGAATGGTGCAAAGACTTTGTGAAAAAAATATGTAGCTGCGGATAAATATCGGATAAAAGCCGCGCGACAGTCCGAAGCGTTGCAGCGGTAAGCATGTTGTGGGGCCTGCGCGGCTGTTGGCGTCGGTGCCGCTTCGGGAGCTGCCGGGGCACGGCCATGAGCCGGCTTGCCGTTCGGTTTTGCCGCCGTCATATTGCAGCGGGCAGGCAGGAAAAACTGCCGGCGCGCCGTGAGGCTGCCAGCCCAGCGCCGTAGCCTGCTGCCGGACGAAATGCCCCATGCGTTTGCGCGTGAGAAAATAAATATGTATTTTTGCTTCGCGTCAACGGCCGGCACGGATCGAACACGTCCTGTTGCGGACCGGTTGCGGCCCGTGAGGGCCTGGCGCCAAACATTGCGTAGCATACATCCAATGCCTCAGGAAAAAACAGAAGAAGAGTTCGGGCGGGCCATACAAATGTGCCGCTCGCTTTTTGAAAAGAAACTGCACGATTATGGAGCCGCCTGGCGCATCATGCGCCTGCCCTCCGTGACCGACCAGCTGTTCATCAAGGCACGCCGCATCCGCTCCATCGAGGAGAAGGGCGAAGCGTTGGTGGACGAGGGCATCGTGCCCGAGTTTATGGCCATCATCAATTACGGAATTGTGGGGCTCATCCAGCTTTCGCTCGGGGTCGTCGACGAAGAAGACCTGCCGGCCGACGAAGCCCTGCGGCAATACGACATCAAGGCCGCAGAAGCCCTGCGCCTGATGGCGCGTAAAAACCACGACTACGACGAGGCATGGCGCGGGATGCGCGTCTCGTCGTACACGGACCTCATCTTGATGAAGCTCTATCGCACCAAGCAGATTGAGGATCTGGGCGGACGCACCCTGGTGTCGGAGGGCGTGGCTGCCAACTACTTCGACATGATAAACTATTCGGTCTTCGCCCTCATCAAGCTCGTCATCGAGAAAGAGGAGGGCGCCGGCGCCGAACGCTGACAGAGCCCGCCGCGCATGCACCCCATGGAACGACAACCGAAGGACTGGAAATTCTGGACCGTCAACGCGAGCCGTCTCGTGCTGGCCGTCGTGTTTCTCTTTTCGGGCTACGTCAAGGGGGCCGACCCCACGGGGATGGCTTATAAGGTGGGGGCCTATTTCCAGCATTGGCACCTGCCGTTCACCGACGCCTCGCTCGTGGTGCAGGGCTGCGTGGTGCTGCTGGCTGCTGTCGAGTTTGTCATCGGTCTCTATCTGCTCCTCGGCATACGCCGGCGGCTGACGTCGCTTGCCGTCTTTCTGTTTATGACCGGCATGACGGCTCTCACGGTTTACATCTATCTGTATAACCCCGTCGCCGATTGTGGCTGCTTCGGCGACGCCGTAAAGCTCACCAACGGCCAGACGTTGGCCAAAAACCTCGTGCTGTGGCCCATGGCGCTGCTGGTTCTCCGCTGCAACGGGAGCATGGCGCGCTTTATCTCCGAACGCAACCAATGGCTCGCGTCTATATACGCGTGGGTGTACATATTTATTCTCGCTCTCCACTCGTTCCATTATCTTCCGGCTGTCGACTTTACGGCCTATAAGGTGGGAACCGACCTGCGCGAGGCCATGCAGGCCGAGGTGGAGACGGAGCTCATCTATGAGCGGCGGGGCGAGCGTCGTACGTTTACGGTCGACAGTCTGCCGGGGGACGAATGGACGTTTGTCGACTCGCGCACGACGGTGGTAAAGCCGGCAGCGGTGACCGACTTCTTCCTGCTCGACGACGAGGGAGCCGACCTCGCTCCCGGCATGCTGGAAGACACGTCGTATGCCTTCCTGCTGACCATCCCCGACGCCGCAACGGCCGACGACGGCTGCAACGACCGCATCAACGACCTGTACGACTTCGCCCTCGACAACGGCTACGCATTCTATGGAGCCGCCGCGGCCACACCGGCCGAGATTGAAGAGTGGCGCGACAAGACGGGCGCCTCGTACGTCATCCTGAAAGCCGACCGCGACATGCTGCGCAGCGCCGTCCGCTCCAATCCCGGCATGCTCCTCCTGCATGACGGAAAAATAGTGGCCAAGTGGAGCAACAACAACCTGCCCGAGGGGCTCGAAAGCTGGCAGCCGGCCCGGGGCGAGCGCGAGCAGATGCAGGCGGGCGGTCTGCCCCTGTATGTGCGGCAGCTGCTCTGGTTTCTCGTCCCGCTGCTTGTCGTCATGTGTGCCGACTCGCTGTGGGTGGCTTCGAAGTATTACAAACGCTATCGACATAAAAAACTTTTAAAGCAAAAGCAAATGAGAAAGAAAATCGTAGCAGGCAACTGGAAGATGAACAAGAACCTGCAAGAAGGGCTGGCTCTGGCCGGCGAGCTGGTAGAAACGCTGAAGGGCGAGACGCCTAAGTGTGACGTCATTATCTGTACGCCGTTTATCCACCTGGCTCCCGTTGCCGGGCTCATCAAGGACAGCGTGATTGCTCTCGGTGCAGAAAACTGCGCCGACAAGGCATCGGGCGCATACACGGGCGAAGTGTCGGCCGAAATGGTGAAGTCGACCGGAGCCGAGTATGTCATCCTCGGCCACTCCGAGCGCCGCGCCTACTATCACGAGACGCCCGAAATCTTGAAGGAGAAAATCAATCTGGCCCTTGCCAACGGCCTGAAAGTTATCTTCTGCATCGGCGAAGTGCTCGAAGAAAGAGAAAGCGGCAAGCAGAACGAGGTGGTGAAAGCCCAGCTCGAAGGCTCGCTCTTCGAGCTGACGAAAGAGCAGTTTGCCAATATCGTGCTTGCCTATGAGCCCGTGTGGGCCATCGGAACGGGCAAGACCGCCACGGCCGAGCAGGCTGAAGAGATGCACGCATTCATCCGCAGCGTGATTGCCGAAAAGTTCGGCGCCGAGGCAGCTGAGAATGTTTCCATCCTGTATGGCGGCAGCTGCAAGCCCGGCAACGCCAAGGAAATCTTTGCAAAAGGAGACGTCGATGGAGGTCTTATCGGCGGTGCCGCTCTGAAGGCTGCCGACTTCAAGGGCATTATCGACGCTTGGAACTAATCTGAAACCAGCAGAGGGGCGGGGCTCTGCGGCTGCCCGCCAACCGCAGCCCGCCCTTCTTTTTAATAAAACGACATGAGATACGTTCTTTCTATCGTCCTTTCGCTGTGTGCTTTCAGCGCTTATGCGCAGACGGCCGACACATATACCCGTCATTTGCGTCAGCAGAAGGCCGGCGCAGGGACCGTAACCGTTACGCAGGATGCTGAAATCGAAGCTTTGGTGAACAACGAAGCGACGAAGAAGAAAGAAGAAAAGCCACCCCTCGCCGGGGCAAAACAGGAAAAGCCGGCACATCGCCAGACGCCGGAGCGGCGTTTGGGCATGACGGGAAGCCGCCAGCGCTACAAGGCCAAAGGCTATCGCATCCAGATATTTACGGGAGGCAATTCGCGTACAGACCGCCAGGCCGCCCGGCGAATGGAGCAGAAGTGTAAGAAAGCCTTCCCCGAGCTTTCAGCGTATGTCCATTTTGTTTCGCCGCGGTGGATTTGCCGCGTGGGCGATTTCCGTACGAGGGAGGATGCCAACAAATATCTTCACCTGATACGCAAGGCGAAAATATCGAACGAAGCGCGCGTGGTCAGTTGCACCGTTTTGTTGGCCTATTAAAAAGAAAGGAAAGAATGGAAGAAGAAACAATAGAACGCCTGCGTTATCATTACGGCGAAATCCTGAAGCTTTTGGGCGAGGACACAACGCGCGACGGCCTGCTGAAAACGCCCGAGCGCGTGGCAAAAGCCATGCTGACGCTGACAAAGGGCTATACGATGAACCCGGCCGCCGTGTTGCAGTCGGCAAAGTTCAACGAGCCGTACAATCAGATGGTTATCGTGAAGGACATCAACTTCTACTCCCTTTGCGAGCACCACATGCTGCCGTTTTACGGCAAGGTGCACGTGGCATACATCCCCAACGGGTATATAACGGGGCTTTCGAAGATAGCACGCGTGGTCGACATCTTTTCGCATCGCCTTCAAGTGCAGGAACGCATGACGATGCAGATAAAAGACTGCATCCAGCAGGCGCTGAATCCGCTTGGCGTCATGGTTGTGGTCGAGGCGCAGCACATGTGCATGCAGATGCGGGGCGTGGAAAAGGACAACTCCGTGACAACGACGAGCGATTTCTGCGGAGCCTTTAACCAGGCCAAGACGCGCGAGGAATTTCTCGAACTGGTATGCACGCGCTAAAAGAGGAAAAAATCGTAAAAACGTTTCGCGAAGCAATGGCTGTGTCGGATAATTTTCGTACATTTGCATTCGCAAACATGCGGCAGTAGCTCAGTTGGTAGAGCATTGGCTTCCCAAGCCAAGGGTCGCGGGTTCGAGTCCCGTTTGCCGCTCAAATCAACCATTAACTCGATGGAGGGTATATTTGTTGCACGCATATTATTCTTAACCAGACCGGCTGCAACGTTAAGCATACTCCATCGTAATCGTTTCAGAAAATATATTTATATAACGACTGATCGCCCGCAGCCATTCCGGTGAGACAGGTGGAAGAGGGTTCGTGTCGTTTTTCGTCAACAATAGCAAAAACAAATCAGAAGCGTTATGGGAAAAATAAGATGTGTAGGTGTGCTTACGTCGGGCGGTGATGCGCCGGGTATGAATGCGGCTATCCGTTCCGTTACGCGGAGCGCCATCTGCAACGGCTTTAAGGTGAAAGGTATCTATCGCGGATACGAAGGGCTCATCAGCGGAGAGGTGAAAACCTTTACGACAGAGGACGTCAGCAATATCATACAGACAGGCGGAACCATATTAAGAACGGCCCGCTCCAAGAAGTTCGAAACGCCCGAAGGCCGTAAAATGGCTTTCGACACGTTGAAGCGCGAGGGCATAGACGCCCTGGTGGTCATCGGCGGCAACGGCTCGCTCACGGGTGCCATGATATTGGCAGAGGAATACGACTTCCCCTGTATCGGTCTGCCCGGAACGATAGATAACGACTTGTACGGAACCGACAGTACCATCGGGTATGACACGACGCTCAACACCATTACGCAATGCGTCGACAAAATACGCGACACGGCCACCTCGCACGAGCGCATCTTCTTCGTGGAAGTGATGGGGCGCGACGCAGGCTTCTTGGCTCAGAACAGCGCCATCGCTGCCGGTGCGGAGGCTGCCATCATCCCGGAAGATTCCACCGGCAGCGACCAGCTGATAAAATTTATGGAGCGTGGCATCCGTAAAAGCAAGAAGAGCTGCATCGTTATCGTGAGCGAAAGCCCGAAGTGTGGTGCCATATATTATGCCGACCGCGTGAACAAGGAATACCCGAACTTCGACGTGCGGGTTTCCATCCTCGGCCACTTGCAGCGCGGAGGCTCGCCCTCGGCGCGCGACCGCATCTTGGCCAGCCGCGTAGGCGTGGGCGCCATCCAGGCCTTGGTGCAGGGGCAGCGCAACGTCATGGTGGGCATCCGCAACAACGAGATCGTGTATGTTCCGTTCGTGGATGCCGTCGGAAAGCGAAAGCAAATGGATTTACAGTTGATACAAGTTCTTGACGAGCTCTCCATATAATAAATTAGGCGAAATGTTTGTTCCATTTTTCTTTCGGTAAGCAATTTTAATCGGAGGGTAAATGCAATGAACAAGGAAATCTGTATTTTTGCAATCAACTAAAAGTCATAAATGCATGGATGAGAATAAAATAATTCAGGGCGAGATTTCGCAGATAATCGGGCCCGTCGTGGACGTCCGCTTCGATGTGTCGGGCGGAAAGGCGGAAGAGATTTTACCTCAAATACATGAAGCATTGGAGGTGGAGCATCCCGACGGACGCAGCATCGTTCTGGAAGTTCAGCAGCACATAGGCGAAGATACGGTGCGTACGGTAGCCATGGACAACACGGACGGACTGAAGAGAGGCCTGGAAACAAAACGTCTGGGCTCGCCCATACAAATGCCCACGGGCAATCAGATCAAAGGCCGCATGATGAACGTGATAGGCGAACAGATCGACGGCCTGAAGCCGCTGAGCAAAAAAACAAATGCTTATTCCATTCACCGCGAACCGCCAAAGTTTGAGGATTTGCAGACGAGCCGCGAAGTTTTCTATACGGGCGTCAAGGTGATCGACTTGTTGGAGCCCTATATGAAAGGTGGAAAAATCGGTCTCTTCGGAGGTGCCGGCGTTGGCAAGACGGTGCTGATTATGGAGCTGATAAACAACGTGGCTAAGGGGCATGATGGCTTTTCTGTCTTCGCCGGCGTGGGCGAGAGAACGCGCGAAGGCAACGATTTGCTGCGCGATATGCTCGATTCGGGCGTTATAAAATATGGCGACGAGTTTATGAAATCGATGGAGAAAGGCGAATGGGACCTTTCCAAGGTCGATTATTCCGAGGTGGAGAAAAGTCAGGCCACTTTGGTCTACGGTCAGATGAACGAACCGCCTGGAGCACGTTCGTCGGTGGCCCTGTCGGGTCTTTCAATTGCCGAGTCGTTCCGCGATGCAGGTGGCGAAACGGGCAAGGCTTCGGATATATTGTTCTTCATCGATAACATTTTCCGTTTTACGCAGGCCGGCTCAGAGGTTTCCGCGCTGCTGGGACGTATGCCTTCGGCCGTGGGATACCAGCCGACGCTTGCCAGCGAAATGGGTGCCATGCAGGAACGCATCACGTCGACGAAAAATGGATCGATTACGTCGATTCAGGCTGTTTACGTCCCTGCTGACGACTTGACCGACCCCGCTCCCGCCACTACGTTCACCCACTTGGACGCCACAACCGTCTTGAGCCGTAAGATTGCTGAGTTGGGAATTTACCCGGCAGTCGACCCGCTCGATTCGACGTCGCGTATCCTGGATGCAGCCGTCATCGGGAAAGAACATTACGATTGCGCACAGCGCGTAAAGCAGATTTTGCAGAAATACAAAGAGTTGCAAGACATCATTGCCATCCTCGGAATGGACGAACTCTCCGACGAAGACCGGCAGACGGTGAACCGCGCACGACGCGTTCAGCGCTTCCTGAGCCAGCCCTTCACCGTAGCCGAAAAGTTTACGGGCGTACCGGGAGTAATGGTCCCCATCGAGGAATGCATTCGCGGTTTCAATATGATTCTCGACGGCGAGGTCGATTATCTTCCCGAACAGGCGTTCTTGAACGTCGGAACAATCGACGAAGCTATCGAGAAAGGTAAGAAACTGATGTCGGCAGCACAGGATTAATAGCGGAAACATATCTTATGAGCCTCAAAGTAGATATCGTATCTCCTGAAAAAATCCTTTATTCCGAGGAAGTGAATTCTGTGCAGGTTCCGGGAGCAAAGGGCCGGTTTGAAATACTTGTCAATCACGCGCCCATTATTTCCAGCCTCGCGGAGGGTTCCATAGTCTGCCGCGGAAAAGAAGAATATACGCTTGATATTAAAGGCGGTTTTCTGGAAATGTCTGCCAACAGCGTGACAATTTGTGTTGAAACGGAAGGAAATTAGATAATGACAGCGATTGCAAAAAATACATTACTTCTGGCGCTGATATACTGCCTTCTCGCCCCTGTTTTGTTCGGAGTGGAAAAGCTGTTGCTGGGTGCTGAGGCGTATTTGCAGGTTTTGCCGATCTGTTGTCTGTCTGTTTTTTTCTTTGTGTCGACTGCCGGAGTCTTGATACTGCTTAGGCGTACCTTGCAACGCGACAGACATTTTGAGAACCTCTATTTATTGATGACGATGCTCTTGTCGTTTGCATGTATAGTGGTTTTCATTTTGTATGCGGTGTTATATGGCGAAGGGTTGCTGGCTTTTACCGCCAACATGTTTGCTTTTTATGTTGTGTCGCTGGTTTACTTGACAGTTTACAGCATTCGGCAAGTGCGAAAAAAGAAAGGAAAACAATGCTGAGTTTTAAGAAATATCTGTTTGTAGCTTTGTTGATGGTGGTGAGCTGCACGTCTGTGTCGGCCGCCTCTCAGAGCAAAGACGAATCATCGGAAGTTGATGTGAAGGAAATTGTGCTTGGCCATATGAGCGACGCGTATGAGTGGCACATCACGACATGGAACGGCGTTCACGTGTCGATCCCTCTTCCCGTCATTCTGTATAGCGAGCACAGTGGTTGGCATATATTCCTTTCTTCGGAATTTCATCATGCTTCGGGTGGTGAATACGAAGGCTTCTATATTGATAATGCCACGGGCAAGATTTATGAACACGTTTCCGGCGTTGCAGGTGGAGTGAAACCTTGGGATTTTTCCATAACGAAGGATGTGGTTCAGATATGGTTTGTCGTATTTATCATGTTGGGCATTTTCATCAGTTCGGCCCGTTGGTATAAAAAGCACAAGAGCTTTGATGAGTCGCCCAAAGGGCTTGTCGGTCTGGTGGAGATGTTTGTCATGATGGTTAACGACGACATTATCAAAGCCTGCATCGGGGAAAAGCATTATAAGCCCTATGCGCCTTTTCTGCTGACCGTGTTCTTTTTCATTTTCCTGACGAATCTGATGGGTCTTATCCCGACCTTTCCCGGCGGAGCCAACGTCACGGGGCATATCGTCGTCACCTTTTTTCTGGCCATGTGTACTTTTCTGCTTGTCAACCTGTTTGGCAACAAGGAGTATTGGAAGGAAATATTTTGGCCTGACGTCCCCACGTGGTTGAAGGTGCCCGTGCCCTTGATGCCCGTCATTGAGTTTTTCGGCATCCTGACAAAGCCATTTGCACTGATGGTCCGTCTCTTTGCCAACATGATGGGAGGTCACGCTATTATCCTTGCATCGGCGTGTGTTATCTTCATAACATGTCAGGTCGGAATGGGGATAGGCGCTCCGATGACGGTATTCAGTTTTGCGCTCATGGTGTTTATGAATTGCCTTGAATTGCTTGTCGCTTTCATCCAGGCATACGTATTTACTATGTTGAGCTCGATATTCATAGGCTTGGCTCACCCCGAGCATCATAAGTAAAATCATTATTAAGTACAATCTTTAAAATTAAGTATCATGTTATCGTTAGCATTATTACAGGCTGCCGGTGCGGCAGGTATTGCAAAGTTGGGAATCGCCCTTGGCGCAGGTATTGCCGCAATTGGTGCGGGCATCGGCATCGGCCGTATCGGCAGTTCCGCTATGGAGGCCATTGCCCGCCAGCCTGAGGCTACGGGTGACATCCGTACCAATATGATTATTGCAGCCGCCTTGGTCGAAGGTGTGGCTTTCTTTGCTGTGATTGTCTGCCTGCTCGGCTTTTTCCTTTAATCTGATAAAGCGATATGCAGTCGTTAAATCTGCCATCCATATTAACGCCTGATTTCGGCCTCCTCTTTTGGATGCTTGTCGCTTTTCTGGTGGTCTTTGTGCTATTGGCGAAGTACGGTTTCCCCGTTATCGTTAAGATGGTGGAGGATCGGAAAAAGTTTATAGACGAATCGTTGAAAAATGCCCGTGAAGCCAACGAGAAACTCGCCAACATCAAGAGCGAAGGCGAGGACATCTTGCGCGCGGCTCGCGAGCAGCAGGCCGTTATCCTGAAAGAAGCGATGGCTGCACGCGACAACATCTTGAAGGAGGCTAAGGAAAAGGCGCAGCGCGAGGGGCAAAAGCTCGTTGAGGAGGCAAAGGCGCAGATAGCTGTGGAGAAGGAGAACGCCATGCGCGAAATCCGCTCACAAATCGGCGACCTTTCCATCAAGATTGCGAGCAAAGTGGTTCAGCGCGATATGGAACAAGACAAAGAGCAGGAGCGTTTCATCGAGCAAGTGCTCAAAGAAATGGAATCTGCGAGATAAGAAAGGTTTGAGGAAGACTTTATGGACATAGGTATTATTTCCGTTCGTTATGCCAAGGCGCTGTTGCAGTTTGCTCTCGAAAACAAAGAAGAGCAAACGGTTTACGGCGAGATGCAGACTCTCGGCGAAACGTTCAGGGCCGTGCCAGCCTTGCAGCAGGCACTGATAAATCCGACGTACACCGAAGAGCAGAAAACCGGCTGGCTGCTGACGGCAGCTTCGGGCGACGCCAAAGCAACGCTTTCGCTCCGCCGTTTCGTTTCGCTGGTTGTAAAGAACGGGCGGGCTGATATGATGCTTTTCATATCGGCTTCCTATTTAACGCTTTATCGGAAGAAAAAGCACCTGACGGAAGCCCGCCTCACGTTTGCACGGCAGGTAAACGCCGCGCTCGTGGAGCGCATCCGAAAGATGCTCGAAGAAAAAATCCACGCCAAGGTCGAAATGAGTGTTTCCGAGGACAAAGAGCTGTTAGGCGGCTTTGTTTTGGAATATGACACGTATCGGCTTGACGCAAGTGTGCGGACGCAGTTGAACGAATTGCGGCGCAATTGGGTGCAGTAGTAGAAATTAACAGATTAAATCTTTATGCCAAATAAGATAAAGCCCAGTGAGATTTCGGAGCTCCTGCTGCAACAATTGCAGCAGGCCGAAACGCAAGTCCGCTTTGAAGAGGTGGGCGTGGTGCTTTCGGTGGGAGACGGCGTTGCCCGTATCTACGGCATGACGAACGTCACCGAAAACGAACTGGTAGAATTCGAAAACGGCGTAATGGCCGTGGCGATGAACCTCGAAGAGGACAACGTCGGCGCTGTTCTCCTCGGGCCTTCGGAAGGTATCAAGGAAGGGCAGCGCGTACGCCGCACAGGCCGCGTTGCCTCCATCGAGGTGAACGAGAACATGCTTGGCAGGGTTATCAACCCGCTGGGTAAACCGCTTGACGGCGGGAGCGAGATTGCGGGCGAGAAGTTCCGCATGCCGCTCGACCGCAAGGCGCCGGGCGTGATCTACCGTCAGCCCGTCAACCAGGCCTTGCAGACCGGCTTGAAGGCTGTCGACTCCATGATACCCATCGGTCGCGGCCAGCGCGAACTGATTATCGGCGACCGCCAGACGGGCAAGACGGCCATCGCGATAGACACCATCATTAACCAGAAGAGCTGTTACGAGAACGGCGACCCTGTTTACTGTATCTACGTGGCCATTGGCCAGAAGGCGTCTACCGTGGCCAATATCGTACGGGTATTGAAAGAGAGCGGGGCCATGCCTTACTCCATTGTCGTGTCGGCCACTGCGGCCGAGCCTGCCGCCTTGCAGTATTTCGCCCCCTTTGCCGGTGCGGCCATAGGCGAATATTTCCGCGACCGCGGCAAGCACGCCCTGGTCGTTTACGACGACCTTTCGAAGCAGGCCGTTGCCTATCGTGAGGTTTCGCTCATCCTGCGTCGCCCTTCCGGCCGCGAGGCATATCCGGGCGATGTGTTTTACCTCCATTCGCGCCTCTTGGAGCGCGCTGCCAAAATCAACAACCAGACGGAGGTAGCCGCCAAGATGAACGACCTGCCCGAGTGTATGAAAAGAAAAGTGGTGGGAGGCGGCTCCCTGACGGCCCTGCCCATCATCGAAACGCAGGCCGGCGACGTTTCGGCCTACATTCCTACGAATGTCATCTCCATCACCGACGGACAGATTTATCTTGATACCAACCTGTTCAACCAGGGTGTGCGTCCGGCCATCGATGTGGGCATCTCGGTGTCGCGTGTAGGCGGCGCAGCTCAGATCAAGAGTATGAAGAAGATTGCCGGTACGCTGAAAATCGACCAGGCCCAGTATCGCGAACTCGAAGCCTTTTCAAAGTTTTCGTCCGACATGGATCCCGTCACGGCCATGACCATCGACCGCGGCCGCAAGAACAACGAGCTCCTCATCCAGGCGCAGTACAGCCCGATGCCCGTAGGCGAGCAGGTGGCCATCCTCTACTGCGGAACCAAGGGGCTGCTCCGCGACGTGCCCCTCGACAAGGTGCGCGATTTTCAGGACAACTTCTTGCAGATGTTGCGGGCCAACTACGCCGACAGCGTGCTGGCCGAGCTTTCGCGCGGAAACATCGACGACAACGTCGTGAAGAACATCGAGAAGGTGGCTGCCGACGTGGCCGGACAGTATAAAAACTAACGCTTTATGCCTTCACTCAAAGAAGTCAAGACGCGCATTGCTTCCGTCAACAGCACTCGCAAAATTACGAGCGCTATGAAGATGGTGGCTTCCTCAAAGTTGCGCCGCGCCCAGCAGGCCATCGAGCAGATGAGGCCTTACGAGGAGCGCCTGAACAGCATCATGGCGACTTTCTTGAAGAACATGCAGGGCGAGGTGGCTTCTCCTTATGCGGTGACGCGCGAGGTGAAGCGGGTGGTCTTGGTTGCCTATTCGTCCAATTCCAGTCTTTGTGGAGGCTTCAATTCAAACGTCATCAAGGAGCTCAGAAAAGCTGTCGAGGCCTATCGTGCAGCCGGTGTTGAGGTGGTCAGGATCTATCCCCTCGGACGAAAAGTGTTCGATGCCATGCGCAAGGACGGCTTTTCGGACTTGACAGATTATTCTGCCGTGCTCAACCATCCCGCTTATGCCCCGGTGGTAAAGGTGGCCTCGGAGATTATGCAGATGTACGTGCGGGGCGAGATTGATAAGGCGGAAATCCTTTATCACCATTTCAAGAGTTCGTCCACGCAGGTGCTCAGGCACGAAGATTTCCTGCCCGTCAGTCTGGATGTGCAGGAGGAGGAAGGCGCCCAGGCTTCGGCGCTCGACTACATCGTCGAGCCTTCGCCGGCGGAAATCCTGACGGAGCTCATCCCCAAGGCCCTCCACCTGAAGCTCTACGCCGCCATGCTCGACAGCCTGGCAAGCGAGCACGCCGCGCGCGTCATAGCCATGCAGGTGGCTACGGACAACGCCGACGAACTGCTGCGCGACCTCACGTTGCAGTACAACAAGTCGCGCCAGCAGGCCATCACCAACGAGCTGCTCGACCTTGCGGGCGGTGCCATGCAGTAGGTGGAGCGGGCACGCGCGGCCGAGGCTGCGATGAGCCCACTCACGCGACATTCAACTTTAAGGAGCAGACCGCTCGTCCTTTCCGGCGGCGGGCTGCTCCTTTTTTCGTATCAGCTGCTGCCCGCTTCGGGCGGCAGCTTTCTTTTTGACAGGTGCCTTTATGCTTTGGGGCAGAATTTCAAGCCGCGCCACGACAATATGCAGGGAGGAAACGTAAATATCGTCCCGGCATATCGTCGTGGCGCGGTAGCATATGGTTTGCGTCTGCGCGGCGTGCGTCGTTTCCGGCCGCAGGCGTCAGCTCTGCGCGGGCTTCAGCTCGTAGCTGCGGCCGCTGCGTCCCGTGGCGCGGAACGTGTCGTCGGTCAGTTCGTCGATGGTTACGGTGTCGGGCTGCCCGGCGCCGGTGAGCACGAGCGTACCGTTGGCGATGCGGTAGCTCTTTGTGAAAGCATCCAGCTGCGTCAGGTTTATCAGCACGCCGATGGCCTCGCCGCCGTCGCGCGTGGTCATGGCGTAGCGGTCGCCTTCGTTCAGGTCGCCGTAGATGCGGCCGTAGGCGTCGTTGCCCGTGGCCGTTTCGGATGTGCGCGCCACTTCCAGCGTGTCGCCCGCATCGGTGATGAGCGTAAACGTGCTCATGCCAAACTCGTCGGCCGTTCCATAGAGCGTGCTGTCGGCCGCCTGCTCGGTAGCCGCTGTATCGCTTGCGGCCGGCGCGGTTTCGCTTTGGGGTTGTTCTTTTTTGCCGGAGTTGCAGGCCGTCAGGCTCAGCAGCGTGACAGCCAGCAGCAGATAAAGTGTTCTTTTCATCGAGTTGTGGTCATTTAAAAAGGTGTGGATTGTTGTTTCCCGTGCTAAATTACGCATTTCCGCGCGTATTTGCGCTTTTTCTTCCCGGCAAACAGGTAGTTTGCCGGCATCTTCCCCTTTTTTGTAGCCCTTCGTCCGTTGCGCGAGGCGGCTGCAAAACGCAGATTGGCCTGCCGTGTATGCTCTTTTCGGCACATGTGGCCACGCATGACGGTAAGAAAAAAGCCTCGTCCGATGGAGTGGGCAGGGCTTTTGGGGCTGGAGGCATGCGGTGTGCGGCTGTGCGTCTTGCTATTTGAGTGCAAACCGTACGGGGACGGTAAACCATACGGCTACGCGTTTGTCGTTTTTTATGCCCGGATAGAATTTCCTTAGCTTTTTGACGGCGTCGACGGCTGCCTGGTCGCACTCCTTGTTGAGGCTTCTTAGCACAACCACTTTCCCAACTTTGCCGTCTTTCCCGATGAGAAAGCGCAGCACGACGGTACCTTCAATTTTTTGCTCTATGGCCGAGGCGGGGTATTTCAAGTTAGCCCCGATGTCGCGCAGAAGAGCCGCTTCTCCGCCGGGATATTGCGGTGCCATCTCTACAATCTTGTATGTCTTTTCCGTTTCTTCTGCGGGTGCCACCGTGTCGGCGGGAAGCGGCAGGGCCGCAGCTGCATGCAGACGGAGCGCATGCATGGAACGGGCAGGCGCGAAGAGCAGCCAAAAGCCTGCAACCAGCAGCGCGAGCGGAAAGACTGGGGCTTGCCGGCTCGCAGAAATCTTTTTCCTGTTTTTCATTTTCAATGGGGTGTTAAGCATTTGTTTTTAGAAGAGAGTGAGTTTTCGCAAATGTATGGAAACTTTATACTACCTGCAAGGAAATGACAAGAAATCGCCGTAAAAAATGAATATGAGGCGTTTAGCCGCGGAAAACCGGCGGAAGGGCGGTTTATGTCTCGGTGCTGCATGCCTCATACTGCATGTTGCCAGCATCGGTGAAGAGCGTAAACGTGACAGGTTGCGCCCTATAAAACGCCCCGCCCGAAAAGTGGGGCAGGGCGGTGGAGCAGAAAAGCGCAGGCCCGCAAATGCGGCTTGTTAAAGGCGTGCAGACCCGACGTGTTACGGAAGTACGAATCTTATAGGTACGGTGAAAAAGACGGCAACGGGTTTACCCTTCTGTTTGCCCGGAGTGAACTGTTTCAGCTTCCTGATGGCGTCGACGGCCGCCTGGTCGCACTCCTTGTTGAGGCTTCTTAGCACGGTGACCTTCCCCACTTTGCCGTCTTTACTGATGACAAACCGCAGGACGACGGTACCTTGTATTTTCTGTTCCATGGCAGAGGCCGGGTATTTCACGTTATCCATGATGTCGCGCAGAAGAGCCGTCTCTCCGCCCGGATATCTTGGCGGTTGTTCGGCGGTGTCGAGCACCTCTTCATCCCTGTCGGCAGGTATCACCGTATCGGCTGCAGCCGGAAGGATTGCGGCCGCAGCCGCCGGCGCGGTTTCTGCCTGCATGCCGGCTGTGGCAGTGTGCGAGGCGGGAGCGTTGCCTACGGCGGTCGGGGCAGTGGCCGGCGAAACGTCGGCCATACTGCCTGTGGCCGGCACTTGTTGGGAAACGTTGTGGTTGGCCGGCTGTGACGTGCGGACATTTTCGGCCCGTGCCGGAACAAACAGCAGGCAGATGCCTGCGGCCAGCGGTGCGAGCAGCAAGAAACTGGCTTGCCGGCCCGCAGAAGTTTTTTTCTTGTTCATCATTTTGATTCGCGATTTAAGAAATGAAACATTAAATGTATTAGATAAAGCTGCAGCTTCTGAGCGGGTGTTGTGCAGGAGTGAAAACTGATAGCTACGGCGGTTGCCGCATGTGGAGCAGACGACGCGGTCGGCCTGAAACTCGTGGACCAAGCGCAGCTCGCGGCGCCACAACCATACGAAGGGGTTGCACCAGGCGATGGCGCAAACCACCTCGCTCCACAGCACGTCGAACGAATGGCCCATGCGTGCATGCGCCGCTTCGTGCGCGATTTGGAAGTCGGCCGGCCCGGCAACCGGGGAGCCGAAAGGCAGGCATATATATCTGAAGAAAGAAAACGCGCCCCGCTCTGCCGGCAGCAAGCGTACGACGTGGCCACCGTAGCTGCGGCAGGGCAACCGGCGTATCCGAACGAGCAGAAGGGCGGTAGTGACGGCCGTGCGCAGCAGCAGGAAGACGGCAGGCAGCGCGTACACAATGAGGGAAACCAGCGGGGCAGCCTCGTGGCTGTCTGTTGCCGCCCGTCCTACGGCTATGGCGGGTAGCGCGATTACAGCGAGCGTCGCTACGGGGCTCTCCGTCACAGGCTGCCATGCTGCAACGGCGGGGAGCAGGGCCGCGGCGAGAGGAAGCACGAGCAGAAGGACACGCCGCAAGGCGAGGGCCGTATTGCCCCGCGCGCAGAGGGCATAGTAGGCGTAGAGCAGGATAAAAGCTATGTTGGCTTGCAGCAGATAGCGGAATAGAGCGGCAGTCATGGCAGTTTTGTTTTAGAAAAGTCAGTCGTCGGCCTCAGAATCGCCCGTTTCAATCATTTGCAGGATTTCTTTCAACTCGCTTGCCGATATTTTCTGCTCGCGGGCGAAGCACGAAACGAGCTCTTTATACGAGTTGTCGAAATAGGCCTGCACCATATTGCCCAGGCACTGTCGCCGGTAGTCGGCACGGGCTACGGCGGGGCGGTAAAGGTACGTTGTGCCTATGCGTTGCGACGCGAGAAAGCCCTTGTGTTCCAGGTTTTTCAGGATGGAAGCCACCGTCGTATAGGGAGGTCGCTGCTTGCCGTAGCCGGCCACGACTTCCTTGACGGTAGCCTCTTGCAGGTTCCACATAAGGCGCATTGCCTTCTCTTCTTGCGGCGTTAGCTGTTCGGTTCTCATTTCCAGTAAGCTTACGAATGTATCGCAAATGTACGAAATTTTCGTAGAGCATGAAAGAAAAACGTAGAAAATCGCCGTAAAAAATGAAAATGAAGCGTTTAGCGGCGGAAATCAGGCGGAAAGGGAGGTTTTTATTGAAAAAGTCGTTATCTTTGCAGCCGATTTTGGTAAACATAAAGTCTAACTTTATTAATTACAAACAACAAACAAACTACATGGAGAATTTAAAGAACGTTCAGCCTTTGGCCGATTTCGATTGGAACGCCTTTGAAAACGGCGCCGCCGAAAGCACGGAAAGCAAAGAGCAGCTGAAAGGCGCTTACGACGCCACGCTCAACCGCGTCAACGAAAACGAGGTTGTAGAGGGTACGGTTATCGCCATCAACAAGCGCGAAGTCGTAGTCAACATCGGTTACAAATCCGATGGCATCATTCCTATGAGCGAGTTCCGCTACAATCCCGAACTTAAGGTGGGCGATACCGTTGAGGTGTACATCGAAAACCAGGAGGACAAGAAAGGTCAGCTGGTTTTGTCCCACAAGAAGGCCCGTGCAGCCAAGGCTTGGGAACGTATCAACGAAGCTCTTGAAAACAAAGAGGTTATCAAGGGTTATATCAAGTGCCGCACGAAGGGTGGCATGATTGTAGACGTCTTTGGCATCGAGGCCTTCCTGCCCGGCTCGCAGATCGACGTGAAGCCCATCCGCGACTACGACGTGTTCGTGGGCAAGACGATGGAGTTCCAGGTTGTGAAAATCAACCAGGAATACAAGAACGTCGTTGTGTCTCACAAGGCACTCATCGAGGCCGAGCTCGAAGCTCAGAAGCAGGAAATCATCTCCCACCTCGAAAAGGGCCAGGTGCTCGAAGGAACTGTCAAGAACATCACGTCCTACGGCGTATTCATCGATTTGGGCGGAGTGGACGGACTTATCCATATTACAGACCTGTCTTGGGGCCGCGTAAACGATCCGCACGAGATTGTTCAGCTCGACCAGAAGCTCAATGTCGTTATTTTGGACTTCGACGAAGAGAAGAAGCGCATCGCCTTGGGCTTGAAGCAACTGACGCCGCATCCCTGGGATGCCCTCGACCCCGATTTGAAAGTGGGCGACAAGGTGAAGGGCAAGGTGGTCGTTATGGCCGACTACGGTGCATTTGTAGAGATTGCCCCGGGCGTGGAAGGACTTATCCACGTGAGCGAAATGAGCTGGAGCCAGCACCTGCGTTCTGCCCAGGATTTCCTGAAAGTGGGCGACGAGGTGGAGGCTGTCATCCTGACGCTCGACCGCACGGAGCGCAAGATGTCGCTCGGCATCAAGCAGCTGAAAGAAGACCCGTGGAAAGACATCGAAGTGAAGTATCCCGTCGGTTCCAAGCACACGGCGAAGGTGCGCAACTTCACCAACTTCGGCGTGTTTGTTGAGCTGGAAGAGGGCGTTGACGGCCTGATCCACATCTCCGACCTCTCTTGGACGAAGAAGGTTAAGCATCCGTCTGAGTTTACGCAGATTGGCGCTCCGATCGACGTCGTTGTGCTCGAAATAGACAAGGACAACCGTCGTCTGAGCCTCGGCCACAAGCAGCTGGAAGAGAATCCTTGGGACGTCTTTGCCGGCATCTTTACCGAAGGTTCGATCCACGAGGGCAAGATTGTGAAGAAGCTCGAAAAGGGCGCCGTCGTACAGCTCGAGCAGGGCGTCGAGGGCTTTGCAACGCCCAAGCACCTCGTTAAGCAGGACGGCAGCGACGCTCAGGAAGGCGAGACGCTCCCCTTCAAGGTCATCGAGTTCAACAAGGACAGCAAGCGCATCATCTTGTCGCACAGCCGCACGTTCGAGGACGTACAGCGCGCCGAGGCACGTGCCGAGAAGAAGGCCGCTGCCGCCAAGAAGGCTGCCAAGAAAGAGGATGTGCCCGTTATCCAGAACCAGGCCGCTTCGACGAGCTTGGGCGATAACGACGCGCTCGCCGCTCTGAAAGCCAAAATGGAGAAGGGTGAGTAACCCGTAACGAAGGCTCTATTTGCCATACCGCAACAGCGGCCGTCCCGAAACCGGGCGGCCGCTGTTTTCGTTGGAAGACGGAGCGGGGCGGGTGGTGACAAATGATTATTTTTGCACCGGCAAACCATTGCAGGAGATATGATGACATTAAAAGCAGCTTTATTCGATTTGGACGGCGTGCTCGTCGATACCGAGGCGCAATATACCGACTTTTGGAGAAGAGTGGGCGAAGTTTACTACCCCGACGACCCCGACTTTGCCGTGAGCATAAAAGGGCAGGCGCTAGAAAAAATCTTTTCGCAGTATTTCTCCGATAGTCAAGATGTGCGGGAGCAGTTGCGAGCAGACCTTTCGGCGTTTGAATCCCGGATGAACTATACCTTTATGCCCGGTGCCGAGGCTTTTG
Source organism: uncultured Alloprevotella sp. (assembly GCA_944322095.1). Taxonomy (GTDB): domain Bacteria; phylum Bacteroidota; class Bacteroidia; order Bacteroidales; family Bacteroidaceae; genus Alloprevotella. The sequence continues at coordinate 228,533 of CALUNU010000001.1, forward strand.
TGCGCGCCTTGCGCAGCGAGGGCGTCAAGACAGCCGTTGTAACCAGTTCGGACCGTTGGAAAATGGCGCAATTGCTGAAGCAGCATCCCGGCTTCGACGATTTGTTCGACCGTTTGTTTACGGCCGAGGACGCGAAACGTTCGAAACCCGCCCCCGACTGCTACCTGAACGCCATGAACTTCTTCGGCGAAGCTCCGAAAGCATGCGTGGTGTTCGAAGACTCGTTGAACGGCCTGAAAGCCGCAAAGGCTTCGGGGGCCGCCGTGGTGGGGCTGAGCACGACGCTGCCGCAGGAAACCGTAGCGCAGTATAGTGATTTCGTCATAGCCGATTTCGTTGGCCTTACGCCGGCTTCGCTCAGCGAAAGATTGGCCGAATGAAAGAAAAGGGGTAATTTTGCAGCCGGTATCCCGGTGGCGGATGCCGCAGTTTGCGGATAAGTATACCATAATTATATAATATATGTCAGGTTATATAGTGGACGATGCGCGCAAAGTAACGACGCGTCGTTTTCAGGAAATGAAAGAGCAGGGAAAGAAGATTGCCATGCTCACGTCTTACGATTATACCACAGCAAAAATAGTGGATGCGGCCGGTGTGGATGCCATCCTCGTGGGCGACAGTGCTTCGAACGTGATGGCCGGAAACCAGACGACCTTGCCCATCACCCTGGATCAGATGATATACCACGCACAAGCCGTCGTGCGAGCTGTGAAACGCGCTTTGGTGGTGTGCGATATGCCCTTCGGAACCTATCAGGTGAACGCCACGGAGGGCGTGGCCAACGCCGTGCGCATTATGAAGGAGACAGGCTGCGACGCCTTGAAGCTGGAAGGCGGAGTTGAGATTGTGGAGACGGTGAAACGCATCTTGGAGGCCGGCATCCCCGTAATGGGCCATCTGGGACTGATGCCGCAGAGCATCAACAAGTATGGAACGTACACGGTGCGCGCCAAAGAGGAAGCCGAGGCCGAAAAGCTCGTATCGGATGCCAAGGCACTGGCCGATGCCGGCTGCTTTGCCCTGACACTCGAAAAAATACCTGCGGAACTGGCGCAGAGAGTGACGTCGGAAGTGAATATACCCGTGATTGGCATAGGGGCCGGCGGCGGCGTTGACGGGCAGGTGCTCGTCGTGGCCGACATGCTGGGCATGACGCAAGGGTTCAGTCCGAAATTCCTGCGGAGATATGCCGATTTGAACCGCATCATGAGCGATGCCATCGGACAATATGTGACCGACGTGAAGAGCGGCGATTTCCCCAACGAGCAAGAACAATATTGACGGAACGGAAGCGACGGGCAGCGGCAAGGAGCCGTTGCCCGTCGTCTTATGAAAGGGTTTCATGCCTTTAAAAGCGAGAAAATTAGGGGGTGCGGATGTTCGATGTTGGGAGATTTTATTAATTTTGCAAACCTATAAAACAGCACATTCAGCTTTATTGGAAATATATGGCGAAGAAATTTACGGAGCGTAACGGCTTGAACCTTTTCGAGGTGAACAAAGAGGTCCTGAACGAGTGGGACCAGGCCGATCTTTTCCACAAAAGTATGTCGGAACGCGAGGGCTATCCTTCGTTCGTATTTTACGAGGGTCCTCCTTCGGCCAACGGACATCCCGGCATCCACCACGTGATGGCACGCACCATCAAAGACGTGTTCTGCCGGTATAAAACGATGAAAGGTTTCCACGTAAACCGTAAAGCTGGATGGGATACGCACGGCTTGCCCGTCGAACTGAGCGTTGAAAAAGAGCTCGGCATTACGAAAGAGGACATAGGCAAGACGATCAGTATTGAAGACTACAACAGCAAGTGCCGGAAGAACGTTATGATGTACACTCAGGAATGGACCGACCTGAGTCATCTGATGGGCTACTGGGTAGATATGGAGCATCCCTATATAACGTATGAGAACTCCTATATAGAAACGCTGTGGTGGCTGTTAAAACAACTCTACAACAAAGGCCTGCTTTATAAAGGCTACACCATCCAGCCTTATTCGCCGGCAGCTGGCACCGGGCTGAGCTCGCACGAACTGAACCAGCCGGGATGCTATCGCGACGTGAAAGATACGACGGCTACGGTGCAGTTTAAGATGATTGACCCGAAACCGGAGATGGCGCAGTGGGGCGAAGCTTATTTCTTGGCGTGGACAACAACGCCTTGGACGCTGCCTTCGAACACCGCGCTTTGCGTTGGTCCTAAGTTCGACTATGTATGCGTGCAGACCTACAATCCATATTCGGGTAAACCGGTAAGTGTCGTTCTGGCAGAGGCGCTCGTGAATGCTTACTTCAATGCGGCCGGGAAAGATTTGCCCTTGGAGGATTATAAGCAGGGAGACAAGATTGTTCCTTATCGGATTGTCGGAAAGTGGAAGGGAAAAGAACTGGAAGGAATGCGCTATGAGCAGCTGATTCCTTACGTAAATCCGGGCGAAGGAGCATTTCGCGTGATTTTAGGCGATTATGTCAGCACGGAAGACGGAACGGGCATTGTTCACATCGCTCCTACTTTCGGTGCCGACGACGCATTCGTGGCCAAGCAGGCCGGAATACCTCCTTTGCAGGTCGTAAATAAGAAAGGTAAGCTTTGTCCGCTGGTCGACTTGAAAGGTCGCTTCTTCCGGTTGGAAGATTTGGACGACGACTTCGTAAAAGCCCGCGTGAATGTTCCGTTATACAAAGACGTGGCGGGAAGATACGTCAAAAACGCCTACGATCCGACGCTTACAGAGAAAGATGAAACGCTCGACATCTCCCTTTGCATGATGTTGAAGCAGCAAGGTCTGGCTTTCAAGATAGAAAAGCACGTTCACAGCTATCCTCATTGCTGGCGGACGGACAAACCTGTGCTTTACTACCCGCTGGACAGTTGGTTCATCAGAAGTTCCGCATGCAAGGAGCGCATGATGGAGCTTAACAAGACCATTCGCTGGAAGCCCGCGAGCACAGGCACCGGCCGCTTCGGAAAATGGCTCGAAAACCTGAACGATTGGAACCTTAGTCGCAGTAGATATTGGGGTACGCCCTTGCCAATTTGGCGTAACGACGACAACGAGGAAAAGTGCATCGGAAGTATTGAGGAGCTGTACGCAGAAATTGAAAAAAGCGTCTCAGCCGGTTTTATGGAGACCAATCCTCTGAAGGATAAGGGCTTTGTCCCGGGCGATTTCAGCGCTGCCAATTATCATAAGATCGATTTGCATCGCCCGTACGTGGACGATATTATTCTGGTGTCGGCTTCCGGGAAGCCTTTGAAGCGTGAGGCAGACTTGATAGACGTATGGTTTGACTCCGGGTCGATGCCTTACGCTCAGATACACTATCCGTTTGAGAACAAGGAGCAGCTTGATGGCGGTTCGGTCTATCCTGCGGACTTTATAGCAGAAGGTGTGGATCAGACACGCGGATGGTTTTTTACGTTGCACGCCATTGCAACCATGGTGTTCGACAGTAAAGCCTTCAAGGCTGTTATCAGTAACGGACTGGTGCTGGATAAGAACGGGAACAAGATGAGCAAACGGTTGGGCAACGCTGTCGATCCGTTTAAGGCGATAGAGAAATTCGGTTCCGACCCCTTGCGTTGGTATATGATGACAAACTCTTCGCCGTGGGACAATCTGAAATTTGACGAAGAGGGCGTGAAGGAAGTTTCGCGGACATTCTTTGCCAAGCTGTTCCAGACGTATTCGTTCTTTGCCATGTATGCCAATGTGGATGGCTTTGACAATTCGGCAGAGCAGGTGCCCAATGACGCGCGGCCCGAAATTGACCGTTGGATCTTGTCGGAGTTGAATACGTTGGTGAAGAACGTGACCGATTGTTTCGACGATTACGACCCGACGAAGGCCGGCCGTTTAATTGAGACGTTTGTCATTGACAATTTGTCGAACTGGTATGTCCGTTTGAACCGCAAACGTTTTTGGGCCGGGCAGATGGATACGGATAAATTGTCGGCTTATCAGACGCTGTACGCTTGTTTGCTGACGGTGTCGAAGCTGATGGCACCGATTGCGCCTTTCTATGCCGACCGTCTGTACAAGGATTTGACGGAGGGCATGACCGATGGCGCTGCCGAGAGCGTCCACCTCGCGTTCTTCCCCGAGGCTGATGAGAAGCTCGTCGACTCCAATCTGGAAGAGCGCATGCGGATGGCGCAGAAGATAACTTCGATGGTGCTTTCGTTGCGTAAAAAGGAGAAAATCATTGTGCGCCAGCCGTTGCAGCGCATTTCCATACCCGTGTCGGACGCCAAGCAGCGTGCGAGCATTGAGGCAGTGAAGCAGCTCATTCTTGACGAAGTGAACGTGAAGTCCCTTGAATTTGTGGACGGAACTTTGTTGGAGAAGAAGGTAAAGTGCAACTTCCGCGTCATGGGTAAAAAGTTCGGCAAGCTAATGAAAGCCGTTTCCACCGCTGTGGCCGAAATGTCGCAGGCGAGCATTGCCGAGTTGGAGAAGAACGGTTCCGTTACGTTGCGGGCCGGAAGCGACGACGTGCTCGTCGAGCGCGACGACGTGGAAATCATCAGTGAGGACATCCCCGGCTGGACGGTTGCCAACGACGGAACGCTCACGGTGGCCCTCGATTTGGAGATTTCCGACGAACTCAAACAGGAAGGCCTGGCGCGTGAGCTCATCAAGCGCATACAGGCTTACCGCAAGGAGAGCGGCTTTGAAATTACCGACCACATCTGCGTGAAGATGGAGGCTTCGCCTGTAATGCAGCCCGTTGTGGAGGCTTATCGCGACTATATTTGCGGGCAGGTGCTGGCCGACAGCTTCGCGTTTGCCGATGGCGATGTCGAGGGAACGACGTTCAGTTTCGACGACTTCGACGTGAAAGTGGATATTCAAAAATCGACCTTATAAATCATCCTTGAAAGAATAAAACTATGGCTGAGAAAACACGTTACAGCGACGAGGAATTGGCTGAATTCAAGAAGCTGATTTTGGAAAAAATCGCCTTGGCTAAGCGCGATTACGACCAGATGATGGATGTCCTGATGAACCGTGGCGGAAACGACGTCGACGACACGTCGCCCACGTATAAAATTCTGGAAGAAGGCTCTTCCACGCAGACAAAGGAGGAGCTTACAACGATGGCTGCCCGCCAGCAGAAGTTCATTCAGGGTTTGCAGGCGGCTCTGGTGCGCATAGAGAACAAAACGTACGGCGTATGCCGTGTTACGGGCAAGCTGATTCCGAAGGAACGCTTGCGCGCCGTGCCTCATGCCACGTTGAGCATCGAAGCCAAGCAGATGAAAAACCGTAAAGACTGACGCATCGTGAAGAAAGGCATACCGTTCCGTTCTCTCCTCGCTGCGGCCATCATCGTTTTTGTGCTGGTGGCCGATCAGCTTATCAAATTCTGGGTAAAAACCAACATGTCGCTCTATGAACGCATCGAAGTGACCGATTGGTTCCAGCTCTGTTTCACAGAGAACGAGGGAATGGCGTTTGGTATGGACTTTATCGGCACGATGTTCCTTACGGTGTTCCGCGTGATAGCGGTGGCGGTGTTTGCCGTCATTCTTGTTCGCATTATCCGTCGCCGCTATCCCGTCGGACTTATTGTCTGTCTTTCTTTCATTGTGGCCGGTGCAGCCGGCAATATTATCGACAACAGCATTTACGGCCTGATATTTACGCAGAGCCTTCCCGGTGGCGCGCCTGCCGAGTTGGTAGCGTGGGGAAGCGGGTATGGCTCGTTTCTCTCCGGCCATGTGGTCGATATGTTCTATTTTCCCCTTTTCGTCTGGCCCGACTGGGTTCCGTTTCTGGGTGGAAAGGTCTTTTTCAACGCCATCTTCAATTTTGCTGATGCCGCCATCAGCTGCGGAGCCATAGCGCTGTTGCTGTGCTATTACCGATACCTTTCCGGCGAAGGCTCTCCCCGTGCCTCTCAACGCTGACAGTCATGAACCGTTTGCTTAAGCCCTTGCTTTGCTGTTTGCTTCCTTTGGCTTTGGTGGCATGCAAAACCAAGTTGCCCGAGGGCATCATCGATGCGTCGCGGATGGAGAACATTCTCTACGACTATCACGTGGCCCGTGCCATGGCATCCGTTTCGGCCGACAGCGTCGATTACCGTATGCGGCTTTATTGTGCGGCGGTATATAAGAAGTATGGCATTTCCGAGGCCGATTTCAACCGTTCGCTCGAATGGTACACGCGTCATTCCGACGAGCTGTTTGAAATATACGAACGTCTGGACGAGCGTTTTGCCAAGGAAGCCTCGGCTTTGGGGCTTTCGGCCGGTCCGGGTTCGGAGCTGGCAAAGGTGGGCGCGCAGGGCGATACGGCCAACGTCTGGCGCGGGCGCAGTTTCTACCTGCTTTCGTCCAATTACATCAATCGCATGTCGTTTGTTCAGAAGGCCGACACCGCTTATCGCCCGGGCGACCGCATCGAGTGGCATTTCAACGTGCGTTGGGTCTATCGCGAGGGCTACAAGGCGGCCAAGGCCGTTTTGGCCGTGCGCTACGACAACGATTCGACGGCCACCGTGGCGCAGCATATCTACAATTCGGGCGTGCAGAGCGTGGCCATCAAGACGGAAAAAAGGAAAATAAAGGAAGTGAGCGGCCTGATCTATCAAAGTGCTGAGTGGTCGGACAAGCCTAAACTGATGCTCATTTCCAATCTGTCCCTGATACGTTTCCATGAAAAGGCGCCTGAACCGTCTGCTGACAGCCTGGCTACGTCGCCTGTGCGGGCCGACAGCCTTGCGTCCGATACGGCCGGAAAGCCTGCTCCTGATAGTCTTCGCCGTCCGCGTGGCCATGCGCCCCAGGCACGGCCGGCCGCTGAGCGTACGTTTACGCTGCGTCGCCGCCCGTAGTTTTCCGTAATTTTTTCTTTCCGTCGATGTCTTTACGCCGCATAGCCGTTTCGCGCTTCCATTTTCCCGACGGGCGCGTTCTTTATAATCAAATTGTAGAGCTCGACGGCGACGTTTACATGCGCCACTATCCCCTTACCGACGAGCTCCCCTTTACCGAATGGAGGGGGGGCGACTATTTCCTGCCGGCTGCGAAACGGTCCCGGTGAGTCGCTTTTCATGAAGTGAGTAGTGGTAAAAAAGTCGGTTTTATCAGTCGTTTTTACTTGAAAGACGGGGTAGATGCAAAGATTTGTTCCTAAATCTTGTGCACATAAAAAACTTATTCCATACATTTGCAGCATCCAATCCCGGGAAACCGGGTATGTGTAACCTATAAAAAATGATTTTATGAAAAGGTTAATTTTAATGGCGCTCGTTGCCGTCGTGTCCTTAACGGCAAGCGCACAGGTTTACGTGGGCGGTTCGGTCGGCTTATGGCGCGACTACAATGCCAACGAGACATCTTTCAACCTCATCCCCGAGGCTGGCTACAATCTTTCGGATAAGTGGGCCATCGGTTTGAAGCTCGGCTACGTTCACGAGTACGACGAAGGGGTTAAGGCCAATGGTTTTGGCGTGAAACCTTACGCCCGCTGGTCTTATGCCAAGCTGGGGCCCGTCCGTTTCTTCCTTGACATGGGGTTCGGCTTTAACACGTACAAAACGAAGGTGGACGTGGGTAATGCGACGGTGAAGTCTGACCCGTTCAACGCTTGGGAAATCGGCGTATCGCCCGGTCTGGCTGTCAGCCTGACTGAGAACCTCGACTTCATAGCTCATGTGGGCTTCCTCGGTTTCCGCGATTCCGACGACGGGTCGGCTGCCAAGTTTGGCCGCGACGGTTTCGGCTTCAACGTCGACGGAAACAATCTTAACTTCGGACTCTATTACAACTTCTGATAGAGAAATCTTCGTTTATCCATCGTGCCGGCTCTCCGTGAGGAGGGCCGGCATTTTTTGTGCGCTTGCGTGCGCTGTACAAACAGTTGAAAGATGATTGACGAGGCATTGTTACGCATTTTCCAGCCGCATGCATGGCGTATGGCGGCAGGAAAAAAGAAAATGCAGGCAGGAAAAAAGTTGGAACTGGGAAGAAAAAACGGCCGGGAAACTGAAAAATCGTTTTCCGGCCGTAGCTGTCTGTTCTGCTGCGATGTTGGCGAAGCGGGATGGGGGATGGTTTACGTTACGTCGGGAAGAAACGTGGCCCGCGTGAAAACAAACTGCTCGAACAGCCGGCAGTTTACGATGGCGCGTGCCGTTCCGTCGCAGAGCTCCGCTTTGAGATCGACCGAGGCGCCATAGCCGGCAGCGTGCGTCAGGCGGATGCCATTTTTCAGCGAGATGCCCGGTCGGCCGAACAGCTTGAACGCAGCCTCCTTGGCGCTCCATGCCGTGAGGGCGGCCGTTTCGGCATCCTCCGGTTCGTCGTAGCCATATTCGCCCGGCGAAAGAAACTTTTCGCGCAGACGGAGAGCACGCGGCCCGCGTTGTTCCAGGTCGATGCCGATGCGTGCGGCGGCCGAGAGCGACAGCGCTACGAACGGGCCCGAGTGGGAGATGCTGACGTGGGCCCCTCCCGCCGTCAGATAGGGGCTGCCGTCCGCCCTGTGGCCAATGTCGTCGCAGCGCAGGAACGCGCAGCGCAGCAGCAGGCGTTCGGCCAGCCATTCCTTGCGGCGCTTGTCTGATGCGAGCGTCGCGTAGGCAGGAGCGTCGGCCGTAGTGCTCTTTAAAAACAAAGCGTGGAGCTCGTCCACGCTTTCGCTTGTTTGCCAGATGGCCGTGGCGCCGCCTTTATGCAGAAAGCGTCGGAATATCGGCATGGCCCGTCATTTTTTCTTTTCGCTCGGTGCGGGTGGCGTCGTCCGCGTCACCTTTATGCGCGTGATGCGGCGTTCGTTGACGCGCAGCACCTCAAACTGCAAATTCCTGTAAGCCGTTTTCTGGTGCGGTTGTGGAAACTCGTTGAGCAGTTCGAGCACCAGTCCGGCCAGCGTTTCCGATTCTTCGGCAATCTCCTCGAAATCGGCCTCGTTCAGGCGAAGCGTTTCGTAGAAGTCGGAGAGCGGCGTCTTGCCCTCGAAAATGTAAGTGTCGGGGTCGAGCTGCACAAAGTTGTGCTCCTCTTTGTCGTATTCGTCGTTGATTTCGCCGACAATCTCTTCCAAGATATCCTCCATCGTGATGAGGCCCGATGTTCCGCCATACTCGTCCACCACTATGGCTATATGCACCTTGTTTTTCTGAAACTCGCGCAGCAGGTCGTCAATCATTTTGCTCTCGGGCACGAAGTAGGCCGAGCGTATGAGTTTCTGCCATTCGTAGTCGGGCGCCTCGTTCATGTGGGGCAGCAGGTCGCGCACGTAGAGCAGGCCACACACCTTGTCGGTCGTGGCGTCCGTTACGGGCAGGCGCGAAAAGGTGCTTTTGATGGCCAGGCGCTTCACCTCTTCGTAGGAGGCGTGGATGTCGACGTCGGCAATGTCGATGCGCGGGCGCATCACCTCCGATACGCTCTCTTCGCCGAAGCGCAGGACGCTTTTCAGCATGTCGGCCTCCTCGGTATCTTGCTGTTGCTCCGTGATTTTAAGGGCGTCGCCCACGCTTTCGGCCGTCAGGGTGTTGTTTTCCTCTACGTAGTTTTGCACCTCCTCTTCCGAGATGATGCGTGCCAGAAAGGGCGAAGCCGCGCGCAGCAGGGCAGCCGTGAGGGGCGCCATCCTGCAAATGAGCGGCAGCGATGCGCGTTCGGCCATTTTCCACGGAATCCAATAGCCAAAGACGAAAAGCAGCAGGGCCGAGGCTGCGACAAAGCAGAGCTCGTCGGTAAACGTGTTGCTCGTCAGCGTCGATGCGTGGAAAAGATGGAGCACGGCCACGGCAAAGACGGCCAGCAGCAGGTTGCGCCACAGCGCCATGGCGCGTACGATGTCGTGCGGGCAGGAGAGCAGGCGGAGCGCCAGCTCGCGGTTGGTTTTCTTTAAGGATTTCAGTTCGTCTATCGAGGAAGCCGAGAGCGATAGACTGGCATAGCTTTTTCCGATGAAGGAAAGAAACATCATAAGAAGCAGGCACAGCAACGCCGTCGAAGCGGCGATGGTTTGCTCTGCAAGAATAAAGGCAGGTTCCGAGGGGTCGGCTAACGGTACGTCTGTCATAAAGTTGTGATTTGGTGAATAAAAAACCGCCGGGGAATTTCCCCGGTCGGGCAGGCTGTGCCGCTTAGAACGGCAGTTTGTCGTCGCCGGCGCCTGCCGCCGGGGCGTTTGTCGGTGCCGCTGCCGGAGCGTCGGCAGCCGTGTGTTGCGATTTCGGCGTGAGCAGTTCGAGGTTGGTGGCCCATATCTCCGTTACATACCGCGTGGTGCCTTTTTTATCGACGTAGTTGCGCGTGCGCAGCTCTCCTTCGACATACAGCTTGTCGCCCTTGCGGACGTAGCGTTCCACGATTTCGGCCAGCCGGCGCCAGAAAAGGATGCGGTGCCATTCGGTACGCTCGGGCACCTGCGCACCGCTGGGAAGCGTATAGCCGGGTGTGCTGGTGGCCAGGCGCAACGTGGCCGTGGCTACGCCGTTGTCGAGGTATCTCACTTCGGGATCCTGACCTGCGTTGCCAATGAGCATGACTTTGTTGAGCGACATGTCTTGTTAGTTTGCTTGCGGTGGGTTATCGGATGCGGTCGGCGGCACGCACGAGCGCCTCGTCCTTGCGTATGGCGCGCAGGGCCAGCCACAAAAAGAGGAAAGAAAGCAGCGGGCAGAGGCAGCCGAGCGCGAAGCCGGGCGTCAGGCCGCCGCCCGTGGCGTGGAGCCACACGTGGACGGAGAGGGCAACGTAGTAGGCCACGTCGAGAAGCATGGCCCACCGCGTTTTGCGCATTTGCGCTTTCCGGTTTTTGTAGCCGAAGAGGGCGATGAGCGGCAGCAGCACGCAGCAGATGCCGATGACGATGAGCGCCCACGGCGTGGCCGTCTCGCCAGCCGAGGGCGCGCTGCCCACGCTGCGAAGGCCCGTGGCGTAAAGCGTTTGGAAACCCTCGGTGCCCTCGCTGCTGAAGCGTGCAAGCGGCAGCCAAAAGGTAAAGGCCGGCAAGAGGCCGGCCAGAAAGAGGTAAACGCTCTGAATGCGCTGTATCATAACTCCGAGTTGATTTTGTCCTTTTCCTTTGCAGGATTGCGGAAATAGATCTTGTCTTCCAGAAACTCCTCGGCAGCAATCAGCGTAGGCTTCGGCAGCTTCTCGTAGTAGCGCGAAATTTCAATCTGTTCGCGGTTCTCAAAGGTTTCTTCGAGGTTATCGTTGGCCGAAGCGAACTCTTTCAGCTTTTTCGAGAGGTCGTCCTTGATTTGTGAGGAAATCTGGTTGGCACGCTTCGACATGATAACTACGCTCTCGTAGATGTTGTTCGTACCTTTGCAGAAATCCATCAGGTTGTGCGTCACCGTGTTGGTGGGGGCTTTCGTCTTTCTATAATCCATGCTTATGAATTTATTTGCTTGGTTGTGACTGTTCTGTTGCGTCGGCATCTTCCGTGCTGACGTATTTTTTTGCTTTCATGAAGAGGTCTTGCGCCGTTTTCATGTACTTCGACTCGGGATATTCGTTCGTAAACCCGTAGTATTCGTCGATGGCGTCGTGATAGCGCTCCTCCTTTTTGGCGGCCACGCTGTTTTCGGCCAGCTCAAACTTGGCTTTAAGAATGAGGATGGCGAACTCCTCGCGGCGGGTGGTGTAGGGATAGTCCTTGATGGCGTTCTGCGCCGTAACGATGCACGCCTGGTAGTTGCTGCCGCCGGTGGTGCAGTTGCCGAAATAGGTGCCCAGGTCGTAATAGAGCTTTGCCGAGAGATATTCCTTTTCCACCAGCTTGTCCTGCAAGGCGAAAATCATGTTCTGGGCCCGTTCGCGCAGCTGGCTTTCGGGGTAGAGCTCAAGAAAACTCTGAAACTCGCTGACAGCCTCGTAGGTAGCCGTCTGGTCGAGCTTGGGCTCCGGCGTGTTTTCGTACAGCGCCTTGCCACAATAGAACCGGGCTTCTTCGGTGAAGATGCCGCGCGGATACGTTTCGTAATACTTGCGGAAGTATGAGGTGGCCGCCTCGTAGTTGCGTGCGTAGAGATGGCTCATGCCTGTCATGAAGAGCGATTCCTCGCCTTTATCCGTTCCTTTCAAGGCCATGATGACGTCTTGCATGAGCGTGGCCGCACGGTTGTACTGGCCTTCGGCATAAAACTGCTTGGCAGCTTCGTACTTGTATTCGTAATCGGTGGATTTTACAACGAGGTTGTAATCTCCGCATGAGGTGAAAATGACGAAAACAAGACAGAATATGAGGGTGATTACCTTGTTCATAACCGTATTTTGCCTGCAAAGTTAGAAAAACGGGCGGATATGGGCAACGGCTTTTTACAACAATTAAAGAATATCTCGGCAGCAAAACGTTTCAATACTGAGAGGTTGTGTATTTTTGCAGGCAAATGAAAGCTTTCGATTTGAAATCGGACTATGCCCCCACGGGCGATCAGCCGGAGGCCATCCGGCAGCTCACCGAAGCTGCGCAGCGGGGCGTACCTGCCCAAACGCTGCTCGGCGTAACGGGGTCGGGCAAGACGTTCACTATTGCCAACGTCATTGCCAACCTGGGAAAGCCCACGCTCGTGCTGAGCCATAACAAAACACTGGCGGCTCAGCTCTATGCGGAGTTTAAAGGTTTTTTCCCGAACAACGCAGTGGAATATTACGTCTCGTATTACGACTATTACCAGCCCGAAGCTTACATTGCTTCGACCGACACGTACATCGAGAAGGACCTGGCCATCAACGAAGAGATTGACAAGCTGCGCCTGGCGGCCACATCGGCCCTTCTCTCGGGCAGAAACGACGTGGTGGTCGTGTCGTCGGTGTCGTGCATCTACGGTATGGGCAACCCTGCGGCCTTTTACGAAAACGTGATAGAGCTGAAATGTGGCAGGACGCTCTCGCCCAACGCCTTGTTGCGCCGTCTCGTCGACAGTCTTTACGTCAGAAACGACGTAGCGCCCAAGGCGGGCAATTTCCGCGTCAAGGGCGATACCGTCGACATCTATCTGGCGTATGCAGACGAGATCTTGCGCGTTTCGTTCTGGGGCGACGAGATAGACACTATCGAGGAGGTGGATGCGTTGAGCGGTGCGCGCCTGGCCACGTTTGACGAATATAAGGTCTACCCCGCCAATCTGTTCCTTACAAGCAAGGAGACGCAGGAGCTGGCCATCCGAAAAATCCAGGACGACCTGGCGGAGCAGGTGGCCCGCTTCAAAAGCATGGGTAAAGAGCTTGAAGCCAAACGCCTTAGCGAGCGCGTGAGCTACGACGTGGAGATGATACGCGAACTGGGGCATTGCAGCGGCATAGAAAACTATTCGCGCTATTTCGACGGTCGCGAGCCGGGCACGCGGCCCTACTGTCTGCTCGATTTCTTCCCCAAAGATTTTCTTATCGTGATAGACGAGAGCCATGTGAGCGTTCCGCAAATCAGTGCGATGTACGGCGGCGACCGCTCGCGCAAGGAGGCCCTTGTGGAGTATGGCTTCCGCCTGCCGGCAGCGCTCGACAACCGCCCGCTGACGTTCGACGAGTTTCACGAAATGGCCCGGCAGGTCATCTACGTCAGCGCCACGCCGGCCGACTATGAGCTGCGCGAGAGCGAGGGCGTCGTCGTCGAGCAGGTGATACGCCCCACGGGACTGCTCGATCCGCCCATCGAAGTGCGTCCGGCCGATTTCCCCGTGGACGACCTGATGGAAGAAATACACAAGTGCATCGAACGCGACGAGCGGACGCTCGTGACCACGTTGACCAAGCGCATGGCGGAGGAGCTGACCGACTATTTCATGAAGAACGGCATCCGCACGGCCTACATACACAGCGACGTCGACACGCTCGAACGGGTGCGCATCATGGAAGACCTGCGAAAAGGAATATACCAGGTGCTCGTGGGGGTTAACCTGCTGCGCGAAGGACTCGACTTGCCCGAAGTGGCCCTCGTGGCCATATTGGACGCTGACAAGGAGGGCTTTCTCCGTTCGCATCGCTCGCTCACGCAGACGGCAGGGCGGGCCGCGCGCAACGTGAACGGAAGAGTCATCATGTATGCCAACCAGATTACGGCTTCGATGCAGCAGACCATCGACGAAACCAACCGAAGACGCGCCAAGCAGATGAGCTACAACATTGAGCACGGCATAACGCCTAGCCAGGTGAAGAAATCGACCGCGCCCAACGAACTGACGCGGCTGAAGCCCGCAACATCCGAAACGGAAAGCGGGTATCGCATGCCCGAGACGGACGTGGCAATGGTTGCCGAGGAAGCTATCGCCTATCGCAAGGAGCTCCCGCTGCCCGAGCGCATAGTGCGCGTTCGCGAGAAGATGAAAGAAGCGGCTTCGAAGCTCGACTTCGTGTTGGCGGCCTTGTTGCGCGACGAGTTGATACGGTTGGAAAAAGAGGCGGGCGAAGCCGAAAGCGGGCGGGATGCATGATGGAAAAAAGAATGTCGTTTCAATGGCTTGTCGGCCGATGAAAAAATAACGGCCCGTCGCTGCGACGGGCCGTTGTTGTATATGATAATGGCTGCAAGCCGTTGCTTAAAAGTCTGAGACGAAGCGGCGGATGCGTTCCATCGTTTCTTGGCGTACGGGCACGAGGGGCAGACGCAGCCGGTTGCCGGCTCGCTCCAAAACGGCAAGCAGAGCTTTCACGCCGGCCGGGTTTCCGTCGACCGACATCAGTTTGTACAGTTCGTTGAAGCGGCGATGCCACCGCAGCGCGGTGTTGAAGTCGCCCGCCAAAGCGCTGTGAACCATTTCGCCAAACTCGGCAGGATAAGCGTTGCCAATAACCGAAATGACCCCCGCGGCACCGGCCGATATGAGTTCGAGCGTGATAGCGTCGTCGCCACTCAGCACGTCGAAACCATCGGGAGCGTCTTTCAGGATGTCCTCGATTTGTCCGATCTTGCCCGAAGCCTCCTTGATGGCCACCACGTTAGGGCAGTCGTGTGCGATGCGCAGCGTTGTTGCGGCGTCCAGATTAACACCGGTGCGCCCCGGCACGTTGTAGAGAACGACGGGGAGGGGGGGCGACGCGGCGGCCACGTGGCAGAAGTGTTGGTAGAGCCCTTCCTGGCTTGGCTTGTTGTAGAAAGGGCAGACGATGAGCACGCCATCGACGCCCGTCAGGTCGGCCGTTTGAAGGAAGCGGACAACGCTGGCCGTGTTGTTGCCTCCGCAACCCAAGAGGATGGGCACGCGCCCATGCACCCACGCCGTCACTTGTCGCGTGATTTCTTCTTTTTCGGCCGCGTCCAAGCACGGCGTTTCGGCCGTAGTGCCCAGAACGCAAAGGAAATCGGCGCCATGTCCGATCTGATAGTCTATAATGGAGTGCAGAGCCGGGTAGTCGACAGCCCCGTCGGTCGTAAATGGGGTGGCAACGGCCACGCCCAGCCCCTTAAATATATTTTCTCTCTTCATAGCCGAAGTGTTTGTTTCTATGCGTGCAAAGATAGTGCAAATGAGAGGAAAGAGCGGGGAAAAACGAATGTTTTTCACAAGCACTTTCCCGAATGCCGCCTTATCTTATGAAAAGATAGTGCAAACCGAAGCGTAGCAGGACGCAAAACCGCGCTTTTCCTTTTCATTCCCGAAGGCAGCTCCGTTCTCTTAAAATTATCGTGCGGCAGAGCGTCCCGACGCCTCCTCTACAAAATGAGCAATGAGCGGAAGCATGTCCTCCGGCGCCGACAAATCGCGACAAAGCGTCTCAACGGGACACCATCCTGTGCCTTGTCTGTTCTGGATGTGGGGCACTTCCGTGTCAAACTGGATATCAATGCCGGCGCTACGCAGCACGGCAAGCGCCGGTGAGCTGACAACGTCGGCATGCACCGCCTTGACGCCACCCAGCACCATCAGGGCCGCGGCTCCTTTGCCCACCACTTTGTCGGCCACGCACGCCCCGCGCAGGAATCCCGGTTCGTCGCGCAGCAAACGGAACAAATCGAAAATGCCACGCGAGGAAAACGTCCGCACTTCGGACTGGTGACGGATGACGCACGAATAACGCCCTTGATGCAGCAGAGAAATCAGTTCATTCATGAGGATATCTTTCATTCGCGCTGCAAAGTTAGCGCAAAGTTGGGACGGGAGAGAACGCATATTACAGTAAACGTTACCTTCTTTACGGAATCGGGCGGCTAAGCGCGGTCTGTTAATTATTTCGTCTCGTTTTACGAGACGTGGCCCTTTCTTTCGTGGAAATAGCTGCTTGTTACGTGGTTTTTTCCTAATTTTGCCGGAGAAACATCAAAAAGAAAATTCATAATGAATATATTGGAACTTAGCGAACAGGAGATAGGCCGTCGCGAGGCTTTGGCGCGATTGCGTGAAATGGGGATAGAGCCGTACCCGGCAGCCGAGTATCCCGTGAATGCCTATTCTACTGAAATTAAGTCGTCATATAAAGACGGTGAGGAGCCGCGTGAAGTGTGCATCGCGGGCCGCATGATGAGCCGTCGCGTAATGGGCAAAGCGAGCTTTGCCGAAATAATGGACTCAAAAGGGCGTATCCAGGTGTATATAACGCGCGACGATATTTGCCCGGGCGAGGATAAAACTTTTTATACAACGGTATTCAAGAAACTGCTCGACTTGGGCGACTTCGTGGGCGTAAAGGGCTACGTGTTCCGCACGCAGACGGGAGAAATCAGCGTTCATGCACGTGAGTTGACGCTGCTGGCCAAGAGCGTGAAGCCGTTGCCCGTTGTGAAGGAGCGTGACGGCGTGGTTTACGACGCCTTCGACGACGCCGAGATGCGTTATCGCCAGCGTTACGTGGACCTGATTGTCAATCCCGGCGTGAAGGAGACTTTTGAAAAGCGCTCGCGCGTGTTTAAGTCGATGCGCGACTTCTTCGACAAAGACGGTTACATGGAAGTGGAGACGCCTATTCTCCAACCAATACCGGGAGGTGCCAGCGCCCGGCCGTTCATCACGCACCACAACGCGCTGAACGTAGATTTGTACCTGCGTATTGCTTGCGAGCTTTATCTGAAACGGCTGATTGTCGGAGGTTTCGAAGGCGTGTACGAGTTCTCCAAAAATTTCAGGAACGAGGGAATGGATCGCAACCACAATCCCGAGTTTACATGCATGGAGCTGTACGTACAGTATAAGGATTATCAGTGGATGATGGCGTATACGGAACGCCTCTTGGAGAAAATCTGTATGGACGTCAACGGTACGACAGAAGTAAAGGTGGGCGACAACGTGATCTCGTTTAAAGCTCCGTTCCGCCGCGTGCGTCTGCTCGACGCAATAAAGGAAAAGACAGGATACGACCTGGAAGGGATGGAAGAGGAGGAGATACGCGACGTATGCCGCCGGCTGAATATGACGGAAATAGACGAAACTTACGGGAAAGGGAAGATGATCGATGAGATCTTCGGAGCTTTTTGCGAGGGTTCCTATGTTCAGCCGACTTTCATCACAGATTATCCCATTGAGATGAGCCCTTTGACGAAACGGCACCGAAGCAATCCCGAGTTGACGGAAAGATTTGAGCTGATGGTCAACGGAAAAGAGCTTGCCAACGCTTATAGCGAGCTGAACGACCCGATAGATCAGGAGGAACGTTTCAGAGAACAACTGCGACTGAGCGAGAAGGGCGACGACGAGGCGATGTTTATCGACGCCGACTTCTTGCGCGCCATGCAGTATGGCATGCCGCCCATGTCGGGCATCGGCATCGGGATGGATCGACTGGTCATGCTGATGACAGGTCAGACGTCCATTCAGGAGGTTCTCTTCTTCCCGCAGATGAGGCCGGAGAAAAAGCCCCGGCGCGACGGCGTAGATAAATATGTAGAGGTGGGAATACCGGCAGATTTGGTGCCACTCTTGCAAAAGGCCGGCTATAACGTCGTGGCTGACCTGTGCGAGGGAAATCCTCAGAAAATTCAGCAGCAGATAGGCGACATCGTGAAGCGTTATAAGCTGGAAATAGAAAAACCGTCCGTAGAAGATATTCGAGGCTGGATAGAGCGCTTGCAGGAAACGCGGTAACGGCTGCTTGCACGAGGTGTGCTGACAATATGATGGCAACGCATGGGAGACTGGTGTGAGAAAATCGCGATAATTGGCGGGGGCAGTTGGGCTACGGCCATTGCAAAAATGGTTCTCGAAAAGGTAGAGCGCATTACGTGGTATATGCGTTCAGACGAGTCCATAGCAGAATTCAAGCGGCTGGAACATAATCCCTCTTACCTGACGGATGTTCGTTTTGACGTGTCGCGTATCAGTTTTACGAGCGATATAAACGAAGCTGTCCGCGCAGCTGACACGCTGATTTTCGTAACGCCTTCTCCTTACCTGAAAGGACAGTTGAAGAAGCTGAAGGCAAAGCTGACGGGCAAGTTTGTTATTACGGCTATCAAGGGCATTGTGCCCGATGAGAACCTTGTCTGTTCGGAGTATTTCAGACAAGTGTATAATGTCCCCGACGAGAACCTGGCTGTGCTCGGAGGTCCCAGTCATGCCGAGGAGGTTGCGCTCGGCCGCCTCACTTATCTGACTGTTGGCTGCGCCGATCAGGAAAAGGCGCGTTGTTTTGCCGACTTGATTGCGAGCGGATACGTTAAGACGAAAACGAGTGCCGATGTTATTGGGATTGAATATGCCTCGGTGCTGAAAAACGTATATGCCATAGCGGTAGGTATTTGCAACGGACTGAAATATGGCGACAATTTTCAGGCTGTGCTCATGTCGAACGCCGTTCAGGAAATGAATCGTTTCCTTCGTGCTGTTTATCCCATCGACCGAAATGTTTACGACTCGGTTTATTTGGGCGATTTGCTGGTGACTGGATATTCCAACTTCTCGCGCAACCGCGTGTTTGGTACGATGATAGGGAAGGGATATTCGGTGAAAAGCGCCCAAATAGAGATGGAAATGATAGCAGAAGGCTATTATGGTACAAAATGCATGAAAGATATTAATTGGCACTTCCATGTAAATATGCCCATATTGGACGCGGTTTACAACATCCTGTATGAACGCATTGCGCCGGCCATTGAAATAAAATTGCTGACGGATTCTTTCAGATGATACTGGCAGTATATGCTGTCGGCATTACTTTCGGCATTCAATTGCCAACGAAGAGATTTTGCAAGATTTGAATATAATAAGCATTGAACTGAGTATGAAAAATTTAAGTCTGAACGTAGAGAATGCATTATCCTTTTTGCCCAAAGGAACATTGGACAAATGGGCTCCTGCCGTAGCGAAAGCTCACGCTTCGCTCGAAGACGGAAGCTGTGCCGGGAACGATTTCCTGGGTTGGTTGCATCTGCCGTCGTCAACGCCGGAGGCATTGCTTTCAGAAATAGAGCAAACAGCGGCTGTTTTGCGTCAAAACTGCGATACCGTTGTGGTAGCGGGCATAGGCGGCAGCTATCTGGGAGCAAGAGCCGTGATAGAAGCGCTTTCGGACAGCTTCGATTGGCTGAAAACTGACAGAAAAAATCCCGCCGTCCTTTTTGCGGGCAACAACATCGGGGAAGATTATCTCTACGAGCTGTGCGAATATCTGAAAGGCCGTCGTTTTGGCGTAATAAATATATCCAAATCGGGTACGACGACGGAAACGGCTCTGGCTTTCCGTTTGTTGAAAAAGCAGTGCGAAGAGCAGCGAGGCGTGGAGACTGCCCGCAAGGTGATCGTGGCCGTTACCGATGCCCGCAAGGGAGCTGCACGTGTTATGGCCGACAAGGAAGGCTATAAGAGCTTTATTATCCCCGACAATGTGGGAGGCCGTTTCTCCGTGCTGACGCCGGTGGGCCTTCTTCCGGTTGCTTGTGCCGGGTTCGACATTCGCCAGCTGATGGCGGGGGCTGCCGATATGGAGAAGGCGTGTGCTCTGTCCGTGCCGATGGAGGAAAATCCTGCCTGCCTGTACGCTGCGGTGCGTAATGCGCTGTACAACGATGGCAAGAAGATTGAAATACTTGTCAACTTCCAGCCCAAATTGCATTACATGAACGAGTGGTGGAAGCAGCTTTATGGAGAAAGTGAAGGAAAGGATGGAAAAGGTATTTTCCCGGCCGCTGTCGACTTTACGACCGACCTTCATTCCATGGGGCAGTGGATCCAGGAAGGGGAGCGCACAATTTTCGAGACGGTCGTTTCTGTTGAGACGCCGGCGCATGAGATGTATTTCCCTCACGACGACGAAAATCTGGATGGCCTGAACTTCTTGGAAGGCAAGCGCGTTGACGAAGTAAACAAGATGGCTGAGCTGGGAACGCAGCTGGCCCATGTTGACGGCGGGGTGCCCAATTTGCGCATCTCCGTTCCCGAGCTGAACGAGTATTACCTCGGCCAGCTGATTTATTTCTTCGAACTGGGTTGCGGCATCAGCGGCAACGTTTTGGGAGTAAACGCCTTCAACCAGCCCGGCGTCGAGGCGTACAAGAAAAACATGTTTGCATTGCTCGGAAAACCGGGCTACGAGGAGGAAACTCAGAAAATGCAGGCGCGTTTGGCGAAATAAAAAAACGTCTTTCGCATGAAAGATCTTGCAGAAGTCTGGCAGCTGGCAAAAGCTGACTATCTGAAAAAGCATGGCTTCGGGGATATTTCCCTGAAAGCCGTGCTTTTTGATATGGACGGCGTTCTTTTCGATTCCATGCCGCTTCATGCGTCGTCATGGAGGCAGGTATGCCAACGTTTCGGGCTGCATATATCGCCCGATGAGGCCTATCGTTTCGAGGGTCGCACGGGTGCCTCAACCATCAACCTGCTTGTAAGGCGCGAATGGGGGCGCGACGCCACGCCCGAGGAGGTGCGCGACATTTACGAGGAAAAATGTAAGCTTTTCAACGCAGCTGGCGAAGCTCCGCAGATGCCGGGTGCCGAAGCGTTGCTGCAAAAGGTGCAGCGCGACGGACTTACAGCCTTGGTCGTGACGGGCAGCGGTCAGCTGTCGTTGCTTCGCCGTTTGGAGTCGAACTTTCCCGGAGTCTTTTCGGCAGAAAAAATCATTTCGAGCAAGGATGTCGTTCACGGGAAGCCCTCGCCCGAGCCTTATCTGAAAGGTTTGGAAAAGGCAGGCGTCCGTCCGTGGGAAGCTCTTGTCGTTGAAAATGCTCCTTTGGGCGTGCGTGCCGGCGTTGCAGCCGGCGTGTTCACGGTGGCGCTCAACACGGGCCCCTTGCCCGACGCCGCTTTGCTCAACGAAGGGGCCAACGTGCTGTTTCCTTCCATGCAGGCTTTCTGCGATGCGTGGGAGGCATTTTATGCTTCGATCGGATAGCGCCGGATGGCGGTTCCGTTTTGTTCAAAAGTTTAAGGAAAAGGCTTCCCTCAGGCGGTTAACGTCGGGGAAGCCTTCTCTTTTTCAGTTAGCGGGAGCTTAGTCGAGTTTATGGATGACCAGTCCGCTCCGCAACTTAGGTTCGAACCATGTGGCCTTGGGCGGCATGATTTTTCCGCTGTCGGCAATGTTCATGATCTGATCCATGCTGACGGGATAGAGGGCCAGGGCCATTTTCATTTCACCGGAATCCACTCTTTTCTGCAACTCTTCCAAGCCTCTGAGACCGCCGACAAAGTCGATGCGTTTGTCGGTGCGTAAGTCCTTGATGCCAAGGATTTCGTCCAGAATCAGGCGCGATGAGATGTCCACGTCGAGTACGCCGATGGGGTCCGAAGCATCGAACGTGCCCGGCCGGGCTGTCAGGCGGTACCAGTGGCCTTCCAGATAGAGCGAGAACTCGTGCAGGGCCTGAGGCTTATAGGGTTTCTCCCCCATGTCTGTCACCTCAAAGTTTTTCTCCACGGCTTCCAAGAATTCCTGCGGCGTTTTTCCGTTCAGGTCCTTCACCACGCGGTTGTAGTCCAAGATGGTCAGCTGATCGGAGGGGAAGCAGACGGCCATATAATAATTATACTCCTCGTTGCCGGTGTTGTTGGGGTTGTTGCGGGCTTTCTCCACTCCCACCAAAGCTGCGGCTGCCGAGCGGTGATGGCCGTCTGCAATGTACAGAACATCCATTTGGTTGAATTGTTCCGTTATTTGCTGCTGGTCCGCTTTGTCGGCAATCACCCAGAACTGGTGGCGGAAGCCGTCGACGGGAGCTATGAAGTCGTACTCGGGTTTGCTCTCCGCATACTTGTTAATGATGTCCGCCAGAACAGGGTTGGGCCGGTAGGCAAAAAATACGGGCTCGATGTTGGCGTTTGTCATACGCACGTGTTTCATCCGGTCCTCTTCTTTGTCTTTCCGGGTCAGCTCATGCTTTTTTATGTTGGCGTTCACGTAGTCGTCTATGTGGGCGCACAGCACGATGCCATATTGCGTATGTCCGTTCATGGTCTGGGCATACAGGTAGTAGTTCTCTTCCTCGTCCTGTACGAGCCAGCCGTTTTCCTGGAATTTTCTGAATGCTTCGGCGCCGCTCTCGTAAACGCGCGGGTCATACTCGCTCGTTCCTTCCGGGAAGTTGATTTCGGGTTTGGTGATGTGATAGAGCGACTTTTCGTTCGCGCCTGCTTCTTTTCTCGCCTCTTCCGAGCTCAACACGTCGTAAGGCCGGCATTCTACGTCCTCCACCAGTTCCTGCGGGGGGCGGACGCCTTTGAATGGCTTGACTTTAATCATATCCCTTCTCCTTTCCTGCTATTTGTTCACTTGGAATGTCGTGTCGCCCGTTTTAAGGAAAGCTTCTATTTGTCGGGCTGCGGCTATGCCGGCGTTGATGTTGGCCTCCGACGTCTGAGCTCCCATTTTTTTAGGCGGAGCGAAATAGCGCATGCCGAATGTGCCGACAAAGCCCTCGTGATCCGAAACTTTCAGGTCGGAATAATATTTCAGGTCCTCGCGTTCTTCAAGCACTTTCTTCAGGTCGGCTTCGTTGATGACCTCCTTGCGTGCCGTGTTCACCAGGATGGCGCCTTTTTTCATCCGGCTCAGCAGCGCGTAGTTGATGCTTTCCTTCGTCTGGGCGTTGGCCGGGATGTGCAGGCTGACGATGTCGCATTGCTCGAAGAGTTCTTCTGCCGTTTTAGCCACGCGGAAACCAGCTTTGCTGATTTTTTCGGGATGGTTGGTCGGCGAGTAGGCCACCACTTCCATGCCGAAACCCGTGGCTATCCGGGCCACGTTTTGTGCCACGGCTCCGAAGGCCATCAGACCTATCGTTTTGCCTTTCAGCTCGGTCCCGGTTTTTCCGTTAAACTGCGAGCGGACGGCAAACAGCAGCAGGCCAAACACGAGTTCGGCCACGGCGTTCGAGTTTTGTCCGGGCGTATTCATCACGACGATGCCTTTCTCCGAAGCTGCTTTCAGATCGATGTTGTCGTAGCCGGCTCCTGCGCGCACCACAATTTTCAGTTGTGCGGCTGCGGCCAGCACTTCGGCGTCTACGATGTCGCTGCGCACAATCAGGGCGTCGGCATCTTTCACGGCATCCAGCAGCTGTTGTTTTTCCGTGTATTTTTCCAGCAGGGCCAGTTCGTCTCCGTTCTGCTTTACGACGTCGGAGATACCTTGAATGGCAACGGGTGCAAATGGTTTTTCAGTAGCAACTAATACTTTCATTTTGTTTCTCTTTTAAGAGGCAAGCAAATAAGCCGTTCGCCCACGTATTATCTTTCTTATTGGAAAGAAAAAGAGATAAAAGGGCGAGGAGCGGCCTATTTGCTTGCCGAAATGTTTTTTAATGTTGAGCTTCAAATTCTTTCATGCAGGCCACGAGGGCTTCAACGCCTTCAACGGGCATGGCGTTGTAGCACGATGCGCGGAAGCCGCCTACGGAGCGGTGTCCCTTGATGCCCACCATGCCTTTCGCACCGGCAAATTGCAGGAATTCGCTTTCGAGTTCCTTATATTCGTCGTTCATGACGAAGCAGATGTTCATGAGCGAGCGGTCTTCTGCGGCTGCCGTTCCTTTGAAGAGCTTGTTTCTGTCGATTTCCTCATACAGGATGGCGGCACGCTTTTGAGCCAGTTTTTCCATCTCGCCTACGCCGCCTTTCTCCTTGATCCAAAGCAGCGTTTGCAGGGCGCAGTAGATGGGAACGACGGGGGGCGTGTTAAACATGGAGCCCTTGTCGATGTGTGTGCGGTAGTCGAGCATCGTAGGTATCGGGCGCGTCACTTTTCCCAAGATGTCGTCGCGCACGATGACGAACGTAACGCCGGCCATCGAGAGGTTCTTTTGTGCTCCGCCGTAAATCAAGGCATATTTTGAAACGTCAATCGGGCGAGAGAAGATGTCGGACGACATATCGGCCACCAAAGGTACGGGCGAGTCGAGGTCCTTGCGGATTTCCGTTCCGTAAATGGTGTTGTTCGTCGTGATATGGAAATAATCGGCGTCCGCAGGAACGGTATAGTCCTTGGGTATGTAGGTATAGTTTTGTTCGGCCGACGATGCCACCTCAACCACTTCGCCGAAGAGCTTGGCTTCTTTCAGCGCTTTCTTGGCCCATACGCCGGTGTTGAGATAGGCGGCCTTTTTTTCCAAGAGGTTATAGGGCACCATGCAGAACTGCAAGCTGGCACCGCCGCCCAAGAACAATACGGAGTAGCCCTCCGGGATGTTCAGGATTTCCTTGAAGAGTGCCTGGGCTTGATCCATAACGGCCTGGAAGTCCTTTGAACGGTGGCTGATTTCCATTAACGACAAACCGATACCTTGAAAATCCTTGCAGGCTTCTGCTGTAGCGTTGATTACTTGCGGGGGCAGAATGGAGGGACCGGCCCCGAAATTATACTTTTTTGCCATGATTGTAAGTGTAAAGAAATGAATGTTTTTATCTTCATGGCGAATGTAGGACGTTTATTCTTCACCTGCAAACAAAAAAACATGTTTTTAGGCAGCTTCTTGCGCAAAATGCCCGAAAATGTACCTTTTCCTGCCGGCATCCGCTGGCGGTATGCCAAGTTTGCAAGACCGAGTTGCCAATTTAGATGTGACAATACAAGCAACGCAGCGGGCGCTTATACGAATAAATGAAAAATTCTCCACAGGCCGCGCACGTTTTGTCCAGCAGCGGCGAGAAGAGCGGCCGCAAGCGTGCGGAAGCCCCGCCCGACGGGCAGGCCGGCCACCGCGCGGAGCGTCAGGGCTGCCTCGACCGTCAGGCCCGATGCGAGATATTGCCCGGCCAGCAGGGTGCTTTTTGCGTACAGGGCCTTGCAGGCTCGTTGTTTTTCCCGCCCCTCTGTCGCCAGGCGGTCGATGTCCGCTCTCACGGCGGCGATGCTTTGCAGCAACGGCCTGAAATCGCGGGCAATGCTCTGCCCCGAAATGCTGTCGGCGTGCTGATGGATGCGGTGGAAGTGCTTATCCCTGATCCATCGCAGGCGGGGGGCAGAAAGCAGGAGGCGGGTGCCCATTTCCCAGTCGTTCCAGCGGGGCAAGGCCTCGTTCCAGCCACCACATTTCTCGAAAAAGCTTTTTCGCACGATGTAGCTTTGCGTCGAAAGCATGGAGGTGAGGATGTGGTCGGCTGCCGATGCCGTATAATATGCGTTGCGGTTCACCTGCCGGCCGTCGGGCATCACCATGGTGGTCGGGGCGCAGACCATGTCGGCCGGCAGCAGGCTGACGGCCTCTTCCAAAAACGTTTCGCCCATTTCGTCATCGCTGTCGAAGAAGTAAAGATATTCCCCCCGGGCCGTCTGTGCTCCTTTGTTGCGGCAGGCACAGCAGCCCCGCTTGGCTTCGTCCAGGCAGACCACGCTGAAACCGGCCGCATGGTGTTCTTCTTTAAACGCCATGCACAGCCGGCGCGAACTGTCGGCCGAGCCGTTGTCCACCAGTACGATTTCGAGCGGGCGATACGTCTGCTGCACCAGCGAGCGGAACAGGCGGGGCAGGTATGCCGCGCGGTTGTAGACGGGGATGATGACGGAAACAAGCATGGCTTTGCGTTTAGCGCGGCGTCTTCGCGCGTGTTTTCCAGATGTAGGCGGCGCCGGCAAGCATGTCGGCCAGCGAGCGCAGGCGCCGGCCCCGGCGGATAAGGGGAGCGTGGCGCAGGATGCGCAGCAAGGCCGGCAGGGCAGGGTAGCAGTAGGCCAGCACGCCTCCCTTGGCACGGCGTACGGCTGCTTCCTCGTAAAACTTATGTCCCGTCGTGTGCGGGTTGTCCGTGGCGCAGAGCACGATGGGGAAGTAGACAATGCGCAGTCCGCCACGGCAGGCATCACACAGGAAAACCTCTTCCTCGCCGCAGCCCAGGCGTTCGGAGCCCAAGCCGAAGCGCTCGTCGAAGCGGGGCAGGGCGGGCGAGAGGCGGAGAGCCAGCTCGATAGACGTAAAGTATGTGCCCCGAGGACGTTTTGCATATTCGAACGGGGCGTCGGCATAGGCCTTGATGGGCTTTCCCCGCATGTCGGTAGCTTGGAAGCAGGCGATGTCGACGTCCGGGTGCTTGTCGAACACGGCGATGGCCCCTTCGAGCCCGGCGGCCGTATAGGTCACGTCGTCGTCGGCAATGACGGCCAGCTCCGTGCGGCAGAGGCCGAGGGCATGGTTGCGGTTGGCCGAAAGGCCACGGCCGGGCAGGGGTTGAAAAGAGGCGTCGGGGCGCTCTTGCAGCCAGCGGGGGGGCTGCGGAGCCGCCGCTGATGCGGGGCACTGGCAGGAAAAGACGTAGACCACGCCGTCGGCCGTGGGATATTGCTCCGGCCGCAGCGTGTCCAGGCGGTCGCTCATGGTGCAAACCAATACGCTCAGGCGCTCCATCCTTTGTCTATTTGGTCCGCCGGATGTAGTTGATGCCTTCGATGAGGTGGCGGAACATGGGCCAGAAGTGGCACATCTTCTGCGAGGCGGCGTTCATGGCAAAGCGCAGGCAAAGCCACCAGGCCCGCTTGCCATATTTATAATAGGTAATGGCCCCTTTGCTCCGCTGCACGCCGGCGTCGACGTAGATGAGCGATTTTTTCAGCATCGTGGACGTCTCCACCACTTTTTCCGGGAAATAATAGATTTGCAGCTTGGCCTTGAAGGCGTCTTCCATCCATATTTCTTCCTCGCCGCAGGTCAGAAACTGCGTGCCCAGGCCGAAGCGTTCGTCAAAGCGCACGGTGCCCTGCACCTTGCTGCGGCGGCATGCCATCTCTATGATGGAGATGGAATAGCACGGCTCGCTGTCGGTCAGCCGGCAGGCTTCCTCGGGATAGGCTTTCAGCAGTTTTCCCGTGTAGGTGCTGGCGCGCATGAACGCTACGTCCACCTCGGGATGCTCCGTGAAGAGACGGAAGATGTAGTCGAACGACTGTTCGCAGAAGCGGGTGTCGTCGTCGGCAAACATGATCAGGTCGGCCGTGGCCTTTTCCATGGCCAGGTTGCGGTTGGCCGAAAGTCCCTTGCCGTGGTGCTTGTAGAGGGTCACGTCGGGGCGCGAGCGCAACGACTTGGGTATGAGCTCCAAGTAGCGTTCATCGGTGTATTGGTACGAAATGACATAGCGTACGTCGGGGCGTACGGGGCGTAGCAATTCGTCAATTCGCACGATGCCCTTGTTCAAAGAGCAGATAAGGACGTCGAGGGTCATTTTCTGAAAAGGTTGAGTGATTCTACGATGTAGTTAGTCTCGTCTGGCGTGAGCGTAGGGCCTATGGGCAGGCTCAGCTCGCAGGCCGCAGCCCGCTCGGCCTCGGGAAAGGACAGCCCGGCCATTGCGGCATAGGCCGGCTGCCGGTGTATCGGCCGGGGATAATGGGTCAGCGTCTGGATGCCGCGTTCGGCCAGATAGCTGTGCAGCTCTTCGCGGTGGCGGGTCAGCACGGGGTAGATGTGAAACACGCTGCCGGCCGTCCGGCCCCCGTATGGTGTCTGTATGAGCGGGTTGTCGATGTGGCTGCCATAGTAGGCGGCAATGGCCTGCCGCGCAGCGTTCTGCCGGTTCAGCTCCGGGAGCTTGACGGCCAGCGCCGCCGCCTGCATTTCGTCCAGGCGGCTGTTCAGGCCCAGGTGCGTGTGCAGGTATTTTTCCTTTGCTCCGTAGTTGGCCAGTTCTCTCACCCGTCGGGCCAGCTCTTCGTCGCTTGTGACGACGGCTCCCCCGTCGCCCAGCGCGCCCAGGTTTTTTCCGGGGTAGAAGCTGAAGGCGGCCGCGTCGCCCAGGCTGCCCGCCCGTCGTCTGTTATAGAGGGCGCCGTGGGCCTGGGCGCTGTCTTCCACAATTTTCAGGCCGTGGCGGGCGGCCACAGCGGCCAGGGCGTCCATGTTGCACACCTTGCCATACAGGTGTACGGGCAGCAGAGCGCGCGTGCGCGGCGTGACGGCCCGTTCGGCCGCCTGCGGGTCGATGAGAAAATCGTCGGCAGCGATGTCGCACAGCACCGGCGTGAGCCCTGCCCGCGACACGGCTTCGGCCGATGCGATGAAAGTGAAGGCAGGCACCACGATTTCGTCGCCCTCGTGCCATCCTTCCAGTTGCTTCATGGCAAGCAAAATCAGCGTGATGGCATCCAGTCCGTTGCCCACGCCGACGCAGTGGCGCGCGCCGCAGAAGCGGGCAAACGCCGCTTCGAACCGGGCCGTTTCTTCGCCTTGGAGGTAACGGCCGGAGCGCACCGTACGGCCGATGGCCTCCGAAAGGAGCGGCTCGAACAGGGCGTTCGTTGCTTTCAGGTCGAGATAGGGTATGTTCATGTCGGTTGTTTCAGAGCTTTATGGTGTATGTGTCGTAGCATACGGCCCGTCCGCCGAAGCCTTCTTTCTGGAAAATGAGGCCTTCGTTCAGGAGGGTGCCTCCCTGCTCCGTGGATATGCCGAAGTCGAGGTAGCGCCGGCCGGTGAAACGGCCGTCGATGAGGGTGGCAAAGAGCAGATCGAGGGCGCCGCAGGCCCTCCCTTCGCTGCCGGCGGCTATGTATTGTATGTGGGCCACGGCGGGCGTCACGTAGGCCAGGCAGCCGGCCAGCACGGCGCCTTGGGGCGAGCGCACCACGAAGAGGCGCATCTCTTCCTCGAAGCGCGAGCGGAGCAGGCTGGCTTCGCCCAGCGTGTGGACGGGGCGCGTGTGGTGCCTCGTGGCGAGCACGTCGGTCAGGATGACCCAGAAATCGGCCAGCGCGGCTTCGGCGTCGCCCGTGCGGCAGTCGTCGACGATGAGGCCTGCGCGCCGGGCTTTCGCCGCTTTCCGCTTGCGCAGGGCTGAAAGCGGCCGGGCACACGTCAGGTCGACAGCCGTCGAAACAGCCCGGGCCGAAAGCACCGCCCCGGCCCGGAACAGGGCGTAGAGCTCCTCTTCGCACGGATAGGTGTGGTAGATATGCGGCACCGGTTTGTAGATAAACGTGTCAGCTCCCAGCCGGCGGTAGGTTTCCCGGGCGGCGGCGAGCATGTCGAGGGCCATGGCCGTCGTTACCTCGGAGGTGCAGACAAGGCCGCCGTAGGTCAGGCCGCCGTGCGTTTCCACCCGTCGCTCCGCAGCCTTGAAGTTGGCCGGCAGGCAGGCCACACACTTGCCGCGGTCGGTCAGGAAGAGCAGCGAGCAGTCGGCAAAGCGGTCTTTGTGGTAGTCCATGTAGTCGCGCCGGAAGAGAAACGTGCCGTTTCGCGACGCGTCGACGGTGGCGTCCCACAGCGCCTTGCTGTCAGGGGTGTAGCGGACGGTCTGCATCGTGCATCTCTTTCTTGTAGTCGTCGTAGTTGTTGATGTATCCCCGCTTGTCGTATTTTTGCGAAGCCATGCAGAGACAGACGGCGCCCGGCGTGAACGAATGGAGCCGGCACCACACCATTTCCGGCACGAAGAGGCCCTGCTCCGGCCGGTCCATGAGCAGGTCGGCCGTGTGGTTGCCGTCGGATATTTCGACGCGGAAACTGCCGTGTACGGGAATCAATATTTCCTGACAGGTGCGGTGGGCGTGCGTGCCCCGTTCCTGCCCCTCGGGTACGTTATAAATCCAGAACGTGCGCACGATGCGGAACGGAAGGCGGGGCGAATTTTCAAGAAAGCTCAGCGTGCCCCGCTCGTCTGTCGTCGTCGAAAAGGTGTAGAGGCGGCAGCCCCCGGGAAGGGCCGGAAAGAGGTCTTGTTTCTCCTGCATGTTTTTGGTTTTGTTTACAAAGGTATGTTTTTCCTCCTACATAAGCCCCATTTGCTCCCTGATAAATGAAATATCCCGCCGTGAAAAAAGAAAATGCAGCCGGGAAACGCAAGTTGCCCCTTGCAATTTCCGCCATGGGCGGGGCCGGAACGGGCGTATATGCGCATAAATGCGTATTTTCTTCTTTTTAACAAAAGAGAGGGGCCGCTCTGTTCGCTTTTCTTGATTTTTTTGTAACTTTGCCGCAGCTCAAAACCTAATATCCAATGCATTCTATTTCTCTAAAAGGTTTTGTGGTTGGAGCGTTCGCCTTCCTCTCAGGCGTTTCGGCCTTCTCGCAAGACCTGATAGCCAGCCAGGCTCCCATCGACCGCCGACTGAAAGCGGTCGATTCCGTTGCCATCCAACGGATTATTGATAAAACGGAAACATGGAGCGACGCCGGCGAACTTTACACCAGCTGGAACACGCAAAACACCCATTGCTATTCGTCAGCAGAGCTGCCCGACAGCTTCAAGATTGACCTCCGCGGCTTTTGCATGCCTACGCCGAGCCGCAACATCACAAGCCGCTACGGATACCGGGCGGCTTTTCGCCGTCAGCACAAGGGGCTCGACATTAAGGTCTATACGGGCGATACGATTGTGGCGGCTTTCGACGGAAAGGTGCGCATCGTGCGCTACGACCGCGGCGGCTACGGTAAATATGTAGTCATCCGCCACCCCAATGGTCTGGAAACCATTTACGGCCACCTCTCGAAACAGCTCGTGGCCGTCGACGACGAGGTGAA
Source organism: uncultured Alloprevotella sp. (assembly GCA_944322095.1). GTDB lineage: Bacteria > Bacteroidota > Bacteroidia > Bacteroidales > Bacteroidaceae > Alloprevotella. The sequence goes on from CALUNU010000001.1 coordinate 259,327, forward strand.
GGCCGGCGAGCCCATCGGGCTGGGTGGCAACACGGGGCGCTCTACGGGCTCGCACCTGCATTTTGAAACCCGCCTGCTGGGCCGGGCCATCGACCCCGCGCTGATGTTCGACTTTGTCAACCAGGATGTGACGGGCGACTATTTCGTGTTCCGCAAGAACGAGCCTTCGCAGGGTAACGCCCTGGCACAGGGCGGCGCGAACGGACGCGGCAAAGCCTCGACGGCTTCGTCGGGCTCGTCGCAACGAAGCTTCCATTATTATAAGGTGAAGCGCGGCGAGAGCCTCTACGTGATAGCCGGCAAGCTGGGGCTGACGGTCGACAAGCTCTGCTCCATCAACCGCCTGAGAAAAAAATCGGTGCTCCGCCCCGGTCAGATTTTGCGCTACTGACGCGGCTTAGGGTACGAGAAGAAACAGGGCCTGCCCCGTGCGACGGACAATTCCGGCGGCGGAGCAGGCTCTTTCGCTTTAAAGCGAACGTTGCGTAGCAGCTGTGCTTGTCGGACGCAGCGGGGCGGCCGTTGACTCCCCGGTGTCTATCTGTTTGATTTTGAAATATTTTAAGACGTGGCCTTCGCCCCGTTCGAAGAGAAAATGTAACTTTGCCGAAAATTGGACTTTTCATGAAATCACGCTTCCTCGTTTTTGTTTCTTCCCTGTTGTGCATGGCTTTGCTGTGGCCTGCCGGTGCCGAGGCGCGCAAGCGCGACCGCCGCGCGCGGGCACAAAGAGGTGCGGTGGCCCTCATAGAGCCCGATGCGCTCGTGCCCAAGGCGGCGGCCGACGCCCACACTCCGGCCAAGGCCGCCCGGACGCTGGCCAAAGGCCGCATCAACACGTCGACGCGCGAGGGCATCGACGTGTCGCACTACCAGGGACGCATCGACTGGGACAAAGTGGCAGGAGGAGGCAAGGTGTCATACGCCTATCTGAAAGCAACGGAGGGAGCTTCGCTCGTGGACGACACGTATGAGCGCAACCTGAAAGAGGCACGCCGCGTGGGGCTGAGCGTGGGCAGCTACCACTTCTACCGCCCCAACATCGACTGGAAAAAACAGTTTGCCAACCTTACGTCGGTCGTCAAACCCAGCGAACAGGACCTGATACCCATCATAGATATCGAGCACAAGGGCTCGGTGTCGGACAAAAAGTTCATAGCCGACCTGACGGCTTTCTTACAACGCGTCACGGAGTATTACGGCAAGAAGCCGTTGCTCTATACGTTCCACAACTTCTACAACCGCCACCTTGCGGGCCATTTCAAGGACTATCACTGGATGATAGCCCGCTACCGCAGCGACCACCCGACGCTCAACGACGGGCAGGACTACGTGATATGGCAGTACACATCGACCGGACGCATCGAAGGCGTCAAGGGGAACGTGGATCGCAGCCGCATCATGGGCGACTATACGCTCCACCAGATACAGATGTAGCGGATAGGCTGATAGCCGGGGATGGCCCGGACGGGGCACCGGCATAGAAAAAAGCCACGGGAGATGGAATGGTTCCAACCGCTCCCGTGGCTTTGTTGTGTGCGCTCAATCGAGCGCTTTCAGTTTGGCAAATTTCATTAAGAGGTTTTTGGTGCCCACGTTCTGAAATTCAACCTTGATTTTGATGCTGTCGCCGCTTCCTTCGATGCCGAGCACCGTGCCCCGCCCGAAGCGCTCGTGCTCCACGTGGCCGCCCACGCTGAACGGTCCGACGCTTTCGAGCCGTGGCTCGTCGGTGGAGTGGGGCGGACGGGCTGTCGATATTTTTCGCAGCGAGGGAGACGGAGCGTTGCCGAAAAAAGAGGGACGCTCTGCTTGGAAAGAGCGGGGCGCGGCTGCCCGGGCAGTAGCCGTGGCTGCGTCCTTATCCAGGTATCTCTCGTCGATTTCGTCGAGGAACGGACTGGGATTGCAAAACTCAGGCTGCCCGTAGCGGTAGCGGCTCTTGGCGTAGCTCAGGTAGCACAACTTCTTGGCGCGCGTGACCGCCACGTAAAACAGGCGACGCTCTTCCTCCATCTCGCGTGGGTTGTAGCGGGCGCTGCCTGCGGGAAACAGGTTGTCTTCAAGCCCCGTGACAAACACGGCGTCGAACTCCAAACCCTTTGCCGCGTGTACCGTCATGAGCGTCACCTTGGGCGTGCCGTCGTCCCGCTGGTCGGCGTCTGTCAGCAGGGAGACCTGGGAGAGATACTGGCTCAAAGGAACTTTTTCTGTACCGAATTCTTCCTGTTGCTCTGTCTCGAATGTCTTTATCGCGTTCAGGAGCTCTTCGATGTTCTCTTGTTTGCTCATATTCTCCGGGCTCGGCTCGTTTTGCACGTCGGCGGCGATGCCGCTCTCCTTGACGATGCGAACAGAGAGGTCGAACAGGCTGTTTTCGTCCGAGGCCTTTCTGAAACCTTCTATCAATGCCTGAAAAGTCTGCAATTTGCCCAGTGTACCCCGGTTGAGCCCCGGCATAAATTCGGAGGCGCCGGCCATTGCCGCCCACAGACTGATGCCGTGTTCGAAAGCAGCCAGCTGTATCTTCTCTTGTGTGGTTTTTCCGATGCCGCGGGCGGGATAGTTGATGATACGTTTGAAAGCTTCCTCGTCGTTAGGATTGTTTACGAGGCGGAGATAGGCAATGATGTCCTTGATTTCTTTCCGTTGGTAGAAAGACAAGCCGCCGTAGATGCGGTAAGGTATGGAGCAGCTGCGCAGTGCTTCCTCGAACGAGCGGCTTTGCGCGTTGGTGCGATAGAGCAGCGCTATTTCGTCATAGCCGATATCTTTGTAGCGGTGGAGCCGGTTGATTTCGGCCGCCGCCTTCATGCTCTCTTCCTTGTCGCTGTATGCGGCAAAAACGTGCAGACGTTCGCCGGTGGGGTTGTCTGTGTAGACGGTTTTGTGTATCTGATTTTTGTTGTGGGCAATGATGTCGTTGGCCGCGTTTACGATGTTCTGCGTTGAGCGGTAGTTGCATTCCAGCTTGATGGTCTTCGTCGTGGGATACTGCATGTTGAAACGCAGTATGTTGTCGATGTTTGCGCCTCGGAAGCCGTAAATGCTTTGAGCGTCGTCGCCCACGACGCAAATGCGTGCATCGGGCGAGGCCAGCTGCGTAATGATGCGGTGCTGGGCAAAGTTGGTGTCTTGATACTCGTCAACGAGAATGTAACGGAAGCGGCCGGCGTATTTCTTGCGGACATCTTCGTTGTCGCGAAACAGGAGGTAGGTGTAAAGCAGCAGGTCGTCGAAATCCATGGCGTTGGCCATTTTGCAACGCTTCATGTAGAGCTCGTAAACCTTGCGCGTTTCTCCCACGTTGTCGTGAAGATCCCTTTTATAGATGGAAGCGTCGGCGGAATACTCCTCGGGCAGAATCAGTCGGTTCTTGGCCTCCGATATCTTGTTGAGAACGGTGGCGGGTTTGTAGACCTTGTCGTCGAGCCCCATCTCCTTCACAATGGTTTTGACCAGGCTGCGGGCATCGGCCGTATCGTATATGGTATAGTCGCGGCTGAACCCGATGAGGCCACATTCGGCACGAAGAATGCGCCCGAAAACCGAGTGAAACGTGCCCGACCATAAATATTTGGCACGTTCCCACCCCACCAGCCGGGCGATGCGCTCGTTCATCTCTCGCGCAGCTTTGTTGGTGAACGTCAGAGCCAGTATGCTCCAAGGCTCATACCCGTTTTGCAAGAGATAGGCTATTTTGTATGTCAGGACACGCGTCTTTCCCGAGCCGGCTCCCGCTATGATGAGCGAGGGCCCGTCGCAGTAGAGTACGGCCTCCCGTTGTTTTTCGTTCAGGTCGTCGAAAAAGTCGTGGGGCATGGGCGGTTCAGTGCTTGGTTTTGTTCGCTTTGTCGTGTTGAATCTTTCGGTGGTAGAATTTAATTCTTTGGCATTGTTCGTCAAAGTTGGCTTTCAATTCCCGAAAACGCGCTGAGGCCGAGTCGGTGCATGTTTGCAACAAGCTGTCGGCTGTTTGCAAAGCTTTTTGCGCTTCGAAAAGTTCGATAGAGTCCATTATCAGGATACCATCCTCGCGGGCATCGAGAGCCAAACGGTAATTCTCGCGCAGAGAAAGGATTTGTTCGCGGGCAGCTTTCAAGTCGCGGCGCGAAAGGGCTTCGCGGGCCTTTTCAATACAAATTTGTCCGGCCGCTTCTGCTTCTTGTCGCTTTTCAGAACGATGTTCGTCGGTTTTAGCGTTGTTGCAGCCGGTGCAAAAGAGGGCTATGAGGCCGAAAATGAAAATTTTCTTCATGTTTAATGACGATAAAGCGGTGTAAAATTACGAAGAAAATTGTTTGCAGTGAAATATCCCTGCATAAAGCTCCCACGCACAGCCGCCGCGTCTTATGCAAGGTTTGTCAGAGAAATGTCCTTTCCCGCTGTCAGCATTTAGGCTCCGGGTAAATCGCAATGATTTTGTAACTTTGCATTCCCAAAAGCGAAGTAATGAAAAAACTGACCCTTGAAGAAATGCGCTCCCGGTTGGATGCTCCTGTGTTCCGCCGGCTTTCAGAAACGGCTGACGAGCTGGGATTGGAATGCTACCTGGTGGGAGGCTACGTCAGGGATCTCTTTTTGGAGCGCCCGACAAATGACGTGGATATCGTCGTAGTAGGCAGCGGTATCCGTATGGCAGAGGCCTTTGCGAACCGGGTAGGTAGCGGTGCGCGGCTGAGCGTTTTTCGCAACTTCGGAACAGCGCAGGTCAAGTGGCATGGTCACGAGGTGGAATTCGTAGGAGCGCGCCGCGAGAGCTATTCGCACGACTCCCGCAAGCCGATTGTCGAGGATGGCACGCTTGAAGACGACCAGAACCGTCGTGATTTTACCATTAATGCCATGGCAGTCTGCCTTAATAAGGCGCGTTATGGCGAGTTGGTTGACCCATTTGACGGTTTGCGCGATTTAGAGGATGGTATCATCGCCACTCCGCTCGATCCTGACGTAACATTTTCCGACGACCCCTTGCGCATGATGCGTTGCGTGCGTTTTGCCACGCAGCTCAACTTTTATATTGAGGATGAGACCTTTGCTGCGCTTGCTCGCAACAGGGAGCGCATCCGTATCATCAGCGGGGAACGCATTATCGACGAACTGAACAAGATGATGATGGCTTCTCATCCTTCGAAAGGGTTTGTTGAGCTGCACCGGAGCGGACTTCTGGAAATTATTCTGCCGGAGCTGGCTGCGCTCGACGGAGTGGAAGTACGTTCGGGCAGGGGGCACAAAAATAACTTCTATCATACGCTTGAAGTGCTCGACAACGTGGCCGCTAAGAGCGACAACTTGTGGTTGCGCTGGGCCGCTTTGCTTCACGACGTGGGAAAGCCGCGCAGCAAGCGGTGGGATGCATCGGCCGGATGGACTTTTCACAACCACGATTTCTTGGGTGAGAAAATGGTGCCGGCCATATTCCGCCGTATGAAGCTGCCCCTTGACGATCGCATGAAGTATGTGAAGAAGCTGGTGGGGCTTCACATGCGTCCCATCGTCATTGCCGATGATATTGTGACTGACAGCGCTGTCCGCCGCTTGCTTTTTGACGCGGGCAACGACATCGACGACCTGATGCTGCTTTGCGAAGCCGACGTGACGAGCAAGAACGAGGTGCGCAAGCGCAATTTTTTGAATAACTTCAAGTTGGTGCGTTCCAAGCTGGTCGACATAGAAGAGAAAGACCGCATCCGAAATTTCCAGCCTCCCGTGGACGGCGAAGAAATCATGCACCTGTTCGGTCTTTCGCCCTGCCGCGAAGTCGGTGTGCTTAAAACAGCTTTGAAAGATGCCATTTTGGACGGACGGGTTCCCAACGAGCACGAGCAAGCATTGGCGTTTGTAAAAGAAAAGGCCCGTGAAATGGGGCTTTCTCTGGTTGAAGCCGGAGAAGGAGAGAAGAATTGACCGTTTTCGCGCATGCGCTGTGCGTCATATGCGTAGCAAAGCAGACTACACCTTATATAATAAAGCCGCCGAAAGGACTTGTCGTTATCCTTTCGGCGGCTATTTGTATGGAAACGTTTTGCTTTCTTATTTTCCTCCGGACTGTTGCTGTGCGGCGTCAATCATAGCCTGGCTGGCGTACATGTACACCTCTACGCGGCGGTTCTGGGCCTGTCCCTCCTTGGTGGCGTTCGAAGCCACGGGATTTTCTTCGCCGAGTCCTTCCACATATTTTATTTGAGAGGACGTTGCACCGTTGGAGATGAGGTACGTCGATACTGACTGGGCGCGTTGCAGCGACAAGGTCTTGTTCTTGTTCTTGCTCTCTTCTGCCGTACTGTTTTTCCAGCCTACGTTATCGGTGTAGCCCACAACGGCCACGTCCATGTCGGGGTTGGTTTTCAATACGGTCGTAGCAAACTGCGTTAAGGAGCTTTTTGCACTGGTGCTCAACGTGGCGTCGCTCGTGGCAAAGAGGATGCCCGAGTCGAAAGTCACCTTTACATATTTCAGACCCGTATTGTTGTCCTCCATCATTTCCACCTGAGCGTTTTCCACCTGCTCGGCAGCTTCTTTAGCCTTATCCATCTTGTTGCCAATCAGGATGCCGGCTCCGGCACCTATGGCAGCGCCCACGCCAGCTCCGATGGCGGCACCCTTGCCGTCGCCGGCCAGCTGGCCGATCAGCGCACCAAGAGCTGCGCCGCCGCCACCGCCGATGAGGCCGCCTTTTGCCTTGTTGCTCATCGAGCAGCTGCTCATCAGGAGCGCGGCAGATAATGCGATTACTGAAAATTTCATTCCTTTCATAAGCGTATAAATTTAAATGGTTATGGATGTAAGCCGCCTGCAAATGTAGCAAATTATAGTTTGCTGCGGGATAAATCCCCCGAATTTTCGTACTTTTGCAGCCACAAAAGAAACCAATTATGGCGAAAGAACTGAAAGATCTGACAAAGCGGAGTGTAAACTACTCTCAATGGTACAACGAGCTGGTCGTTAAGGCCGACTTGGCAGAGCAGGCCGACGTACGCGGCTGCATGGTCATCAAGCCTTACGGATATGCCATCTGGGAAAAGATACAGCAGGAGCTCGACCGCCGTTTCAAGGAGACGGGCGTGCAGAACGTCTACTTCCCGATGCTTATTCCCAAGTCGTTCCTTTCGAAAGAGGCCGAGCACGTAGAAGGCTTTGCCAAGGAGTGCGCAGTCGTGACGCACTATCGCTTGAAGGCCAACCCCGACGGCGATGGCGTCGTTGTGGATCCCGCAGCCCGTTTGGAGGAGGAATTAATTATCCGCCCGACGTCGGAAACGACCATCTGGAACACTTATCGTAAGTGGATACACTCCTGGCGCGACCTTCCGCTGCTCTGCAACCAGTGGTGTAACGTGATGCGCTGGGAGATGCGCACGCGCTTGTTTCTGCGTACGAGCGAGTTTCTGTGGCAAGAGGGGCATACGGCCCATGCCACGCGCGAGGAGGCCGAGGCCCGCGCGCGTCAGATGCTGGATGTGTATGCCGATTTTGCCCGCGACGTGATGGCCATCCCCGTGGTGCGCGGCGTCAAGAGCGCCACGGAGCGTTTCGCCGGCGCCCTCGACACCTACACCATCGAGGCCATGATGCAAGACGGCAAGGCCTTGCAGGCCGGTACGAGCCACTTCCTCGGACAAAACTTCGGGCGTGCGTTTAACGTGCAGTTCGTCGACCGCAACAACCAGCTCGATTACGCTTGGGCGACAAGCTGGGGCGTCAGCACGCGGCTTATGGGAGCGCTCATCATGACCCACAGCGACGACAACGGACTTGTGCTTCCGCCCCACTTGGCTCCCGTTCAGGTGGTCATCGTTCCCATCTATAAGGGCGCCGACGAGCTCGCCGTGCTCGACGAAAAACTCGGCGCGCTGACCGACCGCCTGCGCCGTGCGGGCATCCGCGTGAAGTATGACAACGCTGACAACAAGCGCCCCGGCTTCAAGTTTGCCGATTATGAGCTGAAAGGTGTGCCCGTGCGCCTTGCCATGGGCAGCCGCGACCTGCAAAACGGCACCATCGAGTTGATGCGCCGCGACACGTTGGAAAAGGAAACCGTTTCGTTCGAAGGCATCGAGGGGCGCATCCCGGCCCTGTTGGAGGAGATCCAGCAGAACGTTTACACCAAGGCCAAGAGCTATCTGGACGCCCACATCTATCCCTGCGACAGCTACGACGAATTTCGCGAGCGCGTCAAGGACGGTGGCTTCTTCCTCTGTCCGTGGGACGGCACAGCCGAAACCGAGGCCAAGATCAAGGCCGACACGCAGGCCACGATACGCTGCGTCCCCTTCGGCTACGACCAGACAAATCCCGGCACCGACATGGTGAGCGGCAAGCCTGCCACGTGCCGCGTCATCGTGGCCCGCAGCTATTGACGGCCGGCCCCGGACGGGGGCTTCCCTTTCGCCGGCCCCACAGGGTTCCGCAAAACGCAGCAGACGGCTGCATTTCCCTTCATCTGCGAGGGGCGATGCAGCCGTTTGCCGTATGCAGGCGTCGCGTCCCGCCGCGCGCGGTCGACGGAGCCGGCGAGTGGCGCTTTGCCGGCTTGCGGCCCGCGTTTCCCGGCTTGCGGCCGGCCCCGTCGGGCAGCAGCCGCGGGCGGCGTCGCAGCAGAGGCCGATGCGCGGCTTTGCCCCTTTTCGCTGCGGTCGGCGTCAATCTTTTCTTTCTTTGTTGGCTTATCCCGCCGTTTTTGCGTAATTTTGCCGACGGCTTATAAAATGTGCAATCACAAAAAACAATCAACCGTGTCAGAAACTAAATACATTTTCGTGACGGGAGGCGTTGCCTCGTCGTTGGGTAAGGGCATTATCTCGTCGTCCATCGGGAAACTGCTCCAAGCAAGAGGGTACAACATCACCATACAGAAGTTTGACCCCTATATCAACATCGACCCGGGAACGCTGAACCCCTACGAGCACGGAGAATGCTACGTTACGGACGACGGGCAGGAAACCGACCTCGACCTGGGCCACTACGAGCGCTTTACAGGCATACACACCACCCGGAACAACAACGTAACGACCGGGCGAATCTATCAGAGCGTCATTGAAAAAGAGCGCCGGGGCGACTATCTGGGCAAAACCATACAGGTCATTCCCCACATCACGGACGAAATAAAGCGCGACATGCTCTATCTCGGCATGAAGCACCATTACGACTTTGTCATCACGGAGATTGGCGGAACGGTGGGCGACATCGAGAGCCTCCCCTTCATGGAAGCCATCCGTCAGCTCAAATGGGAGCTGGGCCGCAACGCCATTTGCGTGCATCTCACCTACGTGCCCTATCTGGCCGCCGCCAAGGAGCTGAAAACCAAGCCGACGCAGCACTCCGTGAAGGAGCTTCAAAGCCTGGGCATCCAGCCCGACATACTCGTGCTGCGTACCGAGCACGACTTGAGCGCCGGCGTAAGGAAAAAGGTGGCCAACTTCTGCAACGTCGACCCCGAGGCCGTCGTGCAGAGCCTCGACCAGCCCACGATTTACGAAGTGCCCCTGCGCATGCAGGAGCAGGGGCTCGACGCCACCATCCTGCGCAAGCTCAACATGCCCGTGGGCGAAACGCCGGGGCTCGGCCCATGGCGATCTTTCCTCGAACGCCGCCACAAGGCCACCGAGGTGGTCCACATCGGGCTCGTGGGAAAATACGATTTGCAGGATGCCTACAAGAGTATCCTCGAATCGCTCTCGCAGGCCGGGACGTATAACGACTATAAGGTGAAGGCTCACTTCATCAACAGCGAAAAGCTCACCGAGGACAACGTCGAAGAGCAGCTTTCGGGCATGGCCGGCGTGGTGATCTGTCCGGGCTTCGGGCAGCGCGGTATCGAAGGCAAGCTCATAGCTTGCAAATATCAGCGCGAGCACAACCGTCCGACGTTTGGCATCTGCCTGGGCATGCAGATGATGGTGATAGAGTTTGCCCGCAACGTGCTCGGACTGGCCGATGCCAACAGCTCGGAGATGGACAGCAAGACGCCCCACAACGTGATAGACATCATGGAGGACCAGAAAAACATCACCAACATGGGAGGTACGATGCGCCTGGGCGGATATGAGTGTGAACTGCGCGAGGGCAGCCGCGTGCGCGCCATCTACAACAAGGAAATCATCCGCGAGCGCCACCGCCACCGCTACGAGTTCAACAACGACTACGCCGAAGCCTTCGAGCAGCACGGCATGCAGTGTGTGGGCCTGAACCCCGAGTGCAAACTGGTGGAAATCGTCGAAATACCCGATTTGAAATGGTACATCGGAACGCAGTTTCACCCGGAATATTCCAGCACGGTCCTCAAGCCCCATCCGCTGTTCCTGAGCTTCGTCAAGGCAGCCATCGAAGAAACCCGAAAGTAACGCAAAGCCATCTTACGATAAATGGATAAGAACACAGTAATAGGGCTGGTGCTGATAGCCGTCGTGCTCATCGGCTTCAGCTTCTATTCCACCAACACGCAGAAACAGCAGGCCGCGCAGCCGGCCCCGCAGGAAAACCTTTCGCAGGCGCAGGAAAAGCAGGAGGCCCGGCAGGATGCCGACCGCGTTACCGCAGCGCTCGATTCGACAGCCTTGTTTCACGAGGCCCTCACAGGGAAAAACGAGAAGATTGTTCTGAAAAACAATAAGGTAACGGTTACCATCAACAGTAAAGGTGGAACCGTTTCCGAAGTGCGCTTGAACGAATATAAGGGCTATGCCGACTACAAGGAAGGGCGCGACAATCCGCTGTTGCTCTATGCAGAAAAAGACGCCTCGCTTTCGTTTGTGCTGGAAACGAAGGACAACAACATCCGCACGGGCAACTACTATTTTACTCCCGTGGGTGTGACCGATTCGACCGTCACGATGCTGCTCCGCTCGCCGGGCGGCGAAACCTTGCAGTTCGACTACAAGCTCCTGGCCGACAACTACCTGCTCAATTTTTCGGTGAAGACGACCGGCATGGAGCGCCATATATCGCCCCAAACGGAGGCCCTGCGCCTCTATTGGCGCGACAAGGTGCGTCAGCAGGAAAAAGGCTTCTATTTCGAGAACATGTATTCCACTTTGACCTATAAGCCTGTCGACGACGGAGCCGAAAAGCTCAACGAGCACGAAACCGAAGAGGCCAAGGCCGAAGGAAAGGTCGATTGGATAGCCTTTAAAAATCAGTATTTCAGCAGCATACTGATGGCCGAACAGAGCTTTTCCGACGTGGAAATGAAGAGCGTGCAGGAGGGTGAGCACTCCGGCTATTTGAAGGACTACTCAGCCTCGATGAACGTGCCGTTCGACGCTTCCGGCCGGCAGGCCACCCGTTTGCAGTTCTATTTTGGCCCCAATCAGTACCGACTGCTGCAAAGTATGGACGCACATAAACTGGGTGAGAAGGACATGGACCTGGAAGAAGTAGTCTACTTGGGCTGGCCCATCTTCAAGTGGATCAACCGCTACTTCACCATTTACGTTTTCGACTGGCTCACGCAGCTCGGCCTGCCCATGGGCATCGTTCTGCTGCTCATCACCCTCTTGCTGCGCGTCATCGTTTACGTGCCCACCCGCAAGAGCTACATGAGCAGCGCCCGCATGCGCGTGCTGAAACCCAAGGTGGACGAAATATCCAAGAAATACCCCAACAAGGAAGACGCCATGAAGCGCCAGCAGGAGATGATGACGCTTTACAGCCAGTATGGCGTGAGCCCGATGGGCGGCTGCCTGCCCATGCTGTTGCAGATGCCCATCTGGATTGCCATGTTCAACTTCGTGCCCAACGCCATCGAGCTGCGCCAGCAGGGCTTCCTCTGGGCCGACGACCTCTCGACCTACGACGACGTCCTGACGTGGGGCGTCAACCTCCCCTTCATCGGCAACCACCTCAGCCTCTTCTGCGTGCTCTTCTGCGCCACCAACGTGATCTACTCGGTCATGACGATGCGCCAGCAGCGCGCTACCATGTCGGGCGAGCAGGCCGAGCAGATGAAGCTCATGCAGTGGATGATGTTCCTGATGCCGGTGTTTTTCTTCTTTATGTTCAACAAGTACCCGGCAGGATTGAACTATTACTACTTCATATCCCTGCTTGCCAGCGCACTGACCATGTGGTACTTGCGGAGAACCACCGACGACAAGAAGATACTGGCCAAGCTCGAAGCCAACTACGAGGCCAACAAGAACAACCCCAACAAAAAGCCGAGCGGATTGGCCGCCCGCCTCGAAGCTCTCCAAAAGCAGCAGGAGGCCATGATGGAGGCGCAGAAAAGAATGAAGAAATAATCAGCCGATAAGAACGTGCCGGTTTGCAGAAAAGGTGTCTTGGATGCAGGCAGGCACGTTTTGTATATAAAGGAACGTAAAAAGCAAACGCCATAATGATGAACGTAAAGACCATGATAGCAGCCGCCACGCTGGTAGCTGCTCCCGTGACGGCGCAGACGACGGCCGACAGCCGTCGGCCCGTCATCGGCAAACAGCAGGTGGAGTGGAAGAGCGACCTCCTGACGCCCGAAATACTCTGGTCGATGGGCCGCATTGGCCATTTCGAAATGTCGCCCGACGGAAAAAGCGCGGTCTACGCGGTGACCTATTTCAGCGTAGAGCAAAACGCATCTCACACGGTTTTATATCGCATGGAGATGGCTACAAAACGCTCGGAGCTGCTCACGCAGACGGCCGCCAACGAGAGCGATGCCGTTTTCTTGCCCGGCGGACAGAAAATAGCCTTTCTTTCCGACGCTTCGGGGAGCACGCAGGTGTGGGAGATGGGCGTTGACGGTAGCCAGCGGCGCCAGCTCTCCGACGAAGAGGGCGGCGTGAGCGGTTTCCTCTTTTCGCCCGACGGGCGCAAGGTGCTGCTCGTCAAGGACGTGCCCAACTATACATCTATCCAGGAGGGCGACGCCGATCTGCCCGAAGCATCGGGCATGGTCATCAACGATTTGATGTATAAACACTGGGACCATTACAACACCTCGTCGCCCCATCCGTTCATTGCCGATTTCGACGGAACGAAGATTGCCGGGGCAAAGGATGTGCTCGAAGACGAACCCTACGAGTCGCCGATGAAGCCCTTCGGCGGGATAGAGCAGTTTGCTTGGAGCCCCGATTCCAAGACGCTGGCCTACACTTGCCGGAAGAAAACGGGACGCGACTACGCCATCAGTACCGACAGCGACATCTACCTCTACGAATGGGAATCGCAAAAGACGGTCAACCTCTGCAAGCCGGACGGCTACAAAGCTCCCGTTGCCGACCCCACCGTTTCGCTCGAAAACCAGGCTGTCAACAAGGCTTCTGTCGATTATAACATGGGATACGACCAAAATCCGCAGTTCTCGCCCGACGGCCGCTACGTGGCATGGCTCAGCATGGAGCGCGACGGCTACGAGAGCGACCGCACGCGCCTCTGCGTCTACCGCTTGAAGGACGGGCAGAAAACGTATGTTACGGAAAGCTTCGAGAGCGGCGTCAACGACTTCTGCTGGGACGCGTCGGCCAAGTCTGATAAAATTTATTTCACCGGCGTATGGCACGCCCGCACTCAGATATACAGCACCGATTTGAAGGGCAACGTGCGGCAGCTCACCGACGATGTGTGCGACTACGCCATATCCTCTCTTACACCCGACGGCAAGAGCATCCTCGCCACGCGCCACAGCATCAGCAGCGCCGACGAGGTATATCTCGTCACGCCCGGGAAAAAGAAAACGGAGGTAGAGCAGCTTACGTTCGAAAACAAAGCGTTTTTCGACAAGCTCACGATGGGCGAGGTCAAGGAACGTTGGGTCGAGACGGTCGACGGCAAGCGCGAGCTCTGCTGGGTTATCTATCCGCCCCATTTCGACGCGAGCAAGAAGTATCCTACGCTGCTCTACTGCGAAGGTGGCCCGCAGTCGCCCGTCAGCCAGTTTTGGAGCTACCGTTGGAACTTTCAGATTATGGCAGCCAACGGCTACATCGTCATAGCTCCCAACCGCCGCGGGCTTCCCGGTTTCGGTATGGAGTGGCTCGAAGCCATTAGTGGCGACTATTCGGGCCTTTGCATGCAGGATTATCTTTCGGCCATCGACGACATTTGCCGCGAGCCCTACGTCGACAAGGACCGTCTGGGATGCGTGGGCGCCAGCTTCGGCGGATACAGCGTCTATTGGCTGGCCGGCCATCACGACGGGCGTTTCAAGTGCTTTATAGCCCACGACGGCATCTTCAATACCCAGCAGCAGTACGTTGAGACGGAAGAAATGTGGTTTCCCAACTGGGACATGGGCGCTGCTCCCTGGCACAAAGACGCGCAGGGGCGGATGCAGAAAGTTTTCGAGACGTCGCCCCACCTTTCGGTCGACAAATGGGACACGCCCATCCTCTGCATTCATGGTCAGAAGGATTTCCGCATCGAATACACCCAGGCCGAGTCGGCCTTCAACGCAGCCCGCTTGCGCGGCATCCCCGCCCAGCTGCTGCTCTTCCCCGACGAAAACCATTGGGTCTTGAAGCCGCAGAACGGCGTGCTTTGGCAGCGCACCTTCTTCCGCTGGCTGGACCGTTGGCTGAAAAAATAAACGTTTGACAAAGGAATAAAAGTAAAAATGGAATTGCAGAAAACGCAGTTAAAACTCAGCGACAAGGCATGGGCCCGCTGGTCGGCCCTTCTCATAGTGGCCTTTACGATGATGGCGGCCTACTACGTCAACGACGTTATGGCCCCGCTGAAAAGCATGCTCGAAGGAGAGCTGCAATGGACGAGCGGAGAGTTTGGCTTCTTCACCGGAGCATACAGCTTTCTCAACGTATATCTTTTAATGCTCATCTGGGGCGGACTCATCCTCGACCGCTTCGGCATACGCTTCACCGGCACGCTCGCCGCCGTCCTGATGGTGGGCGGCACGCTCGCCGAATATTACGCCATCACCACCATGGGCGGCACGGCCGCCACAGTGTGGGGGTATAAGGCCGACGTGTTCGTGGCTTCGGCCGGCTATTCCGTCTTTGGTGTCGGCGCCGAGGTGGCTGGCATCACCGTGTCGAAAATCATAGCCAAGTGGTTCAAGGGCAAAGAGCTGGCAACGGCCATGGGAGCCCAGGTAGCGCTGGCACGCATCGGTTCGCAGGCCGCTTATGCCGTGGCGTTGCCCGTAGCTCAGAAATGGAGCCTCGACACGCCTCTGCTCGTGGGGCTCATCCTGCTTGTGGGCGGTTTCATCTCGTTTCTCTGCTTTGCCGTCATGGACCGAAAGCTCGACAAGCAGGAAACGCTCTCGGCTCCCTCAGAGCCCGAGGACAAATTCTCCTTCAAGGACGTTCGGGCCGTCGTGTCCAATCCCGGCTTCTGGCTCATCGCCCTGCTCTGCGTGCTGTTCTATTCGTGCGTATTCCCCTTCCAGAAGTTTGCCACCGAACTGATGATTACCAAATACCACGTCGCCGAAAGCCTTGCGGGCGCTTTTGCAGGCCTGCCTGCGCTGGGTGCGCTTTTCCTTACGCCCGTGTTTGGCGGCATGATTGATAAGCGAGGCAAGGCCGCGTCCATCATGCTCCTGGGGGCAGCCATGCTCATTTTCGTGCATCTCGTTTTCGCTCTGCCTTTCATCAGCGCTCCTTGGGTGGCCATTGCGCTTATGATCATTCTGGGCATTGCTTTTTCCCTCGTGCCTTCGGCCATGTGGCCCTCTGTGGCCAAGATATTCCCCGTCAAGCAGCTCGGCACGGCCTATTCGCTGATATTTTTCATTCAGAATATCGGTCTTTGGGGCATTCCCGTGCTCATTGGTACTGTTTTGGAGAATTATTGCATCACGGGTAAAACCGTTGTCAACGGGCAAGCAACGAATATGTACGACTATACGTTGCCCATGTGCATCTTCACGGGCATTGCCGTCCTTTCCATGCTCGTGGCCTTCTGTTTGAAAGCCGCCGACAAGAAGTATGGCTACCGCTTGGAGGAGCCCAACACGAAGTGAAGCCCCCAAACGCCCATCGCGCCGCACCGGCGCTCAGCAGAAAAGCCGCAACGGACTCACTCCGTTGCGGCTTTTTTCTTATAACGAGCGTTGGGGAAATTGATAAATTTCCATTATCAATTCTCCATTGGCAATTCCCAATTGTGCATGGTCAATTGAAAAGTTTTCGCTCTTTCCATACATAAAACAAGGAAAGCAGGGCGATTACGCCTCCCACAAACCCGATGTATTCGAGCGGTAGTCTGCTCTGTGCTGCTCCGCCGATAACGGCACCGCAGCCTATGCCGATGTTGAAAATCGACGAAAATATGGCAACCGCCACCGTAGTGGCTTGCGGAGCATTGCGAATGACTTCAAATTCCACCACCAGATTAAATAGAGTGAATATCAGTCCCCAAACCATGCAATGCGCCATAAACGCATACGGGGCGGTTGCTGTGACCCGCATCAGAAACAGCATCAGGGCGATGCCCGCGGCAACGATGTACATGAACTGGCGGCGACGACCGTCGAAATAGCGCGAGAACAGCACGCTTGCGCCAATGCCGGCCAGTCCGAACAATATCAGCGTGAAGGTTGTCATGTCGTCAGCCATGCCCACCACCTGCTTCATGAACGGCTCTATGTAGCTATACCCCGTATAGTGTGCGGCCACAGCAACAAATGTAAACCTGCAATGATGGCCAGCGAAATGCCCGTGACGAGCATGCTCAACGCGGTCTGTCTTTTCCCTTCCGGTGCCAGATGTACCACCAATGGCGAGGCGATGGATCAGAAAATAGCATGTGCAGTGGCCGCGCCCAACCGTGCCAGCAGTAACAGATTGAAACTGGTCGCCATAGCCGAAAGCAGATGGCTCACTACAAAAAGAGCTACGACACACAGCAGCACCGTCCTGAAATTCAACCTGCCGACGGCAAGCATCAGCGGCAACGACATGATAGCCACAAACCAGGCGTAGACCGTTATCAGCAAGCTGGCATGTGCCTCCGCTATTCCGAAATCGGCAGCGATATTCGTCATCAGGCCAATGGGGATAAACTCTGTTGTGTTGAACACAAAAGCTGTATAAGCCATGATAACCAGCAGCAGCCACTTCCTTGCCGTTGAACCTTGCTGCATGGCAGCGTCGTTTCTCTTCATTCTGATATTTCCCATATTTAAGTTTTTAGTTTTTACCTTTTCAACTGTATATGATAGCTGCACAATTCTTTTCCATTCCTCATGCAGGCTATTTGACACCATTTGTCTGCTCCAAAAATTTATTCATTCGCCTTACCACCTCAACACCTTCGTTCAGATCGCTTTTACTATAAAATGCACTGACCGCATATTTGTCTGGCACCTTTGCATAAGGCGATAGCCAAAAGTTATAATCGGTCTCCGAATAACCATTGTCGAGTAGCATGCGGCAGGAGATGCCTGCTGCCGCAAGACCGGCACGGTTTTCCCGGCTCAAGGTGAGTAAGTCCTCGCGTAAGTTTTTCAAAAGGGAATATTTTCGACGAGCCTTTTGAACTTCGGGTTGCCTGCTTCCGAAAGCCCGTTGTAAAAAAGCCACACCAATTCATATCGCGACAACGTGGCGCGCACCATTGTTGTATATTTATATTTGTCTGCAAACGGCAGGAACGCCGAGTTGTCAACAAACTTGATTATCGTATATAAATGGCGGAAATAATGGAACAGAACCCACAAAGCACCCGTCGGCAAACAAGTAACGACAAAACGCAACCCGTTTGAAATGAGCGGTTTCGCATTATTCTGCCGGATGCCGAAAACGCAACGGAATGCGGAATGGTGAGGCATTTCAGTTACCAAGCCGTTAGCCGCCTGTTACCGAAGCAAAGACAGGTAACGCACGGAAAATGAATTTGTTGTGCACCCGTGCCGATTGCGCCGATACGCGCCGTTCTGCAAATCAAGGAACGCTTGCACTCAACTTAACTTTGCATCAAAAAAGTGTGAGCGTATGAAAATCGAAAAATTCAAGGTGCTGCTCTACCTGAAAAAGAGCGGAACGGACAAGTCGGGCAAAGCCCCGATAATGGGTCGTATCACGGTGAACCGCACGATGGCGCAGTTCGGCTGCAAGCTGTCGTGCAGGCCGGAGTTGTGGAACGCACGGGAAAGCCGTCTGGACGGCAAGAGCCGCGAGGCGGTGGAAACCAATGCCAAACTGGACAAGCTGCTGCTTGCGGTCAATACGGCGTTTGACGCATTGGTGGAACGTGGGCAGGACTTTGACGCGACGGCGGTCAAGGACTTGTTCCAAGGCAGCATGAAAACGCAGATGACGCTGCTTCGGATGACCGACCGCATCTGTGAGGACTTGAAAGCACGTATCGGGATAGACCGTGCCAAAGGCACTTATCCCGGCTATTACTACATGAGAAAGACATTGGGCGAGTTCATCCCGTGGCAGTTCAAGACGAAGGACATCGCTTTCGGGCAGCTTACCGAACAGTTCATCCACGATTACCAAAACTTCGTAATGGACGTGAAAGGATATGCCGTGGATACGGTGCGCCACTATCTCGCCATCCTGAAAAAGGTATGCCGCATCGCCTACAAGGAGGGGTATGCGGAAAGGTGCCATGTTGCCAATTTCACCCTGCCTCAAAAGACGGAACGGACACCGAGGGCATTGAGCCGCGAGGACTTCGAGAAGATACGCGATGTGGAGATACCCGCATGGCGCACCACGCACATCCTAGCCCGTGACCTCTTCCTGTTCGCCTGCTATACGGGTACCGCCTATGCGGATGCGGTGAGCGTCACCCGTGAGAACCTTTACACCGATGATGAGGGGAACCTTTGGCTGAAATACCGCCGCAAGAAGAACGAGCTTCGGGCGAGCGTGAAGCTGTTGCCCGAAGCACTCGCCCTGATTGAGAAATACCATGACGCCAGCCGTCCGACGTTGTTCCCGATGATATACCACCCGAACCTCCAACGCCACATGAAACCCTTGCCGTCCTTCCAGGAGTGAGCGGACGCTTGTGCTATCATCAGGCACGTCACTCCTTCGCCTCGCTGATTACGCTGGAAGCCGGAGTGCCGATTGAAACCATCAGCCGGATGCTGGGACACTCCGATATAACCACCACGCAGGTTTATGCCCGTGTCACCCCGAAGAAGCTCTTTGAGGACATGGACAAATACATTGAAGCGACCAAAGACTTGAAACTTATTCTTTAATCCCCCCAAACACTACGACTATGCGCAGTACATTTTCCATATTACCGTACATCAACAGAAACAAAGTGAAGGCGGACGGCACGACCTCCGTCCTGTGCCGCATCACCATAGACGGCAAGAGTTCCACGATGGCGACGGGTATCTATTGCCGTCCGGAAGATTGGAACAGCAAGACGGGAACTATCCGTACCGTCCGAGAGAACAACCGCTTGCAGGAGTTCCGCAAGTCCGTAGAGCTTGCCTACGATGAAATATTGAAGAAACAGAACGTGGTGAGCGCCGAACTACTCAAAAACACATTGGCGAAAAGGGCTGTCATCCCCACCAAGCTGTTGCAGATGGGCGAAAGGGAACGAGAACGTCTGCTCGCCCGTTCAAAGGAGATAAACTCCACGTCCACCTACCGCCATTCGGGATATTATCAGAAATACCTGAAAGAACACCTCACCTCGTTGGGCAAGGAGGACATTGAGTTTACCGATATCACGGAAGATTTCGGCAATTCCTATAAAGCCTTCCTGAAACGCTACAAGAACTTCAGTCCGTCACAGACGAACAAGTGTCTGTGCTGGCTGAGCAAGCTGGTGTACCTTGCCGTGGACTACGAGATACTCCGCGCCAATCCGTTGGAGGACATGGAATACGAGAAGAAGCCTGCACCGAAGCACAGGCACATCAGCCGTGCGGAACTGAAAGCCATCCTTGAAACTCCCATGCTCGACCCGTTGCAGGAACTGGGGCGCAGGGCATTCCTGTTTTCGACGTTCACAAATGTTACACTAAACAAAAAATGTATCTGTAAATCAGAAAGTTATCTTTTGCCGGTACTTCCGACGGCAAACAGGCATGTCGTCCATCGATTATCGCAATTATGTGGAAAACTTATAAGGCCGCATTTTCATATACCGACTCATGCGTTTTCCTTCGGGGGAGAGGCGGGTTGCGCGGCAGGGTATTGTTTTAGCCGGAGAAAGGCGAAAAATTTATTTTTAGCCCTTTCAACCTCGTTTTTCCCGCACCAAAATCTGTTTTAGGCCCGGCAATACACCGTTTGCAGCTGGTAATGCGTTTGTTTGTGGCGGTGAAAATGGGAGCTCATGCTCTCGAAGTCTTTCCGCCCGAAAAAATAAAAGGGGATGGCTCTTCGGTTCGAGCTTAATCTGTATTTTTGCAGCCGCAAAGAGCTGTCGTGGCCCGAAGGGGCAGCACGTCGCAGATGTGTTTTAAAGGCTGCCGCCCTGTTGCTGCCGCGCCGTTTTTTCGAGCGAAGGCTCGCAGGCGGTTTTTCCTAATGTGTCCTCTATTTTAATATCGGATTTTTGCCGAAAAATTCAATATAAATGAGCAATCCCTCCCGCAAGAAGCGTCCCAGGCGTTATGGCCTGCTGGCCATCAGTCCGTTTTTCTTTCTCGTGCTTTCGTATGTGGCTTTGAGCCTTTACGAGCGCGATTTCTCCAAGGTGCCGATGCTCGTTGTTTTCCTGCTCACGTCGGTTTATGCCTTGCTGACCACGCGCGGTCTCTCCTTGCAGGAGCGCATGCGCCACTTCTCGCGCGGGGCCGGCAACGGCGACTTGTTGCTCATGGTCTGGATTTTCGTCCTTGCCGGAGCCTTTGCCGAGTCGGCCAAGCAGATGGGCGCCATTTCCGCCGCAGTGGATCTGACGCTCTTGTGCCTGCCCGAAAACATGGTGCTGGCCGGCATTTTCGTCGCCGCATGCTTCGTTTCGCTCTCCATCGGTACGTCCGTCGGCACCATCGCGGCCCTTGTGCCCGTGGCCACGGGGCTGGCGGCCAAGACGGGCATCGAGCTTCCCCTGCTCGTGGCGTCGGCTGTGGGCGGGGCTTTCTTTGGCGACAATCTGTCGTTTATTTCCGACACGACAGTGGTGGCCACCCGCACGCAGGGCTGCCGTCTTTCCGACAAATTTCGCGTCAACTTCCGCATCGTTCTTCCGGCTGCCTTGCTGACGTTTTTTCTGTACGTCGCCCTGGGCGCCGGTCATGGCGGGGTGACGGCCCCGGCCACGGTCGATTGGGTCAAGGTCGTCCCTTATGTCGCCGTGCTCGTCCTGGCGCTTTGCGGTGTCGACGTATTGTTGGTGCTTGCCTTGGGCATTCTGCTCACGGGCGTTACGGGCATTTTCACCGGTTCGTTCGATCTGGGCGGTTGGCTTTCTGCCGCCACAAGCGGCGTGGCCGGCATGTCGGAGCTCATTCTCGTTTCGATGCTCGCGGGCGGTCTGCTCGAACTGATACGCTTCAACGGCGGCATCGTCTGGCTCATTCATTTTCTCACCCGCCGCGTGCGCACCACCCGCGGGGCAGAGCTTTGCATCGCGGCGCTCGTGAGCGTGGCCAATCTTTGTACGGCCAACAACACCATTGCCATTCTCTCCGTCGGCCGGTTTGCTGCCGACATCTCGGAGCGTTACGGCGTCGACCGGCGTAAAAGCGCCAGCTTGCTCGACACGTTTTCGTGCTGCGTGCAGGGGCTCATCCCCTACGGTGCGCAGCTGCTCATAGCCGGCGGCTTGGCGGCGGTGAGTCCGCTGGAAATCGTTCCCTACCTCTACTATCCCATGGCCATGTTCGTCGTGGCGCTGCTGGCCGTGTGGTTCAGGTTTCCGCGCCGCTATTCTTTATAAGCCACATCTCGCGTCGTTCTGTTTTCAGGCGCAAACAACAAGGGGAAACGGCCGTCGGTCGCTTCCCCTTGTTGCATTGTGTCGGTTTGTGGCGCGATGCCGCACCGCCGCGCTTACCTCTCGATGAGCGCCACGGCGTAGGCCGCCATGCCCTCGCCGCGCCCGGTGTAGCCCAGCTTTTCGGTGGTGGTGGCCTTGATGGAAAGATCCTCCTCCCCAATGCCCAGGATGGGGGCCAGGCAGGCTGTCATGGCCGGAATGTGCGGGTTGAGCTTGGGCTGCTCGGCGCATACCGTTACGTCCACGTTGCCCACGTGCCACCCGTCGGCGGCGATGAGCTCCACCGTGCGGCCGAGCAGCACCTTGCTGTCGATGCCCAGCAGGGTGGGGTCGGTGTCGGGAAAGTTGTGCCCGATGTCGCGCTTGCCGGCAGCGCCCAGCAGGGCGTCGCAGATGGCGTGGATGAGCACGTCGGCGTCGCTGTGGCCCAGCAGGCCCCGCTCGTGCTCAATGCGGATGCCGCCCAGCCAGAGCTCGCGGCCCTCCACGAGGCGGTGAACGTCGAAGCCCATTCCCACTTTTATTTTTCTCATGTTTCTTGCCTTGTGTGGTTGCAGGTTTAGCGGCCGCGGCCAAAGAGCTCGCGTATGCCGTCGAAGTCGAACGCCAGAGATACCCTCAGCGTCTGATCCAGCGGGTTGCTGGGCGATGTAGCTACAACGTAGCCCGCATCGATGGCCAGCACGTTCATACGGAAACCTGCGCCGAACGTCATGTAGCGGCGTCCGCTCTGGGCGTCGCTTTCGTGCTGATAGCCTCCGCGCAGCGTGAACTTATCATTATATGTGTATTCCGCACCCACGCTCCAACGTATCTCCTGCATTTCTCCTTTGAAGCCCTGCGGAGAGTCTCCGAAGCTTTTGAAAATTCCTTTGATGGAAGACATGTCATAATACTCCGTACGGATGCGCTCCTCATAGTCCTCGTTCGTTTCATCCACACCTTGGAGCGGTCGTGACGGCACAAGCAGTTTGTTGGCATCAGCATAAAACGATATGCGGTTGAACTCGTTCAGTGGGATGGTATATCCCAAACCGATGCGGAGATTTGTGGGGATGAAGTACGAGTAGTCTTCGCCGTAGTTGATTTTTGAGCCGATGTTGCTGATGTTCACGCCGAAAGCGAAAAGACATTCGCGGTTGCCCATCATCACATAGTTGTTGTAGTAGCACGAGATGTCGGCGGCAAAGGCCGAACCGGGCGTGGTGTTGTCGTCGTAGTGGCCGCTCAGGTCGGAGTACATGTAGCGCAGGGCCACGGCTGCGGCGAAGCGCTCGCTCAGCATGCGCGAGTAGGCCACGTCGACGCCCAGCTCGTAGGGGCGCACGGTCATGTTGGCGTCGCTCGTCGAGACGTCGCCCAGCGAGAAGTAGCGCAGCGAGGCGCTGATGGCCTGATAGTCGCCCAGGCGTATGTAGCCGGCGGCGTTCATCAGGGCAATGCCGCTCGTGAGCTTGCTCAGCCAGGGCGTGTAGTTGATGGCCACGCCTGCGCGGCTGATGGTGAAGGGGTATTTGGCCGGGTTCCAGTTCTGCGAATAGACGTCGGGCTCCGTGGCTGCTCCGGCGTCGCCCAGGGCGCCTGCGCGGGCATCTGCGGCAATCGACTGCGATGTGACGGCCGTCATGATGGGATTAAACTGGTCTCTGACGTCATCCTCGGCCCATGCCGGGCATGCGGGAGCCATGGTCAGGGCCAGGATGACAGCTGTCGTCGGTTTCTTCATTTTGGTATAGGGTGCTAATGTTTATATTCTCTCAGGGCCTCACGATGATGAGCTTTTGTGCGTCCGTTTCCTTCTCGTCGCCGCCCGACCGGCAGACGCCGCGGAACAGGTAGATGCCCGGTTCGAGGGGGCGTCCCGCAGCGTCGCGCAGGTCCCATGCGGCCGAGGCGTAGGCTGTTCCTGCCGCAGCGGTGACTTCGCGCCACCACAGGCGGCGTCCGCTCAGGCTGAACACCTCAAATGTCACGCGGTTGTCGTTTTCGCTCGTTTCGACGTGGGCCACGAACGTCGTGTTCGTCGTAGCCGGGTTGTGCGATGCGCTCACCTCGAAGCCTGCGGGCGCATGTTCGCCCACGAGAAAGTCGAGCACGGCGGTCGTCGAGTTGTTGTTGACGTCCCAGGCCCGCAGCTCGAGCCTGTGGGCACCGTCCGTCAGGTCTTGCAGCGGATAGCTGATGGAGCCGCTGCGGTAGGTGCCGAAGTCGTAGCTGAAATAGTCGTTCAGGATGTAGCTGCCGGCCTTGTCGCCGTCGATGGTCAGTTCCAGGTCGTGGCCCAGGCCGTTGCCGGTTGTGTTGATGCCGTTGTCGTCGCTAATTGTGGCCAGCAGCAGCGTTTCGCGCCCCACCTTGCCGCCGTTGGGGAAGTCCATGCTGTCCAGGGCCACAAACACTTTGGGCCCCACGGTGTCGGGCTCGGCGCTTTCGGCCGTACCGTTCAGGTGGAAGCGGTCGTCGTAGCCGTGGCATTCGAGCGAATGGTCGTTGCTCACGGCATAAACGTAGATGCGCCCGGTGGCGTCGCTGTAACTGATGTCGTAGGGCACGGGAATCTCCATGCTGAAGCGCCCTCCCCGGATGGAGTCGCTCCCTTCGAAGAGCGCGTTGCCGCGGTCGGTATATGTCATGGGCCCGGCGTCGGAGCTTTCGTTGTTCTGGCACGTCACGGTGGCTTCGCGGTCGAAGAGCGTGAGCGTTGCCACGCCCGAAAAACCGGGCAGCTCCTCGCCCGCCGGCGAGAGCACGCGACCGCTCACCCTCACCTTGCTGCCGGCGCTCAGCTGCACGTTGCTGCCGTCGGCGAGCCCGACGCCCCCGATGCTGTCGATGACGGCCTGCCCCGTGGGGAAGCCCAGCCGCAGCGCGGGGTCGCCAAAGAAGTGGTATTTCAGCTTGTTGTTCGTGCGGTCGCCTCCGTTGTCGATGAGCTCGATTTTGGCCAGCTGCAAGGCTTCGCCCATGGTGTGGTGGTCGCCTGCCTCGTCCGTTTCGAACAGATGCTTGCAAAAGGCCACGTTCAGCCGCCGGTTGGGGTCGGAATAGACCTTACGCGAGGCACACATCACGGCAACGGCGCCTCCGTCCTCGTAGAGCAGGGCGGCCCGCCCGATGTTGTCGCTTCCGCTGTCGAACGTGGCCACCTCGCACGAGGCAAAGACCCAAAGCGGGATGCCGGTCGTGGCAATCGAGCGGAAATCGTCCGTCAGCAGCAGGCGGGCGTGCGATATGCGGTCGGGGGCGCCGTGTCCGCTGTAATTGAACATCAGGGCGCCGCGGCGCATCTGCTCTTTCAGCTCGTCCGACATCTGCGGGTAGGAGTAGCCCGTGGCTGTTATCGTGCGCTTGTAGACGTCCCAGAAGAAACGTTTCATAATGAGCTTGCCGTCGGTCGTTGTCTGCACCTGGTTGTAGGCAGCGTTGGCGTCTTTCATGTGGTCGTGGTCGTCGATGTCGTCGCCCATGAAGCAAACGGTGTTTCTCCACGTGCCCACCGACGCCTTTTCCATGTAGGCAATGGTTTTGTCGACGACGACGCGCGCCTCCTCGGGCGTGCGGCACGTGAGGCGGCCGATGCTCAGGTCGACGGGCTCAATGAGTATGTTGCGGCCCTCGCCGTCGTCGAGCAGGCCGTAGTAGTCGTCGGTGACGTAGCTGTGCAGCGGGCCGATGGAGTTTTGCTGGTTGGTCGTTTCGTAGGCCAGCAGAAAGTCGTCGGGCGAGAGCGAGGCGTTTTCGGCCATGAGCATGCGGTTGTCCCACAGGCTTTCGCCGAAGAGCAGCAGGTGGCGCGGCGCGTCGGCGTCGGACGTGGCGCGGTCGTAGAGCATTTTCAGGTAGCGGCGATAGGCGGTGGCGTCGGGCGTGCCCGAGGAAAATTCGTTGTATATCTCGTCGGCAGGCACCACCTTGACACGCAGATTGTCGCGCTGGCGGTGCTCGTCGGCCAGCCGTTCGGCCTCTTCCGTGAGCAGCCCGGAGGCCGGCACGATGATAATCATGTCGAGCCCGGCGTCGGCATGCAGGTTCTGGTTGGGCGTTTCGCCCACCAGTTCGGGGGTGGGGCAGCTTTGCTCCACGTCGACAACGGCATAGCGCCGGTTGCCGTCGGCCACCGCTGCGGTGAGGACGCCGTCGGTGAGCGTCGAGGCCACTTCGGCCACGGGGTCGCCCGCGCGGCCCAGCCGCCACAGGCGCGTCGAAGCCGTTGCGCCGGCGATGCTGAGCGTGACGGCCCGCCCCGTGCGTGGCGAGAACGAGAAGGCCCCGTCCGAGGCGTCGAGGCGCCGGGTGTAGTTGATGCAGATGAAGTTGAGCCGGGCGGCGTGGCCAGCTGTGGTGGTGAAGCGGAACGTGTTGCTGGCTGCCGCGGCCGACGTGTTGAAGCTCGTGCGCACCTCGCGTGCGTTTTCGTCGCTCCCGAGGCGGGCCACCGTGAGCGAGCCCAGCGAGGTGCCGTTGAGCCTGATTTCGGCCCGCGTCGAGGAGAGCGCGTTCGAGGCCGAAAAGGCCACCCGCACCGTGGCGTCCTCGCCTTCGACGATGCCGGGAGCGTCCAGCGAGAAGCTGTGGGTGTTGCCGTAGGCGAAATCGTAGGCGTCGTGAAACTCGCGGCCGCCCGTGTACCAGCTGTAGGCGTCGTCGTCGAGCAAAACGGGATAGGTCACCTCTGAAATGGCGGCCGACGGCGTCGTGGCAGGCGCTTCGAGCGTGGTGAAGGCGGCGGGTGCCTCGTCGGTTTCGGTCAGGAAGTAGTAAGCGTAGGATGAATAGGTGTTGTTGGCGTGTTCCCAGCTTTGGGTGCTGCTGTTCCACGTCCAGCGCACGGTGCCTTCGGAGTAGAACAGCAGGCGGTTGCCCTGGCGGTAGAGGGGCACTTCCTCCAAATCGTCGGCAACGCGGTCGTCGCCGTCGAAGTCGAGCTGCTCTTCCTGCACGAGGCCACCGTAGCCGTAGAGGCGCACGCGCGCGGGGTCGGCAAAGCCGGCCGATTGCAGGAACGAGGGCGTCAGGGCATACAGCCCCTCGCTGCCCACGCGTATCTTGACCCATCGGCCCTGCGAGAGGACGGAGGAGGAGGCGTAGCGGTCGGTGGCGCTGCGGCCGGCGGCCTGCGCGAGCGCCGAGCGCCGCACCGTGAGCTTGCACGACGTCAGGCGCATCCAGCGGCCGTCGATGCGGGCAAAGGGGGCAAAGCTCACGTTGAGCACGGCCTGCTTGCGCAGCACGCCTACGCTCACCTGGGGGGTGATGGCCGTCTGCTCGAAGCCGGCTTTGCGCAGAGCGCGCACTTCGGCCGCCTTCAAGGGGGCGTATTCGGGATATTCGATACTGACGGAAAAGTTGCCGCCGGCGGCCGGCTGGCCGGTGTGGATTTGCGTGCGGAAGCGGGGCACGTCGGTCTCGATGGCGTAACGGTCGGCCGGCAGGTCGGTGAAGCCGTCGCTCTGGGCGCGGGCATAAACGACGGCGCACAGCGCGGCAATCAGGAGGGTAGATATATATCGGAGCATAGCGTTTCCAGTTGGTCCGTCGGCGGGCGGGGTGGGTGGCCGCTCAGCGGATGTTGAACGAAAGGAGGTGTTGCCCATCGGCATAGCCGTCGACGTGGCAGCCGGGCTCGACAACCACGTCGGGCAGGGGCGTGCCCGTGAAGAGCAGATCGCCCTGGCGCAGCGTGTAGAAACGGCTGACGTAGGCAATGCAGGTGTCGACGTTGCGGAGCAGGTCGGCCGTGTTGCCGCGCTGCACCTCGCGGCCGTCTATGTCGAGGCGGAAGCCGATGGCGTCGGCGCTGCGGTCTTCGAGCAGCACCGGCCGGCCCACGCAGGCAGCGCCGTCGAACCCCTTGCTGACCTCCCAGGGCAGCCCCTCGGTGACGCAACGGGCGAAGAGATTTTCGGCCGTAAACGTGGCGCAGACGGTAAAGGCGTCATAATAGCGCCGGGCAAAGCGCGGGGAGATGAAGCGCCCCAGGCGGCTGATGCGGACGGCCAGCTGCGCTCCGCAGGTGCAGGGAGCTGCACAGTCGGGGACGAAGAAAGGCTTCCCGCCCGTGAGCAGCGCCGTATCGGCCATGGCGTAGACGATGGGGGCATCCTTGTTGTATAACGGCCGCAAGGCGTTATTATTGTATGCGGCGTAGTTGGCGTAAATGCAGATGAGTTTCATTTTTGACGGGAGCTGTGGAAAGAGCTGCGCAAAGTTACAATTTTTTCACGGCCCGCCGGCCGATGCGTTTGCCGCCGGCCGGTTCTTTTTTGCTGCCTGCCGGGAGCCGCCGCAAGCCGGCAGACGGGCGTAGGCAGCCGGCATGCGCACCGGGAGGTCAGAGGTAGAAGTCGTGCGTGAGCCGGTCGTACTCCGGCGAGCGCCTTCCGTCGCGCCCGCAAAGGGGCAGCTCGTCGACGGCGGGCGCTTCGTCGGGCCTGCCGGACGAGAGGTGCAGCAGGGTGCGCTTGGGCGCCTTGCCGGGCACCGTGACCACGTCGGTGCGGCGCACGAGCCACAGGCCGCGGGCCGACGCCTCGGTGAGAAAAGCCGTGCGGGCCGTGGCGGGCACAATCACTTGGAGCGTGGCCCGCGGCGCCATGAGCCGGCAGGCTGCCTCGACGAGCGCGGCAAAGGAGAGGGCCGACGTATGCCGCGCACTGGCGCGCACAGGGTCGGGGGGCAACAGGCTCTCGTCGAAGAAGGGAGGGTTGGACAGGATGCAGTCGAACCGCTCGTCCGGGCAGAACGTGCGGACGTCCGTGCAGACGATGCCGATGCGGCCGGCAAAGGGCGACGCGGCGGCGTTGGCGGCGGCCTGCGCGGCCGAGGGGGCGTCGATTTCCACGCCCGTAACGTGGGCGGCAGAGCGCTGCGCCGCCATGATGGCTATGAGCCCGCAGCCGCAACCGACGTCAAGGATGCGCGATGCCCGGGCCACGTCGGCCCAGGCCCCGAGCAGCACGCCGTCGGTGCCCACCTTCATCGAGGAACGGTCGTGGTGGATGCGGAAACGCTTAAAGGTGAAATATTCGGAAGGCATATCGTTTGATGCTGGAAGCAGAGCCGGCGCGGGCTCCGCCTTTTCCGCCGGCAAAAGTAAGGAAAACAGCGGAATTGACATCTGTTAATAAGAAAGTCACAGAAAAAAGAGTTAAATTTGCAGCCCATTGGTGCCTTCGCGGAAAGAGGGGGCGTCGCGTCACGCCATCCCCGCCCTGCGAGGCAGCGGCCGAGCCTGCCCGCGCTCGTGGCAGCCTGCATCTGCGGGCTGATGCAAAGGCCGGCAGGGCCGGCCGCTCGAAGCAGGCTCCATCTTATTTTAAATGCTGAAACAAACGATATGAGCCAATCAGATATGCCTCAAAATCCTTTTTCGCTGATAGCAGACTTTGACGGCGATATTTCTACCTTGTTTGAAAAGGAAATAGACGACATTCTCCCCATTCTGCCCCTGCGCAACATGACGCTTTTTCCCGGCGTGGTGTCGCCCATATCGGTGGGGCGCGAATCTTCCCTCAAGCTCGTGGCGCAGGCTGCCAAGCACGAGGGGCTCATCGGCGTGGTGTGTCAGAAAGACGCGTCGGTGGAAACGCCCGGCCGCGACGACCTGTATCCCGTCGGGGTGGTGGCCCGCGTCATGCGCGTGCTCGAGCTGCCCGACAACACAACGACCGTCATCGTGCAGGGCTTCGGCCGCTTTTCGCTGGGCGACGTGACGCGCCAGAAGCCCTATATGCGGGCCCACGTGGAAAAGCTCGAAGAGCAGTTGCCCGAAAAAGACGATAAAGAGTATCAGGCGCTGGCCGATGCCTGCAAAGACACGACCGTGCGCTATCTGAAACTGAGCGACATGGCGCGCGAGGAGGCCTCGTTCGCCGTGCGCAACATCAGCAACCCCGTGTTTCTGGTCAACTTCATCTGTACGAACCTTCCCTTCCCGCTGGAAGAAAAGGCGGACTTGCTGGAAGAGGCCGACCAGAAGAAGCGCGCCTATAAGCTGCTGTCTATCCTGAACCGCGAGTGCCAGTATGCCACGTTGAAGAAGTCAATTCAGATGCGCACGCGCGACGACCTGGACCAGCAGCAGAAAGAATATTTTTTGCAGCAGCAAATTAAAAACATACAGAGCGAGCTCGGCGAGTCGCAGAACGAGGACGTCAAGGAGCTGCGCGAAAAGGCTGCCGCCAAGCGCTTTCCCGACAATGTGCGCGAAACGTTTGACCGCGAGGTGGAAAAGCTGGAACGCATCAACACGCAAAGCCCCGACTACAACGTGCAGCTCAACTATTTGCAGACGCTGGTGAGCCTGCCGTGGGGAGAGGAGTCGCGCGACAACCTGAACATACGCAACGCCGAACGCACCTTGAACCGTGACCATTACGGCATGGAGAAGGTGAAGGAGCGCATTCTGGAACATCTGGCCATGCTGCGCTTCCGTAAGGACATGAAGGCACCCATCATCTGCCTGTATGGCCCTCCCGGCGTGGGCAAGACGTCGCTCGGCCGGAGCATAGCCGACGCGCTGAACCGGAAATATGTGCGTATCTCGCTCGGAGGCGTACACGACGAGGCCGAGATACGTGGCCACCGGCGCACGTACGTGGGTGCCATGCCCGGACGCATCGTCAAGAGCCTGATAAAGGCGGGTTCGAACAACCCTGTCTTCATTTTGGACGAAATAGACAAGGTTTCGCAGAACAATTACAACGGCGACCCGCAGTCGGCGCTGTTGGAGGTGCTCGACCCCGAGCAGAACAACGCCTTTCACGATAATTTCCTCGATTTGGACTACGACCTCTCGAAGGTGCTCTTTATCGCCACGGCCAATAACCTGAACACCATCCCCGGTCCGCTGCTCGACCGCATGGAGCTAATCGAGGTGGAAGGCTACTTGACGGAAGAGAAAAAGGAGATAGCCCGCCGCCATCTCATCCCCAAGGAAATGAAAGACCTGAACTTTGGCGAAGGCGTCAGTGTTAAGTTCTCGGCCCCGGCCATCGAGTTTCTCATAGAGAAATACACGCGCGAGAGCGGCGTGCGCCAGCTCGAAAAACAGATTGACAAGATTTTCCGCAAGGTGGCCTACCATCTGGCCGTCGACCCGGAAAAGGCCGACATCGACTTTGCCAACCTGAAACCCAAGGACATTGAAAAGCTGCTGGGCAAACCGCTGTTCAGTCGCGACAAATACCAGGGCAACAAGTATGCCGGCGTCGTGACGGGCCTGGCCTGGACAGCCGTGGGCGGGGAAATCCTCTTTATCGAAACAAGTCTGAGCCGTAGCAAGGCACCCAAACTGGGTTTGACGGGAAATCTGGGCGACGTCATGAAGGAATCGGCCGTGCTCGCGCTGGAATATGTGAAGGCACATGCCGGCAAACTGGGCATCGACTACCGCATATTCGATGCATGGAGCGTG
The DNA here is from genome assembly GCA_944322095.1 of uncultured Alloprevotella sp. GTDB lineage: Bacteria > Bacteroidota > Bacteroidia > Bacteroidales > Bacteroidaceae > Alloprevotella. The sequence continues at coordinate 290,570 of CALUNU010000001.1, forward strand.
CATATCCACGTACCCGAGGGGGCCACGCCTAAAGACGGCCCGTCGGCTGGCATAACAATAGCGACGTCCATCGCATCGGCCCTGACGCAACGCAAAGTAAGAGCCAATACGGCCATGACCGGCGAAATAACGCTGCGCGGCAAGGTGCTGCCCGTCGGTGGCATCAAGGAAAAAATCCTGGCAGCCAAGCGGGCCGGCATCACGCATATTATAATGAGCGTGGAAAACCGGAAGGACATCGAGGAAATCAACGAAAAATATGTCCACGGGCTGACATTCCACTTTGTGGAGAACGTGGACGAGGTTTTCTCCATAGCTCTCCTCAGCGAAAAGGTGGACGATGCATTGGATTTGACAGTTGAAGACGAAAAGAAGATAACAGCCTGACATGACGTTCGAATTGCAGCATACCGATGCCGGAAGCGCAGCACGCGCCGGACGGATAACGACGGCGCACGGACCGATAGAAACGCCCATCTTTATGCCGGTCGGCACTTTGGGGACGGTAAAAGGCGTTCACCAGCGTGAGCTCAAAGACGACATCGGCGCACAAATCATTTTGGGGAATACCTATCACCTTTATCTCCGCCCGGGGCTCGAAATACTGGAAAAAGCCGGCGGTTTGCACCGCTTTAATGGTTTCGACCGGCCCATGCTGACCGATAGCGGTGGCTTCCAGGTGTTTTCGCTCACAGGCATCCGTAAGCTCTCGCGCGAAGGGTGTGAGTTCCGGTCGCATATCGACGGCAGCAAGCATTTCTTCACCCCCGAAAAGGTAATGGACATCGAGCGGACGATAGGAGCCGACATCATCATGGCATTCGATGAGTGTCCGCCCGGAACAGCCGACTTTTCCTACGCACGTAAGAGCCTGGATCTGACCCACCATTGGCTGGAATGTTGCGAAAAACGCTTTTCCGAAACATTTCCGAAATACGGTTACGAGCAATCGCTGTTTCCCATCGTGCAAGGGTGCGTTTACAAGGATTTGCGCCGCGAGAGTGCGCGCTTTGCCACGGGTTTCAACGCCGATGGTTATGCCATCGGCGGACTGGCCGTGGGTGAACCCGCCGAAGTGATGTACGAGATGATAGAAGAAGTCAACGACATCCTGCCGCAAGATCGTCCGCGCTATTTAATGGGTGTTGGCACGCCGGTAAACATCCTCGAAGCGATAGCTCGCGGTGTCGACATGTTCGATTGCGTCATGCCCACCCGGAATGGCCGCAACGCGATGCTTTTTACCGCCGATGGCATCTTGAATATGAGAAATGCCAAGTGGGCAACCGACTTTTCTCCCGTAGATGCCACGTCTACCTGCTTCGTAGATTCAAATTACTCCCGCGCATATCTCCATCATCTTTTCAAGTCAAAGGAATTATTGGCGATGCAAATCGCCAGCATTCACAACTTAGCGTTTTATTTACGCTTGGTAAAAGAGGCTCGTCGCCACATAATGGCAGATGATTATTCTTCGTGGATGGCAGATATGTTGCCGCGGCTTTCGCGTCGCTTGTAAAAACGGAATGAAGAGTATGGAAGAAGGGATGAAGCAGCGAAAAAGCTTGAAAGGTGCTTTGAGAAACGTGTGGGAGCACATGAAGAGGTTTTTCATGAATTGGAAAATCACGCGCATTGACAGATATATCATTTACAAGTTTCTCAGCACCTATATTTTCCTGATCGCCATCATTATTCTCATTGCCATTATTTTTGACTTCAATGAGAAAATCGATAAGTTCACACAGAGCCACGCTTCGGTGGAAAAGATTCTTGTGGACTACTATTTGAATTTCATTCCTTACTTTTCCAATTTGTTTAGCCCGCTTTTTGTTTTTATTGCGGTCATATTCTTTACCTCGAAGCTGGCGGACAATTCGGAAATCATAGCCATGAAATCGACGGGCATGAGTTTCCGCCGTCTTTTGCGGCCCTACATGATTTCTGCCATGCTGATTGCCGCCACTACTTTCGTTTTGGGGGCTTACGTCATCCCGCGGGGAAACGTTTCGCGCGTTAACTTTACGAACAAGTACATCAAGAAAAAGGATATAACGTCTGTCGATAACGTGCAGATGCAGGTGGATACGGGCGTAGTGGCTTACATAACTCATTTTGACAACAACACAAAGTCGGGTTATGGCTTCTCGTTGGATAAATTTGAGAACAAGAAACTGGTATCCCATCTGACGGCGCAGAGTATCCAGTATGATACGCTTGCCGACCGTCGGTATAGCTGGACTTTGCGGATGTATCGCATCCGTACGCTCAAAGGTATGCGCGAGGAGATTACGAGTGGCGAAAAGATGGACTCCATTATTATGATGGAGCCGGCCGACTTTTTCTATACGACGGGGCAGCAGGAAACGATGACCTTGCCCGAATTGAAGGAATTCATCGACAAACAGACTTTGCGCGGAGCCGCGGGCGTCAGCACGTTCGAGGTGGAGTATCATAAACGCTTTGCCATGCCGTTTGCGGCTTTCATACTGACGGTCATCGGTGTGTCGCTTTCGTGCGAGAAGAGAAAAGGCGGCATGGGTACGTCGATAGGCATCGGGCTTGCCTTGAGCTTTTCGTATATTCTGTTTCAAACCATCTCTTCGACCTTTGCCATCAATGCCGGCTGGCCGGCTATGATTTCCGTTTGGATTCCGAACATACTTTTTGCGCTGATCGCTTTGTTCCTGTACAAGCGGACTCCACAGTAGGGAGAGCGCATTATCCTATAAACATAAGAGCATGCTTTTTTCAGACTTAGACCTAAACGATGATTTGCTGGACGCATTGTATGACATGCGTTTCGAGGAGTGTACGCCCATTCAGGAGCAGTGTATTCCCCATATATTGGAAGAGCGCGACGTGATAGGAATCGCTCAAACCGGTACGGGCAAGACGGCCGCCTATCTTTTGCCGCTTCTGACGCTTCTGCGCAGCAAGCCTCACCCGGAAGATGCCGTGAACTGCCTCATCATGGCCCCGACGCGCGAGTTGGCCAAGCAGATCGACCAGGCGTTGCAGGGTTTCGGCTACTATATGGACATCAACGGCGTAGCCGTTTACGGAGGCAACGACGGGGCACGCTACGAGCAGGAGAAAAAAAGCCTGAGCTGCGGCGCCGACATCGTTATCGCCACGCCAGGCCGACTGATTACGCACCTAAACCTGGGCACGTTGGACCTGAGCCGCACGACGCACCTTGTGCTCGACGAAGCCGACCGGATGCTCGACATGGGATTTAGCGATGACATCATGCAGATAGTTAAAAACATGCCCGAGAGCCGGCAAACCATTCTTTTCTCAGCGACGATGCCCGATAAGATAGCCACGCTGGCGCGCAACATCATGCACGACCCTGTTGAGGTGCGCATTGCCGTCTCGAAGCCGGCTGAAAAAATCGACCAGTGTGTTTACTGCTGCCGCGAAGCGGACAAAACGAAAATCCTGCTTTCGCTTTTCGAGGACAAACAGCCGGAGCGCGTCATTGTTTTCGCCTCATCGAAGCAGAAGGTCAAGGACTTGAACATCCTGCTCCACAAGAAAGGATTGAACGTGGCGGCCATGCATTCCGACTTGGAACAGAAAGAGCGCGACGAGGTGATGCTGGCCTTTAAGGCCGGACGCGTGGGCTTGCTCGTGGCCACCGACATCGTGGCACGCGGCATCGACATTGACGACATCCGGCTTGTGGTCAATTATGACGCTCCGCGAGACGCCGAGGACTACGTCCACCGCATCGGACGCACGGCCCGTGCCGGCCGCGACGGACGTGCCGTCACGCTGGTGGGCGAAAAAGACCGTCCGGCGCTGGCCGACATCGAGAAGTTGCTGGGCGAAAAAATCCGCCGCGCTCCCTTGCCCGAAGGGCTCACGCCTCCCTCAGCGAAGCCGTCTGACGGCCGTGGCCGCGGGAACGACCGCCGCCATCAGGGCGGCCACCGGCGGCGCGAGGCGCGTGGCAGCGAGCAGCAGCCTGCCGACAAGCAGGCGCAAAACCGGGGTCACCGTCCGCGCAGCGGCCGCCGGCGCAGCCGCGGCAAGGGCGGGGCAGGGGAGGCCAAGTCCTGACGCCGGTGTGCGGCAGCATGCGCTTTTCAGCCCTTTTTCAAAATTGCGTTTTACCTTTGCCGGTATAAATCAGCTCCTATTATGAAAATACTTATAGTGGAGGACGACCGCGATCTGCGCGAAATCATTGCGCAATCGTTGGAGAAGGAGCGCTACGTCGTCGAAGTGGCGCCCGACTATCGCACCGCAGCGCGGAAACTGGCCGGCTACGAATACGATTGTATACTGCTCGACATCATGCTCCCCGACGGTAACGGGCTGAAGCTGCTGGAAGAAAAGCGCAAAAGGGAGAAAAAGTGTAACGTCATAATTCTTTCGGCGAAAGACTCTATTGAAGACAAAGTATGCGGCCTCGATCTGGGAGCCGACGACTATCTGCCAAAGCCCTTCCATCTGGCCGAACTGCACGCCCGGCTGAAAAGCGTTATGCGCCGCAAGCTGCGCGACGGCGAGGCCGCCGTTACGTGCGGCAACATAGCCGTCTATCCCGACACGTTCCGGGTGGAGGTGGGCGGACGGCCCGTAGAGCTGGGCCGCAAGGAGTATGACATCCTGCTTTTCTTCATGTACCGCGTGGGACGCCTCGTCGAAAAGCAGGTTTTGGCCGAGGCCGTCTGGGGAGACCACATCGACCAGGCGGATAACTTCGACTTCGTCTATGCTCAAATGAAGAACCTGCGCAAGCGCCTCAAAGAAGCCGGGGCCACGGCCGAGATAAAAACCGTTTACGGCTTCGGATATAAAATGACGGAGCCATGAAGCTGCTGCACGTGGCCGTCTGGCGTCTGTCGCTGGTGATGGCCGTCGTTCTTTCGGTTTGGGCCTTTTCGTTTTACGCAGCCATGATGGAGGAGGTCGACGACGAAACCGACGATGCGCTGGAAGACTTTGCCGAGCTCGTCATCATACGTTCGCTTCGTGGCGAACACGTTCCGACAGCTCCCACCGGAAGCAACAATCAATACTTCCAAAGAGAGGTCTCGCCCGAGTATGCCGCCGCCCACAACGCAATCGACTACGAGGACCGGGAGGTTTTCATCAAGGAGAAAGGCGAAACCGAGCCGGCCCGCGTGCTCACATACATATACCGTACGGACGACGGCCGGTATATGGAACTGGAAGTTTCGGCCCCCCACATCGACAAGGAGGACCTGCGGCGTGCCATTTTCTACTGGTCTGTATTTCTCTATGCCGCGCTCCTGGTGGTGCTGGTTGTGCTCAACGTATGGATATTCCGCCGCAACATACGGCCGCTTTACGTCCTGCTCGACTGGCTGAAGCGCTACCGCCTGGGGGCACGCAACGAGCCGTTGGTCAACCCGACGAAGATTTCCGAGTTTCGCCAGTTGAACGAAGCTGCCCGCCGCTACTCCGAGCGTAGCGAAGAGGTCTACGAGCAGCAAAAGCAGTTTATAGGCAACGCTTCGCACGAGATGCAAACGCCTTTGGCCGTCTGCCTGAACCGGCTCGACTTACTGGTCGACGACGAAACCCTGAGCGAACGGCAACTTGGCGAGATACTCAAAGTGCGCCGCACGCTCGACAACCTGACCCGCCTGAACCGTTCGCTTCTCTTGCTGTGTAAAATAGACAACGGGCAGTTTCCCGAGAGCAGCCGCGTTTCGTTCAACGCTTTGCTCAACCATTATCTGCCCGACTACCAGACGGCCTACGCTCACCTGCACATTGGCGTGAGGTTGCACGAAAGCGGCGTGTTCGAAACGGACATGAACGAGTCGCTGGCCGCCATGCTGCTGACCAATCTGCTGAAAAACGCCTACGTCCACAATGTGCGCGGAGGCGAGATAGAGATAAACGTAACGTCCACCGCCGTGCGCATCTCCAACATGTCGGACGAGGGTGCGCTCGACCCGTCGCTCATCTTCATGCGCTTTCACCATTCGCGGCGCAGGGAGGGTTCCACCGGGCTGGGGCTATCGCTCGTGCGTGCCATCTGCCGGCAGTACGGCCTGACGGTGAGCTACGCCTACGAGGGCGGCCGCCACGTCTTTGAGGTGCGGCGTTGAGCCCAGCGGGCAGCCTTTGGGGCACGCGCCTTGCTGCCAGAGCTCGTTTTGCCGACTTGTTGCTGCGTTTTCTTCCCGCCAAAATTCGTTTTCTTTTGAGCAAAAAATGTTTTCCTCCCGGCAGCGTCATCTGTTGCCGGGAGGATTTTTTATGCACCCCTTCTTCTCGTGCAGGTGCAGGTGGAGAAAGCATATGTAATTGGAAATGAAAGGGATAAAAACAAAAGAACGGCCCGTTTCAGCAACGGGCCGCCTTTTAATTCTTCAATAGGTATTAGTTCTTTAAGGGTAAAAAGATTGTTTATTTGGATAACTGATGCAAAGGTCGTCTTTTATTCCCCTTAGCCCAAATAAAAAAGTATGTTGTAAGACATGTTTTCTAAAAAAGCGCGCGATTAATTAATTTTTTTCTCCCGCATGCTGCTGTCAAGGTTCTCAATGGCCCGTTTCCACGGCATAAAAAAGCGGGCGGCCCTTGTGCAACGACGCGGGCCGCCCGGCAAACGATTTTTTCAGATGCGTTCCAGCACGGTAGCTATGAGCGTATCGATGCTGTTTTTGTAGTTAGGATTGGCTTTTCCCGCCACGCGGTTGGCAATGACCATGCAGCAAGTGGCGGCTCTGTGGCCCAAGAGGCGCGAAAGCCCGGCCACGGCGCTGCTCTCCATCTCATAGTTGGTGACGGCGAGCCCGGCGTGGCGGAACGACATGACCTTTTCGTTCTGCCGCGGGTCGGCCAGAGGAATGCGCAGCTCGCGGCCTTGCGGGCCGAAAAAGCCGCCGCAGGCTATCGTCACGCCGCGCACCATGTCGTGCTGCGCAATGCGGTCGAGCAGCTCCGCGTCGGCGTCGACGACGTAAGGATGGGCGATACACTGGTTGCCGCTCCAAGCCATGTGGCGCAGGAAGGCAGCTTCGAACTCAGCATCGCAGACGTGGTTGCGGCCGGCATAGAAATTGAGCAGTCCGTCGAAACCAATGCTCTTGACGCTGGCAATGAACGTGCCCTCGGGCGTGTTAGGCTGCAAGCCGCCGCAGGTGCCGATGCGCACGATTTCGAGCGAGCGGAGGTGGTCTTTTACCTCGCGCGTGGAAAAATCGATGTTGGCCAGCGCGTCCAGTTCGTTGAGCACAATGTCGATGTTGTCGCAGCCGATGCCGGTGGAAACAACGGTGATGCGCTTGCCGTGGCAGCTGCCCGTCACGGAGTGGAACTCGCGGCTTTCCACCTCACACTCGCGCGAATCGAAGTGGGCGGCTACGGTTGCCACGCGGCCGGGATCGCCCACGAGGATCACCTTGTCGGCCAGCTGCGACGGCTGTAAATGCAGGTGGAAAACGCTTCCGTCGGAGTTGATTATCAACTCGGAGTCTTCAAATTTCTTCTTCATGGTTCTGATGAGCTTTATATGATATGCGCCGGCCTGAGGGTTATTTCAGTTCGGCTTCGCGCATGCTTTTGGCCAGCTGGCCTACCGATTGTTCGAGCGTGGCGACGTCGCGCTCCATCTGGAAAATCTCTTTCTTCAGCGAGGCGTCGCGCCGCGTGCCATATTGCCGCCGCATGGCGTCGAGCTGGGCCTGCATGTTGCGCAGTTGCGTAGCTCCTTTGAGCCATTGCGCCGCCAGCTTGCGGGCAGCCTCCTTCTTAAATTGGGAGAGACGGGTGTAGACGGTGCGGTCGTTGATGACAAAGCGCGCCATCCGTCCGCCCGAAGCCTGCTCGTCGGCCAGCACGTCGGCCAGCCGTTTACGGGCGGCTGCCACATAGTTGCGGTTGGCCTGCGTGGAGGCAATCGAAGCGATGCGCGCCGCGTTGCGTACGTAGTCGTCGCCCACGGCCGTTATGTCGTAAACCTCGCGGCTCTCGTTAGGAATAAAAGAATAGATGCACACCTTGTCGGCCGGCTGGTTGCGGTCGGTGGCAAACCACCCCAAGCCCGTAGCTTCGTCGATAACGTAAAGATAGTCGTTGGCGGGCGAGTTGAAAGGCATGCCGATGTTTTCGGGGCGCACAAAGCGGTCGTTGTCCGAGTTGTAGCGCGTCACGAAAATGTCGAAACCGCCCAAGCTCTCGGGGCCCTGGGCTGCGTAATAGAGCGTAACGCCGTCGGCCATGACAAAGGGGTAGGCCTCGCTCGTGGCAGAATCGCCAATGCCCTTTAAGGGTTCGGGACGGCTCCACTCGTCGCCCCACCGGTTGGAGAGAAAAAGCCTGGTGGCTCCGCTGCTGTCGGGGAGCGCCAGATAGGCTTTGTCGCCCAGCTCGTTGACGTAGCAGACGCCGTCGGAAACGCTGTCCGTCGTGCCGAAGCCTGGCAGCAGGTGGCTGAGTAATCCGATTTTTCCGGTTTCGCGGCTCAGGCGATAAGCCGAAAGAAACGCTGTCCGGCTGACGATGGCGCTATCCACGAAGACGACCTTTTCCGTCCCGAAGAGCATTTCGCTGCCCTTACGGGCCTGGTCGAGCAGCTCTTCGAGCGCCGACGTATTCAGCTTTTTCCGTCTGGCTTGCGCCATTTGTTTTTCGATAAGCTCGGAGGCTTCGTCGAAACAATAGGCGTTCAGCAGTTTTTCGGCTTCGGGGGAAGGTTCGGCCAGCTTCGACTGGGCAAAAGCTCCCGGACAAAGGAGCAGGAAAAGGGCGCAGAAAAGGCCTGAAAGTCTACATTTTTGCTGCATATCTGAATGGACTGATTTTCGGTCAAAATTACGGAAATCTTTTGAATATCTCCGTGTAGTCGGTAGTTTTTGTGTACTTTTGCGCAGGTTACATACGAAAAGATTTTATGAATAAACATATCTCGCGCCTCAGCAAATGGTGTATTGCGGGATGTCTGGCAGTGCTTGCGGGGGGCGGTGTGCCACGGGCAAGCGCGCAAGGCGTTGCAAGCCGCCATACGGTGCAGGCCGGCGAAACGCTTTACCGCATATCCAAAGCTTATGGCGTTGCGGTGGAAGAGATCGTACGCGCCAACCCGGGGCTGACGGCCGAAAACTTGAAGAAAGGCAGCACCATTGTCATCCCTGGCATTGCCCAAAGCGGGCAGACGACGGCAGCCGGCCAGCCGGCCATCAGGATCACGCACGTGGTAAAGGCAAAGGAAACGCTGTGGGGCATCTCGCAGGCGTATGGCATTACGCTCGACGAGCTCGTGCAGGCCAACCCCGAAATGATGGTGGCCGGCTATGAGTTGAAAACGGGAAGCAAGGTGCTCATTCCCTTTCAGTCGCAGAAAAACGCGGGCCAGCCCCCTGCGACACCGGTGGTGACTCAGCGTGCGGAAAGAACGACCGTGAACGTGGCCGTACTGATGCCGCTGAAATCGGCCGGAAGCGTGGGGAGCAGATGCTTGGAGTATTACCGGGGCTTTCTCATGGCTGTGGAGCAGCTGAAAAATGCCGGTAAGAACGTAAACGTCTTTGCTTACGACGAAGACCCCACGGGAGCCACGCTGACTGGCGCTTTGGATAAAATCAAGGCGGCCGGTGCAGAGCTTATTGTGGGGCCTGTGTATCCGCAGCACTTTGCAACGGTGGCCGATTTCGCACGGCGCGAAGGCGTCAACGTGCTGGTGCCGTTTTCGTCGAAGGTGGCGCAGGTGGAGACCTGCACACGTATATATATGATGAACGCCCCCGACAAGTATAAGCATACGTATGCAGCCGACCTCTTTATGCATACGTTTGCCAAGGGAGACAAAATCATCTTTCTGCGGTCGGCCGGCGGCAACGAACAGACGTTTTGCGAGTACTTGAAAACTCGCCTTTCCGCAGCGGGATACGAAACGTGTTATCTGCCCGAAACCTTCGACAACGCGCAGCTGAAAGGGCTGCTCTCGCCATCGCAGCGGGCGGTGCTCGTGCCGGACGACTGCTCGAAAGCCACCTTGGACGATTTGCTGCCCCGACTGCGCACTTTCAAAGAGAGCTATCCGGGCTTTCAGACGGCGTTGTTTGGCTATCCCGAATGGCAGACCTACGTGGCGGCGCATCAGAATGATTTTTTCAGGGCGAATACCTACGTATTCACGAACTTCTATTATAACGTCTACGACCAGGCGACGCGCACTTTCGAGGACCGCTATCGTGCCTGGTTCCATACGTCGCCCATTGACACGTATCCCAGAATGAGCCTGCTGGGCTACGACAGCGGCCTGTACATGATGAAAGGTATCCTGACGCATGGCGCGGATTTTGCGGGACAAGACGTTGCCATCGTGCCCCGACAGAGCGATATGCATTTTGAGAAAGCCGGTACCGACGGCGGATATGTCAATTCGAGCATTTGGTTCATCCATTACAAGCCCGACAAATCGATTGAACGTTTGGAAATAAAACATTGAAACGGCGAAAATGAGCAGGATGAAAGTGCGAATGGCGCTACTGTGCGTGGCTGCATGTCTGGCTTTGGGTGCTAGGGCACAGATAGGGGAGCCGCGCGACGAAATAGCCGTGGGCATTAACGGCGGCATGAGCTTTAACCGCGTGACGTTCGACCCCACTATACAGCAAAAGATGCATACCGGCCCGACGTTTGGCCTGACGTTCCGATACACTTGTGAAAAATATTTTTCGGCCGTCTGCGCGTTGCAGGTAGAGCTGAACTATGCCCGCCTGGGCTGGAAAGAAAGCATAGAAGACGGGCAGAACAACCCGCTCCCCGACCGCTATGAGCGCCATATGGATTATATCCAGATACCCTTTATGGCACGGTTGGGATGGGGCCGCGAGGTGCGCGGCCTGATGGGGTATTTGATAGCCGGCCCGCAGGTGGGGTTCTGCTTCGGAGAGAAGTCGGAGCGGAGCGCCGAGTGGACAGAGGTGAGCCCGGGCGTGCCCGACAGGCCGAACGGGATGTATGCGCAATACAGCATGCCGCTGGAACGCAAGTTCGACTATGGCATTACGGGCGGCCTGGGGCTTGAGCTGCATACGAAGATAGGCCATTTTATGGTGGAAGGACGCTATTATTACGGCCTTTCGGACCTGTTCGGCAATTCGAAAAGCGATGTTTTCTCGCGCTCGAACAATGGTACGATTACGGCAAAAGTCACCTATCTGTTTAATGTGCGTGCCGACAAGACGCCGCGGAAATAGCAGCTTGAAGAAACATGAACCATTAAAAGAGCAAACCATGATAATACACTCATATCTAACGTCGTTGGGCAAGTATGTGCAGCTGATGGGCCGCACGTTTTCGCGGCCGGAACGCTTCCGAATGTTTTTTAAGCAGTATGTCAAGGAAATGGCGCAGCTGGGCGTCGATTCAATTGGTATCGTGCTGCTCATCTCCTTCTTTATCGGCGCCGTAATCTGCATACAGATCAAACTGAACATCCAAAGCGCATGGATGCCCCACTGGACGTCGGGATACGTCACGCGCGAAATCATGCTCTTGGAGTTTTCTTCGTCCATCATGTGTCTTATCTTGTCGGGAAAGGTGGGCTCCAACATAGCTTCAGAGCTGGGCACTATGCGTACGACGCAGCAGATAGACGCATTAGAGATTATGGGCGTCAACTCGGCTTCGTTTCTGATACTGCCGAAGATACTGGGGCTTGTCACGATGATACCGTTGCTCGTTGTGTTCAGTACGGTGAGCGGCGTCGTGGGAGCTTATGCAACGGCTTATATTGGAGGCATCATTACGCCGAGCGACCTCACAGCCGGCATGCAGCACGACTTTACGCAGTGGTTCCTGTGGATGGGCATCATCAAGTCGCTGTTTTTCGCTTTTATCATTGCAAGCGTCTCCTCGTTTTACGGTTATACGGTGGAAGGCGGCTCAATTAACGTGGGAAAAGCCAGTACGAATGCCGTCGTATCAAGCAGTATGCTCATCTTGTTTTCTGATATGTTCCTGACCCAATTACTTTCGGCATGATAGAAATAAAAAATCTCTGCAAGTCGTTCGGCGCAAAGCAGGTGCTGAAGAATATCAGCTCCGTCTTTGAGAACGGCAAAACCAATCTGATCATCGGACAAAGCGGTTCGGGAAAAACTGTCCTTATGAATTGCTTGGTCGGACTGCTAGAACCCACTACGGGCGAGGTGCTGTATGACGACCGCAACTTCGTATCGATGAGCAAGAAGGAAAGAACGCTTTTGCGGCGCGAAATGGGCATGATTTTTCAGGGAGCAGCGCTGTTCGACTCCATGACTGTGATGGAAAATGTCATGTTTCCGCTCGATATGTTTTCGCCCGGCACGCTTCGTGACAGACGTAAGCGGGCTCTTTTCTGCCTGGACCGCGTCAACCTGATAGATGCCATCGACAAATATCCCGGAGAAATCTCCGGCGGCATGCAAAAGCGCGTGGCCATCGCTCGGGCCATAGCGATGAATCCACAATATTTGTTTTGCGACGAGCCCAATTCGGGGCTCGACCCGAAAACCTCGCTTGTCATCGATAAGCTGATACACGAGATTACGCAAGAATTCAATACGACGACCATTATCAATACTCACGACATGAATTCGGTGATGGGGATAGGGGAGCACATCCTTTTCATCCATCAAGGGCGAAACGAGTGGGAAGGAACGAAAGAACAGGTGCTGACAGCCGGAAACGAACAGCTCAACAGCTTTATTTTTGCCTCCGACCTGTTCAGAAAAGTGAAGAATGCGGAGTTGAACAATGCGCAAGAGTCAAAATGAGCCAAGCCGTTGAGCGCAAATGCAGCCGGTTAGTGGTCGTCGGTATTCATCAGAGAGAGGCTGCAAAGGGCCAGCCGCTGATTTAGCGAAAATTAAATACGAGGCTCGCAGGAAAACTTTAATTTTGCAGCCGTGAAAATTCTATATGCCTAACAGAAAGAACGCAGAGAAAAAAGGATAGAACGATGGAAAGAACGGACATCCGCGAACTGAACGCGAGGATTGAAGCCGGAACGGGCTTCCTGACAGATCTGGTTGAGGGCATGCACCGCAGTGTCGTGGGGCAGACGCATTTAATAGACGCGCTGCTTACAGGACTGGTATGCGGGGGGCATTTGCTCTTGGAAGGTGTTCCCGGACTGGCCAAGACGCTTGCCATCAAGACGCTGGCAAGCCTTGTAGACGCACAGTTCAGCCGTATACAGTTTACGCCTGACCTGCTCCCGGCAGACGTGACGGGTACGTTGATATACAGTCGCCAGCAAGAGGCTTTTACGGTAAAACGTGGCCCGGTGTTTGCCAATTTTGTGCTGGCAGACGAAATCAACCGCGCTCCGGCAAAGGTGCAGAGCGCTCTGCTCGAAGCCATGGAGGAGCATCAGGTGACGATTGGCGAAGAAACCCTGCCTTTGCCCAAGCCCTTCCTCGTTCTGGCCACGCAAAACCCCATTGAGCAGGAAGGTACTTATGCTTTGCCCGAAGCACAGGCCGACCGCTTCATGATGAAAGTGGTTGTAACGTACCCCACAAAAGAAGAAGAACGCCGCATCGTGCGGGCACACGTCGAAGGCGGCTTTGCCAAACCGACGGCCGTGGTGAGCCTGGCTGATATAGAGCAGGCACGTCAGTTGGCCGGCGAAGTATATATGGACGAACGCATCGAGGCATACGTGGCCGATTTGATATTTGCCACCCGCTATCCGTTGCAATATGGCTTGGAAGATTTGCAGAAGTATATCGCTTTCGGAGCTTCGCCGCGCGGTTCCATTAATCTGGCTTTGGCAGCACGGGCTCGCGCTTTTGTTCGCCGGCGCGGCTATGTCGTTCCCGAGGATGTGCGTGAAATAGTGCATGACGTATTGCGCCACCGCATAGGTCTGACGTACGAGGCTGAGGCTGACGGCATCACAACAGATGCTTTAATAGACGAGGTGGTGAATAAGGTGGAAGTGCCTTAACAATAACGGTCGGAACGAATACAAGCAGCTATGGATGCAGGCGATTTGTTGCAGCGCGTTCGGCGGGTGGAGATAAAAACACGCGCCCTGACGCAAGGCGTTTTTGCCGGCGAGTATCATTCGGCATTCAAGGGGCGTGGCATGTCGTTTGCAGAAGTGCGCGAGTATGAACCTGGCGACGACGTCCGCGACGTCGACTGGAACGTAACGGCCCGTTTGGATCGCCCCTTTATCAAGGTGTTTGAAGAAGAACGTGAGCTGACCGTTATGCTTGTTCTCGACGTATCGAAAAGCCTGGCGTTCGGATCGCGTCAGCGAACGAGCCGGGAACTGCTGGCTGAGATTGCGGCAACACTGGCTTTCTCTGCCGTCAGGGCAGGCGATAAGGTAGGAGCTTTGTTCTTCTCGGATCGAATAGAGAAGTTCATACCCCCAGCAAAGGGCCGCGAGCACGTATTGTGCATTGTGCGTGAACTGCTGGGGCTGGAAGCCGCAGGCAAGCGGACCGACGTGGGGCAAGCCATAGAATACCTGACGCGCCTTGTCAAAAGACGCTGCATAGCTTTCGTAATGAGCGACTTTATCGATGATAACGATTACACGCAGGCTCTTTCCATCGCAGCGCGCAAGCATGACGTGGTAGCTGTGAAGATTTACGACGAAAGGATGAAAGAACTCCCCTCCGTGGGTTTGATGCGTGTGGAAGATGCCGAAACGGGGCATGAAATGTATCTTGACACCTCTTCGGCCAAGGTGCGGGCCCGTTACGCTGCGGCATGGAACGAACAGCAACGGCGTCTGGGCATTATGCTGAAAAAGTGTGGCGTGGATGCAGTTGACGTTCGGACGGACGGCGACTACGTCAAGCCTTTGTTGAATTTGTTCAGGAGGCGCATCTGACGAAGCTGGGTGATATTTATATACTTGTGAAATGTGGAAGTTTGCGAAATATATAAGTGCTGTCATAATACTATATGTGGCCATCTTTCCTGAGGCAAGAGCGCAGGTGCAGGTGAAGATGTCGGCCGACACGGCTGAAATGCTTATAGGCGAACAAGTACACTTAACAACCACCGTTACAGCCCGTCGAGGAAGTAAGATAGTTTTTCCTTCGTACGCACAAGGCGGGCAGATAGTGCCCGGAGTAGAAGTGTTGGAAACGGGGCGTATAGATACGTTGCCCCAGGGAGATGCTTCGCGCGTTTCTTTGGAAAGAAAATATACGCTAACGGCTTTCGACTCGGCTCTTTATTATCTTCCGCCGATGGAAGTGGAGGTGAACGGGAAGAAATATGCAGCTTCTCATGGAGTTGGGTTGAAGGTGAACAGCGTTCCCGTTGATACGGTACATATAGATCAGTTTCGAGGGCCTCATGCCGTTGTTGAAGACCGCTTTACGTGGAATTTCACCTTGTGGGGCATCGGGATGGCGGTTTTTGCCCTGATTGTAACGGCGTATTTTTTACTTGCACGCTTAACTGACAAAAAGCCGATAACAAAAAAAATCGTCATTCCGCCACGAGAGCTTCCCCACCGGAGAGCGTTTGGTGAGATGGAAAAGCTTAAGACCTTTACAGATACGACACGCGAAGGTATAAAGACGTATTATATTCGTCTGACGGAAGCTTTACGTAGTTATATCGGTGAAAGATATGCTTTCAATGCAATGGAGATGACTTCATCGGAGATTTTGGAGTCTTTGTGTGAAGAATGCGATGAAACTTCCCAACGTCAGCTGCGCGAAATCTTTCAAACAGCCGATTTGGTGAAGTTTGCCAAGCATCAGACCTTGCCCGGCGATTGTGAACACGATCTGAAACGGGCTGTCGACTTTGTTGAAAGAACCAAACTGGAACCGGCCGTAATGCCGCAGCCAACCGTTAAATATGTAGAAGTAGGTGCCCGTCGGCAATTGCGTATGCGACGTCTCATGTGGGCAACACTGGCAGTTATTGTGATAGCCGCCGCAGGGGGGCTGACGTATGTAAGCAAAGAATTGATGGAAACGTTCTTTTAGCGGCCAGATAAAAATTTCGACTCATTATGACAAATATGTTGTCAACCATTAGCTTTGCGCATCCCTACTGCTTGCTTCTGCTGCTGTTGCTGGTGCCATGTTTTTTATGGCGCTTTCTGTTGAAACGCAGAACGGAAGCAACGCTTGTGATGGCTTCGACCGAGGCTTTCCGACGCCGGGAGCAGACTTTACGCACGGCTCTCATTCACGCGCCCTTTCTGCTGCGGATGCTGACGCTTGCATTGGTGATTGTAGTGCTGGCACGCCCGCAGACCAAGCATGCTTTGAGCGAAAAGGAGACGGAAGGCATCAATATCATGATGGTGATGGACATTTCGGTGAGCATGCTGACGCCCGACTTGCAGCCAAACCGTCTGGAAGCTGCCAAGCAAGTGGCTTATGAGTTTATCCAAAACAGACCGAACGACAACATCGGACTGACGCTTTTCGGTGGCGAAGCTTTTACGCAGTGTCCGATGACAACCGATCACGCTTCCTTGCTTTCAATGTTCCGCTCGGTCAGTTGCTCGTTGCAGCAGCAGGGCATCATCAGCGACGGTACGGCCATCGGAATGGGGATTACCAATGCCGTGGCAAGACTTGCGCAGGACAGCATAGGCAGTAAAGTGATTATTTTGCTGACCGACGGTGCCAACAATGCAGGCGACATCTCCCCGCTGATGGCAGCCGAGATTGCAAAGAAAAGCAATGTTCGCGTATACACCATCGCTGTTGGTACCGACGGCGTAGTGAATCAGCCTGTGGCAGTGCTTCCCGACGGCTCGTATTATTATCAAAAGGTAAAGGCCGATATGGATACGGGGACGCTGCAAGAAATAGCGCGCATGACGGGAGGACTCTTTTATCATGCGCAGACAAAAGGCAAGCTTCGCGATATATATAATGACATAGATAAATTAGAGAAGACGAAACTGAGGGTAAAGAATTTTGACAAGCGGTACGAAGCCTATCAGCCCTTTGCTTTGGCGGCATTTGTCTCGTTGCTGTTAGAGATGCTGCTACGGACAACGCTGTTGCGCCGCATACCTTGATGGGTTCGTTTCTCATACAGATAAACAGAAAGACGATATGTTTCGCTTTGCTAATCCTGAATATTTATACCTGCTTCTCGTAGCTGTGGTCTTGGCGGCAGTCTTTATCCTGACGTCTGTTCTTGCGCGGCGGCGGGTAAAGCGTTTTGGCGATTGGCAGGTATTGAAGAATTTGGTACCTGGCTACTCGGGGAAGAGACCTGTTGTCAAATTCGTGCTTATGGAGTTGGCTTTGGTGTCTTTGACTTTCATGTTGGCCCGTCCGCAATACGGTTGGCAGGTCGACAAAGAGAAGAGCAAAGGCATAGAAGTCGTTATCAGCTTGGATGTTTCCAATTCGATGCTGGCCGAGGATATTCGTCCCAATCGATTGGAACGCTCAAAACTGCTTGTATCCAATTTGATAGACCGCATGCAGAACGATAAAGTGGCTTTACAGGTATTTGCCGGCGAAGCCTATCCACAGCTGCCCATAACTAACGATTATGTTTCGGCCAAAATGTTTCTCGATGCGGTGGATGTCAACATGATAACGCTGCAAGGCACAAGTTTGGCGGCTGCAATAGATCTTGCAGCGGCAAGTTTCACCGAGAATGCGAAAGTAGGAAAAGCCATTGTCGTCATCACCGATGGAGAAGACCACGAGGCCGGTGCCATAGAGGCGGCTGCCCAAGCGGCAAAAAAGGACATGCACGTTTATGTATTGGGGATAGGCTCGCCGCAAGGTGCAGAAATACCAACGCCCGAGGGCCCGTTTACAGATGAAAGCGGGAACGTGGTGCATACAGCGTTGAACGAAGACATGTGTCGGCAAGTGGCCCAAGCGGGCGGCGGTGCGTATATCCACATCGACAACACCAACAACGCACAAGAAGAGCTGCAAAGCCATTTGGCCCAGTTGGAGCATGCGGAAAAGACGATAAGTTATAAGAATTACAATGAACAGTTCCGCAGCCTGGCTGTATTGAGCTTGGTGCTCTTGTTCTTCGAATTCTTTATGTCTGAAACAAAGAATCCTCTTTTGGGCAAAATAAAACTTTTCAAAAGATGAAATTATCACGTCTGTCTTTGTTGATGATAGCATGGCTGTCGGTTTTTTCGACGCATGCACAAACGGAAGCATATAAGCAAATGCACCGTGGCAACCGCGATTTTCGTGCAGACCGTATGGAGCAGGCCGGTGAGCGCTATCTTGACGTGTTGAGCCGCCAGCCGGGACAGGCCAGAGCGCTGTTTAACTTAGGCGACGTCTCTTTGGCGCGTGGCGCAACGGCCGAAGCGAAAAGTTATTTCAAACAAGCCGCTCAAAACGAGAAGAATAAAATTGTCAAAGGGATGGCTTATCACAATCTCGGCTATATTTACCAAACTGCCTACGATCTCGATTCGGCCATAGTCTGCTATAAGGAAGCTTTGCGCAACAATCCCCACGACGACAACGCCCGTTACAATCTGGCCCTCTGTCAGAAGTTAAGAAAATCGGGGCAGGGAGCGGCTTCTCCGCAACAGAAAGAGCAGCAGGGCGAAGACGCCGAGCAGCAGAAAAGTAATCAATCCAAGAGCAAGTCGGCTACGCAGGCGGGCGAGGACGTTTCTGATGAAAGCATGCGGCAATTGCTGGACCTGGCAAGGAGAAAAGAACAGGAAACGCGTGAGAAACTCAATAACGCTACACCCGCGCGTCGTGGTTTGAGAAAGAACTGGTAAGTTGAAAGGTAAAACAGGAATGAACACCCGCAAAACCATACTTTGCTTTCTTTTGTTTATAACGACCGTTCTCGCCATACGGGCGCAGATCCGTTTTACGGTAGAAGCTCCGGCGACAACGGACATTAATTCAGAATTTCGCGTCGTTTACAAAGTGCAGGGAGCTGTTGCCACAAGTTTCGAAGCCCCTTCTTTTGCTGATTTTGAAGTTTTGAGCGGGCCCGCTGTGTCGCAGTTCAGCAGTATGAGTTCTGTGGGCGGTCGTACGGTTCAGTCGTCCCAAAGTACGACATGGACCTATATTCTTTCTCCCAAGCGCAAAGGCACTTTTAAGCTTTCCCCGGCAAACGTTCGTGTGGGGTCGAAAACTTATCGCACCCGCCCGGTAACCATCAAGGTGGGGGGAAGCGAAAAAAAACAGCCCTATCCAGCCAAAGGCAGTTCGTCCGCAGCGCCAGACGACGACTTGCAACCGGCGGGCACCGAGGTGACGCAAAAAGACTTGTATCTGACGGTTACGACCAACAAAACGACGGTTTACGAGCAGGAGCCCATCGTGCTGACCTACCACGTCCATTGGAAAAACGGAGTGGGGCTTTCCGGGGTAGCTCTCAGGCGAAAGCCTGCGCTCGAACCCTTTTTGGCGCAAGAGGTGCCCCTTCCCGGCAACCTGTCGCCCAATGTAGAGCGTCGGCACGGTGCTTTATATCGTTCGGCCGTCAATCTGCAATACGTCCTTTTCCCGCAGAAGACCGGGTCGCTCACCATTCCGCCTGCCGTGTTCGAAGCCACAGTCATTCAGCGCGACTTGTATGGCGGCGATCCCATGCTTACCTTTTTTAATGGCGGCGGCAATCTGAGCGTCAAGGTCAGCCGAACCACGCCGGAGCTGCCCCTCCAAGTGCTTCCTCTGCCTTCACCCCGTCCGGCTGACTTTTCGGGTGGAGTAGGGCGCTTGCAGATAAAGGGAGAATTGCAGACATCGCAGCCTAAGACGAACGAACTCTGCACATATCGCATCATCGTCACGGGAGCCGGCAATATGAAAATGTTGGAAGCTCCAACAGTGGCCTTCCCCAAGGATTTCGACGTTTATGGCCCCAAGACAACCGACGAGACGGAACTTACAGCCGAAGGCGTAGCCGGCAAGCTCATTTTTGACTACACCTTTGTGCCGCAAAATGTCGGGCAATACACCATCCCCGCCGTCCGCCTGGTTTATTTTGATACGGACGCGCGTGCCTACCGTACGCTCACGACGGCACCGCTCACAATAGACGTTGCACGGGGCAAGCGCTCCTCGGCCGATGCCCGTCGTGCGATGGAACTTGCCCGCAGCGACATACGCGACATCGTGTCAGGCCCCGCAACCTTCCATTCCGCCGATGCTTATTACGTTTTCGCCACGCCGCGGCATCTCCTGCTCCTCGTTAGCATCCTCGTGCTTTTCGTCGTGGCGCTGTGGATATTGCGCATCCGTCGTCATCGCCGTGCAGATGGCGCAGCCATGCGCTTGCGCCGCGCTGCCCGTCGTTGCTCCGACCGTTTGCATCGCGCCGCCCGGCTTTGGGACGAGGGCGGAGTGGAACCTTTCTATGCTGCCCTCTCCGAAGCCATGTACGGTTACGCTGCCGACCGCTTTGCCTTGCAGCCCTCTTCCGGTAAAGAAGCCATTCGCACAGCCATGTCGGGTCGCGGCCTTAACGACGAAACAATAGACCGCTTTATAGCCGTCATCGACGCATGCGAATACGCCCGCTTTGCTCCGGTGGAAGGAGGGAAAGAAAGCGCACTGAGTCTGCATCGCGAAGCCGAGGCTGTGCTCTCGGCCATTGAGGCCGCCATGAAGCGCCGTCGCACATCCAATCATGCCATGAACAAGGCCCTCACTCTTCTTTTCCTTCTCGTTCTTTGCCTTCCCGCCTTTGGCGCTTCGCCCAAGGAGATGGCCGACAGTGCATTCCGTGCCCGCAACTATGCAGCCGCCGCCCGTCTCTACGAAAGCGCCTTGAAGCAAGGCGTCTCGGCGCCGGTCTATTATAATCTGGGCAACGCCTATTACCGCTTGAACGATTATCCCCGGGCAGTGCTCAACTATCGCCGGGCTTTGCGATACGAGCCTTCGATGGAGGACGCCCGTCACAATTTAGCGTTGTGCGAAAGCAAGTTGCCCGACCATTTCGACGGCGCTCCTCAGCCGCCCCTTGCTTCTTTCTTTGGGGAGTTGCGCAATTCCCACAGCGCCGACGAGTGGGCGTTTATCGGCATGGGCGCCCTCGCCTTGACTTTGGTTTTTGTGCTCCTCTGGCTGTTTGGCGGTCGCTTGTGGTTGCGCAAAGCGGCTTTTGCTGTAGCTTTGCTGTCGTTGCTGGTCGTGGTGACAGCCCACGTTTTTGCGTATAAACAGTACGACGCCTTCCGGCATTTGCGTCAGGCCGTACTGATGGCCCCCGCCACGTTGCGCAGTGGCCCCGACGCAGCCTCGTCTGTCCGCCGCGAGCTCCATGCCGGCACCACCGTCACGGTGCATGCCACGCTGGGAACCCGCCTGCGGGTCGACCTACCCGATGGCACCACCGGATGGATCGACGCCGACGGCGTGGAGTACGTAGCCGGCCCGACAACCAAATAAAGCATAACGGGGCAGAAAGGCTACTGCCGCCCGCAACGATATACGCACAGCGAGAAGTTGCCCCGTCTTAAAAAATAATTATAGAAAGCCATGTTGGAACAGCTCATCGACATCGACACTCGCCTCACTCTGGCGCTCAACGGCAGCGACTCCCTCTTTTTGGACGGGTTGGCCGTCACGCTTACCGCCACGCTCACCTGGCTGCCGGCAGCCCTCGTGCTGTTCTACGTACTGGTGAAAAACAACGACACCGTCACGCTGATTCTCACGCTCCTGGCCTTGGCCTTGTGCATTCTCGTGGCCGACCAGGTGGCTTCTTCCGTCTTTAAGCCCCTTGTGGCCCGTTACCGTCCGGCAGGCGACCCCTCTTTGATGCATCTCGTCGATGTGGTCGACGGTTACCGCGGTGGGCGTTATGGCTTCTTTTCGAGCCATGCTGCCAACACGTTTGCCGTGGCCACCTGCTTAGGGCTCATTGTGCGTAGCCGTGTGCTGAGTTTTGTTCTTGTGGCTTGGGCGCTTGTCAACTGCTGGACGCGTCTCTATCTCGGCGTCCACTATGTTGGCGACCTCCTTTGCGGAACCCTTTGGGGCATCTTTACCGGCTGGGCTTTGCATCTGCTGTATGCCCGTTTGGCCCCGGTGCGCACGAAGCCCACCATGGGGGGGGTCTACACGCCCGGAGGTTATGCCGTAAGCGACGTGCGCCTGCTCGTGGCAGCTTTGGCCACCCTTCTGCTGCTCTCCACCTTCGTGCCATGGCTGCGTCCCCTCTGACGGTGAGAGGCGAAAAGCCATCCGCAGGCAGCCGTCCGGCGATTCCCCCGTTCGGGGTTGCGAAGCCCGGCAGCCCGGCAGCGCCACGACGTTCCTTCCTGTTCTTTAAGAAACCATCCATAGATATATGATAGTCATAGGCATAGCCGGAGGCACCGGCTCCGGGAAAACAACGGTAGCAGGAGAGCTCTCCCGCACCCTCGGGTTCGGGAGAGCCGCCATCCTCCACCAAGACTCTTACTACAAGCCCGCTCCTGCGGGTCTCACCCTCGAAGAGCTCAGGGAGCTCAACTACGACCACCCCGACGCTTTCGACTGGCCCCTGCTCACAGCCCATGTACGCGCCTTGCGCGAGGGAAGCTCCGTGGAGCAGCCCGTTTACAGCGTTCCCCTTTGCGACCGCCTTCCGCAAACCGAGCGGCTCGACCCCGCCCCCGTCGTCATCATCGAAGGCATCATGGCTCTCCACCGTCCCGAGCTGCGCGAACTGATGGACGTACGCGTCTACGTTGATGCGGCCCCCGACGAACGCCTGGCCCGTCTTGTGGAGCGCGACGTGCGCGAGCGGGCCCGCAGCGCCGACGTTGTAGCCAGCCGCTACCGCAACCGCCTCAAGCCTATGCACGATGCCTACGTTGAGCCCACCCGCAGTTATGCCGACTTCATCGTGCCCCACGGTGGTGCCAACCGTCGGGCCATACGTCTGCTCGCCGCTTGTGCCGAACGGCTGCTCAGCGAGGAGGCGTGTGGCGATTGAACAGCTGCAAACTAAAATAAGAAGCGCATTTGCCTGGACCGGCAGGTGCGCTTCTTATTTGTTTTTATGGGAATATGAGATTCTTATTCCCCTCACCCGGGCGTGATGACGCGGTCGCCCAGCAGGCGGGCGTAGATGCGCTCCACTTCGCTCAGTTTTTTGTATTCGTTCATCAGGGCCAGGCTGCGCGAGGCGTCTTTAGCCACGTCGGGGGCGGAGAGCGCTGCCAGGAGTTGCTTCATACGCCCTTTGACGACGGCATATTTGTAGTCGCTCACAAGGCGCGGCACGAGCTCCGTGAGCCGTTCGCGCTCGGGGGCGAGCTGCTGCGTCTTCGTGTACAGGGAACTCAGGCGGTATTTGTCTTCGCAGAGACGGGCGGCGAGCACGTTTATTTCGGCATCGGGGTGGGTGGTGAAATAGGCTTGGGCGTGAAAGTCGGCGTCGGCCACGTGCGATGCGGCTTCGTCGAGTATGCGCCGATAGAGCGGCGTTGGCAGTTGCAGGCTGTCGGCGGCGAGCTCGCCTTTGACGTAGGTTGCCACGCTGACGGGAGCGCCGCCCTCGCTGTCGGCGAAGAGCGGGAGCTCGCCATATTTTACGATGAGCGCAACGAGCATGCGGGCTGCGCTGTCCTCGCCTTCGCCGGCGGGGGCGGCAGGCTGGGGGCTTTCGGCCGGTGTTTCGCCGCCGGCGGGGGCTGCGGGCCGTTCGCCTGCGCCTTGTTTCTGCTCGCGGCGCATGCGGGCCACCTCGGCCACGATGAGCTTTTCGTCGACGTCCATGGTGGCGGCGCATTCGCGGATATACATTTGCCGGACGATGGGGCCGGGGATGGCGCTGATGCTGCCCACGATGCTGCCCACGAGATGTGCGCGTGCGGATGGGTCGGCCCCGGCGTCGTTCATGAGCAGGCGCGTTTTGAAACGGATGAAGTCTTCTTCGTGGCGGGCTATGTAGGCGCGGAAGGTATCGGCGTCGTTGGCGCGGGCAAAGCTGTCGGGGTCGTGGCCGTCGGGCAGCAGGAGCGCACGCACGTTGAGCCCCTCGGAGAGGAGCATGTCGATGCCTCGCAGGCTGGCTTTGATGCCGGCGGCGTCGCCGTCGTAGAGCACGGTGACGTTGTCGGTGAAGCGATGGAGCAGGCGTATCTGCCCCTCGGTGAGCGACGTGCCCGACGAGGCCACGACGTTTTCCACGCCGCTTTGGTGCATCGAGAGCACGTCCATGTAGCCTTCGACGAGGTAGCAGCGGTCTTGTCGCACGATGGCGTGCTTGGCTTGATAGAGCCCGTAGAGCTCGCGCCCCTTGTGGTAGACTTCCGACT
This sequence comes from uncultured Alloprevotella sp., assembly GCA_944322095.1. Classification (GTDB taxonomy): domain Bacteria; phylum Bacteroidota; class Bacteroidia; order Bacteroidales; family Bacteroidaceae; genus Alloprevotella. The sequence goes on from CALUNU010000001.1 coordinate 314,772, forward strand.
CGGGCGAGTTGACATATTTGCCCACGTGCGGATTGCTCTTTTCGTCCAGAATGCGTCCGCCAAAGGCAACAGTGCGCCCCGAGACGGAATGGATGGGAAAGATGACGCGGCCATGGTAGCGGTCGCGGAGCTCGTGGCGCTCCGTTTCGTAGGCCAGGCCGGTTTTCAGCAGCAGTTCGCGCGAATATCCGCGTGCGAGGGCTTCGCGTGCGAGGGCATCGCGCGAGGGGAGGGAATATCCCAGCTGAAACTTGCGGATGGTGTCGTCGCGCAGGCTTCGCTGCCGCAGGTAGGCCAGGCCGATGGCCAGGCCGTCGGCTGTTGTGGTGAGTGTCTGCACAAAATAGCGGCCGGCCCAATCGTTCAGGGCCAGCATGCTTTCGCGCAGGCTTTCGGCGCGGCGCTCCTCGTCGGTTTGCTCCCGTTCGGCCACTTCGATGCCGTAGCGTCGTCCCAGCCAGCGCAGGGCTTCGGGATAGGTGAGCTGCTCGTGCTCCATGATGAAGTGGACCACGTTGCCGCCCTTGCCGCAGCTGAAGCATTTGCAGAGCTGCTTCGAGGGCGACACCACGAAGCTCGGCGTGCGTTCTTCGTGAAAAGGGCAGAGCCCCTTGTAGTTGGCGCCGGAACGCCGCAGCGTGACAAACTCCTTGACGACGTCGACGATGTTGGCCGCCGCCATGATGCGCTCTATGGTTTCGCGTTCTATCATAGTTATGGGGATGCAAACTTAACGAAAAATCGCCGTCCGCGATTTTTCCAGGCAGGAAAAATCGGGCGGCGTGCCACGATTGTATGCAGCTTTATATGTATTTTTGCACTCGGGTGAACAAAGCTTTGCCCGGCACATTTTTTAGAGAATTCATGGCAAAGAAGAAAAAAACGGCGGTACAGAGCGGCGGATGGCAAGCCATTGCGCGTGCAGGGGGATGGAAAGAAGTGTTGCGGGGCGACACGTTGCGCTTTGTGTCAGGTTTGCTTTCGCTGTGCGTGTCGTTGCTCATGCTGCTGTCGTTTACGTCTTATATTTTCACGGGAAATCTTGATCAGGCCGCGGTGGAAGCCGGGTGCCTGGAAACGCCGGCCAACATGTGCGGCAAGGCGGGGGCTTACCTCTCTTATTATTTCATGAACGACTGTTTCGGCGTGGGGGCCTACTTTATACCGGTGTTTCTCCTCTTGCTGGGATTAAAGTTGGTGAAGGCATATCGCGTCAGGCTTTGGAAGAGTTTTCTCCACTGCGCTTTTCTCATGGTGTGGGTGTCGGCTTTCCTGGCTTTGCTCTCCGGCCAGCTTCCCGAGGCGTGGTTTGCCGGCATGCCGTTCCGTCCCGGTGGCCGCCACGGTGCTTTTGTCACCGGCTGGCTGCTGCGCGAAACGGGGGCTGTGGGGTGCTGGATGGCCATGGTGGCTTCGGCCATTCTGTATTTGGTTTACCTGAGTCGTAAAACCATCGACGTGGTGCGTCGCCTGCTGCGTCCGCAGGAGTATTTGAAAAGACGGAAGCACCCGGAGCCTACGCCCGAAGCCCCGGGAGCTGCTGCCGAACCCGTGACGCCGGCGGCACCGGCAACGGAGCCCGAAGAGGAAACGGGACCGGTGAGCCTCAATTTTAGCCACGAGGCCGGCGACGACGGCAGCACGGCTCTTGTTCTCGACCCCGGAACCGAAGAAACGCAGCCCGACATCGCCACGGCCGACGGGCGGGAAGCCGAACTCGTCATCGAGCCCGCGGCTGAGGAGGAGAAAGCCGATGCGGCGCAGAAGCAACCTGCCGTTTCGTCGGAACCTTACGATCCGAAGAAAGACTTGGAAAACTACCGATACCCGACGCTCGACCTGCTCAGGAAGTATGACAACGCAGCGCCCACCATCGACATAGCCGAGCAAAACGCCAACAAGGACCGCATCATCACCGTATTGCGCAACTTCGACGTGCGCATATCCAGCATCAAAGCCACCATCGGCCCCACCATCACGCTTTATGAGATTACGCCGGCCGAAGGCGTTCGCATCAACAAGATACGCAATCTGGAAAACGACATAGCCCTCAGCCTGAGCGCTTTGGGCATCCGCATCATAGCCCCCATCCCCGGCAAAGGCACAATTGGCATCGAGGTGCCCAACAAAAATCCGCGCATCGTCTCGATGGAGAGCGTGCTGAACAGCCGTAAATTTCAGGAAAGCACCTGCGAGCTTCCGCTGGCGCTGGGCAAAACCATTACCAATGAGGTGTTTATGGTTGATTTGGCCAAGATGCCCCACCTGCTCGTGGCGGGAGCTACGGGACAGGGCAAATCGGTGGGGCTGAACGCCGTCGTGACTTCGCTCATCTACAAGAAGCACCCGGCCGAACTGAAATTTGTCATCATCGACCCGAAGAAAGTGGAGTTTAGCATCTATGCACCCATCGAAAAGCAGTTCCTGGCCAAAATTCCCGGCGAGGACGACCCCATTATCACTGATGTGACCAAGGTGGTGCAGACGCTGAAAAGCCTCTGCCGGCTGATGGACCACCGCTACGACTTGCTGAAAAAGGCCAAGACGCGCAACATAAAGGAATATAACGCCAAGTTTTGCCGCCGCGAGCTCAGCCCGATGAACGGTCATGAGTTTATGCCTTACATAGTGGTCATCATCGACGAGTTTGGCGACCTCATCATGACGGCCGGCAAGGACGTCGAGATGCCCATAGCCCGCATAGCGCAGCTGGCCCGCGCCGTGGGCATACACATGGTCATCGCCACGCAACGTCCTACGACCAACATCATCACCGGTACGATCAAAGCCAACTTTCCTGCCCGCATGGCTTTCAAGGTGGCCTCGCAGACCGACAGCCGCACCATCCTGGACCGCGGCGGGGCTAACCAGCTGGTGGGCAAGGGCGACATGCTCTTCCTTAGTGGCAACGAGCCCGTGCGCGTGCAGTGTGCCTTTATCGATACGCCCGAGGTGGAGCGCATCAACGAGTTTGTGGCCGCGCAGCAGGGCTATCCCGCGCCTTATGAGCTGCCCGAGGCTCCCCTTGAAGAAGGCAAGGACGCCGCAGCCGGCGCTTTCGATGCCGACAATCTCGACTCGATGTTCGAAGATGCCGCCCGCCTGGTCGTCGTTCACCAGCAGGGTTCCACGTCGCTCATCCAGCGTAAGTTTGCCATCGGCTACAACCGCGCCGGCCGCCTCATGGACCAGCTCGAAAAGGCCGGCATCGTGGGCCCGGCGCAGGGAAGCAAGCCCCGTGAGGTGCTTTGTGCCGACGAGGCCGAGCTCGAAATGAAAATAAGCGCTTTCAAGTAGCGCACAGCCCAGTCATTCTTTCTTGACCCATTATAAAAAACATATTCATGCGATTTTTTAAAATCTTATTGCTGACCGTCCTCGGCGCCCTTATTGCCGCAGAGACTGTACGGGCACAAAGCGCCCGCAGCATATTGGATAAGACGGCTACCAAGCTGAAAGGCAGCGGCGGCCTGCAAGCCACGTTCGAAGCCACGACCTTTAAGGGGCTGAGCCCTCAGGGGACGGCTGTCGGCACCATTCGCGTGCAGGGCAACAGGTTTCAAATCGATTCCGACCAGATGTCTACGTGGTTTGACGGGACGACCCAGTGGAGCTTGCTCGCGGGCTCGAACGAGGTGAACCTCACCACCCCCACGCCCGAGGAAATCCAGCAGATCAACCCCTATACGTTTGTCGACCTCTACAAAAGCGGCTACCGCCTTTCGGTTTCCGACGCCACTTATCAGGGCAAGAGCTGCTATGAGGTGCGCATGGTGGCCACCCGTCAGGGCAGCTCCATCAGCGAGATGCGCATCACCATCGACCGCTCCTCATATCTGCCCCATTCCATCCGCATCCGGGAGGGGGCCGACTGGACCCGCATCCGCGTGAAGAGCCTTGCCACGGGCAAGAGCTGGGCCGACAGCGTTTTCCGCTTCGACAGCAAGAAGCACCCCGGAATGGAAATCATCGATTTAAGATAATAACCACATAACACAGCTAAGAAAAAATGGAAACCATACGTTGCTTGATTTTAGGCTCCGGCCCCGCCGGCTACACCGCAGCCATCTATGCCGGACGTGCCGGGCTGTCGCCCGTTGTTTACGAAGGCTTGCAGCCGGGCGGCCAGCTCACGACGACCACAGAGATTGAAAACTTTCCGGGCTATCCCGAAGGCATCGACGGTAACCAGATGATGGACGAACTGCGCCAGCAGGCCGAGCGCTTCGGTGCGGAAATACGTTCGGCCATAGCTGTAAAGGCCGATTTGAGCCAGGCACCCTATGTCATAACGTTCGACGACGGTGCGAGCGTGCAGTGTCATACGCTCATCATTGCCACGGGGGCCACGGCCAAGTATCTGGGCCTGGCCGACGAGGAGAAATATCGCGGCCAGGGCGTGAGCGCCTGCGCCACGTGCGACGGTTTCTTCTACAGAAAAAAGGTGGTGGCCGTCGTCGGTGGTGGCGATACGGCCTGCGAGGAAGCCACCTATCTGGCCGGGCTGGCAACCAAGGTTTACCTTATCGTCAGAAAGCCCTATCTCCGGGCGTCCAAAGCCATGCAGGAGCGCGTATTCAGCAATCCGAAGATTGAGGTGCTTTTCGAAACGAACACCGTCGGCCTTTTCGGTGCAGATGGTGTTGAGGGGGCTCACCTGGTCTACAAGAAGGGTACGCCTGAAGAGAAGCTGCACGACATAGCCATCGACGGCTTTTTCCTGGCCATTGGCCACAAGCCCAACAGCGACATGTTCAAGCCTTGGGTCAAGACGGACGAAACGGGTTACATCCTGACCGAGGGGCAGACGCCGCGCACGGGCGTGCCCGGTGTGTTTGCCGCAGGCGACGTGGCCGACCCGCTCTATCGCCAGGCCATCACGGCTGCCGGCAGCGGATGCAAGGCAGCTATCGAGGCCGAGCGCTATCTGTCTGAAAATGGTCTTTGAGCATCATGCGTAGAGCTGCTTTCTTATTTCGCGTTATCGGCGGCAAATTCCCTTATGCTGGGAGTTTGCCGCTTTTTGTTCCCGGCATATGGCGCCATGTGCTCCGCGTGGCCGTTGTGGTGGCTTTGCTCAGTTCTTGCTCGGCAAAAACGCATCTCACCGAGCGCGACTACCACGCGCTGGCGCGGGCAGGCATCACGCTGGGCGTCGACATCGATTATGCCGACAATCATCAACTTTTTCTCGAAGCTTCAAAATGGATGGGAACGCCTTATCGCTACGGCGGCAACTCGAAGCGGGGCGTCGACTGCTCGGGGCTGACGCGGCAGATTTATAAAAAGGTGTATCGCAAGCGTCTTTCGCGCAGCAGCCACGAACAGTATGAAAACGATTGCCGTCGTATCCGCCGTAAGTCGCAATTGCAGCAGGGCGATCTCGTGTTTTTCCGTACGCCGGGCTCAGGCCGCAAGTGTGGGCACGTAGGTATTTTTCTTAAAGACGGAAAGTTTATCCATGCCAGCAGCAGTCGCGGCGTTGTGGTCGACAGGCTTGGCAGTAGCTATTGGGAGAAACATTGGATGGCGGGAGGCCGGGTAAATTAGCCCGCCGGCAGAGGCGCGCGGCCGTCATTCGTCGAGCATGCCTAAGTCGCAGAACATGTAGCGGTAGGCTTCGGCTTTCTTTTCCAGCTTCATGGGATAGGCGCGGCTGCTGCTGGGCATGCGGTAGAAGCGCATGGAGCGGCCGTCGAGGCTGAAAGGCCTGAAGCTGCCGACGGCAGGCTCTTCTACGCTGAGCGTCTGGCGCAGCGTGTCGGTGGCCTTTTGCCCCGTCACGGCCACAGCGCGGCATTGGGGCAAAGCCCGCAGCAAGGCGACGACGTCGGTGGGCTCCGTCACTTCCAGAAATTTGTCCGAAGCGTTTCCCTGCAACCGCCGCACGGCCGTAGCCGTGTCGTAGAGGGCGATGCCTTTTTCCAGGAGCAGAGCCTCGATGGGTTGCTGCTTGAAGCGCTTTTCTTCCACGTCGACAAACGCCAGTTTGTCGGCCTTGAAAATCAGCCCGAAGATGCGCCACATGTCGTTTTGCAGGTTAGGGTAGAAAAAGTTCATCGACCAGCGCTTTTGGGGCGGCGGAAAGCTGCCCAGCATCAGCAGTTGTGCATGCAGGGGCAGAAAGGGTTGCAGCGGGTGGCGTTCTTCGGCGATTGTTGTGTTCATATACGGTGCTTGCGAGCGTGCCGGCTATTTCTTCCGGCGATATTCTTTCTTTTTGTTGAAGTTGAAGCCTACGTACAGGTTCAGATAATTCATTCCGTTGGTAAGCGTCAGCCTTCCTTTGGTGTAATTGTACATGTGGGCGACGAGCGAGAGCCCTGCGAAGCAGCGGGTGTTGTTCCACACGATGCCTAAGCGGGATATGCAGTCGAAGTTGAGGTTTTTCAAGCTCACAAACAGTTCGTCGCCGCGCAGGCGCTTGCCTTTGGCCACCTTGAAACCGATGGCGGGCATCGCCGAAACGCCCAGGAGCCAGCCGGGAGCGAACACCCAATTGTAGGCATAGCCTCCGCAAACGCTGAAAGCGCGGTAGTCAATCTTGTTCCACTTCAACTCGTCCATGATAAGTTCGTGGCCGGGGCTGCCGATGAGCCCTTCGGGGAGCTGCGTGTAGTCGAACTCCATGTGCTGGCGGTCGTAGCGCGCCCCCAGCAGCCACGAACCGCAGCTTTTCCGTTGCACGGTGCTCTGGCTGAAGGCAGCAGGGTAGGAGAAACGGCGGTGATTGAACACATAGTAGGCACTGGCCGAAGCCGTGTAGGTGTCCAACCCGTCGAACGTGTATCCCTTGAAGTCGTGCTTGCCGATGCCCTCGAAGCCATGCGTGTTGCCCAGCTTGAAATTGCCGCTGTTTTTCACATACAGCAAGTCGAGCCCCAGCATGGCGCTGTACAGGCTCAGGTTAAACTCCGACTGCTTTGCGGGGTTGCCCAAGTGGGCCACGTCGAACGTATAGCCCAGAAAAATCCAGCGCCATCCGAAATAAGGGCCCACCTTTAAGGAAGGAGCGGGGCGCATCGAGAGGCTTTGCCGGTGGCCCGACTCGTCGCGGGCAGAAAGATGGTACGACTGGAAAGTATTGGTGTTCTGCACCATCGCAGCAAAGTTGTAATGCTGCGGCTCAATGTAGGTCGTGTCGTAATCGTTGAAGTTTTTGAAAAAGCGGACGAAGATGTTGCCGCGCTTTTTCTTCTTCTCGGGCGTAGACGTCGCTTCGGGCAGTCCGGCCGCTTCAATGCTGTCGCCGGCTGACCGGCACACAGACAGGGCCGGCATGTCGTGACATACCGCCATGCACGTGAGCAACACGGCTCCCCGTTTCCACATGGCTGCTGCCGAAGCAAGCATTCTATGCACGTAGCTGATCATGCGCACCGGCTCAGATTTTACCCAGAATGCGGTCGACAACCCAATTGACCGAAGTGGCGCTCACGCAATCGCATGTGCAGACGGCCTTGTCCTGCAAGTGCTCGACAACGAGCTTGATGAGCGGAAGCTGAACAAACGGCGGATTGTCGACGCGCACCTCCTGACGACCGTGCTCGGTGTGGAGTACGATGGGGTCGTACGTAAAAACGGAGAAACTCAGGGAACCGCTGTCGCCGATGATTTCGATGCGGTCTTCCTTGGCCGATTCGTGGGCCACAAAGCACCAGGAGCCGGAGCCCGGAAGCCCATCCTCGAAACGGAAGCAGGCGCTGACTGTGTCTTCTGTTGCGTAGAGGCCGCCGCGATTGGCCTTGAAGCCTTCGGCCTCGATGATGGGGCCGAACATTTCCTGCAAAAGATCGATTTGGTGGGGAGCTAGGTCGTAGAAATAGCCGCCCCCGGCAATGTCCGGCTGGACGCGCCAGGGCAGATTGGTGCGGTTATAGTCGAGATCGCGGGGAGGCACGGCAAAACGTATCTGCACGTTGATGACGTTGCCGACGGCTCCCTCTTTGATGAGCTCTCTCACCTTTATGAAGTAGGGCAGGTAGCGGCGGTAGTAGGCAACGAAACACGGGACGTGCGTTTTTTCAGCTATGCGGTTGATGCGGCAGCAGTCCTCGTAGTTGGAGGCCATTGGCTTTTCGACGTAAACAGCTTTGCCCGACTTCATCGCCATGATGGCGTACGTGGCGTGCGTTGAGGGGGGAGTGGCTATGTAGACGGCGTTGACGTCGGGATCGTCCACAAGGGCTTGTGCGTCTGTGTACCATTTGGGTATGTGGTGCCGCTCGGCATACGAACGTGCCTTTTCGCGGTTGCGGCTCATGACGGCCGTTACCTGCGATCCCGGGATGAGAGAGAAGGCCGGGCCGCTTTTTTTCTCGGTCACTTCGCCGCATCCGATAAATCCCCATTTTATAACTTTATCGTTGGTCATAGCATATACGTTTTATGGCTACACATTCTCCTTTTTGCCGAAACCCGGCTCAACCCGTATGAGAGAAGCCACAAGGAAGGTGACGGGGGTGAGACACATGACGATGATGAAAAAGTTGAGGTAGCCCGTAGCTTCCTGCAACCAGCCCGCAGCCATTCCCGGCAGCATCATGCCCAGGGCCATCAGCCCCGTGCAGAAAGCGTAGTGGGCTGTTTTTGATGCACCGCGCGAAAAATAAATCATGTAGAGCATGTAGGCGGTGAAGCCGAAGCCGTAGCCAAACTGCTCGATGAAGACTGCCACGTTTATAACCGCCAGACCGGTGGGCTGATAGTAGGCAAGAAAGATGTAGACGGCGTTGGGCAGCGATATGGCCAGCACCATGGGGAGCAGCCACTTGCGAAAGCCGTCGGCAGCCACGGCCACTCCGCCGAAGATGCCGCCCAGCGTGAGCCCGATGACGCCCACCGTTCCCTGCACGATGCCCACCTCGGCTGTTGTGAGCCCCAGCCCTCCGGCGTCGGCCTTATCAAGAAAAAACAGCGGGCAGATTTTCGTGAGCAAGGCTTCGGGAAAGCGGTAAAGCAAGAGGAAAGCCAGCGCCACAAGTATCTGGGGCTTTTTGAAGAAAGAGGTAAAGGTGGTCAGCAGGCCGCCGAAGAGCATCTGCGGGCGGAGATTTTGCCTTTTTTCGTCTTCGGGCCGTGGCAGGATGAGCGTATGATAGGCCGCTATGGCGAGCAGAAGCAGCGCGGTGAGCCCCATCGTGATGGCCCAAGCCTTGAAAGGTATGCGCGTGTAGACCTCCATCACACCGGCAAACATCGTGAGCAATCCTTGCCCCGCAATGGTGGCAATGCGATAGAACGTGCTGCGTATGCCGACGTTGAGCGCCTGGTCGTGCTCGTCGAGGGCAAGCATATAAAAGCCGTCGGCAGCAATGTCGTGGGTGGCGCTGCTGAAAGCCATCAGCCAAAAGAAAGCTAGGCTCCATTGTATGCCGTGCGGGGCACGCAACGAAAAGGCCACGCCGGCCAAAGATGCGCCTATAAGGATTTGCATGGCCAGAATCCACCAGCGCTTGGTGCGCAACATGTCGACGATGGGGCTCCACAGGGGCTTGATGACCCAAGGCAGGTAGAGCCACGACGTGAAAAGAGCAATCTCGGCATTGCCCAGCCCCAGGCGCTTATACATGACGACGGCAATCGACATTACCACCACGTAGGGGAGGCCTTCGGCAAAATAGAGCGACGGGATCCATGCCCAGGGATGTACAGGCCGCCTGCCCCGATGCCGTGGTGAGGCTGTCGGGCTCGTTTCTTGTTTTATCATTTCAATAGAGTTTCGTAATATCAGTTTCTGCGTAGTAGTGGTGCAGGATTTCGTCGCAGGTATAGCCCTTTGCGCTCATGACGGCAGCGCCCACCTGGCACATCCCCACACCATGGCCCCAGCCGGCGCCATAGAGCGTAAAGCCGTCGGGGATGGCCCCGGGCTTGCCGTGCTTTTCCACGACAAAAGCCGAGCTGTATAGATGGCTGGCCGACAGGCAGCGGCGTATTTCCAGTTCCTTGCCGATGGTGAGCGTTTTTTTCGTTCCCACAATTTTCAGTTTTTTCAGGCGGCCGCTTGCTCCACGGCTCACGGGAATCAAGTCGGTTATTTCGCCAAAATCCTCACCCCGCTTTTGATGGATGAGGGCTGCCAGCTCGGCTTGCGTATAGTCGACCTTCCACCGGTAGAAGTCGGGCGTTTCGCGGTCGTAATCGTTCAAGACGCTGTCGAGCAGGTGCTTGTCGGTTGTGTGGCAAAAGGCGTCGGGCGTTTCTTTGATCCACCGTTCGGCCGTAGCCTCGTCCATGGCGGCGGGTAGGGGATGGTTGGCGCATTCGTCGGCGGCGGTGTCGCGGACGGGGGCGAGATAAGCCTCGTCGCGCTCCTCCCAGCAGGTGGCATAGCGCTCCGTCACGCCGCCGCAGCATTTGGAGAAACGGGCGTCGCACAGCTCGCCGTGCCAAGTGAGCACCTTGCCGCGTGTGGCTTCGACAGCCCGGCTGACGGCCGGCGACGTTTCGCGCGTAATGCCTTGATAGCGCTGGCAATGGTCGTCGGCGCAAACGTCGAAGAGCGTATGGTCCTCGCGGTCGTACCAGCGGATTTGTTCGGTCTCCGAGCGTGAGAAGGAAAAGAAGCTGCGCCCATGGTGCAGGCTGTCGTGGCGGTGCTTCATCTGGTGGAAGAGCCAGCTGCGCGACACGACGGCATGTGCTTTGAGCAGTTCGAGCGGCGCCGCGGCGTTCATTTCGCTGCTGATGACGCTGGCCAGATAGCTCTCGGCCGGTATGTGGTTGATGACCACGAGCTTTTCTTCGTCCACGATGATGTGCAGCGTTCCGCGGAAGGTCTGCTCTTCGCTTCTCTCCCAGTGGAAGCGTTGCCCGATGACAACGTCTTTGAGCGTGAACGAGGCGTCGGGCGTGGTGGGGCGGAACGTCAGTTCGCTGTACAGGTTGCCCCTCCAAAGTATGCCCCCGTCGCTGCATGTGGCTTCTTGAAGTCCGATGGCTGTTTCGCCCTTGGCCGTGTAGGGAGCGTTCAGGCAGAAACGGATGTGCCCGGCCCGGACGAGGCCCACCGCCACCTCGGGCTCTTCGCCGTCGAAGCGGGGAGCGCCTTCCTGCTCGTCTGCCGGTGAACTCGTTGCAAGGCCGTGCAGCTTATCGGTTATTCGTGCCATCTCCTCTTCCGGCAGCGTCACTTCGCGCAGGATGGCGGCAGCCTGCTCTGCGTCGAGCCGCTCAAAATCTTCTTTGCGTGGAGTGATGATGAGGCCGGCCATATCCAGCGCACCGGGGCTGACGAGAAGGCGCTTGTTGTCTTCGGCAAAATAGCAGTCGGGGCGGTGTTTCCTTCTGGGGAAGAGCACGATGACGACGCTGTCGTCTTCGCCGGGAGCTCCCTTTTGCCGCCAGGCCAGCAGATTAAAGTCGGGTTCGCTCTGCTCCTTCTCGCGGGGCAAGTTTGATATCAGCTGGTAAAACAAGTGTGAGTCGACTCCCTCCTGTTCGCCCAGCAGCACGAAAGCCGGGCAAGCATATCCGTGCAGGCGGTAGAGGCCGGCGCTCTTTGTGCGGTAGCCATGCTCTTCGAGGTCGGCTTCCTCTGTTGGCGATATGGGATAGATTTTTTCCAGCCGGTTTTCATACATCTTCCAGTCGCGTTCGAGCGGGACGACGCCACGGCGTCCGGCCTGAAAGTGGGCATGGTCGGGCGCCGAGGCCCCGCTGCGTCCGCCGTTGTAGAAAACGAGGAACCGGGGCAAGGCCCATGCCAGGCGGCAGAAGTCGGGCAGGCGCCCGGCAAAGGTCTGCGGCACGTGGCGCCGTGTCGGTATGGTCAGGTGGAGCGGCAGGATGGGGTAGGGGTTGAGCAATATTTCATATTTGCCCTCGACGGGGAGCGAGCGCTGCTCCTTCGGCCTGTTGTGCGAGCAAAGGAAGCAGGGGCGCTGGTGCAGGCTCTGCTTGTCCACGCGGGCTGCCGTGGAGCGGATGCGGCGCGGGTTGAGCTGCACGTCCAGCCGGAAGTCGTCGGTTTCGAGATGGCGCACACAAATGTCGTTCTCCACCTCGTCAAACCGCCGGGCCGCTTCGGGCCATTCTGCCAGCTGCCTCTCGACGAAGCCCATCACCTCGGGCTCGGCGGCCGCGTGCTGCCACGTGCGGTTCATGCGGCGTCGGGCTTCTATCTCGATGGCCCTCAGGCTGTCTTTGTAAGCGTTGTTACGGTTTTGCGTATCGACGGAGAGGGCGGCGTCCGAGTTGCCCTCCCAGCGGCGGCACAGATAGAGCTCGTCGTAGATGCGGCCCACGCGGTAGCGGCGCGAAACGGCAAGCCCCACGGCATAGTCCTCGCCATACGACGTGTTGGGGAAGCCGATTTGCCGCAGCACGCCCGTCAGGAACGCTCTGGGCGCTCCCAGGCCGTTCACGCGCAGGGCGTTGTTGCGTCCGTTTTCGGGTGTCCATTCGCGGTGGTCAATCAGGCCCGGCGGCAGCGTGTTCAGGTGGAAATCGACCATGCGGTAGGCCCCCACCACCATGGCGCAGCGCTCGCGGCGGAAGCAGTCGGCGATGCGCGCCAGCGTGTGCTCACTGCTGTACAGGTCGTCCGAGTCGAGCTGCACGGCATAGCGGCCGCAGCGGGCGTCGCGTATGGCCATGTCCCAGCAGCCGCCGATGCCCAGGTCGGTTCTTTCGGGGCGCAGCACGATAACGCGCGGATCGGCCTCATAGCGGGCGAGCACGGCCGCCGTGCCGTCGGTCGAATGGTTGTCCACGACGATGACGTTGTAGGCAAAGGGGGGCGTTTGCCTCAAAGCGCTCTCCACGGCGTCGCCGATGGTGCGTTCCCGGTTGCGCACGGGTATGACGACGCTCGCCTCGACGGGGTATGAGCCGTCTTCGTGCGGCAGCTCGTCCGTTTCGTCGGGTGCCAGCCACGCCCCGATGGCTTTCAGGTGAGCGGTGCAGGCCTGCTCCATCTCCACCTGCACCTCGCGGCGGGACGGGTCGACATAGTCGAACTGCCTGACGCCGCTTTTGCGCAGGTCGACGGGGCGCTCGGTATAGAGCAGTTCGCACAGGTGGAAAATGCCCCCCTTGCGGCCCGCATACAGGCGCAGGGCATAGGGCGCCGCAAAGCGATAGGTGGCCTGTGGCGTTTCGTCGAGAAAGCTGCGCAAGGCCTGCGTGCGCACCAGCCAGAGCCCGCCAAAGTCGAAGTCGTCGCGCAGGCTGCCCTCGCTGCAATCGATGGCGGGATGCGCCGCGCGCCGCAGCTCCCCGGCGGCGTCGGGCAGCTCGTCGTAGCGGTCGGCATACACTATGTCGGCCCCCGTGGCGCGTGCCGCCTCCGTCAGGCGCTCAAAGCAGCGGTAGCCCGGGCAGAAAGCCACCGGGCGCAAAAACAGCGCAACATATTCCGTTTGTGCCGCCCCGGCCACTGCACGCAGCGCCGCCATGCTCGTCGGCTCGCCCGCGGGCAGCGCCGTGCATCCCTCGGGCAGAGGCTCGCGGTGCCCGCCATCGGCCGTCAGCACGTAAACGCCCGCCACGCCGGCCGGCAGCCCCACCCGCCGGCGGCTTTCGGCCACCCCGGCGCAAGCCGCCGGCGTCATGAAAAAATCAGCTCTTTCGCTTTGCGTCATTTTGAGATTTTCCATAGTATGTTTTTCGTCATCGCATTTTTTCTTGCACAGCTGCCGGCCCTGTTGCTGCGGCCTGCATCTTTTGTTTCTTATATATAAAAAAGGAGTGGGGCAGAAGGGTGAAGTCTCCCCCTTCTCACCCCTCACTTTTCATCACCCTGCCTGCCCGCAGGGCTGCGCCTTGGCCGCCCTGTAGTCGCGGCGTCGGCCGCCAGCCTGTAAGCAAAAGCCCAAAGCGGCAGCGACATGCCCAGCAGCACGAAGGCCGCCGCCGGCACTGCTCCCGCAAACCAAATGCCCGTGGCCGCGGCCGGCACCGCCTCGGCGGCGTCGCCCATGAGGTAGCTCATGGCGCCCGCGTGGGCCGAGAGCAGCCACGTGGCAAGGGGCAGCAGGGCACACGCCACCGCCGGAACGAGCATGGCGAGCGTCAGCACACCGATGATGACGAAGCCGCCCATCAGGCGCACAAAGCCGCTCACCGGCAGCCACAGCGACTGCCCCAGCGGGCGGCGCTCCACCACATGGGCCACAAAGGCCACGGGCGCCGCCACCGCCACCAGCACCGCCAGCACCAGTACGAGCACCGCTCCCGCCACGGGCGCCACCCCCTCGCACGAGCGGAGCCACGCCGCCAAGGCCACGAGCCCCGCCTCCACGAGCGCCACGGGCACGCCCACAGCCAGCGCGCGGCCGCCCGCCGCCAGCGCCTCGCGGGCAGCCTCGGGCGCGTCGGCCCGCCCCGGCAGCCTGCCGTGGAGCCGCACAAAGCGCAGCTGGGCCGCGGCCACCCCGCTCCACACGAAAAAGCCCGCCGCCACCACCACCACGGCGCCCGCCGCCAGCGCCACGGCCCTCGGCGGCAGCGCTGCCCACACGAGCGCAGGCGCCGCGCCGCCCACCGCCTCGGCCAGCAGCCGCAGCGGCAACACAAAGTCGGCCCAGAGCCGCGCGGCCATATAGCCCGCCGCCGCAAAAGCCGCCCCCGCCGCCAGCAGCGGAGCCAGGAGGAAACCCACATATTTGCCCGGTTGCAGGGCATAGGCCCGCCAGGCATCGGCCAGGCAAGCCCTTACGCCGCGTGGCCGCTCAAACGAACTCCACGCCCTGTCTTTTCGCATGTCTTTTTCCATATTTATATGCACAACGAAGCATGCTCCACGCACACTTAAGGTGCAAAGATAGTGCATTATCAATTGACAATGGAGAATTGACAATTGAAAATTGTGCACAACGAATGAGATGCGAAATTGACTATTGACTTTCTAAGAACGATTGTCAATTGTCAATTCTCCATTGTCAATTGTCACCGTTTTCCCTTGCGGCGCGGCGAGCATATCAGCGTAAATGCTTAATTTTGCACTTGAAAATTTAGAAAATTCCTCATCTGTCAATTCTCAATTATCCATTATCCATTGAAAAAGGTCAATTCTCCATTCTCCACTCTCCATTATCCATTGAAAAATGCTTGCCGCCGCGCAGCCACCCTGCTGCTTGCCCTCTGCGCCGTCGTGCCCGGCCGCGCCCTTGGTGCCGGCGCCCCTGCCGACAGCGCCGCCCGCCCCGGCGCCCGGCTCCTCGAGAAGGCAGACCCCACCATCCATTTCAGCGGCTACATCATTGGGAAATACTCCCTCTCCACCCGTCGCGGCACGGGCGAAAACGGCGGCTTCGACCTGCGCTTTGTGCGCCTGAGCGCCAGCGGCCACTGTTTCGACCATTTCTTCTACCGCCTGCAGCTCGAGGTGAACGGCGCCCCCGGCCCCGACAAAGGGCCCCGCGTGGTCGACGCCTTCGTCGAGTGGCAGCAGCTCCCTTTCCTGCGCGTCAAGCTGGGGCAGTTTAAGCGCCCCTTCGGCTTCGAAAACCCATACAGCCCCCTCGACGTCGGCTTGGGCTCCTACGCCCAGGCCACGATGAAGCTCGCCTCCATTGCCGACCGCAACGGCGAGCACAAGAGCTCGGGCCGCGACCTGGGCGTGCAGCTGCAAGGCGACCTGTTTGCCTCGCCCCGCGACGGCCACCCCTGGCTCCACTACCAGGTGGGCCTCTTCAACGGCCAGGGCATCAACCACACCGACAAAGACCACCACAAAGACCTCATCGGCGGCCTGTGGCTCTCGCCTCTGCGCGAGCTCTCCGTGGGCGCCTTCGGGTGGAACGGGCGCTACGTCAACGAGAGCTTCGACCCGGCATCGGCCACACCCGGGCTACGCCGCACAAAGCGCGTGCGCTGGGGCGTGGGGCTCAAGTATGAAAGCCGGTGGACCCTGCGCGGCGAATACATGTCGTCGCGCGGCGGCGTGGTGACCAACGCCTCGGCCCCTCACCGCTCCGACGGCTGGTATGCCACGCTGGGCGTGCCCCTGGCCCGCGGCCTCAAACTCTACGGCCGGTGGGACTGCTACCGCGACGCCCGCACCTGGCGCTCGCTCAAGGCCGACTACGACCTGGCCCTCAACTACCGCCTCGGCTCCCACCTCCTCTTTCAGGCCAACTACGGCTACGTGGCCGACCGCGCCACCACCGGCGACGGCCACTACAACACCTTCGACGTCCAGGTGGCAGCCTCGTTTTGACGAGCAACAATTGATAATGGACAATGGACAATTGAGAATTGACAATTGAGAATGGACAATTGAGAATAGACAATCGTTTTTCAATTGAAAATTGATAATTGAAAATTGTGCACAACGAAATGAACGTGGAATTTACTATTTACTTTCGAGGAACGATTGTCCATTAAAAAAGCGGGCAGCCCGTGGTGAGGCCCCCGCTTTTTTCTGGGTTAAAAGGTTTGCATTTCATGGTTTGCCGGCCTTGGCGTCGGGCGGCCCCGGCCCGAGGTGGCGGCGTATCTCCTCGCTCATGAGCAGCTTCACGCCAAAGACGCTGCCGGCGTAGAGGAGCGTCTGGCCAAAATAGAAGAGCACGCTGCTGTCGACGCTCCCGCCCGGCGGGTGGTAGAACGAGCAGAAGCACAGCGCGATGCCGCTGCCAAGCGTCAGGGCCGCCGTGAGACGGGCCAGGCTCATGCGCCCCCTCTTCTTCCTCGCCGCCACCCTCGGCCTCCTCCTCGCCTATGCGCACCAGGCGAATGTTTTGCCGGGCCTTATAGCCGTTGAGCGTGGGCGAGGAGCGAAACCACAGGTGGGCCCCCTTGATTTGCCGCGCCGAAACGGCCTCGGGCGTGTCGGCCCCCTCGGTGGAGAGCAGGCTCACGCAAAACGAGCCCAGCGGAAAGAGCAGCAGGTTGTGGCCGTTCATGATGAAGTTGCGCACGGCTTCCTGAAAGCCCACCATGGCGGCCTCCAGCAGTCCGCGGTCGATGTTGGAGTTTTGCGCGGCGCGCTCCACCACGTCGTCGGCCTTGATGAGCGTGTAGCGCAAGAGGCGCGGGCCGTAGCTCACGGCCGCCGTCATGGGGTTGCGGCGCTTCACGACCTTGTATCTAAGCGTTCCCATAAGTCAGTTGGTTTTTTTCGATGGTTCAACAATGTTGTTTCTCTCTCAGTTTTCTCTCACACGCCTTCGGCCGCAGCCTCGTTCACCGACACGTAGCTGATGCCATACGTGAGCTCCT
Organism: uncultured Alloprevotella sp.; assembly: GCA_944322095.1. Lineage (GTDB taxonomy): Bacteria > Bacteroidota > Bacteroidia > Bacteroidales > Bacteroidaceae > Alloprevotella. The sequence continues at coordinate 331,941 of CALUNU010000001.1, forward strand.
GCGAGAGCGACGACGAGGGGCGCAAGCGCACCATAATCTTGGCGTCCTTCGACAGGCGGTAGGCCTCGGCGCTCTCGGCGTCGCTCTGCGGCTCCTAGATGGTGGCCGAAAAGATGCCCAGGCGGGGCAGCTCCACGGAGTGGCCGTTGAGGACGAAGTTGGTGATGGTTTTCAGGATGGCGTGCACGGCCGAGGGCACGGCGGCGCGGGGCACCTGCGAGTTTTCGCCGATGTAGTTGATCACGTCGTCGGTCGAGAGGCGCTCCGAGCCCACGCGGATGGGGTAATACTTCACCTGGGCCGTCGCCGAGTTGCGCCGCTTCGTGACGCTATACACAATTCTTCCCATAGCTTCAAGGGGGGGTAAAGGGTTAAACAATCTCGTTTCGTTCGCCCACCTCCCGCCGCCGGCACGGCGCCATGCGCGGCGCGCGCGGGGGGGAGGGGGCCTCACACGCAGGCAAAGATACGCCGCGGTTTTTCGAAAAACAATATGCGGGGCGTTTTTTTCGAGCCGAGGGGGGGGCTTCGGCCCGCGGCACTGCGGCAGGGGGTAGCGGGGCGCGGAGCAGGGGGCGCGCGTTGGTAAATAGTAAATTCTAATCAAAAAATATAGGAAAATATATCATTCATTTTCAGCTGTTTACGTTTCTCGCCGTTTTGCAAGCGAAATTTACTTTTTACTTTTCGCCCGACCGCAAACAAAGGTTAAACGCATGGTTAAAAATCGTTTTTTTTGAATATTAAATGGCGACCTTTGCGGGTGTGATAGTCAGGCGATTGTCTAATTTTACAAACGTTTACAACCGTATGGAAACAACCAACAAAAAAATCCGTGGCTCGGCCTTTGTGGACGACGAGGGGCTCTTCGTTTTCACCCCATACGCCACGGTCGACCCCGAAAAACGGTCGCTGAAGCTCGTTTTTGCGGGCCGCTATGCCACCGCGTGGGTGGGAAAACGACGCGTCTGTGTGCGATTTTCGTGGACCGGGGTAGGCCAAAAATGCACCGCGGGGGCCAAAAACGCACCAACTCGGCGGAAAAAACAGCCCCCCCCCGAACGCCGCAGCTGCCGAGCCTTGCGCGCCTTTTTGCGGAGCTCTAATCTGACTTTTTATACGTCTTGCCGGCGGACAGCTGTTCCGAAGGCGAGCTTTGGAGTTTGTAAAATTAATCGATCGTTCACCTATAAAGGGACCTTTGCCGGAGCTTTCCTGCCCCGACAATCATGTTGGGTATGCTTATTATGGTATATTCGTAGCCAACATAAGGAAATCAATAAGAATGGCCAACTGGAAATAGGAGATAGGAGGCGCAGCATTCTTGCTGCGTTATTATTGTTGACGATGTGGGCGAGGTGAATTGTGTGCGGCAGGAATGCCGCACCTCCTTGATGGTGCGCGGGCGAAAGTAAAAAGTAAATAGTCAATTCTGCATTCCGTTCGTTGTGCACAAATATCAATTCTAAATTCGCCCCGCTTTTGTGCTTTGCTCCGCGCTTTATTTTGTTTGCTTTTCGCTGTGGGGGAAAGAAATCGGGGGGCTTTCTCTTTCGCGGTGCTTGCACTACCTTTGGCTTCGCCCTAGGTAGGCTGCGGCTCGGAAATGGAAAGAAAAACGAGATTTTCCTTTCCCTTTCTCTCGCCTTGCACTACCTTTGCAGCGCATGCGAAACGTATTTTCCTTGGGCGGCGGGGCGCTGCGCGTGGCGGCGTGGCTGCTGGCGGCGTGGCTGCCGGCGGCGCAGGGCGCTGCTCCTGCGGGGCGCGACTCGGTTGTAGCTCCCGCGGAGCTCGACTCGGCCGCCGTTCCCACCGGCCGCGACACGGCCGACACGGGGCAGCGGAGCTTCGTGGCGCGCGTGATGGACTATTTTATGCGGCCCGCCACGCCCGACACGGCGCACCGGGTCGACTGGGGCGTGCTGCCGGGGCCTCACTTTTCGTCGACGGCAGGGCTGGGCCTGGGCATCGTGGCTTCGGGCGTTTACCGCACGGCGCGGGCCGACACGGCTACGGCGGCGTCGAACGTGGCCGTGTATGGCGACGTGACGACCAAGGGCTTCCTGATGGCGGGCGTGAGGGGCTGCCACGTGCTGCCGCGCGGCAGGTTCAGGGCCGAGTATAGGCTGTATGCCTATACGTTTCCCACGGAGTTTTATGGCATGGGGGTCGACGCGTGCGACGCCGACGCCAACCGCACCGATTATCGGCGCGTCAAGCTGGAGGCGCAGGGGCGCTTCCTGGTGCGCGTGGCGAGGAACCTCTATGTGGGCCCCGTGGCGAGCTTTCGCTACGTGGACGCATCGAGGGTGGCGCCAGCGGGGCTACCGCTCTTTGGGGGGCAGCCGCTGAGGGGGCTCACGGCGCTCTCGGCGGGCCTCTCGCTGACGTACGACACGCGCGACTTTATAACCAACGCCTACCGGGGGTGGCTGGTGCAGCTCGACCAGACGTTTACGCCTGCCGCCCTGGCCGACGGCTTTGGCTACGCTACGACGGAGCTCACGACGAGCACCTACCGGCAGGTGTGGCGCGGAGGGGTGCTGGCGGGCGAGCTGCATGCGTGCCTCAACTATGGCAACCCGGCGTGGTGCATGATGGCCGAGGTGGGCTCGGGCAGCCGCATGAGGGGCTACTATGAGGGGCGCTACCGCGACAAGCACATCGTGGAGATGCAGGTGGAGCTGCGGCAGCGCATCTGGCGGCGCCACGGTGCTGCGCTGTGGGTGGGGGCGGCCCAGGTGTTTGCCCGCCCGGCCGACGTGAGGTGGCGCCGCGTGCTGCCCAACGCGGGGCTGGGCTACAGGTGGGAGTTTAGAAACCGCGTCAACGTGAGGGTCGACTATGGCTTTACGCGCAACGGCGGCGGCTTTCTGTTCAGCCTGAACGAGGCGTTTTAGCCGCGCCTGCTCCGGGGGGGGGCGGAGGTGGAGATGACTGACTGTGATTTTTTTTAAAAGAAATAGAAATGAAAATTTTATCAGCGAGAAAAATGAAAAATCTAAGCAGATGCCTGGCGGTGCTTCTGGCCCTCGTGGCCGGCACGTCGGGCGCGAAGGCTGTGCCCTGGCTGCCGCAATTCCTGGAAGAAACGGCCACCGAGGGCGGCCGCGTGCAGTATTTGAACTTTGGGAAGTTTGACCAGTGGCTGGTGCGCAACATCAAGGAGAGCGGCATCATCGGGGGCAAGACGAAGACCATCTATGCCATTGCGCCCAACGGCACGTGGAACAACAACAACCCGTATAACGGCCTGGGGGGCTCGCCCTGGGCCACGTCGAACGTGCTGGCCAAGGTGTCGGGCATCACGAAGACGAACGCCTCGGTCTATCGCGAGGCGCGCCCGGGCCATGGCTACTGCGCCAAGCTGGTGACGCACGAGGAGCGCTGCGTGGTGCTGGGCGTGGTGAACATCAAGGTGCTGGCGGCGGGCTCGGTGTTTCTGGGCCGCACGCTCGAGCCCATCACGGGCACGAAAAACCCCATGGGCAAGCTCGACGCGGGCGTGCGCTTTACGAAGCGGCCCACGGCTGTGATGTTCGACTACAAAGTGAAGCTCTCGGGCAAGGCCAACCGCGTGCGCCAGACGGGCTTCGGACGGGTGAAGACGGTGGCCGGGAAGGATCTGGCCGACTGCATCCTCTATCTGCAAAAGCGCTGGGAAGACAAGGACGGCAACATCTATGCCAAGCGCATCGGCACCATGGTGAAACGCTTCGACCGCAACACGGGATGGGTGAACAACGCCTCGTTTGCCATCCATTATGGCGACATCACGAAGCAGCCCTTCTATCGCAGCTACATGGGGCTCACCACGGGCGACGTCGTGAAGTATGCCCGCAACAGCCGGGGCAAGATGGTGCCTGTGCACGAAGTGGGGTGGGGCAGCGCCACCGACACGCCCACGCACCTGGTCTTGCAGTTCGACTCGAGCCACGGCGGGGCATACGTGGGCAGCGTGGGCAACACGCTGTGGATCGACAACGTCCGTCTGGTGTATTGATTTAGGCAGTTTCACGCCCTGCCGGCTTCCGCATTTGCGGCCGGCGTTTTGCACGCAAGAAGAAAAAGATTTATCTTTGCGGGGCTTTAATGCTTAAAAAGAGTTAGCTAAGACTGAATATGAGAAGCAAACAACAGGTCCCAGACTTCGTTTTTGAGGCAAGCTGGGAGGTTTGTAACAAGGTGGGCGGCATATATACGGTGCTCTCGTCACGGGCAAAGACGTTGCAGGCCGTGTGGGGCGACCGGCTGTGTTTCGTCGGGCCCGACATGCACCCCAACGCGCCGAACCCCGTTTTTGAAGAGCAGCCGGAACTCTGCACTGCCTGGCGCGAGGCCGCCGCTGCCGGCGGGCTCAAGGTGCGCATCGGCCGCTGGCTGGTGCCGGGACGGCCGGTGGCCGTGCTGGTGGACTATGCGCCTTTCTTTGAAAAAAAGAACGACATCTATGCAGCCGCGTGGCGCGATTATGGCGTCGACTCGCTGCATGCTTACGGCGATTACGACGAGGCGTCGATGTTTTCGTATGCCGCCGGGCGCTTTGCCGAGCTAGTGTGCCGCCGGTGCATTGGCGAGGGGGCGCGCGTGGTGTATCAGGCGCACGAATGGATGACCGGGCTCGGCATGCTTTACCTGAAAAGGCAGCTGCCGTGGGTGGCCACCATCTTTACCACGCATGCCACGAGCATCGGGCGTTCCATCACGAGCAACAACAAGCAGCTGTATGCCTATTTCGAGGGATACGACGGCGACCAGATGGCGCGCGAGCTGAACATGGAGGCGAAACACAGCATCGAAAAGCAATCGGCCGTGCATGCCGACTGCTTTACGACCGTGAGCCGCTTTACCGACAGAGAGTGTCGCCAGCTCCTGACGAAGGGGGCCGACGTGGTGCTGCCCAACGGCTTTGAGCCCGACTTCGTGCCCAAAGGAGCGGCTTTCACGGCCCGGCGCAAGGCGGCAAAGCAGAAAATACGCCAGGTGGTGGCCTGCCTCACGGGCAACATGCCCGAGGACGACGCGCTCATCGTGTCGACCAGCGGTCGCAACGATTTCCGCTGCAAGGGCTTCGACGTCTTCCTTGAAGCCATGGCCCGGCTGAAGGCGCGCAAGCCCGGGCGCCGGGTGGTGGCCCTCATCGAGGTGCCATGCTGGACGAAGGGGCCGCGCCACGACCTCATGGAGCGCCTCTCGGCCCCGGCGGCCTTGCAGCAGACGCCCCTGCACAGCCCCATCATTACGCACGAGCTGTACGACACGAACGAAAACCGCATCTTAAACATGATGAAGCAGCTCTCGTTTGAAAACCGCCCGGACGACAGGGTGACGCTCGTGCTCGTGCCGTGCTACTTGGAGGGGCACGACGGCATTTTCAATCTGCCCTATTACGACATGCTCATCGGGAGCGACTTGTGCATCTACCCCTCTTATTATGAGCCGTGGGGCTACACGCCGCTCGAAAGCTGTGCTTTCAAAACGCCCTGCGTCACAACGGATCTCTCGGGCTTCGGGCAATGGGTCGACGAGGTGCTGGGCCACAGCGGCGGGCTCGCCGACGGCGTGGCCGTGCTGCACCGTACGGATGCCAACTATTTTGAAACGGCAGACGCCATCGTACGCACCGTTGAGGAAAGGCTGGCCATGACTCCGCGCGAGGCAAGCGAGGTGGGGCGCAATGCGGCTGCCCTTGCCGCCAAGGCGCAATGGAAACACTTCATCAAATATTATTATGAGGCTTACGACTATGCGCTCAGCCATAGGACGGCCGATGGGAAACAGAACATTCACAAATAAAACGATAACCGAAAAATGAAAGTGAAAGTCAACAATGCCAACGAGCCTATGTGGAAGACCGTCACGGTGAAGACGCATCTCCCCGAGGCTTTAAAGAAACTGGACGAACTGGCTCACAACCTGTGGTGGACGTGGAACGTCGAGGGTCTCGACTTGTTCCGCAGCCTCGACAAGGAGCTGTTTAAAAAGGTGGAGCAAAACCCCATCGAGCTGCTCAGCCGCCTGAGCTATGAACGCCTGACGGAGCTCTCGCAAGACCCCGAGCTCATCGCGCGCATGGACAAGGTGTATGCCAACTTCCGTAAATACATGGACGTCAAGCCCGACTCCAAGCGCCCCTCCGTGGCTTATTTCTGCATGGAGTATGGCCTGAACCATATTCTTAAAATATATTCGGGCGGTCTGGGCATCCTGGCCGGCGACTACCTGAAAGAGGCGTCCGACAGCAATGTGGACCTCTGTGCCGTCGGTTTCCTGTATCGCTACGGCTATTTTACGCAGACGCTTTCGATGGACGGCCAGCAGATTGCCAACTACGAGCCGCAGGATTTCGACCACCTTCCCATCGAGCGCGTGCTCGACGAAAACGGGGCCCAGGTGATCGTTGACGTTCCCTTCCCCAACTATCAGGTGCACGCTGCCGTATGGCGCGTCAACGTGGGCCGCATCGCGCTCTACCTGCTCGACACCGACAACCCGATGAACTCGGAATATGACCGCACCATCACCCACACGCTCTACGGCGGCGACTGGGAAAACCGCCTGAAGCAGGAGTATCTGCTGGGCATCGGCGGTATGCTCATGCTTCACAAGCTGGGCATCAAGAAAGACATCTACCACTGCAACGAAGGTCACGCCGCGCTTTGCAACGTGCAGCGCCTGGTCGACTACGTGGAGGGCGGGCTCAACTTTGACGAGGCGCTCGAGCTGGTTCGTGCTTCTTCGCTCTATACCGTCCACACGCCCGTGCCGGCCGGTCACGACTATTTCGACGAGTCGCTCTTTGGCAAGTACATGGGCTCCTTCCCCGGCCGCCTCGGCATTTCGTGGGACGACTTTATGGGCCTCGGCCGCACCAACGCCAACGACCATGGCGAGAAGTTCTGCATGTCGACGTTCCTCTGCAAAACCTGTCAGGAGGTCAACGGCGTGAGCTGGCTGCACGGCAAAGTGAGCCAGAACATGTTCAACGACATCTGGAAGGGCTATTTCCCCGAGGAGAGCCATGTGGGCTACGTTACGAACGGCGTACACTTTCCGACGTGGAGTGCAAAAGAGTGGAAGGCCATTTATAACAAGTACTTCGACAAGACTTTCATGGCCGATCAGAGCAATGAAAAAATCTGGGAAAAGATCTACGAAGTGCCTGACGAGGAAATATGGGCCACCCGCCTTAAGCTGAAGACGAAACTCGTTGAGTATATCCGCGGCCGCTTCCGTGAAACGTGGCTGAAAAACCAGGGCGACCCCTCGCGCGTGGTTTCGCTGCTCGACAAAATCAACCCCAACGCTCTGCTCATCGGCTTTGCCCGCCGCTTTGCCACTTATAAGCGTGCCCACTTGCTTTTCACCGACTTGGAGCGCCTTTCCAAGATTGTGAACAACCCCGACTACCCCGTGCAGTTCCTTTTCGCCGGTAAGGCTCACCCCGCCGACGGTGCCGGTCAGGGACTCATCAAGCGCATCTTCGAAATATCGCAGCGCCCTGAGTTTATCGGAAAAATCCTCTTCCTCGAAAACTACGACATGCAGCTGGCACGCCGCCTGGTGTCGGGCGTCGACATCTGGATGAACACGCCGACCCGCCCGTTGGAGGCTTCCGGTACGTCGGGCGAGAAGGCCCTGATGAACGGCGTTGTCAACCTCTCGGTGCTCGACGGCTGGTGGTATGAGGGCTACCGCGAAGGAGCCGGCTGGGCCCTGACCGACAAGCGCACTTACCAGAACCAGGAGTACCAGGACAAGTTGGACGCATCGACTATCTACTCTCTGCTCGAGCAAGAAATCATCCCCATGTACTATGCCCGCAACCGGAAGGGATATAGCGACTTGTGGGTTAAGACGGTGAAAAACTCCATCGCCCAGATTGCTCCCCATTACACGATGAAGCGCCAGCTGGACGACTATTTCGACAAGTTCTACAACAAGGAGGTTGCCCGCTTCAAGCTCCTTTCGGCCAACAACAACCAGAAGGCTAAGGAAATTGCCGCATGGAAGGAACTCGTGGCCGAGCGCTGGGACTCCATCCGCGTTATTTCGTCCGAACGCAGCGAGAACCTGCTCAATGGCACGCTGACGAGCGGCAAGGAGTTTTCCGTGACGCACGTTGTCGACGAGCAGGGGCTCGAAGACGCCATCGGCATCGATCTGGTCGTTTTGGCCAAGACCAACGACGGTCGCGAGAAGATTTACCAGGTTTTCCCCATGAACGTTGTGAAGCACGAGGGAAATCTCTATACCTTCCAGCTCACCGCCAGCATGGACCTGGCAGGTTCGTTCAGCGTGGCATACAGAATGTACCCGAAGAACGCTGCTCTGCCCTATAAGCAGGACTTCTGCTACGTTCGCTGGTTTCTCTAACCGGTGAGGCCGGCAGCAGCAAGCCACCGGCCGAAGCCTGAAATCGAGTCCCGGTGTGGGAATTTTCTCATACCGGGACTTTTTTTGTGCCAATAAAACGATAAATCATGGATCTACAACAAACATTGCGGCATGTTGGCGCCGAAAGCCTCACACCCATGCAGCAGGAAGCCTATGCCCGCGGCCTGCGCGGCGACAGCTTCGTCTTGCTTTCGCCCACGGGGTCGGGAAAGACGCTGGCCTATCTGCTTCCGCTTTGTGAGCGCTGCAACGCTGCCGCCGACGCATTGCAGGCCGTCGTCGTCGTTCCCTCGCGCGAACTGGCAGCACAGAGCGAAGCCTATTTCCGACGCATGAAGGTGCCTTTGCGCTCGTTTTGCTGCCACGGCGGCCGCCCCGCCATGGACGAGCACAGAAAGCTGCGCGAAATAGGCCCGCAAATTCTTTTTGCCACGCCCGGCCGTCTGCTCGATCATCTGGGAAAAGGCAACATCGGCCCCCGAAGCGTGCGTATGCTGGTGATAGACGAGTTCGACAAGTGTCTCGAACTGGGTTTCCGCGACGAAATGGCGCAAGTGGCTGCCGCCCTGCCGCACGTCGGGCAAATCGTCCTCACCTCGGCCACCGACGCGGCCGACATCCCCGCCTTCATCCGCTCTGTTGCCCCGTCGGCAGCCGCCGGTTTCGGGCGCATCGACTTCCTCTCGCAGACGGAGGCCGTCGGACGGCGCATCCGCTTCTCTGTCGTGCCGTCGCCCGAAAAAGACAAGCTCGAAACGCTGGCCCGCCTGCTTTCGGCCATCGGCAGCGGGCAGACCATCGTTTTTGTGGCCCACCGCGAGTCGGCCGAGCGCGTGGAGGGCTATTTGAAGAAGGCCGGCTTCAGCGCCGAGGTGTATCATGGCGGCATGGAGCAGGAGCACCGCGAGCGGGCGCTCTACAAGTTCCGAAGCGGAGCTGCCGCCGTGCTCGTGGCCACCGACCTTGCTGCCCGGGGGCTCGACATCCCCGAAGTGGGGGCCGTTGTCCACTATCACCTGCCTCTCGACGAAGCCGCCTTTCTCCACCGCAGCGGACGCACAGCCCGCTGGCAAGCCCTTGGTGCCGTCTACCTCATCATCGGCCCCGACGAAGCCGCGCCGCCCTATATGCCCGCAGAAACGACGGTCTGCGACGTGGCCGGGCAGAGCATCCAGCCTGCTCAGCCCGCCTGGCGGCCGCTCTACATTGGTCGTGGCCGGCGCGACAAGCTCTCCAAAGCCGATATCGTTGGCTTTCTTTGTAAAAAGGGCGGCCTCCGGGCCGACCAGGTGGGGCGCATCGACGTTTTCGCCCGCCACGCTTATGCTGCCGTGGAGCGCGGCTGCACGAAAGCGCTGTTGCAGGCCATTGCCGGCGAGAAGATTAAGGGCATGAAAACGCTCATCGAGGAGATGAAGCGATAGGCTGTCGCTCTGTTCGCCCAGGCACGCGTTGATATTTTGCCGGGAAGCTGTGGCTGTATGCTGCGTTGTAAATGTCACAACAAGGCTGCATATGGCCGCGGCTTCCCGGCTTATTTTTTCGTATTGCCGCCTACCGCTCCTTGGCTCTCTGCCGGCGGTGGTGAAGCGGGAACAAGCAAAGGCAGCCTCCTCCTTCCGTGCGTTAACAGGCATTTTGCTGCGTGCCTTTCGCAGTTTCTTCGTATCTTTGTTTCACGAAGATAGGATGCGGTTCGGGCAAGGCGAGGAAAAAGCGGGTTTTTCCTTGCCTTCCCTCTCACCTTTCACTATTTTTGTTTCACGAAAATAGGATGCGGTTCGGGCAAGACAAGAAAAAGCAAGCTTTTCCTTGCTTTGCCTCTCACCTTTCGCTATCTTTGCCAACCGACTGAAATTTTATGAACGAATATCCGACAACCAACGGTGAGGCCGGCGACATGACCGGCCGGCAGGAAGAAGAGATTGTGGACGAGTTTCCCATGGCCGTGCTCGACGGCATACGGTGCGCGGCGGGAGGCGAACTGACGCCGGAGGCCATGCAGCGCCTCACGGCAGATGAGATTACGCTGTGGGGATATGCCATCCTGAGAGAAGAGGTGATGGACGGCGGCTTTGTGTAGCTCATCCACAACGGCTATGGGCCGTTCTTTTTCTTCAACCCTTTTGCCAAGGCCATGCGCCTTTGGGGCATCGACGAGCTGGCACGCTTGATGAAAAAGGCCGGAACGCTTTTCAGAAAGTATCGGGAACCGCTTACCCGGGAATGTACCGACGAGGAGTTCATGGCTTTGTTCGAGCAATATCCCGAGTTTGACGACCTGGACGACGCCTTCGTAGAGCAGGAAGAGAACTTTACGAGGCTCGTGGCCCGTTACGTCAAGGAGCATCCCGACAGCTTTTCGCGCCATGAATGAAAGGTGGAGAAAGTGATGGGTAACCGTTTGTGACAAAGCGAAAAAAGAAAATGAAACAACCGAAAATAAACATCAAGAACCGGCGGGCCGAGTTCGACTACCTTGTCATCGACCGTTACACGGCAGGCCTCGTGCTCACCGGTACGGAAATAAAAAGCATACGGGCCGGAAAGGCCGGGCTGGCCGACACGTTCTGTTATATCTTCAACGGAGAGGTGTGGGTCAAGAACATGTATGTGGCCGAATACACCTTTGGCCGGCACAACAACCATGCAACGCGCCGCGACCGCAAGCTTCTGCTGAACAAAAAGGAAATAAAGCAGCTGCAAAACGAAACCAAATCGCCCGGCTTCACCATTGTGCCGCTCCGCCTCTTTATTAACGAAGCCGGCCTGGCTAAGCTAGAGATTGGGCTCTGCCGAGGCAAAAAGGAGTTCGACAAGCGCGCCTCTCTCAAAGAAAAAGCCGACCGTCGGGAGATGGAACGCTACATCAAGAACCATTGATACGGAATGAATAAAGCTCTTAACCGATTGATTTCCGTGCAGAAACAACATTTTATGCGAGCTTTGCTCCGTGTGGCCGTGCTGCTTGCTGCTTTCTTCGCGTTTCCGTCTGTGGCGCCGGCTTCGGGCTTTGTCCGCGTGGCCGAGCAGCACTTTCTGAAAGACGGAAAGCCTTACTCTTTCCTCGGAGCCGACCTGTGGTATGCCCCGTCGCTGGCATGCGACAGCGTTGAGGGCGGCCGGGAGCGGTTGGTGCGCGAGCTCAACCGCCTGGACAGCCTGGGCGTAGGGCTGGTGAGCTTTCCCGCACAGGCGCTTGGCGACAGTTTGCAGCCGTTGCCGTTTGTGCGTACCCTCGGAGGCATCGATTTTGTGCTGAAGGAGCTCGCAAGCCGCAACATGCTGGCCGTCATCGACCTGCCTTGGGCGTGGCCCGAAGGAGAGCCGTTCGCCGCTCGGGCCGACAGCCTGCTCCACCACCGGAACACGCTGACCGGGCGCCGCTATGCCAACGAGCCGGCCATTATGGCCTGGCACGTAGGCCCGCAAACGGCGCTCCCCCCCGCAGGCAATGCCGCCACCGCCGCTGCCACGGTGGAACGGGCAAGGGTGTTGAAAAGGCTGGATGCCAACCACCTGGTCATGGCCGGTGGAGCCGGCCTGAAGGCCTATGGCGACGACGCGGCAGCCTATGCCCGGCTGGCCAACAGCCCCGTGGTGGATTGCCTCAGCCTGCAACTGTGCCCGGCCGAGTGGAACTGGGTGGCGCGGAGCCGCGTGGCCGAAGACCTCTCGTTTGCCTATCTGCGGAGCAACGAATACATCGAGAAGCACAGCCGTTTGGCGTTCAAATCGGCCAAGCCGGTTGTCATCACAGCGTTCAGCTATCCGCGCAAGGGCTTTTTCACCACGCCTGGCACGAGGGTCGACAGCCGCGATGCCTATTATGGCTACGTCCTCAGCCAGCTGCTTGCCGGCAGGCGCGGCGATGGCCCCGTAAGCGGAGCCATATTCCGCGGATGGGGCGGCGAGGCCCTTCCCGACACTGCAAATATGCAACGGCCCGCTACGCTGCTGGCCGAAAAGCCCGGCGAGGAGCACGGAACGTTCTCGGTATATGCTTCCGATGCCTCGACGCTGTCGTTCATAGCCGAAGCGTGCCGGCAGTTGCAGCCGTAAGCCGACGTATATGTTAAATCAGCCGCCATGCGCACAAGGTTTCTTTGTTTTTTGCTGGCTTTTCTTCTCGTCGTCCCCGCAGCCTGCGGGCAGAGCCGGGCGCGCGTGAGGAAGTCGACGGACGTACTGATGTTTGTGCCGGTGGCAGCCGGCTTTGCCACGACGCTGGCGCTGAAAGACTACGACGGCTTGAAGCAGCTGGCCCTTGGCGGCAGCACGGCGCTGGCCGCCTCGTATCTGCTCGAACTCTGCATCAAGAAAGACCGCCCCGACGGTGACGGCCATCATGCCTTTCCGTCGACACATACCGTCGTAGCCTTCCAAGGGGCAGCTTTCATACAGCGGCGTTACGGCTGGCAATATGGCATACCGGCCTATCTGCTGGCCGGGTATGTGGGGTGGGGGCGCATATACGCCCGGCGCCACGACATATGGGACGTGCTGGCAGGCGCCGCAATAGGCGTGGCGGGAAGCTACATCTTTACCCGCCCGCTGGCTCGCGACGTAAATCTTTCGCTCGTTCCGGCCACGTTCGGCACGTCGCATGTGGGCTTTCACGCCTCGCTGCGTTTCTGAGCGGCGACGGAGCCCCGCTGCCCCGCAAGCCTTGACGCCCCTTCGGCCGGCTGTATACGTTTTTTTTCGTACCTTTGCGCACCAAATCATCCGCAGCAGCAATATGGAAAGAGTAAAAGTCAGGGACAAGGAGTTCACGATATCCATTTCCGAAGAGAAAATCCGCGAGCGCGTCCGCGCTGTTGCGGCCGCCATCAGCCGCGATTTAGAGGGACGCAAGCCCATATTCCTCGCCGTGTTGAACGGCTCGTTTGTCTTTGCCGCCGATTTGCTACGCGGCGTGAGCATCCCGTGTGAGGTGGCTTTTGTCCGCCTGTCGTCATACAGCGGAACGTCGTCAACGGGCAACGTACGTCAGTTGCTCGGGCTCGACGTGTCGTTGAAGGGGCGCCCGGTCGTCGTGGTCGAGGACATCGTCGATTCGGGGCTCACCATGCAGGAACTGCTCAACATACTCCGCAAGCAGGAACCCGAGGAAATACGCATTGCATCACTGCTGGTCAAGCCCGACAACCTGCAAGTGCCGCTCAGCATCGATTACCGTTGCTTCGACATCCCGAGCGACTTCATCGTCGGCTACGGGCTCGATTACGACGGCGAGGGGCGCAACCTGCCCTGCATTTATACGGTCGTAGACGATTGACGGCTGTTGCCCTGTGGGGATTAAAGCCCCTTTAAGACACATCATTCACCACAAAACCATAATCAACCAATATACAGTTAGGATGAAAAATATCGTAATATTCGGCGCACCCGGCTCCGGCAAGGGAACGCAGAGCGCCCTGCTCGTGGAAAAATATGGATTCAAGCATATATCGACGGGCGACGTGTTGCGCAATGAAATTGCCGGCGGCAGCGAGCTGGGCAAAACGGCCCGCACCTACATCGACGACGGAAAGCTCATTCCCGACGAGCTGATGATTGAAATACTGGCCTCGGTCTACGACGGCCTCGGGCAGACCGAGGGAGTTATCTTCGACGGATTTCCCCGCACCATCCCGCAGGCAGAAGCTTTGAAGGAGATGCTTGCAAAACGCGGCGGACAGGTGGATGCCATGCTCGAGCTCGACGTGCCTGAAGCCATGCTCGTGGAGCGCCTCGTGGAGCGCGGAAAAACGTCGGGCCGTGCCGACGACAACGAAGCCACCATACGCAAGCGCCTCGACGTCTACACCCGGCAGACGGCTCCGCTCATCGACTGGTACGAGCACGAAGGCAAACGCCACGCCGTGAAGGGCTACGGCTCGTTGGAGGAAATCAACGCAGCCCTCTGCGCCGTTATCGACGCCCTCTGATCTCATTTTAACGGGGCATGCAAACGGGCATGCCCCTTCATTTTATTTTTATAAGATTATGCCCGAAAGCAATTTTGTCGACTACGTAAAGATACATTGCCGCTCCGGCAAGGGCGGACGCGGTTCGGCCCATCTCCACCGCGCCAAGTATCAGCCCAAGGGCGGCCCCGACGGCGGCGACGGCGGCCGTGGCGGCAACGTATATCTGCGTGGCAACCGCAACTACTGGACGCTCCTTCACCTGCGCTACGAGCGGCACGTTTTTGCCGGCGACGGAGGCGCGGGCTCAAAGGCCCGCTCGCACGGCTACGACGGCGACGACAAATATATTGACGTCCCCTGCGGCACGGTGGCCTACGACGCCGAAACCGGCCGCTACCTTTGCGACGTAACCGACGACGGGCAGGTTGTCCTGCTGCTTAAAGGCGGCCGGGGCGGCTTGGGCAACTGGCAGTTTCGCACGGCAACGCGGCAGACGCCGCGCTTCGCACAACCGGGCGAACCGGGCGAGGAGCGGACGGTCGTGCTCGAGCTGAAACTCCTGGCCGACGTGGGCCTCGTGGGCTTTCCCAACGCGGGCAAGTCGACACTGCTGTCTGCGCTCTCGTCGGCCCGTCCGAAGATAGCCGATTATCCTTTTACAACGCTCGAACCGAGCCTTGGCATCGTTTCGCACCGCGAGGGACGTTCCTTCGTTATGGCCGACATTCCTGGCATCATCGAGGGAGCCAGCGAGGGCCGCGGGCTGGGGCTCCGCTTTCTCAGGCATATAGAGCGCAACTCGTTGTTGCTCTTCATGATACCGGGCGATACGCCCGACATCGGGAAAGAATATGACGTGCTGCTGAGCGAACTGCAAAAATACAATGCCGCGCTTTTGAGCAAGCAGCGCGTGCTGGCCGTGACGAAGTGCGACCTGCTGGACGAAGAGCTCATGGCCCTGCTTCGCACCACGCTTCCGGCCGATTTGCCGACGGTGTTTATCTCCTCGGTGACCGGGGCCGGGCTGACGGAGCTGAAAGACCTGCTTTGGGCGGAGCTCAACAGCGAAAGCAACAAGTTGCAGGCCATCACCGAAGGGGGGAGCCTCGTTCACCGCGATTACGACAGCGGAAAGCTGGCCGGCGATTTTGCCAACTGGGACGAAGCCGACGGCGAACCTTCAGATGACGATACGATCGAAGAGTACGATTTCGAGTTTCTCGACGACGACCGCTCCTGACCCTGTGCTCCGGTCTTGTCGCCGCAGCCTCCTGCGGCCGGTTTTAGCGTGTTCAGCCAGCCGCCGAAATCGGAACGCAACACGCGGATTTTAGTATGGAAAACATGTTTCATGAAATAGAGCAAAGTGGAATATGGATAATGGCGTGCTGATTTATAAGGCTTCCGCCGGATCCGGGAAGACATTCACGCTGGCGGTCGAATACGTGGCGACGGCTTTGGGGGGAGAGCCCGGTGCGTGGGAGCGCATTCTGGCCGTTACCTTCACCAATAAGGCCACGGCAGAGATGAAAGGGCGCATTTTGGAGCGCCTTTTCGACGTTTGGCAGGGTTGCGAGGAGGACGACGGCTTTCTGGCTGCCGTTATGAAGCGTCTTCCCCGTTTGTCCGAGCACGAAGTGAGAGAGCGGGCCGGCGTTGCATTGCGTGCCATTGTACACGATTACGATTCGTTCCGCGTAGAAACCATTGACGCCTTTTTTCAATCGTTGTTGACCAATTTGGCGCGCGAGTTGGGGCTTTCAGCCCGTTTCCGCGTCGACATAGACGATCGTCGTGCCATCGAAGAAACCGTTGACGAGGTGATGGGCACGTTGGGACGCCGGCCGGAAATGCTCGCGTGGACGCTCGATTATGTGATGGAGCGCATCGAGGACAACAGCAAGTGGGACATTCGGCGCGAGCTGAAAGATTTTGCCCGCAACCTGACGCGCGAAATTTACTTGCTCAACGAGCAGCGCCTTCGCAGCGCGTTGAACGACGTCGAGCCGTTGAAAAGGGAGTTGCGCTCCCTTGAAGCTGCCGAGAAAAAGAGAGTGGGAGAGAGTGCCCGGAGGTTATACGAGAAAATAGCGGGCACCACCGATGGCTTCGCCCGCTGGAAGGGCGGTAACCACTTGGAAAAACATTTGCAGAACCTGATAAAAGGAAATCTCGACCCACAACCGACGGCCACCAATATGGCAGAAATCAGTGACGTCTCGGCTGTGTGGATGCGTAAGACCGATATAAAGCGCCACCCCGAATGGCTGGCAGAGGCAGCCGCGCTGCAACAGCTTTTGCAGGCAACAGAAACCATGCGCGAGGAAGTGGAACGGACGGCCAACAGCTGTTTTCTCACGACCTACTATTTAAACCCTCTTCGTCTCCTTGATGAGCTCGGCAAGGAGCTGGATGTCCTCAACGAAGAGAACAACCGCATCATGCTGGCCAAAACTCCCCTGCTTTTCCGCCAAATGGTGGAAGACAGCGACGCTCCTTTCGTTTTTGAAAAGGCTGGAATGCAGTTTCAGCACGTCATGATAGACGAGTTTCAAGACACCTCCACCATGCAGTGGGCCAACTTCAAGAAGCTTCTCCTCGAAAACCTCTCCTCAGGTGGGAGCTGCATGCTCGTGGGCGACGTGAAGCAGGGAATATACCGCTTTCGGGGCGGCGACTGGAACATTCTGCACGGCATAAGAAGCGAGTTCCAACAGAGCCGGCTGGGAAGCCGCATGAATATCGTGCGGCTGGACACCAATTATCGGAGCGACGAAACGGTGGTGGCGTTTAATAACCATTTTTTCCAGCGTGCGGCGCAAGAGCTCGACCGTTTGGGCGAAAACCGGCTGGCTGAACTTTACAGCGACGTCTCGCAACAAGTGGCTCCAGGCAAAAGCGGCAGCGGGTATGTGAGGGTCTGCATTCTCCCGAAGCCCGACCGCGAAAACCGGGAGACGTCGGACGAAAGCATACTCACCGATATGGGAGCGCAGATCACGGCCCTTCACGACGGGGGGCTCCCTTATAGCGATATTGCGCTTTTATTACGCAAGAGGGCCGATGCTGAAAAGGTTATCACCTGTTTCTCCCGTTCTTTCCCGCACATTCCGCTGATTTCAGAGGAAGCCTTTCTCCTTTCTTCCTCAATGGGAGTCAACATGCTCGTCAGTGCTTTGCGCTATATGGCCGACGCGACCAACACCATCGCACTTACCTATTTGCGCGAGCGCTACATAAAGTATGCCCAGGCGGACAAACTGCTCGATGCCCTCATGATGCATCTGCCCGACTTGGTGCAACTGCCGCTATACGAGTTGATAGAAAAACTTATAACGCTGTTGGGGCTGGACCACCTGCCGGAAGAAAGTGCTTACCTCTTTGCATTTCTCGATGGAGTAGTCGGATTTTTGGAGGAAAACCCTTCGGATCTTTCCCTCTTCCTGGAATACTGGGAGGAACGGATGTCGCAAACCGCTATATCCCAAACTAGCGGCGTCGACGGCGTTCGTCTGGTGACGATACACAAGTCTAAGGGGCTTGCCTTCCACACGGTGATGATTCCCTTTTGCGAATGGAGCATTGAGCGCGACCGTGCCGACGCGATGCTTTGGTGCGAGCCGTCGGAAGCGCCCTACAACAAAATTCCGCTTGTTCCCGTTCCGGGGCGTTACGGTCAGAAATTGCAGAATTCGGTATACGGGGCCGACTATGAGTGGGAACACTTGCAGCGGCGCATAGAAAATCTGAATTTGCTTTACGTGGCCTTTACCCGGCCCAAGAAAAACCTGTATGTATGGGCACGGGGCGAGCAGGGGCTGACGCGTGTTTCCAGTATGGGCGACCTTTTGTCGACGGTGCTTTTCAATGAAAACGACAACGAGCGGGTTTTCGAGGCCGGCACGCCCGTCGCAGAAGCCCGACGGAAGCCCGATGCCGCCATGCAGGCAAGCAACCCCTTGCGGTTTACCGAAACAGATTGCCCCGTGGCTTTTCAGACATTCAAGGCACACGTAAGTTTCAGGCAGTCGAACAATGCCGCCCGTTTTCTCGCAAGCGAAGATGCCGATACTCCCCATAGTAGGCAGCAGGAATACATTGACCGCGGAAAAGTCCTGCACAACCTGTTTTCATCCATCCGAACGGCGGCCGACGTCGACGCCGCCATCGAGCAGGCCCGCTCCGCCGGCGTTTTGGCCGACTACAAGGAATATGCCTCGCTGCGCCGGCTGATACGCGAGCGCATCTCGCTGCCGCAAGTGGCCGGCTGGTTCGACGGCAGCTGGGAGCTTTTCAACGAATGCAGCATCCTGTCGCGCGGCGCCGACGGCCGGCTGCTCGTTAGGCGCCCCGACCGCGTGATGGTCAGGCCGGAGGAGACCGTCGTGGTCGATCTTAAGTTTGGTAAGCCCTCGCGCGAGCACGCCGAGCAGGTGGCGAGCTACATGCAGCTGTTGCGGCGGATGGGCCGGCCGGCAGTAAAGGGCTATTTGTGGTATGTGTATAATGGTCAAGTGGTAGAAGTGGAAGAGCAACATGGAGAATAAAACGAACAACGGGGCATGGACGCCCTTTTTAAAGGCTGTTGCCCGCGATTTGCGCAGCAAGCGGGGCAACGATTTGAGCCGGTTGACGGTGGTGTTCCCCAACAAGCGCGCCGGCCTGTTCTTCAACGAGTATCTTGTCGACGAAAAAGAAGAATCTCCCGTATGGGCTCCGAGATATGCCACCATCAGTGAGCTGTTTGCCTCGCTTTCGGCCCTCACCATCGACGACCCCATTGAAACCGTCTGCCGCATTTACAACCTATATGTCGGCCTGACGGGCAGCAGCGAGACGCTCGACTTTTTTTACGGCTGGGGCGAAAAGCTTTTGTCTGACTTCGACGACGTCGACAAGAACATGGCCGACGCCCACGCCCTTTTTCAGAATCTTTCGGAGATTAAAGAGCTCGAAACCACCGACTATCTCACGCCCGAGCAGCGGCAGGCGCTCAGCACCTTCTTCAAGGATTTTTCCGAGACCGACAACTCGCGCATCCGCCGCAGTTTCCTCTCGCTTTGGAACAACATGTACCCTCTTTACCGGTCGCTCAACGAAGAGCTGCTCCGAGAGGGAAAGGCCTATGAAGGCGCGTTGTACCGCGACGTAGTGGACCGCCTGGAACGGGGCGCATTAAAAACTGACGCCGGCGTCGACAGCTACGTTTTTGTTGGCTTCAACGTGCTGGACAAAGTGGAGGGGCGCCTTTTCCGCCATTTGCAGCAAGAGGGAAAAGCCCTTTTCTACTGGGACTATGACCTTTTCTACGCCGGCGCCGGCACAACCTTCGAGGCCGGCATCTTCTTGCGTAAAAATCTTGAAGCGTTCCCCAACGAACTTCCCGCTTCTTTTTTCGACAATCTGTTGAAGGACAAGGAAATTGCCTTCTACTCTGCTGCTACGGACAATATACAGGCACGCTTTGCCACCGCTTGGTTGCGCAGCCACCTCACGCCCGACGCCAAACGGACAGCCATCGTTTTATGCAACGAGATCCTGTTGCTCCCCGTGCTCCATTCGTTGCCGCCCGAGGTGGGTGACGTCAACGTGACCAAGGGCTTTCCGCTTTCGCACACGCCGGCCTTTTCCCTCGTCAGCCGGGAGCTCGATGCCGACGTTTCCTGCAAAAATGCCGACAACGCTTCCTTCTTGTCAGCTCTTGCCGAGCGCATCAAGCAGGCCGCGCTCCGTTTTCAGGACGACAGCCGTGAAAAGTCCGCCGACCCGCTCGTCCGGCAACTCCACACCGAAGCCTTTTTCCAGGCCTACACCGTTGTCAACCGTTTCAGGCAGTTGGTTGACAAGGGCAGTCTGACCGTGGAACGCCTCACCCTGTGCCGGCTGTTGAAGCAGGTGTTGCGCCAAAGCTCACTGCCGTTTCACGGAGAGCCTGCCGTGGGGCTGCAAGTGATGGGCCTGCTCGAAACGCGCAACCTCGATTTCGAAAACCTCTTGCTTCTGTCGGTTAACGAGGGTAATTTGCCCAAGCGAGCCGGGAGCGAGAGCACGTTCATCCCTCCCGTTTTGCGCCGCGAGTTTGGGCTCACCACGCCCCGCAGGCGCACGGCCGTTTATGCCTATTATTTCTACCGCCTTTTGCAGCGGGCGCGCCACGTCAGCATGGTCTATCGCAACGTGGCCGACGACAAGCAGAAGGGCGAGATGTCGCGCTTCATGATGCAGCTACTCGTTGAGACCCGCCTGCCCGTGGCCCATTATGCATTGAGCGCTCCCGTCGGTGTACGCCAAGGGGAGCGCCCCTCCATACCCAAGCCCTCCGATTTGGCTGCCCGCCTACGCGAACTTTCGCCCTCGGCCCTGAACGCTTATCTGCGCTGCCCGCTCGAATTCTACTACCAACGCGTGTTGCGCCTGAAAGAACCGGAGCCTCCTGCCGACGTCATCGAGCCCAACACCTTCGGCACACTGTTTCACCGCGCTGCCGAGTTGCTCTATGCCGAACGGATAGCCACCGGTGGCGGGCTGGTGACGGCTGCTGCCTTGGAGCGCTTCCTCGACGACGGTGGCGACGTCTTTCTGAAACGCTATGTCGACCGCGCCTTTGCCGACGTTCAAGGCTCCCCGGCCGGCACCGAGATAAACGTGGTGGTTGAGCGCGTGCTCATGCGTTATCTGCGCCAGCTGCTGGAATACGACAAAAAGCTGGCCCCGTTCAAAATCGTTTCGACCGAGAAAGAGGTGGCACTTCCCTTCCCCGTCGAATGTGGGGGCCGGCGGGTCGACATTACGCTGAAAGGCACCATCGACCGCCTGGACGAAGTGAGTCTGGACGGACTGACGCGCTTGCGCATTGTCGACTATAAAACCGGGGGCGAGCCCGAGCGGCCCGTTGGCGCGGGCGAGCTTTTCGTCGTTTCCGAGAAAAGGCCCCATTACGTCTTCCAGACGTTTGTCTACTCGCTCATCATGGCTGCCCAAACCAGTCTGCCCATCGTGCCCTCCCTCTTTTTTGTGCACAAGTCGGCCGGCGACGGCTACGACCCCCGCATCTTTATGGGCGAGCGCATGAAGAAGCAGCCCGTCCTCTGCTTTCAGGACTATGCCGCCTTCTTCGAGGAACGGCTGAGGCAGTTGATAGCCGAGATACTCGACCCCAGCCGCCCCTTTGAGCCGACGCCGGTGACGGCCTTCTGCAAAAACTGCCGCTTCCGCAACCTTTGTCTTTGTTAGTTGGAAATTGATAATCGTCAGTTCTCCATTGCCAGTAGAAACGTCCATTGTTAATTGAATATTGTATGAGCAAGCTGCCAAACCTTAAAGAGCTCGTGCTGCGAGATACGCCCTTTGCCGAACTCATGAACAAGCGAATCTACAATGTGCTGTTGATAGCCACCAAGTATGACGCCTTCATGCTCGAAGACGACGGCCGCGTAGACGAGCAGGTCTTCAACGAATACACCGCCCTCAGCCTGCGCTATCCGCCCCGCTTCACGCAGGTCACCACCGAGGAGGAAGCGCTGCGCGAGCTCGCCGACCGCAATTTTGAGCTCATCATCGTCATGCCCAACATGGACAACCGCGACATCTTCTCGGCGGCCAAGGAGATCAAGCGCCAGTATCCGCAGATACCCATCGTCGTGCTCACGCCCTTCTCGCGCGAGGTGAGCAAGCGCTTTGCGCTGGAAGATCTCTCCTCCATCGATTACGTTTTCTCCTGGCTGGGCAACTGCGAGCTCCTGCTGGCCATCATCAAGCTCATCGAGGACAAGCTCAACGCCCCCGACGACACGGCCTCGGTGGGCGTTCAAATCATTCTTTTGGTCGAGGACTCCGTGCGTTTCTATTCCTCTGCGCTGCCGCATCTCTTCCATTTTGTGTTAGAGCAGAGTCAGGAATTTTCCAAGGAGGCGCTCAACGACCACTTGAAAACCTTGCGCATGCGCGGACGCCCCAAGATAATGCTGGCCCGCACCTACGAGGAAGCGCTGGCCATCTACCGGCAATATGCCGAAAACATCCTGGGCGTCGTTTCCGACATGAGCTTCATGCGTGATGGCGAAAAAGACCCCTATGCCGGCTACCGGCTGGGGCGCTACATTCTTGAAAATGACCCGCAGGTGCCGTTCATCCTCGAATCGAGCGAGCAGGCCAACGTTTCCTACGCCGAAAAACTCGGCGTGCCTTTCCTGAGCAAAAACTCGAAGACTTATCCGCAGGACTTGCGGCGGCAGGTTATGGAGCACTTCGGCTTCGGCGATTTTGTCATCATCGATCCCGACACGAAGCAGGAAATCATGCGCATCCGCAACTTGAAGGATTTGCAGAAAAAGGTGTTCCAAATTCCCGACAAGTCCCTGCGCTACCACCTGTCGCACAACCATTTCTCGCGCTTCTTCTTCTCGCGCGCCATGTTCCCCCCTGCTGTCATTTTGAAGAAAGTCGACGTGCTCGACTACGAACACATGGACGAGGCCCGGCAGCTCATTTTCAACCTCATCGTGCGCTATCGCCGTATGAAGAACGCCGGCGTCGTGGCCATCTACCAGAAAGAGCGTTTCGACGAGTACAGCAACTTCGCCCGCATCGGCAACGGCTCGCTTGGCGGCAAGGGGCGTGGCCTTGCCTTCATGGGCACGATGGTCAAGCGCTACCCGACGCTCTCGCACGAGGGCTTTTCGGTGGACATTCCCAAGACGGTTGTCATCTGCACCGACATTTTCGACGAATTCATGGAGACGAACAATCTCTACCCGATTGCGCTGAGCGACGCTTCCGACGAGGAAATTCTCTCTGCCTTTGAGAAGGCCACCTTGCCGCAGCGTGTGCTCGACGACCTCATGGCGCTTTTCGAGGTGGTGCACAACCCCATTGCCGTGCGCTCTTCCAGCCTTTTGGAAGACTCCCACTACCAGCCTTTTGCCGGCGTCTACTCCACCTACATGATACCCCGTGCCGACGAGCGCGAACGCATGCTCGTTCTCCTGCGCAGCGCCATCAAGGCCGTCTACGCCTCGGTGTTCTACCGCGGCAGCAAATCGTACCTTACGGCCACGCAAAACCTCATCGATCAGGAGAAAATGGCCATTGTCTTGCAAGAAGTGGTCGGCACGGCGCATAATAACCATTTCTATCCGACGCTTTCGGGCGTGGCCCGCTCGCTCAATTTCTATCCCATCGGAAGCGAAACGGCCGACGACGGCATCGCACAGGTTGCTCTGGGACTTGGCAAATATATCGTCGACGGCGGCACCACGCTGCGCTTCTCGCCACGCCATCCTCACCACATCCTGCAACTCGGAACGCCCGAGATGGCACTGCGCGAAACGCAGACAAGGTTTTATGCCCTCGATCTGGCCAATCTTTCTCCGCAGTTCCAGACGGACGACTCTTTTAATCTCTTAAAACTCACGCTGAATGACGCCGACCAGGACGGAACGTTGAAATATATCACGTCGACCTACGACCCTTACGACCAGATTATCCGTGAGGGCTACTATCCCCAAGGGCGGAAAATCATTTCCTACGCCAATATCCTCCAACACGGCATGTTTCCGCTGGCCGAGACGATCGACCGCATCCTCGACGTAGGCAAAAAAGAAATGGGCCGACCCGTCGAAATTGAGTTTGCCATGAATCTTTCTCCCGACGACCCTCGCCGTGCCCGCTTCTATTTGTTGCAGATACGCCCCATCGTCGACAGCAAAGAGATGATAGAAGAAGACCTCTCGGTCATACCCGAGGCTGATACGCTGATATCGAGCAGAAGTGTACTTGGTAACGGCATTATATCTGATGTACAGGACATTATATACGTGAAAAGCAATGCTTTCGATGCGGCGGACAACCAGCTCGTGGTCTACGAAATCGAAAAGCTCAACCGCAAGCTCCTCGACGCGGGACATGGCTACATCCTCGTAGGGCCGGGCCGTTGGGGCAGCAGCGATCCGTGGCTGGGCATTCCTGTAAAATGGCCGCACATCTGTGCCGCACGTCTCATCGTGGAGTGCGGCCGGGCCGACTACCGGGTCGACCCCAGCCAGGGGACCCACTTTTTCCAGAACCTCACGTCGTTCGGCGTCGGATATTTCACGGTAAATCCGTATCGTGGCGACGGACGTTTCGACGAGGCCGCGCTCAACGCCATGCCGGCCGAGGAAGAAACGGCCCATCTCCGGCATGTGCGCGCTGCGGCTCCGCTCGTCATCAAGATGGACGGGCGAAAGTCGTTAGGCGTCGTGATGCGTTAAATCTTCGATGAACCGGCCCATTTTTACGTGCCGGCTCAGCTGTTTATCCCCGACCGCTCCGTGCGGCCGGGGATTATTTTATGTCGCGCAGTAGGAAAATTCTTTTTTCAATGCCTCAAACTGCATTTTCCCGGCTTCAAAAAAACGTTTTCTCGGCTTGTAAATGCTTTTTGAAGCCGGGAAACGCATCGGTTCGTGCCGGCAAAAAAAATATGCATGCGTAAGGAAGAGCGGGAAAAGGGCGGGGCTGTGCCCGTCGTTCAGCCGCGGAGCAGCCCGTTGCCGTCAAACCTCTTGCAGCCGGCTATGAGCTTGGCGTAAAGCGCGTTGCGCGCCAG
Organism: uncultured Alloprevotella sp.; assembly: GCA_944322095.1. GTDB lineage: Bacteria > Bacteroidota > Bacteroidia > Bacteroidales > Bacteroidaceae > Alloprevotella. Next base: position 356,844 of record CALUNU010000001.1, read on the forward strand.
AAGCCGGCCGTTGCCCACGACGAAAAGCTGCAAGCGGGCCCGCGTCAGTGCAACGTTGAGCTTGCGGTCGACGAGGCTGCCGTCGACCGGCCTGCACGTAGAAATGAGATCGAGCTGGTACGGGCTGCTAACGGTGGTGCTGAAGATGATGATGTCGCGCTGGCTGCCTTGAAAGCATTCCACGGTGTCTATCGTCATGTCGGCAAGTGGTGCGGGGCAGCATCGCTCCACGGCCCGTCGGATGGAGGCAATCTGGTTGCGGAACGGCACGATGATGCCCACGCGGTTTGCCAGGTCGTCCGTAGGCAAGCCGTTTTTGCAGTGCAGCGCCAGTAGCGCGGCGACGAGAGCCGCCGCCACTTCCGCCTCGTTTTCGTTACACTTGTTGTTGGCTACGTATGCCGGGGCGTCAACGTCGATGAAGCCCATGCGTGTGGTGGCTGCAAAGGCTTCGAGCGGCGTTTCGTAGCGGCTGAAAGGAAGCCGGGCGGTCTGGTGGGCCAGCGGGACCGGCTTCAGGCGACCGTCGTAAAAGAAGCGGGAGGCAAAGGCACAGATGTCGGCGTGCATGCGGCCCTGACGGTCCGGTTCGTCAACGAGCTCGTGGCGGTTCCACTTTTGCAGGAGATAATGCAGACGCTCAAAAAGCGAGTTACGCAGGTCGAATAGCCCGATTTCGTGCAGTCTTGCGCTCTCAACGCGCGTTTCGGACGGCGCAAGCTGCACAACGGCCGGCAATTGCTTGTGGTCGCCCACCATGACGAAGCGCCTGATGGCATCTTCCTGGCCGTGGCGTGCCGTAAGCAGTCCGAGCAGCTGCGGTTCAAGCATTTGCGAAGCCTCATCGAAGATGGCCATGTCGAAAGGCTTCAAGGAAAACAATTCGAGATGCGAGGTCAGCGTGGCCACCGTACCTATGACGACTGGGGCATCCACCAAAAAGCGGCGCACGTCGCGACGTGTCTGCAAGTTTTCGGCTTGAGAGAGCAGGCGGTTGCGGAAGCGCGGATGGCAGGTCTGTTCAGCTCCGATGCGGACATAATAAAACGGCAGTTCTATGGCTTCAAGCATGGCGCAAAGCTCGTCGACGGCCCGGTTGGTATAGGCCGAAAGGAGCAGGGCTGCCTGCCCGCCGGCCGAAGCTACGCGCTGCCGCAAAAACTCCTCGACCATGCCGCGGATGTAAACGCTGGTTTTTCCCGTACCGGGCGGGCCTACCAGGATATAATAATCGGTTGCGCTCATGGCCCGGCTGATCACCTTGGCCAAGAGCTCGTCATATTGGCTGAGCAAGGGGGAGGAGGGGGTTGTCTCCGGTTGGCGGCGGCCCAGCAGGAGATCGCGGCGGCGGGGCGTGGCCGTCAGTAAGGCGTGCAGGCTGCGATAGTTTTGCGCAAAGACGACGTCCGTACTGTCGTGCTCGATGGCAAACGACTTTCCGGCCAAGAAAACATGCTTGTTCTTCTGCTTGTATAATAAGCTAAGTGTGAGCTCGTTTTCAGAAAGTTTATGAACGTAAGCTCTAAACAGCTGGCGGTTCGTTACGTTCGCCTGCTCGTCCGGGCGTTCGTAGAGAAGCACCATTTCCCCGGGCGCAAAGTTAGGGACAAAGTCGTTGCCGTAATCAGGCAGACTGAAGACGAGCGTCTCCTGCGTTTCAGCATCGTTGGTTTCGCGCAAAAGGAGACCCGGAAGAATGTCGCCGGCCGCCATTTTTGAAGGCACGTCGGCACTCCACAGGTTGGCAAAGCTGCGGTTGGAGTCGGGGCGGTTGTCGTTGGTTTTGGCTGCAAATTGTTCCCTCTCCAAGAAGGTCAGAAAGGCGGAAAAATATTCAGCTTCGAGGGAATCCATTTTTTGAAGCGGTTCTACGACAGCTCTAATGCTTGGAAGCAAATAGTTGTGGTATAATTTATTATCCAGCTGGTTCTCGTTGATGGTTTCTTCCGTAAAGGTCGGAAGCATCGACCGGAAACCACCTCCGGCCAGCCGGCGCTCCTGGTGCACGATGGCGTTGCGGAGCGTCAGCACGCGCTTAATGGCGGCGGCAGGCGTACGTTCGTCAAAAAAGACGGGGTAGCGCGAATAAAACAGGAATGCGCTGATTTTGTCGTACGGAATGCCGAAATTATAATGAAGTATTTCCTTATAAAGCGCCATTTGCAGCACATGTTCTTCCCGCGGTCGTGGTTCAGGGCGCCGGAAATCGTCGGCACGCCCGCTTTTCAGTTCGACGAGCCGCAAATGGTCGGCCGTCATCACGTCAAGACGGCCGCGCAGGCCAAGGGCTTCGCAAATGAACGTGGGTTCCAGCAAAACGGCTTCGGGCATGATGCCGATTTCCGGCGAGCTCAGGCGTTCCTGCACGGTTGTGCGGATGTTGTCGAAATGCAGTTTTGCGTCGGCAAAGTAAGAAGCATCGATTTCATCGGACGTACAGGCGTATTCAAGCATCGAGTCGTGGAAATGACGGCGGATGGACGTTACGAAGTCCGCCGGCGTCGCGTCCGTCTCGTTGATGCAGTCGTCCATGAAGCCGTTGGCTGCATTTCCCAAAAGGATGGGGAGCGTTGTGCGGCGGGGCTCAAACTTGGCCAGCAGATAGTTGTACGGATGGCTCCCGAACGGACGGTAACAAGCCGTCAGACTGCTGACGTCTACCAGAAAATCGGGCTCGTAAATGATGTAGGTGGCGGTAAATGCTTCCCCATGTTTCTCGACGTCGAGCAGGTTCAATTGCACCGCGTTCTCAAGCAAATCTGTCAGGCCCGGATGGCGGCTCGCATCCACCGTCATTTCTTCAGCCTGGGGCGTGGCGGCAGGTACGCACGTGAAAACGTCTTTTCCCACGGAGGTGACAAGTACGCGCAACTTGTCAAAAGCTGTCTCGGAGCGGGGATATTTCTTTTTTACCGTAACTGCCGAAATCTGCAAATCTTCTGGTACCTCTTCGCCGTACAGTGCAGCTACAAAAACAGCCAGATCGCCTGCATCGGCCCGAAAGGATGCCTCTTCGGGCGCCTCCTCGTGAGCCAGAATGCGCCGTGACCGTCGCCTGAAGCGGTCGGCCGGGTGATAATCAATGCGGTAATGGCGACAAACGGCATACAAACGCGAAAACAATCCCGAAAAGTCTGCATGCAGGTCGCAGGAAGCATCGATGCAAAGCCGTTTCAGCAGATTGTAAAGCTTTAAGTAGCGGATTTCAAGCGGGTAACGCCAGGTATCACGTATTTCATCAAAAATAGTTTCGGCCTTCTCCTGCATATCAATTCGTCTCCGCTTTGGTAAATTCGGGGTCGTCCGGCCCGTAAATCTTTGTACCTCGTGTGAAACGGTTTTCCCGTCGTGCGCGGCCCGGCTCCGCTCCGGCAGAAGGCACTTCGCCGCGAATGGAAGAGACCTGCCCGCCATACATGCGCCACCGCTCGATCACAGAAGCCACATAATCCGACGTTTCACTCCCTATCATGTAGCCATATTTCACTATCGGGTCGCGGTAATACCGTTCCGAACTCAGTCCCCGTATGAAAAAACTGACATCTTCCCAGAGAAACGGGTTTTTCCCGTACTTCCGCGCCAGCGCCATTGCGTCGCGCACGTGATAATAGCCGCCGTTGTATGCGGCCAGTATGAATTTTACTTTTTCTTCCCGGTTGCGAACGTCTTTGAAGCGGGCAGAAAGTTCTTTGATGTAGCGTGCGGCGGCTGCGATGTTTTCTGCGGGCGCGTGGATCTGTTCCAAAGGCAGGCCCAAGTGTTGGGCCGTGGCTGGCATGATTTGCATGAGGCCTTTGGCGCCGGCCCACGAGACGGCGTTGGGGTCGAAGCCCGATTCCTGGTAGCATTGGGCGGCTATGAGGCGCCAGTCCCACCCGGTGAGGCGTGCGGCCGCGCGGAAGTGGTCGTCGTAGGTCGATATAATCCCTTTTTCGCGGGAGATATAGGGGGCACGCACCTTGCGCCTCACTTGGCGGCGTTCTTGCATCCGTGCCTTTTCTTCTTTCTCGACGGAGACGTTGATGCCGGCCGTGTACCAGCGGTTGAGCGCTTGGGCCAAATCGTCGGACGAGCTTTTTACGGCCCACGATGTGTGGCGGGTGGTGTCGCGCGCTCCGGCCGGCTCGAAACCTGCCGTCCGTATATAGGAAAGAGGCAGCTGCAACATGGCCACATCGGCGTCGGCAGAAGAGAGCAACCGCAGCAGCTCGGCCGTATCGCGGACCGTTTCGACGCGAAGACGCAGCCCGGCGTGTTTAGCGAAGTTTTCAGCCAAGGCATACTGCATGCCCATGCCCCGCCCGTGGTATTCAAAATAAGTTTCCGGCCCACTGAGGGTCACTGCGATGAGTTCGCCCGAAGCTTGTATCCTTTCGTAATCGAAATCGCTCCCGGCCTGAGGGGGCTCCTTGGCGAATGCTCCGTTGCGGGCCGGATTTTCCTTGCTGCCACAGGCGGACAAAAAGAAAATCAAACTTCCGATATATGCGTATAGCCTCAAAATTCGTACTTTTGCTGCAAAGGTACTGCGACGGGCGCAATAGGCAAAACAAAAACTTAAATTCAAAACTTTAAAACATGGTTAAGCACATCGTTTTGTTCCAAGTGGATAAAAATCTGCCGGAAGAAAAAAGGAGAGAAGAAATGAGAAAATTCAAGGAAGGCATTGAAAAACTTCCTAAGGTCATGCAGTGTATCCGTCACATCGAAGTGGGGTTCAACGTCAACCCGGCCGAGACGTGGGACATTTGCCTGAACGGCGATTTCGACTCAATGGAAGACGTCATGGCCTATATCAACGATCCGCGCCACAAAGCTGTGTCCGGTGCATTGAAGCCCTATTTGACGGGGCGGAGCTGCGTCGACTATGAGTGTTGAACCGGAGGCGGCAAGCGGCCAGACCGTTTGATTTTGCTGAAAACATAAAAATCCCTCCCGGGATGCGCCTGAGCGCGTTTGCGGGAGGGATTTTTGCATGTCGCTGCCGAACGATGCTTTCAGACAAGGCCTTGCGCCATCATGGCTTGGGCCACCTTCATGAAGCCGGCCACGTTGGCTCCCTTGACGTAGTCGATGCTGCCGTCGGGGCGCATGCCATACTTGGCGCACTGCGTATGGATGTTTTCCATAATCTGATGCAAACGGCGGTCGACCTCCTCGGCCGTCCAGCTCAGCTTCTGTGCGTTTTGGGTCATTTCGAGCCCCGACACGGAGACGCCACCGGCATTGGCAGCCTTGCCGGGAGCATATAATATGCCTGCCTCCTGGAATGCGTCGATGGCTTCGGGCGTTGAAGGCATGTTGGCCCCTTCGCTCACGGCGATACATCCGTTTGCCAGGAGCTGGCGCGCGTCGTCGCCCGTCAGTTCGTTCTGCGTGGCGCTGGGCATGGCAATGTCGCACTTCTCGCCCCACGGACGTCCGCCGGGAACATATTTTACGCCGTACTGCTCGGCATATTCGCGAATGCGGCCGCGATACAGGTTCTTCAGCTCCATGATATAATCGAGCTTGGCGCGGTCTATTCCGTCGGGGTCGTAAATATATCCGTCGGAATCGGACATAGTCACCACCTTGGCGCCCAATTCTATGAGCTTTTCAACGGTATATTGCGCCACGTTGCCCGAACCTGAGACGGCCACGGTTTTTCCCCGCAGCTCGATGCCGCGGGTTTTGAGCATTTCGAGCAGAAAATAGACATTGCCGTAGCCTGTGGCCTCGGGGCGGATGAGCGAACCGCCGAAATCGAGCCCTTTTCCCGTCAAAGTGCCGGTATGCTCGCGGGTGAGCTTTTTATACATGCCGTACATGTAGCCCACCTCGCGGCCTCCGACGCCGATGTCGCCGGCCGGCACGTCGGTGTCGGGACCTATTTGGCGCCACAATTCGAGCATAAAGGCCTGACAAAAGCGCATCACCTCGGCATTCGACTTGCCACGCGGACTAAAATCGGAACCGCCCTTGGCTCCTCCCATCGGCAAAGTGGTCAGCGAGTTCTTAAACGTTTGCTCAAAAGCCAGAAATTTCAGGATGGACGGCGTCACCGAAGCGTGAAAGCGGATGCCGCCCTTATACGGCCCGATGGCGTTGTTGTGCTGCACGCGGTAGCCCATATTCGTGCGCACGGCGCCGCTGTCGTCCACCCACGTCACGCGGAACGATACGATGCGGTCGGGGATGCAGAGGCGCTCAATGAGGTTCGCCTTTTCAAATTCCGGGTGCTCGTTGTACACGTCTTCGATGCTCTCCAACACTTCCTGCACGGCCTGGTGGTATTCCTTTTCGCCGGGAAAGCGCAATTTCAGATTGTCAAGAACTTCTGCTGCTTTCATGTTTTATACCATTATGTTCGTTGATGAATGTCTTTTCTTTGTTGAATACAGATGCAAAAGTAATATAAACGTCACGTTCAACAAGGCAAAATGACGCATTTTTATCATAAAAACAAGATAAAAGCACATTTATCTGCGTTTATACCGAATATTTGTATATTTCGGGGCGGCCAAACGTACTTACATGGCTTGGCCGCACACCTTATTATAATATAGGAAGCAATCTTGGGGACGAAAAAAACAGATGCCGGGCGCTGCGGGGAAGCAACGTCCGGCATCTGACCGTTGAGCGGCTGTTTACGGCAGGCGGGAGCAGGAGCGGTCAGGCTTGGAGCGTGCCGACTATTTCCTCCACGCCGGTGCATCCGTGCTCGTCGAGCCAGCGGTTGATGCCCTCTACCACTTTGACGCTGACCTGCGGGTCGAGGAAGTTGGCCGTGCCGATCTGCACAGCGCTGGCGCCGGCTATCAGAAATTCCAGCGCGTCGGTGGCGTTTGAGATGCCGCCCAGCCCGATGACCGGCACGCTGACGGCGCGCGCCACCTGCCAAACCATGCGCAAGGCGACGGGCTTTACGGCGGGGCCGGAGAGTCCGCCCGTTCCGATGCTGAGCAAGGGGCGGCGCTTCTCAACGTCGATGGCCATGCCCATGAGCGTATTGATGAGCGAAAGGGCGTCGGCCCCCTCGGCTTCGGCCGCACGGGCAATCTCGGCGATGTCGGTCACGTTGGGCGAGAGCTTCACGATGAGCGTGCGCGGCCAGGCGGCGCGTACGGCCCTGACCACCGACGCTGCACCCTCGGGCGTCACGCCGAACGCCATACCGCCGTTTTTCACGTTCGGGCAAGATATGTTGAGCTCGATGGCGGGGATGCGGGGCAGCCCGGCCAGGCAGGCCGCACACTTTGCATAATCCTCCGGCGCCGAGCCCGACACGTTTACCACGATGTTGGTGTCGAAATGCTCTATTTCGGGATAGATATGCTCGCAGAAATAATGTACGCCCTTGTTTTGCAGTCCCACGCAGTTGAGCATGCCCGAAGCCGTCTCGACCATGCGCGGGTAGTTGTTGCCTTCGCGCGGCTCGAGCGTGGTTCCCTTTACGATGATGCCGCCCAACGCGGCGGGGTCGACAAAGTCGGCAAACTCCGTGCCGTAGCCAAACGTGCCCGAGGCGGTCATCACGGGATTTTTCAAGGCCATCCGGCCAATGTTTACTCTGAGGTCAGCCATTGCAGTTCCTTTATATTAAATACGGGGCCGTCGCTGCACACGCAGACGTGCCCTTTACGCGTTTTTTCCACACAGCACAGGCAGGCGCCCAGGCCGCAAGCCATCATGTTTTCGAGCGAAGCCTCGCAGGGCAGGGCGGCGGCGTCGGCCAGCCGGGCCACGGCCTGCATCATCGGCTTGGGGCCGCAGGTGGCCACGCCGTCGAAGCCGCCTTCGCTCCATACGGGGTGGGCCGTCACGAAGCCCCGGCAGCCGCGCGAGCCGTCCTCGGTCGTTATGTGGAGCGTACCGAGCTGTTCGAACATTTCGGTTTGCAGCACGTCGGCAGCCGAGCGCCCGCCCAAGAGAAACACGGGCTTGTGGCCGGCCTCGCGCAGGCATTTGCCGTAGTAGAGCAGGGGAGCTGTTCCCACGCCGCCGCCCACCAGCAGCAGGCGGCGCCCCTTGCCGGCCGGGATGGTAAAGCCGTGCCCCAACGGATAAACGCAATTGAGGCGCTCGCCCGGCCGCAGGCGCGACAGGCGGCGCGTGCCCTCGCCGACGGCATGCACAAGCAGCCAGAGCTCGCCTCGCTCGGTGTCTACATAATTGATAGAGATGGGACGACGCAGGAAGGTCGTGGGCGAGCCGTCTACCCTTACCTCGACAAACTGGCCGGGCTGCATGGGTGGCAGGGGCCGGCCGCCGTCCGAGAGGCGCAGGACGACGTAATCGGGGTGGGGGCTCTCAACGCCCGTCACGGTCAGGTCTGATACGAATTTTTTCATAAACGTTTCTTTTCTGTCGGATAAAGCCGCAGGGCAGCCCGTCAGTTGCGGTTCGTCCGGGACGGGCTTTTGCCGGTGGCGGAGGAGGAGGCCAGGCGACGGAGGCCCTGCCGGCCGGTGCCGCGCTGCGGATGGTGCAACAAAATTACGACAAAAACCGTGCACGGGCAAGCCTTGCCGGCGCGTGCCGGCTTGCTGCTCGTTTTTGCCGGCTGCCAAACGGCGTAGGCAGGCAGCATACTGACGCGGGCCGCCGGCAAAAACGCAGCGCCGCGCCGCCCGCGTTTTGCAGGCTTTTTGGGAGAGCAGGGCAGGGGCGGTGCTCTTTTTCTTTCGCTCCGTTTCCGTTAGTAATAAGGAGGTTACGCCTTTCGCACTGAGAAAGGGTGTAAAAAATTGCGCACAAAATTTTGTCGGTACGCCGGAAAACCGTACTTTTGCATCGCTTTTGGGAAAAACAAGGGCGCTTAGCTCAGCTGGTTCAGAGCGTCTGCCTTACAAGCAGAGGGTCGGGGGTTCGAATCCCTCAGCGCCC
>CALUNU010000002.1 GCA_944322095.1 uncultured Alloprevotella sp.
TCTTCCATAAATGAGAATTTAGCGGTTCAAATTTATATTTTTAACGACCCATTTCCCGTTCCTTTTTCCGTTTTCCCGTTCCAGCAAACCACGCTCTATCAAAGATGGAGTCATTCGTTTGACGGTTCGGGGAGATTTGCCGATATGTACAGCAATCTCAGCTTGTGTGGCATTAGGATTGTCTTTGAGGAATTTCAATAAGGCAATCTCATCCAAAGTACAATTCAAAGTGTCATTTTGGCTCTTTGAATCAGTGTTGTTGGCACTTTGAAGGGCTGCGATATGCATTGTCCTGTTGTGCAACTTGTTCTTTTCGCCAAACAACAAGTTCTTGAAAAACAGTTCCAAGAATGATGTGGTGGCGGATATTCCCTTTGAATAATTGGTGTAATTGGCTCTGACCAATGCGTTCCTAAAATACCATGAATGTTCTTGGAATACGCTGTTGTCGAATGTGAATCCGAAGGTGTGTAGGTATTTCATGATGAACACAGCTGTGGTGCGTGTGTTCCCTTCTCCAAAAGGATGGATTTGCCAAATGTCCGAAACAAACTTACAGATATACCTCAATGCTTGGTTGGCATTAAGTGACGGATAATCGACATTCTTTTCTTGTCCGAAATCATATTCGAGCGTTTGACGGATTAACTCATGATTCGAATACAAAACGGTATCTCCGTCAAGCACCCATTCTTTCTTGGTTATGTTATAGTCGCGCAATCTTCCTGCAAATTTGTATAAACCTTCAAACAGTCGTTTATGAATAAGTATCAGATAATCCGGTGTGAACGAGAAGGATTTTTCGGACAATATTTCAGTGATTCTTGCGGATACCTTATCAGCTTCTTCAGTCCGTTCATTCTCTATATCCTTTCTGATTGTCTTAGACTGATAGTAGCTGTCAATCAGATGTTTTACTTCACCAATAGTAATATCTCCTTCGATGTGTCTGCCTGCCGTTTGTAGCAAATATTCCGACGGCTTAAGACCATCAACATCTTGCAAGCCAATTGCAGTCTGCCAAGCCTGAGCCTTTTCTTTGCTCTCAGGTTCGCCTTGCCTTATATATTTGTCGAAATCACTCATTCTGTTTCATTCAGTTATAGTGTTAATATTAAGTTCACCAGACATAAGTCGGGGGAGAAGAGTATCACGCAGTTCACATAATCTATCTATTTCGTCAGATTTAGATTTTATTGTATCAAAAATAGGTTGGATAGTATTATGGAACTTCTCTATGTCCTTTGTATTAGGAAATAGTATCTTCATATTTTTGATGATTTTTGAATTAACAGCTGTTGCAATGGATGAAGTGCTACCCAATTTAGAATAGTCGTAATTCTTTAATGTTAAATATGTAAACTCACGATATGTCGGATTCGGTAAATAGAACCTAGCAATAGCTTCATTGGTCGTTAAGCTGCATTTCGCAATAGCAATGCGACCAATTGTTAACTTAAAACTCAATAACACTGTATCTGAAGGCACAACAATGATGTTGAATTTGTTTATTGCTTGTGGTGTTAAGTATTCACTGGAATTACCAATAAAAGTTCCACAATTTGCCAAATCAGATATGGAAATCCATTTTATATTTGCGTCCTCCGTTTTTGAGAACCAAATACTTTCTTTTCTTGGAGGTGTTTTCCCTATATTAATATTGTAAATCTCATCAGCACATAGTATTTTCCATCCTTCTGGTATCCTTCCAAGCTCCGAATCCACAAATTTCCCGTCCTTGAACGGCTCGAAATCTACGAACCAAGCTTTGAACAACGCTTGTGCCTGCTGCTCTAAATTATCATTTCTGCGTTTATTCCTTCTTGCAGAATGGTAATAAGGTTTGTATGTATAATTTCCGGTTCTCATTTAGCTGATAAATTTCCGATGGGATAGTTTGACATTAGTTTGATTGACCATAGCGTAGTGCATGGTCGTGTCAATCTTTACATGTCCAAGCAATCGTTGCACCTGTTCCACGGGCATACCTTTGTCGATAGCCATGGTCGCAAGCGTTCTTCTGAACTTATGCGGATGTACACGGGCAATCTTCGCTTCCCGTCCGATTTTCCGTAAACGGGTTTCCACTCCCGAAATTTCCAGACGGTTGTGAGGCTTTGCCAATGAAACGAAAAGAGCTTTATTACGGTCTTTTCGTGTGGCAAGATATTGTTGGAGATGTATCTTCGCGCGGGCGTTGAAATAGACAATCCGTTCTTTGTTGCCTTTGCCGAACACAATACATTCGCGCTCATTGAAGTTTATATCCTCCCGATTAAGCTTTACTAACTCGCCGACACGCATTCCGGTGGAAGCCAGCAAGTCGATAATAGCCAAATCACGAATTTTTTTGCAACTGTCCCGGAGATGTTCCAGATTCTCATCCGTCAGCACCTCTTTTACCTGTGTACCCGTTTTGACCTTATGAATCCTGCGTACAGGACTTTTGATGATGTAATCCTCTTCTTCGAGCCATGCAAAGAATGAAGAAAAAATGCGCCGGATGTTATCAATCGTCACTTTGCTGGATTTGTGCTTACGTTGGAACACAGCCAAGTATGCCCGAATATCTTCCGTGGTATAGTTGGTTACCTTCTTGGGCATTTTCTTGAAAAGTTGCCGGATGGTAGAACCGTAATATTTGATGGTTGGTGTGGTACATCCTTCCACTTGCTTGGCAGACAGAAAGATTTCAAGCAGACGGTCGTTGGAGGCTGCTTCTTCATGCGCCTTCTCTCCGTCTTCCGTAATGGTATATTTGCTGACCACTTGCAGCAGTACACCATTTAGCTGTGCCATTTGTTCCACACTTAAAATATCTGTCATCGCGTTGCTGATTTCTTGGATTAGTTTCTCTTTCATATTCTTCGCTTATTTGATAGTATCTCCTAATGGAAGAATATAGCCCATCTTATTTAATAGTGAATCCGATGCTTCCTAATTGTTTCCGTATCTCCTCTTCCAATTGATGGGATTGGGCAAACATATCGGAAAGTTCAGAGGTAAGCCGTTCCATCTTTTCTTGGAATGGCTCGCCGTCATCTTCCACTTCCGCTATACCCACATAACGTCCCGGAGTAAGTATATAGTCTTGTTTGGCTACATCTTCGAGTGTGGCTACAGCGCAATATCCTTTCTCGTTCTCCAATGTTCCGGCTTCAAAATCCACGAAAGTCTTTGCAATCTTCAGGATATCATCCTCCGATAGTTCACGGAGCTTTCGGGTAACCATCGTACCCATGTTGCGGGCGTCCACAAACAAGACTTTGCCTGTCTGTTTTTTGGCGCGGTTCAAGAACCATAAAGAAACAGGAATTCCTGTTGTATAGAACAACTGCGAGGGCATGGCAACAATACCTTCCACCAAATCAGCCTTGGTGATATTTTCACGAATCGTTCCTTCACCTCCAGTCTGAGAAGAAAGTGAGCCGTTGGCAAGCACCATGCCGATTCGTCCATGAGGGGACAAGTGATGAATCATGTGTTGAAGCCAAGCAAAGTTGGCGTTTCCGGCAGGAGGAATACCATATTTCCAACGCACATCATCCTGTAATTTGTCCGCTCCCCAATCGCTGAGATTGAAAGGAGGATTGGCAAGGATGAAGTCTGCTTTCAGTGTCGGATGCAAGTCATTGAAAAACGTATCTGCGGCAAATTTGCCTAAGTCAGCTTCTATGCCACGGATGGCAAGGTTCATCTGTGCCATTTTCCAAGTGGTCGGGTTACTGTCTTGTCCGAAAACAGAAATGTTGTTGATATTACCTTGATGCCTTTCAATGAATTTGGCAGACTGCACAAACATACCTCCCGAACCGCAACAGGGGTCATAAACTCGTCCACTATAGGGTTGGAGTACTTCTACTAATGTGCGGACGATACAAGCCGGAGTATAGAACTCTCCGGCAAGTTTTCCTTCCGCTTCGGCAAATTTGGAAAGACAATATTCGTAAGTACGCCCTAAAATGTCTTTGGTGTCTCCGTGTTCTTTCATTTGGATGTTGGTAAACAAATCGACCACATCCCCCAAGCGACGTTTGTCCAGTTCCGGACGAGCAAAGTTTTTGGGGAGAATGCCCTTCAAACGTACATTCTCTTTCTCAATCAAGCGCATGGCATTGTCAATGACCGTTCCCACTTCCGGAGTATGCGCTGCTTCCGCTACGACCGACCAACGGGCTTCTTGCGGAACAAAAAAGATATTTTCGGATGTGTATTCATCCTTGTCTTCTTCAAAACCGTCACCTTCGGCAACCAATGCATTGTACTTATCCTCGAAACGGTCGGAGATATACTTCAGAAAAATCAGTCCTAATACAACTGATTTATATTCTGATGCGTCCAAATTGCCACGCAATAAATCTGCTGCTTTCCATATCTCCTTTTCAAAACCGATATCTGCCGTATTTGTTTTAGCCATATTCTTATTCTTGTTTTTCGTTTATCAAATCCTTTACATCTACTTTTAGAATCTCTGCTATCTGAAACAGCACTTCTAGACTGGGCTGCCGCCTGTTGCAAACATACGCGTTGACCATGCAGAAGCTCTTGCCGAGTTTCTCTGCCAGCCAAGTCTGCTTGATGCCACGTTCTTCAAGCACTTCCTTTATTCGGTTCATGGGTTTGTCCATACCTTCTATCTTAGTTTTGTTTACAAAGGTATAAAATATCATGCTATAAAAAGAGAAAAGAGGAAGAAAACTCTCCCTCTTCGCTTAATTTCATTCAAATGCCGTTTAATCAGGCATGGATAGCTTCTAACGGTGCCGCATAACAATCGTTACCGAACCGATGATAGGTGGTAGGTTTCAAGCCTAACAGACGGTAATCGCCTCGCATGTCATTCTCAATGCCGAGATGATGGAAACCGTAGAGTGGGGCATACTCCTTGAAGAAACGAACCAAGTCAAGCAGGTTCTCTGGAAGGTTCTTCTCAAAGATATAGTTTACCAAGATGATGCAGCGGTCAGGAAAACCGTTGACTCCTTTACTGTATTCCCACAGGCGGAAATACAGTTTCACGTCTTTTTCGCGAATGTCAATGCAACAACCGTTACAGGTCGGATTCACATACACGCTGTTACGATACCCGAATTTCTCACAGATGTAGAGTTCAATGTCTTTCACAAAATCTTTTGTAATCATAAAATTAAAATTTGATGTTAATAAAATGGTTTGTTATAGTCGGAAGCCTCGCTTGCGCTTGGCTTTCTTTTTCCGTTTTAATTCCGCTTCAAAGGCTGCTTCATCCGCTGCATTGGAAGTAGGGGATGGCGTGAGCAACCCTAATCCCGAAGAATGAGATTCTTCCCATTTTGCTGTCCGTTCTTGTACAGGAGATGGCGGAGCATGATTCGCACTGATGGCCTCTCTGTAAGAATAGGACGGGGAATAAGCATTCCTTTCCAATTGGTGGTCGATATTCAGGTAGCTGAACTCCCGATTGATTTTGGAGCCGGAAAAGGTATATCCGCTATATCCAAATTTCACGCCTTGTACTTTACGGGTAGTCCGGCTGACCTTGAATTTCATATCAACGCCATGGTTTGCAAGCGCATCTTTCAACTCATTCCAACTCTGTGCATACGGTACTTCCGCTTTCAATGCCTTGTAGATTTCATGCTTTGCCCGGTCGTATGGGCGTAAGCGTTCTTCCTTGATGCAATCTTTCCCGTTGGCGAAGTGAAGCCGATATTTGGCAGTCAGCATCTTGCAGACCTTCTCGTTGCGGTAGCGGTCGTTCTTGTCGCTGATGGTCTTTCCATCATTGTCCACACGGTTGAAAACAATGTGGCAATGCGGATGCTCCCGGTCAATGTGCCGGGCGATGATGTATTGTGTGTTTCGGATGCCCATCCGTTCCATGTACTCATGGGCGATTTTCAGCATCAATGCATCATCGTCTTGTAAACGCAAGCTATCCTGTGGCGAAAAGCTGAGCGAAGTGTGTCCGACAATATTCTTTACCTTGTCATTCAATAGGGATTGCAACTCGAACTGCTCCGCCATTTGTTCGGGCGAGCCGTCCACTCCTACAGCTTCTAATAGTCGTGCTTTTTCTTCTTTGAGGACGTAGCACACACATCCGTCAAAGGAAGTTCCCTTTGTCTGTTTACCTATCATCTTTCAATCGTTTAATGAGTTGTGAAATATGTTTTGCTGTCTCTTGGCATTGGTCGGCTACCACAAAGAAACCGTATGTGTTCGCCTGTTTTGCCAACTGGTTCAGATTGGTGCTTTCGCCTATCAACTGTCGGATGATGTGCAGGTGGCCGTGTGTGATTCGTTCACGCACAGAACCCTGTTCAATGAGTGCACGGATGACCTCGCTTTTAGTCCGCTTGCTGCGTCTGCTCAACGCTCCCAGCCATGCCAATTGCTCATCGCTGAGACGTAATGTGATTGTATTTTTCTTGTTCATATACATTCAATTTTAGTTGTTGATTTTGTGACCATCGGGAGCCGTTCCACCGGACTTCGAGGTGGGGCAAGTTGTCGGGAAATGTAATACACCGACATAAACTTGCTCCCCTTAAAAAGTCCCGGTTTCCTTGTCCTTCGGTCAGTGTCTGATACGGGGGGCGGTATGCCCAAAACCTATTTTTTTCATTGGAAGGATTGCGCATTTACTAGTTCCAATCCGAGCTTTTCCATCAGCATTCTTAGGTTCGGATTCTTGTGAATCATGCTCTGAAGGATGGCTTCGTCCGGCTTGATTTTTAATAGATAATCGGCGATGTCATACCCTTCTTTCCGCTCTTCGGGCGGTGCATTGGCTTCCAGATAGTCGAATAGTTGTACATCTATTCCGATGCTTTTCATCACTTCGATTTTGCCTTGCCAGTATTCTGTGGCTCCCAAATCCGGAAAGAGGACAACGCTTCTTCCTGCCAGTACGGACAGAGCACATTCATTGAAACAACCGTTCTTTCCACCCGAAGCCAACCATAGATATTGAGGCAGATAGTAGGAAGCGATAAGTGCTGTTTTCTCGCTCTCAACCAGTGCAACCGGGCGTGCCTTGTCTATAGTCAGTAGGTGTTCGCCAAAGAAGCATTGCTTCAGATTGTAATCTCCCTTGTGTAAAACGGAGTGTACCCATGTGATATGGTTATATGGTTCTTTTACCCGTTTGCCAGTCTTAGCATTGTAAAGCATTATTTTACCCGTCCGTACCCGGTTCTTATGGTCGATTTGCCAAAAGACGGTAGCTCCATTCCAATGCTTGGAAGAACCGATTTGATACCTTTCCATTAAGGTCATGGCTGACGATTCTCCCAATTGTGAAACTAAAAATTGGTACAGTCTATTTGTGCTGTAACATTTCAAAGACTGCCGGACTATATTCTTATCAATGTAAGAAGTCGGAACAGTTATAGCCGTTTGTTCATTGGTGCATGGACGCAAGGCGGTTTCTTCCATGAGGCTTTTCTTTTCCTTAGGATTTTGTTCGAAAAACTCACGTGGTGTAAAATGGTAGCCGCACTTCTGTTCATGGTCACATCTGCCGACATGATTGGGAAAACTGATTCGCTTTTCCGTATCAATGTATCGGGAAAAGCACCTTTTGCGATGGCAGGCCGGACACGTATGTCTAGTAGCTATGCCTTTGTAGGGTTCCAATATGAATCTATGTGTCGTCATTGTTTTCTACTTTTAGGTGTGTCGTTATTGTCACTATTGTCGTTTTGGGGATTGAAAGTGCCAAAAGCGACAATAACGTCACGGGTTAATCTTAGAATATTCTCCATGTTTCTCTTTGCGGAACAGTATACCGATGTTGTCGTTCAGAAACCGTTGTAGGGTACGTTCCTTCATTCCGTTCTGCTCTGCAATCTGTGTAGCCTGTGCCGTGGTGAACGTAGAGGGCAGCAAACTGACAATGGTTTGCTGTTGGCTATTCAATGCCACCTCGCTGATGATGTGTTGCACACTCAGAGCGGATGCTTGGAAATATGCTGTCAGCCGGATGGCGCGTTCTACGGTCAGCAAGTCAATGTGTTCTTTACCGCATTCTCCACAAGTCCACCGTGCCAGTTGGATTATCAGACAGAAGCGGATGATATAGATCTCTAACTTGCAATAGATGCTCACAATAGTGTCATTCCCCTCCTTGTCGCATAGCTCCGAGAATTGGTGCTGCCAGTCATAAAGCCGTTGTCGGGCTTCTTCTGTGAAATGCAGGACATACGGTTCGATTTCACCATGCTCATTGTAATTGCATTCCAAGTGGATGAGCTTCTCGATGATGTCGTTCCATTCTTTTTCAATATCGGCTGGCAGTTCCTTATCATTCCAACGCGCCTTCTGTTGGAGATTGGGCATGACAAACAAGATACGGTCGATGAAACCGTTGCTTGAACGTTCTCCTTTGGCCAACTCATGGAGAATCTTCTTTTGAATTGTACCAATGACTGAGATACACGGTCGTTTGATGAATATCGAACTTTTCGCACTCTTCCGGTCGGAAATAGTTGTCTTGGCACTGAAAACAGAAAGCCAGAACTGTTCTTCCGAACCATTATTGTAGCGGTTAAAGTTCTTGAACCAAGCGGAAAGTTCATCTGCCCATAGGCAAAGTCCCCGTTTGTTCTGCGCATGTATGAAACTTAATCCTTCCGGTGTGACATCTGACACAAGGAAGCGTTTTCGGATGGGTTCCATTGGAAACTGCTCTCCTCCGTTTTCCATGCGTTCCTTCCGACTTAAAGCCATTTGCCGCTCGTATTCCGCATAAGCCTTTTCGTATTCTTGATTTTGGCGGTAGTCGGAATCAAGAAAGGGCTTCATGGCAAAGCTGAGCGGATGGCTCTTATTGGCTCCCGGTCTTCCAATCAATGCCATATACAGAATAGGACTTTCCTGCCATCCCTGTTTGATTTGCACGAGATGCGTATTGCCAATGCCGACAGCAATGGCTGTCAAGACAGAGGCAGCGATATAGTCTGTTGGGTAGCTATGGCATTCGTGTACCTCGCTAATGATGCGCTGAATCTTTTTCGGGAAGATGCTTACCGGAAATTCCGTACCTTCCAACCTTGTACTCATATCAATGGCCTTATCAATGAGAGTTAACGGGTTGATTGATTTATTTTCCATACAATACAAGTTTAGAAGTTTATACGGAATTTGGGTTTATGACGTACTCCGTTTTGCATGGCAGCAAGCATCTCTTCATAGCTTTGGGCAGATGTTTCCTTTCTACCATTTTCAATCCATGCCAACAGTTCATCTTCGTAGAAATAAAGTTTCTTCCCTTTCTTGTATGCAGGCAGAATGCCTTTCTGTACCAGCCTGTACACCGTGGCTTTCGCTTTACGGATGATACGGCAAGCATCCTCGATTTCAATCAAGGTGCGTTTGCCCGATGGGGGAGGCTGGAGTTCCGATACCATCTTTTTCAGTTCGATGACCTGTTCGGTCAGATAACCTACCGCTTCGGGCAGCTTATCAAAAGTGAGAGTTTCATTTTTCATATATGTGTATATTTAATTGGTTTATCTTATCAGGCAGTCTGTTTCAGGGAGGTATCAATCTTGATGGTACATTTCCCGTCTAACCGTAACTTACTCTTTAGTGTGGAAATCTCATTTTCTTTCAAGGCTTCCGCAAACACCCGTTTGATGAAAGTGGCAATCTGGATGCCCGTTTTAGAAAACTGGTAGCCGATGTTCCATCCAAAATGCATCAAGTCAATGGTTCGGATTGCGGAATCCACCTTAACAGATTGGGGAATCCTTGGCACATCTTTGGCTGTATGGAACAGGCTGATGTATTGACAAAGTAGGTTCAAATCATCCTCTTTCATATAGGGTGCGAACGATTCACGGGTATAGGTCAGAACTGTGGCAAGTTTTTCTTGCTCGATACGCTCTTTGGCTTTCATTGCCGATTGCCGGATTTGCTTATAGTCCGGGCTTGGTGGCGGACTTGCATCTGTTTCTTCGATGGCAACTCCTTTTTCTGTGGGTTCCTCATCGGTCTCAGACATGCTCATGGTCTTTTCCATATAACATGAAAATTTCAAGAAGAGCTTTTCAAGATATGGAGATAACATTTGCCTGAACAATGTTTGCAAGTTGATGTAAATGGCGGTCAGCACCAAAATACAAACCACAAAAGCCACATAGCCATTGAAAGCGTCAAGTCCATGATGGAGCACCATTTGCCTTGCAATCGCACCAATGATTACATTTGCGCTGAATACCAATAATGTCAGCGTCTGTTTTTCCAATCCTTCTGTCTTCATATCTATCAATTTTAATTGTTTGCTTGCAAAAGTATATTGGTATAGACGAGTTCCAATCACTTCGCTCTGTCGTGGCAGCATTTGGCATCGTTAACTAGGACACAAGCTGCCACGAAGATGATTCTTGGCTAATCCATGCGCAAAAGTCTGAATTTGCAGAAAGAAGAATTATATAGTATGTACATAGTAGGTAATGATTTTTTTGGGAAAGAGCACGAAAAAGCCCGAAATGGCTTGACCAAATCGGGCTTTATAGGATTCTTGCATCAGCAAGAGCATTCTTCCTTTCTGGGTAAGTGGATAAGTATCGGTATTGAGGTACGGTAGGAAGTGGATGCTTTCTGCATCAACCATCTACGAAACAAGATGGAATGACCAGTGTCAAAATGGAAGGACAGGGCAATGACCATTTCCATATTATATACATCTGCATGATTCCCATTCTCTAAACAAATATATCGGTGTACCTGAGATTCAATAAGAACTTCCTCTTTCCGAATACGTTTGATGGCATAATTGATGGATACTGGTGTGACATAGAACAGGTCTGCTATCTCCCAAGAAGTCATCCATATCTCATCATTTGGGATTATGATGGAATAGCCGTTGTTATATATGATTCCTCGTTTCATAAGTTTGTCTTTATTTGAGTGATATTTTATTGGCTGTTTCGCGCTTCTTTGTATTTATCAAATCGGCATAGATTTGGGTCGTAGATACATTTTTATGAGTGAGCATCTTGGAAACGGTGTAAATGTCTGTACCTAAAGAGATTTGAATTACGGCATAGGAGTGCCGGAAGCAATGGAAGCTGATGTGCTTCTGGATTCCGGCTTGCTTAATCCATTTCTTTAGGGGGTGTTGTGTCATGCTCCGTTGCAATCCTTTGAAAACCTTTCCCGTACTGGGTGTGCCACACAGTTCGTATGCTTCATTACTGATAGGTAGAGTCGCTTCCGTTTGGGTCTTTTGTGTACGAATGCGGAGGCAATAGCCTTGGTCAGGGGCTATTTCAAAATCTTCCCATTGCAATTTTAGAATGTCACTGATGCGCAATCCGGTGAGGCAAGCGAAAAGGGAAGCTGCTTTGAGCACAGGTATGTCGCAGGGAGTTGCGGCAAGTTGTTTGACTTCTTCCAATGTGAGGTATTCCTTTTTTACATCCTCCGGTTCAATCTTATCCAAGAAATCGTTGATGTTCTCGCGTAGCCACTTATCACGGTAGGCGATTTTCAATAATCCTCGGAATGTTGAATAATAGCCGGAAGCAGAATTGAGCGAAATCGGCCGGTCGGAATGTTTGAGTTGCTTGGCATTCAGCAAATATTCGCGGAAACGCTTGCACAAATCCACGTTCACCTCACCAAAAGAACATTTGCCCTTGACGAAGTTGTAGAAATGCTGGTACACGAAAGTCCATTTCTCATCTTTCGTGCGGCACATCTTTTTGAAATAGGTAAGGAAGTCGGCTTTCTGTTTGGTCTTGTCCAAGAAGCCGAATTCTTCATTGATAAGGGATTGGACACGGATGCATCGGATGGCTTCCGCTTTGTTCAGCATCTCATTGTTGAACGCCCTTTCCATTTCGTTTTTGGGATGGGCGTAAATGTAGATGCCGAGATATTCCCTGCGGCTCATCTGCATTGTTTCGGGGTTGCGCACTGCCGGGTAATAATCCAGATACAAAGAAATACGGTCGTTGCGAATCGCTCTTTGGCGAACGGTCACTTTTGTACAGGTGTGATTCATAACTGATGATATTTAGAGTTTTACATTTGTTTTGGGCACAAAGAAATCGGGTGACAGAATGGCGTACAACATCACCGGAGGATAACCGGAAAATCGTCATTCAATCTTTGGAGGGGCAAAAAGTTTATCCAGTTCAGCTCGGTTGATGAAAGTGTATTTCCCTTTCTTTACCTTGGATATGTGGTGCCATTTTACATAATGGTAAAGCTGGTCGCGCGTGAGGTGGAACTTCTCCATCGCTTCCGCTACGGTATAATACAAGGTTTCTTCCGGTTGGGATATTCCTTTGGCTATATCCACATGCTTCTTCGAATAGTACACCATGATACCCTCTTTCTTTTTCGGGATGGCGTTCTTTGATGCGAAATTATAGATGGCGGACATGGTCATGCCGAATTTGTCCTGCATATCCTGTGTGCTATACCATTCGGTGATGTCAGGGTTCGGAGCTTTCTTTGCAAAGTAAGCGTCTATATGTTTCTTGCTCCAATAGGTCTTGCCACGGTTGAAGGTTCGTGGAATGTTATGCTTCTTGGCGATAACGAATATCCACGATTCATTAACATGGTATTTCTCTTTGACTTCGGCGGTGGTGTAGAAGTCGGTGATGGGTATTGTATCTTTAGTTTCCTCCGTTACTTCGTTTATGTCAATGTAATCTGACATATTTTCAATATCAGTTCTTCTGATAAGAGTTTTACGATTAAATCGAATGACTTTGATTTTTCCAATCTTTATATATCGGTATATGGAAGTCCTTCCAACTCCTAATAGAATGCTTACTTCAGTGGGGGTAAGATATTCTTTGTCGGGGGTTGACGGCAATTTGATAGATTTGCCAATTTCTTGGTTATAACTTTCGATGCGCTGTTTCCTTATCCTATCCTTATAGGCGAGATTTGCGCAACGATGAGAACAATACTCCGTTGTTGTCTTATGGGCGGTGAATAGATTACCGCACCATTTACATCTTTTCTGAATTTCAATCCTACTACTCATTTTATTTATCCATTTAGTTCGCCAAAAATGTTTCATAGCGTACCACTGCGTGCCATGACGTACCAGTGTGTCCACGACCTATCCGACCTGTAATCGGACAGTAACAAGCGAGTAACAAATGTGGTACAAAAATGAGCTGAAAAAGGCTTATCAACGTCCTCTAACGCTGACAAGGCAAAAATAAAAGGCGCTCAAAATGAACGCCTTATTGGTTAATGATGATAGATGCTAATCGTTGGTAATCACTACCTATTTACCTATACAAAAATGCTTGAAGATGTTTTCGAGGATGGCGTCGGAGTGTATTTCGCCGACGATTTCGGAGAGGTGATGGATGCACTCGCGGAGGTCTTCGCTGAGGAGGTCGGCGGGCAGGCGGCCGTGGAGGCCGCGGGAGACGCGGCGGATGGCGCCGAGGGCGGCGCTGAGGGCTTCGTAGTGGCGCTCGTTGGCGATGACGGGCTCATCGTGGCGCAGGGTGTCGAGGTTGACGCAGCGGGTGAGGGCCGCTTCGAGGGCGTCGATGCCGGTGTGGGTTTTGGCCGAGAGGGGGAGGACGTCGCGGGCGTGGGCGCCGTCGCGGGCGAGGCGGGCATTGACGGCACCGAGGGCGGCGCTGAGGGCGGGGGCGTCGAGGGTGTCGGCCTTGTTGAGGAGGACGAGGAGCTGCTTGTCGCGGCAGAGGGGGAGGAGGCGGGGGCTGAGGCTGTCGTACTGCGCGGTGGCCTGTGAGGCGTCGATGAGCCAGAGGACGATGTCGGCCTGCTCGGTTTTTTGGAAGGCGAGGCGTATGCCGATGCTCTCCACTTCGTCGCTTGTGTGGCGTATGCCGGCGGTGTCGATGAAGCGGAAGGTGACGCCGCCGAGGGTTTTGGTGGCTTCGATGGCGTCGCGCGTGGTGCCGCTGACGCTGCTGACGATGGCGCGCTCTTCGTCGAGCAGGGCGTTGAGGAGGGTGGACTTGCCGGCGTTGGTTTGTCCGACGATGCTGACGGGGATGCCGCGTTTCAGGGCGTTGCCGAGGCGGAAGGAGGCGGTGAGGCGTGCGATTTTCGCGTCGATTTCGTCGGCGAGGTATTGGAGCTCGCTGCGGTCGGCAAATTCGAGGTCTTCGTGGTCGGAGAAGTCGAGTTCGAGTTCGAGCAGCGAGGTGAGGTGCAGGAGGCGTTCGCGCAGTTGTCGCAGCTCACTGCTGTATCCGCCGCGCATCTGGTTGATGGCCATGCGGTGTGTGGCGGCGTTGCGTGCGGCGATGAGGTCGGCCACGGCTTCGGCCTGGCTGAGGTCCATTTTGCCGTTCAGGAAGGCTCGTTCGGTGTATTCGCCGGGGCGTGCCAGGCGGCATCCGTGGGCGGTGAGCAGGCGCAGCACGGTTTGGAGGATGTAGGTGGAGCCGTGGCAGGAGATTTCGACGCTGTCTTCGCCGGTGTAGGAGTGGGGGGCGCGATAGAGGGTGACGACAACTTCGTCGATGAGCGTGCCGTCGTCGCCACGTATTTCGCCGAACGTGGCGCGACCGGGCTCTGTCGTATCGAGGGGCCGGCCGCTGCGTGCATGAAACAGGGGTGCGACGTTTCCGACGGCCCGGGGGCCCGAAACGCGCACAATGCCCAGGGCGCCGCCCGGGGCGGTGGCGAGGGCGCAGATGGTGTCTTCGCTGTGTGTCATGTTGCAAAGGTAGCGCAAGGCGAGAGAAAAGGGAAGGAAAAGCTTGCTTTTCCTTTCCTTTTCCGAGCCGCAGCCTACATTGGGCGGAGCCAAAGTAGCGCAAGGCGAGAGAAAAGGAAAGGGAAAGCCGGGGGCGGTGGATGGCAGGTGGATATGGCGTAGCGGCGCGCTGCGCCGAGCGGGTGAGACGCGATGAATTGCGTCTCTACGTGGCGGACTTCCCCTGCGGGTGGGGGCTTCTTCGCGGTGAGCGTTTGACGGGCGGCAGCCTCGCTGCTCCGCGGGTGCGCCTGCGGCTTACCCGCGGCAATGGGAAGTTGGACCCCTATGGGGTCCTATTGCTATGATAGGTTTGTCCGCGGGTTCGCCTTTGGCTCACCCGCGGTTATCAATGGTTCGACCCCTATGGGGTCGCCGGCCTCACGGTGTGGGTTGGGGCTTGATGGAAATATCCTTTGGAGGGGCGTGGTGCATTTTCGCGGGTGTTGGACCCCTATGGGGCCCGAACATATATGCGTTGTCTTTCCGCGGGCGCGCTTCGCTTACCCGCGGTTATAGAATAGTTCGCCCCCCTTGGGGGCGCCGGCCTCGCTGTATGTCTTCGGGTGGTGGCGGACTTCCCCTGCGGGTGGGGGTACGTCTTTGCGGCCGCGTAGCCGTGTGCGCTATATGTCACTCTGTTAATGCGGACACCCACCGTCGGCCGCGTTTTAGCGTTGGAAAGGCGGCGCGATGGGGTGCGCGGGGCGATCCGTCCCATGGATTTTGGTTTCCATCCCATGGATCGGGCGTTCCATCCCTTGGATTTTCCTTTTCAAGGCTTGTTTCTGATGGAAAATTGGGGCCGATTTGTGCCATATGGTGGCGAAAATGGCGTTTTTGAGCGTCTGTGCGGGAGAGGCTCGCATGTAAACGCTTAAACATCAGGTAGTTCTGTTTTTCGTTCAGATGCGAGCGTCGGCGCGGTTGCTCGAAAATAATCGATTTTCCGTGTTAAAAAATGGCCCCGTCGCGGGTGTGCGGCAGGGCTTTGGAGGGGTTTTCGTGGCTTGGCGGCGTGGGGCCGCGGCGGGGCTCACTGCTGCCGTTCGGGGTTGAAGCGGTGGTCGTAGTTGAGCAGGAAACGGGCCATCTCGGGGTCGTTGAAGTTGGCGGCGAGGGGGTGGCCCGTGTCGAGGGCGGCGATGGCGCGGCGCTCCTCGTCGGTGAGCTCAAAGTTGTCGAGGGCGAGGTTGCTGGCCATGCGCTCGGGGCGCGCCGACTGCGGGATGACGGCTATGCCCTCGTCGGTGAGGTATTTCAGGCAGACGGCGGCCACGTCTTTGCCGTGGGCAGAGGCGATGGCGGTGAGCGTTTCGTTGGTGAAGAGGCCGTTCATGCCGCGGGCCAGGGGGCTCCATGCCATGATGTGCGTGCCGTAGGTGGCGGCCAGGGCGCGCATCGCCTTCTGCTGCGTGAAGACGTGCGTTTCGAGCTGCACGACGGCGGGCTTCACCTCCATGTTTTCGGCCAGGTCCACGAAGCGTGCGTCGTAGAAGTTGCTCAGACCGATGGCGCGGGCCTTGCCTTGGCGCAGGGCCTGCTGCATGGCGCGGTAGGTGCCGTAGTAGTCGGCGAAGGGCTGGTGGATGAGGAGCAGGTCGACGTAGTCGGTGCCGAGCTTGCGGAGCGACTCGTCGATGCTCAGGGCGGCGGCGCGGTCGCCGGCGTTGCTAATCCACACCTTGGTGGTGATGAACAGCTCGTTGCGTGGCACGTTGCTTTCGGCCACGGCGCGTCCCACGGCCTCTTCGTTGTAGTAGGCCTGGGCGGTGTCGATGGCGCGGTAGCCCGTGGCGATGGCCTGGGCCACGCAGCGGCGACAGTCGTCGGGCGCGAGCAGATAGGTGCCTTTGCCCGCTGCCTGGACGGCATGCAGCGCATCCGCACGCGCCTGGACGAGACGCACCACGGCTTCCGCTCCGAGGCGGTGGGCCACCTGCTCATGGCCCACATCCTCGACCTCTACGACGTGCACATGCGCACGCATGCCGCCATGCGCCTCTCGGGCCGCACGGCGCTCCTGCTCAACCGCTTTGTGGCTCTGCTCTATGAAGGGGCGTGGAGGCGCCACCGCGACGTGGCCCACTACGCCTCGCTGCTCTGCGTCACGCCCCACTATCTCTCGGAGCTGTGCCGCAAGGTGAGCGGCCGGCCCGCCACCTACTGGATCGACCTCTTCACGATGCAGGAGGTGTGCCGCCTCCTGTCGCAGCGCGGCCGTACCGTTGCGGGCATCGCCGCCGATCTCCACTTTTCGTCGCCGGCCCATTTCAGCGCCTACGTGGCGAAGCGCCTGGGCCTCTCGCCGGCCCGCTACCGCGCCGGGCTGGCGCGCCGCTGAGCCTGAGGCCGCAACAAAGGGCGCCGCCCTGCACGGCAGATGCGTGCGGGGCGGCGCCCGTGTGGCGTGTGGGGGCGGTGGCGCTCAGTCGATGCGCACGGCCTTCGAGACGTTTTCGATGAGCATCAGGGCTTCGCAGATGCGCTTCGTGTCGGACGTGTCGTGCACGCCCACGTCGAGCGTTCCCTCGAAGATGCCGTCGTTGGTCGAGAGGGTGATGCGGCGCACAATGCAGTCGAGCTCCTTGTGGAGCACGTCGGCAATGCTGTAAAGCACGCCGTGGGCGTCGATGCCCTTGAGGTAGATCTTCGTGTCGAAGTAGCTCAGGCGGTGCATGTCCCAGTCGAGCGCGATGATGTTGTTGCCGTAGCGCGTTTTGAGCTTGACGGCCTCGGGGCAGCTGCGCTTGTGTATCTCCAAGGCGTTTTGGGGCGTGATGTAGCCCATGACGTCGTCGCCGGGGATGGGGTGGCAGCAGGTGGCAATGGTGCAGTAGTTGATGGTGTCGTCCGTCAGGTGTATCACCTTGCGGCGGTTGATGCCCTTGACGAAGCGTTCGCCCTCGTCGGTCGCGGCGTCGTCCTGCTGCGAGCGGTCGCGGCCCTTGAAGGGGTTGGCAATGAAGCGCCGCCAGCCGCGTCCGCCCGTTTTGCCGTGCAGATAGGCCACGTCGCCGTCGCCGGGCGTTATCTTGCCCTCGCCGATGGCCTGGAAGAGCTGTGCGTCGTCTTCCAGGCGGTGGAAGGTGCAGAGCTTCTCGTAGACGGCCGGCGTGGGGGCCACGTCTTTCGAGCGCAGAAAGTCGTCGAGCTGCGCGCGGCCTTCGGTTTGCTTCTGGCGGTTCTCGCGTCGCAGGATGGCCTGTATCTTGCCTTTGGCCTTGGCCGTGGTGGCATAGTTGAGCCATTCGGCCTGCACGTGCTGGTTGCGCGAGGTGAGCACCTCAATCTGGTCGCCACTTTTCAGCCGGTAGCTCAGCGGTTCGAGGCGGTGGTTCACCTTGGCGCCAATGCAGTGGCTGCCCACGAACGAGTGGATGGTAAAGGCAAAGTCGAGCGCGGTGGAGCCGGCCGGCATGGTGCGTATGTCGCCCTTGGGGGTGAAGACGAGTATTTCCGAGGCGAAGAGGTTGAGCTTGATGGTGTCGAGGAAGTCGAGCGTGTCGGGTTGCGGGTCGTCCAGGATTTCCTTGATCGAGTTGAGCCATTTGTCGAGCTCGTTCTCGTCGTATTCCGCTCCCGCGTCCTTATATTTCCAGTGGGCGGCGAAGCCTTGCTCCGCAATGTCGTCCATGCGGTCGGAGCGTATCTGCACTTCGATCCATTTGCCCTGACGGCTCATGAACGTGTTGTGCAGGGCCTGGTAGCCGTTGGCCTTGGGGTTGCTCAGCCAGTCGCGGAAGCGCGTGGGGTGGGGCTTGTAGATCTGCGTGAGCGCAGCATATATCTGGTAGCACTCCTCGACCTCCTTCTGCCTGTCTTTGGGCGTGAAGACGATGCGGATGGCCAGCAGGTCGAACACCTCTTCGAACGGAATGTGCTTGTTCTGCATCTTCATCCAGATGGAGTAGGGGCTTTTGATGCGGGCTTTGATGGAGTAGTTGCAGCCCATGGCGTCGAGCTTCTCGCGGATGGCCGGCGTGAAGCTGTCGAACACCTCTTCGCGGTCGGCCTGCGTTTCGTGCAGGCGGTTTACGATGTCGTTGTAGTCGTCGGGATGCTCGTAGCGGAAGCTGAGGTCTTCGAGCTCGGTCTTTATTTTGTTCAGCCCCAGGCGGTCGGCCAGCGGGGCGAAGATGTAGAGCGTCTCGCCCGCAATCTTATATTGCTTGCTTGGCAGCATACTCGAAAGCGTGCGCATGTTGTGCAGGCGGTCGGCTATCTTGATGAGGATGACACGGATGTCGTCGCTCATGGTGAGCAGGAGCTTCTTGAAAGTCTCGGCTTGGAGCGACGCACGGTCGCCGAAGATGCCGCCAGAGATCTTGGTGAGTCCCTCAACGATGTTGGCCACCTTCGGCCCGAAGAGGTTGGAGATGTCTTCGTTGGTATAGTCGGTGTCTTCCTCCACGTCGTGGAGCAACGCGGCGCTGATGGAGGTCGAGCCGAGGCCAATCTCCTCGCAGACGATCTGGGCCACGGCGATGGGGTGCAGGATGTATGGCTCGCCCGAGAGGCGGCGCACGCCTTTGTGGGCCTGTTTGGCAAAGTTGAAGGCCTTGGTAATGACTTCGACCTTACGGCGGTGGTTGGACGCCAGATACGTGTCGATCAAGTGCTTGAAGGCAGCTTGTATCATCGCTTCGTCCTGTTGTTCCTGCTGGACGGGTGATAAGGAGGGCGTGTCTTGCATGGCGTATGGGTTTTTCGTCGGTTTCACATAGGCGGCCGCGCCCCTCCTGCCGGCGTGGGCCGGGGAGGGGCGCGGTTGTCGTTGTTATCTCACCCGCAGCGTTCTGCCCGCGCGGATGTTGTTTCCTTTCAGGTTGTTGAGGCGCTTGAGCTTCGAAACGGTGGTGCCGTTGCGCTTGGCTATGTCGATGAGCGTGTCGCCCTTGCGTATGGTCACGCGGCGCGGCCTGGTGGCCTTCCGCCGTCGCGAGGAGCTTTTGCGCGTGGTGGTCTTGGCGGTGCGCTCGGGCTCGGGCTGCTTCACCTCCACCTCGGCGCGCCGCGTAAAGAGCTCGGCGGCCCGATGGGTGTAGATGGTGTCGCCCAGGTCGATGAAGGCCGTCGTGGCTTCCAGCGGCAGGCGCAGCACGCTGGGCTCGGCCGAGCCCGGTACGAGCGTGGTGCGGTATTGCGGGTTGAGGGCGCGCAGGTCTTCCATGTCGACGTGGCAGAGCTCGGCAATCTGCTCGAAACGCACGTCGCGCGAGAGCAGCAACGTGTCGGTCTCCATGGGATAGGCGGCCTTCATCGGGCAGATGTTGTGCTCGCAGTAGTAGTTCATGATATAGTTGGCCGCGATGAAGGCCGGCACGTAGCCCTGCGTCTCCTTGGGCAGATAGTGGTAGACGGCCCAATAGTCCTTGGTGCCGCCGGCTCGGTGGATGGCCTTGTTGACGTTGGTCGGGCCGCAGTTGTAGGCGGCGATGACCAGGCTCCAATCGCCGTAGATCTTGTAGAGGTCGCTCAGATAGTGGGCGGCGGCGTACGACGATTTCAGGGGGTCGCACCGCTCGTCGACAAGGCTGTTCACTTCGAGCCCGTAGCGCTTGGCCGTCGGGAGCATAAACTGCCACAAGCCCACGGCTCCCGCGCGGCTCACGGCCGTGGGCGAGAGGGCGCTCTCGATGACGGGCAGGTATTTCAGTTCGAGGGGCACGCCGTAGTAGTCGAGCGCTTCTTCGAAGATAGGCACATACAGGTTGCCCGCTCCGAGCATGTAGGAGACAGAACGGCGCAGGCGGCCGCTGTACTGGTCGATGAATTCCTGTACGATGGCGTTGTACGGGAGTTCCACCACGGCGGGGATGCGTTGCAGCCTTTCCTTATAAACTTCGGGCTCGAACGTCGGGTTGTAGTCGGGGTTTTCGCACGTGGTGTCGGGGTAGAGGTATTTTTTCGCGTTCCACTCTTTGAGCAGCGAGTCGGTGTCGAGCGTCATGCTTTCGGGCAGGTCGATGCGCTCGGTGCTTCCGCTGGCGGCGTCGCGTATGGTGACTTCCGTCTGTGCCGTGGCGGCTGCAGTGGCCGCCAGCAGGGTGATGATGAGGGTAAAGAGTCTGTTCATTCGTTTTTTATGCTAATGGGCCCGTGCCTGCGTGCCGCGGGCTCAGAAATGAAGGCTACACCCCACGCCGTAGGCCTGTCCCTTGCGCAGGGGCGAGTTGTTGTTGATGACGGTCGGTTCCAGCCTGAGCGAGAGATCGGGCGAGATGTCGAACACCGAGAGCTGTGCGTCCACGTAGGCGTCGATGACCGAGAGCAAATAGACTGCCACGAAGCAGAAAGCACTCAGGTCGCGGTAGCGGCGGTAGAAGTCCTTCTTGTTCTTGAAGATATTCTTGAACTGTTCTTCGCGGCCTGTGATGTCGTAGCGCGGGGGCAGCATGTCGAGATAGCTGTCGGTCGTGGGATCGTCGTCCATGATGTCGAGATAGGCCTGAGAGTAGTCCATGTACATCTGTTGGTTCCACATGAGCGCGTACGTGCAGCCCAGGAATCCGCCGTAGAAGATGGGGAGCTTCCAGTATTTGCGGTTGTAGATTTGCCCGGCGCCCGGCAGGACGAGCGAGAGCCACAGGGCCCGCTTCGGGTTGGGCACGAACTTGGGTTTCTGCGGCGGTTGCGGGGCGGTGTGGGCCAGCGAGTCGCTCAGCTGCGCCAGTCGCGCCGTGTCGAGCGGGGCGGCGGGCGCCAGGCTGTCGGGGACGGTGGCCGTGGCGGGAGCTGTGGCCGGGCGGTCGGGCCGCAGCGTGTCGGGGGGCACGACGGTGTCGGCCGTCGCGGCCGCGGCCGGCGTATGTCCCGGGCGGAGGGCGGCCTGCACGCCCGTCGGTGCGAGCCACAGGAGACCTGCCAAAGCAATGAGGCCAGCCAGCCGCTTCATGCCCGTTATCCTTTCATTTTGTCGAACAGGCCGATGATGCGTTCCAGCTCCTCTTCCGAGGCGAAGGGGATGGAAATTTTGCCTTTGCCCTGGGGCGAGCAGGTCATCTGCACCTTGGTTTTGAAAAAGTCGGAGAGGCGCGTGCGCAGCATGTCGTATTCTTCGGGCAGGCGCACGGCTTTCTTTCCTTTCAGCTTGTGGCGCCCGCTCTGCACGGTTTCGCCGTTGTTGAGGGCCTTGACCATCTCTTCGACCTGGCGTACGGAGTAGCCTTTCTCGCGTATTTCGTTGAACAGCTTGATTTGCAGCGAGGGGTGGTCGAGGCCGAGCAGGGCGCGGGCGTGCCCTTGGTCGAGCTCGCGGTTTTGCAGGGCCATCTGCACGGGGGCCGGCAGCTTGAGCAGGCGCAGGTAGTTGGCTATGGTGGCGCGGTTTTTGCCCACCTTCTCGCTCAGCTGGTCCTGCGTGAGGTTGTAGCGCTCGATGAGGCTCTGATAGGCCAGGGCAATCTCGATGGCGTTCAGGTCTTCGCGCTGGATGTTTTCCACAAGGGCCATCTGCATCATCTTCTCGTCGTCGGCCGTGCGTATGTAGGCCGGGATGGTGGCCAGGCCCGCCAGCGACGAGGCGCGCCAGCGTCGTTCGCCGGCGATGATCTGATAGGTGCCGTCGTCCATCTGGCGCAGCGTGATGGGCTGTACGATGCCCAGCTCGCGGATGGAGTCGGCCAGCTCGCGCAGCGTCTCGGGGTCGAAGTCCCTGCGCGGCTGGGCCGGGTTGGCCCTGATCTTGTCGACGGGGATTTCGTTGATTGACGACGAGCCGCTCGTGTGGACTTCCTCTTCGGTGGAGATGAGGGCGTCGAGTCCGCGTCCGAGGGCGGGATATTTCTTGTGTACAGCCATGTGCTTGTGGTGTATCGGTTCTGGGCGGGCGTGGGTGGCGTTGCCGTTGGCGGTGCCTGCGGCGTGCGTCGGCTTCAGCTCTCGGTGCCCGCGTTGTGGTTGATGATTTCGCGCGCCAAGGCCAGGTGGTTCTTGGCTCCCGTCGAGTCGGCGTCGTAGAGGATGACGGGCAGCCCGTGGCTGGGCGCCTCGCTGAGCCTTACGTTGCGCTGGATGACGGTCTTAAACACGAGTTCCTGGAAGTGGCGCTTCACGTCGTCGTATATCTGGTTGGCCAGCTTCAGACGGTTGTCGTACATCGTGAGCAGGAAGCCTTCGATTTCCAGAGCGGGATTGAGCTTCCTCTTGATGATTTTGATGGTGTTGAGCAGTTTGCTGATGCCTTCGAGGGCGAAATATTCGCTCTGCACGGGGATGATGACCGAGTTGGCCGCCGTGAGGGCGTTGACGGTGATGAGGCCCAGCGAGGGGGAACAGTCGATGAGGATGTAGTCGTATTCGTCCTTGACGGGGGCCAGCATTTTCTTGAAGACGTATTCGCGCTCCGCAAATTGGAGCATCTCCACCTCGGCCCCCACGAGGTTGATGTGCGAGGGCACGACGTCCAGCCGCTCAATGTCGGTGGTGTAGATAGCCGCCCGCACGTCGGTGTGGTTCGTCAGGCATTCGTAGATGGTGTCCTCGGTCTTGCCGGCGTCCACGCCCAGCCCCGACGAGGCATTGGCCTGCGGGTCGGCGTCGACGAGGAGCACTTTCTTTTCCAGCGTGGCGAGCGAGGCCGCAAGGTTCATGGCAGTGGTTGTTTTCCCCACACCGCCTTTCTGGTTTGCCAAAGCAATGATTTTGCCCATGAGGTGTCTGTTTCGGGGCGCTTTCCCGGCGGGCGTTGCCGCGCGGTGGGGCTGCCGCGGGGGGCGGCCCTGCGCGCCTTTTGCTGTTTGCAAAAATACAAAAAAACTTCCATGTGCGCCGGATTGCGCGTTTTTTTAGTACTTTTGCCCATACAAAGCGGCCCGGCCGGCTGCCTCGTTCCGCCGGCGGCGCCGGCCGAACGGCCCGCCCCCGCCGGGGCCTGTGTGCCTGCCGGCAGGCGGCCGCCCGCAGCCGTGGCGCGCCGCGGGCTGTGGCTGCGCCGCCACGCTCTTCCCATCTTTCCTTTTTTATGTCGACAAAACCTTTCTTACTCATCTCGAACGACGACGGCTACCAGGCCAAGGGCATCAACTTTCTGGTGGAGACCCTTCGCCCCGTGGCCGATATTTTTGTCATGGCTCCCGACGCCCCCCGTTCGGGCGCAGGCTGCTCCATCACCTCGGCCGTGCCCTTGACCTACCGCGTGGTCAGGAGCGAGCCCGGCCTCACCGTGTGCGCGTGCAGCGGCACGCCCACCGACTGCGTCAAGCTGGCGCTGGGCGAAGTGCTCGACCGCCGGCCCGACCTGGTCGTGGGCGGCATCAACCACGGCGACAACTCGTCGGTCAACACCCACTATTCGGGCACGATGGGCGTGGCCTCCGAGGGAGCCTTGCAGGGCTTTCCCGCCATCGCCTTTTCGCTGTGCGACCACAGGGCCGATGCCGACTTCACCCCCCTGCGCCCCTACCTGGTCGACCTCGTGATGAAGGCCATCGCCATGGGCCTGCCGCCCTTTACCTGCCTCAACGTCAACTTCCCCCTGCGCCCCCGCTTCGAGGGCCTGCGCGTGTGCCGCATGGCCCGCAGCCGCTGGACGCGCGAGTTTGAGCGTCGCCGCAAGCCCGGAGGGGGCGACTATTTCTGGATGACGGGCGAATGCATCGAACTGGAACCCGAGGCCGAAGACACCGACCGCTGGGCCCTGGCCCACGGCTACGTGGCCGTGACGCCCACCACGCTCGACGCCACGGCCACGGGGCTCATCGACGTCCTCAGCGGCCGCCTCTGACCTGCCATGTATCACACCCTTTACCCCATCTGCCCATGATTTCCCTTGGCAACTGGAACGAAATGACCATCGTCCGCTTCACCGACCACGGCGCCTATCTCGACGGAGGCGACGCCGGCGAGATACTCATGCCCCGCGCCTACGTCAGGCCCGAGATGCGCCCCGGCGACACCGTCACCGTCTTCGTCTACCTCGACCAGCAGGAGCGCGCCGTGGCCACCACCGAGACACCCCTGGCCCGCGTCGGCGATTTCGCCTGCCTGCGCGTCAACTGGACCAACCGCTACGGCGCCTTTCTCGACTGGGGCCTCATGAAAGACCTCTTCGTGCCCTTTGCCGAGCAGCGCGAGCCGATGCAGCGCGGCCGCTCCTATATAATATATGTGCGCCTCGACGAGCGCACCCGCCGTATCGTGGGCACGGCCCGCGTCGATCGCTACCTGCGCCCCGCCCCGGCCGACTATGCCCGCGGCCGCGAGGTGCGCCTGCTCGTGTGGCAGCGCACCCCCCTGGGCTACAAGGTCATCGTCGACGGCGCCTACGCCGGCCTCGTCTATGCCGACAGTCTCTATGAGGACGTGCACGTCGGGCAAGAGCTCGTGGGCACCGTCGTGACGCGCCGCGACGACGGCAAGCTCGACATTGCGCCCGGGCACATCGGCCCCGACCGCTTCCGCGACTTCGCCGACGCGCTCCTCGACGAGTTGCAGGCCGCCGGCGGCGAGCTGCCCTTCACCGACGACAGCCCGGCCGACGCCATCCGCGCCCGCTTCGGCGTGAGCAAGAAGACGTTCAAGCGGGCCCTCGGCACGCTCTACAAGCAGCGCCTCGTGAGCCTCGACGAGGGGAAAATCAAGCTCATCCGTCGATGAAACCCATGTTTTTGTCGAAAAAATTTGCATTCCCGCTCCCGGTTGCCTACATTTGCAAGTAGAAAAGCCAAGGCCACCGCCGGCCGGGCAGCAGGACGAACCGAAGAAAAAGTTTTTTCATCTCTATATAAATTCCGTGAAGGGGTGCTCCGTTGCGAAACGTGGCACCCCTTTTTTCCGCCCCCGCCGCGGCCGCCGGCGGCTCCGCAACCCCTGTGCGCTATATGGCACTGCGTTAAAGCGGACACGCGCCTCCGCTCGCCTTCCAGCGAATTTTTCGTCCGTCCATGCGGCGGAACGGCCGATCCATCCCATCGATTTCTGTTTCCATCCCATCGAACGGCCGATCCAAGGGATGGAAATACCGCTCCAAGGCCACTTTCCGATGGAAAAACAGCCCCGATTTGTGCCATATAGCGTCAAAAATCGAGCTTTTGGGCGTCCGTGCGGCGGTGCCTCGTAAGGATGTGCCTGAAAACCAAGCCTTTCAGTTTTTTGCGTATTTGCGAGCGAAGGAGCAAGCGCGCGAAAATATTCGATTCTCCGTGTTAAAAAACAACGGCGCGGCCGGGATATTCCGCCCCTGCTGTGCGTTTGCCGTTGCTTCGTGGGGGCGCTTCCTCTGTTGCGTCGGAAGCGTGCAGACCGGCCGGTTTGAATTTTTTCCGGGTCAATTTGGTTCACGTTGCGCCGCAGTTTCAAAAAAGCGGCGCGACGTGCTTCGGTTTTTCATAGCCGCGGCCTATCTTTGCAGGGTGAGGTGCCCTTTATGGGCCGCCAATCTACGAGGAACAACCGCAGCGGTTGCAACATGAAAGACACCAAGTTGAAATCTAAACAAACGAAAAACAGAAAATGAGCAGTCAAAGGACAGAAAACCAGATAGGTTTGAAAACAGTGGGCGAGCTCTTGGGCATGAGCTTCCATGTTCCTGATTATCAGCGCGGCTATCGCTGGACCAGCCGCCAAGTGACCGATTTACTCGACGACCTTGATGAATTTTTCAAGGCGGGCCGGGGCGGTTTCTATTGCTTGCAACCGTTGGTCGTAAGGCGGCGGTACGAGCCGGGCGTGCTGGACATGATCCACCAGACCAAGGAAATCGCGGAAGTGGAGAGGCTCTTGGAGGAAAAATGCGAATGGGAAGTCATAGACGGCCAGCAACGGCTGACCACCTTGTATATTCTCATGAAGTGTCTGGAAGAAAATGCTCACCCCTACTCGTTGAAATATGAAACGCGCCAAGACAGTGAAAAGTTTCTTGCAGACTTCAAAGCAAGCGATGGGAAGAACAACATCGACTACCATTATATGAAGCAGGCCTGGGACACGATAAACGGATGGCTCGGGGCGGAGATGGATAAGAAAGCGTTCTACGGGAGGCTGAAGCGCGATGTGAAATTTATCTGGTACGAGTCGGTGAATGAAGACCCGATAAAAGTGTTCACCCGTTTGAACATCGGAAAAATCGGTCTGACCAATGCCGAGCTGATAAAAGCCCTGTTCCTGAACAGCTCCAACTTTGTCGACAGGTCGGAGGAGAGCCTGACGCTGCGGCAGCAGGAAATAGCCAAGGAGTGGGACGAAATGGAATATGCCTTGCAGAACGACGAGTTTTGGCTGTTTCTGCACGACAAAGGCTACGACCGGCCTACGCGTATCGACTTTATTCTCGAACTGATGTGCGAGAAAAATGCTTACGACCTCCCCGGGCTCGGCAACAAGAAGGAAAGGGTCAAGAAAATCGGTACGGATGAAGACCGCGTCTTCCGCTATTTCTATGAATATTTCAAGGGTCGGAAAGACTTCCAAGGGAAGGAAAACGCCTGGCGACGGGTCAAGACCTGCTTCCAGACGTTTAAGGAATGGTTTGACGACCTGGAACTCTATCACTACGTCGGTTTCCTCATCGCCTGTGGCAAGCAGGTTGCCGATCTGCTGGACGCATGGAGGGCAGCCACCGACAAGCAAGCGTTCCTGAGGCTATTGAAAAAAGAAATATACGCGAGGATAGAAGATAAAGTCGACATACCATATAAAGAGGACGGCACCGACAAAGGGAAATCCCGCGAGCTGCTGCTGTTCCACAACATCCAGACGGTAGTCAATCAGAACCGGGCGCAGCAAGCCAACGAGAAATATAAGCTGGGCGTGTTCTATAAGTTCCCGTTTCACCTGTACAAGTCGGAGCACTGGGACGTCGAGCACATCTGTTCGAGCACCGACAACGATATGAGCGAAGATAAGACGCGAAAGGAGTGGCTGCTGAACACTTATATGGTGGCCGACGAAGAATGTCGCAAGAAAATAGAGGCATACTTCAAGGCGGGCGATGGCAAGGCGGAAAGTCATTTCAAAGAGATATGGGGCCATTTTAAAGAGAACGAAAGCTGGACGGATGA
Organism: uncultured Alloprevotella sp.; assembly: GCA_944322095.1. GTDB lineage: Bacteria > Bacteroidota > Bacteroidia > Bacteroidales > Bacteroidaceae > Alloprevotella. Next base: position 27,703 of record CALUNU010000002.1, read on the forward strand.
AGAGAAGAACCAGATTGGCAACTACGCCTTGCTCGACTCGTCGACCAACCGCAGCTACCGCAACGCCATCTTCCCGGCCAAGCGCCGTGCCATCATCAGCAAGGACAGAGGCATTAAGATGCCGCTCCCCACGTTGAAGGGCGGACATCTCAGGGTCGACGATGAGCAGCAGTGGGAAGCCGCGGAGTCTTCGTTCGTGCCGCCCTGCACGAGGCAAGTGTTCCTTAAATACTACTCGCCGGCCATCGGCGACAGCAACAGCTGGACCCGCAGCGATGCCGAGGCCTATAAGAGAGACATCCGGGCATGTGTCGAAAAATTGAAAGAAAACAACGAGGAGGAGAAACCATGATCAACGAAGCAACGTCATTTTGGCATTTCATCAGCACCCATCGCATCGAAATACCCATCATACAGCGCGACTACGCGCAGGGGCGGCCGGGAAAAGAGTATTTGCGCAAGCACTTTCTGACCGCTCTGAAAAAAGCCATGGACGACCGTCTGAACGGCGGGCGCTCGGCGCTGAAGCTCGATTTCGTTTACGCCTCCGAACGCGGCGGAAAGCTCTACCCGCTCGACGGCCAGCAGCGGCTCACCACGCTGTGGCTCCTCCATTGGTACGTCGCTCTGAGGGCCGGCGAGCTCAAAGAGCAGGCGGCGACGCTGCAACACTTCACCTATGAAACGCGCATTTCGTCAAGGGAGTTTTGCGGGCTTCTGTGCCGTGCCGACAATTTTGAGCGCTATGAGGCTCCATGCAGCATCGTGGAGTTCATAACAAACAGCACGTGGTTCTGCTCATCGTGGAAGCAGGACCCCACCATCCAGGCCATGCTGCGGATGATGAGCGGCACGAAAGTGAACGACCGCCGCGGAGAAGACATCGTTGACGGCCTGGAAGAGCTGTTTAGAGATACGACAAGCGACGAGTTCAAGGGATATTGGCACGACCTCACCTCAGACAACGCTCCGATTGTCTTTTATTATCTCCCGCTCGTCGACTTCGGTCTTTCAGACGACCTCTACATAAAAATGAACGCCCGCGGGAAACAGCTTACGCCCTTCGAGAATTTCAAGGCCGACCTCATCGGATACATAAAGGGGCAGGCGCAGACGCCGGACGACGTGGACGGGTGGAACAGACTGCTGGATGCTGAGAAAGGAATGCCCCGTAAGATGGATATAGAATGGATGGATTTGTTTTGGGACAAGGACGAGGCCCGCGTGGACGAGGCTTATTTCGCTTTTTTGAACAGGTTCTTTTGGAACGAGCTGTTCACGGCCAAGGATGGCGACGGCAATTACCTCTTGAAAGTGGGCTCCGGGTTGACGGCCGACAGGGAGTCGACGTCGACCGTTGAGAAAGAAAACCGTGCGTACCGCTATTTGAACGAGGACGATTGCAGCGTTTACGAAGGCCTGGACTTGTATAAGCTGTGCCTGCCGGGCGGGGAGCTTCCGCTGCGCCTGTTCAAAGATTTGGAAAAGGTCTTGGACCATTACCGCGAGATGTGTTCCGGCGGGAATGCGGGCGATGTGCTCCTTCCCCGCTGGAAAGAAGAATTCGACTTCATACCTCGGTATAATAGCGGCGAGGTAGGCAAGATAAACCAGATACAAAGAATCGCTTTCTTCGCAGTTTGCAAATATTTCAAGGAGGGGAAGGGCGACGGCGTCTCGTTGCGTCGGTGGATGCGCGTGGTGTGGAACCTCATTTCAGGGGTAGACGAGGGAGGAGCCCTTCAAATAAGAGAAACCTCTGCGGTGAGAAAGGCCATAGAGCTCATCGGAAAGCTGAACGGCCACGATGTCTACCGCAGCTTGTGCGAGGAAAGAGACGTAGAAGACACCGCTTTGGGCAAACGCTACAAAGAAGAAATCGAAAAAGCCCGGCAAATCCTTTGCGAGGACGGCAAATTCCGCAAGTATGAGGGAACGTTGTCGAAAGATGACGGTTCGCCCTACGAAACGTGGGAAGAGATCATTGAAGATGCCGAGAGCTATTCCTTCTTCAAGGGCAGCATCCGTTTCTTGTTCAGAGATGAGAACGGAGAAACCGACTGGTCGCTCTTCGACAAGAAGTGGAAAAACGCAAAGCGCTATTTCCAAAAGGAACCGGAGGGGCAAATAGATTTGTTGAAGGCTTTGATCTGCAGATTTACCCCTGAAAACGTTGATAATGTCCTGTGGAACCATGCCACGCTCAACGGTAAGCCTGCATCGTGGCTGTATTATCTACTCAACGACAACCTCTATGGGCCGGTGCATCAGTTGCTGTATGACGAAGATGGCAGCCAGGTAAGGTCTTTCCCGGAGGGCTCCGGTTATAGTGAGCGGGTCCTTTATGCTTTATCCCATACAAAGCTGTTGGACTACGTTGCCACTCAAATGCCGGCGGCGCGCATTTGGGGAGATCAGCTGTATCCTTTTCATGCCCGTACGGGGATATTTCTGAATCATCGGAAGCGCGACAGCTTCCTTCACCGCACCGCGGGGATCGCTTTGCCCGAAGATTGCATAGTGCCCGACACGGATTTCTTGTATGGCTGGGATGTGAATTTCAGCTACCGTGGCAGGAACTTTCAATGGAATAGAAATAATCATGTTTACCTGATGAAGGACGAAGCACCGCATGAATATATGATAAGGGACGCATTAGCATCTGACGAATTGGGCAAGTACTATTGTTTCGACACAAGCGGGCTTGAGGATGAAGCGATCTTGCAGGAGCTCAATAAGCTTTTGGAGGTGCAACAGCCCATGCCTGGTAATGTATAGGCCAGGCTGCGGCTCGGAAGAGGAAAGAAAAAAGAGTTTTCTCTTTCCTCTTCTCTCACCTTGCACTACTTTGGCTTCGCCCAAGATAGGCTGCGGCTCGGAAGAGGAAAGAAAAAAGAGTTTTCTCTTTCCTCTTCTCTCGCCTTGCACTATCTTTGCCCCCAAGAAAAGGACAAAACGATATGAAATCTTATCTTGTGACGGGGGCCGCGGGCTTTATCGGCTCTAACTACCTGAAATATCTCTTGACACGGTATGACGACGTGCAAGTGGTGGCGCTCGACCTGCTTACCTACGCGGGTTATCTCGGCACCATCGCCGACGACATCGACAGCGAGCGCTGCTTCTTCGTGAGGGGCGACATCGGCGACCGCGCACTGGCCGACCGTCTCTTTGCCGAGTACAAGTTTGACACGGTAGTCAACTTCGCTGCCGAGAGCCACGTGGACCGCAGCATCGAAAACCCGCAGCTTTTCCTCGAAACAAACATATTGGGCACGCAAAACCTGCTCGACGCAGCGCGCCGCGCGTGGGTGACGGGCCGCGACGCCGACGGACGGCCCACGTGGCGCGCCGGCGTGCGCTTCCACCAGGTGTCGACCGACGAAGTCTACGGCAGCCTGGGCGAGGAGGGCTTCTTCACCGAGCAGACGCCGCTGGCGCCGCACAGCCCTTACAGCGCGTCGAAGGCATCGGCCGACATGATCGTCTGCGCCTACCGCGATACGTACGGCATGCCCGTGAGCATCACGCGGTGCTCGAACAACTACGGGCCCTATCAGTTCCCCGAAAAGCTCATTCCCCTGGTCATCAACAACATCCTCGAAGGAAAGAAAATACCCGTCTACGGCCGCGGCGACAACGTGCGCGACTGGCTCTACGTTGAGGATCATTGCAAGGCCATCGACCTGGTGGTGACGCAGGGCGCGCCGGGCTGCATCTATAACGTGGGCGGACACAACGAGCGCCGCAACTTGCAAATTGTGGAGACCATCATCCGCACCGTGCGCCGCCTGATGGAGGAGGAGCCCGCCCGCCGCACGCTCTTGAAGCGCCAGGAAACAGGGCCCGACGGGCTGCCCCGCATCGACTGGATCGACGAAAGCTTGATTTCCTTCGTGAAGGATCGCCTGGGGCACGACCTGCGCTACGGCATCGACCCGACGAAGATTACGAACGACTTGGGCTGGCGGCCCGAGACCGACTTTGAGACGGGCATCGAAAAGACCATCCGCTGGAACCTCGACAACCACGCGTGGGTCGAGGCCGTGTCGGGCACCGACTATCAGAACTATTACGAAAAAATGTACGCCGGGCGCTGAGCCGCCGGGCGCAAACGACAGAAAAAAGGCATGCCTCCCGCCGTGGGGGCATGCCCTTTTTGCATGGATGCGTGCGCCTCGCCGTCAGGGGCGGGCGGCTGACTGGTGCTCCCCGCCCGGTAGGAGCACGACGTCGGCCGTGACGGGCCGGTGGTCGGAAGCCGCGGGTTCGTCCCACACCTGCGTGCGCAGGAGGACGTAGCGGGCCGTGTCGGCCGCATGGGCCGCGATGTAGTCGATGGTTTCGCGCGGCTTGTCGGCCGGGTAGGTGGGCCGGTCGGGGCGGGAGAGCAGGCGGAAGTGGCGTTGCAGCTCACGCATGAAGGCCGAGCCGGGCTGGGCGTTCATGTCGCCGGCGATGAAGAGGGGCTTGCGGGCTTTGGCAGCCTCGTCGCAGATGATGGGGAGCGAGCGCATGCGGTCTTCCTCGGTGAGCGAGAGGTGCATGCAGCACACGACGTAGCGCTCAAACTCAACGATGAGCAGCGTGCGCGCCTCTTCGCGGCCGGGCAGCGCGCGGTGGCGGCAGGTCAGCGGCTTCTCGCGGCTGAGCACCCCGATGCCATACTTGCCCCCGTCGAAGCTGATGGCCGGGGCATAGGTGGCGTGCATCGAGGTGCGCGCGGCCAGTTCGCCCAGCACGTCGCGTCCGCCGCTGCGGTGCGTGGCGCTGTCGATCTCCTGCACCGCCACGACGTCGGCGTCCAGGCGCCTGATGGCCTGCGCCGTGCGGTCGTAGCTGGCCGCGCCGTCCAGACCGCGGGCGTTGCGTATGTTGTAGCTCGCCAGGCGCAGGGTGTCGGCCGGGTGGCCGTTCCGCTCTCTTGCCGCGCCGGCCGTGGCGGCGGGCAGCAGCGTGAGCAGCAGCGCCAAGGCGCATTGTTTCGTCAGCGTCATACCGTTGCGTGTTGATGTGGGGCTGATGTGCAGACGTGTGCGCGGCGGCGCGTCATTCCTTGACGAAAGGTTTCAGCCCCTTGACGGCTTCGGCCGGCGTGATGCGGCGTCCGCCGTTGTCGAGGTCGATGAGCACGTAGCGGTCGTTGCCCATGCCGAGCTCCTTCATGTAGGAGAGCTGGCGCAGGCCGTGGCGGCTCTCGATGCGCTCCACGAGGTCGTGGTGCTCGGCCTCGGTCATGGCATAGACCAGGTCGACGCATGCCTGGTCGAGGGCCAGGATGTCGGTCGACGAGAGGATGCCCACGTTGGGCGTCACGACGGGCTCGGCGGCCAGTCCCTCGCAGTCGCACGACACCGACATGTTGCGCATCACGTTGACGTAGGTGATGTGACGTCCGAAATGGTCGACGACGGCTTTGGTCGATTCCGTCATGCGTTCCATGAATTCTTCCTTGGCGATGTCCCATTGGTCGTCCTGCCCGGGCGTGGTGTGTATCCAGGCTTTGCCGATGCGCCCGTCGGCGCAGCCGATGCCGATGTTCTTGTTGCTGCCGCCGAAGCCTCCCTGCGTGTGGCCCTTGAAATGGGTGAGGACGACGAGCGAGTTGTAGCGCGTGAGATGGCTGCCCACGGCCATGCGGTCGAACCACTTGCCTCCGCGCACGGGCAGCGTCACGGTGTCTTCTTCGTCCATGATGTCGACGGGACAGAACGTCCATCCGTTCACTTCGAGCGTCTTGCGGTGTTGCTCCGTGGTGTATCGGTCGCCTTCGTAGTAGGTGTTGGTCTCGACGATGGCGGCCTCGGGCAGATCTTTGGCCAGCAGGGCCTTGACCCATTCGGCGGGGATGATGTTGGGCCCGTGCTGCTCGCCCGTGTGGAGCTTCACGCCCACGCGGCCCCCGATGCCGGCACACACCTGCTCGTAGGCCTTGATGAGGCCCTCGGGGCCGAGCTTGCGGGTAAAGTAGACAATCGATTCGTTGCCCGTGCGCTCTTCGTAGGGCACGTAGCGGCCTCCGTCGGTGCCGGGCGTGGGAGCCGTGCGGTCGCCGGTGGCGGCGGTTTGTGCAAAGCATGTTGTTCCTATTGCCATGATTGCTGTCATTAAAATGATTAGTTTGCGTTTCATCTCGCTTCGGTTTGAAAGGTTTCTGCAAAGTTAGCCGCTTTTCTCCACACGCCGTAACCCTTTTTACGGGTATTGCGGCCCCGTTTCTTTTTTTTTAGCCCGTGGCCCGGCCGGTGCGGGTTAAAAAGCGGGACCGGCGTTGCGCGTGCCGCGGGCTTGTTGTAATTTTGCACGGGCCGGCTTTTTCGGCACGGCCTCCCACACGTTTTCCCCGATGCAGAAAGACAAGTTCGACATGATGACGCGCCGCCCGGTCAAGCCGCTCATTTGCAGCCTGGCCGTGCCCACAATTGTGAGCATGCTCGTGACGTCGCTCTACAACATGGCCGACACGTTTTTCGTCGGGAAAATCAACACGCAGGCCACGGCGGCCGTGGGCGTGGCCTTTCCGCTGATGGCCGTTGTGCAGGCCTTCGGTTTCTTCTTCGGCCACGGCTCGGGCAACTACATATCGCGGCGCCTGGGCGCGCGCGATCCCGGTGCGGCCGGCCGCATGGCGGCCACGGGCTTCGTCAGCGCCTTTGCGTGCGGGCTGCTCGTGGCCGTGGTGGGCCTGCTCTGCCTGGACGGGCTGTGCGTGGCGCTGGGCTCGACGCCCACGGTGCTGCCCTACACGCGCCAGTATGTGGGCGTCGTGCTGCTGGGTGCCCCGTTTCTGGCCTCGTCGCTCGTGCTCAACAACCAGTTGCGCTTTCAGGGCAATGCCTCCGTGGCCATGGTGGGCATCGTGGCGGGCGCCGCGGTCAACGTGGGGCTCGACCCTCTCTTCATCTTCACGCTCGACATGGGCGTGGCGGGCGCCGCCTGGGCCACGGTGGCGAGCCAGGCCGTCAGTTTCCTGTTTCTCTTCGTGCTCGACCGCCGTCTGAGCGCCGTGCCCATCCGTCTGCGGCTGTTTACGCCGCGTGTGGCCCTTTTTAGCGAAATTGTGCGCGGCGGCTCGCCCTCGCTGGCGCGGCAGGGACTGGCCTGCACGGCCACGCTGCTGCTCAACTTCATGGCCGGGCGCTACGGCGACGCCGCCATTGCGGGCATGAGCATAGCCACGCGCGTTTCGTCGTTTCTCTTCTCGTTTTTGCTGGGTTTCGGCCAGGGCTTCCAGCCCGTTTGCGGCTTCAACTACGGCGCCCGGCTCTACGGCCGCGTGCTCGAAGGGCTGTGGTTCTGCGTCAAGGTGGGCACGGCCTTCCTCCTGGTGTGTGCCGTGGCGGGCCTGCTGTGGGCGCCCGAGGTGGTGCGCCTCTTCCGCCACGACCCCGCCGTCATTGCCGTGGGCGCCGCGGCCTTGCGCTGGCAGGTGCTGGCCTTCCCCCTGAGCGCTTTTGTGACCGTGAGCAACATGATGCTGCAAACCATCCGCAAAAGCACGCGGGCCGTCATCCTGTCGTCGGCCCGTCAGGGTTTGTTTTTCATCCCCCTCATTTTTCTGCTCCCCGCGTGGTTCGGTCTGGCCGGCGTCGAGGCGGCGCAGGCCGTGGCCGACGTCTGCTCGTTCTTCCTGGCCGTGCCCCTCGTGGCCGGCGTGCTGCGCGAGCTGCGGCGGGGCGACGCCCCCGGCGGGCGGGGCTGAGACGGGGCGTTTGTTTCAACGGAACGAGGGTATAATCGCGCCGCCTTCCGTTTTGTGCGCTATTTGTCAAACTGTTAAAAGTCAGAAAAATTGCGACAATCCTTTTCGGCCCTTTTAGGTGCGGAAGAGGGGGTGAGGCATGGGTTGCGGCGGCCGGTGCAGGCCTTGCCGCGGCCGATCCATCCCATGGAATTTGATTTCCATCCCATGGAATTTGATTTCCATCCCATGGAAATGCCGTTCCATCCCATGGATGAACGACGGGCTTTGGTGTGTAAATGGTTGATTGAGAGCTTGTTGCTGTTTTGCGGCTCATGGCTCCTGCTGCGGGCGGTGCGCCAAAAGGCCCGTGGGCAGGGCTTTCGGGCCGTTTGGGAGGCCTTGCAGAGGGCTCGGACGGCTCGCGCAGAGGGGGCTGAGAATGTTAAAAAAATCCGCATTTTCGCTCCGTCGGACGGCCGCGGCGGGTGCAAAGCGGGGAGCTGCGAGCGAAAACGTATGGGCAAAAGCGAGTTTCTCGGAAAAAAGCCGTATTTTTGCTACGTCGCCGACCGCAGTGGCCGGCGCTTGGTGCCGGTGGCCTGCGGCCGTCGGCGCCTCAGCCCCCGCGCGACGCGATGCGGCGGGGAAAAGCAAGAAACGAATGGTGAAAAAACTGTTGTACCTGTGCTGCCTGTGCGCCCTCATGCTCGTGCCGGCGGCTGCCATGGCCGGCGACGACGCTTCGAAGCGCTTCGTGCTGGTCATCGACGCAGGTCACGGCGGCCACGACGCGGGCGCCGTGGGTGCCTTTTCCAAGGAAAAAAACATCAACCTGAGCGTGGCGCTGGCCTTTGGCCGGCTGGTGGAGGACAACTGCCCCGACGTGCGCGTGGTCTACACGCGAAAGCGCGACGTCTTCGTGCCCTTGCAGCGCCGCGCCGACATTGCCAACGACAACCGCGCCGACCTGTTCATCTCCATCCACACCAACGCCCTGCCCAAGGGGCGCATTGCCTACGGCGCCGAGACCTATACCCTCGGTACGGCCCGCGCCAAGGCCAACCTCGAAGTGGCCAAGCGCGAGAACGGCGTCATCGTTTACGAGGAGAACTATAAAGAGGTGTACAAGGGCTTCGACCCCAACAAGACCGAGAGCTACATCATCTTCGAGTTTATGCAAGACCGCTACATGAAGCAGAGCATCGACTTGGCGCGGTGCATCCAGCGCCAATACGTGAGCCACGCGGGGCGGCGCAACAAGGGCGTCCACCAGGCAGGCTTCCTCGTGCTGCGGGCCACGTCGATGCCCTCGGTGCTCACGGAGCTGGGCTTCATCTCTACGCCCGCCGAGGAGAAGTTTCTCAACTCGAAAGAGGGCGTGCGCCGCATGGCGCAGAGCATCTACAACGGCTTTGTGCAATACAGGCGCGAAAACGACAAGGACGTGCGCGACAAGCTCATCCCCGCCGACGAGCCGGCGCCCGCCCCGGCTGCCAAGACCGACGACGCCCCTGCCGCCGCCACGAACGGACGGGCCGGCGGCGATGCAGCCGAGGCCCGCGACAAAAAGCCTGAGGCCCGCGACGAAAAACCCGAAGCCAGCGACAAACAGACCGGGGCAGGCGACGAAAAGCCCGCGGCACAGGCCGAGGCGGGCCGCCCCGTCTTCAAGGTGCAGCTCTTCGTGAGCGACCGCCGCCTGCGCGAGGGCGACTCCCGGCTCAAAGACGTGCCCCAGGCCGGTTGCTACCGCGACGGAGGCATGTATAAGTACACCGCCGGCGCCACGGCCAGCTATGCCGAGGCCAACAGCCTGCGCCGCGAGCTGGCGCCCCGCTTCAAGGGCGCTTTCGTCGTGGCCTTCATCGACGGTGAGCGCGTCAACCTGAGCGACGCCATCCGTGAGTCAAAGAAAAAATAACACAAACAGCGATATGAAGTATTTTACCAAAGAGGTCAAGATAGCCCTCACGGCCATTGTTGCCGTTGCGGCCCTCTTCGCCGGCATCAACTTCCTGAAAGGGGTGAACATCTTCCAGCCCACCAACGCATACTACGTGAAGTTTGCCAACATCAGCGGCCTCACCACCTCGAACCCCGTCTTTGCCAACGGCTACCCCGTGGGAACGGTGCGCAGCATCGACTACAACTACGACGAGCCCGGCAGCATCCTGGTGGGCATCGAGCTCGACGACGCCATGCGCGTGCCTGCCGGCACGCGGGCCGAGCTCTCGGCCGAGCTCATGGGCGGCGTCACGATGACGCTCGTGCTGGGGCCCAACCCGGCCCGCGTTATCGAGCCGGGCGACACCATCGAGGGCGGCATCCATACGGGGGCCATGGGCGAGCTCGAAAAGATGGTGCCCGCCATCGCGGCCATGCTGCCCAAGCTCGACTCTATCCTGGCCAACCTCAACCGCCTCTCGGCCGACCCGGCCCTGGCGCGCACGCTGCACAACGCGGCCGACATCACCGACAACCTGAAAACCTCGTCCGAACAGCTCAATACGCTCCTGGCCCGCGACATACCGCAGCTCACGGCCCGCCTCAACCGCGTGGGCGCCAACGCCGAGACGTTCACGGCCGACCTGGCCGCGCTCGACCTGGAAGCCACGATGGACAGCGTCAACGCCACGCTCGGCAGCGTGCGCCAGTTCAGCGAGCGCCTCAACAACGTGACGACCACCCTCGACACGAAGCTCGCGGGCCGCGACAACACGCTCGGACTGCTCATCAATGACCGCCAGCTCTACGACAATCTGAATAAAACGGTCAGGAGCGGCGATTCGCTCCTCATCGACCTGCGCCAGCATCCGAAGCGCTACGTCCACTTCTCCATCTTCGGGCGCAAGGACAAGTAGGGCGCTGCGCGGCAGCATACCAAAAGTGCGCGGCCGGGCCACTCTGTGGACTGCGCCGCGCACGTGCCTTTGCGGGGCGGCCCGCCGGCCCCTCCGGGACGAAACGAAAAACCACAACCATATGAACCACACCACACCCACCCACACCTCCTGCCGCCGGGCGCTGGCGGCCTGCGCGCTGGGCGCCAGCGCCCTGACGGCCGCGGCCGACGGAGCGCAGCAGCCCCACATCGTACTGGTGATGCTGGACGACATGGGCTTTTCCGATTTGGGCTGCTACGGCGGCGAGGTCGAGACCCCCCACATCGACAGCCTGGCTACCGCAGGCGTGCGCTTTTCGCATTTTTGGAACACGGGGCGCAGCTGCCCGAGCCGGGCTTCGCTCCTGACGGGCTGCTACCAGCATGATGCTGGCATGGGCTGGATGACAGCTGTCGACGAGCACCGTCCCGGCTATCGCGGACAGGTGGCGCGTGAGCTGCCCCTCGTTTCCGATCTGTTGCGCTCGGTCGGTTACAGGACGTACATGAGTGGCAAATGGCATATCACGGTGGATGGCGCCTTCGGCCGGCCCAACGGAACCTATCCCGTGGAGCGTGGCTTCGATCGCAGCTATGGCTCGCTCACGGGCGGCAGCGACTATTGGGCTCCCAGGTTCGTATATAGCGGTCTCACGCCCGTTGACGGTTTTCCCGACGATTTTTATTATACGACGGCCATTACCGACTCCGCGGTCAGTTTCGTGCGCAGTCATCCGGCAGACAGCCCGATGTTTCTCTATGTGGCCCATTATGCTCCCCACCGTCCTTTGCAGGCTCCGGCCGACCGCGTGGCCCGTTGCCGTGCCCGTTACCGTGTGGGCTATGACGTGTTGCGGCACGCCCGTTTCAGACGTCAGCAGCAGATGGGGCTTGTCCCGAAAGAGGTGGACTTGCCTGAGTTCGACCGTGAGTTTGGCGGACATCGCCCCGCTTGGACGGAGCTGACGGCTGAGCAGCAGGACTACTGGGTCGAGCAGATGGCCACCTATGCCGCCATGATAGAGATTGTGGATGACGGCATCGGACGCCTGACCGATGCATTGCGCGAACGGGGCATGTTGGAAAATACCGTCTTCTTCATCCTGAGCGATAACGGTGCCACGCTCGAAGGCGGACGTACCAACCAGCTTATGGCCGATCTCAGCAACACGCCTTACCGCAGTTACAAGCAATGGTGCTATATGGGCGGCACGAGCTCGCCTCTCATCGTGGCCGACGGGCGGGCCGGTGTATGCCTCACGCCGGGCCGTATTGTTGAGGACCAGGCTCACATTACCGACGTGTTGCCCACGTGCCTCGACCTGGCCGGCATGCGCTATCCCGGCAATGCGCTCGGTGTGGCCCTGCCGGGCAGAAGCCTTTGGCCGGCCGTGAGGGGCGGCGGGCTGCCTGAGCGCGATTTCTACTTTGAGCATCAGACGGCTTCGGCGGTCATTTCAGGACAGTGGAAGCTGGTGAGAAAAAACGAAAAGGCGCCTTGGGAGCTCTACGACCTTTCGGCCGATCCTTTCGAGACGGCGGATCTGGCAAAGAAGCTGCCCGACGTGCGCAACCGCTTGCTCGCCCGTTGGGAGAGCTGGGCGAAGGAGCACCATGTGCTTCCTCTTTTTGATATGCCCTGGGGGGCGCGCATTCAATATTGGAAGCAGCGTTGTCCAGATCAGAGCGGTAACAACTGATTGCGCGGCTACTGCCGGGTCGCTGACGGCGGTGTACATAAGCAGGGGACAGCAGTTCGTTTGACTGCTGTCCCCTGCTTATGTACGGTGATGTCCGGGTGGCGGCGTTCAGGCCTCGTCGCCGTCTTTGGCCAGTGTGCGCCGGTGCTTGAGCACTTCGGCGTCGATGTAGAACACGGTTTCCTCGGCCAGGTTGTTGATGTGGTCGCCCGTCCGTTCGAGCTTGCGGAACACGCCGGCCAGCTCGATGCAGAGGCGAACGGCGTCGGGATGCTCCGTGGCATAGGCCACGAGCACGTCGATGGCCTGGTCGTTGATGGCGTCGAGCGTTTCGTCAATCTCAAAGACCGACTTGGCCTGGGCTATGTCGTGGTGTTCGAGCGAGCTGAGCGTGGTTTTCAGCATGGTGAGCGCCGTTTCGTACATCTGTTGCAGCTTCAGCTGCTCAAAGAGCACGCGGTCGGCGGGTTTGAGCTCCGTGCGCAGCACAAAGCGCGCGATGCTGTCGGCATAGTCGCCGATACGCTCCAAGTTGTTGTTGATTTTGAGCATGGCCAGGGCGAAGCGCAAGTCGACGGCCACGGGGTTGTACAGGGCGATGAAGTCTTCGATGTCGCTGTCTATTTTCAGCTCGAAGGCGTTGACGCGTTTCTCGCGGGCTGCCACCTGTTCGGCCAGCGTGACGTCGGCGTTGAGCACCGATTTGTAGGCGTTGTCGAGCTGCTCGTAAACGAGCATCCACATATCGCTGATTTCCTTGCGGATGTTCTGCAATTCGTTTTCTACAAACTTTACCATGATGGGTCTTCGTGTGAAAGGGTTGCGGTAGGGGTGAATGTTTACCCGAAGCGGCCGGTGATGTAGTTCTGCGTGGCCTCTTTCTCGGGGTTGGTGAAGATTTTCTTCGTCTCGCCATACTCCACCATTTCGCCCAGATAGAAGAAGGCCGTCTTGTTGCTCACGCGGGCAGCCTGCTGCATGCTGTGAGTCACGATGACAATGGTGGTTTGGCTGCTGAGTTCGCAGATGAGCTCCTCGATTTTTGCGGTCGAGATGGGGTCGAGGGCCGAGGCCGGCTCGTCCATGAGCAGAACCGAGGGCTGCACGGCCATGGCGCGGGCTATGCAGAGGCGTTGCTGCTGGCCGCCCGAGAGCGCGTAGGCCGATTCTTTCAGTTTGTCCTTCACTTCGGTCCAGAGGGCGGCGCTCGTGAGGGCCTCCTCGACGCGCTGGCTGATGAACGCCTTGTCCTTCACGCCGTTGACGCGCAGCCCGTAGGCCACGTTCTCGAAGATGCTTTTCGGGAAGGGGTTGGGGCGCTGAAACACCATGCCCACGCCGCGGCGCAGCACGTCGACGTCGACGCTGCGGTCGTAAATGTCGTTTCCGTCGATAAGAATCTGCCCTTCGAGCCGTGCGCCGGGGATCAGATCGTTCATGCGGTTGAACAGGCGCAGGAAGGTCGACTTGCCGCAGCCCGACGGGCCGATGAAGGCCACCACCTCGCCGGTGGGGATGGCGATGTTGATGCCTTTCAGGGCGTGGAACGAACCGTAATAGAAGTCCACGTTTTTTGCTTCAATCTTGTTCATGTCTGGGGGTGGGGTGGCGTGTTATTTAGTGTTGAGTTTCTTTTCAAAGTGGCGGCGTATGAGGCCGGCAACAAGGTTCATCACGAGCACAATGACGATGAGAACGAACGCCGTGCCGTAGGCAATGGGCATCTGGGCCTCAATGTCGGTGCCGCTGGTGGCCACGACGTAGAGATGGTAGGGCAGGGCCATACACTGGTCGAAGATGCTCGCCGGCAGCTTGGGCAGGAAGTAGGCCGCGCAGGTGAAGAGGATGGGGGCCGTCTCGCCCGAGACGCGGCCCAGCGAAAGGATGAGGCCCGTGATGACGCGCGGCATGGCCATGGGCAGCAGGACGTGCCAGATGGTCTGGGCCTTGGTGGCGCCCAGGGCCAGGCTGCCCTCGCGGTAGCTCGGGGCGATGTCGCGAAAGGCCTCCTCGGTGGTGCGTATCACGATGGGCAGGGCCAGCAGTCCCAGCGTGAGCGAGCCCGCCAGGATGCTGTCGCCGAAATCGAGGTAGGTCACGAAGAAAGCCATGCCGAAAAGGCCGAAGACGATGGAGGGAATGCCCGCCAGGTTGTTGGTCATCATGCGGATGAAGGCCACGAGCTTGCCGCCCGGGGCATATTCGCTCATGTAGATGCCGCTCACCACGCCCACGGGGAAGGCAAAGAGCGCGCTGCCCAGCATGAGGTAGAACGTGCCCACGATGGCGGGCCAGATGCCGCCGCCGGTCATGCCGTCGGTGGGAGCTTGGGTGAGGAAGGTCCAGTTGACCACGGAGATGCCCTTGACGATGATGAAGCCCAGTATGACGAAGAGCACGAGGGCTATGGCGTAGCTCAGCAGGCGGAACAGGCCGAACACGGCCGTTTGGAGCCTGCGCTTGCGGCGGTTGTAGGCGGGGTCGAATTGCAGAGCCATGATGTGTCAGCGTTTGGTCTTGTTGCGGGCCGAGACGAGCTCGACGCACGAATTGATGATGAGCGTGATGAAGAACAGGATGACGCCCAGCAGGAAGAGCGCCTGATAGTGGGCTCCGCCGGCGGGCGCTTCGCCCAGCTCGGCGGCGATGGTGGCGGGAATGGTGCGCAGCGGGTCGAGTATGCTCGTCGGGATGACGGCGGCGTTGCCCGTCACCATGAGCACGGCCATCGTTTCGCCGATGGCGCGTCCGATGCCCAGCACCACGCCCGAGGTGATGCCCGAGATGGAATAGGGCACCACCACCTTGTAGATGGTCTGCCAGCGCGTGGCGCCCAGGGCCAGGCTGGCCTCGCGCATGGTGCGCGGGCAGTTGCGCATGGCGTCCTCGCTCACGGTGATGATGGTGGGCAGGGCCATGAGCGCCAGCACGATGCTGCCAGCCAGCCCCGACTCGCCCACGGGCAGGCGGAACGTCTGTTGCAGCAGCGGCACGATGACGGCCAGGCCGAAGAAGCCGTACACCACCGAGGGGATGCCTCCCAGCAGCTCGATGACGGGTTTGAGCACGCGGCTCACCCCCGGCGGTGCCACCTCGGCCATGTAGATGGAAACAGCCAGACCGAAGGGCAGGGCAATGAGAATGGCGAAGAAGCTCACCCACAGCGTGCCGGCCAGCAGCGGCACCATGCCGAAGATGGGCGAGGGCGTGGCCGTGGGATACCACTCGGTGCCCAGCAGCACGTCCTTCACGGGGATGGTGTGGTCGGGCACGAGGTGGATGTCGGTGCGGCCCTCCACGAGCACCGTGGGCACAAAGGCGATGATGCCGCGGTCGGCGCGCACCTGTTCGGCTATCTTGTCGCCCGCGTGTTCATACTCGGCGCCCAGCTCCTCCTCGGTGTACAGGCGGTCCAGGTCTTCCAGGCGAAACACGCGCACGGGCATGTCGGCGCCGCCCACGTCGCGCCAGTTGGTGATGTCCTCGTCGAAGAGCAGCTTGATCTCTTCGGCGCTGAGGCGATCCACGGTGTTGCTCTTGTTGAGGGCCAGCACGTAGCCTTCCTCCACGATGGGCTGGCGAAACAGGCCCGCAGCCTCGCTGAAGAGAAAGCCGATGATGAGCAGGATGACGGCGCTCGTCACGAAGCCGCTCACGGTAAACACCCGGCGGGCCAGTCGGTCAATCCATTTTTTCATGACTTTGTATGGGTTGTATGGCGGTTTAACGGGGGATAAAGCCCAGGTCGAGCGTCTTGGCGCGTGCCACCTTCGTGTCGATGAAGCGCAGGAAGGGGCGCACGCGGGCTTCGTTGGCTTTGTCGTAATAATAGTAGAGCGGGCGCACCACGGGGTAGCGGCCGCTCATGGCCGATTTCACCGAGGGGGCCACATAGTGGCGGCCGCCGTCGTACGACACGGCCAGCGCCTTCACCATCGGGTTCAGATAGGCCAGCCCCACGTAGCCGATGGCGCCGCGCGTCTGGCTCACCGACTGGATGATGGCGCCCGTGGCGGGCATCGAGAGCACGCCGCTCATGTAGTTTTTGTTGCGCAGCACGCTTTCTTTGAAAAACTCGTACGTGCCCGACGACGTCTCGCGCGAATAGACGATAATCTTCGCGTCCTCTCCGCCCACCTGCTTCCAGTTGGTTATCTTTCCGCGGAAGATGCCTTCGAGCTGCTCGCGCGTGAGGCGCTTCACGGGGTTCGACGGGTGTACGATGACGGCCAGCGCGTCGTAGGCCACCACAAACTCGCAGGGCGTATGGTGGCTCTGCTTCATCTTCATCTTTTCGCCAAACTTGATGCGGCGCGAGGCCATGGCCAGGTCGGTCGTGCCGTCCATCAGGGCCGATATGCCCACGCCCGAGCCGCCGCCCGTCACGGTGACGGTGGCCTGCGGCCGTGACTGCATGAACATTTCTGCCAGCGCCTGTGAGAGGGGCAGCACCGTGTCGCTTCCCTTGATGCGCTGCGCGGCCAGGCGAACCGGGGCGGCCAGGAGCGAGAGGAGCAGGAAAAGTGCCAGTTTCTTCATGTGGTGTTGGGTCGTTTCTGCCGGGATAGGCTGTTTCGTGCCGCGAAGGTACGGCTTTGCCCCCACTCCCTCTGTTACAAAACGGTGAAATTGTGCCCGCCGCTGCCCGCCTTCGCACGAATTTAACCGCCACGTCGCAGGGTTGCAAAGCCCGGGTGGCAACCGCCGCCCGCCGCCCCGGCCTCGTTCCCAAAGCGTCACGTTTTGGGCACACGAGCCCCCAATAGCCCCTCTCATGCGCGCGTGCGTATATAATAAGGTGTGGCAGCCCGCCGCGGCCCTCCGCCGTGGGCGTGAGAGGGTAAAACGCTAAATTCCAAGTTCTTAAAAATAACACTCGTTTCAAAAAAAAAGACTTCGGAAAATTAGGATTTTCTATCACGCGGGGCGTATCTTTGCACGGACATTAGGAGAAAAAACGGATGAGACGACAGGATATCGAGCTCTTTAACAGGCTGTTTGCTGCGTTGGAGGACGACAAAGTCTTCCTCGACGCGCATTTGTCTTTGGCAAAGCTGAGTGCAATAGTCGGCACGGCTATTTCACCCCGCCCTTGAGCCGCGTCAAGATACAGCGCAGGCACGCCCCCACGGGCGTGCCTGCGTGCGTTATGGGGGGATGCAACCGCCGCATGGGAAGTTGCCTTAGGAGGGGCGGCATTCCTGCCGCCCGAAAACGCTCGGGGCACAGCCCCGAACCGACATTCCTTCCCACGCTGTGGGCCCTGCGGCTGTGTGTGCGCCAGGAAAGCCGCCCCTCCTATGGGCTGCGTTTGCTGCCGCGGAGCCCTGTGCGCTATATGTCAAACTGTTAATGCGGACGGCCTTGTCTGTCCGCCTTTTAGCGTTGGAAATGCGGCGGGATGGGGTGTTCCCGTCGATCCATCCCTTCGATTTCTGTTTCCATCCCATGGATCGGCCGATCCATCCCATGGAAATTTCGCTCCATGGGATGTTTTCGGCGGAAAATTCCCTCCGATTTGTGCCATATAGTGGCGAAAATCGCGTTTTGGGGCGTCTCTACGAAGAGGCTTCGCGCGGATGTGTCTGAAAACCAAGACTTTCTGATTTTCGCTTATTTGCGCGCGACTGACTTCGCGCTCGAAAATATTCGATTCTCCGTGTTAAAATCCGAGGCGTTGGGGCACGAAAAAAGCGGCCGGCCCGTGTGGGGCGGCCGCTTTGAGACGTGGTGTTGGCCGTGGGATGGCGTCAGCGGTTGCGTGCGCGGTCAAACTCTTGGTCGGCCTCTTTGATGCACAGGTACCACTGGCCGTCCACCTTTACGGGGTTGAACATGAAGCCGATGGTGTTGGGCGCCGTGTCGGCGGAGTCGGTCTTTTCAAAGAAGCGGATGTTGTATTTCACGTCGTTCTGTCCCTGCGAGTTGAACGAGTAGTAGTCCATTTCGTAGCCCAGTACGGGAAACAGGCGGAACGTGCGTTTCAGTTCGGCGCGTTTGGCTTCGCTGATGGGGGTGACGGTCTCGGTCGAGTCGTTGTAGGTGTACAGGCGGCTGAGGGCCTCGTCGATGCGGCCGTCCTTGAGCGTTTTCATGCAGTCGTCGCACAGGGCGAGCATTTGCGTCGTGTCTTCTTTCGTGAGCTCCTTGCGAAACTCCTCGGCCTCGCTCTCGGCGCTCTTCTTGCCGCCGCAGGCTGTGAAAGCCAGCAGGCAGGCCAGGGCCGCGGCAGGCCACAAAAATCTTTTCATCTGTGTCGTGTTTTATGGTTTTGGCAAAAAAGAGCGTGCCCTCCGCACGGGGCGGGTGAGGCACGCTCTCTCTTCATTGCGTCAGCTCTTGCCGATGCCGGCTTGTGCCTGCATCGTGGCGGGGCCGACGGTTATTTGCGGTTGCTCTGCATCGTCGAGTCGACGGTGAGGTCTACGTCGACCGTCAGCTTGCCCCATGCATATTCGATGGTCAGAGGCACGCGGAGCTGGTAGGTGGCTACCGAAGCGCCGGTGTTGATGACGGTGATCTTGCCGAGCTGGTTCTTCACCTTGTCGATGATGGCTGCCGAGTTGGCCTCGGTGCAGACAGTCACGTTGATGGGCGTGTTGCCCGTCAGGCTGACAACGATTTCGGGGTAGCGCGACAGCTTATCCTGGCCGAGCTTGCCGCCGCCCACGGTCGTGGTGATGACGGAAGCGTCGTCGCTGTCACTAGGATCCGTGCCGATGTATACTCGGCTGATTTCGTAGTAGCCGAAGAGCCAGCCGTTCGAGCCCGTGAAGGCCTCGTTGCGCCAGTCGGTGAAGGAGAGCATGTCGAACACGTTGACAGACGAACCGTTGTTGGCGGCGTCGACGAAGTGGGGTATGCTGGCTGCGGCAGCCACGTTGACGGGGCGATAGAGGGCGGCCGTGAACGTGTTGCCCGTGGTGGGCACTACCAGGTTGCAAGCGTTCTCACCGGCGATGGCTATCTTCAGTTCAACGGCGAGCTTGCCCTTGTTGAGCAGTTCCTTGGTCACGTCGTTCTTCTCGTAGGTCACTACGCCAGACGTCTGGTTGAGCGTGGCGATGAGCTCGTTGCCGGCGTAAACCTTGTTGAGCGTGTAAACGCCAGCATTGTAGTCGACCATGTAGTCGAGCTCGTTGGCAGCCGACCAAGCCTTCCAGCCGTCGTTTGTCGAGATGGCGCGGGCTGCGTTGTACGTGTAGCTGCCATCGTCGTTCTTCAACGTAACGCTTCTGCCGGCCACGGTGGTCATCGACGGGTCGAAGTAGTACTTGTAGCCCGCTACGTCAGCGCGGGAGAACTTGACATTCTTGTCCTTCCAGAAGAAGTCGAGATCGTAGTCGAAGGGTAACGGGCCGACCTTCTTGCCGTCCTGCGGATAGTCGACGTTGAGCTTCACGCGGTTGCCTTCCCAGTAGCCCGTGGCCTTGTCGCCGAGCGTACCGGCGGCAGGCTTCGTGATGGTGAGCTTCAGACCGACGTAAACTTCGGCGTCGTGCTCAGGATCTTTCGGAGCATACTTCACGTAGATGGTCGTTTCGTGGTTGTTGGCCTCCCAGATGGTCTGACGGTCATCGGCGCTTACTGCCCAGTTGAGCACGCTCGTCACGGAGCCCTCGCTTTCGTGAACTTCCGTCACTACGCCGATGTTATTAGCGAGCTTCTTGTCGGGAGCGCTGTACTGAACGGCTTCTCCGCTGGCCACTTCGAGCTCATAGCGGTTGTGGAACTCGGTGATGTCGAGACCGAGCTTGCCGAGGATGTTCGACGACGTCCAGCTCCACGTGGTTCTCTCGCTGGTGTTGCCGCCGCAAGGATCAGCCTGCTGCGAGCCACAGTCGAAGATGCCGGCGTTGATGTCTTCGAGCGCCTGGGGATCCTGCGGAACGATCTCCACCTTGATGAAGCCCACGAGCACGACGTTCGAGCCCTGCATGACGCGTACGCGAACCAAGGGTTCGCGGCCGATGGCGGGAGCAGCCAGGTTGTCGTCGCCCGGCACGATGGTGTTGCCGTTCTCGTCGACGGTGCGCGTCTTGAGCACGCCCGTCGTTTCGTCGATGGTGGCATACTTGCTGTCGGACGTCTTGTTGGTGCCCACCGTGTAGTTGATGAGCTTGAAGTCGAACGTCAGTCCATACTTCTTGGCCTCTTCCTGCGTGAGCAGGGCGTGCGTCTCGGCCTTGTCGCTCTTCGTTGCGTGCGAGTAGTGGAGGGCCACCTTGCTCTTCAGGTCGAGACCGGCAGCCTCGCCATACTCGGTGTACTTGATCTTATGCGTGGCTACGCTCTCCAAAGCCTTGGCGGCCGTCCCGTAGAGGGCGTCTTCGGTGCCTGCGCAATCGACAGCGTCCGTTCTGTCAGTGAAGACGATGTCGTTGAACGAAATCTTCGTGGCATAGAGCATGGCGTAGTCGGACGTGATGAGCGTGTCGACGTCGCCCTCCTTGTTCACCTTGGCTTGCAGGGCCAGGATGGTGGCGTTGCCCTTACCCTCGATGCTCGGGCCGTTAGCCGTGACGCCCACGTTGAGCAGGCCTGCACCGCAGCTGAACACCTTGTTACCGGCCAGGTCGTTTTCGGCCGTGCGCGGTTTGGCGGCAGCCGAACGGGTGATGACCTGAACGTCCTTCGACACGAAGCCGAGGTCGCCGAAAGCCACCTTGGCCGACGACGGGTTCATGTGGTAGGTCAGCGTCGTGACGGGGTTGATGGTCAGCGTGTTCGTGCTTTCTTCGTAATTCCATGCCGTGGCACCGTTGTTGGCGTCGGTGATCTGGAAGGTTTTCTTGTCGGGGTTCTGGCCTGTGGCGGTTCCACCTCTAGCTACGAGGCCTTTATACTGTGCGTAGGCATACTCCTGCGCCTCGATGCCGTCGACGTACATCTCGGGCTGGAACACGAGGCCGCGCAGGGCGTTCTTCAAGAGCGTTTGCAGCACGTTGATGCTTTCGCCCAGCTTCGTTTCGAGCTCGCCGATGCTCTGTTCGAGACCGTCGACAGCCTTGTCCAGGTCGGTGAGCGACGTGTTCAGGCCGTTGATCTGCTCTTGCAGGTCCTCGTCGGCAGCGGCATAAGCCTCTTTCAGGCCGTCGACGTCGGTGCGGAGGTCGTCGACCTCGCCGGCCACGATGGCCACGGCGTCGTCAACATACTTTTCGAGGTCGGCCTTCTGCTGGGCCAGGTCTTTTTGGAGCTGGGCGATGTCGGCCAGCGCCTGCTTGATGTCTTCGTCGGCCGTGCCCTTCCATTGGCTGAGCGCGTTGAGCGTGGCCTCCTGGGCCGTCAGGGCACCGTCGATGCGCGAGATGTCGGCTTGTGCCTGCACCATGTCGTCGGTGAGCGTCTTGACCGACTCTTCGAGACTTTCGAGGATGTCGGCCAGGTTGCCCTTGACGCCGTCGAGCTTCTGGACCAGCGCTTCGAGCTGAGCCTTGTTTTCGTTGGCCGTGGCCTGTGCGGCTTCGGCCGTGGCCTTAGCCTCGCCGGCCAGTTCGTAGGCCTGGTCGGCCTTGGTCTGGGCGTCGGTGATGGCCAGCTGCAACTGGGCATCGCGTTCGGCGAGGTTGGCAGCCGTGTCCTTCAAAGCCTGTTCCAGGCCTTTCCTGGCGTCTTCCACCAAGGCACGTGCGCCTTCGAGCGTGGCGGCGTCACCCTGGTCTATGAGCCCCTTGGCTTCCTCAACGGCGGCGGCAAGGTTTTCGTCGGCCGTCTTCAGGTTGCCAATTTCGCTTTCAATCGTCGTTATCCTGCCGTCGATCAACGATTGGAGATTCTGCTTGGTCTCGTCCAGATCGGAGCGCAAGCTGGAAATGTCGTCATCGTAGTCGGAGCAAGACACGAACGAGCCGGCCGGTGCCACAAGGAGGGCACCGAAAACCAGCGCATTAATGAATTTTCTTTTCATAACTAGTTAAACGAAAATTAAAAACACAATTAAACGATTTGTCTATCGAATGACCCTCCGCCGGCCTTCAGGGCCGTGGAGAGCGAAGAGAGAATTGCTTGTTTCGAGGGCGTCGGGTTGTACGACGAGGCGGGGCGCCCCGAGCGTCGGGCCTCGTCGATGAATTGGAGCGGAGGCACGCCCATGATTTTCGTAAAGGCCGCGTAGAACGTGCTTTTCGAGAAAAAACCGCAGCGGTGAAAGGTCTCCTTGAAGCTCGCCGGGCGCCCGTCGCCCAGGAGCAGGTTCACGGCATGGCCCACGCGGAAAGTGTTGATGACGGTACGGAAGTTATGACCGAAGTAATCGTTGATGGCGTACGAGAGATAGGTAGTATTCGTGCCGGCTATTGCACTAATTTTGTAGGCTTCGGTGCAAACGGTTGAAAGAGAGGCAAAAAGAAAAATCCCGGCGCCGGGCGGGGCGTCGGGAGAGGGGTGCGTGTGCCTTTTTAGTGACGCGCAAAAACAGGGGAGCGCGGCGGGGCAAAGGGGCGGGCGATTGTTTCCACTTTGGCAACAAACCTGTTGCGGCGGCGGGCGGACGTGGCGGGCGCGTGGCGGCCGGGCTACGGGGTCAGAAGGGGTAGCCGATGGCAAAGTGGAAGGCCAGCCCCTTGCCGAAGCGGGGGATGTTGTACCACCCGGAGCGGCCCGTTTCGTAGGGCGCATGCAGGGCTATGCCCACGTCGAAGCGCAGCACGAGGAAGCTCAGGTCGTAGCGCAGGCCGAGGCCCGTGCCCACGGCGATGTCTTTGAGCGCCGAGGCCTCGAACTTGCCGCCGGGGCGCTGGGCGTCGGCGCGCAGCAGCCACACGTTGCCCGCGTCGAGGAAGACGGCGCCGTAGAGACTGCCGAAGAGGCGCGCGCGCAGCTCGGCGTTGGCTTCGAGCTTGAAGTCGCCCGTCTGATCCATGTAGGCATACTTGCTGTCGTCGCTGCGGAAGGAGCCGGGGCCCACGGTGCGCACGGCAAAGCCGCGCACGCTGTTGGCGCCGCCGACGTAGAACTGCTCGGAGTAGGGCGCGCGCAGGCTGTTGCCGTAGCTGTATATGAAGCCGCCGAAGAAGCGCGTGGCTATTTCGAGCGAGGGGTTGAGGCGGAAGCTTTTGTGCGTCTCGAACGTGAGCTTGAAAAATTGGGCAAAGGGGTTGCCGAAAAGCTCTTTGTCGCGCGTGCCGTAGCGTTTGCCCGTAGCGGCGTAGATGCTTGAGACGAGGTTGCCCGCTTCTTTCGCGCTCACTTGCAGCCATAACGGATTGCGCCGCCGGGGCCTCGAACTGTAAGTCAGCGTGTAGCTCATGGCGGGTACAAACTGGTCGCGCATGCTCATGTAGAGCGCGGGGTTGTCGTTCATGATGGCGTCGAAATCGGCCGTGGTGTGGAGCAGTTTGTCGAAGTCGAGGTCGAAGAGCACGAGCTCGTGTTCGAGGCGGCGCGTCTTGTGCCATTTATACGTGGCGCTGGCTCCGAAGCTGATCATGTTGAAAAAGCCTGCTCGGTTTTTCCAGTCGGCATCGATGGCAAAGGTGGTGGAGCCCGCAAAGCGCAGACGCCTGCGGCTCACGCCGGGGAAGACGAAGCGCGGGAAGTCGAGCGAGAGCTTCGTGCCCAGTTCGTACGAGTTGATGAGCGAACTGCTGCCCTGCGCGCCCGCCCCCGTCTGCCACTCGTAGGAGCCGAAAATGTCGAACGACACCTTTTCGCCCCCGCGGAAGGCGTTGCGCTTGGCCAGGCCGAAGGAGACGCCGGGGCCCACCTGCTGGTTGCTCTTGAAGGTGGCGTTCACCTCGAAGTTGCTGTCGTAGAGCTTGTCCATGACGGCCGTCACGTAGAGGTCGAGCGTGTCGCAGGCGGCGGTGGTGTCGCGGGGCACGTAGCTCACGTCGATCTGGCTGAAGACGCCCAGCGTGTTGAGCTTTTCGATGGTGGTGTTCTGGTGGCGCAGGCGGTAGAGGTCGCCGCGGCGGTGCACGATGGCCTCGCGCCAGACGTAGGGCTTCAGGGGGATGCGGCGGCCCGAGTGGTTGAAGGTGAAGTCGCGCAGCGAGAACTTGCCCGTGAGCGCGTCGCCGGCCTTTTCGCGCACGGTGATGTGGGTGCGGCCTATGTACCAGGGGTGCTTCACGCGGTCGGGGATGCCGTCGGCGGGCTGCACGCGCAGCTGCACGTGGTTTTTGCGCTGGAACGTGTCGGCGCGGAAGGCCACGTAGGGAGCCGAGAAGAAGTAGTAGCCGTTCTCGCGCAGGAGCTGCTCGATGCGCGTCTGCTCGCCGCTGAGGTTGACCACGCTGAAGGCGTCGCCCCGGTTGAGCAGGCGCCGGCGGCGCGTGCGGCGCAGCAGGCTGTCGGCCACGGAGGGGAAGCCCACGTAGGCCACCGAGTCGAGGCGGAAGAGGGGACCGGCCGTTACGGTGTAGTTGATTTTGGCCTTGCGCGGGTTTTTCTGCGCGACCACCTCGTAGCCCACGTTGCCGTGGAAGAAGCCGTAGTTGTGGAGCGTGTTGGTGGCCACCTTGGCGCGCATCTCGGGGCTCACCGAGCTTACGAGCACGGGCTCGGTGGCCAGCTTGCGAAACATCCAGCGGCCGAGCTTCGAGCGGCTGTCGGCCAGCCCGTTGTAGAACCACAGGCCAAACTGCAAGGGCGAGCGCAGCTTCGAGGAGCCGAAGAGGGCGTTGTTGGGCGGATAGGCCAGCACGGCCTCGACCTCTTCCTGCACGGTCTCAAAGTCTTTCTTGTCGGCCTCGATGCGGGCCTTGATGGCGGCGCGCTGCTCGTCGCTCAGGGTGGGGACGGCCTGCGGCCCCTCGCCCTTGAGCACGCGGTCGACGGCCTTGACGGCTTCGCCGATGGAGGTGATGACGCCCGCCGTGTCGCGCCGCGCGGAGCGGTCCTTGGGGTGGTCGGTATAGGCAATGTTGCCAATGCCGATGTAGAGCTGCTCGCCCTCGGGCAGGCGCTTGGTGGTGGAGCAGGCCGCCGCAAGGAGCAGCACGAGGCAGGCCGATATGTTGAGAAGGATGCGTTTCATGTTGTGGTTATTTCGTGGTGGAAGGTTGCGGCGCGGGGCCCTGCTTCGGCTGCCGCTTGGGCGTGCGGAAGATGAAGAGCTCGCCCAGGCGGTCGGTCTTGCGGCGCAGCACGAGGCCGGCCCCGGTCTTGGTGAGCTGCCCTTCGAGCGGGTCTTGCGTGTCGCGGTCGTAGAACACGCGGACGTAGCGCGAGGCGCTCTTGTCGAGGCGATACTCCACCGATACGTTGTCGATGAAGCTCTCGGCGGAGTTTTGCGCGTCCTCGCCCGTCGACACCTTGCCACCTATGATGACGCTGATGCGGTCGCCCCAGAAACGCTTGGAGAACTGGAACGAGTAGTCGGTCGTCGAGGTGCCCGCAGCCGAGGTACCGCTCTCGACGCCCAGATTGATGTCGATGGTTTTCAGCGCGCTGCCTGCGATGTTCTGAATTTCGCTCTGCAAAAAGGCGTTCAGCGCGTTGTTGGCCTTGAAGCCGCCGCTGCCCATGCTGTTTTCGCTCGTGATGAACATGCCCGTGGCCAGCATGGTGATGGCTGCCGTGTTGCGCTGCTCGGGCGACATGGAGGCCAGCTGGTTTTGCACGCTGAGATCCTCGGGGGCTTCGATGGTAAACTCGAGCCCCATGTCTTCGAGCGGCTTGGTGATGGCCACGCCCACGTCGAAGGCCACGGAGCGGGGCTGGTCGTTCTCGGTGACGACGGCCTTGACGCGCTCTTTGGCCGCAATGTTGAGCGTGGGGTTGGCCATGTCGCCTGTGAACTCGATATAGCTGCCCTGCACGAGCGCAAACGTTTTGAGGGGGATGACGGGCAGCGAATATTTCATCTCGCCGCTGCCCACGGTGAAGCGGCCCGTCAGGCGGGTGTCGCCCTGCGGCGTCATGCGCATCGTCAGGCTGCCGCCGCCTTCCAGGTCGACGTAGTTTTTGCCGTCCTCGCTCAGGTTGCAGTGGAAGCGGGCGGCGTCGCTCACCGAGAGCGTCACCGACATGTCGAAGCCGCCCACGGGCGGTGGCGCCGTTTCGACCAGCGTGCTGTCTTCAAAGTTGACAAACTGCACAAGGTCGCCCAGGCGGTCGTCGACGCTCAGCGGCGAGTCTTTGAGAATGTAGGTGACGTTCGTGCGGTCGAGCACTTCGAGCCGTCCGCGCACCGACATAAACTCGGGCGTGCCGCGTAGCGTGGCGTCGATGTTGGTGTAGACTTTTCCAAACACCATGGAGCGGGCCTTGCGCTGCGTGTTGATGAGCTCGAAGTTGTGGCCCGTCAGGCCCAGGTCGAGGCGCACGCGGCCCAGGTCGGCCACGTCGACCGTGCCGTCGAGCACGAGCGGCTCGCGCCCCGTGGAGTTGAGGCGGAAGGCGTCGAACGTGAGGCGGCTGTCGCGGATGAGGACGGGACGCTCGTCCATGGCAAAGTTGAACCCGTAGACGTCGGAGAAGACGTGGGCCGAGTCGAAGTCGAGGCGGCCGTTCATGACGGGATGGTCGAGGCTGCCCTCAATTTCGATGCGTCCGCCGGCCCGTCCGTCGAAGGCCACGTCGGTGCCTGCCATGAAGCCGTTGAGCAGTGCCAGGGGGCAGCCGTGGAGCGTGGCGGCGCCTTCGAAGCGTCCGCCGTCGCGGTCGTAGTAGGTGCCGTCGCATTCGAGCACGTCGGCGCCCTCGCTCCTGACGTAGGCCATGGCCTGGTGCTCGCCGTCGCCTTGCGGCAGGTAGATGGCTTCGAGCCCGATGTTGCCCAGCGGAGCGTCTTCGAACGTGAGGGCCGTGGTGTTGACGGTGGCCATGGCTGTGAGCGTCTGGTGGTCGTCGGTGACGTGTATGTCGGCGTCGAGCTTGCCCGAGAGGCGGGGCAGATAGGGCATGACGCCCGAGAGTTCGGCCAGATTGATTTGCGTGAGGCTCAGCGTGAGGTCGTTCAGCGAGTCGTTCGGTGCGCCTTGCAGCGAGAGGCCCGTGCCGTCGTCGGCCCGCAGGTCGATGTTGGCATACACCTGGCGGTTGCGCCCCATGTAGAGGTAGTTGTCGCGGTTTACGGTGAAGCGCCGGTAGGCCAGGATGGGCTCTTCGGGATAGAGCCGCACGGCGATGCCGCCCGGGGCCAGCTCGGCGCGCAGACCGATGTCGACGCCCGTCTCGCGCTGCTCGTCGATATATTTCAGTTCGACGCCTGCGCCGCGCCCCAGCACGTAGGCATCGACGTGTGCCTCAAACTTGTGGGGATTGTCCTTGGTGTAGTTGTGGACGAGGCCGGCCATTTTCACGCCGCTCGTGTCTTGGCTGATGTCGAGCGTGACGGTATCGAGCCGCAGCGAGGCGTTGCGCAGTGCCCCGATGCGTACGGCACCGTTCAGGCCGCGCACGGTGTCGGTGTTCAGGTTGATATATGCCGAGGAGAATTTGTATTCTTTCATCCTCAGGAGGTTGGCCAGCGGGTTGTCGTTCCCGGCGTCGAGAAAGAGGCTCATGGCGGGCAGCTCGCGGCGCAGGGCGTTCTGGTCGAGCCGCTTGTCGGCCACGTGGGCGGCCAGCGTGCGGCCAAAGGCCGAGAGGCGGCTGCCGAGCTGGGCGGGCGTGCCCAGGCCGAGCAGGCTGAGGCGCAGGTCGCCCGAGCTGACGGAGGCCTGCGTCGTGTCGGGCCCGGTGGAAAAGGCGAAGCCGACGTCCTTGGCGGGGATGCTCTTCTGGCTTGTGAGGAAGCGCAGGTTTTCGATGCTGCCTTCGAGCGAGAGGCGGCTCAGGTCGTGCGAGGCGTGGGCGCCGACGTTTATGGCGGTGCCGATGGAGAGCGTGTCGGCCATGCCTGCCAGCTGCTGCAGGTCGATGAGAGGGAGGTCGGCCGTGAGCTGTATGTCGTAGGCTTTGTCTAGGCGGGCATCGAGGGTGCCCGAGCCCGTCAGCAGGTCGTTTTCAGAGGAAAAGGCCACGTGCGCCTGGCTGTCGTGGAGCGAGGCGTCGAGCGAGAGGCCGCCGAGGCGTAGCGTGTCGAGGCTGAGCGCGTCGATGTGGGCGCGGGCTGCCAGACGGGTGCGGGGCGAGAGGGGGTCGAAGCCGCGCCCCTCGGCCTGCACGTCGGCCGTGATGGGGCCCACGCCGATGCCCGGCAGGAAGGCCGCGGGCGAGAGGCCGCGGGCGCTGAGGCGGGCGGCATAGGTCTGGGCCTGCATGTTGGCGCGGCCCGCGAGAGCCAGCGAGCCGCCGGCAGCCGCGAGGCGCACGTTGGCCGTGTAGCTGCCGCCGCGCAGGGCGGCCTGCCCCTTGACGGCCGTGCCGCGGGGCAGGGTCACGCTGCCGCGCAGCGAGGCGGGCAGCAGCGCCATGAGGGGGCCGGCATCGGCAGCCGTCAGGCCGAATCGCGCGTCGAAGGCGGGATGCTGTGTCGTCAGGGCCGAGGCGCGGCCGTTGGCTTCGAGGCGCAGCAGGCCGCCCCAGTCGGCACGGAGGCTTTCCACGCCGAGGTGGTCCATGTTGCCCGCCGCCTTGACGTGCAGCGTCAGGGGGCGCTGCGGGTAGCGGCGCAGCAGGTCGTCGGGCACGTAGCCCCGCGCCAGCGTCGTCACGTCGGCGGCGCCCACGGTGGCGTTGAGCTCCACGTCGAGGCGTCCGCCGGCGCCTGCCGTCAGCGCTCGCAGGTCGACGTCGCCCCGGGCCGTTATTTTGGAGTGGGGCGTTTGCAGCAGCAGGTCGGGCAGGGCGATGCGCGTCGTGTCGAGGCGCAGGCAGCCCGAGAGGCTGCTCACGGCGAGCCCGCTCTTTTCGTGCAGGACGAGGCGCCGTATGTGGGCGTTCACCTCTCCGCCCGGGCCGTACGAGGCCTGTTCGACGCGCAGGGCCAGGCGGCTCACGGCGATGTGAGCCGGGTCGAGCCCCGGCGCGGCGGGCACGTGGGGCAGGTCGTAGCTGAGGGCGCCGTCGGCTATGGTGAGGCTGCGCACGCCGTAGAAGGGCCGCCCCGTCTCAAAGCGTCCGTCGCGCAGCTCGGCCCGTCCGAGCCGGGCACCGATGCGCATGCTGTCGCCGGGCATGGAGAGGCGCACGCGGGTGTTGGCAATGCTCACGCGGCGCACGCCGATGTCCCAGGCGGTGGTCGAGGTGGTCGTGTCGGCCTGCGCCGTGTCGCTCAGGGCGATGCTTACGTCGGCATCGGCCAGCTCGGCAAAGTCTGCACGGATGCGGCCTTTCGTCCAGTCGATGCCGTGGGCCGCAGCGGCCAGACGTCCTATGTGGCCGCGGATGTGCGTGTCGGAGATATAGCTTTTCGTGTCGAGCGTCGTGCCGTAGAGCTCGAAGCCGTCCACGTCGGCTTCTCCGTGCAGCAGGGGGAGCAGGCGTACGTCGAGACGCAGCGAGCGCACGGCGGCGAGCGTGTCTCCGCGCTCTACGGCGTGCAGCCGGTGCAGGGCCAGGTCGAGCGGGAAGGCCAGGCGGACACGTCCGATGCCCACGTCCATGCCCAGCGAGGTCGAGAGCTCCCGGGCCACGCGCTCCACCACGTAATTTTGTACGGGCGGTATGTAAAGTATGATGGCCAGTAAAAGGAATAGCACGACGGGAAACAGAATTATGCCCGCGAGCCATTTCCCTATGATGAGGAAAAGTCGTCGTTTTTGCAGCATGATGCGTGCAAAGTAACGAAAAAAACGGTTACAGCTCCGTTCTCACCTGCGTTTTTTCGGAAAAAGATGTATCATGCCCGTCGGCTCGCTTCGGGGCGGGCGTTCCCGTTTCGCGCGCACGCGTATATAAATATGGAGTTTCGGAGCGACGGATTGTCTGACGGGCTGGTCATCATGTCAGCCGTGGCGACAAGTTGGCAGGCTGCCTCGGGGCGAATGTTTAAAAAGCGGCCGAAGAAGTTTAAAGGCTTTTATCGAAGTGAAAATACGGTGCCTGGCGTGCCGCAGGCATGTATTTTGCTCTTTTACGGGTGAACGCGGAAGCCGCAAGGCTGGGGCGTTCGGAAACAACGTACAACAAAAACATAAAAATAGGAGGTTTAGTATTATGATGCCTGCAAGACGTTTCAATCAGACTTGGTTACCGTCGATTTTCGACGATTTCTTCGACACCAACTGGATGGGCAGAGCCAACGCGACGGCGCCCGCCATCAATGTCCTGGAAGATGATAAGGAATACCGCGTGGAGCTGGCTGCCCCCGGCCTGACGAAGGACGACTTCGACGTGCATATCGACGAGGACAACAACCTGGTAATCTACATGGAGAAGAAAACCGACAACCGCGAGGGCAAGGACAGCAAGGGCCGCTACCTGCGGCGGGAATTTTCCTACACAAAGTTCCAGCAAACGCTGCTGCTGCCTGACGACGTGAAGAAGGACGCCATAGCTGCCGCCGTGGCCGACGGCGTGCTCACCGTCACGCTGCCCAAGGAGACGGTCGAGGAGAAACCGCAAGTGACGCGTCAGATTGAAATCAAGTGACCCCGTCCGGGGCGCTTCGAACGGAGCGGGTGCCGCCTTTCGAGGGTGGTGCCCGCTCTCTTTTTGTGCCCGTCTGCGGGGCGGGCGGCGTGGCTGCGCTTCGCCTCGCGGCGGCAACTGACAGCTTGGCAGCCCCGGGCGGCCCGACGTTTAAAAAAACGGCCCGAATGCTTAACGGAGCTTGTCGAAGTTTAAAACCGACTGACAAAACAGGCCACAGGCCCGGCGGGCACGCCCTTTGCACCTATGCGGGTGAACGCGGAAGCCGCAAGGCACCGCGCTCAACGCAGCAAACGAAATGTAGAACCCATAAAAGATAGGAGATTTGAGTTATGACACCTGTAAGAAGATACAATCAGAGCTGGTTACCGTCGATTTTCGACGATTTCTTCGACACCAACTGGATGAACAAGACCAATGCGACGGCTCCCGCCATTAATGTCATCGAGAACGACGCGGAGTATCTCGTCGAGGTGGCTGCCCCGGGCATGACGAAGGCCGACTTCGACGTCCACATCGACGAGGACGGCAACCTGGTCATCGCAATGGAGAAGAAGAGCGAACGCAAAGAGGGCGACGAGGCTGCCCGCAGAACCAACTGCCGCTACCTGCGCCGCGAGTTCGCCTACTCGAAGTTCCAGCAGACGCTCATCCTGCCCGACGATGTGGAGAAGGAACACATCAGTGCCGGCGTGGCCGACGGCGTGCTCACCATCACGCTGCCCAAACAGACGGCCGAGGACAAGGCCAAGGCCACGCGCCAGATTGAAATCAAGTAACACTGCATAAGCGACGAATTGACGGCGGCCGCACGTTCCAACGAAGGGATGTGCGGCCGCTTTTTTGCATCCCGCCGCCTCTGCTCTCCACGCCGCGGCTCCCACCCGTGCCCGGCCGTCTGCTTGGAAAAACTTATTGAGTTGGAAAGTGATGCAGTTGCCAAGGATTTCTTGACAACTGCCGCCGACGAGAATTTTCGCCTTTTCCAAATTGGATGGTTTCCCGCCACCGCCATCACAGACTTGCTGTAAATTTTTTTACTTTGGCTTCACCCAATATAGGCTGCGGCTCGGAAATGAAAGGAAAAGCGAGCTTTTCCTTTCCATTTCTCTCGCCTTGCGCTATCTTTGCAAAATTGTAAAATCAACCGGAACTACTGACTGCTACATGAAAGAATTCATACATTCCGAGGCGCAGGCCGAAACGGCCGTGCTGGTGGCTCTCGTGACGAAGACGCAGGACGAACGCAAGACGAAGGAATATCTCGACGAACTGGCGTTCCTGGCCGAAACGGCGGGGGCCGTCACGGTGAAGCGCTTTACGCAGCGCCTCGACAGCCCCAACTCTGTCACTTACGTGGGAAAGGGTAAGCTCGACGAGATACGCGATTACATCAAGGCCGAAGAGGAGGCCGAGCGCGAGGTGGGCATGGTCATTTTCGACGACGAGCTTTCGGCCAAGCAGCTCCGCAACATCGAGAAGGAGTTGCAGGTGAAGATTCTCGACCGCACGTCGCTCATTCTCGACATCTTCGCCATGCGCGCCCAGACGGCCAACGCCAAGACGCAGGTCGAGCTGGCGCAATACCGCTACATGCTGCCGCGCCTGCAACGCCTCTGGACCCACCTCGAACGCCAGGGCGGCGGTGCGGGCGCCGGCGGCGGCAAGGGCTCGGTGGGCTTGCGCGGACCGGGCGAGACGCAGCTCGAAATGGACCGCCGCATCATCCTCAACCGCATGTCCTTGCTCAAGCAGCGTCTGGCCGACATCGACCGACAGAAGAGCACGCAGCGCAAAAACCGCGGCCGCCTCATACGCGTGGCCCTCGTGGGATATACCAACGTGGGCAAGTCGACGCTCATCAACCTCTTGGCCAAGGCCGACGTCTTCGCCGAGAACAAACTCTTCGCCACGCTCGACACCACCGTGCGTAAAGTCAT
Source organism: uncultured Alloprevotella sp. (assembly GCA_944322095.1). Taxonomy (GTDB): domain Bacteria; phylum Bacteroidota; class Bacteroidia; order Bacteroidales; family Bacteroidaceae; genus Alloprevotella. The sequence goes on from CALUNU010000002.1 coordinate 60,334, forward strand.
CGTGGGCAACCTCCCGTTCCTGCTCAGCGACACCGTTGGCTTCATCCGTAAGATCCCGACCGATTTGGTCGACTCCTTCAAGAGCACGCTCGACGAGGTGCGCGAGGCCGACCTCCTCTTGCACGTCGTAGACATCTCGCACCCCGATTTCGAGGAGCAAATCGACGTTGTGAACCGCACGCTGGCCGACTTGGGCTGCGCCGAAAAGCCCGTGCTGCTCGTGTTTAACAAAACGGACGCCTACACCTGGACCGAAAAGGACCCCGACGACCTCACGCCGCCCACGCGCGAGAACGTGAGCCTCGACGCCCTGCGCCGCACGTGGATGGCCCGCATGGGCGAGGGCTGCATTTTCATTTCGGCCCGCGAGCGCCTGGGCATCGACGAGCTCAAAGACCTGCTCTATAAGCGCGTGCGCGAGCTCCACGTGCAGAAATATCCCTACAACGACTTCCTTTTTCAGCAATACGACGACGAGGGCCACGCCGTGTAGGCCCCCGTCGCTTTCGGCGGGCGTTTACCGGCGCGCCCCGGCCTCTCCTGCAACGGGAGAGGCCGGGGCGCGTTTTTTTGTGTGCGTCGGTAGGGGGCGGGGCCGCGCTCAGGCGTGGTGGCGCCCGCGCACGAGGAGCCACAGCACCACGGGCACGCCAAAGAGGGGCGTGATGGCGTTGAGCGGCAGCGTGCCGTGTGTGCCGGGCAGGTGTGACAGAGCGTTACAAGCCAGGGCTGCATCGGCTCCCCAAAGCATCGTGGCAGGCAACAGGCGGCGGTGGCTGCCGGTGTGCAGAGCGAGGCGGGCGGCGTGGGGCACGGCCAGACCGATGAACGATAGCGGGCCGCACACGGCCGTGACAACGGCCGAAAGCCAGCCTGTCGTGAGCAGCAGCAGGGTGCGCACGCGGCGCACGCGGATGCCCACGCCGGCGGCGTAGGCCTCACCCAGCAGCAGGGCGTCGAGGGGCTTGGTGAGTAGCAGGGCGGCCAGCAGGCCCACGCCGGCTGCGACGGCAAAGGGGGCCAGGCGCTCCGTGCCCGTGCCGCTGAAATCGCCCAGCCCCCAGATGGTGAAGGCGTGGACCCCCTGCGTCGTGGCGTAGAAGTTGAGGATGGAGATGAAGGCCGAGGTGAGAAAGCTGAGCATCACGCCGGCGATGAGCAGCATGAGGCGGTCGGGCAGCAGGGCCGAGCAGAGCGTGAGCAGCACGATGACGCCCAGCGCGCCCGCAAAGGCTGCCGCCACCGTGAGGGCGAAGCCCGAGACCACCATGCCGCCCGTTGCCACCGTGCCGCCCAGCAGGAGCATGGCCACGGCGGCGCCTAGGCTGGCCCCCGCGTTGACGCCGAGCACCGAGGGGTCGGCCAGGGGGTTGGCAAAGACCGTTTGCATGACGAGCCCCGCCACCGACAGCGCGGCGCCGGCCACGGCCGCCGTGAGCAGGGCGGGCAGGCGCGTCTCGCGCACGATAAAGGCCGTCGTGGCGTCGGTGGCGGCCGGGTGGGTCAGGGCGTCCCACACCTCCCCGGCGGGGAGCGCCACGCTGCCGGCGAAGAGGTTGACGGCAGCCAGCAGGGCGAGCAGGGCAGCGGGGAGCACGAGGCCCGTGAGGCAGCGGCGGGTCATTTCAGGGGCTGATAGTAGCGCAGGCGGTGGCCCGGCATGCGCTCGGGGTGGAAGATGCAGATGAGGTCGGCCAGCAGGCGGTCGGGGTGGAAGGGCGTTTCCTCGTAGAAGGGCACGCGCAGCGTGTTGCAGCCGTAGATGCGCCGTTGCTGCCACGGGCGGAAGCGGCGGTAGGGGCCATAGTCGGCCGCCAGCGAGGCATAGGTGGGGTCGGCCGCGGCTCCATATTTGAGCAGCCACACGTCGGCGTCGTGGCCGCGGGCAAACACTGTTTCGAACGAGAGTTGGAGCGAGCCGCTGCCGGGCATGTCGGCAAAGACGTAGCGCGCCCCCGCGTCGGCGAAGAGGCGGCCCATCGTGCTCTCCCCTCCGGGCACAAACCACACCGCGCCCTCTTTACGGTCAACGAGCAGGGTGGGCTTCGGCTTGGCGCCTTCCGCGCGGCGTGCCAGGGCGCGGTAGCGGCCGGCCACGGCGGCATAGAGCGAGTCGGCCCGCTCGGGGCAGCCCAGCAGCAGACCGTAGAAGCGCATCCACTCGGCGCGGCCCAGCGCCGACGTCTCCATGTAGTCGGCACATTCCACGAGCGGCACGCCCATCTGTTCCAGCGCGCCGTAGCCCGCGTTTTCAAAGGGCGACACCAGGATGGCGTCGGGCCGCGCCGCCGCCAGGCGTTCGGCGTCGGGCTTCATGCTCGAGCCGGCGTCGGCCGTGTGCCCCTCGGCCACGGCCTTGCGCACCAGGGGGTGGAGCGTATAGTCGACGTCGGCCACGGCGGCCAGCGCGTCGCCCCGCCCCAGGTCGAAGAGCAGGGCGGCATGCACGCCCGAGAGCGAGGCCACGCGGCGCAGCGGCGTGCGCAGCAGGGTGCCCTCGGGCAGGTGGGGCGGCACGGCGCTGTCGCGCGGCACGAGCACGTAGCGGCGCAGCGTGCGCCCCGCGTGCCACGGGTCGGCCACCTCGGCCAGCGTGTAGCCCCGCCCGCGCTCCACGTGCAGCAGCGAGGCCTCGGCAAAGGCCACCGTGTCGGTGCCTGCGGCGGCCGCAGGCGTGCGTCGGCCGCAGGCAGCCGTCAGTGCGAGCATCAGGGCCGCCCACAGCAGCGCCGCGGCGGCCGAGAGGCGTGAGGCATGTTTCATCGTTCGGAGAAAAAGGAGTTGTCCACCGTCACTTCGCCCGCGATGCTCGTGTTCATCAGGCGGCGTATGGTGTCGTTGTCGTAGCCGTGGCCCAGCAGAAACATGAGCTTCGTCACCATGCTTTCCAGCGTGCTGTCGTATCCGTTGAGCACGCCTGCCTGCAAGAGCAGCAGCCCTGTTTTATAGCGTTGCATCTCGACGGTGCCTTTGGAGCATTGCGTGTTGTTTACCAGCACGACGCCGCGTTCGCCCAGTTGGCGCAGTTTGTCGATGAGCCAGGGCTTTTGCGGGGCGTTGCCCGAGCCGAAGGTTTTCAGGATGATGGCTTTCAGGTTGCGTATGCTCAGCAGTGTGTCGACGATTTCCTCGCGTATGCCCGGGAAGAGCGTGAGAATCATCACGTGCGTGTCCATCAGAAAGTGTGGCTTGAAGGGGCGCGTCGGGTCGGGGCGGCGGATGAGGTGCGAGGCGTATTTGATGTGGATGCCCGCTTGTGCCAATGCGGGGTGGTTGTGCGAGCGGAAAGCGTTGAAGCCTTCGGCGTTGATTTTCGTCGTGCGGTTGCCGCGCAGCAGCTGGTTCTCGAAAAAGATGCACACTTCGGGTACCATGGGGCGGCCTTCGTCGTCGCGTGCGGCGGCAATCTCTATGCTTGTCAACAGGTTTTCCTTTCCGTCGGTGCGGAGCTGTCCGATGGGGAGCTGCGAGCCCGTGATGATGACGGGTTTCCCCAAGTTTTCGAGCATGAAGCTCAGCGCCGAGGCCGTGTACGACATCGTGTCCGTGCCGTGCAGGATGACGAAGCCGTCATAGCTGTCGTAGTTGTCGGCCACGATGCGTGCCATCTTCACCCAATAGGCCGGTTCCATGTCGCTCGAATCGATGGGCGGGTCGAACGTGATGGCGTCAATGTGGTAGTTGAAGCGGCGGAGCTCGGGTACGTGATGGCGGAAGTGGGCCAGGTCAAAGTTTTCGAGGGCCCCCGTCTCGGGGTCCTCAATCATGCCGATGGTTCCGCCTGTATATATGATAAGGATGGAGGGTACGGAGCTTTCCATGATGCAAAATTAGCGTTTGCCGGCCGAAGCGGCAAGGTTTCGGCCGGCTTTTCGGCCCGCGGGGCAGCGGTGCCGGGCGTGCCGCCGGCGGTGGCGCGGCCCTCAGCTGCGAGGTGCACCGCTGGCGCCGGGCCCGCTCTTCATGCGGGCGCACATTTCGCGGAAGCGCAGCTGCGAGGGCGTGTCGGCCAGTCGCTCCCACGGCGGAAACGAGCGGTCGAACGCTGCGACGAGCTGCGGGTCGACGTTGTAGATGGGGTCTTCGACGTAGCGGCCCGCGGCACCGTCGAGCGCGCCGGGGCGCAGCGGGCACGCTTGCAGGGCGTCGAAATAGAGGTTGCCGGCCGTGCGTATGCCGAAGCGTTCGGCCGGCAGGTAGCCCGCCCGGACGTAGAAGGCAGGGTCGCCGCAGAGCAGGATGGCGCGGTGGCCCCCGGCGGCAGCCTCGCGGCGCACCCTTTCGAGCAGGCTGCGCCCGATGCCCCGGCCCCACAGCGCGGGGCTCACGCCGATGGGCCCCAGCGTGAGCGTGTCGAGGCGCCGCCCGTCGTCGGTCTCGATGTGCGAGGCGAGCACGGCCACGGCCCCCACGATGCGGCCCTCCGCCTCGGCCACGAAGGCCAGCGAGGGCACGTAGCGGGGCGAGCTGCGCATGACGTGCAGCAGGTAGTGCTCGCTGCATCCCGGTTCGTAGCGGTTCCAAAAGGCGTCTCTCATCACGGCCTCCGATGCCCGGTAGTCGGCCGGCCGTTCGCGGCGTATGTCGATGGGCGTCATGTAGGGTAGCATGCGTTGTTTACGGTGCAAATATAGTGAAAGGTGAGAGACAAGGCGGGGGAAAGCTCGCTTTTTCCCGCCTTGCCCGAACCGCATCCTATCTTCGTGTAACAAATATAGTGAAAGGTGAGAGACAAGGCGGGGGAAAGCTCGCTTTTTCCCGCCTTGCCCGAACCGCATCCTGTCTTCGTGTAACAAATGTAGGCAAAAACCGCCCCGCGGCCGCCTCCGCGCCGTCTGTTTTGCGCTGCCGGCGTGCGGGGCGGCCGCGGGGCCGGCCCTCAGTCGCCCACGATGCCCGTCCAGTGGGTCTTGTCGACGCCAGCCTGGCCGAAGTTGTGCTTTTTGCCGAAGGTGACGTTCCACGTCAGGCGCACGACGAAGCGGTTGCGCGCATGGTTCGTCTCCGTCCACGAGCGCGAGCGGTAGGCCGCGCCCCGGTCGGCGTAGTTCCACGTGCGCATGCGCCACGGGCATTCCCAGGCTGCCATGATGTTGAGCCCGCCGTGTGCGTATCCTGCCATGAGCTGCATCCACGCGGGGTTGTGCTTCACGTCGGCCTCGCTCGTGCGTATCGTGTGGGCGCTCCGGGCCTGGATGCCTGCCGTCCAGCCTTTTTTCATGAACGTCAGGCGTGCCGAGCCTGTGAAGGACGAGCCATGCCCGCCGCCCGGGCCGGTGACGATGCTGCGCGTCCACTGCCCGTTTACGCCCGCGTTGAGGCAGCCGAAGAAGCGTTTCGAATAGCCCACCGAGGCCGATATCATGTGCCACGTCGTGGCGTCGTCGGGCATGTGGACGAAGCGCGTCGCCCCGCCGGCGCTTTCGGCCAGCGTGGTGTAGGTCACGTTGTGGCGCGTGCGGCTGTAGCAGGCGCGGGCCGTGATGTAGCCGCCCCCGAGGGCGTGCGACAGCTGGTCGTCCACTTCGAACGTCTCGGTGTAGCGCAGGGCGGGGTTGCCGCGCTGCCATTCCAGCTCGTTGAGCTGTTGCTCCACGGCCGAGAGGGAGCTCAGCGGCAGGCCGCCGCTGTATTTGGAAAACGAGAGCAGGTTGTAGCCTTTCGAGCCGAACGAATATTGCGCTTGCAGCATCGGCCGGTGGTGCACCTTGCCGCGGTGGCCCATGTCGGTCTGGCGGTCGTAGCTGTACATGACGCCATACTGCACCATGAACCACCATTGCTTCACCGTCACCGAGGCAAACACCAGGTTCTGCGTCAGCCACTGCTCGCTCTCGGAGCGCGGGGCCGAATAGCCCGCATAGTCGATGTCGGAGCGGTCCATGCCGTTCCAGCTCATGGCGCCCAGCTGCCACGGGCCCAGCTGCCGGTCGTATTGCAGGATGAACTGCGCCGAATGGTAGTTCTCGCGGGCGCGGCTGTCGAGGGCAAAGGGCGTGCCGTCGGCATGGAGCGTGCGGTTCTGCTGCCGCCGGTTGTTGTGGGTGTGGGCATAGCGGGCCTCGACGGTGAAGACGTTGCCCCGCCCGTCGCCAAAGCGGTAGAAGGCCTCGGCCGTGGGCGACGTGCCGCGTCGGCGCGTCGTGGCCTCCACGTCTGCGGCGGCGCCCGTGCGCAGGTCGGTCTCGGTGTAGCGGTCGGCGGCGGTGGAGCGCTGATACGACAGGCCTGCGCCCAGGTGCAGCTGGTGATGGCCCTTTTTCAGGTTATACGTGAGCGTGGCTCCCGGCTGCAGGCTGCGCGTGGGGCTCCACCGGCCCTCCCTGAGCCGCCCGAACCAGCCGGCCCCGTCGTCGGCGTTGAACCAGTCGGAGCGGTCGTTGCGCACCTCCTGGTTGGTGAACGAGCCGGGGTCGACCGCGAGCGACCATTCGGAGCGCCCCGCGGCCAGCTGGACGTAGGCCATATATTGGCCCGAGCGGCCGCGGTCTTGCGTGACGTCGATGCCCACGCGCCCGCCGCTGCGCCGCTCGCGCAGGATGAAGTTGACGACGGTTTTCTTCCCGGCGAACTCGCCCTGCGGGTTTTCGTGCAGTTCCACGCGCGCCACGTTGCGTGGGTTGAGCATTTTCACCTCGCGGTCGGTGGCCGGGCGGTTGTCGATGTAGAAGCTCACGGCCTCGCCGTAGCGTTTCGTCTCGCCCGAAAACACGTCCACCTCGATGTTCGGCAGGTTCAGGCGCGACGTCAGCGTGTAGCCGTCGGCGGCATACTTGCGGTCGTCGGCCGAGGGATAGACCGTCAGGACGTCCCGCTCGTAGGCCGACCGCTTGCCCTGCACCACGGCCTCGCCCAGCTGCGTGGTGGCCGCCAGGCGCACGTCGCCCACGTCGGTGCGGCGCTCCACGCCGCGCACGGAGAGCTCGCGGCTCTCGCGGCCCACCATCGAGACGAGCAGGCGGTAGTTGCCCCCGTCGAGGTTGTCGAAGGCAAAGCGCCCGTCGGCGTCAGTGGCCGTGCCTGCCACGTTCACCGTGTCGGCGAGCAGGCGCACGGCCGCCCCGGCGAGCGGACGGCCCGCCTCGTCGCAGACGCGCCCTACGATTTCGCCCCGCTGCGCCCGGGCGTGAAGTGCGGCGAGGAGCAAAAAGAATATAAAAAGGAAGATGCGTTGTTTCATGGCATGTCGTTTTTTTGTGCAGTGGATGGGAGAGGGATGCATGGCGTCTTTTTATGAGAAAAGGCCGCTGAGGCCACTGGCCCCGACGCCTCGCACGAGCAGGGTGGCGTTTGCTTCGTTCACTAACTCTGCCTCGTGGAATACGACGAGGTCTTGCAGTTTTTTCGCTTCTTTCGTTTTCATGATAAGCGGATGTTAAAAGTTAGACATGCGTCTCAACGCTTTGAGACTGGGTTGTTGGTTGCTTCCCTGTGGACGGGAAACTGCTATCCGGCCTATGTGAACGGGGCAAATATAGGCATTCGTTAGAAACGGACAAAGAAAAAGTTTCTTTTTTTACGTTTTCGGGCGAAAGCACCGCAGCCCGGCACGGTTGGGGCGCGCGGCGCATCGGGCGGCGGCCGTCGGCCGTCGGCAGGCAGGCGCGGGGCAGGCGACCGCGGGCTTCTGCCGGCCGCCGCATCGGAAAAACAGAACAGCCCGTGCGGGCGTTATTTCTGCGCGCGGCCTGCCCCGGGGGCGTGCAGGCCGCTCACGGCGCCTTTGTGCGGGTCCGGCGGCGCGGGCCGGGAGGTTCGCGCGTTTCCATGGGATGAAAATGGATTTCCAAGGGATGAAACGGCGTTTCCACGGGCTGTTTGCGCTGCAAAGTGGCCTGCAAACGGGGGCGAAATGGCTTGAAAACGGTGCGGAAAGGGCGGAAAAGGGCGTTTTTTCGCGTTAATGTAAGCAAAACGAGGCCCCGCGGCCCCTTTTCCGCCCCCCTGCGTTTTGGTCTGTTGGGAGCGAAAGAGCGCGCCGCGGGACGAAAGCCGCTTTTCGTTTGGCACGTTTCGGGCGGAAAAGGGGCGCGGCGGGTGCTTTTTCACAACAAAACATAACGGCGCGGCGGGCCCGCGGGGCAAAATGGCGGCATTTCAGCTTCGTTAACACCTCTTTCGTGCCCGCCGGCGGACGTTTTTTTCTGTCCGCATCGGAAAAATTGACCAACCGGCCGCGGGGCCGCGGGCGCGGGTCATGGGGCCGTCAGCAGGGGCGGGGCGCGGGGCGCGAGGGGCCGCCGTCCTTAAAAAAGCTGAAAGCATTTGCGCGTTCCAAGGCTTGTTTATACATTTGCAAATGTTTCCACAGGAAAATAATCAGCACAAAATGAATAAACCTATGAAGTATGTCATCGTAGGCGGCGTGGCCGGAGGAGCCACGGCTGCCGCCCGTCTGCGCCGCGTGGACGAAAGTGCGGAAATCGTGCTCTTCGAGCGTGGCGAACACATCTCGTATGCCAACTGCGGCCTGCCCTATTACATCGGCGGCACCATAGCCGGGCGCGACCGCCTGTTCGTGCAGACGCCCGAGGCCTTTGGCCGCCGCTTTGCCATCGACGTGCGTACGCGCAGCGAGGTCGTGGCCGTCGACACGGCGGCAAAGACCGTCAGCGTGCGCACGGCCGACGGCGCCACCGCCACCGAGCGCTACGACAAGCTGCTGCTGGCCCCCGGCGCCTCGGCCGTGCGGCCGCCGCTGCCGGGAGCCGACCTGCCGGGCGTCTTCACGCTGCGCAACGTGGCCGACACCGACCGCATCAAGGCGTGGATGGACGGCCGCGCGGTGAGGAGCGCCGTCGTGGTGGGCGGCGGTTTCATCGGCTTGGAGATGGCCGAAAACCTGCACGCCGCGGGCGCGGCCGTGAGCGTGGTCGAAATGGGCGACCAGGTCATGGCGCCGCTCGACTTCTCGATGGCCGCCCTCGTGCACGAGGAGCTCGCGGCCCGGGGCGTGGGGCTCTATCTGAGCGAGGCCGTCGAAGCGTTCGAGCCCGACGGCGACGCGCTGCGGGTGCGCCTGCGCTCGGGCGAGGTGCTCACGGCCGACGTGGTGCTGCTCTCGGTGGGCGTGCGCCCCGAGACGTCGCTGGCCGTGGCGGCCGGCATCCAGACGGGGGCGGCGCGCGGCATCGTGGTCGACGCCTTCATGCGCACGTCGGCCCCCGACGTCTATGCCGTGGGTGACGCCGTGGAGTTTCCCCACCCCCTGACAGGACGGCCCTGGCTCAACCTGCTGGCCGGGCCGGCCAACCGCCAGGCACGCATCGCCGCCGACAACATGGCGCTGGGCGACACGGAGCGCTATGAGGGCAGCGTGGGCACGTCGGTGGCCAAGGTGTTTGGCCTGACGGTGGCGGCCACGGGGCTGGCGGCCAAGCATCTCAAGCGCGACGGGACGCCCTGTCTGACGGCCACCATCCACCCCAACTCGCACGCGGGCTACTATCCCGGTGCGGCGCCCATGGCGCTGAAAATCGTCTTCTCGCCCGCCGACGGCCGCCTCTTGGGCGCGCAGGCCGTGGGCACCGAGGGCGTCGACAAGCGCATCGACGAGCTGGCTCAGGTCGTGAAGCACGGCGGCGGCCTGGCCGACCTCATGGCCTTGGAGCAGGCCTACGCGCCTCCCTTTTCGTCGGCCAAGGACCCCGTGGCCGTGGCGGGATATGTGGGCCATAACATCCTGACGGGTCGCATGCAGCCGCTCTACTGGCGCGAGCTGGCGGCCGGCCTCCCCTCGGGCGTTACGCTCGTCGACGTGCGCACGCCCGACGAGTTTGCCCTCGGCGCCCTGCCCGGGGCCGTCAACGTGCCGCTCGACGAGCTGCGCGAGCGTCTTGACGAACTGCCCGCCGACGGCCCCTTGTGGGTCTACTGCGGCGTGGGCCTGCGCGGCTATCTGGCCTCGTGCATCCTGCGCGGACGGGGGCGTGCCGACGTGCGCAACCTCGTGGGCGGCCTGCGCACCTACCGCGCCGCCACGCGCAGCTTTGCGGGCTGCCGCGCCGTGGCGCCCCGGCCCGAGGGCCCCGATGCGGCCGGTTGCCGGCCGCCGGCAGCGGCTGGCGGAGCCGGCAGGGCGGTGGTGGTGGACGCCTGTGGCCTGGCCTGCCCGGGCCCCATCGTCAAGCTGCGTCAGGCGGTGGACGAGCTGCCCGAGGGCGCCGCCTTGACGGTGGTGGCCACCGACCCCGCCTTTCCGCGCGACGCCGAGGCGTGGTGCCGCTCGACGGGCCACCGCTTTGCGGGCAGCATGGCCGAGGGCGGACGCTTCAGCGTGAGGGTGGAGAAGGCAGCCCCCGCTGCTCCTGCCGCCCCTGCCACAGCGCAGCGCGAGGGCAAGACGTTCATCCTTTTCAGCGACGACCTGGACAAGGCGCTGGCCACGTTTGTGCTGGCCAACGGTGCGGCGGCCACGGGGGCCAAGACCACCATTTTCTTTACCTTCTGGGGCCTGAACGCCATCAAGAAGCGCCGCAAGCCCGCGGTGGCCAAGGACCTCTTCGGCCGTCTGTTCTCGCTCATGATGCCCGCCCACAGCGGACGCCTGGGTCTCTCGAAGATGAACATGATGGGCCTGGGGGCGCGCATGATGCGCCACGTCATGAAGCGCCGCGGCGTCGATTCGCTCGAAACCCTGCGCACCCGCGCCATGGAGCTGGGCGTGGAGTTTATTGCCTGCGGCATGTCGATGGACGTGATGGGCGTGAAGCCCGAGGAACTGCTCGACGGCGTCACCGTGGGCGGCGTGGCCACCTATATGGAGCGGGCCGAGGCGGCCGGCGTGAACCTCTTTGTGTGACGCCCCGGGGGCACTGAAACGTTGCAACGCATGGAAAAGATACCAACTATCTGCATGATGCGCGACCTCGTGAGGGCGCTGGCGCAGCTCGAGGCCGAGCTCACCCGCACCTGCGGCGTGGGGCTCAACGAGGCCATGGTGCTCTGCGCCATCGGCCGCGGCAGCGCCACGGCGGGCGACGTGGCGCGCTGCGTGGGCCTGCTGCCGCCCAACGCCTCGAAGGTGGTGCGCTCCGTCGAGCGCAAGGGGCTGGTGGCCCGCAGCCTGGGCACGACCGACCACCGCCGCATGTATTTCGCCCTCACCCCGGCCGGGCTGGCCTGCCTGAACCGCCTGCGCGACGGCCTGCACGACATTCCGCCCCTGCTGCGCCCCCTCATGCGCGGCTCCGAGGGGCCGTGCGCCGGCTGAGCGGGCACAAAAAAGCGCCCCGGACGTTGCCTGTGCGGCTCGTCCGGGGCGCTTTGCCGTGGAGGAAAACCCGCGGGGCGCCTGCCCTCGCCGCGCGTCAGCGCACGTCGACGACGGTGACGGGCTGTCGCTTCACGTCGTCGAGCGGAAGGGCGCGGTAGGCCACACGGTCGAAGCGGATGCTGCCGAGGTCGATGCAGCGGATGGCGCTGTTGTACATCGTGCGGTAGTAGAGGCGCAGGTGGGTGAGGTCGGCCGCCGACGTCCACTGCGTTCCGCTGGGGATGGCGGGCACTTCCTCGCCCGGGGCGAACTCAATGCCCGTGGGGATGTCGAATGCGTTCAGCAACTGGAAGGCTTGGAGCACGGCGTCCTCGCCGGTGGCCTGGCGCGGCGCCGTGGCCTGCACGAAGGCGGCACGCACGAAGCGTGAGGGCGGCGTCACGTCGCCCGGCAGGCCCAGCATGCCGCTGCCGGCGCCGAAGGCCGCCAGAGGGCGCGCGCCCAACTGCTGCGGGGCGGCGCTGCCGGCGCGCAGATTGACGTAGTTGTTCAGGTTCGTCAGTTGCCATTCGAAGCCCGGCGCATTGGTGAGCACACCCAGCTCGTTTTCGAAGAACCGGGGCCGGCCACCGGTGATTTCGAGCACCACCTGCCGCCCCGTGCGGTCGCAGAAGCGCCAGTGGACGGTGGAGGCGCGCGGGTCGATGGCCACGACGTGGACGCCGGCCACGGCTGCCTTTACCTCGTCCACCGTGGCACATTGGCCCAGGAGCCACGCCACCAGTTGCAGGTCGGCTATGCTCTTGTCCCTGGCCGCGGCGTCGTATTCCTCGTACTGCCCGTAGCCCGGGAAGTAGAACAGCCCGGCCGAGAGGCCGGCTTCGTTGAGCCCTTCGGCCACGAACGCTTCCTGCTCGACGGCAAGGCCCACATAGCCGTAACGCGCGGTAAAGGCCATGCCGTCGGTGCCGCCCGGCACGAGCGACTGCTGCCGGTGGCCGCGCGGCACAACGACGTAGCGGCTGTTGAGGTCGCTGCCGGCCCATTCGATGGTGCGGGCCAGCACGTGGGAGCCGTCGGCGGCCGTCAGCGTGATGCCCGTGCAGGCCGTGGCACGCCCCGTCATGAGGGCAGGCGCAAGGGTCATGGCTGCGAAGATGCGGAATAATCGGAACATTTGTTTCATAATCGGTGAATTAAAATAAAAAGGCGGGGTCGGGCCCCGCCTTGGTTCAGTTTTTCAGTGTAAAGCTGTATTGCCCGCTCACGTAGGTGTAGACGCCGTCGACGTCCACGTCGCGTTCGCCCGTTCCCTCGTTGTGTACGATGATAGTGCCCCCGTCGAAGGTGAAGTCGCCGTCGGTCTTGATGGCGCGACACTTCGACTCGAGCTCGGGATCGTCGGGCATGTAGGTCTTTCCCGAGATGGTCATCTCGATGTATGTGGGGCTGGCCGCGTCGGCCTGCGTGACGAGCAGGTTGCTGTCGGTCTTGATGCCCTTGCAGCCGTCGCCCGTCACGGTGGCGCGCAGGGTGCCGCCCGCAATGGTGATGTCGCGCTCGGCTTTCAGCCCTTTGGTATCGTCGGCGGCCACGTCCATCGTGATGCTGCCGCCGTTGATGTACACTTCGCCGTTCATCTCGTCGGTGTCGTCCTTGGTGAGCGAGACGTCGATGCAGTCGCTGCCCGTGCCGGCGATGTCGAGTGTGCCGCCGTCCATCTGGAAGTATTGTTCGACGTGGAAGCCGTCGGTCACGGCCCGCAGTACGCGGATGGTGCCCGTTGAGGCTTTCAGTTGCGTGTATTCGTCGGAGGCGAAGGCGTGCTTCGTGTTGCCCGTCAGGAGCAGCGTGCCGCCGCCCTTGAACTCTGCGTGGCCGTTCACGAAGAAACAGGCCTTTTGCCCGCCGCCGGTGCAGTCGGTGAGCGTGGTGGTCGTGCCGTCGGTGAGCACGATGTCGATGCGCTTGCCGTTAGCGATGTCGATGGCGGCGCCGCGCGTACTGGTGAGCGTGAGGCCGTCGAGCTCGACGGTCGCCTTATACTCGCCATCCATGAAGAAAGAGCCGTCGGCCGACGTGCCGCTCAGGCGGTATGCCACCTCGGTGGCGAGCGACGGGTCGGCCGTGATGCTCACGTGGGCCCCGTCGACGGCGACGGCCAGCTGCGGGGCCACGTCGGCCGACATTTCTACAAAGGCCTCCGTGCCGGCGTAGCGCACACCCACGGCAGCCTCGGCCACCTCGCCGCGATCGACGATGATGCTGTCCACTTCGGCGAGGTCGTAGGCCGCGCCCATCACGTTGAGGCGCGTTCCGCCTTCGGCAAAGGTCATTTCGCCTGCCGCGGCGGCCGGTACGTTTACGCACACGTGGCCGCGGTAGATTTTCATACGCTGGGCACCGGCCGATGCGGCCACGGCGCCCATGAGGAAGAGGAGGGTGAGCTTTTTCATTGCGCCAGCAGTTTAAAGGTTCGGCCGTTCACGTTGACAAGATAGACGCCTGCTGCCGGCACGGGGCCGAGGGTCTCGCTGCCGTCGGCAGGCTTGGTGAAGCGGGCCACGGTGCGGCCGTCGGGGGTGAGCACGGCTACGCGGCTGCCGGCAGGTGCCGTCACGCAGATGCGGCCGTCGCGGAGCGTGGCCGCCGTTTCGTCGCGGCCGGGGGCTGCGGCGATGCCCGTGGTGTTTTCTGTGGCAAAAAACATGGCCCGGAGCGACGGCAGGTCGAACGCCGTGCGCGAGCCGCCGGCCTCGGCCACGAGCTGCGACCCCTCGACGCGCAGCTTCAGCCCGTCGACGGGCAGGCTCACCTGCGCTTTGCCCTCGGGGCAGAACGTAAGGAAGTCGTAGCTCTGCGCTCCTGCTCCCAGGGAGAGGAGGGCCAGAGCTGAGGTGAGATAAATCTTTTTCATGTGCCTATATTAATAAGGAGTGAAGGGATGTTGTCAGAAGTCGAACTTGTATCCCACTTCGATGGCGTGGAGGCGGTTGCCGTCGTCGTCGTCGGCTCCGTCTTCGAAGACGTAGGCCAGCGAGAGCTTGTGCTGCTTGCTCACTTTCCAGTCGGCCCCGGCGCGCAGGCGCGTCTTGTCGAGGGCGAGGGCGTTGCTCAAATCGTTGCTGAGCTCATAGGAAACGAAGGGTTCGACGGGGCAGTTGGCGATGTCGTAGGCCACTTGCAGGCGCGAGCGCAGGTAGTGCTTGTCCTTGGCGGGCTTGAAGTCGGTGACGGTCTCTTCGTATCCTGCCACGGTGTGGTCGGTCGGGTCGGCGCCCAGGCGGTAGCGGTCGCGCAGGGTTTCGGCGCTCATGTAGTGGGTAAACTGGTAGCGTTCGCGCAGGGAAAACTCGAAGCGGCCGGCCTTGACCTTGCCTACGGCCTCGACGTAAACGCGGTGCTTTGAGCGATAAAAGGCGTGATCGACGTTGTATCCCTGATAGACGGGCCGCCCGTCGGCGCCTGCGACGGGATGGCCGTTGTCGTCCTCGCGGTATTTCGCCTTGACCTCGCGGGGCGAGCGGCTGTACAGGTAGACGTAGCCCGCTCCCATGCGGAAGTATTTGTTGACCTTCCAGGTGGCGCCGAGTGAGGCGTCGTAGCGCGAGGCGCGGGTGGCGTTTTCTTCGGCGCGGAAGCCCAGGGCGGCGTCGATGGAAAACTGTTTGTTGATTTTCTTTTCCACGGCTGCTTCACCCCACAGGCCGAAATCGTCGCCTGCCGTGGCTGTCGTGGCCAGGGCCAGGCCTGTCATGAGCGAGAGTAGCTTATTTGTTTGCATCTTCTTGCGGTAGTTTGATGAGGTTGTCCACGCTGTTGGCTGTTTTGCTGCGGGCGGTGTAGTGGACGCGCAGCATGGCCATGTCGGTGAGAAAGTCGACAGCGCCCACTTCGACGCCTGTTACGTCGACGCCGAGGCGGCGGCGCAGGTCGTCCTTGAGCTCTTCTTCCTTATCGGGGGTGATGAGGCTGATGTTGTCGTAGCGCACGAGCTTCACGCCCTCGCGCCGGCGCAGCAGGACGCACTCGCAGAGCCACACGGTGGACAGGAAGATGAAGTCGGCCGCGAGGTGCTCGACGAAGCTGAGCTTCGACGTCGTGCCGTTGAGCACGGAGAGCGCCACGAGGAAGAAGAGATACGTCATCTCGCGGATGGGCACGCTCTCGGTGCGGTAACGTATGATGCCGAAGACGGCGAAGAGCCCCAGCGCAGCCCCGATTTCCATCTTGGAGCCGTCCATCAGGTAGATGAGCATGAAGATGCTCACGGAGATGAGCAGGAAGGTGAAGTAGTAGTCGCGGCGGTGGCTCTTGGGGTAGTAGAAGAAATGGACGATGGCCCATACGAAGCACAGGTTGAGCAGGAAGCGCGAGCACATCTCGAGCAGTCCGCGTCCGTCGTAGAAGGTTTCGTTGAAGAGGGAGGCGAAGCTCAGGATGGTGTCTGTTTCAAAAAAGTTCATGGGTGAAGTGTTTGTTGGCGTGTGGCTATTTTATGAATGTTTCTCAGTCGTGGTTTCAGGCGGTTCTGCGGCAGGGCGGGATCGGTGAGCGAAATGCCCACGCAGTATTTGCTGAAGCCGGCCGGCTTGATGCGCAGGCGGCGCAGCACGTCGAGTATGGGCGAAGGAGCGCGTCCGTCGCGTTTGAGCTCGATGACGGCGATGTTGTCGACGCTGGCGTCGGCCCGGGTCTCGTAGTTGTGAAAAGTCAGGTCGAAGTCGATGGTGAGCCGTTCGGTGCGGGCCTTGTTGACGAGCGTGATGCGGCTGAAACGGTTGCCCAGCGTGGGCGCAACGTCGCTCAGGTGCCAGCCCGTCTGCTCTTCGAGAAAGGCGGCGCCCGCACCTTCGTCCAGCACGGCGCGGGCCGATGGCACCTCGATGCGCGTTTTGTACGTGATGCCGTGGTTGTCTTTCTTTTTCACTTCGAGGAAGGAGCATCCCGAGTCGAGGTAGGTGCGCACGCGCACTTTGGTGCGCGGACGGTGGCCGCACAGGTGGGCGCGGAACAGGGCGTGCTCGGCGCCGTAGTCCCAGTAGACGGTGCTGTACGGACTGATGCGCCGGCCGCACGTTTGCTGTGCGTAGTAGCCCCCGCGCACCATTTCGAGCAGGCGGGCCAGCGTGGGCAAGTCCGTCACGAACTTTGTGTCCGTGCGGTTCATCAGCCGTATGGCAGCCATTTCTTCAAGCGTGATGGGGGGCAGGGCGTCGACCAGCGGGCCCAGCTCCTTGCGTATGTCTCTCATAACGGTGCAAATGTAGCAAGAAAAACGACATTGCAACCGTTTTGTAACAAAATTGTCGCTCTCCTGTTACGGTTATCGTCGGGGCCCCCTGCCGCGGCCCGCCCCAACGCAGGCTCCCCCGCGGCTGACGTGCTTGCAGCCGCGGGGGAGCCGTGGGGGAACGACGTGCCGGCCGCCGTCAGCTCAGGCCTGTGATTTCGCCGTTGGCATATTCGATGTGGTTGGCCTGCGGGTCTTTGGGCAGGCCCGGCATGCGCAGGATGTCGCCCGCGATGGCCACGACCATCTCGGCCCCGGCGTTGATGACGACGTCGCGTATGAGGAAGTCGAAGCCCCCGACGGCGCCATACTGCTTGGCGTCGGCTGAGAAGGAGAACTGCGTCTTGGCGATGCACACGGGGAAGTGCCCCATGCCCAGCTCCGTGAGCTGCTTGATGCGCCGGCGGGCCGGGGCGGCAAACGTGACGCGCGCGGCGCCATATATGCCCTTGGCCACTTTCTCAATCTTCTCCTCGATGCTGTCGGCGTCGTCGTAGGTGAGGCGGAGCGGCTCTGAGGGCTGACGCTCGATGGTGTCGGCCACGAGGCGGGCCATCTCTATGGCTCCCTGGCCGCCATGGGCGTAGGCGTCGTTGATGACGAAGGGCACGCCCAGCGTCTGCTCGCAGTGGGCCCGCAGCATGGCCATTTCCTCGTCGGTGTCGCCGTCGAAGTGGTTGAACACCACTACCACCGTCTGGCCGAAGGCTTTGAGGTTGGCCACGTGCTTGTCGAGGTTGGCCAGGCCGTGGCGCAGGCCCTCGGGGTTGGGGCGGCGTATGTCGTCGACGGGCACGCCGCCGTGCATTTTCAGTCCCTGCGCCGTGGCCACGATGACGGTGAGGTCGGGCTGCAGCCCGCTCTTGCGGCAGAGAATGTTATAGAACTTTTCGGCGCCCAGGTCGGCCCCGAATCCCGCCTCGGTGATGGTGTATTCGCTGTGGTGCAAGGCCATTTCGGTGGCCAGCAGCGAGTTGCATCCGTGGGCGATGTTGGCAAACGGGCCGCCGTGGACGATGGCTGGCGTGTTTTCCGTGGTCTGCACGAGGTTGGGCTCCATGGCGTCTTTGAGCAGGGCCATGACGGCGCCGGCCACGCCCAGATCCTTCACTGTGAAGGGGCGCCCGTCGTAGGTGAAGCCCAGGAGGATGTTTTCCACGCGGCGGCGCATGTCGTCCTCCGAGGAGGCCAGGCAGAGGATGGCCATGAGCTCCGAGGCGGGCGTGATGTCGAAGCCGCTCTCGGCGGGCACGCCGTTGGTGGCAGGCCCCAGGCCCGTCACGATTTGGCGCAGCGAGCGGTCGTTTACGTCGAGCACGCGGCGCCACAGCACCTCTTTGAGCGCGAAGCCCTCGGCCCGGTGCTGGTAGATGTAGTTGTCGAGCAGGGCCGCAATCATGTTGTGGGCCGAAGTGATGGCGTGAAAGTCGCCCGTGAAGTGCAGGTTGATGCGTTCCATGGGCAGCACCTGGGCATAGCCGCCGCCGGCGGCCCCGCCCTTCATGCCGAAGCAGGGGCCCAGCGAGGGCTCGCGCAGGGCCACGACGGCCCGTCGTCCCAGCTTGTTCAGGCCCAGCGCCAGGCCTATCGATACGGTGGTCTTGCCGATGCCGGCCTTGGTGGCCGTGATGGCCGTTACGAGGATGAGCTTGCCGCGGCGTTTCTCGGGCGATACGAGGCGCAGGGGCAGCTTGGCGATGTATTTGCCATAGAGTTCGAGGTCGTCGGCCGCGATGCCAATGCCGGCAGCCACGCGCTCGATGCGTTCGAGCCGCGTGCTGTGGGCTATTTCAATGTCTTTCTTCATAAGCTTGCGGGATGTTTGCGTTTGTTGTAACCATGTTGCAAAGTTACCAAATCTGCGGCAGAGCGCCAACGGCCTTTCCGCTTTCCGCCCGCCCGGAGCCGGCGGCGCGCGGCCCATTTTCCAAAAAATTGCGACACGCCTCGACGGCTCAAAGAGGT
Organism: uncultured Alloprevotella sp.; assembly: GCA_944322095.1. Taxonomy (GTDB): domain Bacteria; phylum Bacteroidota; class Bacteroidia; order Bacteroidales; family Bacteroidaceae; genus Alloprevotella. The sequence continues at coordinate 78,807 of CALUNU010000002.1, forward strand.
GTGAAAAAACCTTTCGTCCACGTTTTTCCCCGTTTTGCGCCCCGCGGCGTTAAGGTTTGTTGTGAAAAAACACCACGCCGCGGCCTCGCTGCCACTTGTTCGTGCCACGCCTGTCCGCCTTTGCGCCCGCGTTGCTCTTTTTCCGTCGGATTTCCCCTTCGGAAAAGCGAAGAAAATCGCACATCAGCCTCTCGTTTGTGCAAAAACAGACGTAAAAATACGCTCAGTGGCTCATTTTTCGCCCCAAAACGGGCTTCGGGGTGGAAAATGCAGGCCTTGCTTTGGCCGAAACATCCCATCGAATTTGAATTCCATCCCATGGATCGGCGCATCCATCCCATGGATTGGCGCGGAGCCCCCGTAGGCGCGCCGTGAGTGGCCCCAGCCGCGCCACAGCCGCGCGGGTTCGCGGCGAGGCTGCTCACGGAGCCTTCGCTGTCCGCTCCCGACGGCCCGAGGCTCCGCTGGCCGCCGCCGCGTGGGGCCGAAAAGGGGGCGGCCGGGGCTTCCGTTTTCCGCAGCTTTGCGCTACCTTTGCGCCCTGAACAAAACTCGAAACGTCATGAACACCACAAACGGCGACACCCGGCGGCGCGAGCGCCAGATCTACCGCGTGACGGTCGTGGGCAGCGTGGTCAATCTGCTGTTGCTGCTCTTCAAGTTTTTTGCCGGCGCCACGGCCCGCAGCTCCGCCATGCTGGCCGACGCCGTCCATTCGCTCTCCGACTTTGTGACCGACGTCGTCGTGCTGCTCTTCGTGCGCATTTCGGCCAAGCCCGAGGACGAGGGCCACGACTTCGGCCATGGCAAGTACGAAACGCTGGCCACGGCCATCATCGGCCTGCTGCTGCTCGTCGTGGGCTTCGGTATCTTCTGGAACGGCGCCACGGCCGTCTACGCCTATGCCCAAGGGGCCACGCTGCCGCAGCCCGGCATGCTGGCGCTCTGGGCCGCCCTGCTCTCCATCGTTTCGAAGGAGGCGCTCTACTGGTACACCGTTGTGGCCGGCCGCCGCCTGCGCTCGCCCTCGGTTGTGGCCAACGCCTGGCACCACCGCAGCGACGCCTTCTCGTCGGTGGGCACGGCCGCGGGCATTGCGGGCGCCATCCTGCTGGGCGAGCGCTGGCGCGTGCTCGACCCCCTGGCGGCCGTCGTGGTGAGCTTCTTCATCATGCGCGTGGCCGTGAAGCTGCTGCGCCCCTGCCTCGACGAACTGCTCGAACGCTCGCTCCCGGCCGCGACGGAGGACGAAATTGAGCAAATCATCCTTTCGGAGCCGGGCGTGAGCGCGCCCCACCACCTGCGCACGCGGCGCATTGGCAACTACTACGCCATCGACGTGCACATCCGCATGGACGGCGATCTGCCGCTGCGCGAGGCCCACCGCGCCACGGCCGCCATCGAGGAGCGGCTGCGCGCCCGCTTTGGCCGCGGCACGCTCATCAACATACACGTCGAGCCGCTGAAAGCTCCCTGTGCGGCCGGTCCGCAGGAGGGCTGAGCCGCCGCCCGCCGTCCCCGCAACAAACCGCGCCGCCCCGGTCTGCCTTGCAGCAGCCGGGGCGGCGCGGTTTACGGATGGCGGGGTGGGGCGGGGCACGTCAGCCCTCGCGCCGCGTTTCCCACTCGGCAATGGTGCCCGTCGTCGAGGAAAACGACGCCCCGATGCGAAACACGGGGCGGCCGCCGCCGGCGTAGGGCAGGGCATAGCCCCGCTCGTCGATTTGGCGCAGGGCTTCGGCGGCAGAGCCGTCGAGCTTAAACTCAAAGACGTAGACGAAGCGCGGCGTTTCGACCACGCAGTCGGCGCGCCCGCCGCTCAGCTGCCGCTCGGTATAGACGGTGTAGACGCTCACGAGGCGGAAAATGAGGTAGAGCGTGTAGTGGAAATAGCGCTCGCGCTCCCTTTCGTCGTTGTTGCGCCGCATGGAGTAGGGCGTTTCGGCCAGAAACGTCGTGAAGAGGCGGCAAAGCTCGTCGGGCCGGCCGCCTTCGAGCGCATCCACCACGTTTAGTATCCAGCTGTTCATGCTTTCGCCTTGTGGTTTCAGGTATTCGGCTGCAAGGAGTGCGACGAAGCCTTTTTTCACCTCGTCGTTGGGAAAGTCGAGCAGGAAGGTGCCTCGCCGGGAGTTGAAGTTTTTGATGGTGAGGTAGCCGCTCTGATAAATCATGGGGAGAGGCTTTTCGACGGCCAGGCCGCGAAACAGTTCGCGCCGCCCCAGAAAGTAGTTTTTCAGCGTGGAGAGCAGCAGGCTCTTGCCAAAGCGGCGGGGACGGCTCAGAAAATAGATTTTCCCGGTCGTGGCAAGCCGGTGGACAAGGGCTGTCTTGTCGACGTAGACGAAGCCTCCTTCGACAATCTGGTCGAAGCTTTGCATTCCGATGGGATATTTCATCATGGCGTCGGGCTTTTGCGGGTTTCTTGTGCGAAGATAGGCCGTTTCGCACAAACGGCCAAGAAAGCGGCGGCGGTAAAGGGCTTTTTGCAGGCCTTCCCGCCCTCCTTCCGCTGGATTTTGCTTCCTTTGCAGGTACAGATGAAAGAAAAACGACGTATGAAAAAGACCTTACGCCGCGCCCTTGCCGCCGCCGGGGCGCTGGCAGCCGTCGTGTTGCTCGCAGTGGCGGGCGGCGCGTGGTATATGCTCGATTATGCCCTGCGCCCCGAGCCCGACGGGCGCGACACGGCTGCGGCATGGCGCGCCGTGCGGCGCACGTATGCGGGCATGGACCTGTGGCGCGACAGCCTGACGCGCCGCGGCGTGCTGCGTGACACGTTCGTCAGCGCTGCCGACGGCACGCGCCTCCATGCCTGGTACGCACGGGCCTCGCGTCCCGGCAGACGCACGGCGCTGCTCGTGCACGGCTACACCGACAACGCCCTCACCATGATGCCCTATGGCCGTATGTATCGCGAGGAGATGGGAGCCAACATCCTGCTGCCCGATCTGCGCCGCGCGGGGCTGAGCGGGGGCAGCCACATCACGATGGGGGCCCTCGACCATGCCGACCTGCACCGCTGGCTCGACGTGGCCACCGACCTCTTTGGCGACTCGGCCCGCGTCGTCGTGCACGGCGTGTCGATGGGGGCGGCCACGGCCATGATGCTTTCGGGCGACAGCCTGCCCGGTTGCGTCCGTGCCTTTGTGGAAGACTGCGGCTATACGTCCGTCTACGAGCAGTTTCGCGGTGAGCTTCGCAAACGCTTCGGCCTGCCCTCCTTTCCGATGCTCGACGCCGCGAGCCTGCTGTGCCGTTTGCGATACGGATGGGATTTCCGTTCGGCTTCGCCCCTTGACGCCGTGGCACGCTGCCGCCTGCCGATGCTCTTTATCCATGGCGCTGCCGACAGCTATGTGCCCACGGCCATGGTGCGTCCGCTCTACGACGCCAAGCCTGCGCCTAAGGAGCTGTGGCTCGTGCCCGGAGCGGCCCATGCCGCCTCCTATCGCGACCGCCCGCACGAGTATGCGCGGCGCGTGGCCCGCTTCCTGGCGCCCCATTGGTAGGCCGCGCCAGGACATGCAGAAGGGCAGCCCCACGCATTGGTGGAGCTGCCCTTCTTGTGTGTATTCCCTTGTGGGAAGAGGCTTATTGCGTCACGCTGATCTGGTCGGCGTTGAGGATGTGCCCGGTAGCGTCGTCGACGATGAGGACAGCCACGTGGCAGTATGCCGGGTTGATGGCTGGTACGCCTTCGAGACTGATGGTGTAGTCGAGGGCGTAGTCGGTGCCGGGCACGAGCGTAGCGGGCAGCAGGTCGGCGCTGCCGTCGTAGGAGGGAGCTATGACGCGGGCCACTTCGTTATACTTCATGCCCACGATGTAGCTCTGTCCCATTTCGCCTCCGCGTCCGAAACGGCCGAAGACGGGATAATCGAACGGAGACAGGTAGTTCGACTGCGTGCCCTCGGCTGCTACGCTGTCCTCCGTCACGACGTAGGCCACGCGCAGGCGCTGCCCCGTCTTTTCGACGGCCGAGCGCAGCGTGCCCTTCACCTCGATGGCCGCACCCGTGTGGCGGGCGGCGGTGAGATCGGGTTGCAGTTCGGCCTGGCGGCTCAGGGCGCTCTCCATCGTCGTGAAGAAGGTGCCTGCCCCTTCCAGCTCATAGTCTTCGGTCATGGGCGTGAGGCCGCTACCCGTGCGGTTCACCTGTCCGTTGGGGAAAGTGTTGAAGCGCAGCGCCGAGTCGTAGTCGGCGTCGGTGAGCACGTCCTTGTTGTGAACGGCGATGCACACGGCCCGCTCGCCAAAGGTGGCACGGATGTGCTCAATGGCCAGGATGCCCAGCGGACACCAGCCGCACCACATGCCCGTGCCCTCTTCGAGCACAGCCTTGGTTTCGGGTATGAAGCTCACGGAGGCTACCGAGTCGGTGACGCCCACGTTTGTGCAGCCTTCCACGTTGGCCCAAAGGCGGTAGCTGACGTATTTACCTTGTTCGGCGGGTGTCAGTTTTTGTGAAAAGGCAAAGTCGAACTCAGAGCCCGGCTGTATGTTGACGTTGTCGAAGGTTTCGCTGCGCACGACGGAGTCGGCCGTGGTGTAGTGGACGGTAAATGACGTGATGGGGCGGTCGGTGGCGCGTATGCTCCCCTTGATTTCAATCGACTCGTCGGCAACGAGCGGCGCCGTCTTGTCGCTGATTTCGTAGGCCATGGGTTTCATCACGCAGATGTCGTCGAGGCAGATCATGCTCTTGTCGGTGCTTTGGTTCACAAAGGCGATGTAGACGGTCTGCCCGCCATATTCTTTGAGCGAAAGGCTGTGGTCGACCCATTCGCCGTCGAGGTTTTCGGTGGGGCCGCTCTCTTCTTCCGCGATTTCCCATACGGGCGTGGCGGGAAAGTCGGTTTCGGGCGTACCTCCCGTGGTGGAGATGAACACTTTCAGACCGTCTTGTTTGCCCGGTGTGAGCGATTCAGACTTCCATGTGAGTATGCATGTGCTGTCGGGGATGGTGATGGCGCGCGTCACGAGCCAGGCATTGGCTGTCCCGGCGGGCGAAAAGGCCGAGGGCGTGCCGGCAAACATGTTGGTGGTCAGCGCGCCGTCGCGGAGCTGGAAAGCCCAGGGATTTTCAGCATTGAAACCGAGGCTCTGCATGTCGGACGAATAAGTCTGGCCGGTGAGCTCGTATCCAGTCACAAGGTCGCGCACCAGACTCGTGTTCTGAAAATCGCAGGCGAAGAGCACGTCGTCTTCCTCCATGAATGGTTCCGAAGGGCTCACAGGGGGTGTGGCGGGACCGGCCGTTTCATCGTCGGAACAGCCGACGGCGAGCAGACTTGCTGCCGGGAGAAGCAGAAGGCTTGTCTTGAACAGATGTTTGAACGTCATTGTTGTGTTGGTTGATGTTTGGTTTTGGAAAATCGCTGGTAAGGAAGAGCCCGGCGGCCTTATCGGCCAATGAGCATTTTGAGCGTTTGCATCGTGTGGCCGCTTACGGCGTTCAGTACGTAGACGCCCTCGGGCAGCGGGCCGAGCGGGAACGCACCGCCCGTCAGGTTGCTGCGCTTCAGGACGGTGCGGCCGTCGGCAGCCGTAAGGGTCAGGCTCTCGCAGTTGCGGGCGATGACGAGGACGTTGCCTTCGCGGCGGACGAGGGGGCCGGCTTCTGCCGGGCTGCCGATGCCCGTGGGGAGCAGTTCGTCCAGGTCGAGTGCTGCCGTGTTGAGTACGGCGCAGTTGTTGCGGTCGCTGCGGTCGTTGTTGGCCACGAAAGCTACAGCCTGCATGCGGTCAATGCGCCAGTCGGCCGGGATCTCGGTCTGGAAATCGGCCTCGAAACCGTCGGTGGTATCGACGGACGAGCCCCAGGCGGGCGTCAGGAAGCGACGTGCCGTATGGCGGTGATAGAAGCCGCCCGAGGCGCCGCTCTGTGTCGTGGTGAAGAGGCTGTCTTCGGTGAGCAGGACGGTGAGGGCGGGCTGCATGCCGTCGGTAGGGAGCAGGGCGCGGCCCTCAACGTGCAGGTCGAGACGGCGCGTCGCGGCATCGAGGCGACCCGTCAGGTCAAGGCTCACAAAGGCCGGAGTTGTGCTTTCTTCATCGAGCAGGTCGTTCAGAATGTCCATGCCGACGCCCGTCACGGGGGTGGCAGTTTCGGCGTAGGCGGGAAAGCGTGCCGCATGGTTCGTGCGGTCGAACATCAGGGCGGGGGCAAACATGCGGTCGGCGTAGAACCATTCGTATTCGCGGCTCTCGTCGAGCGTATAGCTGTCGGTGTAATAGCCGATGTGGTGCCCCACCTCTACGATGCCGATCCGTCCGCGCAGGGCCCGCTCGATGTAGGCGTGAGCCGTGGGGCAGTTGGAGCAGCGCTCCGTGGAGAGCACTTCGAGCAGCACTTGCCTCGCTTCGAACCGGTCGGCGCAGAGCACGTCGGCTGTGGCCGATGCGTTGTCCGACGGGTCGGCGTCGGCGTTGCCGTTCACTTCGACGATGCGCAGCGAGCAGGAACGGCGGTCCTCTCCCCCGGGTACGGGTATGTCAAGGTTGAACGGGGCTTCCTCGCGGTAGCCTGCGTCGAGGCCGTCAATGGTCTGTCGGGTGGTGGCGGTGCCGAAAGTGGTTTCCACCGTGATGCTTCCGACCGGAGCGGCACCTAGGTTTATAAAACGGCCACCGACGCTTACCGTCCCTCCGTTTTGGGCAAAACGTGGCAGTTGCCATTCCGTAAGTCGCACATTGTCGTGCGGCAGGTTGCCGCGCATCACGGCATAGAGGGCTGTTCCGTAGGGCTGGCCGAGGCGCTGCCACGTTCCGGCGTCCTCGAACCATTCCTCGCCGTCCTCTGCCGCTTCCATGCAGGGCAGCAGCGTGAGGCCGGTACCTTCGTAGCCGATGCAGACGGCGCTGCCGTCGGGCACGTAGGGCTCGGTCAGCGTCACGCGGTTCCATTTGAACGCTTCGGGTGTGAACGTCTGTTGGCAGATGGGCTCTCCGCCCGGCTCATGCGAGAGGAATACGCGGAACGGGCTGCCGTCGCCCGTTTCGTAGACGTAGACGTAAATGTCCGTCAGGCGGCAGCCGGTGTAGAGCTGCATGGTCGTCGAGGGGATGGCGATGGCCGCGCCCGAGGGGCGGTCGCTTTGTGTCACGCTTTGATAGAATACGGGCATGCGCCCGGTGTTGCCCGCCCGGAGCGAGTCGAGTACGGTGTCGGCGGCGCTGTGCCGCGTGGTGGCGGGCAGTAGCAGCAGCAAGGCTGCACACAGGCGGAGTAAGCTTCGTCTCAGCATCATGCGGATGGTATGAAACTATTTAAAAACTACGGGAAAACGCCCGGCCGTTATGGTCGGGCGCTCCCCGTATGGTGGGTGGGTCGCGGCCGGAGCCGCATGATTGTTATCTGCTGACTTTAAACGTCTTGACGCTCTGGCCGGTCGTCACTTTCACGACATAGGTGCCGGCGGGCATGCCTGCCAGGCTTACCGGGGCGCCCTGGACAGACGATGCAGCGAGCTTGACACCCGTCAGGGCGAACACTTCCACGCGGTCGTACAGGCCCGTGACGTACAGGTTGCTGCCCGAGAGCGTGAGGCTCACGTCGCTGGTCACGTCGTCGGCTCCGATGCCAGCCGTTTCTGTATCTGCGGTGAAGAGGGTGGGCGTGTTGACTGCACCGATCCCTTCGATGGCTGCGGCTTCGGCACCGACCACCACAGAGCCGTCGGCCGTACAGTCGGTAACGGTCGTCATGGCGTCGACGCCCTCAATGTTGTACACATCGCTCATGGCTTTTACTTCGTCGTTCACGAGGACGCAGGCAGGGCCGTACATGGCGCTGGCCATGCCGAAGATGTGCGTGCCGTCGGAGCAGCAGGCGATGGGCATGCCGGCATCTTCGATCCAGACGAGGCCGTCGGTCTCGTTATATACGAGGGCCTGCATGGTTCCCATGTCGTCTTGCCAGTAGCCGTAGATGTTTCCTTTGACATCGATGCTGTTGGCGATACCACCGTTGAAGGTATAAGTTTCGTCGGCGTCGCAGTCTACGATGTTGGTGAGCGTTCCGTCCTTGATGAAGGCCGGGTTATGTCCGCCGTCCTCTGCGTTGTTCATGCCCACGATGACGGTGCCGTCTTCACTCATGTCCCACACGTAGAAGCCCTGTCCTGTCACGGCGGCGTCGGGGAGTTCCTGCAGTTCGCCGTTTACCCAAAGCACGGGGTGCAGCATGTAGTCGTCCATGCGCAGGTGGCCGGCGATGATGGTACCGTCGCCATTGATGGCACGGGCGCTCGAGAAGCCGCTTTCCGACGAGTGGGCGGGCATGTGGTCCTCGGGAACGGGCAGGGGCTCCCATTCGCTGTCGGCGCTTTTGCGGATGCCGGGAACGATTTCGCCTGCATCGTTCGTGTAGGCGCCGACCATGGTGCCGTCGTTGGCTACGTCGGCCACGATGTAGTAGAGTTCCGTCACCGAAGGGTCTTCGAGCGTGGTGAGCTTGTCGTCTGCGACGGAGTAGATGAATGACCAGCCGACCTGGCCCGAGTCGTCACTGCCCACGGCCCATTGGCCGTTGGGGGATACCTTGTGGAAGGAACCCATGACGGGAACTTCCTTGCCATACATCTCGATGGGGTCGAACTTGACGTAGCTGCCTTCTATTTTCGTCTGAGCTGTGGCCGAGGCGAGCGCCGTGGCGCACAGAGCGATTGTGAGTAAAGATTTTTTCATACGCTTTTGTGTTGATTAGTTGGCTTGAAATTTGCGGCAAAAGTACAAAAATATTCATAAAGGCGCGGCAAAATGTCGGCATTCAACCCCATCTTGTGACGGACAGCGTTTTCTTACAGACTGACGGGTGTCTTTTTGCTGTGGAATGCCTGACGTGCCCGTTCCTGTGGGGGCGGCAGGCGGCAACAGGCGTTTTTTATCCTTTTTTATGGGGAGAAATGCTGCGGAGCCGGGTTGTTCTTCTTCTTTTCGCGCAACTATCGGAGGCGTGCTGCCTTGTTTTCGGATTTTTCGCTGTAATTTTGCGCCGGCTGGGGCACCCTTTATATATAAATAAGGAGTGATTTCCCGGAGGAACGGCCCCGGCCGGCTCTGTCATGCCTGGATTATTCATCAACACTCAATTTTTTTATGGAATCAGTAGCCTTTATTCAATGGTGTCTGGACAACTTGAATTATTGGACCATCACTTTGCTGATGGCCATCGAGAGCTCGTTTATCCCATTCCCTTCTGAAATCGTCGTGCCGCCTGCCGCGTGGCTGGCCTCGACGGGTGGTGAGCTGAACATCTACCTCGTCGTGCTCTTTGCCACGCTGGGTGCCGACATCGGCGCGCTGGTCAACTACTACCTGGCCCGCTGGCTGGGCCGCCCGCTGGTCTACAAGTTTGCCAACACGCGCCTGGCCCACGCCCTGCTCATCGACGCCGACGGGGTGGCCAAGGCCGAGGCCTACTTTGAGAAGCACGGCGCCATATCGACCTTTGTGGGCCGTCTCATCCCCGCCATCCGCCAGCTCATCTCTATCCCCGCCGGCCTGGCCCGCATGAAGATGGGTCCTTTCCTGCTCTATACGACGTTGGGTGCCGGTGTTTGGAACTGCGTGCTGGCCGCCATCGGCCATTACCTTTCTACCATCGAGAGCATCGACTCGAAGGAGAAGCTCATCGCCCAGGCCACGCAATACAGCCACGAGATTGGCTACGCCCTGCTGGCGCTGGCAGCCGTGGCCTTGGCCGTCATCCTCTACAAAGCCTTCAAGAAAAAGCCGCAGCAGGCCAAGGGCGAATGAGCCCCGGCCGCCAAGGCATAAAAACAGGCGCACCATCCCGAACGGATGGTGCGCCTGTTTTGCATGGTATGTGCCCGGCCCGCGGCCATGCGGGCGGCAGGCGGCTGGCGGTCAGCAGCGCCGCAGCCAGCTCCGCTTGCGCTGCTTGCCCGTGCTGCCGTAGCCGTAGCCATAGCCGTAGGCTGCGCCCTGGCCTTTGGCGTCGCTGTCGTTGAGCACGATGCACAGGTTGTGGAACTTGTTGTCGCGGTACATCTTTTCGAGCTCGGGGAGGAACGTCTTCTCCTGAACGCCCACGCGTATGACGTAGAGCGTGACGTCGGCCAGGCGGTCTACGATGGCGGCGTCGGCCACGGAGCATACGGGCGTTGTGTCGAAGATGACAAGGTCGTAACGGTCGAGGGCTTCGCGTGCCAGGCGGTCCAGACGGTCGCTCATGAGCAGTTCGCTGGGGTTGGGCGGCGTGATGCCGGCCGGCAGGAAGTCGACGCCCGCCGTCACGGCGTCGGGGATGACGATGTCGGCGAGCTGCGTGCGGTCCTCGGTGTCGACGAGGTAGGTGGTGAGGCCCTCGCTGCGGCCGAAGAGGTGCGACTGCGTGCGCTTGCGTATGTCGGCGTCGACGAGCAGGACGTGCTTGCCCGCGGCGGCATAGATGGCGGCCAGGTTGCGCGAGATGAAGCTCTTGCCCTGGGCAGGCGTGGTCGACGTGACCACGAAGATGCGCGCGTCGCGCTGCATGAAGTTGAGCCCGTAGCGCAGCAGGCGGAAGGCCTCGGCCACGGGGTGCGAGCTGTCGGCCCCTTCGGTGACGAGGTCGCTCTCGTTCTTGGGGTTCCACAGGGGGATTTCGCCTGCCAGGGGGATGGTGGTGAGGTTTTCGACGTCTTTGCGGCCGCTCACGCTCACGTCGAACAGATGGATGAGCCAGAACACGCCGGCGGGGATGGCCAGACCGAGCACGATGCCCACGAGCAGGATAATCATCTTGCGCGGGCTCACGGGTGCGGGCGGGCCCAGGGGAGCTTCGACCAGACGGATGTTGGCTTCCTTGATGGAGAGCTGCATGGCCACCTCTTCGCGCTTATTGAGCAGGTAAGTGTAGAGCGTCGATTTCAGTTTCTGCTGACGTTCGAGCCCCAGGGCGAGCTTTTCGACGTCGGGCAGGCCGCCTGCCTGCCCCGTGAGGGCGGCCAGGTTGGTTTCGGCCTCGCGCAGCTGCACGTCGATGGTGCTCACGTAGCTGTCGATCGAGGCCAGGATGGCTTTGCGCAACGAGGCGAGCTGACGGTCCAGGTCGCGTATGGCGGCCGCCTCCTCGTGCGTGTTGTCGGCCAGGTGGTTGCGTTGCAGCATCTTAGAGTTGTATTCGCCGATGGCCGAGGTAAAGGCCGCGTCGCGCAGTCCCGGCAGGGCGGGGATAACTTCGCGGTCGTGGCTCTTGTCGGCGATGAAGCCCGCGAGGAAGCGTGCCACCGACTTTTGCGTTTCGAGTTCGAGCGTGCGGTTGTGGGCGTCGAGGTTCTCGTTGACGAAAGCCTGGGCGTCCTGCTCGAAGTTGACAATCTTGTGGCGCCGCTTGAAGTCGGCCAGTTGGTTTTCGGCGTCGGCCAGTTCGGCCCCCACGATGGCCGAGCGGTCTTCGATGAAGCGCATGGTGCTCTCGGCCACGCGGTTTTTGTTGGCCACGATGTCGCGCATGTAGGCGTTGTAGAGCTCGTCCAGCACGTCCTCGGCCCGCTGAGCGCTCGCGTCGTTACAGGTCAGTACGATGAGCGAACTTTCCTTGTCATACTCGGCCGCGCTCATCTTGCCGCTGTAAAGGGCCGCGGCGGCCATCAGGGGCAGGTGCGTCACGCTGACCTCCTGCCCGCGCGGAAACTCGTTGAACGTCTCTCCCCGTTCGAGGGTGAGCACGCCGGCGGGCGTGGCTATCGTGCGGCCCGGCTGCACCTCGTAGGTCTGTGCGAACTTGTCGGGGCCCACGCGGAAGTTGTGCAGCATGACGGTGCCGTCCTCGCGCAGCTCCATGTTGAAGCTGGCGGCCTTGGCGGCCCTGTCCTTGAAGCGCACACGCACGGGCGTGTCTTTATAAAGGGTGATGGGGCGCAGGTGCCATGTTGTTGTATAGTCGACGTCGAGGCCGAGCGTGTCGACCACGTTTTTCATCAGTCGCTTCGAGGTGAGGATGAAGGTCTCGTTCTTCAGGTTGTCGCCCACGCTGATGCCGTTCATTTCGAGCAGCGAACTCATGGCCGTGCCCGAGGAGCGCCGCGCCGAGAAGGGCGAGCCGCTTTCGGCGTTCTCGATGAGCACGACGCTCTGCCGCTGGAACACCTCCGGCTGCCGTTTCTGGTAAAGGTAGCTTGCGGCCACGCATACCACGAGCGAGAGGGCAAACCATTTCCACTCGCGCCGCAGCGTGCGCAGGCAGCTTTTCACCACCCGGGTCAGGTCGATGTCTTCTTCCTTATCAATCTGTTGCGTTTTGTTGTTCTCCATATCCGTTGTTTTGGGATGTTAGTGAGGATCGCATGGAGCGAATATTACACAGTGCTATATAAAATAGGATTTTGTGCGGTGCAAAGATAGCGCAAACGAGTGGAAAGAAAAAGGGAAGCGGTTTTATATTTCCTCTTCCGGGAAAGCCGCCCCGTTGCAGGCAACTTGGCGCGAAGCCTTTGGGTGGGCGGGAGCGTGGGGCGTATATATATAAATAAGGTGTGGTTTGCGTCGTGCAGCGTGCCGACGGAGCGGCGCTTGCACGCAAAGGGCCCCGCGCGCCGGCCGTCGGGAAACGGTTGGCATGCGGGGCCCGTGTGCACTTGATAGGACTCGAACCTACACGGCCGAAGCCACCAGATCCTAAGTCTGGCGCGTCTACCAATTTCGCCACAAGTGCGGGTTGATGGCTGCAAAGATACGTTTTTTGTTTGAAATGGCCGCGCGCGCAGTGGCTTTCGCGTTGTCGGGCGGAGCGCAGCCCGTGCCGCCGCAGGCGATTCATCGCGTCTCTCCCCGCCCGGAAGGCTTAGGAGGGGCGGCACCACCTCCATGCTGTCCGCTCCGCTGTTTTTTAACATGGAGAATCGATTATTTTCGCGCGCCTGCGCTCTCGCTCGCAAATACGCGAAAATCAGAAACGTCTGATGTTCAGGCACATCCGTCGGACAGCCCACCGCATGGACGGCTGAAAATGGTTTTTTCGCCACTATATGGCACGTTTCGACCCCATTTTTCCTCCGAAAAGTGGCCTTGGATCGAAATTTCCATCCCTTGGATCGGCGAATCCATGGGATGGAAATGGATTTCCATGGGATGTTTCGGCCGAAACACCCCGTGCGGCCGCATTTCCAACGCTAGAAGTCGGACGTCGCTGGGCGTCCGCTTTAACGGTTTGCCATATAGCGCACAGGGGTGGCGGGCCTGCGCGCTGGGGCAGGGGTGGGGGAGCGGTGTGCCCGTGGCGACGGGGCCGTTCGGCTATTTTTTCGTAACTTTGCCCTATCTATGTCACGACGGGACGGGCCGGCGGCTTTTTTTCGCGGCCTCACCGAAACAACCGATCAGCATGAGCGACGAAACACAAGACACGCAGCAGGCCCCACCCGCGGAGGTGAAGCTGCCGGGTGAGGGCGACGCGGCGCCCCGCCTCTCGGGCATGTACCAGCACTGGTTTCTCGACTACGCCTCGTATGTCATCTTGGAACGTGCCGTGCCCCATCTAGGCGACGGCCTCAAGCCTGTGCAGCGCCGCATCCTCCACTCGATGAAGCGCCTGGACGACGGGCGCTACAACAAGGTGGCCAACATCGTGGGCCACACGATGCAGTTTCACCCCCACGGCGACGCCTCCATCGGCGACGCCCTGGTGCAGCTGGGGCAGAAGGACCTGCTCATCGACTGCCAGGGCAACTGGGGAAACATCCTGACGGGCGACTCGGCTGCCGCGCCGCGATATATCGAGGCGCGCCTCTCGAAGCTGGCCCTCGACGTGCTGTTCAACCCCAAGACGACGGAGTGGAAACTCTCGTACGACGGGCGCAACAAGGAGCCCGTGACGCTGCCCGTCAAGTTCCCGCTGCTGCTGGCGCAGGGCGCCGAGGGCATCGCCGTGGGCCTTTCGGCCAAAATCCTGCCTCACAACTTCACGGAGCTCTGCGACGCCGCCATCGCCTACCTGCACGGCGAGGAGTTCCACCTCTACCCCGACTTTCAGACGGGCGGCTCCATAGACGTGGCGCGCTACAACGACGGCATGCGCGGCGGCAGCGTGAGGGTGCGGGCGAAAATCAGCAAACTCGACAGCAAGACGCTCTGCATTTCGGAGATTCCCTACGGAAAGACCACCTCGTCGCTCATCGAGAGCATCCTGAAAGCCAACGAAAAGGGGAAAATAAAAATACGCAAGGTCGACGACAACACGGCGGCCACGGTGGAAATCCTCGTCCACCTGGCCCCGGGCACGAGCTCCGACAAAGCCATCGACGCCCTGTATGCCTTCACCGATTGCGAGGTGAGCATCTCGCCCAACTGCTGCGTCATCGACGAGAGGCGGCCCAAGTTTCTCTCGGTGAGCGACGTGTTGCGCCGCAGCGTCGACAGCACGCGCGAGCTCCTGCGCCGCGAACTGCTCATCCGCCGCGGCGAACTGATGGAGAGCCTCCATTTCGCTTCGCTCGAACGCATCTTCATCGAAGAGCGCATCTACAAAGACCGCGCCTTTGAGCAGGCGCCCGACCTGGACGCCGCCGTGGCCCACGTCGACGGGCGACTGGCGCCCTTCCGCCCGCAGCTCGTGCGCGACGTCACGCGCGACGACATCCTGCGCCTGCTCGAAATCAAGATGGGGCGCATCCTGAAATTCAACAAAGACAAGGCCGACGAGCTCATAGCCCGCATGAAGGCCGAAGTGGAGCGCATCGACCACGACCTGGCCGACATGGTGGAGGTCACGGCCGCCTGGTTCCGCCTGGTGCGCGAGAAATATGGCGCCGACCACCCGCGGCGCACCGAGATACGCTCGTTCGACCGCGTCGAGGCCGCCAAGGTGATCGAAGCCACCGAGAAGCTCTACATCGACCGCGCCGACGGCTTCATGGGCACGGCGCTGAAAAAAGACGAGTTCGTGGAAAACTGCTCGCCCATCGACGAAGTGATTATCTTCTACCGCGATGGCACGTACAAGGTGACGCGCGTGGCCGACAAAGTGTTCATTGGCGAAACAGCCCGCAGCAAAGCCGAGCGGCGCAAGGCCGAGGTGATACACATCGCCGTGTTTAAGCGCGGCGACGTGCGCACAATCTACAACGTGGTCTACCGCGACGGAGCCACAGGGGCCTTCTACGTGAAGCGCTTCAACGTGACGGCCGTGGCCCACGAGCGCGAGTACGACCTCACGCTGGGCACGCCCGGCAGCCGCGTCTACTACTTCACGGCCAACCCCAACGGCGAGGCCGAAGTGGTCAAGGTGGCGCTCAGGCCCAACCCCAAGCTGCGCCGCCTCTATTTCGAAAAAGACTTCGGCGAGGTGCTGGTGCGCAGCCGCCAGTCGCGCGGCAACCTGCTCACGCGTCTCGACGTCCACAAGGTGACGCTCAAAGCCCACGGCGCCTCGACGCTCGGCGGGCGCCGCGTGTGGTTCGACCACGACGTGCAGCGGCTCAACTTCGACGGGCGCGGGCAGTATCTTGGCGAGTTCCACACGGGCGACCGCGTGCTCGTCATGTTGCCCGGCGGCGAGTTCTACACCACCGGCTTCGACCCCAACAACCACTATGAGCCCAACGTCGAGAGCGTCGAGAAGTTCGACGCCGACAAGGTCTGGACCGCCGTGCTCCTGGACGCCTCGCAGGGCGGCCATCCCTACTTGAAGCGCTTCCGCCTCGAGCCCGCCGCCCCCGCCCGCCACCAGAACTACCTGGGCGACAACCCCGCCTCGCGCCTGCTGCTGCTCACCACCGCGCCCGCGCCCCGCCTCGTTGTGACCTTTGGCGGGCCCGACGCCGAGCGCCCGCCCATGGAGGTCGACGCCGCCACGTTCGTCGGCGTCAAGGGCTTCAAGGCCAAGGGCAAGCGCATCACCACGCTCAGCGTGGCCGCCGTTGAGGAGCTGCCCGCCCCCGAGGGCGAAGCCCCGGCCCCCGGCGACGACAACCCCGACGAGGGCGCCACCCATCCCGCCCCCGACGAGGCAGCCACCCCCGGCGAGCCCCCCGCGCCCCCGGCCCCGCGCCCCGAAACGGGCGGCAACATCGACGCCGACGGCAACTTCCGTCTGTTCTGACGCCGCGGGCCGGCCGTCGCACAGATAAAAAACAAGCAACGAAGCACCTGAGCGCTTCGTTGCTTGTTTCGTTGTATGTCTTTTGCGCGGGCCCTGCTCAGCAGCCTCCCGTGCAACGGGGTTTGATTTGCTGGAAAAAGTCGTTGCCTTTGTCGTCCACGAGGATAAAGGCGGGGAAGTCCTCCACGCGTATCTTCCATACGGCTTCCATGCCCAGCTCGGGAAATTCCACGCACTCGATGCTCTTGATGTTGTTCTGCGAAAGGATGGCGGCAGGGCCTCCAATGGAGCCCAGGTAGAAGCCTCCGTGCTTTTTGCAGGCGTCGGTCACGGCCTGTGTGCGGTTGCCCTTAGCAATCATGACGAGCGAGCCGCCGTGGCTCTGGAAAAGGTCGACGTAGGGGTCCATGCGGTTGGCCGTGGTGGGGCCCATCGAGCCGCAGGGCATGCCCTTGGGCGTTTTGGCGGGGCCGGCGTAGAGCACGGGGTGGTCCTTGATGTAGGCGGGCAGGTCTTCGCCGCGGTCGAGGCGCTCTTTGAGGCGGGCATGGGCGATGTCGCGAGCCACGATGATGGTGCCGTTGAGCGAGAGGCGCGTGGCTACGGGGTAGCGGCTGAGGATTTTGCACACTTCGCTCATGGGCTGGTCCAGGTCGATGCGCACGGCGTCGCCCTCGCCGGCCTGGCGCAGCTCTTCGGGGATGAGCGAGCCGGGATTGTCGTCCATTTTTTCTATCCAGATGCCGTCGCGGTTGATTTTGCACTTGATGTTGCGGTCGGCCGAGCAGCTTACGCCCAGGCCCACGGGGCAGCTGGCGCCGTGGCGTGGCAGGCGCACCACGCGCACGTCGTGGGCAAAGTATTTGCCGCCAAACTGTGCGCCCAGGCCGATGCGGTGGGCTTCGTCGAGCAGGCGCTCTTCGAGCTCCACGTCGCGGAAAGCGCGGCCCGTCTCGTCGCCCGTCGTGGGCAGCGAGTCGTAATAGTGGGTCGAGGCGAGCTTGACGGTGAGCAGGTTCTTTTCGGCCGACGTTCCGCCGATGACAAAGGCGATGTGGTAGGGCGGGCAGGCGGCCGTGCCCAGCGTTTTCATCTTTCCCACGAGGAAGGGCACGAGCGTCTCGGGGTTGAGGATGGCTTTCGTCTCTTGGTAGAGGTAGGTTTTGTTGGCCGATCCGCCGCCCTTTGTGACGCAAAGGAAGCGATATTCCATGCCTTCGGTGGCTTCCAGGTCGATTTGCGCGGGCAGGTTGCAGCGCGTGTTCACTTCGTCGTACATCGTGAGCGGAGCGTTCTGCGAGTAGCGCAGGTTTTCCTCGGTATAGGTCTTATAGACGCCGCGGGCGATGGCTTCCTCGTCGTCGAAGCCCGTCCACACCTGCTGTCCTTTCTCGCCGTGGACGATGGCCGTGCCTGTGTCCTGGCAGAGGGGGAGCTGCCCCTTGGCGGCCACCTCGGCGTTGCGCAGGAACGTCAGCGCCACGTACTTGTCGTTGTCGCTGGCCTCGGGGTCGGAGAGGATCTTGGCCACCTGCTCGTTGTGGCTGCGGCGCAGCAGGAACGATACGTCGCGGAAGGCCTGGTTGATCATGCGCGTGAGGCCTTCGGCCTCTACTTTCAGGACGGGGTGTCCTTCAAACTCGCTCACCGAGACGTAGTCCTTCGTCAGGAGGTAGTATTCAGTCTCGTCTTTCCCCAGTTGGAACATGGGGGCATACTTGAATTCGGGTGTCTGTGCCATTGTTATGTCTGTGTGTCGGTAGTTGTTGTCGGGAGGCCGGCGGGATACGTCAGCAGATGTCGCCGCAGCGCACCAGATACTCGGCTATCTGCACGGCGTTGAGGGCGGCGCCTTTGCGTATCTGGTCGCTCACGAGCCAGAAGGTCAGTCCGTTCGGGTTGGCCAGGTCTTTGCGGATGCGGCCCACGTAGACGGGGTCTTTGCCCGAGAGGAAGAGGGGCATGGGATACTCCTTGGCGGCCGGGTTGTCCATGAGCACGAGGCCCTCGCCCCCGGCGATGGCGCGGCGGGCCTCCTCGACGCTCACGGGGCGCTCCGTTTCGAGCCAGATGCTCTCCGAGTGGGAGCGCAGCGAGGGCACGCGCACGCAAGTGGCGCTCACGGCCACGTCGCTGTGCATGATTTTCCGCGTTTCGTTGTACATTTTCATCTCCTCCTTGGTGTAGTCGTTTTCCTGGAAGACGTCGATCTGCGGAATGACGTTGAAGGCGAGCTGATAGGGGAACTTCTCGACCGTGACGGGCTCGCCGGCAAGCACCTGGCGGTACTGCTCGCAGAGCTCGTCCATGGCTGCGGCGCCGGCCCCGCTGGCAGCCTGGTAGGAGGCCACGTGGATGCGCCGTATGTGGCTCAGCTGCTCGATGGCCTGCAAGGCCACGACCATCATGATGGTGGTGCAGTTGGGGTTGGCAATGATGCCGCGCGGGCGGCTCAGGGCGTCGGCCGCGTTGCATTCGGGCACGACGAGGGGCACGTCGGGATCCATGCGGAAAGCGCTCGAATTGTCGATCATCACGGCGCCGTGCTTTGTGATGTCGGCGGCATACTCTTTCGAAACGCCCGCGCCGGCCGAGGTAAAGGCGATGTCGACGCCGCGGAAGTCGTCGCCATGTTGCAGGAGCCGCACGCCGACGGGCTTCCCGCGGAAGTCGTACGTACGGCCCGCGCTGCGTGCGGAGCCGAAAAGGAGGAGTTCGTCGATGGGGAAGTCGCGCTCGGCAAGGACGCGGAGAAATTCTTGGCCGACGGCGCCGCTGGCGCCCACGATTGCTACTTTCATGCTGTGTGGATTTGCTGTTGTGATGCTTAGAACGTGAGGCAAAGTTACGCGAAGCCTGCCAAACGAGCAAAGAGAACGTCGCTTTTTTGCGCCGTGTCGCTCCCCGGGCCGTTCCGACGGGCGTTTCCGTTCTTCGCGGCCGGCCCTTGTGCGCCATTTGGCAAAGCGTTAAAGCGGACAGGCGCGTCCGTGCGCCTTTCAGGGAGATTTCGGCCTTGCGGCGGGCGCGGAGCGTGCATCCGTGGGATGGATTTTCCGAAACATCCCGTGGAACGGCCGTTCCGTCCCGTGGATTTTTCCATCCAAGGCCACTTTCCGAAGGAAAAATCAGCCCGTTTTGCGCCATATAGTGGCAAAAAAGGCCCTCGCCGCGGCTTTTGCGGGAGGGCCTTCGGGGCAGGAGCCTCATAATCAAGTCATTCTGATTTTCGCTCATTTCCGTGGGCGGAGCAGGCGCGCGGAAATAACGCATTCTCCGTGTTAAAAAAACAGCTCCGCCATGCGTCCTGTATACCTCTGGGGTGCTGTGCGGCAGCTGGCCTCGCCATGAGCGTGTCCCGGCGGGTATCCGCGCGGCAGCCGGCCCCATGGGGCCGCACTATTCTATAGCCGCGGGTGAGCCGCAGGCGAACCCGCGGAAGAGCACATCCCCGCAATTCGGCCCCAAGGGGGTCGAACATCCGCGTACCCGCACGTGACCAGGCATCACCCGCCGCTGTTCGCCCCCTGCGGGGACGTCTTTTGGGGAAGGCGGGCGGTTTCCGTGGGTTCGCAGTGCTCACGCGGTTATAGAGTAGTTCGACCGCTTCGCGGCCGCAGCCTCGCTGGCCGGTCTGCGGTTTCGCTGACATCCCCTCACTTCTGCCGTCGCACCGTGCCGGCCGTGATCAGGCATCACCCGTCGCCGTTCGCCCCCTGCGGGGACGTGCTTCTGATGAGGCGGAGACTTTCCGCGGGCGCGCTCCGCTTACCCGCGGTTATAGAGTAGTTCGACCGCTTCGCGGCCGCAGCCTCGCTGACATATCTGCGGTTTCGCTGACATCCCCTCACTCCTGCCGTCGCACCGTGCCGGCCGTGATCAGGCATCACCCGGCGCCGCTCGCCCCCTGCGGGGACGTACTTCTGAGCGAGGCGGGCGGGGCGCGCTAAAAGTTGAGGCGTATGCCCGTCACGGCGTGGGTCAATATATAGCTTTGCGGTGTAAAGGTGTGGTGGGCCGTTGGTGCCGCTTGGCTGCTGTGTGGCCATTGATCCGCCATTGTGATGTGCCTTTGTGCGTGCTGCATATTGGCTGCGGCTCGGTAGAGGAAAGAAAAACTGCGTTTCTCTTTCCTCTACACTCGCCTTGCACGTTTTTTCGCTTCGCGCCAGTCAGGCTGCGGCTCGGGTAAGAAAAGAAAAACTGCGTTTCTCTTTCCTTTACACCCGCCTTGCACTAACTTTGTCATCGGAAATCAAGAGGTTGACACATGGTTTTTTTCTCTTTCCGTCGCATTGCATTGTGTGGAGCGCTGCTGCCCTGCCTGCTGTGGGCGCAGTTGCCCGAGCGGGGCGTGGTGCGTCATGCCACGTGGGCGGCCGTGGGGCGGGCGCGCGTGCTCGATACGTATCTTTCGCCGCAGGAATATGCCGGGCCGTCGTTCGGACTGGTGCATTTCACCGACCGCAGGGCGCGTTGGGGCCGCGGGCGCGTCAGTGTGCAGGGGCTCTATACGGGCCATGTGGCCTGCCTCGGCACGTCGTCGGTCGACGGCCGCGAGTGGGAGGCGCTGCTCTCGGGGGCGGTGGCTTGGCACTACAACTGGTTCCTGGCGCGCGGCCTGCGCCTGGGCGTGGGCCCCATGGCGGAGCTGGCCACGGGCGTCACGTATAACGCGCGCAACGGCAACAACCCGGCGCAGGGGCGCCTCGACGCTGCCGTGGGCCTTTCGGCCGTGGCCGGCTGGCGCTTCAGGCTGTGGCGACGGCCATTCTCGTGCCTGCTGCGCGCCGACGTTCCGCTGGTGGGCGCCATGTTCACGCCCGCCTACGGACAGTCGTACTACGAAATCTTCACCCTCGGCCACTACGACCGCAACGTGCGGGCCACGCATCCCTTCAACGCCCCCTCGGCGCGCCTGCTGGCCGCGCTGCGCATCCCCGTGGCGGGCGCCACGCTCAGCCTGGGCTATCTGGGCGACGTGCGCCAGGCCGACGTGGCTCACCTGAAACGTCATTTGTGGAACCACCAATTCATGATAGGCTATGAACGTACGCTCCGTCTTCTCCGTCCGCGCCGTTGAGCGCTTGCTGGCCGCTCTCGTGCTGCTCTTCGTGCCGGCGGCCTGCGTCACCGAGGATGTTCCGCCCGACACGTGCCGCGGCAATTTCGACGCCCTGTGGCAGACGCTCGACGAGCATTATTGTTTTTTCAGCTACAAGGCCGCCGAGTATGGGCTCGACTGGCAGGAGGTGCGCGCCCGCTACCTGCCGGCCATTTCCGAGGGCATGACGCGCGCGCAGCTCTTCGAGGTGCTCGCGGCCATGACCTACGAGCTGCGCGACGGCCATGTCAACCTCTATGCCGCCCACGACGTGGCGCGCTACGGACGTTGGTTCGACGATTATCCCATGAACTATTCCGACTCGCTCGAACGCAAATACCTGGGGCGGGCCGACGAGTACAGCCAGGCGGCCGGCCTTTCTTACCGCGTGCTCGACGATAACGTGGGCTATGTGCGCTGTGTGTCGTTCTCGTCGGGTTTCGGCGAGGGCAACCTCGCGCAGGTCATGGCCGACCTGGCCCTGTGCGACGGGCTCATCGTCGACGTGCGCAGCAACGGCGGGGGCCAGCTCACGTATGCCGCACGTCTGGCTTCTGCATTCATCGACGAACGCACTTTGGGCGGCTACATGAGTCATAAGACGGGGTCCGGTCATGCCGACCTCTCGACGCCCGAGCCCGTGTGGCTCGACCCTTTCGCAGGGCTGCGGTGGCAGAAGCCCGTGGCCGTGCTTACCAACCGACGCACGTACAGCGCGGCCAACACCTTCGTCATGTACATGAAGGGGCTGCCCGGCGTCACCATCGTGGGCGACCGCACGGGCGGCGGAGCAGGGATGCCCTTCAACACGGAGCTCCCCTCGGGGTGGCTCGTGCGCTTCTCGGCCTGTCCGATGTACGACCGCGACGGGCAGATAACGGAAATGGGCATAGACCCCGACGTGAAGGTGGACATCACCTCCGAGGACTATGCCCGTAGCGTGGATACCATCATCGAGACGGCGCGGCGCCTGCTGCGCGAGCGGGCGGCCGGCGGCGTCAGTGGCTCGTGATGTGCTCGATGAGGGGCACGATGTTGCCCGTGAAGAGGCGCACGGAGATGGCCATCAGGATGATGCCGAAAAACTTGCGCAGCAGGTAGATCGTGCCCGGCCCTATCCATTTTTCCACCTTGTCGGTGGCTTTCAGCACGAAATAGACGAACAGCATGTTGAGCAGCAGCGCGATGATGATGTTCACTTGCGCAAACTCGGCCCGCAGCGATATGAGCGTCGTGAAGGAGCCTGCGCCGGCCAGGAGGGGAAACACTACGGGGATGAGCGTGGCTTCCTTGATGGGGCCGTTGTATTTGAAAATGGTCACGTCGAGCAGCATTTCCAGCGCCATGAGAAAAATGACGAGCGCGCCCGCCACGGCGAACGATTCGACGTCGACGTGAAACAGGCGCAGCAGCGCGTCGCCCATGAAGAAGAAAAGCAGCAGCAGCGCTGTGGCGATGGTGGTGGCCTGGAGGGCGTTGATGGGACGGCCTTTGGCTTTCTGATCCAGGAAGAGGGGCGTGCTGCCCAGCACGTCGATGACGGCAAACAGCACGATGAAGGCACTGGCTATCTGTTGGAAATCGAGACGGGAAAAGATATAATGCATAAGCGAAGGGATGTTTTAATGGTTTGATATGTGAAAAGGCCGTGAGCAGTGGGTGTGCTCACGGCCTTGTTTGTTGTTTCGTCACCGGTTGGTGTGTTTCTCCACCCATTTGCGGGCGTTTACGAAGGCTGCGAGCCATGGCGTGGCGTCGTCGTCGCGGTAATCTGCCGGGTAGTAGGCGTTCTGCCATGGCAGGAAGGCACGTTCCAGGTGGGGCATCATGGCCAGGTGGCGTCCGTCGGGCGAGCATATGCCGGCCACGTCATAGTCGGAGCCGTTGGGGTTGCCGGGATAGCCGTGGTGGGCATATTTCAGCACGATGTTGTAGCGGTCCTCGGGCAGGGGGAGCGAGAACTTTCCCTCGCCGTGGGCCACCCATATGCCCAGCTCGTCGCCGCTCAGCCCCTTCAGCATGACGCTGTTGTTTTTGGGCACGACTACGCTGACAAAGGCGCTTTCAAACTTATGGCTGTCGTTGTGCAGCATGCGGGTGCGCTTTTCGTGGTCGGGGTTGATGAGGTTCAGCTCGACCATGAGCTGGCACCCGTTGCATACGCCAAGCGACAGCGTGTCCTTGCGTGCGTAATAGCGGTCGAGGGCTTCCTTGGCCTTGGGGTTGTAGAGGAAGGCGCCCGCCCAGCCTTTGGCCGAGCCCAGCACGTCCGAGTTGGAGAAGCCGCCGCAGAAGACGATCATGTTCACGTCGTCCAGCGTTTCGCGGCCCGTGACGAGGTCGGTCATCATCACGTCCTTCACGTCGAAGCCGGCCAGGTAGAGGGCATAGGCCATCTCGCGTTCGCCGTTCGTGCCCTTTTCGCGTATGATGGCGGCGCGTATGCCCGACGGCGTGCGGCGGTCGGGGTCGGCCCCTAGGGCTGCAAAGCTGTTGCCGCTCTGGCGGTGGCCCAGGTGGAAGCGCAGGGGTTGCAGCTTGTAGTGGTCGCGGCGCGCCTCGGCGCAGCCGTTCATGCTCTGCTTCGTGTCGAGCAGGTACGACGTGCGGAACCACACGTCGCGCAGGGCGTCGATGTCGAGCGTGTGGGCCTCTCCGTCCTTTTCTATGCGGATGCGCCGTTCGCGGGCGGGCGTTCCCAGGTTGACGTACGACACGCCGGCCTCGGCCATGGCCTCGCGGAAGGCGCGGCGCCGGTTGTAGGGCACCTCCACCACGACGCCGGGGTTTTCGGCGAAGAGGATGCGCATGAGGTCGGTGCGCTTGAAGCCGTCCAGGCGGATGTCGAGGCCGCCCTCGGTGTTGGCAAAGCACATTTCGAGCAGGCAGGTGACGAGGCCTCCCGCCGACACGTCGTGGCCGGCCGTGATGATGCCTTCGCGCACGAGCCGCTGCACGGCATTAAAGGCGTTGCGGAAGTAGGCAGGGCTCTTCACGTGGGGCACGTCGCTGCCCACGCAGCCCAGGCTCTGGGCCAGCGCCGAGCCGCCCAGACGCAGCTCGTCGAAGGAGAAGTCGATGTGGTAGAGGCTGGCCGACAGCTTGCCCGAGAGCACGGGGCTCACCGTCTGGCGCACGCCGGCCACCTCGCCTCCGGCCGATACGATGACCGTTCCGGGGGCTATGATTTTCTGTCCGTCGGGATATTGTTGTGTCATCGAGAGCGAGTCCTTGCCCGTGGGCACGTTGATGCCTAGTTCGCGGCAGAACTTGCTGAGCGCCTCCACGGCGGCATAGAGGCGGGCGTCCTCGCCCTTCTGCGAGCGGCAGGGCCACATCCAGTTGGCCGAGAGCGAGATGCTGTCGAGCCCGGCCGAGAAGGGGGCCCACACGATGTTGGTGAGCGCCTCGGCCACGGCCAGCTGCGAGCCTGCGGCAGGATCGGCCAGGCCGGCCTGCGGCGCGTGGCCGATGGCCGTGGCGATGCCCGAGCGTCCGCGATAGTCGAGCGCCACGACGCCGCAGTCGCTCAGCGGCAGTTGCAGCAGTCCCTGCGTTTGCTGGCGGGCCACCTTGCCCGTCACGGATCGGTCCACCTTGTTGGTGAGCCAGTCTTTGCAGGCCACGGCTTCGAGGCTCAGCACGCCGCGCACGTAGTCGTCCAGGCGTGCCGGGTCGGTCGACACGTTGCGGTAGGTGCGTTCCACCGTCTCGTCTGTCATGACGGTCTTGGGCGAGTGGCCGAACATCTGGGCCACGTCCAGATCGAACGGGCGCACGCCGTCGGGCTGCACGAAGGCAAAGTGGGCATCGCCCGTCGTTTCGCCCACCACATACATCGGGGCGCGCTCTCGCTCGGCGATGCGGCTCACGTGGTCGAGGTGCCGCTCGTCGATGAGCAGGCCCATGCGTTCCTGGCTCTCGTTGGCAATGATTTCCTTGGCCGAGAGCGTTTTGTCGCCGATGGGCAGGCGGCCCATGTCGACGGTTCCGCCGCACTCTTCCACGAGTTCCGACAGGCAGTTGACGTGGCCGGCCGAACCGTGGTCGTGTATGGAGACAACGGGGTTTACGTCCTCTTCGCAGAGGGCGCGCACCAGGTTATAGGCCCGTTTCTGCATTTCGGGGTTGGCGCGCTGCACGGCGTTGAGCTCGATGCCGCTGCTGTAGCGGCCCGTGTCGACCGACGAGACGGAGCCTCCGCCCAGGCCGATGCGGTAGTTGTCGCCGCCCACCACAACGATTTTGTTGCCCGGCCGCGGCTCACCTTTCAGGCAGTCGCGCCGGCGGCCGTAGCCCACGCCGCCTGCCAGCATAATCACCTTGTCGTAGGCATAGCGCTCGCCGTTCTCCTCGTGCTCGAACGTGAGCACCGAGCCCGCGATGAGCGGCTGGCCAAACTTGTTGCCAAAGTCCGACGCGCCGTTCGAGGCCTTCGTCAGTATCTGGCGCGGCGTCTGGTAGAGCCACGGGCGTTCCGTCATCGACTGCTCCCAGGGCCGTCCCTCCTCCAAGCGCGGATAGGCCGTCATGTACACCGCTGTGCCGGCGATGGGCCACGAGCCCGTGCCGCCGCCCATGCGGTCGCGTATCTCTCCGCCCGTGCCCGTCGAGGCGCCGTTGAAGGGCTCCACGGTGGTGGGGAAGTTGTGCGTCTCGGCCTTCAGCGAAATCACGCTCTCGATGTCCTCGATGCGAAACCAGTCGGGCACGGCGTGGTTGGCCGGGGCAAACTGCTCCACGACGGGGCCGGCCGAGAAGGCCACGTTGTCCTTATAGGCCGAAACTATCTTGTGCGGGTTTTCCTTCGTTGTCTGCTTGATCAGGGCGAAGAGCGACTGCGGCTTGCGCTTCCCGTCGATGACGAAGTCGCCGCCAAAGATTTTGTGGCGGCAGTGTTCCGAGTTGATCTGGGCAAAGCCAAACACCTCGCTGTCGGTCAGCGGTCGTCCCAGCTGGCCCTCCACGTCGTGCAGGTAGGCAATTTCTTCGGGCGAGAGGGCCAGCCCCTCCTCCTCGTTATAGGCCTCGATGTCGGTCACGTGGCGTATGGGCGCTGGCTCGATGTCGATGGTGAAGATGCGCTGGTCGAGCCCGTTGTAGAGGCGTTCCAGCATGGGGTCGTGGTCGGCGTCGGGGCCGTCGGCCGGCCGGAACTGCTCGATGCGGCTGATGCCCGTCAGGTTCATGTTCTGCGTGATTTCCACGGCGTTCGTGCTCCACGGCGTAATCATTTCGCGCCGCGGGCCCGTAAACCATCCTTCGACGGAGTCGTGTTCCACGGGCACGGCCCCGCCAAAGAGCCAGCAGAGGCGCTGCGTTTCCTCGGGCGTCAGGGCGTGGTCGGCTTCGGTGGCCGTCACCGTCCCCTCCGGGGTCTTGAAGAAGTATATCATATCGCTTGTATTGTTTTTTGAGTTGAAATGCGCGTCCGTTCGCTGCGGCCCTCCGCCGGAGAGCCCGTGGCAAAGGTACGCATTTTCCGTCGAAAAGCCACATTTTGCGCCCATTTGTGCACGTCCTCCCCTGCCGCGGCGTCCGTCCCGCGCGCCTTTTCCCGTGCCCGCCGCCCCTTGTGCGCCATATGGCAAACGGTTAAAGCGGACGGCCATGCCCGCGCCCGTTCCAGCGAATTTTCTGCGCCTCCGTGCGGCCGTCCGGCCGATCCAAGGCCTGTTTCGGCCGTTCCATCCCATGGAACGGCCGTTCCATCCCATCGGTTTTTCCATCCAAGGCTTGTTTTAGACGGATTTTTGGCCCCGAAACGTGCCACATAGTGGCAAAAAAACCATTCTGCGCGTTTCTTGTGAAGGGACTTTGCGTGGATATGCCTCATTGTCAGAGGCTTCCATTTTCCGCTCATTTGCGAGCGAGAGGGCAGTCGCGCGAAAATATCGCATTCTCCGTGTTAAAAACCCGCGGAGCGGACAGCATGGAGAGAGAGTCCGCCGCACGGGATACCCGCTGCGTAGAGAGGCGATTCATAGCGTCTCTCACCGCTCGGCCGGCCCGTGCGACGCCTTTTCACGCGTCGGCACGTCCGTCTCCGCCCGTCTTGCGGCGTCGGCGCTCCACGCGGCCGGCCAGGCGGAGGCTCGCCTCGTAGAGCAGGCACATGGGCGTGGCCACGAGCACGAGCGAGAGGGCGTCGGGCGGCGTGATGACGGCGGCCACGATGCAGATGAGCAGGATGGCGTGGCGCCGGTAGCGGCGCAGCAGCGAGGCGCTCACGAGACCCATGCGCGCGAGGAAGAGCACCACCACGGGGAGCTGGAACACGAGGCCCATGAGGAACGTGAGCCGCGTGAACATCGAGACGTACGACGAGAGGTTGATCTGGTTCGTCACGCCCGGCGCCACCTGGTAGGTGCCCAAAAAGCGCAGCGAGATGGGGAACACGACGTAATAGCTCACCGCCACGCCCACGGCAAAGAGCACGTAGACGGCAGCCACCACGCAGCGCGAACGCCGCCGCTCGGCGGCATAGAGGGCGGGGGCCACAAAGCGGAACAGCTCGAAGACGATGTAGGGCGAGGCCGCCAGCAGGGCCAGCCAGAGGGAGGTGGTGACGTGCGTCTTGAACTGTGCGGCCAGTTCCGTGCTGATGAGCTCCACGCGGAAGCTCCCCGCGCTCAGGTCCATCCCCAGTCGTCGGCCCAGCGCGTCGAGCCAGCGCCACGTGACGAAATGGCTGTCGGTCGGGGCCAGCAGCAGGCGGAACGTGGCGTCTTTCAGGCAGAACACGGCCACGCCCAGCACGAGCGTCACGCCCAAAATGCGGAAGAGCATCCTGCGCAGTGCGTCAAGATGCTCTCCAAACGTCATCAGGGCGCCCCGCTCAGTCATGGCGCGTCGCGTCCTTGGCCGGCGTCGTGCCGGCGGGTTCAGCCTTGGCGGCCGTGGTCTGTGCGGGGCGGCCGTCGGCGCCACCCGCCGTGGCGGCGGGCTTCGTGGCGGCGGAGGCATCGTTGCTCCCGGCAGCCTCGCCGGCCGGTGCGTCGGCGGGCGTCTCCCCGTCGGCCGGGGCTTCAGGCTCGTTCAGGCCCTCGCGGAAGTTTTTCACCCCGCGGCCCATGCCGCGCATCAGTTCGGGCAGCTTCTTGCCGCCGAAGAGCAGCAGGGCGATGCCTGCCAGCAGGACGAGCTCGGTCGTCCCGATCATCAGCGGGGCTATCATAAGGCGTCTCCTCCCACCAGATAGATTTCGCACGTGTCGAAGTTGATTTCCCAGTGGCCGCCCTCGCAGCTTTCCCAGGCGTATTTCTGCGCCATCTTGTCCCACCACGCCTGGAAGCGCGTGGTGGTGTCGCCCATGTCGGCCACGAGCTTTTCGTAGAGCGCGTCGTTGTCGGCCGTCACGATTTGGGCCAGTTCGTTCAAGCCGTTGCGGCGTTCGTAGAGACGCTGTATCTCGTCTCTCTCCCCGGCAGTTATCTGCCCGATCAGTTTCTTTACCATGTTTCTCTTACGTCAAAAGGGTCTAAGTAGTCGAGTTTTTTTATTTCCTGCGCTCCCGGCAGCATGATGCCCGCCTCGCGCAGGCGCAGGGCCAGGCGCCGCGACGCCTCGCGCTCCACGTGGGCGGCCACGCACTGCTCGCGGCCGGGCGTGTTCACCTCGAGCGTCGTCTGGCGGTTGAGCCACACGCAGCGGCGGCACTGCCATGCGTCGCAGCGGCGGCAGAGCGGGGCGTGGTCGAGGCGGTAGAGCTGTGCGTTGGGCACGGCGGGCCCCTCGTCGGGGCTGCCCACGGGCGTGGCGTCGGGGGCGAGGTAGAACGCCGGGCACACGTAGAAGCGGCCGTCGGGCGCCAGCGTGAGGCTCGTCTCGCCCGCGCCGCAGCTGTTCATCTGCGTGAGCAACAGGCGGTCGTTGAGCACGTTGAGCTGGGGCGCACGGCCCGCGGCATACTGCCCGGCGATGAGGCCGGCCAACTCGTCGAGCGTTTCGGCGTAGGCCGCCACGTCGGCATCGGCAAAGCGCTCCACGTCGGTGAGCACGAGGTTGAGCCGCGCCGCACGCGCGAGCACGGGCGCCAGCTCGCCCCGGCGGGCAAAGAGGGCGGCGCGGTCGGTGCGGAGCACGTAGGTGGCGCCCTCGGCGGGCTCGGCGGGCAGGCCGTCGAAGCCGTCGACGACGGTGACGTCGGCCGGCCCCGGGGCCCCGACGGGCTTTATCTTCACGTGGTCGACGCTCTCAACGAGAGCGGCCACGTCGGCAGGCACCTCCCCGGCGGGGTAGACAAACTGCACGTTCAGGTTTTCGGTCATGGCGAAGCGTATGCCCCGGCGCAGCACGTCGGCCGGCATGGGGCGCGGCGCGCGGCCGGCGGAAGAGTAGTGGCAGAAGGACGCGGCAGCGTCGTCCAGCAGAATGACAAGATATTGCAGCATGGTCTTCTCCTTTCAGCAAGTTACGTTTTTCGTTTCTTTCTTCCGTTTCTCGTACGCCTCGCGTGCGTCTTCCAGCTCCAGCTTGCGGAACAGACGGTTCCAATAATAGTTGTTGGCTCGCACGCGTGCCTTGTGCATCAGGCAGATGGCCGTCGAGCGCTGGAAGATGGTGGGCGTCGCGGCGGCGTCGTAGTTCTCGCCCTGGCACCAGGCGCAGCCCTCAGCCACCTCGCAGTCGATACACTTGCGGGGCGACTGCGTGCATCGGTCCAGCGTGAGGAAGGGGCGCAGCCTGTTGTGGTCGATGCCGTCGCGCACGTTGCCGATGATGAGGGCCGGCTTCTCCCGCAACGAATACTGGGCGAAGCGCGTGCAGGGATAGAAGTTGCCCTCGGCGTCGACGGCCAGCATGCGGCCCGCTCCGCACCAGTTCTGGTTTTGCGCCACGCAGTCGAGCGGTTTGCCCAGCCTTTCCGAGAAGAAGGAGCAGGCATAGTCCTCGTAGAGGCCGCCGTCGATGATGGCGTCGGCCAGCTCCATGAGCTGCTGCTCGAAGAGGCGGTCGTCGCCCTCCTGCCACACGTCCTCGAAGACGCAGTTGATGTTCACCTCGCGGATGCCCAGCGAGTAGAGGTGCAGCACGCTCTCCTTGATGTAGGGGATGTCGGCCGAGCTGATGGTCACCTTTGTGCCCGCGTCGGGAAACTGCGAGAGCCACAGCGGTATGTTGCGCACCACGTCCTGGTACGAGCCGCGGCCGCTACCCTTGTACACGCGGTTGAGGTCGTGCTTGCGCTCCGTGCCGTCGATGGTGATGCCGATGGAGAGGTGCGAGCGGTTCTTCTCGATGAAGCGCTGCACCTTCTCCTCGTGATAGTTGATGCCGTTGGTCGAGAACGAAAAGCGGTAGGAGTTGAACCAGTGGTGGCCGCGTCGGAACATCTCCGTCTTGAGGTAGTCGCAGATGCGGTCTATCAGGTCGATTTCCAGGAACGGTTCACCGCCGATGAAGTCCCATACGACGCTTTCCTCCTTCATCTCCGCCTCGTGATCCAGGATGTAGTCGATGGCCTGCCGGGCCACTTCCCACGGCATCCGCTCCATCGTGTTCTTGCCCACGAGGTAGCAGTACTTGCAGGCCAGCTGGCAGTCCTTCGTCACGATGAAGGTGATGTTTTTGGCCATGCCCGACTGCCACCCCTTGTCGTTTTCTTTGATGCTCATGCAGCTTAGCGTTTTACGATGGTATAGGTGACGGGCGTCGTGCAGGTGTATTTGCTGTTTTTACACTCCATATAGTAATAGATGTAGGTGCCGCCGCTGTACCCTGCGTGCGATTTGTCGAAAGTGGTCGATTTCTTCGTACTTGCATACACCCTCATGCTTTCATGTCGGTTCATGGCCGACATGGAAGGTCTGGATGAAGGCTTGGACGTGTAGGCCCGCCAATGAACAGTGCAACTCATATTACTTGTATCGTCACCTCCGTTGTCAAAACGCGCACGAATGGAAAAACCGTCCATATCAGTCGTTGTTAAGTACTTTTCGAGTGACGGAGGGGTGACGTCTTTCGACGGAATGTTGATTTCGATGTCTGTGTCTTGCCTTACATCATCTTCTTCGCAGGCCATCATACCGGTGAGAGCAAGCGCGAATAAAAGACTTTTTGCCCATGTTGTTTTCATCGTGTCCCTTTTCTTTTGAATTTACTTATCTTCTATGTTTAATTGTATCGCTCTGGCAAGTCTGTTTACAAGTCATTGCGCAAGAACCTCCACAACATGTCCCGCAAAATGTCTTGCAGGTAAGTTTACAAGTTTGTTTACAGCTGATTTTACATGTATGCTTGCATGTCTCTTTGCACAAGCCAGAACAGTTTGTTAGGCATGTGAATGAACAAGTTCCTGTGCATTCATTGCTGCAGCTGGCAGTACATGTGTTTTTGCAACCGATTGTTTCCTCAGCCTTTGCTATATGGGGCAAATTTGCCAAAATGATAGCGCTTAGGATGGGCAGTACTTTTCGACCTGCCTTTTTGAAAAAGTCTCTGCGTGATTGTAACTCCATTTTGTGTGTGGGGGTAGCTTATTTAAGTCTTTATTTTATTGGGTTTTCAATATATCATCTTTTTCGTAGGCCATCATACCGGTGAGAACGAGTGCGAATAAAAGACTTTTTGCCCATGTTGTTTTCATTGTGTCTCTTTTCTTTTGAATTTATTTGCTACGTAATTAAAGCAACTTTGAATTAGGAAAGGAATTGCCCGAGGTTATGATGAATTGGGCTATCTCCCATGTTATAACCAAGCGCAATTCCTGTTTTCTCGTTGCATTGATTATTAGCGAGAACTGTACTCGCATCCTCCTCTGCAGGAATTTTTGCAAGTTCCTGTGCATGTATATTTGCAAGTCTCTCTGCAACTACCTTTACACGTGTCTCTACAAGTTGATTTACAAGTATAGTTGCAAGATGTATAGCAGCCTGTTGAACAGCCATACTTGCATCCTAATTCAGTTTCGCTGGCTCTCAGCACGCTTGGCATGCCAGCCAACACGAGCGCACCAAGGATGGGCAGGGTTTTCTTGGCTGCGTTCTTGAAGAACTCCCGGCGCGATTGCAGTTCGTTTCTCTTTTCTTCGTCGCGTTTCATGGCGTAAAAGTTTTTTGTGCCCGCAAACTCCCGAAAAGGGCGGTGAATAAATGGTGAAAGAGTGGGGTACGAAAAAAGACGTGGGAGTTTCTACTTTCGCTTATCCCACGTACAGGCCTTCGCATTGCCTTTCCCAAGGATAAGCAACGCAGTCAGCCCACGCCGTTGATATATCGCAGTCCATGCGGCGGCCATTGATGGCTTGCCGTATGGGTACAATACACCCAGCGCGGACGTCACGTTGCCGTATCTTCTTGGGATTGTGCAAAGTTGCGAAGTTTGTACGTAGAAGATAACGTCCGTAAACGTCCTTTCTCTTGTCGTCGGGCGCCGCTGGGCTGCCAGAGCAGCGGTGGGCGTCGTCAGACTTCCTTAAAGTGGACCCGCCAGCCCCTCTGGGCTGACTGACCCGCGACAAAGGTAGGGAATTTCTGTGAAACCGGATGGAAACGCGCATAAATTCTCAAAAAAAATGTTTTACGACGCTTCTTTCGGTATGCAGGCAGCTTGGGCAATGGAATATGTCCGTGCGAGACGCTCTGAATGGTATCACTACTCAGACTGTCGTGTGCGTCTGTCAGCGTGGTAGTGGCCGCTTTTTTCTCGGCGGTTCGACCCCTTTGGGGCCGGCAGGTGGTAGGTCTATCCTGTCCGTGGGTTCGCCTGCGCTCACCCGCGGTTATAGAGTAGTGTGGCCCCCTTGGGGCCGTCATTTCCGCCGCATGGCCGTCTGGCACGGGCGCCTGTGTGATGGATGCTGGCAGCGGTGTGGTGCATGGGAGGAGGCGGTGTGGGTGCTGCCGTCTGTGTGCGGGTGAGGCTGCCGGCCCCGAAGGGGGCGCACTGCTCTGTGGCGGCGGATGGGGCTGCTGGTGTGGGTGAGGCTGCCGACCCCGCGGAGGGCGCACTGCTCTGTGGCGGCGGATGAGGCTGCCGGTGTGGGTGATGCTGCCGACCCCGCAGGGGTCGCACTACTCTATAGCCGCGGGTGAGCGGAGCGAACCCGCGGGCGGTCAGCCATGTGAAATGAAGAGGGCCTCAAAGAGGTCCAACGCCCGCGTGCGAGGACGCCTGGTCTCGCCCGTCTGCACGGCGCGCCCGTCCACCCTCTTGGGAGTTCGACCCCCTTGGGGCCGTCATGGGGCGTGGCTCCCCTGTCCGCGGGTTCGCCCGTGGCTCACCCGCGGTTACAGAGTAGTTCGACCGCTTCGCGGCCGTCATTCCCGCTTGTAGGTGTGGCGGATGAGGCTGCCGGTGAGGGTGAGGCTGCCGCCCCCGCAGGGGGCGCACTGCTCTGTGGCGGCGGATGGGGCTGCCGGTGAGGGTGAGGCTGTCGGCCCCGCAGGGGGCGCACTACTATGTGACCGTGTGAGGGCCACATGCCGGTCGGGTGGCGGGGCAGTATAATAAAAACGTCCCCGCGAGTGAGGCTGTGCCGTTTCTCGTCGGGGACGTTTTGGGAGGATGGCGTGTTTGTGTGGCCGGTGCAGGGTCAGTCGGTCACTTCTATGCCGGCAGCGTGGAAGCCGAGGCGCACGGCGGCACGCGTTTCAGTGTCGATGCTCCATACGTCGGTCGGAGCGGCAGGGTCTTGGTAGAGCTTTCTCAGCTGTCCGGGGCGTCCCGTGGCGGTGCGTAGGCTGAGGCTGCGCTCGGGGTGTGGCATGCCGCTTCGTGTGGCGGGCGTGGCGGTCAGAAGGTTGCGGGCAAAGATGTCGAGCGTGCCGTCAAGGCGGGTGACGTACACTTTGTCATCCGTGATGAGCAGGCCGGTCGGGCGATAGCCTAGGGGCAGGCGTCCGGCGCGCAGGTCGAGCTGCTGCCAGCGCCGCCCGGCGTCGGCCAGGGCGTCGGCACGTGCGGGGTCGATGCGGTAGATGCCTTGGAAGGTGGCGTCCCAGTCGGTCAGATAGACGGAGCCGTCCACGGGGTCGACGGCCCATTGGGCCGGCTGGTGACCGCTGTGGCGCAGATTGCGGTCGTCGCGTGTGACGCAGGTGATTTCCTGGAAGGCTGCGGGCTGTATGTCGGCGTAGACATAAGTGTCGAGGTTGATTTCGTCGCGCACGAGGAGATAGCGCTCCGTTGCGAGCACGGCGCCACTGCCGCAGAGACGGTTTTTTACGTGGTCGGCCCGCTGGCCTTGCCGGCCGATGCGGCTGACGTAGACGGGGCGTGCGGGGTCGCTCATGTCGAACACGTCGACGCACGACTGACGGCGGGCTACGTAGAGGCGCCCCGTGCGTGCGTCGAAGGAGAGGTCGTCAATCTGGTCGGGCGCGTCGTCGGAGCCGCGGAAGTTGAGCGTCTGGTCGTCATGTGTCCAGCTTTCGATGGTGGAGACCACGTGGTTGCTCCGGCGGTCGTATACGATGACGGAAGGCCCCGCCGCAGCCGAGCGGTAGTTGTTGGCCAGGATAAGGTAGTGCTCCTGCATGAAGGCCAGTGCGCCGGGATTGAAGCTTCCGTCGGGCAGGCCGAGGCCGGCGGCGTCGAGAGCCTCGCGGACGTAGGGACTTTCGTACAGGATGGTGCCGTCTGTGGTGATGCGTACGGTAACGGATAGCGTGAGCGGGCCTGCACTCAGGCGTAAGGTGGCATTTGAGGTGTCGCCGGTGGTAAGATCGCCGGTCGCGTGCAGGCTGATGGTGGCCGTCGAACCGCTTTCGCCGCTCAGGTCCGAGGCTGTGAGCCATGCGGGCATGCCGTCGAGCGTCCAGCCTCCGTCGGCGTCGGTGAGCACGCGGAGCTGCACTTCGCCTCCGGGTGCCATGTGAAGCTCGGAGGACGAGGCTGCCAGGTAGTTTCGGGCGTTGTAGGCCACGTGCGTGAGCTCGTTGGTTTCGGGGCGCAGCTCGAGCGTGGCGCTGATGTTTTCCGAGGGGTGTGCCAGCGCTTCGTCGGGCGAACTGTGACCTGCCGCTGCGACGCGCGTGATGTTCAGGATGTAGCGCTTGCCTCGTAGCAGGTCGGTGGCCCGGTTGGTCCCGTCGGTTGCGTCGGGGTGCGACAGGTTGAGCCTGTACCATGTGAGGCGGCTGTCGTTGCGGTAGTAGCCACCGACGAGGAACGTTGTGTTCCACGTTCCGTCGGCGTCTGATTCGGGCACGACGATTTGGCCGCGTATGGCGTTGACTGGTGCGGTGCCTTCCGTCTGAAACGAGCCCAGATCGGTTGTTTCCGGTACGGTGGCCGCCGTCACGGCATACTCGTTGCGCATGCCGCTATCCGTCTGTCGGCGCACCCATTCGAAGTGGTTCGGGGCGGGAGCAGCCGTGCTTTTCAGCGGAACGTCACACACTTTGACGCAGCCCAGCTTGAAGTCGCTGATGCCAAATGCTTCAGTAGCGTTGCCGTTGAGTACGACGTCGACGGTCGAGGCGGCGCGCAGCAGCGATACACGGTTGAGCCCCTGCTCGTTGCTGTCGCTGTCGTAGGCGTCGGGCGTTTCGCCCCACATGGGGTAGAGTGCGTCGGGGCGGGCCGTGAGCCACGGCGTGTCGAAGGTGACGTGACGGTGTAGGTCGTCTTTGTGACCGATGAGGCCGTTTCTCACGGCTGCCGTCACCTCTTCGTGCAGATTGGCCAGAAAAACGAAGCGGAGCCCACGCGCCTCGTCCTTGCTGAGCGGCAGGCGGTAGAGCCATTGGGCGCCTCCGTCGATGGTGTAGAGCTCGCCGGCGGCATAGTGGCGGCGGAAGAGGCCGTCTGCGTCGAAGGCCAGCACGTCGAGCGTGCGTATGTCGTTTTCTGTGGCTGCGGCGTTGCGCGTTGCGTTCCCTGCTGTGCCGGGGTGCATGACGTCGAGGCTGAAGGTGACGGCCTCGGTCGCTTCCGGGGTGGCAGGTGGCAGGTCGTCGGCCTGGCAGGCGGCCATGAGGAGCAGTGCGGCAGCCGCAAACAGGCGGGCCGCATGCTTGCGGTAGGATAAGTATCTGTTCATGGTTGTCTCCTTATTTATATAGGTTGGGATTATTTTTGCTGTCGAGGTAGGCTGTGGTGTTCACAGGCAGCTCCGCGCGGTGCTTCAGGTAGAAGTTGCTCATCAGTTCGTGGGCCCATGGTCCGTTGGTGAAACTGCTGCTGTGGTTGTAGCCCAGCACGTGCCCCAGTTCGTGGAATACGACGGTGCTGGCTCCCCAATCGTCGTGGTAGTTGAGCCATCGCCATTGTTCCAGACCGAACACTCCGGGACCGCCCAGTCCTGCCGAATGTTTGGGCGACACCAGTCCTACGCGGAGAGAGTGCTCCTCTCTCATTTGCTTCATCGTGCGCAGTGCGGATACGGGGTCGCTTGTTCCGCCGTTGCCGTAGAGCTTGTTTTCGTTGGCATAGATGAGGTCTTCAAGCTCTTTCATGTTGAAGATATAGCCGAGGTTGAGAAACAGGGCTACGGCCTCTCGGCAATGGACGGGGCGTATGCCGATCCAGTTGGGTGAGGGGCCTCCGTCGGGCTTCGTGGGGTCGCCTCCGTAGAGGCTGAAAGCGATGTTCCATCCGTGCTTTATTTGTTCGAGCGTGCGCCAGTAGGGGCAGTAGCCTGTAGCGCGCAGCGACAGCATGGCATCGGGGAAGTAGGGGTTGCGGCTCACTTTCATCTGCTTTCCAGATGCTGTGCGGAAGGTGCAGTCGCGTGTGAGGAAAGGCAGGTCCGTGTAATAATCGATGAAGGGAGCCACTTCTTCGAAACGGGCCAGCAGAAATTCCTCGTCTGACAAGGCCGGTATTTTGGCCCATATTTCGACGTCTTCCAGCTTGCGAGGCGAATAGAAGCGCACGTGCAGGCGCCCGTCTTTGACGCTTATCTGCAAGGGACGGGCTGTGTTGAAGCTACGTTGGGCCGCGTCGCAATAGACTGCGGACGGTTCGTCGTCTTGCAGGATGCGCAGATTGTCAGGAGCGTTTATTTCGTTGGCTGTCACGGTGATGGCGTCGTCTGCCACGGGGGAGACATTGGCTTGTCGTACCGAGATCCATTTCCGCAGGTTGCCGGCGGCGAAGCAGAGCGTACCGTTGCGTTCTGCGGTTGAGGACGGAGCCGAAAGGCGAATGTTGGTAACGCCCTGCGTGCCGGCAGTTATGTCAGTTGCGAGCCATTCCGGGCAAGCCGTGAGGTGCCACCCTTCTGACTGCGAGGTTTCGACGCGCAGCGAGGTCTGTCCGCCTTCGAGGGGTAGCGTCAGGCTGCCGGTGCTCACAGTGAACGTTTCTTGTCCGAAGCTGATGTCGTCGAGCAGGTTTTCTTCCCAGCCTTGTATGGACAGGTTGTGGTCTACGAGCAGTTCGAACGTATAATAGGTACCGGCTTCGAAGCGCCGCCCCTCAATAAGGTTACCATCGAAGGCCAGCGTTTTATATTGTGTGTCGTCGGTTTCCACGATGAAGGTGAATGTCACGTCTTCAGTGCCCACGGGCAGCAGCGAGGCATAGGCCGACAGTTCGTCACCCGCCGGTATGGTGCAGTGGGTAGTGCCGCTGTCGCGCAGCTGCACGGTGAGCGTACCGTACGCTCCCTCAGAACGGGTGACCACGCTGTCGCTTGCCAGATAGTAAGAACATTCTGGCAGGAAGTAAGCTGTGCTGCCGTTCTTTTTGCGGGCCATGACGCTCACGCGTTTCACGCGGATGGGGTTTTGCTGGCGGTTCATGATGCGCAGACGCAGCAGGCTCGTGCGGTGTTTCAGGCGGAAGTCGGGCAGACGTACGAAACCGTCCTCTTCCGTCAGTCCTCCTCCGTCGGGCGTGGTGCGGTCGATGTCGATGCGCCCTGAGGTCATGAGCATGTGGCGGCCCAGATGGCGGCTTGTGGCCCCCTCCTGTATGCGGGTCGGGGGGAAGGAGTAGTTGTAGGTGGCTCCCAGGCGCGGATCGTCGCCGCGGTCGGCAGTCTGCGGGAAGATGACGCTGTAATCCTTGGCC
This sequence comes from uncultured Alloprevotella sp., assembly GCA_944322095.1. GTDB lineage: Bacteria > Bacteroidota > Bacteroidia > Bacteroidales > Bacteroidaceae > Alloprevotella. The sequence continues at coordinate 116,921 of CALUNU010000002.1, forward strand.
TGATGTTGCAGATAGGGCACCAGAAATGTATTCATGTCAGACGGATCGGCTCCGTCCATGTTGAATTGGAACAGGGCTTTCTTCTTGCCGTCCGATTCGGACGAGGCGCTGAACGTGGCCGTGAACATTGCCCCGAAACTGCTGTAATAGCTGTCGGTAACGAGGATGCTGTCGCCTGCGTTCCAGAAGAAACCGCCGCGTTCGTCCACGTAGGCGCGGGCGTCGGACGTGTTGCCGGGCATTGAGCCTCTGAACACGATGCCCGAGGGCTTTTCCTGCAGCCCGGGCGCAGGTGCTTCCAGCTCTTCGGTGCATCCTGTCAGCGCCGTCACGGCGGCCAGCAGCAGGAGCGGCAGGGTCTTTCTCATTTTCCTTGTCAAACTGTGTTGCTGGTTCATGATTGTATCGGTTTTTATAGGGTTGTTACGAAATTCTAATTCCAGACGTTGCTTTCCGAGCGGTCCCATATGGTGCTGTTGCGGGCATTACCGCGTCCGTATGAGCCTCCGTTCTTAAAGTCGTTGTCGCCTTTCTCCATGCCTGACGTGGCGAGCATCAGTTCCGTTTCCATGTTGATGACGATGGCCGCGGGGGCCGTGTACGGTTTCTTGTTTGTTTCAGATTTCTTCATGTTGTTTGGTTTTTGGATGTGGATAAATAGAGTTTGGTCGCCCTACCCGTCCCGGTTGGGGGCAGGCTACAAGACGACGTGGACGTGCGTCCGCCGTAAACAGTCGGTGGACGGGCGGCTGCGACGGCAGCTTGTCGTCAGCTGTTAAGTTTTAAAATAAATTCAGTTGGGAAAAGAGGAATAAGGGGGCAGGGCCGTATGGCACGAGCATGACTTTTCCTTTCGGGCGGCCGAAAGGATAAAACGCAAAGCGTATTCTTCGATGGCGGTTCTTTTGAGCTGTTCCATTTCCGAAAGCGTTTTGGGACCGCAAAAATACGTGCTTTCGTCGGCTCCGCCAAGAGGGCTACGTTTTTTTGGCTTTTTCCTACATTACTTAAAGACTGCCTGCGGTCTTTGCCATGTGTCTGTTGCCGTGGAGCGGTATATGGTATGATTTAAGGAGCAGCTGGAGTGGCATGTTGTTCTCCGTTGCCGGGAGCAGGGTTGCAGCTCATGGTCATTCTACGGCTTTTCCGTCCCGACGGCGCAGCCATTCTTCCTTAGTGCGCTTCCAGCGTTTGTGGCTCCATAGCCAGTAGGCCGGGTGGCGCCGTATCTGCTCTTCGAGGCAGCGTGCATAGGCGTCGGTCAGCTGGTAGTCGGGGAGCGAGGCCGGGTGCATCGACATGAGGCGGAACGTGGCCCGGTAGTAGCCGCGGCGCGGGCGTTCGATGTCGACGTAATAGATGGCTGCGTCGACGAGTTTTCCGATGCGTTCGGTGCCTATGAAGAAAGACGTGTCGTGATGAAGAAAGGTGGTCCATTGGTGCATGCTCTCCCAGCCGGGAGCCTGGTCGGAGATGAAGCCAATCATGACGGGGCGTTCCTGGCGGCGCAGTTGCAGGATGCGGTGGAACGTTTCCTTCATGGGGATGTTTTCACCACCGAACTGTCCGCGGATGCGCAGGAACAGACGGTTGAAGGCGCGGTTGTAGAGCTTGTGGTAGATTTGCCCGCAGTGGACGGCCGGCAGCCAGTATTGGAGTGATGCTACGTATTCCCAGTTGCAGTAGTGCCCCAGGTAGAGAAAGCAGAACTTCTTTCCTTCGCGGTCGAGCTCGGCGCGCAGCTTGTCGACGCCCATAAACTCCATGTGGCGCATCATGTTGCGCTTCGAGATGGAGAAGAGTTTGATCACTTCGACGGCGTAATCGCACAAAAAGTGGTAAAACTGTCGTTCGATGGTCCGACGTTGTTCGTCGGTCTTTTCGGGGAAGCTTTCGCGCAGGTTGCGTTCCACGACGCCGCGGCGGTAGCGCAACCAGTGGTACAGGGGGTAAAACAGCAGGTCGCTCATGGCGTACAGCACGCGCCACGGCAGGAGCGATAGCAGATAGAGCAGGGCGTACAGGGGATAATAGAGCATGGCGAAGCTATGAATTGACAATTGATAATTGACAATTGACAATTGAGAATGGAGAATTAACAATTCCCAATTGTCGGTTGGGTAAAATCAGCCGTTCGTCGGCTGCTGTTGTTCGTTGGCTGCTGTTCATCGTCCGTGCTTTACGTTGGTTGTTTCATTGTCCATTCTCAATTGTCCTTTGTCAATTGCTAATTGTCCATTGTCAATTGTCAATTGCTCCAAGATGTGTGCATAGTTGGTGGGGCGTCCGTCGCGGGTGGCCGTGACGAGCCTTGCCTTGCGGTTGAGCTTGTGAAACTGGTAGTCGCGGCAGTAGCTTTTCCACGTTTTCGGGTCGTAGGGCTCGTCCAGACGTTTGCCCAGCGGGCCCATCACCGTCAGAGGGATGGCCTCGATGGCGTCGTGTACGGCAGGTATGCCGGCACGGGCCAGGGCAAAGGCGTAATCGATGAAGAGATAGTCTACGATTTTGTCGTGGTCTTTCCAATAGTTCAGAAACAGCTCGAGGATGAACGAGGGCAGCGGATGCCCCTTGCCGCATGCCCAGAAAAAGCCCACCCATCCGCCGCGCGATATGTTGTGGTAGACGGGGCGGTGGTGGCAGCTCCAAAAGGTGGCGGCGGGGTCGATGATGTCGTCCACGCCGGGGCCGGGCAGTAGCAGGGTGGCGTCGGCCCAGATGCCGCCGTGCTGCGAGAGCAGGGCCACGCGCAGCAGGTCGGAAAAGTGGGTGAGCGAGATGCGCCCGTCGGCCACGCGCTCCAAGACGTAGGGCGGGAAGCTTACGTATTGGTTGTAATTGTCCTTCGTGACGAGGCGCACGGGGTGGCGGCCGGCCTGAAGGCGCAGCCGGGCGTAGCAGGCCTGCACGAGGGGCGGCATGGACGCTTCGCCCTGCCACCAGCACACCCACAGGGGCGACGTGGCGCCGACGGGCCCGGTGGCGGTGGCCCCTGCGTAGCGATCCAGCAGCCCGCGGCCGCCGCAGCGGTCGAGCAGGTAGCCCGTGATGCGCAGCTGCTTGCGGCGCACGAAAAAGGTCTCAATGCTTTTGAAAAAGCGCTTGACGGGCGAGGTGGGCATGGTGTTTTTCGTGTCAGAGTTCTTTCAGATCTACATATTTGGGGCGGCGCAGCCGCAGCCGGAAGGGCAGCAGGCGGAAAAAACGCCGTATGGCGTCGGACGCGCTGTGGCCGGCGGGAGCATCGTGCCACGGCGTCAGGCGCAGGTAATCGTGATAGAGCCTGCGCAGCGGGTGCTGGCTGTCGTAGAGCCACGGCTTGCGGTTGCTGTAATGGAGGATGGCGGGGTGGAGCAGGGCCTCGGCATACTTGCTGCGCCAGGCTGGCGTGAGCTCCGCGGGCCGGCGGTAGAAGGCGTCCTGCACGTTCCACACGAGCGGCAGCGTGCGCTTCGAGCGGCACAGCACGCAGTTGAGCAGGTCCTGGTCGTTGTAGACGATGCGCTCGGGGTGGTGGTGCATGAGGTCGCGGCAGGCATCGGCCAGCCGGTGCTCGCGCCAGTAGCTTAGGTTGAGCAGCAGGACGCCCGAGTTGAAGTAGCCCAGCTCTTGGGGATATTCCAGCCGGGCGTAGCGCGGGGCGTCGTCGTTGGCGATGTCCTCCACTACGCCGGCCGCCACGCCGTCGAGCGGCGTGTCCCACAGGGGGCTCAGGGGGCTCAGCACGAGAATGTCGCAGTCGAGATAGAGCACGCGGTCCACGTCGGCAGGCAGCAGCTCGGGAAGCAGACAGCGGTAGTAGGCCGTGATGGAGATGCGGTTGCCACACTTGCGGATGCTGAACCCGTCGAGCAGGTCGGGCGCGGGCTCGTAGAAGCGCAGCGTGGCGCCGTAGGCGGCGGCCAGTTCGGCGAGGCGGCGGCGCGAGCTCTCCGTGAGGCCGCGGGCGATGATGTGGGCCGTTATGGCCTGCCCGGGGTTGTTCTTGAAGGCTGAGACGAGCGTCACGGCGCAGTGCTGCGCAAAGCGCTCGTCGATGTTGCAGGCGATGTGTATCATGATGGTGTCTGTTCGTGCTTGTCGGTGCGGTGTGCCGGCCGGTCGTCGGGCAGGGGCATCTTGCCGAGCCTCTCGGCCATGCCGTCGCGCCAGGCGCGCCAGAAGCGCGGGATGTCGCCCCAGGTGTAGGCGTCCGAGAAGGGCGCCGTGACGAGGGCCGTGAGCACGTAGCCTGCCATGCCCATGAAGCCGCGCAGACAGCGCACGCCCCACGTGCGGCCGTAGTGGTGGTTCAGATAGGTGGCGTTGCGCACCTGGTAGAAGCGCTTCCACTTTTTCTTCCGGTTGCGTGTGGCCCAGTCGTCTTCGCTGAAAAATGGTTGCTTATCCATCAGCGCCGTGGGCACGTACATCATTTTGAAGCCGGCCCGGCCTGCGCGCAGGCAATAGTCTGTATCGTCGCAGAAGATAAACAGTTCCTTGTTGGGCAGCCCGATGCGTTCCACGACGTCGCGGCGGATAAGGGGACCTTCGAATGCTGTGCCTGCAATCGGCGTCGGCCCGTCGGGCGGAGTGGTGGCCAGACGGCCTGTGTAGAGCGAGGCAAAGGGGTGCGTCAGGTCTACGCCGCGGAAGTCGTTCGTATATATCTGTCCGTCGAGCAGGCGGCGTGGGGCCAGGATGGCGGCATCTGTTGCAGCGGCACAGCCGAGGAGCTCGCCGAGACAGCCGGGACGGGGAAAGACGTCGTCGTCCATGCACCATATCCATTCCGCGTCAAGGCGCCGGGCCTCGTCCATGCCACGGTAGAAGCCGCCCGAGCCTCCCACGTTGTCCTGATGGATAACGTGCAGGCCCTCCTGGGCGTCGAGCCAGGCGCCCGTGCCGTCGGTGCTTCCGTTGTCGACGACGATGATACGTCCCGGCGCGTTGGCCCGCAGGCTGGCCACGCAGCGCTGCAAGAGGGGCAGACGGTTGTAGGTGACGACGACGGCGATGACGTTTCTTTCTTTCATGATGGTCTCTCCTTGCGTTAGTAGCGTCCGTCGATTTTTCCGGGCTGCGTGCTCCGATAGGCCGCTATGAGGCGGTAGCACGTCTCGGGGTCGAAACTTCGTGCCCGGGCATAGGCCTCGGCCATGACGCGGTGCATGTGGGGCGTGGCAGGCAGGCGCTCGAAGTTTTTACAGCCCGCCTTCATGCCGAGGGGGCCGTGATGCATGCGGTTCAGGTCGACGAGGTCGAGCTCGATGCTGCCGTCTGGCGCCTGGCCGAAGAGGATGTTGGCGCGCCCGTAGTCTTTGTGGGCCAGGCCGTTTTCGTGCAGGAGGGCCGTCAGGCGGCCGATGGCGCGCAGCACGTCGTCCATGTAGCTGAACGGGCGCTCAAACAGCTCCTCGTAGCGGTGGGGACAGCGCGAGGCCAGGCTTACGTAATAGCTGCGGTCGAAGGCGAGACCGCGGCGGAGCGTCATGTAGGCCACGGGGGCGGGAGTGGGTATGCCCAGCCGGCGCAGCAGCAGGGCGTTGTCGTACGACCGTCTGGCCTTCGACGGGCGCAGCGTGCCGTAGACCCAGCGGTTCACCACGTTGGGCCGGCGGAACGACTTGACCACCACCCGGTGCGTACCGGCCTGCATGAGGCGCAGCTCGTTGCGTCCCTGGTGGATCACCTCGCCCTCGCCGCGGGCAAAGCGTTCGGGCAGCGAGCGGACGAAAGGGGCCAGATCGGAAAAGTCGGGGTGGACCACGAGGGTACAATGATTGAGGAGGGTCATGCGGCGGGCTGTTTTGTCAGATCTTGTCGAGGCCCTTTGTGTACTTTATCCAATAGTATTTCAAAGGGTTCTTGTGTTTCAGCAGTTTCCACGGGCGGCTGCCGTGAGGGCGGTGCCATACGGGCAGCGTGGTGAAGAGATAGTTGGCCAGGCCGCCGGCGAGCGACAGGTGCGAGATGGTCACGTCGAACCAGTTTTTCGCGGCGTCGAGGCGGTCGAAGTCGACGGTGCGCATCAGGGCGGGCGTGAGCAGCGAGCAGCAGAAGCTGCAATGCTTCCTGACGGCCGTCACGGTGTTTTCGTGCCCGATGGCATATTCGTAGGGATAGTTGATGTGGCCCTCGCGGTCGGTTGTCACGGCGGCGGCAATGCCGCAGTCGGGCCGTTGGCGGGCTCCGTCGAAGAGCCCCTGCAAGGTGTCGGGCGCCATCACCACGTCCGACTCGACGATGAGCAGCCCGGCGTCGGCAGCCAGGGCCTCGCGGCGCGCCGTTTGCAGCACGAGCAGATAGTTGGGCGAGGGGTGGTCGGTCAGGTCGGCCAGGTTGACCAGCCTGAAGCCCATCTCGCGCGAGGCCCGTTCGAGCCTTGCCGTGTTTTCGGGCGTGCTGAAGTCGTTATACACCGTATATATATAGGGGACGTCGGCCCGCTGCCCCACGACCGACGCGATGGTTTCGAGCGTCAGGTCGATAGAGTCCTTAACGGGCGTGATGACGTGCAGGCTTTGCATGTTTCGTTTTTTATAGGTGTCGCAAATGTAGCCATTTCGGACCGAACGGCCAAGGGCGGTTTCTCGGCAACAGCTGAGAGAGCCCTTAGATTTTATCAGTGGGAGTGGTCGTTGCCGTGTCTTTCCTGAGCTTTACTACAATTCCTGTGATGATATAGTGAGATGGACTTGTTGCATTGCTTGACGGAATGAATTGTGTGTGAAGTCGGATGACCCCATTTCCACCTTTGTCTATGATCTTATCAGCAAGAGCAGGCATTAGCGTGTTAGGGGCTATGGAGGAATATACTATAACGGGCGTTGATAAAATCCCTTTGGCTGGTTGCCATATGCTGTCGATTTTTTCGGCAGGCAGATTGGGGCGGTGCGCTTTGAATTTTGTTGGTGAGGAAGGCGTGTAATAAATGCTGGTGCTGGGGATAGGAATGCGTTGGCGGGTCGTGTCTGGCTTTGCACGATAGAGATAGCGGCCGAAGTGGGATATTGTGCCGCCAGGTGTGTATATGATATTGAGACTTCCAAGCTCGGTAACGGGAACAGTTGGTTCACCTGTGGTCACATATAGACCTTTCTCTGTCAATGGTTGAAAAGAAAGATACGTAGATGCGTTTGTTGGTGGGAATGTTTCAATAATAGCTTTCGGCGTAGTACTACATGCCGCCATCAAGAGCGTAGTAGCGGCAATGAATTGGTGTGTTAGGTGGTGAAATTGTAATCGTTTCATGATTGCGAAATTTTTGTTGGCCCGTTCACGCCAGCAGGCGCGCGGCCAGGTCGAGGGCGGCGTCGACGGTGTCGTCCATGTCGGCATAGGTGTAGCTGCCCAGGCGTCCGCCAAACACCACGTTGGGCAGCCCGGCGGCCAGGGCGCGATATTGTTCCACGAGCTGCGTGTTGCGCTCGTCGTTCACGGGGTAGTAGGGCTCGCGGCCCGGGGCGTAGTCGGCGGGATATTCGCGCGTGACGACCGTGTGGGGCGTGTTGGCGTGCTCAAAGTGCTTGTGCTCGATGATGCGCGTCCAGGGCACGTCGGCATCGCAGTAGTTGACCACGGCGTTGCCCTGATAGTCGGGCACGTCGAGCCGCCGGTGCTCGAAGCGCAGGCTGCGGTAGTCGAGGCGGCCTAGGCGGCAGTCGAAATATTCGTCGATGCAGCCCGTAAACACCACGCGCGCCGCCAGCGGTTCCAGTTCGCTGCGGTGGCGCAGGAAGTCGGTCGACGTGCGCACCTCGATGCCGCGCAGCAGGGCGTCGGTCAGGACGTTGTAGCCCCCGATGGGTATGCCCTGCCAGGGGTCGTCGAAGTAGTTGTTGTCGTAGACGAAGCGCAGGGGCACGCGCCTGATGATGAAGGGCGGGAGCTCCGTGGCGGGCCGTCCCCACTGCTTTTCGGTGTAGCCCTTGATGAGGCGGTGGTAGATGTCGGATCCCACGAGCTTGAGGGCCTGCTCTTCGAGGTTGGCGGGGTGCTCTATGGCGGCGTAGGGGGCCCGCTGGCGCTCCACGGCGGCGCGGGCCTCGGCCGGCGTGCGCACGCCCCACAGGCGGTTGAAGGTGTTCATGTTGAACGGCAGGTGGAAGAGCTCGCCCCCCGAGAGCGCCAGCGGCGCGTTGGTGAAACGGTTGAACTCGGCAAAGCGCTGCACGTAGGTCCAGGCGCGGCGCGAGGCGGTGTGGAAGATGTGGGCCCCGTAGCGGTGCACGTGGATGCCGTCGGCGTCGTCGCAGCGGAGGTTGCCGCCCGTGTGGGGCCGGCGGTCCACCACGAGGCAGTGCCGCCCGGCGTCGGTGGCTTCGCGGGCAAAGACGGCGCCAAACAGGCCGGCACCCACGATGAGATAGTCGTAAGTATGTTTCATCGCCGGAAGATGCATGGAGGGGAAGAAGAGCGTGCGGCCTTGGGAACCGGGGCGTCAGCGGGCCGTGCGGGCCCGTCGGATAAGGCGTTCGCAGCGCTCGGCGTCGGCGCCGCGCTCGGCGGCATAGGCGGCGGCCAGCTCGTGGAAGAAGGCGGGGCTGCCGCTCAGGTGGGCCAGGTTGGCACACCCCTTCTCGATGCTCACGGCACGGCCGCAGCGCACGGTGTTGGTGTCCACAAGGGCAAAGTGCAGGCGGTCGCCGCGGCGGTCGTAGAGGATGTTGCCCGAGGAAAAGTCGCGGTGCAGGAAGCCGTCCTCGTGGAGCCGTGCCGCAAAGCGGGCAAAGGCGCGCACCACCTCCGTGCGCTCGGCCGGGGGCAGGGCCTCGACGTCGCACATGCTGTGGCGGTAGTCGGATTGCAGGCAGATGAAATAGGACGACGATTTGAGCAGCCCCGTTCTGTACGTGACGAAAGCCACGGGCTCGGGGCTCTCGAAGCCGCGCTCGCGCAGCAGCAGCGGAGCCATATAGGCGCGCTGCGCTTTCGAACTCTTGTAGAGCGCACAGGCCAGCCGTCCGCGCAGCGAGGGCGGCGCGTAACGCTTCACGCAGAGCGTCAGGTCGTCGACGCGCAGCGTCTTGATGGTGTTGCGTCCGCTGTGTATCTCGCGCCCTTCACGTTCGAAGTGTACGTTGATGGTGCGCAGGTAGCTGCGCAGGCGCTCATACTTCGGGTTGACTATCATTTTCATGGCCTCGGTCGCTATCGGTGGCAGAAGGCGCCCGCCCGCCTGTGTCGGCGGCAGACGTTCCGCAGGCTTCTTCTCCTTGATTATCTGCAAAAATACGTTTTTTTCCTAAATTGTCCCGTTTTGGTGGCAGAAACTTGCGCCTACGAACGTTTTTGCCCCTTGCGGGCCATGCAGGGCGCCCAAGCCCCCGTTTTTCGGCCGCGGCAGGCTGTGCGCTATATGGCAAACCGTTAAAGCGGACGCCCACCGTCGTCCGCCTTTTAGCGAGATTTCCGTGCGTCCATGCGGCCCCTCGGCCGATCCATCCCATGGAAATCGATTTCCATCCCATGGATTCGCCGATCCAAGGGATGGAAATTTCGATCCAAGGCCACTTTTCGGAGGAAAAATGGGGTCGATTTGTGCCATATAGTGGCGAAAAACCCATTTTCGGGCGTCCGTGCGGCAGGGTATTTGACGGATGTGTCTGAACATCAGACGTTTCTGATTTTCGCGTATTTGCGAGCAAAGGCGCGAGCGCGCGAAAATAATCGATTCTCCGTGTTAAAAAACAGCGGTTTTAGGAGGGGCGGCAGGAATGCCGCCCCTCCTAAGCCATCCGGGCGGTGAGAGACGCGATGAATCGCGTCTCTACGCGGCGGACATCCAGCCTCGCGGGCCATACCTCCGCCGCACGAACGGCCAAAGGGGGGCCGACCTATCAGTAGCCGCGGGTGGAGCGCAGCGGAACCCGCGGAACGCACGCACCCCACGTGGATAGCCTCGAAGAGGCGTACATGCCACCTGCCGCAGCGGGCATAGCGACCTCTTCGAGGCCGACATCCTCTCCATCCACCACACCTCGGGTTCCGCTGTGCTCCACCCGAGGCTACTATTAGCACGGCCTCTTCGAGGCCTTCCCATACGCAGTTTCCACCCTCCCGGTTCGTTCGACCCCCTTGGGGCCGTATATAGACAGTAGCACCCGTCCGCGGGCGCGCTTCGCTTACTCGCGGTTATAGAGTAGTTCGCCCCCTTTGGGGCCGGCAGTCTCGCGGTAATCCTTTCCGCCGCACGGGAAATCCGCCACTTAGAGACGCGATTCATCGCGTCTCACCCGCTCGGGGCAAAGCCCCGCATCGACATCCCCCAGCCCATGACTGTGCCGTCATGGCGTCCAGAAACAATGCGGCCGGGGCGGTTGGGGTACCGTCCCGGCCGATGGGGGATGAGGGGGCTCAGTTTTGTATGATGAGCGTTTGCGTGCCTTGGCTGTACGCCACGTGGTAGCGGTAGAGCGTGCGCGTGGCGGGGCCGCTCACGGGCATGCCGCCGTTGTTGAGGTCGTAGGAGCTGCCGCAGCGGGGGCAGGTCATCTGCGTCTCGCCGTCGAAGGCCACGGGGCGCGTGATGTAGTCCGATTCGTTGCAGTGGGGGCACACCAGGTCGTAGGCCGTCAAAGGGAACTGGCCCGACATGTCGATGACGGCGGGCGTGCCCACGATGAAGCCCGAGATGAACACGGGGCGGCCATACTGCTGCTGGGCCGTGACGGGCCATGAGGTGGACGTGCCGCGCGGGTCGGTGAAGACGTAATACTGTCCGTTGTGAAAGGTGACGGTGCAAAACTGCCCGGGGTTCGACACGGCCGTGTAGAGCTGCGAGGCCGCCGTGACGGGGCTGAAGCGGAAGAAGGCCGGGTAGCTCGAGTAGATGTCCTGCACGTCGTCGGAGCAGGCGGCTGCTAAGGCCGCTGCCAGGAGCAGGACGGGGAGGCCGACGGCGCGCTTCATCCCTCGGCCAGCTTGCGCTCGGCCTCGGTGGCGCGGTCGAAGCCGATGCGGTTGTACACCTCGTGCATGAGGGCGTCCACCTCGTCGTTGCACGGGCGGCCGATGCTGCCCTCGTGCGTGTGGTGTACGTGACGGTCGGGGCGGAACGTGCCGGCCTCGATTTCGAGCCCCACCTGCTTGTAGGCGTCGCGGAAGGGCACGCCCGCCAGCACGCGGCGGTTCACCTCCTCGACCGAGAACATGAGGTCGTAGCGCGCTTCGTCGGTGATGTCGCGGCGCACCTCGATGCGTTGCACAATGTAGGTGGCCATGTCGAGGCAGTCGATGAGGGCGTCGAAGGCCGGGACGAACTGCTCCTTGATTTCCTGCAAGTCGCGGAAATAGCCCGAGGGCAGGTTGTTCATTATCATCATGATGTCCTGCGGCAGGGCTTGCAGGCGGTTGCAGCGGGCGCGTATGAGCTCGAACACGTCGGGGTTCTTTTTGTGGGGCATGATGCTCGACCCTGTGGTACATTCGTCGGGCAGGCGGATGAATGCGAAGTTTTGCGAGTTGAAGAGGCAGGCGTCGTAGGCCAGCTTGGCCACGGTGGACGCAATGGAGGCCAGGGCAAAGGCCACGTTGCGCTCGGTCTTGCCACGGCCCATTTGGGCGTAGACGGAGTTGTAGGCGGGCGTGTCGAAGCCCAGCAGGCGCGTGGTCATCGTGCGGTCCAGAGGGAACGACGATCCGTAGCCTGCCGCCGAGCCCAGGGGGTTGCGGTTGGCCGTGCGGTAGGCGGCCTCGACGAGCAGCATGTCGTCGCAGAGGCTCTCGGCATAGGCGCCAAACCACAGACCGAAACTGCTGGGCATGGCCACTTGCAGGTGGGTGTAGCCGGGCATGAGCACCGAGGCGTGGCGGCGGCTCTGGCGTTGCAGCTCGTTGAACAGCCGCATGACGGCGTCGGCCGTGCGGCGCAGGGCGTCGCGCGTGAAGAGCTTAAGGTCGACGAGCACCTGGTCGTTGCGCGAGCGGCCGCTGTGTATTTTCTTGCCGGCCTCCCCCAGGCGGCGCGTCAGGAGCAGCTCGACCTGCGAGTGGACGTCTTCAACCCCCTCTTCGATGACGAAACGGCCCTCGACGGCGTCGCGGTAGATGGCGCGCAGCTCGGGGAGCAGGACGTCAAGGTCGGCCGCCGGGAGCAGGCCCACGGCGCCCAGCATGGTGGTGTGGGCGATGGAGCCCAGCACGTCGTAGGGCGCCAGGTAGAGGTCGAGCTCACGGTCGTGCCCCACGGTGAAACGCTCGATGGCGTCGAGCGGACGGGTGGATTTTTCCCAAAGAGTAGGCATGGCTTGCGGTATTTGGTGTCAGACGAGCGACAGGATGGCGGCCAGCCCCTCGGCAGCCTGGCTCAGAGGCTTGCTGACAATCGGTTTCATGAAGAGGCTCACTTCGGCGCCCACGGTGACGCGCATCTTGCAGGCGTCATCGCCTTCGGGCAGGAGCTGTATCCATACGTAGAGGGGCAGTGGTGTTTCGTCGCCGGCCAGCTTGATGCATTTGGGCTCGTCGCGCTCCACGATGCGGAGCTTGAGGTTGCCCGCGGGCGAGGGGAGCTGTATGCTGTCGGCGTCGAAGGTGATGTTTTCCAGCTGCCGGCGGGCTTCTTCAAGCTTGTCGGCCGGCAGGTTGGCAGCCAGCTTTTCCTGCACGGCGGGGTCGGCCAGACGAGCCTTGAGCTGTTCGAGATGGCGCAGGTCGGCCAAGCGTCCATACACCTCACCCACGGGACGGGCCAGGTGCTTGACGCTGCTTTCGTATTTGGAGAGACTCATGTAGGTCGTAGTTTTTTAAAAAGATGGGCTTATGCAAATGAAGGCGTGCGGAGCGTCAGGCGTTCCAGTGGGCGGGGTCGCTGCGCCACGCGTGGATGACGTCGACCTGTTCGGGACGGATGTATCCCGTGGCCATGGCCGTTTCGACGACGGCCTCGAAGTTGGTGAGCGTGACGAGCTCTACACCGGCTGCGGCGAAGGCCTCGCGGGCCACGTCGAAGCCATACGTGTAGCTGGCCACCATGCCGACCACTTCGCCCCCGGCACGACGGATGGCTTCACAGGCTTTCAGGCTGCTGCCGCCGGTGGAGATGAGATCCTCGACGACGACGACCTTGCGGCCCGGTTCGAGCTCGCCCTCGATGAGGTTTTCAAGCCCGTGGTCCTTGGGTTTCGAGCGAACGTAGACGAAGGGCAGGCCCAACTCGTCGGCCACGAGGGCCCCCTGGGCAATGGCGCCCGTGGCCACGCCGGCCACCACCTCGGCCTCGGGGAAGCGCTCGGCCACGAGGCGGCTCAGCTCGAGCTTGACGAAGCTGCGCAGCGAGGGGTAGGAGAGGGTTTTGCGGTTGTCGCAGTAGAAAGGCGATTTCCACCCGCTGGCCCATGTGAAGGGCGCTTCGGGTTGCAGTTTGATGGCCTTGACGGCCAGAAGTTTCTCAGCAAAAATTTTTTCCAGTGTCTTCATAACGTACGAGTTTTGTGCAAAGATAGTGCAAGCCGAGAGGAAAGTAAAGAAAAACGGATATTTTCTTTCCTTTCCCGAGGCGCCGCCTATGCTTGCGCGGAGCGAAAGTGTGCAAGCCGAGAGGAAAGTAAAGAAAAACGGACATTTTCTTTCCTTTCCCGAGGCGCCGCCTGTCTTACCTCCATAAACAAAAGCGGGCGAAGGCTGTTTTTGGTTCAGCCTTCGCCCGTTTCTTAAAATTGGATGGTTTCGGTGTTCGCAGCGTTCACTCCATGCCCAGTAGACCAAGCAGGCGACTGACGCTCTCTGCGACGCTCAGGCGCGAGGTGTCGAGCGTGAGGGCGGGAGCGGCCGGCGCCTCGAAGGGGGCCGAGATGCCCGTGAAGTTCTTGACCAGCCCGGCGCGCGCCTTGGCGTAGAGGCCCTTGACGTCGCGGCGCTCACACTCCTCGACGGGGGTGCTCACGTAGATCTCCTTGAAGTCGGCGGCGCCGATGATGGTGCGTGCCATCTGGCGCATGCGCTCCGTGGGACTGATAAAGGCGGCGAGCGTGATGATGCCCGTGTCGACGAAGAGCTTGGCCACCTCGGCGATGCGCCGTATGTTCTCCGTGCGGTCTTCGTCGCTGAAACCGAGGTTGTTGTTGATGCCTGTGCGTATGTTGTCGCCGTCGAGGATGCGACAGAGCTTGCCCCGCTCCTGCAAGGCGCGCTCCAAGGCGATGGCCAGGGTCGATTTGCCCGAGCCGCTCAGGCCGGTGAACCACAGCATCACGCCGCGCTGGCCAAGCAGGCGCTCCTTGTCGGCACGGGTGAGCATGCGGTCGAAAATGGGGTAGATGTTGTTATCGTTCATAGGGAGGTATGTTTCTTTAGAAAGGCCAGAACAAGGGGACGAGGGCCACCGTCAGTATGAGCGTGAGGATGTTGAGCGGCAGGCCCATGCGGGTGAAGTCGCCGAAGCGGTATCCGCCGACACCCTGCACGATGAGGTTCGTCTGGTAGCCGATGGGGGTGGAGAAGCTGGCCGATGCCGCCACGCAGATGGTCACGAAGAACGGCGTGGGGTCGACGCCGAGCTGATTGGCGAGCGAGAGCGATATGGGGAAGGCCAGCGCCGCCGCAGCGTTGTTGGTCATCAGCTCGGTGAAGAGGTTGGTGATGACAAACACCACGGCCAGCAGCACGTAGGGGCCGTAGTCGTGGCTCAGGCCGAGGGTGAAGGCCGCCACTGCGTCGGCCATGCCCGAGTTTTGCATGGCTTTGCTGATGGCGAAGGCCGAGGCGATGGTAACGAGGATGTCCCACGAGATAAACTTCGTATATTTCCGTGCGGGGAAGATGCCCATCCACGCCATCACCACAGTGACCACGCAGGCGAAGAAGAACATGTCGAGCTGCATGGCGGGTACAGCCTCCTTGACGGCCGGCAGCTCGCCTACGGTGGCACCGGCTACCATGAGCACGAGCAGAACGATGGCCGTCCAGCGTTTTTTCGGGCCCAGGGTGGGTTCCGGCTCGCGTCCGTCTGTGGCCACGAGAAAGAACGAGGAATCTCCCCAGTTTTTCATGAACGAGTCGTCGGCCAGGAGCACCAGTGTGTCGCCTTCGCGGAAGCGCTCTTTGCGCAAGTCGTGCATGAGGAGCGTGGAGCCCGCCCGTTTCAGTTCGAGCAGCGTGGCTCCATATTTTTGCTTGAAGTCGAAATCGCGCACGCGGCGGTTAATGGCCGGGAAGCGGGGGGCCAGCACCACCTCGACGCGCCGGTAGGCACGTCCGCCGGCGTCGGCATTCCCATCGGTCTCGGCGATGCTCTCGCGGCTCTCGGGCAGTAGCCACTTCGACGCCACAACAATATATATAATGCCCACGACGGCGATGATGATGCCTATCTTGCCGAGCTCAAACATGGTGAAACCCTCGTAGCCCGCGTCGATGACCATGCCGTGTACCACCAGGTTGGTCGACGTGCCGATGAGCGTGCAGATGCCGCCCAGCGTCGTGACGTAGGTCAGCGGGATGAGCAGCTTGGTGGGCGGCAGCTTCATGCGTTCGGCCCAGCGCTTTATCATGGGGGCGAAGATGACGACGACAGGCGTGTTGTTGAGAAACGCCGAGATGCCTGCTATCACCGGCAGCATGCGCAGCTGCACGCGGCGCACCGTCGTGCGGCCCGTGGGCAGGAGGCGGCGCAGCAGTTTTTCGAGCAGGCCCGAGCGGCGCACGCCCTCGCTCACCAGAAAGAGCAGGGCCACGGTGATCATGCCCTTGTTGGAAAATCCTTCGAGCATTTCGCGCGGCGAAAGGATGCCTGCGCAGAGAAACACGACCGAGGCCGAAAGCAAAATCATGCCCGGCCGCATGCGGTCGCGCACAAGGGCGATGACCATGAAGGCCAGCACACACAGGACGAAGATGGCTTGAAATCCCATAAGCTGAGGGGTTAGGCTGGATAGACGACGAACCAGGGGTTGTGCAGGTCTTCCTTATTATATATGAGTGGCTCTCCGTCGTCGGCCCGCACGGTGCGTCCGCCGGCGGCCCGCACGATGGCGTCGCCCGCCGCCGTGTCCCATTCCATGGTGGGCGCCATGCGTGGATAGACGTCGGCGCGGCCCTCGGCCACGAGGCACAGCTTGAGCGACGAGCCGGCCGAGCAGAGCGTCACGTTGCCGTGCGTGGCGCGCAGGCGGTCGATGAAGTTGCTGGTCTCGGGGCTCAGGTGCGAGCGCGAGGCCACCACGACAAATCCCTCCCGGTCCCCGCGTTCGGGCAGGCGCTCAGAGGCAGCCGTCAGGCCCTCCCAGCTGTCGGGTAGCGCGGCGGGGCACTGGCCCAGGCGCCAGGCGCCTTCGCCCACGATGCCAAAGCAGAGCGTGCGGCGCACGGGCACGTAGATGACGCCCATCACGGGCGAGCCGTCGGCCACGAGCGCGATGTTCACGGTGAACTCGCCGTTGCGTTTCAGGAACTCTTTCGTGCCGTCCAGCGGGTCGACAATCCAGAGCTCCCTCCACGTGCGTCGCACGTCGTAGGCTTCGTGGGCCCCCTCCTCGCTGAGCAGGGGAAGCCCCTCGGGCGCCAGCGCGGCGCTGATGGCAGCGTGTGCTTCGCGGTCGGCCCGCGTCAGGGGCGAGTGGTCGGCCTTCGTTTCCACCTCCCATTCGGTTTCGGGGGCGGCGTATATCTCCATGATTTTCTCTCCTGCCACGACAGCCGCGCGTGCCGCCGCCAGCAAGAGCCGATGCTTGCGTTCCATGAGTTGTGCAGTATAATATAGGAATTCGTGCGCGCAAAGTTAGCCCTTTTGTCCGGCCCCGCCGCGCGCCGCGCGTTAAAAAGTGGCCTCCGGGACATAAAAGAAGAGGCCTGCCCGCTACGCCCGCAAGGGCAAAACAAAGCACGGCTGCCTATCGTTCTGGATAAGCAGCCGTGCCTTGTACTCGAAGCGGGACTTGAACCCGCACAGCCATCACTGGCCAAGGGATTTTAAGTCCCTCGTGTCTACCGATTCCACCATTCGAGCGCCGTGGAGCGGAAAACGAGACTCGAACTCGCGACCCCAACCTTGGCAAGGTTGTGCTCTACCAACTGAGCTATTTCCGCTTGTCGTCGTTCTTTCGGGTGCAAAGATAGCAAAAGGCGAGTGGTGAAGCAAGAGAAAGCTTGCTTTTTCTTGCTTCGTCCGAGCCGCATCTTATCTTGGCGGAGCAAAGATGTGCAAAAGGCGAGTGGCGAACGGGGAGAAAGCTTGCTTTTTCTTGCTTTGTCCGAGCCGCATCTTATCTTGGCGGAGCGAAATCTCTATATGGGCGTAAGCCTGAGGCCTACGTCGGAGATGCCTTGCAGGATGTCGCGGCTCATGATGTGGCGCACGGTGATGGTGCCTGCTGTGCCGGCGGGCAGACTGAGGGTGTCGAGGGCAAAGTCGTATTGCAGCAGCGAGACGCCGCGCCCGTCGGGGTCGCCTTTGGCGTTGGTCAGGTTGCAGGCGAGCGTGTCGGCCTGCGTGCGGCCGCCGGTGCCCAGCCGTCGGCGCACTTCGAGCCAGAGCGTGCGGAAGGGGTAGGGGCGGGCCGTCGACGTGCGCAGGCAGACGTCGAGGCGGTACGTGCCTGCGCCGGCGAGCGTGTCGATGGGGAACGTGAGCACGTGGCCCCGTTCCCAGCCGTCGACGGGAACGGAGCTGAACGCATAGGCTGCGGGCCGGGGGCGGCAGGCCGTGAGCAGGACGGCCGTGAGCAGGGCGGCCGCCCCCGCGATGAGTGCCGTTGTGCGGGGCATGACGGGTTCAGGCTGTGGGTGGTTCTTCGCGTTTTTCGCGCCGCGGCTTGGTGCGTCCGTTGTTTTTGCGCGTTTCGGCGCTTTGTTCGTCGGTGCGGCGGCGGGGCTGCTCTTTGGCCTCGCGCTTTTCGCCGGCGGGGCGGCGTTTCTTCTTGCGTTTCTTGCTTTTGTCGAAGCGCGTGAGGCTTTCCTGCTCCACAAGGTCGACGGTGGTGTGCTGGGCGGGGGCGTCGGAGTCGGGTTGGAGCGAGAGGGGCTTTTCGCCCTCCTTGTTGAGGCGGATGATGTCGAAGGCCCTTTCGGCCGTGATGGTGGTGGCGTTGACGGCCAGGCGCTTGTCGGTGCTGTATGTCACCATGCCGCTCAGGATGTCGGCCTTGAAGTAATAGTAGGTGGCGTCGGCCGTTTCGAGGGCTATCTCCTTGCTGGGCAGGCGCCTGGCAGCTTCGACGTAGGTGTCCACCTCGTAGTTGAGGCAGCACTTGAGCTTGGCACACTGTCCGGCCAGTTTCTGCGGATTGGGCGAGATGTCCTGGACGCGTGCGGCGTTGGTCGACACCGACACGAAGTTTTTCATCCACGTGGCGCAGCAGAGCTCGCGGCCGCAGGGCCCTATGCCGCCGATGCGGCCTGCCTCCTGGCGGGCGCCGATTTGTTTCATCTCGATGCGCACGTGGAACGTTTCGGCCAGCACTTTGATGAGTTTGCGGAAGTCGACGCGTGCGTCGGCGATGTAGTAGAAAATGGCTTTGTTGCCGTCGCCCTGATATTCCACGTCGCCTATCTTCATGTCGAGTCCCAGTTCGGCGGCGATGCGTCTCGACTCGATCATCGTTTCGTGCTCGCGGGCTTTGGCGGCCTCGTATTTTTCCATGTCGACGGCGCGTGCCTTGCGGTAGATGCGCTTTATTTCGCTGCCCTGCTTGAGCACGGTCTTTTTCATTTGCAGGGGCACCAGGCGTCCCGTGAGCGATACGACGCCCACGTCGTGGCCCGGGCTGGCCTCGACGGCCACCATGTCGCCCTTGGCCAGATCCAGGTGGTTTTCGTTGCGGTAGTAGCCTTTGCGCGTGTTTTTAAACTGCACCTCCACGAGGTCGCACGAGGCGTCGTTGCCGGGGATGTCGGAAAAGTAGTTGTACGAGTTGAGCTGTTTGTCCTGCCGTCCGCAGCCCGAGGCCGCGAAACCGCGCAGATGGGGGTCGTTTATGAAATCGGTCATGCGTTTCTGTCTCTTATTATATATATGGTGTGGCGGCGGGGCCGCCTGTCGGAGTCACTGTATGAGCAGGACAATCATTTTGAGCGCCAGGTCGAAGAAGACCATGCGCGGACTGACGTTTTGCTCGATGTCGCGCTGTGCGGCCGCCAGCTCGTTCATGATGCCGACGACGTTGCGTTCGTTGACAAAGCGGGCGAAGCGCCGGGAGAAGTCGGCCTCGCGGCGCGACTGGTAGTTGAGCGCCGGCAGGCGGAAGTTGTAGACGAAGTTTTCGCGCACCTGCCGCTGGCAGTATTGCAGGAAATCTTTTTGCCGCTCGCGTCCCCACGAGGCCACCTGCTGGGCCCAGTCGTGCATGTCTTTGACCTTGCGCATGTAGCTCAGTCGCATGAGCAGCACGAAGAGGTCGAAAAACAGGGCCTCGTCCTCGTTTGCCACGAGGCGTGCCAGGGCCCGCGTGTAGCTGCCTGCGGCGGCGTGGGCCACGGCGCGTGCGTCGTCGGCGTCGAGGCCGCGCTGCTCGCTGAGGGTGCGGGCCATGACCTCCTCGGGCAGGGGCGGAAAGGCCACGCGCTGCGTGCGGCTCACGATGGTGGAGAGCAGGCGGTCGGGACGGTCGCTCACGAGCACGAAGGCCGTGCGTGCCGGGGGCTCTTCCAAGATTTTCAGCAGCTTGTTGGCCGCCGTTTCGTTCATCAGTTCGGGGTGCCACACGACGAGCACGCGCCAGCCCCCGCGCGAGGCCGTGAGGCTGAGGCGCTGCACGATGGCGTCGCTCTCGGCAGCGTAAATCATGGCCTGCTGGTTTTCCACGTCCATGGCGCGGAGCCAGTCGGTCATGTCGAAGTAGGGCGTGCGGCACAGCTGTTCGCGCCATTGGGCCAGGTAGACGTCGCTCGTCACGTCGCCGCTGCGTCCGCGGGGCCTCACCACGGGGAAGGTGAAATGGAGGTCGGGATGCACCCACCGTGCCGTCATCTTGCACGAGGGGCACTCTCCGCACGGGCGTCCCTCCACGGGCCGTTCGCACAGGAGCGAGGCGGCATAGGCCAGCGCCGTGGCCAGTTTGCCGCAGCCCGGCGGGCCGCAGAAGAGGCGGGCGTGGGGCACGTGGCCCTCGGCCACGTCGCGCGCGAGGCGTGCCTTGATGTCGTCCTGTCCGATGATGTCGTCGTAATACATGCTTGCAGATGTCGCCGCACGCGGCAGCGTTTTCTGCAAAGGTAGCATAAAAATCTGTACCCGCCGCTTTTGCGGCCGAAAAGGGCATGCCGCCGCGCAGCGCGCGCGACGGCGGGGCGCGGGGAGCGTGGGCTGGGGAGCGGGGATGGGTGCCCGCTGCGTAGCGACGCGATTTATCGCGTCGCTCACCGCCCGGATGGCTTAGGAGGGGCGGCAGGAATGCCGCCCCTCCTAAGGGCGCTGTTTTTTAACACGGAGAATCGAATATTTTCGCGCGCCTGCGCCGTCGCTCGCAAATACGCGAAAATCAGAAACGTCTGATAATGAAATACATCCGTCGGATGGCCTGCCGCATGGATGCCCGAAAACGTCGATTTCGCCACTATATGGCGCAAATCGGAGCAATTTTTCCTCCGAAAAGTGGCCTTGGATTGAAAATTCCATGGGATGGATCGGCGAATCCATGGGATGGAAATCTGAATCCATGGGATGGATCGACGGAGCAGCCGCATGGACGCACAAAAATCTCGCTAAAAGGCGGACGACGGTGGGCGTCCGCTTTAACGCTTTGCCATATAGCGCACAGGCGCCGGGGCATGAAAAAAGCCGCACGGGGCGGCTTGGGGGTGTGGGCGCGGGGCGGCTCTCTGCTGGGCGGCAGTCGCGGGGGCGCCGGCCGCGACGGCGCTTCGGTCAGCGCACGTCGGCCGTCATCTCTTCGCGCAGCGTGCGTTCTGTCGCGGCATCGAGCGGGGCGACGGTGTTGCCGCCGGGCGGCACGACCGGCTGATCGTTCCGTCCGGCGGCGGTTTTGGCCAGGCTCTTGGCTTCGCGGGCCGGGAGCATGCGCCGCTCCAGGACGAAGAGCTCGTCGGTCACTTCCACCCGTTGCCGGCAGGTGTCTTTTTTGTGGTTGTAATACAGTTTGCGGTAGCTGCGCCGTCCGGTCAGGTCGGCACATGTGGGCGGCGTGCCGTCGTAGCTGTATGTCTCCGTCTTGATGTGGTTTTCGAGCCGGGTCGTGTAGCCGAAGAGCCTCCCTTCGTGCGGGACGCCGCCCAGGACGTCGTAGTCGATGCGGAGCGTATGGGCGGACGTGTCGGGCGTGATGCAGCCCACGGCCTTTCCTTCCTGCACGATGAGGCGGATGCCGTTTCCGGTCTTTTCCTGGTTGCAGCGGCTCAGACAGTCAGCCAGAGGGGTGTCGTCGAAATAGGGCAGCGTGAGAAATTTGTCGGTCGCGCTTGCGGCCCGCTGCCGGTCGCTCTGTGTCAGGCCGGGATGCTTCAGACGGCGCAGTCCTGTGATGTATCGTTTTGCCTTTCCGTCCCGCAGACGGATGAGAAAGTCGGCATAGCCGTCCATGTAATATTTCAGGCAGGAGTCGTTCAGCTGGTAGCTGCGGAAGTAGGTTCTCAGGTATACGTATTCGCAGCTCTTGTTTCCGACGACGGCCTCGCCCAGCGTGCGGGTCAGCGGGGTGAGACGGATGTCGCGGCCGGCTTGCAGGGCGGAGGCGTCGAGCTCTTCGGTCTTGTAGGCCAGATGTCTGACTGTCAGGCGGCTTCCTTTGAGCGGATGGGGAAGACGTCCGTCGGCATCGGTGAGCCCGATGGTGAGGCCCCGTTCGTCAACGATCTGTGCGAACGCGATGGGGCGGCCGTCGTGTCCGTCGATCAGTCGGCTCTGTCCTGCCATGTGCAGGCTGGCAAATAGGAAAAACGGAACGAGGGCGAGCAGTCTTGTTGTCAGGTGCATGTTGTTTGTGTAATGGGCGCGTCCGGTATTTCAGGGGGCCACGTCGATGGTGTAGCCTCCCTCCCATTCTTCGCCGGGGGCGGTGTGGTTGATGTAGGGGCGGGCCTCGATGTTGCCGCCAAAGCCCTCTTCGTCGCACAGGCCGTACCATGGCTCGATGCAGGTGAAAGGCACGTGCTCGCCTTGCGGCGACCATAGCAGCCACACGGGGGCGTCGCTCTCCACCGTGAGGCGCCGCGAGCCGTCGGCGCGCAGCAGGTCGGCGCGCACCACCTGGTGGCGGTCGAAGATGAGCGACTCGTCGTCGAACGTGGCGCGGCCCAGGGCGATGCATCCGTCGGCGTCGCAGGGAGCGGCGTAGCGCTCGGGGCGGGTGCAGCCCTGACGGCCCACAAGGAGGCGGCTCTCCACGTTGCCATGCAGGCGCACGTAGCCGTCGGGGCGGCCGTCGTCGTTGAAGTCGGGCAGGACGAAGGCCGGGTGGCCGCCCAGCTGAAACCACATGGTGTCGCGCCCGGTGTTTTCCACGCGGAAGTCGACGCAGAGCCGCCGCCCGGCCAGGTGATAGGTCACCTCGACGCGGAAATCGTGGGGAAACGTGGCGAGCGTTTCGGCGTCGCTCTCGATGGCATAGGTCATGGTGGTGGCGGTGCGGCCCGAAAGCTTCCAGGGGCGGCGGCGCACCAGGCCGTGCTTGGGTATGCGCAGCTCGCGGCCGCCCTCGCGGCACGTGCCGTCCCACAGCCCGCCCACGATGGGGAAGAGGATGGGCGAGTGGCCGCTCCACAGGCCGGGAGCCCCCTGCCAGATGTATTCTTCGCCCGTGCGTGCGTCGCGCAGGCTCTGCATTTCAGCGCCGAAGCTGTCGGCCCTGAGGATGAGTTCGTCGTTTCTGATTTCTTCCATGCGATGCGTTTTTTTCGTAGCGGGCCGCCGTCTGTCTGCCGGCGGGCCGGGCGGGGCGCGGAAAGGCTCTCTTCCCCGGCCCCGTCGGGGCTTCGCTCCGTAATTGGTGAAACAAATGTAGAAAAAAGCCGCGTAACGGCCGCGCTCTCTGTCCGTTTTTTCTGCCGCCGGGCGCCGCGGGGCGTGCCGTGGGGCGAAAAACGGGGCACGGGCGGCGGAAAAATGGGGGCGAGGCGCAAAAAAACGGACGAAAGCTTGGCCGTTTCGCAAAGAAGCCCTACTTTTGCAGCTGCAATCGCGGGGTGTAGCTCAGCCCGGTTAGAGTACACGTCTGGGGGGCGTGTTGTCGCTGGTTCGAATCCAGTCACCCCGACTGCAACGCACGAAGGAGTCAGGCCAAGGCCCGGCTCCTTCGCTCGTTTGTATGCTCGGGCCGCCGGTGGCGGCCCTACGGCGCAGGCTTTGTGCCCCCTTTGTGCGGAAAAGCCTGCCTTGTTAACATCTCTTCAATGTCTGTTTGCAATTTCGGCCTTCCCTGTGGGTATAATTCCCCCGGAAGCCTTCCGCCACGGCCGTCGTCCGTCGGGGCGTGCGGCCGTTTTTCCGTGCGGTCGCCGCTTTTTTTCGGCCTATGCCATGTTTTGGGCGGACAGGCGGCTTATTTTGCAACCAAATTTGAGAGATATGACACCAAGCATCCAACTGACAACGGCACGCCTCCTGCTCCGCACGCCGGGCACGGGCGACGCGGGCGACGTCTTCGCCCTGATGAGCGACGAGGAGATAGCCCGCAACGTGGGCTTCCGCCCCATGGCCAGCAAGAGCGAGGCCGAGGGAAAAATACGCCGCGCCATGACCGACCGCCTCATGTTTGTCATTGCCGAAAGCGCCCGTCCCGGCAGCGTCGTGGGCGTCTTCGAGGTGGCTCCGCACGTGGCTGGCACCACCGACGGCGAGAAAACCAACTATGAGATCTGCTATTTCCTCAGCAAGGAGGTGCGCGGCAAGGGCTACATGACCGAGGCCACCGAGCGGATGAAGGCTTACCTGTTTTCGGAGCGCGCGGCCGACTCGCTCACCATAGCTGTCCTGCCGCGTAACGACGCCTCGCGCCGCGTGGCCCTGAAGTGTGGCTTCACCTATGCCGGGCTCGACCGCCAGTGTGGCCTCACGTTCCGCGACGAGTGGGTCGACTTGGAGTTCTACACGCTCGACCGCGACGAATATCTCAACCCCGGCCGGGGCGGCGCCAAGGAGCGCGTGCACGTGGCCGAGAAGCAGAAATGGATCAACGAGGGCGGCGTGCTCTATCCCATACCGGGCTACGCCACCCTGCTGCCCGGCCCGGGGCGGGGCATCTTCCGCATCAACGAAGAGCCGCGCACAAAGCGCCTCGGCCTGGAAAAGATAGACGAGACGTTCGTTTTCCCCTTCAAGCTCTACGACCTCGACTGCGAGGACGTCATGAACCGCATCATCAGGACGTGGACGTCGGACGTCTTCGCGGCGAGCAATAAAAACCTGGGCGTCATCTTCAACGGCCTGAAAGGCACGGGCAAGACCATTGCGGCCAAGCTGCTCTGCAACCGCCTGGGGCTGCCGGTGGTGGTCGTCTCGAAGCCCTTGGATGGGATGTTGGAGTTTGTGCAGTCGCTCTGCTTCGAGTGTGTGGTGCTCATCGACGAGGCCGAAAAGACCTTCAGCGACGAGCGCGAGGTGCTACTCAAAATGATCGACGGCGTCTACAACGCCAGCCGCAAGCTCTACGTGCTCACTACCAACCGCCTGACGGTCGACGAGAACCTTCTGGGACGTCCAGGCCGTATCCGTTACATCAAGGAGTTTTCCAATCTTTCGCCCAAGGCCGTCAGCGACGTCATCGACGACAACCTGCACGACCTCTCCCTGAAGGACGACGTGCTCCGTCTGGTCGATACGTTGGAAATCTCCACGATCGACATCTTGAAGTCGGTCATCGAGGAGTGTAACATCACGGGCGAAGTGCCCGCCGGCGCGCTGATGAACATCCCCAAGGCCAAATACAGGATACGCCTCGTCACGTTCGACGGGTTGGAGCTTCCCCTGCACCGCGCGCTCCGCGAGTTTGTGGCGGCCCGGCTGAGCCCCTACGAAACGGTGGAGCAGTGGCTCCTCAAGTCCGCCCCTGCTGCCGGCGGCGAGAGCGACGAGCGCAACAAGGAGGCTGTGGAGAAAAAGTTCGACTGCAAGATCGGCTTCCAGGTCCAGCCCTCCGTGAGTCCCGTCCTTTACGTCGGCCAGCCCCTGCGCTATGGCAACGTGGGCACCGAGCCCGACAAGCTTGGCTTCTTTACGATCGAAAGCGACTGGGACGAGCCTGAGCTCTACTGCCTGGGCAACCGCTCGGAGCAGCCCTCGCTCTATCGCGGCAGCCTCTGCTGAGGCGCCTGACGTGGCGGCCCTGCACGATGCAACGCGGCGCGCCCGCTCTTTCCAACGGTGGAAGAGCGGGCGCGCCGTCTGTTTTTTCTGAGCCGCAGCGGGGCTGTGGCGGTTGCGTGCGGGGGGGTCAGCCCTTGCGGCCTGCGCCGAGGCGTTCGGCCATTTCGCGTGCGGCGCGGTCGGGGGCTCCCGGCGGCCCCAGGCGGCGGGCCATGCGGCCGTAGCCTTCGAGCATGGGCTCGCGGGCCGCTCCGCCGGGCAGGATGGCGGCCAGCTCGGCTTCCAGGCGGCGGGGCGTCATGGTGTCGGCCACGAGCTCGGGCACCACCTCTTCGTCGCACACGAGGTTGACCAGCGAAACGTAGCGCACGTGGAGCAGGCGCCGGCGCAGGGCGCCCACGATGCGGGGGCAGGGCGTGCGGTAGCACACCACCTGGGGCACGCCTAGCAGGGCGGTTTCGAGCGTGGCCGTGCCCGAGGTGACGAGGGCCGCCGTGGCGTGGGCGAGCAGCGGGTAGGTTTCGTCGCGCACGACGTGCAGGGGCAGCTCCTCCCGCCCGGGCAGGGCCGCGAGCAGGCCTTCGTAGAAGCGGCGGTGCAGCGACGGGGCGGCAGCCACGACGAGCTGGTAGCCGCGGCGGGCGTGGGGCAGCGCCGCGCGGCACATGGGCAGCAGGTTGCGCTTCACCTCTTGCGTGCGGCTGCCGGCCAGCAGGGCGATGACGGGGCGCGCGGGGTCGAGGCCCGTGCGGGCGGCAAAGGCCTCGAAGCCCTCGCTGTACGACGAGCGGAAGGCGGCCACCTCGTCGACCGTGGGGTTGCCCACGTACGACACGGGGTAGTGGTGTTTCTTCTCGAAAAAGTCGGTTTCGAAGGGCAGGATGGAGAACAGGCGGTCGACGTATCGGCGTATGGCCTTGATGCGTCCCTCCTTCCAGGCCCATATTTTGGGCGAAATGTAGTAGAAAACGGGGCAGATGGCCGCGCGGTGGACGTAGCGGGCCATCTTCAGGTTGAAGCCCGGGTAGTCGACGAGGATGACAGCGTCGGGCTGCCAGCGGCGGATGGCCTCTTGGCAGCGCTTCATGCCGGCGAGGATGCGCGGCAGGTGGAGCAGGACGGGCACGAAGCCCATGTAGGCCAGCGAGCTGTAATGGCAGAGGCGCACGCCGCCTGCACGGCTCATCAGGTCGCCGCCGTAGAAGCGGAACGAGGCGTCGGCGTCGAGGCGCCGCAGGGCTTCCATCAGGTGGGCGGCGTGCAGGTCGCCGCTGGCCTCGCCTACGATGAGAAAATACTTCATGTCTGTCGGTTTTCGGGGGAAAGAGGGGGCTGCCGTCCGCGTGCCGGGCGCGCGGCCCCTAAACGATGCGGCCGTCCAGCATGTGGATGGTGCGGTCGGTGGTTTGGGCCAGGCTCTCGTCGTGGGTGACGATGACGAACGTCTGGTCGAAGCGGTCGCGCAGGTCGAAGAACAGGCGGTGCAGCTCTTCGCGGTTGTGCGTGTCGAGGCTTCCCGAGGGCTCGTCGGCCAGGATGACGTCGGGGCTGTTGAGCAGGGCGCGGGCCACGGCCACCCGTTGCTTTTCGCCGCCCGAGAGCTCGGCGGGCTTGTGGTCGGCGCGGTCGGCAAGGCCCATGTAGTCGAGCAGTTCGCGGGCGCGGCTGCGCACCTCGCGCTTGGGCCGCCGGGCGATGAGGCCGGGCATCATCACGTTCTCGAGGGCCGTAAACTCGCCCAGCAGCTGGTGAAACTGGAAGACGAAGCCCAGGTGCAGGTTGCGGAAGCGGGCCAGTTCGAGGCGGCCCATCGAGAGCACGTCGGTGCCGTTGATGCGCAGCGTGCCGCTGTCGGGCTTGTAGAGCGTGCCCATCACTTGCAGCAGGGTGGTTTTGCCCGCGCCGCTGGGGCCTACGATGCTCACTACCTCGCGCCGGTTGATGTGCAGGTCTATTCCTTTGAGCACTTCGAGCGCTCCGAAGGATTTGTGGATGTCTTTGAGTTCTATCATGTGTGGGGGTTGCTTCTTGTGGCGCCGGGGCCGCCGGCCGCGGCGCGCTGCCGGGGCAAAATTACGATATTCCGACGGATGGGGCAACGGCCGGTGCCGCGTGCGCCCGGCTCGCAGGCTGCCCGTGGGCTGCGGGCGTGGCTGGGCCGGGCGCCGCCGTGCGGCGGAAGCGGTAGAGGCGCACCACCTTGCGGTCGTCGCAGCTCTTGTGGCCCGAGTCGTACGCGAGCTCGGCGGTGTAGCCCGCGTGGGTGCGCAGGAAGGTGTCGATGTCGTCGTTGCCTGCGATGAGCCATCCCTCGGCCGGGCGGAAGGCATCGAACGGCACGACGCGGTCGCCCAGGTAGAAGTTGATGGTGAAGGGGTGCATGCGGTTGCCCTCCACCTGGTCGGTGCGATAGGAGAAGAGTCGTCCCTCGGGCACGAGGGCTTCGATGCGCCGGGCCACGGCGCGGTCGCTCTTGACGCGCAGCACGGCCGGCTGGTAGAAGCCGTCGAGCCCCATGTAGACGGCTGCCACGATGCCGATGGTGAGCCCCACGACGGTGCGCCCGCCGGCCCCGCGGCCGAGGGCGCGCCAGAGCAGCACGGCCCCCACGGCGGGCAGGGCCACGAGCACGGCGGCCCACCACGTGAGGGGCTCCGTGGCCAGGGCCTGCACGTAGGCCGCGTTTTCGGCCCCGTGGCGCCCTGCGAAGAGCGCGTCGGGCACGAGGCCGGCGAGCACGGCCGCATAGGTGAGCACGAGCAGCACGCCCAGCGCCCCCATGACGCCGCCGAAGGCCTTGACCGCCGCGCGGTGGCGGCGCCAGAGCCACATGACGTACTCGGCCAGGAAATAGCCCAGGAAGGGATAGACGGGGAGCAGATAGACGCTGCGTTTGCTCTTGGGGATGCAGTAGAACACGAAGATGACCACGAAGCTCACCAGCGTGAAGAGGCGCACGGGGTCGGCTTCGCGCACGCGCCGGCGCAGCCGCTGCCACCAGCCGGGCTGCCACGAGGGCTTGGCGGGGCGCAGGGCGAAAAGCGAGAAGACCGCCAGCAGCGTGTAGGGCACGAAGCCCGCCACGATGGTCACGACGTTGTACCAGGCGGGGTTTTCGTGCGAGGCGTAGGTCATCTTGCCCAGCAGGCGGTAGACGTTTTCCTCCATGACGAGGGCCAGGAAGGCGTCGCCCCCCTGGCGCCACGCTGCCACGTACCACAGCAGCGGCAGCACGCACGAGGCCAGCCCCACGCCGGCCAGCTGCACGAGCGGGCGCAGGGCCCCCTGGCCGCGCAGCCACCAGAACACCCACACGACCATGCAGGGCAGCGCCGCCCCCACGGGCCCCTTGGTGAGGAAGGCGGCGCTCAGGCAGAGCACGGCCACCCAGGGCACGCCGCGCCGTCCCCGCTCGCCCCACACGTAGAGGGCATAGAGCGAGAGCACCATCATGGCGGCCAGCACCATGTCGACGCGGCAGTTGACGCCCGCGCGGTGCACCTCGAACGTGGTGAGCGTGAGCAGGGCCGCCAGCATGGCCGGGGCAGCGCCGCGCCGGCGGGCATAGAAGCGGTAGCCCGCGAGCGTCATCACCGTGAGCGCCACGGCCGACGGCAGGCGCGACGTATATTCGCTCACCCCGCCCGCCAGCGCCGAGAAGGCGGCCACGAGCCAATGGAAGAAAGGCGGCTTAAAGGCCATCTCCGTGCCGTTGTTGAGGGCCAGAATCCAGTTGCCGCTGTGGAGCATCGACATGGCCACCACGGCTTCGCGCGGCTCGCCGCGCGTGTGAAAGGGCGTGAGGCCCATAAACAGGAAGAGGAAGAGGATGCAAAAGGCCAGGAGCCACCATCCGTAATGTTTTTCGCGTATTTCCATGCTGTTGCGTCTGACGTATATATATAAGGAGTGGGCCTCAGAGCTGTCCGCTCGTGCGGAAATATTGCTCCATGACCATGAGCTGTATGAGCTCCTCGCGCCGGCGGTCGCGGAACTGGGCCACATACTCGTGGGCGTGGCGCAGGATGGCTTCGGCCTCGTCGGGGTGGTCGCAGTAGTGGCGCAGCTTCTCTTCGAGGTCGGCAAAGTCGTCGCGCACCTCGACGTAGTGGTAGCCGGGGCGCAGCCTGCCCTCCATAAACCACGTCTCGCACGTGGGGCGTGGCATGACGGCCAGCGAATTGGACGACATCACCCATTTCAGGTTCGAGGCCACGTCGTTTCCCTCCAATGCCATGATGAATTTATAATCCAAGTGCTGGCGAATGGTCTTTTTCTCCGTCATCCAGGCCTCGGGGCAGCCCTCGTTGCGGCCCACGACGCCGCAGTCGCACAGGGGGTGGCCGAAGAAGCGTTCGAGAAACGCCGTGCGCAGGCGGCTCTGGCGTATCTTGCCGCGGAAGATGGCGCGGTCCTGCTTTTGGCGGAAGGGCACGGGGTCGTCCACGAACATGAAGTGGCGCAGCTTGTCGAGCTTGAGCACCACCGAGTTGCGGTTGTCGGGGGTGAGCAGGCGGCTCTTCACGACGGTGGGCTCGGGCGGCGTAAAGTAGACGTCGCCGGGCAGGAAGTTCCACCGCAGCTTCGGCGGGAACCACCGCGTCACGTCGTGCTGGTCCAGGAAGTAGGCCGTGTGGAACGTACCGGGGCGGAAGCCGTCGAGCGGCCCGCGATACATGAGCCAGCTGCGCTCGCGGCGGCACACGTCGTCGGCGTCAAGCTGCCACGGCCCGTCCACGCGGTTATAGTAGGCCGCGCGGTCGCACATGTAGCGGTAGTCGGGGCGGCGCCGCGCCTCGTCCAGCAGTCGCTCGCGCCGTGCGCGGTAGAAGGCGTCGGGAACGAGCAGCCCGGCAAAGCCCATGGCAAAATGAAGGCTCTTGACGGGCTTCCCGCTGCGTAGCTTGTATAGGAGACGGTCGCTCATGGGAGAGAACGTTTAAGCGTTTGCGTTGAAAGAATGATACGGCAAAGTTAAGGCTTTTCGCCCACATAGGCCGCCGTGCCGCCGTTTTTTCGCAGCCGGCCCCTGCGCCCCTTTTTGCCGGCCCCACGCTGCTTTTTTAACACGGAGAATCGATTATTTTCGAGCGCAATGTCAGTTGCTCGCATTTAAGCGAAAATCAGAAAGTCTTGATAATGATATATATCCGTGGAATGCTCTTTTGTGAAACACGCTCGAAACGCCATTTTCGCCACTATATGGCGCAAATCGCAGGGAATTTTCCTCTGAAAAGTGCCCATGGAACGAAATTTCCATGGGATGGAACGGCCGATCCATGGGATGGAAATCGAAATCCAAGGGATGGATCGGCCGAGATCCCCCGTCCCGCCGCTTTTCCAACGCTAAAAGGCGGACGGGCATGGGTGTCCGCATTAACAGTTTGCCATATAGCGCACAAGGCATCGCGGCGGCAAAAGCATCGCCTTAGGAGGGGCGGCATTCCTGCCGCCCACACTGCCGCATGGCCATAGGAGGGGCGCCTTTCTTGGCGCCCACACTGCCGCATGGCCCACCGACGGAGGAAAAGAATGCCGGGGCGGGGCTGACGCCCCGAGCTGTGGGCGGCAGGAATGCCGCCCCTCCTATACAGCCTCGCGGCATGTGCGGCCCCAAGGGGGCCGACCTATCAGTAACCGCGGGTGGAGCGAAGCGGAACCCGCGGAACACACGCATCCCACGTGTATAGCCTCGAAGAGGCGTGCATGCCATGCGCCACCGCGGGCATGGCGACCTCACCACTTGCCTTGCACTAACTTTGGCAGGGCCCAAGTTAGGCTGCGGCTCGGAAAAGTAAGAAAAATCAAGCTTTCTCTTACTTTTCTCTCGCCTTGCACTAACTTTGGCAGGGCCCAAGTTAGGCTGCGGTTCGGAAAAGTAAGAAAAACCAAGCTTTCTCTTACTTTTCTCTTGCCTTGCACTAACTTTGCAGGGCCGCGGACGATGGTGTGCGCGGACTGATCTTTATTATGCATGGAACTGATTGTAAAAACTTTGGACGAACTTTCCGGCGCGGCCCGTACGTTTGTAGGCGAGATGGGCGATAACACGGTCTTTGCCTTTTACGGAAAAATGGGGGCGGGAAAAACGACGTTCATCAAGGCCCTGTGCGAGACGCTGGGCGTGACGGACGTCATCAACTCGCCCACGTTTTCCATCGTCAACGAGTATCGCGCCGACGGGACGGGGGAACTGATTTACCACTTCGACTTCTATCGCATCAAGAAATTGGAGGAAGTGTACGACATGGGCTACGAGGACTATTTCTTCTCGGGCGCGGTGTGCTTCATCGAGTGGCCCGAGCTCATCGAGGAGCTCTTGCCGGCCGATGCCGTGCGCGTGCGCGTGGACGAACTGGACGGCGGCGCGCGGCGCATCGCCTGGTGAGCGCTGCATTGCCTGCTAACGTGAGCCCCCCGCAACCGGCCGGTTGCGGGGGGCTCACGTTGGGGGGAGATGGGCGGGCTCAGCGCTTTTTCATCACGCTGTTCACCACGCGCACGGTCGATACGAGTTTGCCGGTGGAGGTGAACACGTCGACGTTCCACACGTGCGAGGAGCGCCCCTTGTGCACCACGGTGCCCACGGCGCGCACGGTGTCGCCTTCGAGGGCCGAGGAAACGTGGTTGCCGCTCACCTGCATGCCCACCACAAATTCGTCGGAGCCGCAGAGGGCCATCGAGCCGAGGCCCGCCACCGTTTCGGCCAGGGCCAGCGTGGCGCCGCCGTGCAGGATGCCGAAGGGCTGGCGCGTGCGGTGGTCGACGGGCATGGTGGCTTCGACGCGCTCGTCCGAGAGGTAGGTGTATTGTATGCCCAGATTGCCCATCAGGCTGTGGGCGGCTTGTGCGTTGAGGCGGTCCAGGGGCACCTGCGAGGCGCGGACGTCGGCCAGGATGAGCTGCTCGACGGCTTGGGCCACGCCGTCTTCGTCGGCCGGGGCGGTCGTGCGGTCGGCACATATCTTGACCGGCTCGGGCGAGTGGCCCATGGCCACGCCCATGCCTGCCAGTTGGAGCATGGCCACGTCGGCCGGGCCGTCGCCGATGGCCATCACCTCGTCGCGGCTGAGGCCCAGCTGTTCGAGCAGGACCCCCAGCGTGTTGGCCTTCTCGACGGTGCAGGGCACCACTTCGAGGAAGAACGGCTCGGAACGGAACACGTCGAGCTCGCCGGCCAGGCGCTTTTTCCAGTGGGCTTCCAGTCCGCAGAGGGCCTCTTCGTCGTCGCTCACGAGGATGCATTTGTGCGGGGCGAAGTCGACGGCCGCGGCCAGGTCGGCGGTTTCCTCGATTTTCAGGCCGTTGAGCGCCGCTTCGGCCTGCACGTGCGGGTCGGAGGCGTTGTCGGTGAGCAGGCGGTCGCCGTGGTAGGTGAGCAGGGCGAAGCCGTTCTTGCGCGCCTTCTTTTCGAGATAGGGCAGCATGGCCGGGTCGACCCGCCGCTCGAAGACGATGTTTCCGTTCGCCGCGTCGATGACGACAGCGCCGTTGTAGGCCATCACAAAGCCGCCGTACAGCCCCAGTTCGAGCGCCTGCGCCAGCGGCATGAGGCCATGCACGGGCCGCCCCGAGGCCAACACGATGCGCACGCCGAGCTGCTGCGCCTTGCGCAGGGCCGCCATGGTGCGCTTGCTCACGGTTTTCTCTTCGCCCAGCAGCGTTCCGTCGACGTCGAGTACCAATAGTTTGTATTTCATGGCTGTATGGTTTTGGGGGTTGTCCGTCAAAGTTAGGCCATTTGCGGCTAATGCCTCTCTCCTTGCGGCTTAATAAATATGAAAGGCGGCCCGGCCATACTTTTTTATCGGCCAATGGCCGTGGCGTCAGGCGCTGCGTAGGCGGGTGTGGCAATAAAAATGCGGAGCTCCCGCCTTTTCCTTTTTTCAGGGGAAGCTCCGCCAGGGGCCGGCCATGTGCCGTTGTTTATTGCTCTTTCATGGTGAGCTGGCCGTCGGCATCCACCTCGAAATGCAGTTCGTAGTAGATGGTCGAGGTCGTTCCGGCGTTCGATACGGTCTCGTTTCCTTTTTCCGTCACGTTCAGCGTAAAGTTCATGGTCTGTTTGTCGGTGTATTCGCCTTTGCCGCTGCTTCCGGCGGGGATGCCGGCGGTAATCTCGAAGCTGCCCAACGATTTAAACTCGTATTCAGCGGGTACCATCTTTTTGGCGGCGTCGATGTACTTGACGATGGCTGACGGATCGAGCTTGGATGCGTCGATGGGTGTCGTCTTGGCATAGTCGAGTCCTTCGTCATACCAATGATCGGGGGTGATGTCGGAGGGTTTCCAGCCCAATTGTCCGATAAAGCTTTGAGTGAATACCTGTCCGTTCGATTTGACCATTTTGACGGAGACGTATCCTTGGTTCAGGTTGTTGCTGAGTTTTTCGTTGTCGCTGTTTCCCTCGGTCCATCCCACTTCGACGAGCTTCCACTCGTTGGGGCTGACGTTTTCAGTGACCAGTTCTTTCACCTTTGTCACGGCTTCGGGAGAGTCCATGGCGAGTTGTCCGAAACCGCCCGTACCGTTGCACGATGCGGCCGCCAGCGTCAGTACTGTCGCGGCCAGAAAGTTGATGATTGTCCTTTTCATAGGCATTGTTTTAGGGTTAGTAGTGATGTTAGTTGATAGGTTGTGCCGCAAAGATACGCAAATGGGGAGGTAATACCCCCCTCCGTTTGTAAAAAAACGTCAAAAAGATGATTTTTCTTCCGGCTGTCTGATTTTTCAACGGATGCCGGCGGGTCGTTTTTCGCAGTAGCGGGCGTACCATTGGCGTTCGGCCGGCGTTTCGATGGGGCTGTATTCATCGATGATGCAGCCCGAAGCCAGATCGTCGGCCAAAGCCAGAATGATGTCGGCCAGTTCGATCGTATTTTCGAGCCTGTGGCCGGGCGGGCACAGCAGGTTTTGCTCGCGGATGGCGTGGTAGCCATGGATGGCGCCCACGATGTAGCCTGTGATGGCGCCCGTCGAGTCGCTGTCGCCGTCGTGGTTCACGGCCGCTGCGATGGCGCGGGCGGGGCTGTCGGCGTGGCGCAGGGCGCAGCAGAGGGCGATGGCCCAGGCCTCCTCGCCCGTCCAGCCCTGTCCCAGCCGGCTGACGGCCTCTTCGTCCGCGACGTCGGAGGCATGGGCCAGGGCGACGGCCTGCCGCGTCAGCTCTTTCAGCAGGCGCTTGTCGGCTTCATATTTCCCGGGGAAGACCGTGTCGAGCACGGCGAGCGACTCGTCCACGAGCACGTCCATCTCGCTCAGGGCTTGCTCGGCCGTGCGCACCGTCAGTTTGTGGAGCAGCACCGTGAGCAGGGCGGCCGGCAGGAAGCCCAGCGGGTGCTTGTGCGTCAGGGCGGCCATCTGGGCGGCGGTTTCGGCCAGCTCTTTTATCGAGCAGGTGTGCTTGCCCCGCCCGTCCCAGGCCGCCTCCACCAGAGCTACGGGCGCCACGCGCATGATGCCGCCGCAGCCCTTGCTGTTGTTTTCGACGCGCTGGCCGTGGAGCAGGCAGTGGCAGGCGTTCATGCACGTGGTGCCCGGCGCCCGGCGTGCGTAGAGGCGGGGCACGCCGCGCAGCCACGTGGCAGGGGGAGTGTCTGAGGGAGTGTCAAAGGCGTCGGTCTGCGTGCAGTACCAGTCGACGTAGGCATTGGCGACGTAGCCCACGGGGGCGCCGCCGCTGCCGCACATGTAAAAGTGGGTGATGCCCGTAATCAGGCCGGCCGCCGTGAAGAGCGTCATCTGAGTGTCGTCGCTCACGAGGGCCCGTCCACTGCTGTCGGGCACAAGGTGGGTGATGCCCTGCGCACCATAGCGGGCACGTATCTCGGCAGCGCTCATAAACTCGACGGGGTAGCCCAGCGCATCGCCTGCCGCCCCGCCCATCAGGCAGCCGCGGATGCTGTCGGCGATGCGGTCGGCCATAGTCGTCTGATGGTCGGCCCCGCTCTTGACGTAGCGCACCACAAAGGCCGCCTGCTCCGCCGTGAACTGCGGCCCGATGTGGGCCGTCTTGGGCAGTTCGGCCGCCAGACGGTTCATGTAGGCTGCAAAGTCTTCGTCCGGGCGGTCGGTCCACTGCCGCAACCTGTGGCAGGCCGCCACCATGGCAACGCGCTCCGTGCCGCGGCGGTCGTGGACGTAGAGGTAGCCTTCGCCCTTTTTCAAGTCGTCGATGCGGGCCAGCAGGCTCTGCATTTCGGCCACGCTCCCGGGCACCCCGCCCCGCGGGATGGGCCGGCGCACGTAGGTAGTCCACTCGGGCAGCAGGTGGCTGTAAGGGTGCAGCTCGCCCTCCTCGGTGAGGTCGACGAAGTGGCGCACGCCGAAGTGGACCATCTGGTCAATTTTCCGCCGCGCCGCAGCCTCGTCGGCATCGCCCGGATATTCGCCTGCGAAGTACACACCGTTTTCAAACACCGCGCACGATTCGTACAGCGGGCGGCTCACGAAAGCCTCGAAGCGGTCGTTGATGTCGAGCAGGTCGGGCGGCAGCAGGCGGCGGCACTGCTCTTTGAGCTCATAGCCCAGCCCGCCGCCACACATGTAGAACGGCTCGGCGTCTGCAATGGCGCACGTGATGCAGGCAATGGTGTCGGAGTCGCCGCCCATCGAGACGGCCAGCCGCAGGGCCTCCTCGGCGTTGAGCCTTTGCAGGAAGGCCATGATGGCCACCGGCACGCTGCCCTGGCAACTCACGTCGAACGTGTAGCCCGGGCGGATGTCTTCCAGGGGCGTGCTGAGGTTGTAGCCGAAAACCCTCTCGACATAGCGCTTGATATCGCTGCGGTCTTTGCCCCGCAGCTTCATATAGATGCAGGCGGCCACGGCCTGTGCCCCCTTGATGCCCTCGGGGTGGTTGTGCGTCACGGCGGCCGAGATGCGGGCCAGCTCCAACGCCTCGTTCAGCGAGCGGGCGTAGAGGCCCACGGGGCTCACGCGCATGGCCGACCCGTTGCCGAAGCTCCCGTAGGGTTGCGGATGGCCGGAGGCGAGCCATTTGCGGAAGCGGCCGCCGTAGCCCGCCTGCGGGTAGCGCCGGCCAAGCCGCTGCATGCAGCGCACCAGCGAAGCCTCGCCGTGCGACGGGTCCGACATGAGCCATTCGGCCACGGCCAGCGTCATCACCGTGTCGTCGGTGAAGTGGCTGCCCGGCGGCAGCAGTTCGAAATCTTCAGTCTTCACGTTGTTCCATTCGCGCGTGGAACCCACGATGTCTCCAATGATAGCTCCTAACATTTCCGTGTGTTTTTATGGCCTGCGGCCGGCTTATGCCGGCCGCAGGTGGATTTAGGGTGTAAAGATACGTCTTTTGTCCGTTTACAAGGCTTCCAAGAGCAGGAGCCTTTCCCATTTTTTGTCTTCTAGGAAAACTTGCTTGGCCTCGACCGCCCCCAGCATGTATTGGGCCTGTCTGTCGTCGTCTGTCATCTCGTCGTCGCTTTCGAGCGTCTTTTGCAACGCAATCAGCTTGTTCACAATTTTCATTTCCTCGGGAACGAGGTTCGACAGCTTGAGCATGGCGATGACCTCTTGCGCTTTGTTCTCAAATTTCATCTCCATGCCGAGCTCCTGCCCCAGAACGATCATCATGCCGTACCATCTTCCACGGATGCGGCTGGCTGTGATTTTGTCGGACGATGCGGCAGATTGCTTCTTTTTCAGAAAATTAAAAAATTCCATAGCTGTAAAGTTTTAGTGATCTCCATTATCGTTTAAGAAATTGGTCAGGTGTTTCACCTTGATGCCGTAGTTGAAGCCCTGCGTGCCCGTGAGGGTGGCATAGTTGACGGCTACGAGCTGTCCCCGGCTGTTGATGACGGGTGCTCCGCTCGAACCGACGAGCGTCGGGGTGGTGTACATGATGCGGTCGTCGCCACCATCCTGGCTGACGGTTCCGCTCGTAATCTGCGCCCTGATGCCTTCGTCGGTGAGGGCGAGGGCCGGTCCGAGGTTGAAGCCGATGATGTAGAAGACCTTGTCGCCCGGTTTCACGTTACCTGTTCGCGGAGTGGCAGTCTTACCCTTGTCTTCTGTTTCGCTTTCACGCTGTGGTGTGGCGCGCTGTCCGGGCGCCTTTGGCGAGCAGCAGGGTGTTTGTGAGGAAGAGTTGGTGTGGGAAATATTTTCCGTCTGTTTGTAAACTGCCCGGCCGGCTCCTTAGGGGGGAGCCGGCCGGGCAGTGTGGCGCTGCGGGCCGCCGTGTGTGGTTGTTTCCGCCACGACAGGCGGGACGGGTCATTTCTTTTGCGTGAGCCACGGGTCGGGCACGATGCCTGCGCGGTAGTAGGCTTTCAGCTCGATCTCGAAATGAAGGAGCGAGTAGGCTGGCAGTTGCTGTGCGCTCTGGTCGCCGTAGCCGAGCTGCCAGGGCACGTAGACGCGCCAGCGGTCGCCGATGTGCATGTGCATGACGGCCGTGGTGAAGCCTTCGACGGTGTTGCTCACGCGCAGCGTGGCGGGCACGCCCAGCTGGGGCGAGAAGATGTCTTCGGGCCGTTCGCTATATCCCGAGTGGTCGTGCATGCGGCCTTCGGGGTAGCTGGCGGTGGGCAGCTCGCGCAGCAGATAGTTGACGCGCACGGAGTCGGTGTAGAGGGGCGAGCCGCTGCCCGTGCCGCTGGCCACGACGTAGACGCAGACGGTGTCGGTGCTCCCGGCGGCGGCGCCGTCGGGCAGGGCGTAGGTGCGCAGCAGGCGCCAGGGGCAGTGGGCTTCCCAGGCGTCGCCGTGGGCGGCCTTGGCCTCGGCGATGGCGGTGCGGGCTTTGGCGAGCGTGTCGGCAAAGGCGGCTTCGTTGCGGGCGCGCCAGCCGGCGTATTCGTCGGCGACGCCCGTCTCCTCCTCGCACGAGGCGAGGCCTGCCGCGAGGCAGAGGAGCAGGCAGAGGGTGAGCAGTGGGTGTTTCATCGTCGGTGTTTTATGGGGGGATGGCGCCGGGTGCCGCGGTGGCGGCTCAGCAGAGTTTTTTCAGGAGCGAGGTGATGCTCACCTTGTCTTCGAGCAGCTCGCGCAGCTTGCCGACGGGTACGCGTTCCTGCTGCATGGTGTCGCGGTCGCGCAGGGTGACGCAGCCGTCGCCGGCCGTTTCGTGGTCGACGGTGATGCAGTAGGGCGTGCCCACGGCGTCCTGGCGGCGGTAGCGCTTGCCGATGGAGTCTTTTTCGTCGTATTTGCAGTTGAAGTGGAAGCGCAGCTCGTTCATGATGGCTCGGGCCTGTTCGGGCAGGCCGTCTTTCTTCACCAGGGGCAGGACGGCCAGCTTCGTGGGGGCCAGGGCGGCGGGCAGCTTCAGCACGACGCGCGTCTCGCCGCCGGGGAGCTGCTCTTCGCAGTAGCTGTGGCACATGACGGAGAGGAACATGCGGTCTACGCCGATGGACGTCTCGATGTCGTAGGGCGTGTAGCTCTCGCCCGTTTCGGGGTCGAAATATTTGATGCTCTTGCCCGAGAACTTCTCGTGCTGCTTGAGGTCGAAGTCAGTGCGGCTGTGGATGCCTTCCACCTCCTTGAAACCGAAGGGCATCCTGAACTCGATGTCGCAGGCGGCGTTGGCATAGTGGGCCAGCTTCTCGTGGTCGTGGAAACGGTAGTTGTCCTCGCCGAAGCCCAGGGCCAGGTGCCATTTCAGGCGGGTTTCCTTCCAGCGCTTGAACCATTCTATCTCGGTGCCGGGCTTTACGAAGAACTGCATCTCCATCTGCTCGAACTCGCGCATGCGGAAGATGAACTGCCGCGCCACGATTTCGTTGCGGAAGGCCTTGCCTATCTGGGCAATGCCGAAGGGGAGCTTCATGCGGCCCGTCTTCTGCACGTTCAGATAGTTTACGAAGATGCCCTGCGCCGTCTCGGGGCGCAGGTAGATGGTGGAGGCGCCGTCGGCCGTGGAACCCACCTCGGTCTTGAACATGAGGTTGAACTGGCGCACGTCGGTCCAGTTGCGCGTGCCGCTGATGGGGCACACGATGCCCTCGTCCAGGATGATCTGCTTGAGCCCGTCCAGGTCCATGGCGTTCATGGCGTCGCTGTACCGCTTGTGCAGGGCGTCGCGCCGGGCCGTGTGTTCGAGGACGCGCGGGTTCGTCGCGCGGAACTTGGCCTCGTCGAACGCCTCGCCGAAGCGCTTGGCGGCCTTGGCCACCTCTTTGTCGATCTTCTCGTCGTATTTGGCTATCTGATCCTCGATGAGCACGTCGGCGCGGTAGCGCTTCTTGCTGTCGCGGTTGTCGATGAGCGGGTCGTTGAAGGCGTCGACGTGACCCGAGGCCTTCCAGACGGTGGGGTGCATGAAGATGGCGCTGTCGATGCCCACGATGTTTTCGTGGAGCAGCACCATGCTTTGCCACCAGTACTGCTTGATGTTGTTTTTCAGCTCCACGCCGTTCTGGCCGTAGTCGTAAACGGCGCCCAGGCCGTCGTAGATATCGCTTGACGGGAATACGAAGCCATATTCCTTGCAGTGGGATACGATTTTCTTGAATGCGTCTTCTTGTGCCATGTATGTTATTGCTGTTGCTTGATGCTGGTTTGTGGGTGCAAACTTACAAAAAACCCTTGTCATGGGCGAACATTTCGGCCGGAATGCTCCCCGGCGTCACGGGCGTCCGCCGCCGTTGTTTTCGGCGGGGCGCTTCACGTACACGCGGTGCGAGCCCTTGCCGTCGGCGGCCAGTCCGCTCTGGGGGTCGGCGGCAAGGCGGCGCAGCTCCTCGCGGGCCCGGGTGGGCAGCAGGCCCGTCAGGCGGCAGTAGTCGGCCACGCGCAGCACGGGCCGTTCGTCCAGAAAGGCGAGGGCCATGGCGGCGCGCTCGGCGGGCGTGTAGCGGTCGGACGAAGCTGCGGCCCGGCCGCCCACGCGTTCGAGCGAGAGACCACGCCCCGTGGCGCTCACCAGGGCCTTGTCGGGGCGGAAACTGACGCCCTTCACGCAGATGCTGCGGGCGTTGCGGCGCGCGGCCGCCCCGGGCGTTTCGGCCTCGAAGCCCTCGCGCAGGCCCAGCGCGGCCGTGAACGTGCCGATGCCGTCGAGCTTTACCGACTTGCCGCGGCGCATCTCCACGGCCAGCCGTTCGGCCAGCGCCCCGAGCAGGCCTTTCACCTCGCCTGCGCCGAAGGTGGTGGCAGCCGCGATGGCCCCGGCCAGCTCGTCGGTGGTGGTCTGTCCGTCCAGGATGAGGCGCGGGTAGCTCCGCCGCTCGCCCGTCTGGTTCAGGTCGGGCATTTCCTGCATTTTATATCGTGCCATGTCGTGTCGTTGCGGGCGGGACGGGCAGCGGGCCACGCGGCCCGGGCCTGCGCCCGCCCTGCAAAGATAAGCATCGCCGGCGGATAAGTCTCCGTCGCCGTCCGATATTTGCATTGCTGTCGTCGTTTATGTAGACAAATCCGCTGTTTATGAAAACGCTGTCGTCGTTTTCATAATCTCCGTCGTCGTTGCAAGTGTCGGTCGCAGGTGTGCGGGGAGGCTGCTGGCGTGTCGGACTGCGGGTCGCTGGCGTGTCGGACCGTGGGCTGCTGGCGTGTTGGGTGAGGCTGCAGGCGTGTCGGTCGATGTGGTCGGCCCCGCAGGGGTCGCACTATTCTGTAGCCGCGGGTGAGCCGCAGGTGAACCCGCGGACGGTCGGCGGCATAAAATGATGGGGCCTCAAAGAGGTCCAACGCCCGTGTACGTGCGCTGTCGTGCGTGCCTGTCCGCGCGGTGGGAATGTCCTCTTCCGGGGCGTTCGACCCCCTTGGGGCCGATGACTGGGATGGGTGCCGTGTCCGCGGGTTCGCTCTGCTCACCCGCGGTTATAGAGAGGTTCGACCGCTTCGCGGCCGCTGGGCTTGGTGTGTGTTCGACCGCTTTGCGGCCGCTGGGCTTGGCGGGTGTTCGACCGCTTCGCGGCCGCTGGGCTTGGTGTGTGTTCGACCGCTTTGTGGCCGCTGGGCTTGGCGGGTACTTTGCGGGGGTGGGTATTTACGCGCGTAGAGACGCGATGAGTCGCGTCTCTACGCTTGGTTTGTGGCGGAGCGGTCCGGCGGTAGTCAGAAGTAGAAGGCCAGGGAGAGGCCGCCCATGTGTTCCGCTGCGTAAGTCTCGTATATGAGCAGCCCCTGCTCGGGCAGGAAGCGTTTGTAGAAGCAGGAGATGTAGCAGTGGGGCGAACTGATGCCCAGGCGCGCCTGCCACGCCATGTTGATGTCGTTGAACATGTCGCCGCCGTAGCCTGCGCTGCCGTCGGAGATGAGGAAGGCAAACTCCATGCCGCCGCCGATGAACAGTTTGCTGCGGCTGCCCACGTGGCACACGTTGATGTCGAGGTAGACGGGCACGGTGAGGAAGTGGCCGGCCAAGTCGGCCGATCTGGTGGAGCTGTAGTAGGAGTCGTAGACGTAGTATTCTTCTTCCTCGAGCTGCGTGTAGTATTGGTAGCGCAGGCCCGTTTCGAGGTTGACGGCCTGGCCGGGGTGGCCCAGCTTGACGAGGGCGCCGCCGGCGAGCGACATCAGGTCTTTGTTGAAGTCGATGCCCATCTCAATGCCGCCCGTCAGGCTTTCGCTCCACCAGCGGCGGTGGGCCCGGCGGCGCATGTGGCGGTTGACGGAGCGTCGCAAGCTGCGTAGGGTGGCCACGCGCGCGTCGATGCGGCTGCGCGTGGCGTCGGTGGTGGCCATGGTGCGGCAGGTGGTCATTTCGCTCTCGGTGGAGTAGGGCGTCAGGTCGTTCAGGAGCAGCAGGGCCATGGCGTCGCGGGCCTCGGCCATGTGGCGGCCGCGCGGGTGGCCGGCCACGTAGCCGCGCCATGCCTCCATGGTGCCCGTACGTAGGGCGGCGGCATAGTCGTGCTCGTCGGTGGCGGTGTTGTAGGCATGCGAGGCTTCGAGCGTCAGGGTTATCTCGTCGCGTGCCCGCCCCAGCAGGCGGTAGGCGTTTTCGTAGTCGCCGCGTCGGTAGGCCGCCATGCCGTTGAGCTCGTCGAGCCGAGCGGCGGCCTCGGCGTGGTGGGGGCTGTCGGGGTAGCTCGTCAGGTAGATTTGCAGGCCCTCGGCGGTGTAGTGGCCCTCCATGCTCTTCCACACCTGTTCGGCCTCGATGAGCAGCATGGCGGCGCGGACCTCTTTTTCAAACGCCTTGGTGGGCGATGTGGCCAGATACCGCTCGTAGGCCTCCATGGTGCCCTCGGTGCGCGTGCGGTCCCAGCGGGCAAAGTCGGCTATGCGTTCGCGTGCAGCGGGGACGTACTGGTTGGCGGGGTTGTCCTTGACGAACTGCTGCAAGGCTTCGAGCGTGCCCGTGGCGCAGGCCCGCTCGAAGACGCTCTGCTCGTGGCGGCGCCGGGCCTCGAGGGCCTCTTCGCAGCGGCGTTTCAGGTCGAGGGCCTCGGCGTTCGTGGCGTCGATGGCCAGTGCGGCGCGGGCCTTGATGAGGGCTTCTTCGTAGCGCCCGCGGTTGTAGAAGTGGTTGCCCTGTCGGAGCAGGGGCACGATGTCGTCGTTGACGCCGGCCGGCCGTGCGGCGGGCGTTTCGGGCCGGGCGTAGGGCGCGGCCGGGGCGGGTAGGCCGAGGGCGGCCGCCAGCACGAGGCTGAGGAGGGGACGGGCGTGTTTCATCGGGCTGTCTGTTCAGGGGTGAGGCCGACGCGCTCCATTAGCCGGCCGTAATATTCGCGCGTGAGGGGGGCCTTGCCGTCGAGCATGGCCAGCAGGTCGTCGATTACCCTGTCGAGATAGGGGATGGAGCGGTAGGGCGGCTGGTTGCGCTTTTGGTAGAGGGGATAGTAGGTCGAGGTTTTCAAATCGTTTTGCAGGCTTCCGGCGGCAGCCGACTTCGCTTC
Source organism: uncultured Alloprevotella sp. (assembly GCA_944322095.1). Classification (GTDB taxonomy): domain Bacteria; phylum Bacteroidota; class Bacteroidia; order Bacteroidales; family Bacteroidaceae; genus Alloprevotella. Next base: position 159,911 of record CALUNU010000002.1, read on the forward strand.
ATAGCCCACTTGGTTGAAACGCTTGGCGCCTCTCTCCAAGAGCTTGGCCACGTCGGCGGTGTACTGCTTGTATTGGCGCAGCAGCGGGGCATAGGTGTCATATTCGTTCTGGAACAGGCCGCGCTGCTTGATTTGCAGGCGGTCGAGCGTGGTGAGGGCCTCGCGGATAAGGCGATCGCTGTGTTTCACTTCCAGGGGGTAGAGCAGGCATTGTTGGAGCACGAGCGTGTCGATGCGTGCCACGGCGGCTTGCAGCCCTTTGAGGCTTTTCAGGCTGTCGGATTGGGCTTGCAGCCGTTGACGCGCTTTGAGGAGCTCGCTGCCGAAGCGCTGCACCGAGTCGCGTGCGGCGGCCAGGGCGTTGCTCTCTTGCTGTTCGCGGGCGGCCGTGGCGCGCAGCGCGTCGAGCTGCTGGCGAAGCTGTGCGATGGTGTCGTTTTTCGCATCGATGACGGCTGTCTGCCGGTCGATGGTGGCTTTCTGCGCGCCCAGCTGTTCGACGAGGGCGGCCATGCCGGCCTCGTGGCTGTCGGTGAGGCTGTCGGGGCGTGCCGGGGCGTCGCCTTCGGTCTGTGCGGTGGCCGGCAGCGTCAGGAGCAGGCCGGCCAGGATGATGTGGATGGGTTTCATGAGTGGCTTACGGAGTTAGGGGAGTTGGTCGAGGGCTAAGGTCTCGGCGTTTTGCAGGCGGCGCCGGGCCGAGGTGAGCGCGGCGTTGCCGCCGAAGGCTTTTTCATATTCGTTGATGAGAGAGAGGCATTGCTCCTGCGCAGCGTAGAAATCGGCGTACGAGGCATACGAGGCGTAACCCGAGGACACGCGGTTGCAGCGCGAGGCCACGTAGGTGGCCAGGGCGCTCTTGGCCCGTGCGGGCACGGCGTTGAGGGCGTTCACCAGGGCTGTGCAGTTGCTCAGCGGCTTGCGCTTGAAGCTGTTGGCGCGGTTCACGGCCGAGCGCACGGCGGTCACGCTGCGGCAGCCGGCCCCGCTGCGGGCAGCCTGCCAGGCGGCGCGGTAGTCGGCAGCCGTCTGGCGGATGCGGGCCAGGTCTTTCGTCGTGGGCGAGCCGGCCTCGGCCACCTGCATCTCCTGCAACCTGCCGGCCGTCGTGCCCAGGGCGTCCACCTCGCCGTCGCTCCACGCCGTGCGGGCGAAGCAGGCGTCGGCGTGCGCCGTAAAGATGGGCACGTAGGCGTAGAAGACGATTTGGCGGGCCCGGCGCACCTCGTCGGGCGAGAGGTTGCGGCTGCCGTCGGCCAGCGTGACGGCGGCCTCGGTGTCGATGCGGTCGCACAGCTCGGCAAACGTGGCCGAGGCCCGGGCGTAGTCGCGGTCCTTGATGCCGCGGTCGGCCTCGGCCTGGATTTCTTTTTCAAAGTCGCTTTGCGGCGGCGGGGGCGTCTCTCCTTTCTCGGTTTTGTCGAAGAAGGAATAGACGGCGTAGCCAATCCCGGCGAGTGCCAGGACGATAAGCAAAATCTTGATGGCTGTTTTCATAGGGTTGGTTGTGATGTTGATGGCATGAATGGGTGGTGGCTGTGCGTCGGGGCGGGCGAAGCTTGCACGCGCCGGGGCTTGGGGTCATTGGGCTCGGGGGCCAAACTAGCGCTCCTCGTCTCAACCGGTGATTTCTTCTTTCAGCAGTGCGGTGAACGAGGCGAAGCGCGTCGAATCGGCCTTAGCCTCGATGAGATCGTGGAACTGATAGACGCACCACGGGCTGTAATACGGAGCGAGCACCTCTTCTTCCATCTGCGAGAGCAGGCTGCGCACCGCGTCGCTCTCGTCTTTCTGCCAGTAGAGCTTTTTAAAGTTCTCTATCATGATGTTGAATTTTGATTTGTTCCACCGCCGTTCGTCGTAGAAGTAGCGGAGATCTCTCTCTATCCAGTTGTAGAGCTGCGTGCTGGTGTCGGGGAGCTGATAGGTGGGAGCCGAGGCGAGGTCGTCCGTTATGCTTTCGTCAAAGGGGTATTCGTCTGCTTCGTTCCCGCCGGCGTAGAACCGCCAGAAGAGAAAAACGTCGAAGAGGATGACGAGCAGGCCCAGCACCCAGAGGAAAAGCTTTGTCCGCTTGGCAAGCCGTCTCCGCTTCTTCCGCGGGGTGACTGCGGGCTTGGCAGTCTCTCTCCGCTTCTTCCGCGGGGTGACAGCGGGCTTGGCGGGGGGAGCGCTTTTGGCTGTGGCTGGCGGAGTGGCGGGGGCATCTTTCGCCGCCTCCGTGAGCCGGTCGAGCAGGGCGGTGCAGCGCCGTGCGTATCGCCCGGTGGGGTAGGCTTGCAGGTAGCGGTAGCAGAGCGCGGGGTCGCTTGTCGCCTGTACCTTGGCCCAAAGCTCGTCCTCGGCGATGGCCATGAGCTCTTGCAGCTCGATGAGTTTGCCGTCGTCGAGGCCGGCCCCAATGAGGTCGAGCAGGGTGAGCTCGCCCCGCTGTATGGCGGCGAACAGTTCCTCTGCGGAGAAGCTGTTGCAGGCTTGCAGTATTTTGTTTTTATCGTCGTTCATCGGTGTTGTTGTTTGGGTGACGCGTCAGCCGCGAGCGGGGGCGTGGCGCTGGCTTTGCACGTTCAACTTTTTGTGCGTGCCGCCCTTTTGGCAACCGTCCACACTTTTTCTGCCTCGTGGGCAGTAGGGTGCGGACGGTGTGGCCTGTATGCTCGGGCGGCGGCTGCGGCGCATCGCTCTGTGGGCCTGTTAAGCTGCGGCCGCGCGTGGGCGATGGTCAGGAGTGGGGGCGGCCGGTGGGAGCGTCGGGCGCCTTTTCCTTTTTCTGCGTCTGGGAGGCAGGCTTCTGCGTTGTAGGCTCGGCCTTTGGCTTGGAGCGTTTTGCTTCCTGCGCTTTCGGCTTTTTTTGCTCAGGAACAGGCTGGGTTTGAGGCTCAGCGGTGGGGGCTGGCTGCTCTCTTTTTTGCCGTTCCTCGTCCCATTTCTTGATTTGGCGCTCCAATCGGTCGATAAAGTTGTCGAAGTTTTCGTCGTTCACTTCCATCTCGATGATAAAGCGGAGGTCTTCGGAGCACGCATCCCCGTAGTAGATTGAGACGACGTCTTTCTCTATCTGCGAGAGGAGCTCGCGGGCCGTTTGGTCTTCGTCCTTATGATAGTAGAGCGCTTCCAGGTTGCGCCGCGTGGCGTCGAACGTGTTGTCGTCCCATTTCTGTTCGTCGTGGAAGTAGAGCAGATTGTTTTTCACCTCGTCGAAGAGCAGTTGGTTCGTGTCGTCGCTGATGAGGTCGTCAGCGTCGGTCGTTTCGGAGCCTTCGCCCGGCGTTTCCGTCTGTTCGCTCTCGGCCGGGTTGGGCAGCTTTTCCTTCTTGTCGGCCGTTAGGCGTGGCAATACGAGGGCGAGGGCGAGCAGCAGGATGAGCAGGCCTTCGCCCAGGGCCACCCAGAGCCAGGGGCTCGTCTTCCCGGCGGGCTTCTTCGCGTGGCTGCGGGCATAGGCCGGGGTGGGGGAAATAAAGACATGGCCCTTGTTCTTCGGGTCGGGCTCCACGGTGTAGCCTTGCCCGGGGGCTTCCTTGTCAATGCGGGCGATGGTGGGCTGGTCGAGCTCGCGCGTGGCCGCCCAGTCGAGGCCGAAGAGGTGCGTGGTGAGCGTGGCGCCGCCCGGTTGCGGCAGTAGCTCGACGGTGAGCGTCTGCCCGTTGACGGCGGTGGCTGCGTTGACGGTTGTCTCGGCCGTTATATAATAGGTGGCGCCCACTTTTACGTGCAGGGTGAGGCCGGCGGCCTTTTGCGTCTCGCTGACGGTGATTTCGGCTGTGGGGCAGCGCACGCCGTCCACCTCGACCCAGCAGCCCGAAAGGGGCGTGCGGCTGCCCTTGGCCACGGCCACGACGGGCAGGCGCAGGCCAAACGTAGTTTGGGCGGCAGCGGCGGGTTTGATGTGTATGAGGGCGCCGTCGTAGGCGGCGATGGCGTCGGGGGTGCCCACGCGGTGGCGGCGCACGACGTCCTGAAAGCCCGCCTTGCGATAGGTGACGGTGAGCTCGCTGCCTTCCAGGGCCGAGGTGGCCGAGAGCTGCGTGGAGGCGGGGTCGTCGGCCACGATGACGTATTGCCGCACGAGGCGGTCGGCAATGCGCACGGGAGCGCCGGGCGTTCCTGCCGCGGGGGCGCAGCGGCCCTCGACGAGCGCGACGTAGTGGTAGGCCTCATGGGCCTTTTGGCAGCGGAAGGCGAGGAGCTCGGTGAGCTCGGCCTCGCTGTGATAGGTGCGGTAGCCGGTGACGACTTTCTGCCCGGCCGGTGCTGGCGTGGGCGTGGCCGGCGCCGGTGCCAGCGTGTGGAGGCCCGGCTGGGCGGCCAGGCAGGCCTCCACACGCGCGGCGTCGCGCACGCCTTCTTCGAGGAGCAGGTGGTGGAGCGCTTTGAGGCAGGCTGCCGCAGCGCGGCCGTCGGTGAAGACGCGGCGGCCCGTGAAAAGGGCCGTCAGGGCGTAGCCGTTGCGTTTGCCGTCGGGCCGGGGCGTGATGAGGCCGTAGCAGAACCCCTCGGCGGTCGACCAGAGCAGGTGACACCGCCCGGCCCCGGGAAACTGATCGCGGAGCAGGCGAGGGTCGGGGAAGGAGCTGAGCCACTGGAAGCGTCCGCCCGCGTCGAGAGGGTTGTAGGGTTCGGGCCACGTGAACTCGTATTCTTTGTCGTATTGGCCGTAGAGGGCCACACGGATGTTGTCAGTTATGGACGTCATATTTTTGTGTTTTCTTGGGTTGTCGTTGTTTGCTTCAGCTTTCCAAAACGCCTCTGATCCAGCCAAAGAAGCCGCTCTTCTCGGGGCGCGTCTTGGCCAGCAGCTTGTCGATGACCTTGGCGGTGTCGTTACTGTCGAAGCGGCAGAGATTCTGTGCCAGCACTTGCCCTACGGAGAACGAGAGTACCCTAGGTTCGCTGATGCCCGCAGCCTTGCAGGTTGCGCCCAGCACGTTCCAGAAGGAGCGGAGCTCTTCCTGTACGTAGTCGAAAGCCAGCTTGGGGCGCTCGTCGGGATAGGGCGAGATCTTGTCGCATTTGGTCACGACGACGTAGACGCCAGCCGTCGACTTGCGGATGATGTTCTGCTTGCGCAGGTAGATGAGCATGTTGTCCAGGTAGTCGAGCATAGAAAAGCCGTTCCACGTGCGGTTGTGGGCGCCGTATTCGACGACGAAGAAGTGGACTTTCGGATTGGCTTCGTTGTTCAGGTAGCCGAGCGTGGTGTTGAGCGTGTTCTGGAGCATGGCGTCGATGATGCCGCCCGCGCTTTTCAGCAGCGTGGCGCGGAACACCTCGCCGGCCAGGTCGATGAGCGTCATGCGGTGGTATTTCTTTTTTTCGTCGCGCAGGCGGACCACCATTTCCTGGATGGTGTCGTTCGAGGTGCTTTCGGGTAGTGTGCTGATGCCTTGTTTTCTGAATATGTTGGCCAGCTGCATCATGTAGGCCCTGCCGCCGCACTCCTGCATGTCGAGCAGTCCTTGTTGCCGGGCGCTGCTGAGCAGGGCGCCGAGGGCGCACGTCTTGCCGGACGAGGGCGTCCCCCAAAAGTAGAACTCGGTGGAGTTTTTCTGCAGGCTGTCGGGCGTGATACCGCCGGGAAGGTGCTGATTGCCTTGGAAGTTGAGAATGGCTTCCGTCGCCTCGGGGTCGAAAAGGGCGTCGAGGTCGGCCCGCGAGAGGACGCCTTGGCCCACTGCGGTTTGCAGGGATCGAGCATCGTAGGCGTTGGGGTCGCGGCTGAGGGCGTCGAGCATGAGGTCGCGGCCGGCTCCCGCTTCGACGATGGCCTGCGCCTCGGCAGCGTGCCTGCCCGTGGGGTGGAGACGGAGGTATTCCTTGTAGCCCGCCGTACCTTGTGCGGCTTGTGCGCGGGTAAAGTCGGCATCGTCGCTCAGCGCGAGCAGGGCGGCTTCGATTTCGGCGGCATGGCGGCCGGGGTGTTGGCGGCGGTAGGCTTCGTAAGCCTCGGCGGTGCCTCGGCGGCAGGCCTCCATCCACGGCAGGTCGTCCAAGCGTTCGCGGCACTCGCCGGCGTGCAGGCCGTGAGGGAAGTCGGCCAGATAGCTGTTGTAGGCCTCGGCTGTACCAGTCTGCTGCGCCTTTTGCCAAGCGAACCCGTCGAGCTCGCTGATGAGCTTGGCGCACGCGGTGGCGAATCTTCCGCCGGGATACGTCTGCATGTAGCTACGACAGCCGGCCGGGGTGGGGGTGCTCTTCACCTCATTCCACTTTCTCTCTTCGCCGGCGGCCATGAGCTGCCGCAAGCCGTCTTGCCGCTCCTGGCTGAGGCCGGCTCCGACGAGCTCGGCCAAGGTGACATCGCCATTCTCGATGTAGTTGAGCAGGTTTGGCAGGGGGATGCCGCCATTGCAGGCTTTCAGTATTCTTTCTTTACGCTCATTCATAGGGCTTTGCTTCAGGTGTCTGGGAGTTTTTAGAGGACGTGTCGTTGCCGACGATGGACTTTTGCGTGAGCCAGTAGGGCAGCAGGGTCACAGCCACCGTGAGCAGGGCGAGCAGTATGGCCGGTACGGACGGCGGAAGGGGCAGCGTGCGGTAGACGGCCGTGAGGCGGTCGCTGTTGTCGTTGAACGAGGCGTAGGCGAACGGCTCGTAGGGCTCGCCGTTGAAGGAGCGCTCACGGGCCGACAAGCGGTTGTAGCTCTCGGCACGGCTGTTCACCTCGTTGTGCAGCGTTTTGATGTTGGCCGGCAGGCCGACGTTCCACACGCTGATGCCCTTCATGCCGTCGAGCCAGGCATGGAAGGCCGTGGACGTGGAGTCGGACGCGGGCAGAAGGTGGCGGCGCAGGCTGGCGCAGAGGTTGTCGATTTTTTCAGCGTCGGTGGAGCCGGCGGCGCCGCCCACGAGCGTCTCATACTCGGAGGGGTTGCTGCGCTGGCCTCCGGGTGACGCGACGGTTGCGAGCCGCTGGCGGTAGCGCTCGACGCGGCGGTCAACATATTGCTCATAGGCGGCGTCGAGCTCCTCGGCGCTGGCGATGGTCTGCTCAAAGTCGGCGGTGAGTTCTTCCTGATGGCTCAGGACGTTCAGGAAGTTGCCGAACGGCAGCATCGAGAGGAGAACGACGATGGCGAAGAACGTACCCGCCACGGCTTGCCCCACCAGGCGCATGCGGCGCCAGCGCGAGGCTTTGGCCCGGCACAGCCACAGCACCATGAGGATGGCGACGGCCAAGAAGCCGAGGGTGGAGATGATGGGGACAAGGAGGGCGCCCTCGGCCCAATAGACCATGCCGAGGAAGGCCACGAAAGCATAGGCCATCAGGACGATGACCGAAAGCACGAGGGCAAAACTGAATGTGGTTTGTTTCATAACGGTAAATTGACGTGATGCATGGCCACCGGCCTAACGTTGGTTTTCGGGCAGGCGGCTTTCGAGTTCTTTAATCTTTTGTTTGTAGCGGGCTATCTCCCTGCGTATGGCGGCATACTCGTCTTCGTTCCCCTCGCGCGGCTGCGGGCCGGGCCTGGCCTCGACGGGCGCTCCGGGCGTGGGTTCAGCCTCGGCGGGGAGCTTGCCGTCGCGGGCCAGCTGCAAGGCGCGGTCGACCTGCAAGAGGGGGCCGATGCCCGGCACCACCTCGCGGCCCGACTGTTGGAGGATGGAGATGATCTGCTTGCCCGTAAGGCCGGGCTTGACGCTCTTCAAAAGGGCGACGGCTCCCGACACGATGGGCGCGGCTTGGGAGGTGCCTTCGAACACGCCGTAGCTGTTGCCCGGGAAGGAGCTGAGGATGTCGACACCCGGGGCGGCAATCATCGATCCCGTGCCGAAGTTGGAGAAGCTGGCCTTGCGGAGCGATGGGTCGACGGCTGTAACACAGAGCGCCACGCCCGTTCGGTTCTGGGGGTTGAGGCGGCTGACAATCTGGTCGTTGCCCGAGGAGAATACGATGACGACGTTTTTACGCTCGGCCATGGCCGTGACTTTCTTCCACACCCATTCCATCTTTTTGAGCGACTCGTGCGATAGCTGTTCCTGTACGGGGACGGGCAGCAGGCTGAAGATTTTGAGGCTGGGCCCCATGGAAACGTTGATGACGTCGGCACCCTGGTGGATGGCATAGGCAATGCCGCTGATTTCGGCCGAAAGGGTGCTTCCTTCACCGTTGAACACCTGCACAGGCATGATTTTGCAGCCCGGCGCGATGCCTGAGACGCCCTCGTGCGTGCCGCCGAGGCCTGCGGCTAGGCCGGCCACGTGCGTACCGTGCTCAATCGGGTCGACTTTGTCCGATTTGGTGTAGACGTTGTAGGGACTGACAATCTTGCCGCGGAACATGCTGTGGTTGACGTCGCAGCCGTCGTCGACGACGGCCACGGTGATGTCGGAGCTGCCGCGCGAGATCTGCCAGGCCTGCGGGGCGTTGACGGCGCGCAGGTGCCACCCGGCGTTGTCGCTGCTCTGGGAAGAGCCTCCACCCGGGATGGAATGGCTGCTTTGCGAGACGACCCATTCGTCCACCATGATGAACTTGTACTTCTGGCCCAGTTCGCGTTCGACGCGGGCTTCGAGCTCGGTGCGATCCTCGGGAGAGAAGTAGATGGTGATGCGCTTCACGTAGTCGTCGTAGTCGAGCTGATAGCGCTTCGTGTCGGGGTAGAGCCGGCGGAAGTCCTTGGCAAAGGCGTTGAGGTCGGTGTTCTCATCTTCGAAGAAGAGGTTGACAGCGCCGGCCATGTAGTCGGGGCCGTCGGGGTTGTCGACGATGGAGTCGCCCGGCTGGATGGGGCGCACGCCTACGTGATACTCGGCCTTGCCGTTGCCGGGGTCGATGTCTTTGCCCAAGTCGCCCTTGTCGATGGGCGTCGGTCGAACGTCGTCGTCGATTTTCTCTTTTTTTTCATTGTTGTCGTCGGAGTTGTCCTTGCCCTCGCATCCCTTACAGTTGTCGAGCAGGAACCAGAGCAAGAGGAGGAGCAGCAGGAAGAGCAGGAACCAGAGCAACCATTTGAGGCAGCCCCGCTCGCGCATACGTTGCCACCACGACGGCTTCTTTTCGTAGCGGGCGTGGAACACGGTGTCGCCCGTGAGGGGGGCGGTGGGGTCGGCGTCCCATCCGGTGAATTGAAGCTTCTTGCCGGGCTTGATGGGAGGGAGCGAGCCCATGGGGATGGGGTCGCCCGCCGTTACGTCCATCTCGTAGCAGTTGGTGGGCTTTCCGTCGGGGCCGCGGAAGTTTCCCTGCTCACCCGTTTCGAAGCGGACGTGCCACGTGGGAGGGGGAGGCGGAGGCGAGGGGGGCAAGGAGCGGAAGGAGGCCGTGATGTTCAGGTCGCCGTCGAGCACGAGGCCGGCGGGATCGACCGACCAACCGGCAAACTCGCGGCCCTCGTCGGCGACAGGTGTGGGGAAGTCGGCTGCCGCGAGGGCGTCGCCCACGTGGCGGTCGAGCTCGAGCGCTCCGTCCAGGTGGCCGCCTTCGCCGGCGGAGAACGTGACGCGGCAGCTGCCGTCGTGGACGCATACGGCCGTAAAGGTGAGGTCGGACGTGACGTCCTTGCCTTGCGGAGCCATGGGCTCCCAACGCTCGAAGGCGTAATGGGGAGCGGCGATTATCTCGGGGATGTCGGTCGGCCCTTGCAGCCGGTGGCCGTGGCGGCGCAGGAAGCTGGTGGCCGTCCCGCGGATTTCGCCCTTGCCCTCGATGCGGTAGGTCACGGTGTGGGTGCGGTGATCCTTGACGCCGTCGGTGATGACGATGGCCCCCTGGCGGCGGTTGGGCAGCAGGCGCATGCCCCACGTGCAGAGGGTCACTTGCCCGTCGTAGCAGAAGGTGACGTCGTCCATATAGTCGGTACCGTCGAAGCGAAGGGCGCTTTCAAGATAGGCGCGCACCCCGGCATCGCCCGTTTCGGCAGCCACGCGGCGCAGGTCGGCCAGGGCCTGGTTGCGCAGGTTGGCGTAGCGGTCGTAGTGGGGGGTACCTTTGAGCGATTCGAGCGTGGCGGGCGCCTCTTCCCCGGGAGGGGCGAACCATTGGATTTCGGCCTTGCCGGCGTCCACCACGGGCTCGGCCAGCAGGCGGTCGTATTCGTGCTGCGGGAAGCAGCGCGTGAGGATGCGCTCGTAGTCGGTGTAGCGATTGTAGACGGGCGAGCCGTTGACGTTCTCGATATTGAAAGCTCCCAGTTTGACGGAGCAAAGTTTTGTTTTACCCTTGATGTTGCTCATGGCTGTGGTTTCAAAGCGTTGATGATAAGTTTCAGTTCGTTGTTGGCAGCGATGTCATAGTCGGGCAGGTGGCAGGCGTAGAGGTAGCCCACTTTGAGCTGCTGCTCCCAGCGCCAGAAGGAGCGGTACTGGGGGAAGCGCATGAGCACCTCGCGGCTCTGGTTGCTGAACCCGTCGGCACCGAGCAGTTCGCGCTGGTGGGCCAGGCTTTCGAGCAGTTTGACCCCGTCGAGCGGCTCTTCGTCGCAGAGCAGGTGCTCGTCGAGATTGAGGCGCAGCTCTGCATTTTTTGCCAGGATGTTCTTCCGCTCTTCCGCGGGAATGAAGTCGAAGCCGAAGGAACAGGTGAAGGCATTGAGCTGCATGGCGAGGCTGTCGGCGATAAGTCCGACGGCCACGTCGCGGCGAAACTCGTTCAGGTAGTCTTTGGCGTGTGTCGTCAGCCGTTTGCGCATGTCGGCCAGCACGTAGACAGCGCGCAGGTTGGTCAGGATGGTCGTCACGCAGGGCAGGCGGTCCTTGACGGCCTCGACGCAGTGGGCGGGCAGGTAGGTTTCGAACCAGTAGTGCTCAATGGTTTCCACGAGTGTGTCGGTGCTGCCGTGCTGCATCTTGTCTTGTGAGAGAAGCACCTCGATGTCGACGTCGCGCTCGGCCAGAGCATCGCGGCACTCCTCTTCTGTGTCGACGCCGAGGTAGTCGCAAAGCCGTTCGATGTTGTCTTGCCGCGAGGCTTCGGACGAGAGCCCGGCCGACATGAAGATGCCAGCCTCGGCACTGCTCATGGGCTTCTGGTCCTCGAAGCCGAAAAGGATGCGATGGGCTATCTCGTAGACGTCGGCCTCGGGGAGCATCATGCGGTCGGTGAAGTAGCCGAAGAAATAAGGGTCGGCTCCGTTGCAGCAGTCGAGTTGCAGGCAGGCCTGCCCCGCCTGTCGCTTGGCCTGCTTGATCTGGTCGTCGCCAGAGTCGGGGTGATAGTATGATTCAAGGAGCAGGTTCAGCTCGCGACGGAGCGAAGCCAGGTCTTTGCCAAACTTTTCGTCGCGGGCCTCCGTTACGTTGGGAGCCAGACGGTTCAGGCTGTCGATGATGGCTGCCGTTCCGTCCATTCGTGGCGCGGCGGCCTCGTCCCACGCGGTGACGGGAGACGCAAAGTGGGCCTGCACGAAGCGGTCGGTCAGGAACGAGTCTTTCAGCTTTTCCTGGAAGTCGGGGAAGGCGTCGGGGCGGATGAGCTCAGTCTCGGCCGAGCCCTTTTCGGGGTCGTAGCCTTTGTAGATGGTGCGCGAATATTTGAAATCGCGTAGCAGGTAGAGGTTGTTGAACGTGGGCGAAGAGTCGGTCCAGCGGTTGAACCAGTGGGCGGCGTCGCCGGCCGATTTGAGCACCTCGGTTTCGAGCACGGTGCCGAAGCGTCGCTTCCAGCGGATGGAGAGGCTGTCGGGGTCGCCCGGCTTTTCGTCTTGGTATTCCAGGTCTTTGTTGAACCAGGTGCAGACGATGAACAGCGGAGCCAGGCCGGCGCGGCGCACGAAGGCCTCGCGCTCGGTCTTGCCCGCACCGACGTTGCGCGTAACCCACTCGTTGAGCAGGCCGCCCATGGTGCATTCGGCCGACTGGTTGTTGTTGTGGCAGAAGAGCAGCGTGTTGATGCGCTTGGCCGCCGAGTATTTGTTGAACAGATACGACACCTTGCCGCGGCGCAGCACGATGGAGAGGTTGTTGCCCTCGGTCAGTTTGTCCTCGCGCGTGTTTTCGGGCCGCCGTGCGCCGGGGAAATCGAGCAGGTCGAGCTTGTCGAGGAAGGGGCGCTCGGCCGTTTGCTCAGCCGGCACGGAGAAGGTTAGCTCGGCGGTGAGGGCGCTGAGGAACGACTTCTTCATTTCGATGGCGGGCCGGCCGCCGGGCAGCGCAACGCGCGCCGTGGGGCGGTAGTCGCTCCCGACCACCTCGGGCGCGCGGTACATTTCGTTCAGGCGCGTCACGTCGAGCAGGGTGCCGTAGCGGCGCAGCACGGCGGCAAACTCGACGTAGACCGTTTCGCTGAAACCGAGCATTTCGTAGGCGGCGAGCAGGTCGTCGAACAGGCGGCTGATGTGTTCGTTGCCGTTCCAGAGGAGCTTGATGGCGTCTTTGATCTGCGTGTTGTCCATGCGCTCCACGTTGGTGAGCAGGAAGTTGAAATAGTTGGACGCTTCGAGTGTGCCGCACTTCTTGATGATGCCGTTCGTTTTGAGGTATTCGTGGATGTCGGCCACGTCGTCTTCGCCCAGCAGGCGGTGCCCCTCTTCACCGCCCGAAGGGCGGATGTTGTCCAGCCGGAGGTTGAGCGCCTCGGAGGACGGAATGTGCGCGGTGTCGTAATCGGTCTGGTTATAGTAGGCCTCGCACAGGATGAGCACGATGTCGGTCACCGTCAGCAGGCGCACGCGGACGCATCCCGGCGGCACTTCGCCTTCGTGCAGGCGGGTGGTGAAGCGCGTGACGACGCCTGTGGCTTCGATGGTCGAGCCGGGCAGGCTGGGGTTGATGTCGCTCAGGAAGTTGTAGGATGCCGTGCCGTCTGTCACGCAGAAGGGGCGGTCGGGCGTGGAGAGCAGGGCGCTCACGAGGTACGATTTGCCCATCTGGCTCTCGCCGAAAGCTGCGGCAGAGCATTGCTCGGCCAGGGCGTACTGTATCTTTTTCAGGCCGCGGCGGATGTCGACGAGTTTTTCCTTGTAGGACAGGGCTTCGGCTTCGGGCACATGGCGGCTCCATGCGAAGGCTTGCTGCAAGGCTGCTGTAAGGCGGGATATATCTTGGGTGTTCATGTTGTTTCTGTGCTGGTATGTTTATATATATGCGTGCATCCTGTCGACGGCCCGTCAGTGGCTGGCCGCAATGTTGATGTTAAACTCGCCCGAGTCGAGCCAATAGCAGTCGGGGTCGTTGAGGCTCTGGACGGTGAGCGAGAAGAAGCGTGCTTCGGCCTCTTCGCCGAGGGCATCGGCGACGGAGGCCACGACGAGCTGCTCCTTGTCTTCGCCCGGTGCTTCGCGTTCGAGCGTAAAGGTGAAGGGGCCGCGCTGCAAGAGGCGGTCGACGGCGTCGTCGGTGAGCAGCTGCGTTTCGCGCTCGTTGAGGTCGTGGCCCTCGGCGGCGTGCTTCTTGCGCAGTGCGGCCGTCAGGGCGTCGCGGTTGAGGTCGAGCACGTAGAAGGGCCGCACGGGATAATTGGACAGGTCGAACTGCTTGGTGCCGATGTAGACGGGGAACGCGTTGACGGGAATTTTGCCCGTGTTGCTTTGGGGCGTGATGAAGGGGCGGCCGGTGAGCACGCTCCTGTCGCGCACGACGAAGAAGTCGGTCGTGGGCTTCAGGCGCATGGCCAGCTCCGTGAGGTCGAGCGAGAAGTTGCCCAGCCCGCCCGTGCTCGACGCGCGGTAGCCAATCATGGCCCCTACGGGCACCACCGACTTGGAGTTGGTGAGATAGCCGTTCCTGTCGGCAAAGGGATACCAGCGCCCGATGCGGAACTCGTTGAGCGCGATGAGGCGGTGGGGCTCGCCTGCAAAATATTTCAGAAAGATGCGGCGGATGGGCGACAGCGAGCTGGGGCGGCCCGAGAGCAGTACGAGGTCGCAGCCGTAAGCGTGCATGATGGTGGCTACGCTTTCGAGCAGGTCGTTCATGGTGAGCTCAATGTTGCGGGCCATGATTTCGCTGTCGTACGTCCAGCGCACTTCCTCCAAGCCAAAGCCGAAATGCTCCCTGAAGCTGTCGAGGATGGGGGCGCTGGGCGGGTTTTTCGCAAAGATTTCTTCGAAGGGCACCTCGCGGTAGCGCTCGTGGCGGCTCAGCAGGCCGAGGAAATGCGACATTACGGGGACGAGCACTTGCAGGTTGATGTCGCGGCGCGTCATGCGGTCGTGAAACGAGAGACGGTTGTGGTCGGTGCCGAAGAGCTGGTACAGGCGGGCGTAGATTTCCTCGCGCTCCAAGCCGCGCCGGGCCATCTCGCGTTCCAGGATGCCGTTTTCGCCTTGCAGCAGGATGTTTTCGATGAGCACCTTCATCATGTCGTCGCCGGCGTAGTCGAAGCTGTCCCAGAAGAGGGGCACGGGCTTGAGGCGGGTGGGGTTGGCCGCGTCGTATTCGTAGCGGCATATCATGATGTCGCTCGTGCCCGCACCGATGTCGAGCGAGCCGACGACGAGCGAATCGCGCTCGCCCTTGGGCGTGGGGCGCAGCCGGCCGTAGGTCTTGAAAAACTCGCGGCTGCACCCGGCGTATTTCTCGGAGAACTGACCGTAGAGATAAACGAACTGCGAGCAGGTGGCTTCGTCGTAAATCCACCCGGGAGCGTCGTCGCTGCCGGGGCGACGGTCGGCGGGGACGATTTTCACGCCTGCCGGTACGTAGGTCTCGTCTTTTCCGCGGTTAAACTTGCCCAGCACGTCGAGGGCGTCGCGCAGGGCATCGTGCAGGGCGTGCTGCTCGCTGTGCGACATGGCCGTGGGGCACGTGAGGATGATTTTTCCAATGTGGCGGGGCTGGCTGCTGCGGCCGTTGAAGAGGCGATATTCGGGACTGTTGACGTACGTGTCGGCCTGCGACACGATTTCGAGAAACGCCAGCGTCATGAGCGAGCGGCGCGAGAAGTGGAGCCCGAAGCCCAGGCCCTCGGCGTTGACCGTGCCGTCGTTGTTCAAATAGTTGCTCAGGCCCTCGATGATGGGTTCGGCGTTGATCTTTTCGCCCTTCGTGCGCACGCAGCGCCACTCCTCGCGGCGGGGCTTGGCGTCCCAAAGGTAGCGTTTCGGACTGGAATAGGTCGAAAGTATTTCGTCGCCCTCGGCCAGGTTGACGGTTTCGTGCGTGAGATACTCGGCCTCGGTGCCCAGACGCACCAGGCTGGGCCATACGAACTGACGGCTCCCGCCGAGCGTCGGGCCGTCGGCGAAGCTCACCTTGCGGAAGGCCAGGCGCATGTCGAAGGCTTCGTCAACGCGGTTGAGGCTCCCGTCGTCGAGCAGGGGGAACGTGAGGTTCTGCAAACGCAGCGACTGCACTTTGGTGAAGTCGCTGTTTTCGAAAAGGATGGCCGACGTGCGTGAGTTGCCGATGTCGACGATCATTTCAACGCCGACGGCGTCCACCCCGCGGTTGCGCAGCAGGCGGACGTCGGGGGCTGCCCCCAGCCGGGCCAGGTGCTCGACGAGCAGGAAATAGGAAGCCAGGAAAGCATAAAGCCGGTGGCCCTCGCCCAGCCGGTTGCGCAGCTCTTCCATGTCGGAAACGCCGTGGGCGATGTGCATGAGGTAGGCCCGCACCCATTCGTTCCGGCCCGAGCAGAAGTCGGTCAGCATCAGCGGGTCGGCGCAGAGGCGGAAGCGTTTTTCACGCTCCGAAGCGCTCACGAACGAGGGGCACTCTTTGTCTTTTTCCTCCTCGTCGTAGAGGGCGCGCGTGTCGAAGGCAAGGAGCAGGTCGGCCGTGAGCTTCCCGTCCGTGGGCTCGCCACGGGGGACGAGCTTGCCGCGGCACCAGTTGTAGGGCCCGTATTTAAAGGCGCCGAGCGTATCGAGCTCGAAGAAGGGCAGCGGGAGCCACACGTTGAAGAAGCTGGCCGTATGCCCGTGCCGGTCGAAAAGGCGCAGGGAGAAAAGGTCGGTGGCGTCTTCGAGGCTCCCCGTGTGGAGGGCACGGATGTTGGGGTTGGCCAGCACTTGTTCCTCGGCGACGGCCAGCTTGCCCTCGGGGCTGAGGAAGCCGCAGTCGGCCAAGTCGGCCAGGCGCACGAACATTTCGTGTTCTTTCAAGAGGAAGGCCGGCTCCACGCTGGTTTGCACGGCCTCTTCGTCAAACCATTCGTGAAAGTAGGAGCGCGTGCCCGAGTTGGTGTCGATCACGAGGCGGGTGGAGAAGAACTGTATGCCTGAGTTGGCAATGAGCGAGATGTCTGGCATGGTTGCTGATTTGTTGGGCAAAGACGTCATCCCCGAAAAATAACGTGAAAGACGGCTGCCGGGATATTATACGTAGAAGTGTTTTTATCGCTTGCGCCTGCACGGGCGCACTTGGCAAAGTTACGAAATTCCGCGATATGAAGTTGGCAGAGTTTGAAAAGTTTTAAAAAAAAGTTATGAAACCCTATCGGCAGGCTGCCGCGTGCGGAAATGTGCCCGTCCGTAGCGCGGACGGAAGCGTGGCTGGGCCGGCCCGGCGCTGCGAAAGGCTGGGAGAGGCCGCAGGCTGGCCGCTGGCGGCGCCCGATAGTGGCAACAAAGGTGGCGTTCCCATAATCGCTGCCGTCGTTTTCATAAACGACGCTTTTGTTTTTATAAACTGTGTCGTCGTTGCAAGCAGTGGCGGGCGATTTGACGATATGTAGTTGATAATTGGCAATGGGCATGGGGTGCAGCCCCGCCCCGGCCAATTATACAAAAAGAGCGCCAGCCGGTCTGAAGCGTGGGATGCCTGCATGGCAAGGCACGACAGACGGGCTGGCGTAAGGGGGGGAGGGCGAGGTGGAAGCTTCCGGCGTGGGCGGGCGGCTGGCGGTGCGCCTATTTGCGCGACGGGCTGATGTTGAACTGCCTTTTGTGCAGCCCGTCGTCGAAGCCGCGGGCATAGCCCTCGCGGTAGCCCTCGACGTAGGCCGCCCGCTCGCCGGCCGAGGGGAAGAGGCTCGTTTCGTCGTAGGTGGCCCGGGGACGGTTGTCGGCTCCGTCGTCCATGCCGTTCAGATAGCCGTCTTCGTAGCCGGCCTCGTAGGGCGGTCGGCTGTCGCGTACCGTTGTGTCGGGGCGGTCAATGCTGACGGTTTCGGGGGGCACGGCCATCGAGGGCGGCGTCGACGTGTCGGGGATGGCCACGGGGGGGGCTTCAGACCGGGGGCTGCCGGCGGCGGGCGCGGGGGGGGCTTCGACCGTCGTTTTCATGTAGACGACGGCCGCCAGCACAAGCAGTACGGCCAGCAGGAAGGGGATGATGCGTCGGGGGGTGGGGTTGTTATTGCGTTTCATGAGGAGTGTGCAGCTTTCTTAACGTTTCTTTGTCTTGTTGCCGGCGTCGATGCGCAGGAAAATGAAGAGCAGGAGCGTAAAGCCCCAAAGCGATGAACCGCCATAGCTGAAGAAAGGCAGGGGAATGCCGATGACGGGCGTGAGCCCCATCACCATGCCCACGTTGATAAAGACGTGGAAAAGGAAAATGCTCAGCACGCAGTAGCCATAGGCCCTGCCAAAGGTGGTGGCCTGCCGCTCGGCCAGCCAGAGCAGCCGCAGGATGAGCGCCAGGAAGAGCAGCAGGACGAAGGCCGAGCCCAGGAACCCCTCTTCTTCGCCGACGGTGCAGAAGATGAAGTCGGTGTCTTGCTCGGGCACGTACTTGAGCTTCGTCTGCGTGCCGTTCATGAAGCCCTTGCCGCGCAGTCCGCCCGAGCCGATGGCTATTTTGCTCTGGTTGACGTTGTATCCCTCGCCCGTGATGTCGTTTTCCATGCCCAGCAACACGCGGATGCGTCCCTGCTGGTGGGGTTCGAGCACGTTGTTGAGCACGTAGTCGGACGAGTAGAGAAAGGCCACGGAGCCCAGGGCAAACACCGAGATGAGCAGGCAGTGGCGCCAGCGCTCGTCGAGGGCCTGAAAGGCCAGGTAGACGGCTGCTCCCACGCTGATGGCTATGAGCACCCACGCGATGTCGAAGGGAACGATGAACGTGGAGACGCACAGCCCCGCCAGCAGGGCCGTGCCGCCCCAAACGAGCAGGCGACGGGCGTGGGGCGACGAGGGGGCGTAGACGCGCACCATCCCCGTGGTGAAGAGCCAGGCCATGGTGAGGACGGCAAACTCGCCCACGCTGGTGCGGGTGCCGGGAAGCATCGTTTCGCCAAAGCGGATGCCCACAACAAAGTAGGCCACGGCGGCGGCACCCGTGAAAAGGATGCTGCCGGCCATGCCCTCGCGGTAGAACATGAGCGAGAAGGCCAGATAGACAAGGGCCGAGCCCGTTTCGCGCTGCATGACGATGAGCACCATGGGCAGCAGCACGAGCATGGCGGCCTTGGCCAGGTTGCGCGGCTTGTCGAGCGTGAAGCCATATTGGTCGATGAGCTTGGCCAGGGCCAGGGCCGTGGTGCATTTGGCGAACTCTGCGGGCTGAATGCTCACGGAGCCCAGGCGGATCCACGAGTAGGAACCTTTGATGTCGGAGGCCACGAAGGGCGTTACCAGCAAGAGCAGCATCATGGCCCAATAGGCCGGGGCCGAGAGCGTGTCGAAATAGCGGTCGTCGAGCATGAGCAGGAAAAAGCCCAGCACCATCGAGCAGGCTATCCATGCGAGCTGTTTGCCCGTGCGGGTGTCCCAGGCAAAGAAGTTGGTGTCGCCTATTTCGTGGCTGGCGCCGCAGATGCTGAACCAGCCGCACACCAGCAGGATGAGATAGATGGCAACGACCACCCAGTCGACCGATGCCAGCAGGCTCCGCCCGCCTGTTTTGTCAAGACTCGTCTCCATATTTAATGTGTCTTTGTTGCAGCGTCGCGGCTTTCTTTTCCGAGGCGGGCGAGAGCTTTCCGTTGAGATACTGTTCCATGATGAGGGCACCGATGGGCACGCCGTAGACAGCGCCGAAGCCTCCGTTTTCCACGTAGACCGAGACGGCTATACGCGGGTTGTTCATCGGGGCAAAGCCCATGAAGGCCGAATGGTCGTGGCCGCGGTTCTGGGCGGTGCCGGTCTTGCCGCACACCTCGATGCCAGGCAGGTCGGCCCCGCGGCAGGTGCCGCTGAGCACGGCCCGCCGCATGCCAGCCACGGCGTAGTCGTAATAGCGCCGGCTGACCATCGTGTGGTGGGGCTGGCGGTAGGCAGGGTCGATGCGCCCGCCCTGTATGCTGCGCACCACGTGGGGGATGTAGTAGTGGCCGCGGTTGGCGATGGTGGCCGCCAGGTTGGCTATTTGCAGCGGGGTGGCCGTCACCTCGCCCTGACCAATCGATATGGAGATGACCGTCAGCGCGTTCCAGCGGCCGTTGTAGGCCTTGTCGTAGTAGTCGGCGTTGGGAATCATGCCCCGCTTCTCGCCCGGCAGGTCTACGCCCAGCTTGTAGCCGAAGCCCATGGCCACGAGGTGGTCTTTCCAGCGGGTCATGGCCTCGTGGGTCGATTTAAACAAAGAGCGGTTGGAGAAGAGGCGGTAGAGGTTCCAGCAGAAATAAGCGTTGCACGAGGTGCCCAGCGCCGGTACGAGAGCGATGGGCGAGGCGTGCCCGTGGCATCCCACGTGCAGGCCTTTATAGTAGAACCCATGGTGGCAGGGAAAGCTCACGGTGGGGTCGATGCTGCCCTCTTGCAGGCCGATGAGCGCCTGCGTCGTCTTGAAGGTGGAGCCGGGCGGATAGGTGCCCATGATGGCGCGGTTGAGCAGGGGGCGCGTTGGGTCGTTGGTCAGGCGCCGGTGGTTTTTGCCGCGGTCGCGGCCGGCCATGATGCGCGGGTCGTAGCTGGGCGACGAGGCCATGCAGAGAATTTCGCCCGTCGAAGGCTCTATGGCCACGATGGCTCCCAGTTTGCCTTCGAGCAGGCGCTCGGCCAGCCGTTGCAGGTCGAGGTCGATGCCCAGCGTCAGGTTTTTCCCGGGCACCGGGGCGCGGTCGTAACGGCCGTCCATGTAGTGGCCCTTGGTGCGGCCGCGCACGTCGCGCAGCATGATGCGCAGCCCTTTCTCGCCGCGCAGCTGCTGCTCGTAGGAACGTTCCACGCCGAGCTTGCCGATGTAGTCGCCACTGCGGTAGTAGTCGTCCTTTTCGATGTCGCTTTCCGACACCTCGCCCATGTCGCCCAGCACGTGCGCCCCTATGCCGTAGGCATAATGGCGTGCCGAGCGTTTTTCGACGGAGAAACCTTTGAAACGGAACAGCTTTTCGCGGAAAATGGAAAACTCCTCAGGCGGGATCT
The DNA here is from genome assembly GCA_944322095.1 of uncultured Alloprevotella sp. GTDB lineage: Bacteria > Bacteroidota > Bacteroidia > Bacteroidales > Bacteroidaceae > Alloprevotella. The sequence continues at coordinate 180,040 of CALUNU010000002.1, forward strand.
GGCTCATGAAAAGCTGCGGCGTATAGCGCGAGTAGCCGCGGTTTTTCGTGGGGTCTTTTATCTCGGCCATGCGCTGGATGTAAAACTCCTTTGTAATGCCCACGGTGCGGCAAAAGTCGAGCGTGTCGACGCCCCGCTGGTCGTTCATGACGACCATGATGTTGTACGAGGGCTCGTTGTAGACGAGCAGCCGCCCACGCCTGTCGTAGATGAGGCCGCGCGAGGGATACTGCACCACCTTGCGGAAGGCGTTCGAGTCGGCGTTTTTCTTATAGTCGTCGCTCAGCAGTTGCAGGGTGAAGAGGCGCACCAGAAACACGAGAACAATGACGACGGCGATGCCACCCACAACGAACTTGCGGTTTTCAAACGCAATCTTCCGGCTCATGCTCCACGCTTGCGTTTACGGTCGTCCTGCTTGTCTCTGGTGCGTATCAGTTCGATAGCCACGATGAAGCAGAGGCTCAGCGCGGCGCTCGAGCCCGTTGCGAGCAACAGGTACATCCAGTTGAAGAAAGAAAAGTTTTCGATGAGAAAAAAGCCGATGCAGTTCACCAGCACGAGCGAGGCCGCGTAGCCCATAAAGCCGCCCCACTTCATCGTCTTGGCCGAGGGCGCAAAGGCTTCGTCGGCATCGCCGTCGCTGCGGGTAAACGCCCGTAGCAGCCATGGCGCCAGCAGACCCGTCAGGCAGAGCGAGGCCGCGGCCATGCCGGGCGTGCCCGTGAACAGGTCGATGGCCAGCCCCATCAGGAAGCCGCAGGCCACGTAGACCCAATGGGGCGTGTCGCTGCGCAGAACGAGCAGAAAAAAAACGTAGGGCATGGGCGTGGCGACGCCTGCAATGTGCACATGGTTGAAAACGAGGGCTTGCAGCAGGCAGAGCAGCACAAACCACGCCGTGCGCGACAGAAACGTTGGAAGCATGGGCTGAAAGAAAAAGCTTTAAAACGATGGTCTTGACTTTTCGGAGAGGGAGGCGCGTGGCACGTCAGCCGGCCTCGTCGAATGCCGCGTCGGCTTCGGCAGCATGCGAGCGGAGCGTGTCGATTTCAGCTTTATAGGGCGTTGTCACGATGCTCACGTCGCGCAGATTGGCAAAGTCGATCCCGAGGTTCACCACCACGTCGTACGTCTGCCCGTCGGCCGACGTGCCCAAGTGGCTGATGCGTCCCACGAAGATGCCCGGCGGAAACACCGACGAGTAGCCGCTCGTCTCCACATAGTCGCCCTCTTTGATTTTTGCATAGCGCGGAATGTCGCCCAGGCGTGCCGTGAGCGTGCCTTCGCCGCGCCACACAAGGTAGCCAAAGTAGCGGCTGCCCCGTATGCGGCAGCTGATGCTCGACTTGCGGTTGGTTACGGGGATGACCAGCGAGTGGTGAGGCCCTGTCAGGTAGACAATGCCCACAACGCCGCCGCCGCCCACGACGCCCATCTCGGGGCGCACGCCGTCGCGCTCGCCGCGGTTTACAACGAGGTAGCGCCCGGCGGCCGTCTCCGTGCCGTTCGATACAACTGTGGCCGGCAGCAGGCTGTAGCCCTCCATGCTCGCCTGTACGTAGCGCTCGGTGAGCGTCGAGTCGTGAGTGGCCTGCGCCAGCGCGTCGCGCAGCAGGGCCGTCTCGCGCCACAGGCGCACGTTCTCGTCTGTGAGCTGGCGGTTCACGTCGCGCAGGCGCAGATAGGCCATAGCTCCGTCGTAAAGCCCGTTTACGCGTGCCACCACCGCGTTGGCCGACGACAGCCACACGCAGCCTTGGTAGCTGTTGTGGCGCAGGAGCAGCAGCAGGCTCACCCCTTCGAGCACGACGAAGAGCAGCAGGTAGGCATATTTGCGCAGAAAATCCAGCAGGTTGTGCATCTCTTTCTATCGATGAAGGGTGCGTGCGCGTTCCCGCGTTTGTCCGCGGCCCGCTTATCGCATCAGGAATGAAAAGCGGTCTACGTTTTTCAGAGCAATGCCCGTGCCCTTGGCCACGCAGAGCAACGGCTCTTCGGCCACGTGGAACGGTATGTTGATCTTGTCGGTGAGCCGCTTGTCGAGGCCGCGCAGCAGGGCGCCGCCACCTGTCAGGTAGATGCCGTTCTTGACGATGTCGGCGTAGAGTTCGGGCGGTGTGTTTTCAAGCGCGTTGAGCACGGCCATTTCTATTTTGGCAATGCTCTTTTCCAGACAATGGGCAATTTCCTGGTAGCACACGGGCACGCGCATCGGATAAGCCGTGATTTTATTGGGGCCGTCCACCACGTAGTCTTCCGGTGTGTCCGTGCCCAAGTCGGTCAGGGCTGCTCCCACGTTAATTTTGATGCGTTCGGCCATGCGCTCGCTCACGCGGATGTTGTGCTGGCGGCTCATATACTCTTGGATGTCGGCCGTAAAGTCGTCGCCGGCCATTTTGATGGAGTTGTTCGAAACGATGCCTCCCAGCGAGATGACGGCGATCTCGGTCGTGCCGCCGCCTATGTCGACGATCATGTTGCCTTCGGGCGCGTTCACGTCGATGCCGATGCCGATGGCGGCTGCCATCGGTTCGAAGAGCAGGTAAATGTCGCGTCCGCCGGCATGTTCTGCCGAGTCGCGCACGGCACGCAGCTCCACTTCGGTCGAGCCCGAAGGCACGCCGATGACCATGCGCAGCGAGGGCGAGAAGAGGCGTTTGCCCGTATGCACCATTTTTATGAGCCCGCGCATCATTTGTTCGCAGGCGTTGAAGTCGGCAATCACGCCGTCGCGCAACGGCCGTATCACGCGGATGTCGTTGTTCGTCTTCTCATACATGAGCTTGGCCCGCTCGCCCACGGCTTTCATTTTGTCGGTGTTGCGGTCGAGCGCCACGACCGAAGGTTCGTTCACGGCAATCTGCCCGTCGCTCATGATGATGGTGTTGGCAGTGCCAAGGTCGATGGCCAGTTCCTGCGTAAAGGAAAAAAAGTTGGAGAAAAAGCTCATAGTGCTCCGATGCAGTTAGTTGGTATGCGAAGTATGGATTTTTTATTGCGCGCTGCTGTCGGCAAAGTACCGGTGGATGGCCGTGTCGTAGTGGCTGCTTACTCCGAAGGCCCGCGTGGCCAGCATACGGCGTTCCTCGAGCTCCGTTGCGGCCCCGTGCTTTTCCAGCAAGTCGAGCAGGATGCTGTATTCTGCCTTTGAGGGCACGATGACCACGTCCTTGAAGTTTTTGGCTGCGGCACGGATGAGCGAGATGCCGCCGATATCTATTTTCTCAATGATGTCTGCCTCGGAGGCGCCGGCTGCCACGGTGTCCTCGAAAGGATAGAGATCCACCACGACGAGGTCGATGGGGGCTATGTCGTAGCGCTCCATCTCGCAGCGGTCGCTCTCCACGTCCCGACGGGCCAGGATGCCGCCGAACACCTTTGGATGCAGCGTCTTGACGCGTCCGCCCAAGATGGACGGATAGGTCGTCAGCTCTTCCACCTTGCGGCAGGGGTAGCCCTGCGATTCGATAAACTCGGCCGTGCCGCCCGTCGAAACGAACGCCACGCCCTCGGCGTGCAGCTTGGCGAGCAGCTCAGTGAGCCCGTCCTTGTGGTACACGGAGATGAGTGCTGTTTTGATTTTCTTAGCCATAGACATGTCTTTTCTTCTTTTTCGGGACAAAAAACGTTTTTGCCTGCAAAGTTACTACTTTTTTCCGGCCCTACCCTCCCCGCTGCCTAAAACGTGGGGATAAGCGGGGCAAACAAAAAGAGACGGCGCGCCTCGGCCGGAGAGATTTCCGCAGGAGGCGCGCCGTTCTTGGTTGTCAGAGGTGATTGAGGGGAGCTCAAAGTACCACTTTCCGTCCCTCTACGATGTATATGCCATGGGAGGGTTGCGTCACGCGTCGTCCTTGCAGGTCGTAGATGGCTTCCGCTTTGTCGGAGGTGTCGGTCTCTATGAGGCCTTCAGCTCCCGTTGTGCCTTTCACGGCTTTTATTTGCCAGCCGGAGCCTTCAGCCCCCGTTAGCCACGACACCAGAAAGTTCTCTTGCGAAAGATGAAGGGCCGGATGTTCTGCGTCGGCTGCTTCGCGGCAGCTCAACACGCTGACGCCGGTGGTAGTGGAATTGACATCGTACGTTCCTGCGTCATCCTCAGTAGCAGTGGCGATGTGCGTGTATATTTCCACTGTGGGGCCAACCCATTTGTCACTTTCCTTGTTATACAGACGCCAACCGCCCGTTTCGTTTTGCACGAAAGTGAACTGTTGTCCCTCGTTTTCCTCTTCTACGCCGCAGAAGGCTGTACCGTCCTCGGTTGGCGAGAGCAGGAGCGTGGGATAGAGCAGGCTGCGCAGGGTGTAGATGCCTTGGTTTTTGAGCGTGATGCGCGGTGCCGTGAGAATGGCTTTGTTCAGGGCTTCATAGCGTCCGGCTGTCGGGTTGGCTTCGAGGTCTGACAGCATTTCGGAAAAGTCGGGCAGCGTTTGCGGGTCAAGCATGCCGACGTATTCGCCTGTAAGTGCTTCCAAGCCCTCAACGCGCTGTCGGCCGCAGTTTGCCAGCCAGTTGGCGGTGTCCAGGTCGGGCGCATAGGTGTAGGCGCTGTCGGTGAGCTGCTCAATGGTGTAGTTTTTATAGACGATGGTGTAGCCTCCGCCCGCAGTGGTGGTGTGCGTCTCTTCTTCGTAGAGGAAACCGATGCTGTGGTCTGCTTGCAATGTCATGGTGGAATAGGCCGATGGCAGATCGGTTGCTTGATGACGTCCGTCCCAGTCGGCGGCGAGTTGGGTGGGTGTGTCAAAGTCGGTCAACGATTGCAGTTCCTTGTAGTAGATGCCTACGTTGGCGCGGCCTGGTCCGAAAGGCAGCGATTGCAATACGAGATAGACTTCCCTTCCGTCCGCCCGTCTCCGGGCCGGTACGATAAGTATCTCTCCGTTGCATGAGTTTGATGTAGCCACGACGCCGTTCGTGGCAGCATTCGACGTGGCGGCTTGTCCCCAGCTTCCTTCGGCCCGGCGGCTGTCGGTGAAAGTGAAGATGTTGTATTGCCGTCCGCCTGTGCAGCGGCTGCTGATGACGATGCTGCCATCGGGCAGTTCCTCCGTTTTCGGTTCGTCTGCGCCCGAGGGGATGGCAGGCACGTCGGCGCCGCCCAAAATGTTCCATGATAGCCCGAAGTCGTCTGAGAAGAGGACGTAATTGCAGTAGGTTCCGTTGACGTCGCGCACGAGTACGGCGCAATAGAGGCGGTACGTGTCGCCTACTTTCGTGTAGCGGCTCTGATGGATCTTTCCCGAGCCGATAAACATGGCTTTCACCGGGCCGCGGGCCGACTGGTCGAACTGTCGGTAAATGCTTTCCGACAGATCGGTCGGTTTGCTCCACGTCAGGCCGCCGTCCTGGCTTTCAAAGCGGGCTATGCCCTGGTGGTGTTGACGCGTGCCGGCGGGGAAGCTCACGTCGCCTGCACAGCTCAGTACGAGTACGCGGTTGCTCTCGCGGTCGGCTACGATGCAGGGGTCGCCGAAGCCAGTGTGGAAGGCGTCGGGCGAGCTTGCGCCTTGTCCTTCCACGATGGTCGTCACCTCGCCCCAAGTGGCTCCGCCGTCGCGGCTGATACGTGCGTGCAGGTCGATGCGTCCGCTTGCTGAGCCGGCAAAGCCAATGTCGGTGCGCGAGTGGCGGTAGTCGGCCACGGCTACAAGGTGGCCTTCGTTCGTGGTGGCGATGGCCGGGATGCGATATGGGATGTCGGCGTCGGTGGGCGTGGTGAATACCTCTGTTTGCGGTTCAGCCTCGCGCAGCGAGCGGGCGATGGTCACGTCAAAGTGGCTCAGTACGATACCTTTGTTTTCTCCGTCGAGCGTAAACGAGGCTGTGGCGCTGCCGTCACCTTCGGCTGTGAAATGTTGTGTCGCCGTGCCCGAGGTCATTTGCCTGTCGCCCGTGCTGACGCTGATGGGCGAGGTGCTGCCGGCGTGGTTTGCGAAGTCGAATTCGAAAGTCTCGATGGCGTAAGCCTTGTCGGTTCTGAGCGTGTATGTTTGCGGGGCATATAGGCCGACGTAGGCGGCTATATCGTTGCTTTCGGTGGTCATGTTGTTATAGCCAGCGTCGAGGGTCAGCCGGGGTGCGGCTGCTGTGCTTTGCCACGTTTTGAACCACGTGCCGGTGCTGTTGCCCGAGGTGAAGCGTCCCGTTGTCATGCTGACGTTGTACGTCTGCTTGCCGAAGCGCACGAGCATGTGTGCTGTCGCTGTTCCGTCGGTTGTCGTCAGTATGGCGCAGCCGTCTTTTGCTGTCAGTTGAGTGTTGGGGGCCCCGGCCGGGCTGATTACGAAAGCCGTCGTGTCGTTCTCCCCGGGGGCCGGCGAGAGCTGCCATAGCGTTTGCTTGGTGCTGACGCCGCTGCCGGCAGTAAGCGTCGTGGGGCCTTCGTTCTCTGTGGGGGCGGTGAGCATGACGGCGGCGCCTGCGGCCTTATTATATATATGGTATCCCCCGTCCTCTGTTGCCACGAAGCACCACAGGTCTCCGTCAGCCAGCCCGGTGGTGGCTTCTGTGGCGCGTACCGCTCCGTCTGCCGTAGCCGGTGCTGCGAGATAAAGGGCGTCTTTGCCGCTTTGCAGCGTGTACCATCGTGTGTCGGCTGCAAATGTTCCGTCCTCGATGGTTGTGGCGTCTACGGGCTCGTTGCCGTCGGGTGCTTCCTCGTAGTTCAGGTTGCTGATTTCCTCGTTTGTGAGCACATGATCCCAAAAGCGTACGGAGTGGATAGTCCCGGCAAAGGGATAGCGGTTCTCACCGTCCGCCGTTACGACGCCGCCCAGCGTTAGCAGGTCTTTTCCAGGCACGTTGCCGAAGATGCGGAAGCCGTAAGCTCCCATGCCTGAGACGGTGCGGTCTGCTTGTCCGTTCATATAGTAGGAATAAACCTGGGTATCGCCATCCATTGTTATGACCATCTGTGAGCGTTTCGTGAAGTCTTTCCCGGCTTGGGTGTACCAGCCTTCCAGTCCGTTGTCACCTACGTATTGCACACCGTATTTATTGGTTTCGCGCGTGACGACGGCAAAATAATCGGCTCCGTCACTGTTGGAGGCTGCCATCAGGGCACAAGCTGCGGCCGACGTGGCATCAGGGGTAAAGTCGATGGCTACCGTGCCCGATCCGTGTTTGAACACTTCGGCTGCCGTCGTGGCGTTGATGCGGTAGGGGTGCGTGCCGTCCAACGTGATGTTGCGCAATGTCAGGACGGGTGTGGTCGAGGGCTCTTCGACAATCGGGCCTGCCGGGACGATGGCATATTGGCAGCCGTTGTCGTCGCGGTCGGTTCCATCCTGCTTGCTGCTGTAGTTGTACACTTTGTACCCCATGTTGCTTTGCGTCTGGTTGAGTTGGACGTTCCCGGCATGTATGATGTATAGCCCCGGTGTGTTTGAATGGCTGATCGTCCATCCTGTGGCGGGAACTTCGGCGGTCGTGGTCAGGGCGGTGTTGAAGGCTGCCGTGGGATTCAGCCGGCAGCCGTCGGCGCGACAGACAATGTCGAATGTGCCGTCCGTGCGTTCCACGAATTTCCACATGCTGCGGGCATATCCCTTGTTTGTCTCGCCTGTGAGGGCGGCTGTGACACCGTTGGATGTGAGATAGCGGCTGTCGCGTTTTGGGGTGTACAGTTGGTACCAGTGTTCCTCTCCGTCGGTCGAAACTGCCGGCATGTTTATTTTCGGTAGCAGATCGGTGAGCAGTTGTCCGAGGCGTTCCGTCAGTTGGTCGAGATCGTCGGTCGAGGGGCTTGCCGAGGCCAGCAGGGCATAGGCTTCGTCTGTGGCCGAAAGGATGTCAGCGGAGGCCGCAGTGGGGTAGGTGCCCGTGCCCTCGCCGAACGTGAGCCGGCCGGCGGTGGTGAGCTGTCGGGCCAGGCGTTTGCGGGCTTCTACGCCGGCTATGCGCTGGCGCGCTTCGGTCACGGTTGTCGGTTCGACGTCGGTTCCCATACAAGGTGCGAGCAGTTCGGAGAGGCGTGCGTAGCCGAGAGCGCACAGATAGTTGTCTATGATGAGGTCGGGGGCTGCCACGCCGTTTTCGAGCATGGGGGTGTAGATGTCGACGTAATGCGTGTTTTCCTTTTCGTCCGCCATCTGCTTGAGCCGGCTGTTGAAGGGGGCTATACGGCTGTCGTTTGTGGAGGCGTCGGATGTGGGGAGCAGAGCCATCAGGTATATTTCGGCGCCGGGGGCCAGCCGTCGCACGTCGTCGACCATGTTGCGATAGGCTGTCATGGCAGCGTCGGGGTTGGCTGATGTGCAGGCTATTTCGCTCGTGCCGGCGTAGAGGAATACCTTGGCGGGGCTGCCGTTGTCGGTTCGTCCGTGGAAGATGCCGGGCAGCATGGAGCGCAGGGTGGTTATGTCGGCGCCGGGGCGTCCCCATCCCGTTCCACGGCTCTTGACGCGTGGCGAGTGGAGCAGCTCGTGCCATTCGCCGCCGTGTATCATTTCGTCGCCGATGAGCAGGATGTCGCCGTCGTTCACGGGCAGCATGGCGAAGCTCGTGGCGCGCATGCCGTTCGAACCACCGAGTCCGCAGGCATTGTCGGTTGCCGTGGGTGGATAGACGCAGGCTGAGCCCACGAGCGGGGCTATCTTCTCGCACCATATGCGATAGCCCGTGGCGGTGAGATGCAGTCCGTCCAGCGTGTGGCTGTTGTTGGTCGAGACGCTCAGCAGATCGTCCCACAGGTCTACGTATGTGGCGTCCGTCTCGGTGCAGATTTTCCGCAGGCTGTCGTTGGTCTCGCGCTGCAAGGCGAGGCTGCGCTGGCGGCTGGGCAGGATGCTCTGCACGTAAACTTGCGTGGCGGGCGATTCGCGGCGGCAGCGCGTGAGCGCGGCGCGCACGTTACCTGCCACGTGGGCCGCCGTGTTCAGCCCGGCCGTGCCCAGGTCGTTCGTGCCGATCATGAAGAAGATCTTGGCGGGGTGCCCGGCCAGAACGCTTTCCAGGTTGTCGAGCATTTCGTCCGACACGGCGCCCGACGTGCCGCGGTTCAGTATGGCGGGGTTGTCAAAGGCTTCCCACCATTCGTGCATGTTGGTGATGCTGTTGCCCACGAAGACGATGCTCTCTTCGTTGACAGTGAGGGCCTTGAACCCGTCGTAGCGGTGGCGGCGGAAGGGCTCGTCGGCCCATGCTGTGACGGCCGCGAGCAGGGCGGCCAGCAGGCATAGGTAAAACTTTTTCATGGCGTTTGTGTTTTTAGAGTTTTAGACGCCACAAAGATAGATATTTGGGGGATGCCGCGGGTACGTGTGCGGCGCAAAAAAATGAAAAAGAGGGGCACAGGGGCGGAGCGGATGGCTGCCGCCGGCGGGCGGTGGGGTCAGGCCATGTGGCGCAGGGCGTCGCGGCATTGCTCCATGAGCCATTTGGGCGTGGAGGTGGCTCCGCAGATGCCAACGCTGCGGGCGCCGTCGAACCAGGCGGATTGCAGGTCGGCGGGGCTTTCGACGAGGTGGGTGCGTGGGTTGACGTCGCGGGCGGCTTCATAGAGCACGCGGCCGTTGGAGCTTTTGCGGCCGCAGACGAAGAGCACCACGTCGTGGCGGGCTGCGAAACGGCGGATGTGGGGCAGGCGGTTGGCCACCTGGCGGCAGATGGTGTCGAACGAGCGGAAGCGGGCGGGTGGTTCCACATGGGCGGCCAGCCGGGCCACGACGTGGCTGAAGCCTTCGAGGGGTTTCGTCGTCTGCGAGAAGAGGTAGACGTCGCGCCGCGGGTCCAGGCGCTCTGCTGCCTCGTCGGGCGTTTCGATGACGACGGCGCGCCCGTCGGTCTGGCCAACGAGCCCCAGCACCTCGGCGTGGCCGGGTTTGCCGTAGATGGCTATCTGGGCGTCGGGGCGTGCTTCGTGCACCTGGCGGATGCGCCGTTGCAGGCCCAGCACGACGGGGCACGTGGCGTCGATGAGCTCGATGCCGCGGGCGGCGGCCAGCGCATAGGTGGCGGGCGGTTCGCCGTGGGCACGCAGCAGCACGCGCGAACCGGCGGGCAGCGTCGAGAGCATGGCGTGGTCGATCGTGACGAGTCCCAGCCGGCGCAGGCGGTCGCACTCGCGGCCGTTGTGTACGATGTCGCCCAGGCAGTAGAGGCTGCCGTGGCGCGAGAGCTCTTCCTCGGCCTTGCCGATGGCTGTGGTCACGCCGAAGCAGAAGCCCGAGCCTTCGTCGATTTCAATGGACAATCCTTTTTCAATTGGCAACTGGCAATCGTCATTCAATTGACAATTGCCGTCCGGTTGGGCTTCGCAGCCTGCGTCGGATGGGGTGGGGCGATGGGTTGTTTGTCCGTTCATGGCTTCCGTTGGTAATTGTTCATCGTCCATTGTCCTTTTTCCTTGTCAATTGTCCGATGATTTTGTTTTTTCCCGAAAGCGTTCGAGGAGCCAGGCGCGCTGCTGGTCGATGGTCATGTGGCTGTTGTCGAGCAGGAGGGCGTCGGGAGCTTGGCGCAGGGGGGCTACGGCGCGGTGCGAGTCGATGTAGTCGCGCTCGCGCACGTTGCGCAGTATGTCGTCGAAGGCTGCGGGCTGTCCCTTGGCTTGCAGTTCGTCGTAACGGCGCTGGGCGCGCACCTCGGCCGAGGCCGTGACGAACACTTTCAGTTCGGCGTCGGGGAATACGGCTGTGCCTATGTCGCGGCCGTCCATGACGATGCCTCGCCCGCGGCCCATCTCCTGCTGCATGCGCGTCAGGGCAGCGCGCACGGCGGGCAGGGTGGCCACGGGCGACACGTGGCTTGACACGTCGAGCCCGCGTATGGCGTCTTCCACGTCTTCGCCGTTCAGGAAGGTGCGGGGCAGGCCCGTGGCCTCGTCGCGCACGAACGTGATGCGGGCCTCGGGCAGCAGGGCTTCGAGCCCGGCCTCGTCCAGCCGGCCGTCCTTGAAGAGGCCGTGGCGCATGGCGTAGAGCGTGATGGCGCGGTACATGGCGCCGCTGTCGACGTAGATGTAGCCCACAGCGCGGGCCAGATCTTTTGCCATGGTGCTTTTGCCGCACGAGGAGTGCCCGTCGATGGCCACGATGATCTTTTTGGGCCGGCTGTTGATGTCTGACGGTGGGCGGTTGCCTTCCGGTCGGGTTTCGCGCCTGCTGTCCGACGGCCTGCCTGCTGCGGGCGTGAGGGGGCGGTTGCTTGGTTGTTGGTTCATTGCTTTGGTTGTTAAGTCTCCCCGGCGTGTCTGCCCGTCAGAACGTTGCGGCCACGTTGAAGAGCAGCGAGCCTGCCGAGACGTGGTAGCGGGTGTAGGCGATGCCGGCCTTGAAGCGGCTCAGGTTGACGCCGCCGCCGAAGCTGAAGCCGGCCAGACGTCCTTGTCCTGCGGCTTTGAGCTCGTAGGCGCGGCGGGCGTTGTAGCCTGCCGACAGGTAGAGGTAGCTTGTGGGCAGGATGTCGACGCCCACGACGAAATGGTTGATGAGTTTCTGCCCGAAGCCGAGGCTTTCTTCCTCAGGTACATAATAATAGCTTGACGACCAGCGTGTCAGGTCGACCATCGTCAGTGAGAAGCGCACGGGCATGTGGGCCAGCCCCTTGGTGAACCCCACTTGCAGGTCGAGGGGGACGTCTTGGCGCCCGGCGTCGAACGCATTCACTTGTGCGCCGACATTGCGCAGTGCGACGGAGGCCGAGAGGTCGCGCTCCTCGTCGTAATAGTTGAGCCCCACGTCCATGGCGATGGCGGCTGCCGAATAGTCGGCGTAGCGCGAGTAGACGGTCTTGAAGGTGGCTCCGCCGGCCCAGCGGTCGGAGAGCAGATAGCTGTATGCCAGACGCACGACGATGTCTTTGGCCGAGAACGTGCCGAGCACGTTGCCTGCGGCGTCGGTCTCGTCCATCGTGCCGTAGCGCATGAAGTGGATGGAGGCGGCGGCCGTGTGGCGTCCGCCGAAAGCTTTGACGGCCTGGGCGCCCATGTACTGGCTGCTGCCGGGCAGGGTCATGAAGTCGAGCTCCACCGAGCGGTCGCTCACGCCGGCATAGAGCGCGGGGTTGCTCCACCCTGCGGCGGGCGTGTCGTCGATGAGCGAGATGTTCTCGCCTCCGAGCGCAGCCACGTGGGCCGATGGCGTCAGGCGCAGGACGTTATAGGCCGTGAAGCCTTCCTGCGCCCCCGCGGGGAGCAGGCCGCCCAGGAGCAGCGCGGGGAGTAGGCTTTTTTTCATTACTTTACCGAAAAATGTGGCCAAAGTTACTGATAAAATTGGATTTTGAGCGTACTTTTGCAGCTGTTTTCCGGCACTTGGCGGCCGGTTGCCATTAGATAAACGTGCGCGGTTCCGAATTATTATCCAGAAAATGGTGCGACCTCGTGTTCGAGGGACGCAACAAGGCCTACGGCGCCTATCGGTTGCGCGCCGGTGCCGGCAGGCGCTACGCCCGTGCCATGTGGTCGGTGCTGGTGGGGCTCGTGCTGCTCATCGCCATTCCGCTGGGCCTGGACCTGTACGTGAAATACCGCATGTTCAAGAGCCTGGAAGAGGTGAAAGGCGTGGCCCGCATGCGGCCCCTGCCCACCGAGGAGGGGCACGAGCTCAAAGCCGTCTCGGCCGGCCGCCGCGCCGTGCGCGGCATGAAGCCCGGCGCCACGCAGGATCGCCCCGTCATCGTCGACGCCATCGTGCCGCCGCGCCCCGTGGGCATCGACGGCCCCGAGCTGGACGAGCTCGACGCCGAACTGCTGCGCATTGCCGACCGCGACACGCTGCACAACACCGACCGTCTCGACCTGCCCGTCGAGGGCATACAGCTCACGCCCACCGAGGTGGTCGAGCAGATGCCCGAGTTTCCGGGCGGCCTGGGCGAACTGATGAAATGGCTCGACCGCAACGTCGTTTATCCGCAGTCGTGCATCAAAGCACGCATCGAGGGCGACCTGGAAGTGTCGTTCTACGTCATGCAGGACGGCACCGTGAGCGAGCCGGCCGTGACGAAAAAGCTCCATCCCGACCTCGACCGTGCCGCCCTGATGGCCGTGAAGCGCATGCCCCGCTGGAAGCCCGGCCGCGTCGGCGGGCAGCTCTCGGTGGTGCGTGTCACGGTGCCCGTGCGCTTCCGTCTGCAATGACGGTGGCGCTTTCTTGTTTTTATGCTAACCAATCCCCTGCAAATCATGTTTACTCCCGCGCAACTATTGGAAAAAGTGAACGCAGCGCTTGCGGCCCTGCCCCTGCCTGCGGCTCCCGGGGGCCTCTATGCCCCCATCGCCTACGACCTCGCCTCGGGCGGCAAGCGCCTGCGCCCCGTGCTGCTGCTCATGGCCTACAACCTCTACCGCCACGACGTCGGGCCGGCCATGCCCGCCGCCGTGGGGCTCGAAATCTACCACAACCACACGCTCCTGCACGACGACCTGATGGACAACGCCGACGTGCGCCGCGGCCGCCCCACGGTGCACCGCCGCTGGGGGGCCAACACGGCCATCCTCTCGGGCGACGCCATGCTCATCCTGGCCTTCAGCCATGTGGCCGCCTGCCCCTGCCCGCAGCATGGCCGCGTGCTCGAGCTCTTTGCCCGCACGGCCCGCGAGGTGTGCGAGGGCCAGCAGCTCGACATGGACTTTGAGCACCGCACCGACGTGACCGAGGCCGAATATGTCGAGATGATACGCCTGAAAACTTCCGTCCTCCTGGCCTGCGCCGCCCGCATGGGGGCTCTCATAGCCACGGCGCCCGAGGCCGATGCCGACGCCCTCTATGCCTTTGCCGAGCGCGTGGGGCTGGCCTTCCAGTTGCAGGACGACTATCTCGACGTCTACGGCGATCCAGCCGTCTTCGGCAAGGCCACGGGCGGCGACATCCTCTGCGGCAAGAACACGTTTCTGCTCGTGGGCGCCCGGGCGCGCGCCGGCCGGGAGCAGCGCCGCCGGCTCGACGCGCTGCTGGCCGACCGCACGCTGCCTGCCGCCGAAAAGATTGCTGCCGTGACGGCCATCTACGACGAGCTGGGCATGGCCGACGCCTGCCGCGAGGCCATCGACGGCTATTATGCCGAGGCGCGCCGCCACTTGGAGCGCATCAATGCCCCTTCGGGCGAAACCGAGGCGCTTTGGGCCTATGCCGCCTCGCTCCTGAACCGCACCGTCTGACGCCGCCGCCCATGGAGTTTATCGACACGCACACGCACCTCTATCTGCCTGAGTTCGACGCCGACCGCCCCGACGTGGTGGCCCGTGCCGTCGGGGCCGGCGCCGTGGGGTTGCTGCTGCCCGGGCTCGACGAGGCCTCGCTCCCTCCGGCGCTGGCCATGTGCCGCTGCTGGCCCGGCCTGTGCCGCCCCATGCTGGGGCTCCACCCCACGGAGCTGCCGCCCGACCCCATGGCAGCCCTCGACCGCTTGGAGCGGCTGCTCGTGCCGGGCCATCCCTTTGTGGCCATCGGCGAGGTGGGCATCGACCTCTACTGGGACACGTCGCGGCGCGAGGAGCAGCTGGCCGTCTTCCGCCGCCAGGTGGCGTGGGCCGCGGCGTGGCAGCTGCCCCTGGCCATCCATTCGCGTGCGGCCCACGCCGAACTCATCGACGTGCTCGCGCCGTGGCGCCACCGCCTGGCGGGCGGCGTGTTCCACTGCTTCGGGGGCACGGCCGACGAGGCCCGCGAGCTCCTCGGTTTCCCCGGCTTCGTGCTGGGCATCGGCGGCGTCGTGACGTTCAAAAAGTCGGCCCTCCCCGAGGTGCTGGCCGGGGCCGTGCCCTTGGAGCGCATCGTCGTGGAGACCGACGCCCCCTATCTGGCCCCCACGCCCCATCGCGGCCGCCGCAACGAGAGTGCCTACGTGCCCCTCGTCCTGGAACGCCTGGCCGAGGTCTACGGCTGCCCGGCCGGCGAGGTGGCCCGCGTCACCACGCGCACGGCCCGCGCCGTGTTCCGCCTGTAAGGGGGAGAGGGCGCAGCGGGGGCATCCCGCCGCAGGGAGAACGTTCACGCATAGGCGCGGTGAACCGCTCCGCAGGGGAGAACGTCCACGTAGAGACGCCATTCATGGCGTCTCTCCCGCTCGGGGCGCAGCCCCGCCACGACATTCTTCTACAGTGGTGGCCCATGCGGGCGGTGAGAGACGCGATGAATCGCGTCTCTACGCGGCGGACACCCCCTGCGGGCGGGACGTGTGGTGATTTTTGCGCGGCGGACATCCCCTGCGGGCGGATGCCATGATGGGCCGTTGCGCGGGGCTGTGCGCTATATGGCAAACTGTTAATGCGGGCGGGCGTCTCTGTCCGCCTTTTAGCGATGGAAATGCCGAGGGATGGGACATTTTCATCGGTCCATCCCTTGGATTGCTGTTTCCGTCCCATGGATCGGCCGATCCATCCCATGCAATTCACGATGCATTGGCACTTTCCAGAAGAAAACAGACCCCGATTTGCGCCATATAGTGGCAAAATCGGGGCTTTTTGGCTTCCCTGTGGCGGGGCTTCGTGTGGATATGCCTGTAAACCAGGTGTTTCTGGTTTTTGCCCATTTGCGTCCGACGGCGCGTTCGCTCGAAAATATTCGATTCTCCGTGTTAAAATTCTGTCCGCTCCGCCCTTTGCCGCCGGTTGGCGGTGGGCGCGAAGTTCCGTAATATGTGTACATCCGTCCGTAGTATGTATGCCGCGAGGTACGGCTTTTTTCGCTATCTTCGCTTCGTCAAATCAAACGTACAACAGATGTCACCCGAAACAACCAACACCCCGCTTCCCGACAGCTCTCCCCGCGCCACACGGCCGTCGCAGGACGCCGCCGCCGCCGGGCCCCGCATGGAGCTCTCCGCCTTTCTCGAATACGTCAGGACGGGCCGCCCGCTCGACACGCCCGCCATCCACCGCCTCATGGACGACATGGCCGACGAGGCGCGGCGCGTCACCTTCCGCCTCAACGCGGCCTATCACCCCATGGACGAGGTGCGCGCCCTGCTCTCCGAGCTCTTCGGGCGGCCCGTGCCCGCGTCGCTGCGCGTCTTTCCGCCCCTGTATGCCGACTTCGGGAAAAACATCCACGTGGGCGAGAACGTGTTCATCAACGCCTGCTGCCAGTTTCAGGACCACGGCGGCGTCTACATCGGCGACGGCTGTCAGATAGGCCATGGCGTGGTCTTTGCCACGCTCAACCACCCCCTTGCGCGCAGCGAGCGCCGCCACACCGTGCCGGCCCCCATCCGCCTGGGCCGCGACGTGTGGGTGGGCTCGAACGCTGCGATCCTGCCGGGCGTCAGCATCGGCGACGGAGCCGTGGTGGGCGCCGGTGCGGTGGTCACGCGCGACGTGCCGCCCGGCGTCGTGGTGGCCGGCGTGCCCGCCCGCGTCATCAAGACCATCGATTGACGGCCTCGCGCCCATCCTGCCGGTGCGTCCGTCCGTAGCCCTGCCCGGCGACTGCCACCCCGCGTGGCGGCCGCCGCCGGCAGGGCCGCCGTCTCCGGCCGGAGCCGTCTGCCCATTCGAAACGGGCCCGCGCGAAGTCATTTCCGTCGGTATAACCAGCCTTTCGGCCGCGCGAAACGTTAAATCTGACGGGTTTTCTTCAGATTTTCCCGTTTTTTCTTGCAGATATGTGAGATGCTCCGTATATTTGAAGCGATAAAATATTATGTCCAACCTTAATAATCTTGTAAAGTTATGAAGAAGATGATTTTGGGCTCGCCCTTGTAGCCCTTTCGCTCCCGGCTTCGGCCACGCGGTTTAAGGTGATCTGCTGTGACAACTCGGTAAATTATTTTTACAGCACGAGTTTCGAATCTGTGCACTACACTCGTTACATGGGGTGGGGAGAATATTATGATTTGTTGATGGATATTGGTAAGGATTATTGCCCCGACAAATGCGTACGAAGCGTGTATCAAGATGAAATTGCGTCTGTGGGATTAACTGAAGTCGTATCAAAAGAAAAGAGAACCAATGAAGAAAAATTGGTAGCGGAAGTCGAATTAATAGCAGCAAGGATTGCTGATAATTTGGAACATTCGCTTTGATGTTGTATCCCTTTAAATGAGTCGGGCCGCTTTGGAAAAAAAGCGTGCCCGGCCTTTATAAATTTTGAAAGCCATGAAAAAGTTTGCAGCCGTTTTGTTTCTTGCATCGTTGTTCCTGATGTGCATCGGTCGGGCCGGGGCCCAAGTGGTGCACTTGGCCAATTCTACCAATGCCAACCTCCTGCTGCCGGTGCCCATGGGGTACGACAGCTTGGAGCTGGCCCGTCTCGAATTTATCTACGAACAGACGGACGTGGACACGGTTCTGTCCCAATCGCGCGACGAATATTATATCCTCTCTGTGGGCGATGTCTATTCTTATTACGAAGATTATGCCGGCTACCGACTGGACTCTGCGTGCAATGTTGTGAACTGGATCGTTACGTATGCCCAGGGCGACAGCCTTTCGGCCCTCTATCCGTCGAACGGACAGCGCCCCGAAGTGCTTCACAACATGCGCACGGGTCTGTTCACGGTCAACGAGTACAATGTGTTCGACTTTTATCAATATAAGGACTCAACGGCGCGCTTCGCCTGGACGCTCCTGCCCGACACGACGACGGTTTGCGGCTACGCCTGCCGCAAGGCCGAGGCCACGTTCCGTGGCATCCGCTGGACGGCGTGGTATGCGCCCTCCATCCCCATACCCGCCGGGCCGTGGAAGCTGAACGGCCTGCCCGGGCTCGTGCTTTGGGCCTACGACGACAAGGGAACGCACGACATGAAGCTCACGGCGGCCCGCAAGGCGCACGAGAAAACGATATGCGAACGGGTGAAGGGCTATTTCCACATGAAGCGCGAACGCGTGAACGCGCTGTTGGAGCGAAGCCGCACGGCGCCCACGACGTACAAGAGCCTGTCGGGGCTCACTGTCACCCGTACCGACGCCCATGGCAACCCGCTCCCGGAGCCGGCGAAGCGCAAGTTTCACGTGCCCTTCGAGCTGGAATAACGCGGATGAAGTCGGCTTACGGAGTAAACCGTATAAAAAAGCGAGCGTAACGCACAGAAAATATGATTTAAGGCAGCCTCTCATTTTTTAATGAACAGCAAAAGTTATGAAATACCATAATATAATAAGACTGATTGTACTTGTCTGTGCATGTTTGGGGAGTGGAACGTCTTTTGCACAGCCGGTTCTTCATATCGTACCGCCTGAACTGGCCAATGAGCCGTTGCCCCGGCCGGTGGGCTACGACACGGTGGATGTGGCGCGGCTGGAATTTGTGTACGAGCAGACGGAGGTGGATACGGTGCTCTCGCGTTCGGAAACCGTGCCGTGTATACTCCACGTAGGCGAGCGCTATACGCATTATGAGGACTATCATCACTTTCAGCAGGACTCTGTCTATCAAACATTGAACTGGGAAATCACGTATGGCAAGAGTGAGGAGGTGTATAATATGTATCCTTCGGATTTGCGTTGGGACTGCTTGTACGACATGCGCGACGGCCGCTACCGGGTGAACGATGCTTACTCGTTCGATCTCTATACCTACGAAGATTCGACGGCGCAGTTCGACTGGACGCTCCTGCCCGACACGGTGACGGTGTGCGGCTACGTGTGCCGCAAGGCCGAGGCCACGTTTCGCGGCATACGCTGGACGGCGTGGTACGCCCCCGACATCGCTATACCGGCCGGGCCATGGAAGCTGAACGGCCTGCCGGGGCTCATTCTGTGGGCCTACGACGACAAGGGCACGCACGACATGAAGCTCACGGCGGCGCGGAAAGCCCGGGGCGAGGTCATCGACTTCCACGTGGGGAAGCGTTTCCGCATGAAGCGCGAGCGGGTGCTGTCGTTGCTCAAACGCTACAAGACGGGCAGCGCGCCGTACGAGAACATGTCGGGTTTCAGCCTTTCTTACACCGACGAGCACGGAAATCCCATCGAGCGCCCGCAGCAACGCGAGTTTTACGTGCCGTATGAGTTGGAGTGAAGGTGCGGAGAGGTGTGCCCGTTGCTTTCACTCACATGAAGCGCGAGCGCGTGAACGCGCTGTTGGAGCGAAGCCGCACGGCACCCACGACGTACAAGAGCCTGTCGGGCCTCACTGTCACCCGTACCGACGCCCATGGCAACCCGCTCCCGGCGCCGGCGAAGCGCAAGTTTCACGTGCCCTACGAGCTGGAATGATGCAGAGACGTGGCCGTTTATTAATTTATATCCTATGCCCCAATTTATAAACGCCTTATTTGTCATAGTTTTCCTCGTTATGCCCGCAATTCCTCTGTCGGCGCAGATTTTCCATTCTGATCCTGCGATGGCCGAGCAGCTCATTCCACGTCCTGTCGGTTACGATACGCTGGATGGCGCACGTATGGAATTTATCTACGAGCAGACGGATGTGGATACGGTGCTGTCGCGGGCGAAAACGAACTCGTATATCTTGCAGGTTGGCCGAGAGCTGACGCTTTACGGCGACTATATGGCATATAGAGTCGACTCCGCTTGCAACGCCATGAATTGGCAAGTGACGCATGCCACGTTCGACAGCATTTTCAGCCTTTATCCTTCGGGCCAGATGCCAGACTTTCTTTACGACACGCGGGCGGATTTGTTCAAAGTTCACGAGCGCTATTTATTCGACGTCTACCTTTATGAAGACAGCACGGCCCATTTCGATTGGACGCTGCTGCCTGACACCACTACCGTTTGTGGCTATTTGTGCCGCAAGGCTGAAGCGACGTTTCGAGGCATCGGGTGGACGGCATGGTACGCCCCCGACATCCCCATGAGCTTTGGCCCGTGGAAACTGAAGGGCCTGCCCGGCCTGGTGCTTTGGGCTTACGACGACAAAGGGACGCACGACATAAAGCTCATCTCTGCCCGAAGGGGGAACAACTGCCCCATCACGTTCAAGAGGGCAGGCTGTTTCCACATGAGGCGCGAGCGGGTGCGCAAACTGATGGAAAAGAATAAAGCGTCCCCTGCTTCTTATAAGAGCCTCACGGGGCTGTCGGTTTCCCATGCCGACGGGAATGGCAATCCCCGGCCCTTACCGGTGAAAAGGAAGTTCTATGTGCCGTACGAATTGGAATAGTCGCCCAGGCACGGCGCCTGCTTTTCCATAGTCTTACAAATTAGAATAAAACAACCAGCCGTTATGCGCACGTTCCGCTTGATGCTCCTCTGTTGCCTGTTGCTGCTTGCCTCCGCCGTCCGGGGGCAGGTGAGGCTGACGGGGCTGGTGAAGGACGGGGAGGGGAAGCCCCTGCCCGGCGTCGTGGTGAAGGTGTATGAGGAGGGCGCGAGCGACTTTATGGCCTACGGCCTCACCGACCGTGACGGGCGCTACGCCATCAGCGTGGAGAGCAAGGCCGCGCGGCTGCGCATTGCCTGCGCCTTGCTGGGCTATAAGGAGGCGTCGCTCGCGGTGCCCAACCGCACGGCGGCGCACGACTTCCGCTTGGCGGAGGCGCCCATCGACATCCGTGAGGTGACGGTGAAGGCGCCGCCCGTGAACACGCTGGGCGACACGCTCATCTACAACGTCGACACGCTGCGGGGCGCTTCCGACCGCACCATCGAGGACGTCATACGGCGCATACCGGGCGTTTCCATCGACGAGGCGGGCGGCATACAGTACAAGGGCGAGGACATCAACCGCTTCTACATAGAAGACCTGGACATGCTGGGCGGCCGCTACACGCTGGCCACGCAGAACATACGCCCAGAGGACGTGCTCTCGGTGGACGTCTACGAGAACCACCAGCCCAAGAAGGTGCTGAAGGACGTGAGCTTTTCGAAGCAGGCGGCCTTGAACCTGCGATTGAAGAAGCGGGGCATGATGCGCCCCGTGGGCGACGCCACGGCGGGCGCGGGGTGGGGCGACGGCGCCACGTGGCAGGGCCGCCTGTATGCTCTGATGGTGGCGACGGGCCATCAGCACCTCCTGATGGCCGAAGGCAACAACTTTGCCACCCACTACACGTCGGGGCGCTCGCTCCTGGGCGGTGGCGACGGCGGTGCGGCCGCGGGCTTCTTCGCCGACGACCCCTTCGGCACGGCCGCCGTGCCCGCCATGCGCTACCGCTTCAACCGCTCGGCCATGGCCTCGGTGAACAATATCTTCCGTCTGTCGCCCGACCTGACGCTCACCGTGACGGCCGACTACGCTGCCGACCTGGACAACTACGACCACACGCGGCAGACTGACTATCTGCTCGACGGCGGGCGCCACCTCGTCGTGAACGAGCAGGCCGCCTCGGCCCTGAAGCGCCAGCAGGCGGGCTTGCAGCTGCGGTGGGAAAAGAACGCCGCCACGTGCTACCTCACCGACGAGCTCAGCGTGCGCGGCTCGACGGCCCGCGACCTGTTCCGCCTGGGCGGCAGCGCGGCCGTGCGCCAACGGCGTGCGTCGGACGTCGTCGGCGTGGGCAACCGCCTGGAATGGATAGGCCGCAAGGGGCGCCGCGTGAGCAGCGTGGCGGCCAATGTGGAGCTCTCCACCACGCCGCGCGGCTACATCTGCGCCACCGACCCCGTGGCCGATACGCTCCGTGTGCGGCAGGATGTCGAGGGGCTGGCCCTGCGCGCCACGGCTGCCACCTCGCTGGGCCGCGTCGTGGGACGGCGCGACCTGCTCTCGGTGGCCCTCGGCGTGGCTGCCTCGTACGACCGCCTGACCAGCCGTCAGGAGAGCTATGCCCCCGCTCCGCCGGGCCGCAACGACGGCTATTACGTGCGCACCACCGTCACGCCCACCTATTCGCTCTCGCGCGGCGACGTGTCGCTCAAGGCGGGTGTGGCCCTCACCATGCACGACCTGCGCTACCGCGACATCGCCGGCGGGGCGGCCGCCTCGTACCACCGCCCCTTCGTGTCGCCGCGCCTCAACTTCTTCTGGCGGTGGTACGACTTCTGCTCACTGACGCTTGACGCCTCGTACGACCGCACGCCCGGCTCGTTTACCGACCTGGTGACGAACGCCATGTACAGCACCTACCGCGACGTGCAGACGATGGGCAACGGCGAGCTCAGCCTGACGGACCATTTCACGCTGGCCCCGCGCCTGAACGCAAGCCTGCCCCTGCGCGGCCTCCACTTCCTGCTCGAGGGCCGATACATGCTGACGCGGAGCGACCGCATGGCAAGCAGCACCGTGGACGCCGACGCCACGGGCACGACGTTCGTCTCGGCCACGAACCGCCTGCACCTGACGGGCGGGGCCTTCGAGGTGACGAAAAACTGCTTCGACATTTATCTCTACATGAAGCTGCGGGCCGACGTCTCCGCCCTGCGCACCCACATGTTGCGGCAGGGGCTGCGCCTCGGGCTCAGGAGCCGCACGTTTGCCCTGTCGGGGCGGATGGAGGGCGGCGTGCTCGACAACCGCATGACGGCACGTCTGGCCGCCGCCTGGCGGCGCAGCG
The DNA here is from genome assembly GCA_944322095.1 of uncultured Alloprevotella sp. Classification (GTDB taxonomy): domain Bacteria; phylum Bacteroidota; class Bacteroidia; order Bacteroidales; family Bacteroidaceae; genus Alloprevotella. Next base: position 202,384 of record CALUNU010000002.1, read on the forward strand.
TGCAGACGGCCGACGGTGCCGAAGGCTCGCGCACGCATTTTGACAACATGAATGCCACGCTGCGCCTCGGCCTGTTCCCGTGGAAAAAGTTGGAGTGTTACGCCACGGGCACATTCACGGCCACCGAGACGGAGCCCGCACGTTTCCGTACCGACTTCTACCTGGACGGCGGCATCCGCCTGGCGCTCCGACGCATGGAGCTCGGGCTCACGCTGCGCAACCTGACGGGGCGCCGGGCCTACGTGAGCCGCACGTACGTGCTCACGGACGTTTACACCTACACTTACCGCCTGCGCCCGGCCGAGGGGCTTCTCACGCTGAAATACAAGTTCTGAGCGCCGCGTCGGCCCTATCCCCAGCCGGCGGGGCGGCCGCGGGGCATGAAAAAGAGTAATCGATATACATTTCTCCGTAAAGCTGATACATCCGCGCGGAAGGTTGTTGCTTACATTTGCAGTGAAAAGACAAAAGACTGGGTAAGCAAATGAATTTTAAACTTTCCATCATCATGAACAAGCTGTTGACGGCCATCGCTATGGCCGTGTGCGTGAGCCTGACGGCCTGCGCGCAGAAAAAGGCGGAGGGAGGCGCGCAGCCTCACAAGGTGCTGGTGGCCTACTTCTCGGCCACGGGGACGACGGCTCGCGCGGCCGAAACGGTGGCCCGCGTGACGGGCGGCGACCTGCTGGCGATAGAGCCCGCAGAGGCCTACACCGCGGCCGACCTCGACTGGAACGACGACACCTCGCGCAGCACGCGCGAAATGAAAGACGCCTCGGCACGTCCTGCCCTGAAAGCGACGGACAAAGACCTCACGGCCTACGACGTTGTCTTCATCGGCTATCCCATCTGGTGGGGCGAAGCGCCGCGCGTGGTCAACTCGTTTGTCGAAGCCCACGACCTGAAGGGCAAACGCCTCGTGCCCTTTGCCACCTCGGGCGGCAGCGGCGTGGAAGAAAGCGTCGAGGCGCTGCGCAAGGCATATCCCGGCCTCACGTGGGAGGACGGACGGCTGCTCAACGGCGCCGCCGAGGCCGACGTGCGCAGCTGGACCGAGAGCGTCCTCACGGCAAAACAATGAGCCGGCGGCCTATCTGCGTTTCCACGGACGAAACATCGGTTTCCCGGCAGCTTAACATTATTTACACGCCACAAAGGCAGGGCCTGCGGCAGCTTTCGCTTAAATTTGTGCGAGGGCTCCCGCAGGCCCCGCCTTTTCTGTTTATAAAAAGCATGCAGATATGAAAAAACTGTGTTTATCGTGCCTCATCGCCCTGCTGTGCGCCTTCACCATGCAGGCCCAGCAGCAGCTCGAGCGGAAGCGTTCGCTCATCCCCTTTGTCTATCCCGAGTTTCGCGACGCCAAGGTGTTGCAGACGTTCGGCCGCTCCGTGCAGGCCAAGGCCAACATCCTTTTGCGCAACGGTGCGCTCTGCTACCTCGAAGGCGATAAAATCTTGCAAGCCTATACGCAAAACATCCTGGGCGTGGAGTTCGACTCCGTGCGCTACATGAAGGTCGACAGCGCCATGGGCCGCGTCGTGGCCCAAAAGGGCTACAACTATCTGCTCTGCGTCACGCGGGTGGACATGGACAAGTATCGCGCCGAAACGACCGGGGGCGAAAATCTGCCCTTCTTCGAAATAGACGAACTGAACGTATTCATTGAGATGCAGCACGACGTGCGCGACGAAGACAAGGGGCTGCCCTTGGAGGACAAGTATTACTTCTCCATCATGGGCCAGGTCATCCCGGCCAACGAGTCGAAGTTTGAAAAATTCGTGCGCCCGGAGCTGATGAAGCAGTTCAAGGAGCTCATGGAAAACCGCGTGTGGAGCTGGAAGGAGGAGAAAGACCTCGTCGAACTGCTCGACTATCTGCCCGAGCAATAGTCCGCGGCCGACGGCCGTGTGTGGAAAACGAAGCGCGCCTCCCGGTTGCCGGGGGCGCGCTTGCTGTTTCTGTGCGGGACGGTGTGGCGTCTACTGCTTCCCGGCGGCTTTCGCCGGCCGGGGCGGGGCAGGTTTCAGATAGTGGGGGCTGTAGCGGTAGCCGCCCAGGTCGAGCAGCGTCGTGTCGGCCTGCATGCGGCGGACGAAGCTGTCGAAGCTTTTTGCGCTCTGGGGCGACCACCCGGCCTCGGCGACGGCCATCAGGCGGGGTAGGGCCAGGTATTCGAGCAGGTCATTGTCGTTGACGTGCTCCGTCCAGAATGTGCCCTGTACGCCGCGGAAGTGCTTATAGTCGGCCGTGTCGGTTTCGGCCGTGATGGGTACGTAGTTGTACGTGCGCTTCAGGTCGTCCTTGCCGTCGCCCGCCACGGTCATCCAGTCGGCGTCCTGTTGCTGCTTGCGGTTGATGTAGTAGAAGTAGTAGGGCGTCAGGATGTTGTCGAGCCCCAGCTCGGTGGCTTTCTTGGCAGCGGCGCGTTCGCCGATCCAGCACATGACGGTGGCGCCGGTCTGTCGGATGAGCTCCACGTCGGCATGGGGCGCCGTGATGGCCTCGTTCCATACGATGAGTTTGCGCCCGCGCAGTTTCACGAAGTCGGCCATGTCCTTGATGAAGTGCGATTGCAGCTCGCGGGCGTGCCTCAGTCCCAGCTGTTTCATTTTTTCCTGGCATTGCGCGTTGCTTTCCCATGCCGTCGTCGGGCATTCGTCGCCGCCGATGTGTACGTATTCGTATGGAAAGACGTCCATGATTTCGCTCAGGATGTCGCGTGCAAACTGTACGGCGTCGGGATTGGCCACGTTCATCACGTCCGTCGATACGCCCCATGCCAGCCAGCCGTTATGCTCGGCGTCGGGCGTGCAGCTGAACTCGGGGTAGGCGTTCATTGCGGCCACGAAATGGCCCGGCATGTCTATCTCGGGGATGATCTCGATGTGGCGTTCCTTGGCGTAGGCCACCACGTCGCGCAGTTGGTCTTGCGTATAGAAGTAGGGGCCGTAGGGTGCGTTCGTATAGTAGCTGCCCCGCTCCCAGTCCCATTGGAAGCTGTTGGGGGCGATGCTGCCCACGCTCGTCAGGCGGGGCCATTTCTTTATCTCGACGCGCCAGCCCTGGTCGTCGCTCAGGTGCCAGTGGAAGCGGTTCATCTTGTAGACGGCCATGAGGTCGATCATCTTCTTCACCTGCTCGACGGTGAAGAAGTGGCGTGCCACGTCGAGCATGAAGCCGCGGTGGGCAAAGCGCGGCTCGTCCACGATGCTCACCAAGGGGAGGCTGTACGTCGCGATGCCGGGTGTGGGCTTGCCGAGGGCCACGCCGGCGGGCAGCAGTTTCTTCAGCGTCTGGAAGGCGTAGAAGAAGCCGGTCGACGTCCGTGCCTGCACGGTGACGCCGCGGGGCGTGACGTCGAGCCGGTAGCCTTCGGCGTTCAGATCGTTGCCTTCGTATCGTTCCATACTGACGAGGGCCTTGCGCGCCCGGTTCTTTACGCGGGCGTCGAGGCCGGTGGCGGCGTTGACGGCGGCCACGAAGCGCTGCGCTTCGACGGCCAGGCTGTCGGGCAGCTTGTTGGTGCACACGGTGAATTTCTCCGTCAGGGGCAGCGCCCCCTCTTTCACGCTCATCTGCTTGGGCTGCGGCGTCAGGTTGACGAAATCGACGGCCCGTCCGGCGGCCGGCAGCAGGCACAGCGCGATGAGCAGCGATAACCATTTGTTTTTCATTCGGTGGGGTTTGTTTGGATGGAAATGGGCGTGCGGCCCGCGGGCCACACAGGTTGTCGTCCGCAAAGTTGGGGATAAAATTGTCCGTCGGCCGTCTCTTCCTTGTTAAGATAGGTAAAAACGCGCCACCGTTGGCCCTCTCCCGGCCCTTTTCCACGGTCTTTTCCCTAAATTTGTTTCACCAAAAGCGCGGTGTGCCCGCGGTTTCGCTTGGGGCAAAGCTTCCGGCGGTTCGTCGGCGCGCACATCATAATATATAACAGGCCGATATGAAAGAAAACGTTGTGAAGCAAAACTCCCTGCGGGCGTGGTTCCTGGCGGCGCGCCCCAAGACGCTCTCGGCGGCGCTCGTGCCGGTGGTCGTGGCTGCGGCGCTGGCCTGGGCCGAGGGGCACTTCCGCCCCGTGCCCGTCGTGCTCTGCCTCGTGTTTGCCGCCCTCATGCAGGTGGCGGCCAACTTTATCAACGACCTGCTCGACTTCCGCAAGGGCACCGACCGCGAAGACCGTTTGGGGCCCGAGCGGGCCTGCGCCCAGGGTTGGGTCACGCCCGCGGCCATGCGGCGGGCCATCGCCATTGTGCTGGTGGCGGCCTGCGCCGCGGGCTGCGGCCTCCTGTTCTATGGCGGCTGGTGGCTCGTGCTCGTGGGCGCGGCCTGCGTGGTCTTTGCTTTCCTCTACACCACGCTGCTGAGCTATTGCGGCATGGGCGACGTGCTCGTCTGGGTGTTCTTCGGTTTCGTCCCCGTGCTCGGCACCTATTACGTCCAGGCCGCTTCGCTCACGCCCCCGGCCTGGTGCCTGGCGGCGGCCTGCGGACTGGTGATCGACACGCTGCTCGTCGTCAACAACTACCGCGACCGCGACACCGACCGCGCCACCGGCAAACGCACGCTCATCGTGGCGCTGGGTGAGCCCTTCGGTCGCTGGTTCTATTTTGCGCAGGGCGTCATGGGCTACGTCTGCGCGGCCCTCTCGGCCCTCGACGGCCATACGTGGGTGGCCCTGCTCCCCTTGTTCTACGTGCTGCCCCATTTTCTCACCTGGCGCAAGATGGTGCAGATCCGCAGCGGACGCGCCCTGAACCGCACGCTGGGCTTCACCTCGCGCAACATTCTTCTTTTCGGTTTCCTCGTGGCCGTCAGCTTGTTGCTCGCATAGGCAGCCGCCCGGGGCCGCTTCATGCGGCCTTTCGTTCACCTCTTTTGTTAAGGCATAGTCCGAAAACATGTTTTTCAGCATGTTTCGGGCTTTTTCTTTGCCAGAAAGTTGCAATCAGATGCGGAAAGGTCTATATTTGTGGTGTTGTTAATCCTTAAACAAGCAAAGGAATGAAAAAACAAACTCTATTTTTCGTGGCAGCCATTGCAGCTCTTTCGTTGCATGCGCAGGTAAAAGTGGCCGGTAACGGCAATTTTGGTGAGGGGGGTAGCATTACGCGTGCGGACGTTGATGTTATGCCGGGAGGCAAGCTGTCTATGTACAATCGTACAAATTGTAAGCTTATATTAGACGAGGGCGATGAAGTAAACATTGCGAAGGGAGCAGAATGTTCCTTCAACGGAGGTCAAATCATTCAAATGTCAGACTTATGAAACTGAAATTATTTATAGGAGCCATCCTTGCTGGGATGATGGCAACGCCGGCTGTCGCGCAACAACCGTTCTTGGAAGACGGGAAAGCGTGGACGAAGCATGTTTATTACCCTTATTCCGACGAGCATTCGAACGAAACATACTTTTTGAAAGGAGATACAACGATTGACGGGCGTACTTATTTCAAATCGTGGGTCGCTTACAAAGGAGATTACTTGGCAAATGGCTATGCGCGTGGCTTGTATTATCGTGAAGACAGCGGGAAAGTGTATGTTTACAATGCCAAGACAGAGAAAGAGTATCTGCTATATGACTTCACCATGCAGCCGGGTGACAGTTTTATTTATGAGAATCAAGGCATAGTGGACGATCCTTTCAAGCTTACCTTGGTAAGTGTTCGTGACACGATAACACCTTATCCCACACCCGTCAAGCGCAAAAAATGGACTTATATGCTTATAACGGGAGGGTATCGGGATCCAGTGACAGACGAATGGCATTACGACGAAGAAGGCCCACTCGAAGAAGTATTGGAAGGTATAGGTAGTGAGTATTGTTGCGGTATTGATGATTATCCTTTCTTGGTTACAGGACATTCGCACATCGAATTCCGTTGCTGTCACGGCGGAGACGGTAATGTGCTTTACACTGTCGACGATGATGGCTGGTGTTTTTACTATGCTACGTCCATCGACGAAGTGAAGGACGAGGCCGGCGGGCTGAAAGTGACGGAGAGCGCAGGCGGGCGGCTGGCTTTCGCTTGGAACGCCGGGGCGGGCTATCGCACGCTGAGCCTCTACTCGGCCGAAGGGCGCCTCGTGGCACGGCGGAGACCGGCTGCGGGTGATACGTCGGCTGCTTTTACAGGCCTGCCGCGCGGTGTCTATCTTTACTACTTCACGGCCGGCGGGCAGACGAAAGCTGCGGGCAAGGTGCTCGTGGAATAAACAAGAGTTTGGCCAATAGATACAACAGCGAGGGCGCATCCCCATGGCGGGATGCGCCCTCGCTTTGCTTTGCGTGGAGTGGGCACAGCTCAAGGCGTGCCGGCGCCACGTTCGCCCAGCTCAATCACTTCGAGGTCGCGCACGTTGGCGCCGTCCACGGTGAAGCGCACGAGGGTGCGCACGCGGTGCCAGCCTTGCAGGCCGGCGGCTCCGGGATTGATGTGGAGCAGGCCGAGCGCGGGGTCGTATTTTACTTTCAGGATGTGCGAGTGGCCCGAGATGAACAGGCGGGGCGGTCGCGCGAGGAGCATGCCGCTGACGCTGCGGTCGTAATGGCCGGGATAGCCGCCGATGTGCTTCATGAGCACGTCGGCGGTTTCGCAGCGGAAGCGCAGCACGATGGGGAAGAGGCGGCGCAGGTCGCCGCCGTCGCAGTTGCCGCACACGGCACGGAGCGGGCGGAAGGCGGCGAGGCGTTCGGCCACCTCGAGCGAGCCGATGTCGCCCGCGTGCCATATCTCGTCACACTCGGCGAAGTGCTTCGTGTAGCGGTCGTCCCAGTGTCCGTGCGTGTCGGAGAGCAGGCCTATTCTTTTCATCCTGTTGGTGTGGGGCGCGGGGATTAGTCGAGCTGCAGTTTTTTCTTGATGAAACTGATGAGGTAGGCGGCCGTTTCGTCGATGCCCAGCACGCTGGAATTGATGCAGAGGTGGTAGGTGGCGGCGGCGCCCCACGTGCCCGAGCTGTAGAAGTTGTAATAGTCGGCCCGGCCCTTGTCCCCCGCCTCTATTTTCTTCTCGGCCTCTTTGGGGGTGATGTTGTCGAAGTCGCACACGCGGCGCACGCGGTCGTCCATGTCGGCGGCGATGAAGATGTTGACGCAGCGCGGCTTGTCGCGCAGGATGTAGTCGGCGCAGCGGCCGATGAAGATACACGAATGGTCGTCGGCCGCCTTACGGATGGCTTCGCTCTGTATGCGGAAGAGCGACTCGTCGCTGATCTGGTTGTTGTAGAACTCGCCCTCGCCCAGGAAGGGGAAGAGGCTGCCGAAGACCGAGCGGAAGAAGCCCTTGCGCTCGTCGCTCTTTTCGAAGATTTCGGTGCAGAGCCCGCTCTCTTTGGCGGCTATGGTGAGTATCTCCTTGTCGTAGTAGGCAATTTTGAAATAGTCGGCCAGCAGGTGCCCGATGGCGCGCCCGCCGCTGCCGAGCTGGCGGCCTATGTTGATGACGAAAGGTTCGGTGTTCATGGTTCTGATGGTTTTAGTTGCAGTTTATCGGTTGGCATCCCCCAGGACGGGGCGGTTCATTTCTCTTTTAAACTTGCGCACCTGTATGATGAGCATCACGATGGCCAGGATGCTGGCCAGGGCGTCCGACGTAGGCATGGCATACCACACGCCGAGCACGGGGTTGTCGAAGAAGTGGGGCATGATGAGCAGCGCCGGTAGCAGGAAGATGAGCTGGCGCGTGAGCGAGAGAAAGATGCTCTTGCCCGCGTAGCCGATGCTTTGGAAGAACGATGTCGACACGATCTGTATGCCCACGACGGGGAAGAACATGACGACCGTGCGCAGGCCCAGGGCCGATTTTTCGATGAGCTCGGGCGAGTCTTTGGCAAAGAGCGACACGCACGGCGTGGCGAAGAACGTGCCCACAACGAAGCCGATGCACGTGACGATGGTGCCGAAGATGAGCGCTTTCTTCAGGACGGAGAGCAGGCGGTCGTATTTTCTGGCGCCGAAGTTGTAGCCCGCGATGGGCTGCATGCCTTGGTTGATGCCGATGACCACCATGACGACGAAGAGGGCCAGGCGGTTGACGATGCCGAACGAGCCCACCGACACGTCACCGCCGTAGGTCGTCATGCTGCGCGTCACGATGACGGCCACGAGGCAGGCGCAGAGATTGATGAGGAAGGGCGGCAGGCCGATGATGAGCGATTCGGTGACGATTTTCCGCCGGAGCCGCATGATGCCGCGGTTCAGGTGTATCATGTCGTTCTTGTTGGAGAAGAGGTGGAGCTGCCAGAGCAGCATGACGAGCTGCGAGAGGATGGTGGCCGCTGCGGCGCCACGTATGCCCCAGTGGAACACGAAGATGAAGAGCGGGGCAAACATGCAGTTGAGCACCACCGTGCCAAACGTGGCATACATGGCCTTGCGCGGGCGGTTGGTGGAGCGCAGCAGGGCGTTGAGGCCCAGATAGAGGTGGGTCACGGCGTTGCCTGCAAGGATGATGGTCATGAAGTCGTAGGCATAGGGCAGCGTGTAGTCGCTGGCGCCGAAAAAGCGCAGGATGGGAGCAAGGAAGAGTTGGAGCACGAGGCCCAGCACAAGGCCCATCGCCACGTTCATAATGACGACGTTGCCCAGGATGTTGCGCGCCGTGTCGTAGTCCTTCTGCCCGAGGCGCACCGACATGAGCGTTGAGGCGCCCACGCCCACCATGGCACCGAAGGCCGCCGTGAGCGACATGACGGGGCCCGTGAGCGCCAGCCCCATGATGGCCCCGTCGCCCACGCCCTGTCCGATGAATATGCCGTCGATGATGTTGTAAATGGATGAGGCGGCCATGGCCACGATGGCCGGGATGGCATATTCCATCAGCAGGCTGCCTATGGGTTTTTCTCCCAGTTCGTTGAATTGGTTGGTTTTGTCCATATAAACTGTTTGTAGCTCTGCAAAGATAGTGCAAGCCGAGAGGAATGCAAAGCGAAAACGGAGTTTTTGCTTTCATTCCCGATGCGCCGCCTGTCTTGGGCAGAGCCAAAGTGTGCAAGCCGAGAGGAATGCAAAGCGAAAATGGAGTTTTTGCTTTCATTCCCGAGGCGCCGCCTGTCTTGGGCGAGCCAAAGTGTGCAAGCCGAGAGGAATGCAAAGCGAAAACAAAGTTTTTGCTTTCATTCCCGAGACGCCGGCTGTCCCGATGCGTAGCTGATGATGAGGCTGTCGGCCCCGCAGGGGGCGCACTACTCTATAGCCGCGGGTAAGCGCAGCGCACCCGCGGGAGGTGTGCGCACGCACAGGATGGGCCCCAAGGGGGGCCAACTGCCGTGCGGGGGCGTGGTCGCGCGCGTATCGGGCGCTTGGGGCGTCCTGTCCGTGATGTTGTTCGACCCCTTTGGGGCCGTGAGTGTGAGGGGGAGTCTGCGGTCCGCGGGTTCGCCATGCTCACCCGCGGTTACAGATTAGTTCGGCCCCTATAGGGCCGCATACCTCTCTGCGTTTCGGTGTCTGCCACACTGCGGGGCCGCATGGTTCTCTGCGTTTCGGTGTCGGCCGCACTGTGGGGCCGCATGGTTCTCTGCGCTTCGGTGTCTGCCGCACTGTAGGGCCGCATGCCTCTCCGCGCTTCGGTGCCTGTCGCACTGTGGGGCCGCATGGTTCTCTGCGCTTCGGTGTCGGCCGCACTGCGGGTTCGCATGACTTCCTGTGCTTCGTCGTCGGTCGCACTGCGGGTCCGCATATCTCCCTGCGTTTCGCTGCCGGTCGCACTGTGGGGCTGCATGCTTCCCTGCGTTTTGCTGGCGGCCGCACAGCGAGGTCCGCATATCTCTCTGCGCTTCGCTGTCGGCTGTTCCGGTGCGTAGCTGGTGATGAGGCAGTCGGCCCCGCAGGGGTCGCACTACTCTATAGCCGCGGGTAAGCGCAGCGCACCCGCGGGAGGTGTGCACACACAGGATGGGCCCCAAGGGGGTCCAACCGCTGTGCGGGGTGTGGTCGCGCGCGTATCGGGCGCTTGGGGCGTCCTGTCCGTGGTGTTGTTCGACCCCTTTGGGGCCGTGAGTGTGAGGGGGAGTCTGCGGTCCGCGGGTTCGCCATGCTCACCCGCGGTTACAGATTAGTTCGGCCCCTATAGGGCCGCATGCCTCTCTGTGTTTCGCTGGCGGCCGCACTGTGGGGCCGCATACTTCTCTGTGTTTCGGTGCCGGCCGCACAGTAGGGCCGCATGGTTCTCTGCGTTTTGCTGGCGGCCGCACTGTGGGGCCGCATACCTCCCTGCGCTTCGTCGTAGGCCGCACTGCGGGTCCGCATGACTTCCTGCGCTTCGCTGTCGGCTGTCCCGGTGCGTAGCTGGTGATGAGGCAGTCGGCCCCGCAGGGGTCGCACTACTCTATAGCCGCGGGTAAGCGCAGCGCACCCGCGGGAGGTGTGCACACACAGGATGGGCCCCAAGGGGATCCAACTGCCGTGCGGGGGGCGCGCGTGTATCGGGCGCTTGGGGCGTCTTGTCCGTGGTGTTGTTCGACCCCTTTGGGGCCGCGAGTGTGAGGGGTAGTCTGCGGTCCGCGGGTTCGCTTTGCTCACCCGCGGTTACAGATTAGTTCGGCCCCTATAGGAGGGCCGCATACCTCTCTGCGTTTCTCTGTCTGCCGCACTGTGGGGCCGCATGCCTCTCTGTGTTTCGGTGCCTGCTGCACTGCGAGGCCGCTGCCTCTCTGTGTTTCGCTGCCGGCTGCACTGTGAGGCTGCATGTCTTTCTGCATCTCGCTGGCCGCATGGTGGTGCTGTGTGTCTCTCTACATCTTGCTGCTGCCTGCGCGGCGGGGTCACGTGTCTCTCTTTGCATTTTGCAGGCAGCTGCTTTTCCGAAAAATGATGACATACGTGCATTGTGCTTTCAGCGTTGAATGGAGTGTTTTTTGTGCCGGTTGTCGTTTGTGAGGACTTGGTCTGTTGTGTTTTGTTAAGCTTTTTCTGCAGGATGAGACTGCTGGGTGATTGGCGTTTGCCATAATCTGTCCGCCGGCATCTCCCGTTGAAGCTTCGAGGTGTCTTTTGACCTTGCGGTTGCAGGGCTTCGCAAGGGGGCGAATGCGGATATAGGTGTGTGTCGGGGCTGTCGGAGAGGTAAAACTGGGCCGTTCCGTCACCCGTCCATGGCCTTGCCTGTGCCGAAACAGGCCGTGCTGTCGGCGTTCGTGGCCGTGCTGTTGCCGATCGGTCCCATGTTTCTGCGTGGCGGAGGCCCGTGAGGGGTGCGGAGGCATGGCGACGTGTTGTGCGTGGCGTGGATCGGTGGGAGAGGTGTGGCGTGCGTTTTCATGCCACGCACGGCGGCTTGCAAGTCCGGTTCGGCTCGTTGTGGAGCCGATAAGAAACGGCCCGGGGAGCGTTGTGCTCTCCGGGCCGTCGGTATGGGCGTGCCGTCGCTGGGGCTTCAGCGGCAGCAGCCGCGGTGGTGTCCGCGGTGATGCTTGGCGTGGTGGCGGTGGCACGGGCGGCATTCGTCGTCGCAGTCGTGTCCGCGACGGTGGCACGGGCGGCATTCGGTGCAGCCGTCGGTGCAGCGGCCGTTGCATTCGTCGCATTTGCAGTCCTTACACGGGCATTCCGTCTTGGGGCGGTCTGCATTGTCGGCTTCGGCCGCGGGCCGTGCTCCCATGCCGAGGCAGAGGGTGGCGGCCATGGCCAATGTCAGAAGTTTCTTCATGTGTCGCGTTTTAGGGATGTGGAAATGTTCAGTGGGTACAGGCGTACAACATGCCTGTGCCGGCAAAGATAGTGCAAATGAGCGGAAAGAAACAGGAAAGCGCGCAGCGATTTTCTGTTTCTTTCCCGAGTGCAGCCTTATCTTATGAAAAGATAGTGCAAATGAGCGGAAAGAAACAGGAAAGCGCGCAGCGATTTTCTGTTTCTTTCCCGAGTGCAGCCTTATCATAAGGCAAAGATTGTGTTTTTTACGGCGATGGGGTGCAAACGGGAGGCAAAGAGGGAGGGGCGCGGCAAAATCAGCCTTTTCCCTTCGCCCGTTGCCCCGTGTGGCAGGCCCGGCCGGCTTTTTCCGCGGCTTGTGCCGCGTATGTTCCCGAGGGTGGGCGACATGCTCCGTATTCTTTGCACTGTGTCTGCGGCGATTTGTGAAGAAACAGCACACCGCGAGTGCGATTGTGCCGTTTTTTTCATACCTTTGCCGTTGTAAATGCGCGCGCGGTGCGGGCTTCCACGGCATCGGCCGGCGCCTGCGAACCACGCTGCGGAGATGAAAACCTCAACAAACATTATAAGCAATGAGCGAACAACTGAAAAAAATCAAGCAACTCGTCGAGCTGCGCGCCAAAGCACGTCTGGGCGGCGGCGAAAAGGCCATTGAAAAACAGCATGCCAAGGGGAAACTCACGGCACGCGAGCGCATAGACCTGCTCCTGGACAAGGGCAGCTTCGAAGAGATGGATATGTTCAAGCTTCACCGTTGCCACAACTTCGGCATGGAGAAAAAGCACTTCCTGGGCGATGGCGTAGTGGCCGGCAGCGGCACAATCAACGGCCGCTTGGTCTACGTCTTTGCGCAGGACTTCACCGTCAACGGCGGTTCGCTGTCGGAGACGATGGCCGAGAAGATCTGCAAGGTGATGGACCAGTCGCTGAAGATGGGAGCCCCCTGTATCGGCCTGAACGACTCGGGCGGAGCGCGCATCCAGGAGGGCATCAATGCCCTGGCCGGCTTCGGCAACATCTTCCAGCGTAACATCGAGGCCAGCGGCGTCGTGCCCCAGATTTCGGGCATCTGCGGCCCGTGTGCCGGCGGTGCTGTCTACTCGCCCGCCCTCACCGACTTCGTCGTCATGCTCGAAGGCGTGAGCTACATGTTCCTCACGGGCCCGAAAGTGGTGAAGACCGTGACGGGCGAGGACGTCACGCAGGAAGAACTCGGCGGCGCTGGCGTCCACTCTTCCAAGAGTGGCGTTTGCCACTTCACGGCCAAGACGGAAGAAGAGTTTGCCGCGCTCATCCGCCGCCTGCTCGAATACATCCCCCAGAACAACATGGAGCGTGCCCCGCGCAAGGAATGCACCGACCCCATCGACCGCAAGGAAGACGCGCTGAACGAAATCATCCCCGACAACCCCAACATGGCCTACGACATGTACAAGGTCATCGGAGCCATCGTCGACGACGGAGAGTTCCTCGAAGTGCAGCGCAACTTCGCCCGCAACATCATCATAGGCTTTGCCCGCTTCAACGGCCAGAGCGTGGGCGTCGTGGCCAACCAGCCCAGCGTCTATGCCGGCGTGCTCGACTGCAACGCATCGCGCAAGGCAGCCCGCTTCGTGCGCTTCTGCGACGCTTTCAACATCCCCATCGTGTCGCTCGTCGACGTGCCGGGCTTCCTCCCCGGAACGGGTCAGGAGTATAACGCCGTCATCGACCACGGAGCAAAACTGCTCTACGCCTACGGCGAGGCCACCGTACCCAAAGTGACCGTGACGCTGCGCAAGAGCTACGGCGGTTCGCACATCGTGATGGGCTGCAAGCAGCTCCGGGCCGACCTCAACTATGCCTGGCCCTCGGCCGAAATCGCCGTGATGGGCGCCAGCGGCGCCGTGGCCATCCTGAACGGCAAGGAAGCCAAGGAGCAGGACGATCCCAAGGCCTTCCTCGCGCAGAAGGAGAAGGAATACAACGACCTCTTCACCAATCCTTACAAGGCGGCCGAGTATGGCTACGTCGACGACGTCATCGAGCCGCGCAACACGCGCTTCCGCATCTGCCGTGCCCTGGCTCAGCTCGAAAACAAGCGCGAGCAGCGCCCCGTGAAGAAGCACGGCAACATTCCCTTGTAATGAACTCACAGGTGAACCAAACGAAATAATCGCATGAAGACTTTCAAATATCACATCGACGGGCGGGAAATATGCGTGCGCCTGGACGAAAAGCAGGGCACCGTGGCCGACTTCCTGCTGGACGGCCGCCATCCTGCCGTGCCCGAGGCAGACATGCCTGTCTATGCGGCGGTCATCGCCCTGGCCCTCATCGAGCACGAGGTGGAAATCGTCCATGACGAAGAGTCGGGCGTGATCACGCTGGCCCAGACGCCGACGCGCTGGAACAACCTGGCCTCGCTCGTGGCCCGCATGGGGAAATAAAACAACAATCAGACACGTTTTAAAACAACCAAACAACGACAAACGATGAAGCAATATAAGTATAAGGTCAACGAGGCCGAGTATGACGTGACGATCAAGAGCATCGTCGGCAACAAGGCCCAGGTCGAAGTGAACGGCATACCCTTCGAGGTCGACATGCAGGGTTCCTCGCTCGTCGAGGAGAACCTGCCGACGGTGGCTGCCACCGACGCGGCAGCTCCTGCCGCCGCTCCTGCCGCCCCTGCCGCTGAGGCAGCTCCCGCAGCGCCTGCCGCCGCAGGTCCCGGCGCGGGTGCACCCGTCAAGGCGCCGCTGCCCGGCGTTGTAACGGCCATTCCCGTCAAGGTGGGCCAGGCCGTGAAGAAGGGCGACACCGTCCTCGTGCTCGAAGCCATGAAGATGGAGAATAACATCACGGCCGAGGCCGACGGAACGGTGACGGGCGTTTGCGTGGCTCCCGGCGACAGCGTGATGGAAGGCACCGTGCTGCTGACCATCGGCTGATGGAGCTGCTGATAAGCTGAACATCGAGCCCGGTGCGGGGAGCTGTTTCCCCTGGCCGGGCTCTTTTATGAACGTAAACAGGAATTTAAGAGATGAAAACTGAGAGCAACCTGCCGGCCGGCGAGGCCGGACGCTTGCAGAGCGACGTCATCACGCGGCTGCGTTTCCCCCTGGCTGTGGCCGTCGTCTTCATTCACAGCTTCGGGGTGCCCAAGGAAATCGACTGGGCCGTCGTATGGGGCGGGCCGTTCACGGGGATGGACTTTTATCAGCTGGTGCGTACGTTCTTCTCCTACGTTGCGCCGACGCTGGCTGTCCCCCTGTTTTTCTTTTTCTCGGGTTTTCTGTTCTTTCGTAGGGTGGAACGGTGGAGTGCGTCCGTATGGTTCGGAAAGCTGAAGAAACGTTTCCGCTCGCTGCTCGTGCCATACGTCCTGTGGAATCTGCTTTCGCTCGCGGGCTATTGGGCCATCCATTTCCTGCCGGGCCGCCCGTGGTACGAGTGGCCGCAGAGCCTGGCCGACTGTTTTGCCGACCGGGGCGGCTGGCATATTTTCTGGAACTCGCACGACATTGGCCGCGACAGCATCAACTGGCTCGGCCTGACCGTCTGGCATCCCACGGCGCCCATCGACGTGCCGTTGTGGTTCGTGCGCGACCTGATGGTCATGGTGCTGCTCGCGCCCGTCGTCCATTTTCTGCTCAGGCGCCTCGGCGGCTGGTTGCCGCTGCTCTTGGGAGCGTTTTATGTGATGGTGCTGTGGCCGCCCGTCGAGGGACTGTCGCTCAGCGCCGTGTTCTTTTTTACGACGGGTGCGTGGATGGCGCTCGGCGGGCGCAACTTCGTGGTCGAGGCGGGCCGTATGCGCACGCTTTCCTACGTGCTCACGCCCTTGCTGCTCGCCTCGCTCATGGCTTTGCAGGGAGCCACCATCCGTCTCGGTTCGCTGCTCACGCCGCTCTACGTCATCTGCGGCTGCTGCGCACTGGTGAACGTGGCCGCCGCCTCGGTGCGTCGCTTTCCGCACCTCGTGCCGCGCGTGTGCAGCGAGAGCAGTTTCTTCATCTATGCCGCCCACACGCTCCTGCTGCTCAAGCTGATGGGCGCCTTGGCGGCCCGCCTTTTCCCGGGTGAGGCCCCCGCGCTCTATCTGTTGCGCTATTTTGCCACGCCCCTGCTCACGGTGGCCGTCTGCGTGGGCGTCTATGCCCTGCTGCGCGCCGTGGCTCCGCGCCTGCTCAGCCTTTTTACGGGCGACCGCTGAGGTGCTGCGACTTCGGCTCGTTGAAAACGCCATCCGCCCTGCGACTTACGGACGTCGCGGGGCGGGTGGCGTTTCTTTGTGAACGGGCGGCAGCTTGTCTCAGTGTGTGCCGTTGCCGGCGAAAGGGAACCCCGTGCCGAAGCGTGCCACTTTGTGCGAGATGCCTTTGCGGTCGAGCGTGCGCACTTCGTAGTAGCCCGGGGCCAGCTCGGGCAGGGCGACGAGCGTGTCGTAGCGGAACGTGCAGAGAGCCCGGCCCGCGATGTCGGTGATGAGGGCATATTCCGCATCAGCGTCGGGCAGGCAGAGGCGTCCGTTGTCCACCATGGTCACGGGCGTTTCGGGTGGCGTGGCAGCATAGAGGGAAGCCGTGGCCGGCCGGCTTTCGTTGCCGAAGCGGTCGACGGCCGTCACGGCGTAGCGGGCATGGCGCCCGGGCGGCAGGGGCACGAAGCTCCACGCCGTGTCTGTCAGCGCGCGTGCCAGCAGGCGGGCCCCCTCGGGGAAGCGGCCGTCGGCGGGCAGGCGATAGACGTTGTAGCTGAGGCCGCTGCCCGGCGTCGGGTCGGTGGCCCGGGGCCATGCGAGGTGCAGCGCATGCCCCTCGGCCCGCAGGGAGAGCCCGGCCATGACGGGCGCCACGCTGTCGGCCCACGTCATGGGCGGCTGAAGGGCCGGCTGCCGGTAGAAGTCGTTGGCCAGAAAGCCGTAGATGCCCTTCACGTTGTCGAGCACGAAGCGGGCACGGAAGTGGGCCTGCCCCGCCGAGCCGATGCGGCGCAGAAAGTTCATCTCGCGGCGCAGCGTCAGCAGCGGCCAGTCCTTCTGCCCGGGGGCGAGCATGTAGGTGCCCAGGCCCGGCACGACGGGGCGCCCGCCGGCAGCCTCCTGCCAGTCGAGGGCGAAGGGGTAGAAGTGGTTGCCGCGGAAGTACATCATGGGGAAGAGCATGTCCATCAGCCCCTCTTGCAGCCATGCCTGGGCGTCTTGGAACACGGCGTCGCGCGCATTCCAGCCATAGGACGGATAGCGCGGCAGGTCGGAGTGTTTTCCCACGGGCGAGCAGCTCAGCTTTACCCATGGTTTCAGACGTCTCACGCTGTCGTGCACGGCCCTCACCGTGCGCGTCACGTTGGCGCGCCGCCAGTCGGCCCGGGGCGTTCCGTGGCCGTAGCGCCGATAGGTTGCGCGGTCGTCGAAGGCAATTTCCTTTTCGGGATAGCGAATGTAGTCGAGATGGATGCCGTCCACGTCGTAGTGTCGGACGATTTCGGCGCAAAGCCCTGCTATGTAGGCCGCAGTCCCCGGTGCGCCGGGGTCCATCATCCATTGGTCGCCGCATCGTCGGCACAGCTCCGGCCGGCGTCGCGGCAGGGCCTTCGCTCCCAGGCGCCGGGCGGCCGCCACCTTGCCCGCGGGATAGGCCACCACCCATGCGTGCAGCTCCATGCCGCGGCGGTGGGCCTCAGTTATGGCAAAAGCCAGCGGGTCGTAGGGCGGCGCCACGCCCGGCCGTCCGCTGAACGCCTCGTCCCACGGCTCTATGGCCGAGGGATAGGCCGTCGTGGCCCTGATGCGCGTCTGGAAGAGCACGGTGTTGAACCCCGCCCGGCTCAGGGCGTCGAGCTGGCGGCAGAGCTCCTGCTGCTGGCGTTCGGCTCCGGCCTCGGTCGTGGCGGGTTGCGAGGGCCAGTCGAGCCCGCCAATCGTCGTGAGCCACACGGCCCTCACCTCATGATGGGGCGAGGCAGGCGTTTGCGCCACGGCCCAGGCAGCAGTCAGGCACGCCGTGAGCACGAGCAGGCCCGCGGCCCGCAAAAAGCGTCGGTACGTCATTTCGTCAGTCGGTATAAGTGTTGCAGAGAGACGGCCGGGACGCCCATGCCGCGGGCCGTGTCCAGGTCTTTGCGTGCGGCCCCTTTCAGCCCCAGGCGTATCAGCACGCGCGCGCGGTCCACGTAGACGTCGGCCGCTCCGGGCGTGAGGCGCAGCACGGCGTCATAGTCGGCCCGCGCCGCTGCGTCCTGCCCCAGGCGGGCCTCCACCCCGGCCCGGGCCAGCAGGGCGTCGGCGTTGTCGGGGTGTGCCTGCAAGAGCAGGTTCAGGCGGTTGACGGCCTCGTTCGGCTGTCCGTCGCGCTCGTAGGCCAGCGCCAGCAGCACGATGGCGTTGCCGTTGTCGGCGTCGATGAGCAGCACCTGCTCCAAGTCGCGCCGGGCGTCGGCGTAGAGATGCATCTGGAAGCGCGCCGCGCCACGCAGGAAGAGCAGTTCCTTTTTCTGCCCGTCGCCCTCGGCCCGCGCGAGGAGCACGTTGCAGTCGTCGGCCGCCCCCTGCGCGTTGCCCAGCTCAAGGTAAGCCTTGGCGCGGTCGAGCCGCACGTCGTAGTTGTCGGGTTCGTTGCGCAGCAGGTCGGTAAACGTGCCGATGGCCCCGCGCAAGTTGCCCCGCGCCATGGCTATGCGCCCCAGGTTGTGGCGTATGACTCCGTTGCCCACGGCCTCGGGCCGCAGTTTGAGAGCACGCTCGAAGTAAGCCTCCGCCAGGTGGAGCGAGTCGCGGTGGAGCTCGTTGAAGGCGCGCGTCAGACAGTCGTTATAAGCCAGCGAGTCGATGGCCAGTTCGCGCGGCGTTTTATGTTCAATCTTGTAGTCGTCGAGCGTTTTGGCGCGCACGCCGCCCCCCCGCTTCAAGTCGATAACGGTTTGGGCGCGCCCCGTAGCCGCCGCCGAGAGCAGCAGGAGGAGCAGGAGTGGAAAAACACGTTTCATGGGCACATATTATATATAAGGAGGGATGGGCACATATTATATATAAGGAGGGCAAGACGCCGCATTCCCGTGGCAAATATAGCGAAAGGCGAGAGGGGAGACAAGGAAAAGCCCTGTTTTTCCTTGCCTCGTCCGAGCCGCGTCCTATGTTGGTGGAGCGAAAGACGGGGTGGGCGTGTAGAAAGTGAATGTAGAGGCGCAGGAAAAGCATCTTCGCGTGGCGAAGCTTTAGGAGGGGCGGCAGGAAAGCCGCCCCTCCTAAGGTCGCTTTTCGCGCGGGTGGGGAGATGTCACGTAGATAGAGTAGTTGGATCCCCTTGGGGCCCACATCTTTATGCCCTTCCTTTCCGCGGGCGCGCTGCGCTTACCCGCGGTTATAGAATAGTTCGACCCCTTTGGGGCCGTCACCTTCGTGGTGCCGCCGCGAATTGGGTCTTTCGAGTGGGTGAGACGCGATGAATTGGGTCTTTATGTGGTGGATTTCCCACCGCAGGCCTGCGGCAGCTTTTTCGCTTTTTCCAAAAAATAATGACAACCGAGTGGGGAGGAAAGAGATGTGAAGATGTGTAAAATTGCGCATTTCTTCCACGTTTGTGCGGCTGTGCAACGACTTTTTGTTGGGGATTTTGCATTTATCTATACGTATTTTAAAGCACGCGAGCCGCGGTAAATGTTTGTTTACGGCTGATTGGACATGACATGCTGTGGTCTTTGCGGCCGTCCGTCGCTGCGTTTTGGCCTGTATGGCGCTTGCGATGTTCTTTTCTTCGCTTTTTGGCTCCGAAACATTGGGCTTTGGCTGTGTTTCCCGGCCTTGGTTGTGCAGCAACAGACCGTGGAAACGCGACAAGTGGCCTTGGAAATGAATTTGCAAGCCTTGCTTCGACGAGAGGCTCCCGTGGATCCCGCGGGAGGGGTGCGGCTGTGAACGGGGACGGGGCGTGGCCGCGCGGAGGGCGCTCAGCGTGTTAAAACAACGTGAAAACCTGGCGACGGCCCGTGCGGGACGGAGGCACGAAGAAGGCCCCCGCCGCCATGGATCCATGGTGGGGCGGGAGCCTTGTGCGAGGGGGCGCGCGGCAGCTGCGGGGGCCGCACGGCGGGCTGTGGGGGCGGTGCTATGGGCGGCCGCACTCGGCGTCGACGGCGTTGGTGAGGTCGACAAACTCGGCCACGCTGAGCTGCTCGGGGCGGCGCGTCAGCAGCGGTTGGGCCAGAAAGGCCGTGTGGTCGGCCGTGCGGCCCCGTTCGGCGTCGATTTGCGCGAGCAGGGAGCGCAGGGGGCCGCGCATCATCTTGCGGCGCTGGCCGAAGGTGCCCTTGACGACGCGGCGCATGAGGCGTTCGTCGCAGCCGCAGCGCTCGGTGGCGTTGCGCGTGAGGCGCACGACGGCGCTCTTCACCTTGGGCGGCGGGTTGAAGACGCCCGGCTCCACGGTGAAGAGATATTCCACGTCGTACCAGAGCTGGACGAGCACGCTCAGGATGCCATACGTTTTGGAGCCGGGGGCGGCGGCCAGGCGCTCGGCCACCTCCTTTTGTATCATGCCTGTGCAGCACGGGATGAGGCCACGGTAGTCGAGCATCTTGAAGAAAATCTGGCTGCTGATGTTGTAGGGATAGTTTCCCGTGAGCACAAACGGCCGTCCGCCGAAGGTATGTTCGAGATGCATCTTGAGAAAATCGTCTTCGATGATGCTGTCTTCCAGTTCGGGGTGGTGGCGGCGCAGGTAGGCCACGCTTTCAAAGTCGATCTCCACCACTTTCAGTTCGCGGCCCTTGGGCACGAGATATTGCGTGAGCACCCCCATGCCGGGCCCCACTTCGAGAATGGGCAGGCCCGGGCAGGCGTCCACCGTGTCGGCGATGGCGCGGGCGGTGCGTTGGTCGGTCAGGAAGTGCTGTCCGAGAAATTTTTTGGGGCGTACGGAGCTCATATCTTTTTTTTCAGTAATTTTGCTGTGCTGAGCGGGCGACACGACGTCAGCCGGGCGCGGGGCGCGGAGCCCCGTCGTGCGGGCCGGCGGAGCGGCGCCTCTTTTGTGCAAGGCCGGGCCGGCCACGGGCTTGGGCGCGGCGGGCGGGCCCGCCGCAGGCCTGCCACGGTGCAGGCCGCCGCCGGTCTTGGCGCGGCAAAGGTATTAAAAAAATCGGGTAGGGAAGAAGCGTTGAAAAGCCTCGTTGTCAAACTCTTGAAAATCGGGTTCCCGTTCGCCCTCGGGCTGGGCATCCTCTGGTGGATGTACCGCGACACCGACTGGGCCGAGCTCCGCCGTTGCGTGCTCCACGAAATGAAGTGGGGCTGGATGGCCCTCTCGCTGCTCTTCGGCATCCTGCCGCAGACGCTCCGTGCATGGCGCTGGCGCATGGCCCTTGCGCCGCTGGGCGAGCGTCCGCGCACGCGCACCTGCGTCGACGCCATCTTCCTTTCGTATGCTTCGAGCCTGGTCATCCCGCGCGTGGGCGAGGTGACGCGCTGCGGCACGCTCAAAACGTGCGACGGCACGTCGTTCACCCGCTCGCTGGGCACGGTGGTCACCGAGCGCCTCGTCGACAGCCTCGTGATGCTGCTGCTCACGGCGCTGGCCTTTTTCTTGCAGCTGCCCGTTTTCGTGCGCTTTCTCGACGCCACGGGCACCGACCTGACGGGCTTTTTCCACCGCTTCACAACGACGGGCTACCTCGTGACAGCCGTCTGCCTGCTGGCCGCTCTGGGGCTTGGGGCCACGCTGCTGTGGCGTTTCTCGGTGTTCAGCAAGGGGCGCGACATGATGCGCAACCTCTGGGCCGGCATCGTCTCGCTGCGCGGCGTGAAGAACCTGCCCCTCTATCTCTTCTACTCGGTGGCCATCTGGGTGGCCTACTATCTGCACTTCTACATTGCCTTTTTCTGCTTCGACTTTACCTCCTCGATCGACCCCATAGCGGCTTTCCTCATCTTCTGCGTCGGCTCGTTTGCCGTGCTTGTGCCCACGCCCAACGGCGCCGGGCCGTGGCACTTCGCCGTCAAGACGATGCTCGTGCTCTATGGCGTGGCCGAGGCGCCGGCCGTGATGTTTGCCCTCGTGGTGCATACCATACAGACGGCTCTCGTGGTGCTGCTCGGCGCCTACGCCGTGGCCGACCTGACGCTGATGAGGAGAAAAGGCGGCAAAACACATTCACCCCATATTAAAAACGAACAGCTATGAACGACATCCAACAATTGCAGCCGGCAGCCGTCTGGCGCAACTTCTATCTGCTCACGCGCGTGCCGCGCCCCTCGGGCCATCTGGCCAAGATACAGCAATTCCTGCTCGACTGGGCCCGCGAGAAAGGCGTGGAGGCCTCGATGGACGGCGCGGGCAACATCCTGATGCGCAAGCCCGCCACGCCGGGCATGGAGGACCGCAAAACCGTGACGCTGCAAGCCCACATGGACATGGTGCCTCAGAAGACCAAGGAGAGCACACACAACTTTGAGACCGACCCCATCGACACCTACGTGGACGGCGAATGGGTGAAGGCACGCGGCACGACGCTCGGCTCGGACGACGGCATGGGCGTAGCCGCCATCATGGCCGTCATGGAAGACGGCACGCTGCGTCATGGTCCGCTCGAAGGCTTCATCACGGCCGACGAAGAATCGACTATGGGCGGCGTCAACGGCATGGCGGCCGACACGTTGCAGGGGCAAATCCTCCTGAACCTGGATAACGAGACCGAAGGCGACATGATCATCGGCTCGGCAGGCGGAGTGAACCTGACCGCCACGATGGAATACCGCGAAACCGACGTGGAGCCCGGCGACGTGGCCGTCAAGGTCGTGCTCGGCGGATTGCGCGGCGGCCACTCGGGGCTGGAAATCAACGAAGGACGCGCCAACGCCAACAAACTGATGGGGCGCCTCGTGCGCGACGCCATCCGTGAGTTTGCCGCACGCTTGGCCGACTGGAAAGGGGGCAACATGCGCAACGCCATCCCCCGAGATGCCGAGGTGGTGCTCACGCTGCCCGCGGAAAACGTCCCGGAGTTTAAGCTGGCCGTGGCCGACTGGGCCGAAACGTTTGCCGACGAGTATGGCGTGGTCGAAACGGCCCTCACGCTCACGTGTGAGGAGACGGAGCTGCCCGCACACCTCGTGCCCGAGGAAATACAGGACAACCTGGTGGACGCCATCTGCGCCTGCCACGACGGCGTCATGCGCTTCATCCCCGCCATGCCGTCGATTGTGGAAACTTCCTCGAACCTGGCCATCGTCGAGATCGGGGGCGGCAAGGCCATGTTCAAGGCGCTGATACGTTCCTCTTGCGACAGCCAGCGCGAAAACTGCGCCGAGACGCTCGAAAGCGTCTTCTCGATGGCGGGCATGCGCGTGGAGCTCGACGGCGACTACCCCGCATGGCAGCCCAACCCCGGCAGCGAAATCGTGGCCGTCATGAAGGACGTCTACCGCGACCTCTTCGGCGCCGAAAACAACGTGCAGGTGGTGCATGCCGGCCTGGAATGCGGCGTGATCGGCGCGAAATATCCCGCTATGGACATGGTGAGCTTCGGACCGACGCTGCGCTCGCCGCATACGCCCGACGAGCGCTGCCACATCCCCAGCGTCGACAAATACTGGCGCTTCGTCGTGGCCACGTTGGAGCGCATCCCCAAGAAATAAACCCGCCGGCCGCGCGGCCCGCGGCGTGTTGCCCCGTCCCCGTCCGGGACGGGGCATTTTTTTGCGCGATAACGCCGCAGCCGCCGGCTGCCATCCGGCGCTTTTAGGCTTTTTATATACGAAATAGGAGTTTTCTGCAGGGGAAAACGCCTGTTTTTGTCGTTCGGGACGAAAAGAAGCACGGCGGGTCGGCCCATTTACGGAATAAAAACGCTATATTCGCAGGGCAGACCGGACAGAAACGTTGCTGCCCGGCCGCAGAATGAGAAAAAACACTGTAAAAACAGCTTGATTATGGAACAATATTATTATGTAGACGCCAACAACCAGCGGCAGGGGCCCGTCTTTCCCACTGACTTCGCACGGCTGGGCATTACGGGCGAGACGCTCGTGTGGCGCAACGGAATGGAAAACTGGGCCAAGGCATCTGACGTGCCCGAGCTGGCCACGTGGGTGGCTGCTCCCGAGCCCCCGCTGCCGCCCCGGCCCGAGCAGGTGCCGCAGCCCGAACCGGTGGGCGCCTCCACCTACGGCCAGCCTGCCGGCGGCGTGTACGGGCAGCCCACGGGCGGGGCCCAGCAGCCGTATCAGCCGGGCGGCGTGCCCGAGGTGATGCCCGACACCTATCTGGTGTGGGCCATCCTCTGCACGGTGCTTTGCTGCCTGCCGTTCGGCATCGTGTCGATCGTCAATGCCACGAAGGTGGAGAAGCTTTGGCTCATGGGCAACAAGGAAGGTGCGCGCAAAGCGTCGGAAGACGCCAAGAAATGGGCCATCATCGGCGCCCTGACGAGCGTCATCGTGGGCTTCCTCTACGGCATCTTCCTGCTCATTGTCGCCGCAGCCGGCTGACGCACGTTCCAGCCTGTGACAGCGCCGAAGCCCCGCACGGTTGTCGTGCTTGTGGTCTTGGTGGCCGGGGTCGTCTTCTTCGTGATGGATCCCGGCCGCTTTCCGTTGGCGCCCCGCTGCGTGTTCCACCTGCTCACGGGGTGGAACTGCCCCGCCTGCGGCGTGCAGCGGGCGGCCCATGCCTTCCTGCACGGCCGCTGGGCCGAGGCCGTGGGCTACAACCTGTTTCTCGTGGTGTCGGTGCCCTATCTTGTGCTGCTCGTGGCCGAGCAGTGGTTTGTGCGCGGCCGATGGCAGCAGCGCCTGCACCGCGTGCTCTACGACCGCCGCCTCATCATGGCCTATTTCTGGATGATCGTGGCGTGGTGGGTGGTGCGCAACGTCCTGGGCATCTGACCGCCACGCGCCCGTGGGCACAAAAAAGCCGCCCGGTGGATCTTGCTTCCACCGGGCGGCTTGCTGTATCGGGCCGTCGGCCTTTTCTTAGAACTTCACTGTACCCAGGTTGCGGTCGACGAGCAGGCCGTCCTGCATCTTGAGGTTGAGGCGCCCGTCCTTCTTGGCTTTGAACTTGATGACGAAGAGTTCGCCGTCGCCGTCGAGCGTGGGGCTGTCGCCCTTGTTGACGAACGTCGGGTAGAGGGCTTTCTGGCCGTTTGTATGCAGACGGTCGTACGTCAGGTTCACCATTTCCTTCATGCCGACGAGGTCTGTGCCGGCATATTCGAGGAGCTGTGCGTCGTAGGGCAGGGCAAAGCTCAGGCCGTTGACGTTTTTGAGCGCCTTGCCGCTCACGTGGAGCTCAACGGTGTCGCCTGCCTTGAAGGTCGTCTTGTCGGCCTTCATCGCGATGGCCCCTTCGGCCTTGGCGTTCGAGGCGCGCACGCCGCCGTCCAGTTGCGTCGTCACGACGGAGATGTCGTAGGCATCGATGAGGCCGTTCCGGTTGATGTCGCCGTCGCTCACGTAGTCGTAGTCGGCATCGCCCTTGCGCACGCCGGTGTAGTTCATGTAAGAGGTCAGGTCGTTTTCGTCAATCTTCTTGTCGTGGTTGATGTCGCCTTGCAGCAGGCTCTCCGAGCCGGGAACCTTGAAGATGTACATCTCGCGTCCGGAGCCGAAGCCGCCCGCGCCGTTGGTGATGTGCAGCCGCACGTAGCGCGCTGCCGGGTTGCCCTCGAAGGCAAGCGTCTTCTTCTCGCCGTTCTGTTCCCACTTGAAGGCCACGGGTTCGCTCCACGTCTGCTTATCCGTGCTGAGCGCGTAGGTTCCTTCGAGCAGTGTGCCGTTTCCGCCGTCCTCGCGCGGCAGGTATTCCAGTTTGTCGAGCTGGTTGACCGTACCGAGGTCGAGCGTCATGTCGAACGGCAGCGAGTTCTTGCCCCATACCGTGTGCCACATGGTCTTTTCGTCGTAGTCGAAGAGCTGGGCGATGTCGCTGCCGGCCTGGTTTTCGCAGGAGGTCTGGCCCTTGATGCCGGCGATGGCGAATTCGAGCGGGTTGGCCTTGGTGGTAATCGTGGCCGATGCCCAGTCGGACTGGCCGTCGCGGTTTACGGCGCGCACCTTGAAGGCGTAGGCCGTCTCGGGGCTGAGGCCTTCGAAAAGCAACTGGCAGTCGCGGATGGTGGAGTAGAGCATGCCGCCCAGTTCCACTTCATAGTAGTCGGCGTTCTCTACGGGCGTCCACGTCGGGGTGGCGGTGTAGGCCTGGATGTTGGCGTCGGGCGTGTTGAACGAGGGAGCCGCGAGCGCGCCCGTCTTCGTGCGCAGGCGGTCGGCCGGGGCAAAGGCGAAGCCCTTTACCGTCACGGTGAGGCCACCGGCCGTCACGTCTGTCTTGCCCACCTTGACGAGCAGTTGCGGGTTTTTCGTGATGACGGCCTTCGCGGCTTCGCTGCCAGGGGTGGAGAAGCGGTTGAGGTTGGGCGCGGCATTGTAGAAGTAAACGTTTTCGCCCTGCTCGAAGTCGGCCAGCGAGGCGGCCTGCGCGAGCTTCACGGACTTTCTGCCCACCTTGGCCGTCACCTTCTTGGGGGCGGCCGTCACGTTGATGCGCAGTTCCGTCTGTTTCTCCTTTTCAAAGCCCGTGTAGTTGCCCGTCGTGGGGTGGATGCTGACGGTCAGTTTGTCTTTCTCCACGCTGCTTTCCACGAGCGTCTCCGTGGCGTGTCCGTTGAGGTATTCCTGCGTGCGTCCGTCGTCGTCATATTCGCGGAAGGTGCTCTCTCCGTCGGGGTAGAGCTCATAGGCGCGGTAGTCGCGGCGTATCTGGCTGACGTTGTTGTTCGGGTTCGTCATGGGGATGATGGCTCCGCTCCTGACGAAGACGGGCAGTTTCCAGAGAGGGGCATCGTAGTTGTTGATGATGCGGTTGCCCGTGTAGACGTCGCCGCTGAAATAGTCAATCCAGCGGCCTTCGGGCAGGTAGATGCCGTCGCGGCGGTCGTTGCCTAGGGAGTCGGCCTTCGTGTTCTTGTAAACGGGGGCAACGAGGAAGCTCGGGCCGTACATGAACTGGTATTGCGTGGCGGTGCCGAGGGTGTATTCGTTGGGGCTGTCGAGGAACATGGCGCGGACCATCGGTTTTCCGCTGATGGCTTCATGGGCGATGGTGTAGGTGTAGGGCAGGAGCTCCGATTTCAGTTTCAGGTACGAGCGGTTGATGGAGGCCGCCGGTTCGCCCAAGGCTTGCGGATATTTGGGGTTGCTTCCCCAGCCATCCATGTTGAGCTCCATCGGCGTGAAGGTTTTCCATTGGAATTCCCTGACGTTGACGGGCACGTTCTTGCCGCCGAAGATGCCGTCCACGTCCGACGTGATGTTGGGCTGGCCCGAGAGGCCGCTGCCGATGAAGGTCGGGATGTGGTAGCGGATGTATTCCCAGTCGCCGCCCGTCTGGTCGCCGGTCCAGATGCCGGCGTAGCGCTGCGTGCCGGCCCAGCCGTCGACCGAGATGATGCAGGGGCGGGCGTCGTTGCCGTAGTAGGTCATGACGTTCGCGATGTCGGCCACGCCGTTGAGGCCGAACGAATAGCCGGGGCCAACCCAGGCCACGTCCGTTTTGAGTACGCGCACGCCGCCGTCGCGCACCTCCTTGACGATGTCGCGTTGGAGCAGCGGCTCGACGCCTTCCTTCGGGTGGAGGTCCGACTGCGTCCAGAGGCCCACTTCGACGCCGTGCTCGCGGGTGTAGTTGCTGAAGGATTTCAGGTTCTGGATGTTTCCGTCGAGCGAGCCCGTCTGTCCGTAGCCGGAGGCGTAACCGTCGTTGGGAAGTATCCAGCCGAGGGGCATGTCGTGCGCCGCGTAGCGGTCCACCACGGCGCGGGCGGAGAACTGGTATTCGCCCGCCTCGCCGTTGAGGCTTTCCTTGCTCCCGCCGTTGTCCTTCTGGCTCTCTTTGTAGCGCTTGCCGTCCTCAAAGAGCATCGAGCCCTCGGGGTCTTCCTTCCAATAGTCGCGGTTGTAGGCGTTGAGGTGGCCTTCGTAGAAGCCATACTTGGGGAGCAGGACGGGATGGCCCGTCAGTTGGTAGAAGTCGTTGAGCAGCGCCACGGGGCTGTCGCTCACCATGAAGAATACGTCGAGATAGTTTTCCTGGTGGCTGAGGATGACCTTGTCCTTCTCCGTCTCGCCGAAATCGTAGGTGCCGGGCTTAAACGTGTGCCACATCACGCCGTAGCCCTCCGTCGACCAGTAGAAGGGCGTTGGCGAGGAGACGCCGCCGTCCACCCAGTTGTTGGTGTTCTCGATGGCGATGGTCTGCCCGCGGTGCGAGAAGCGGCCGTTCTGCACGCCGCCGCCGTAGAAATATTCGCCCGGGCGGGCCTTGAGCGTCAGCGTGCTGCTCTTTTCCGTGAGCTTGGCGGGCTCGGTTTCCTCGACCACCTTTTTGCCGCTCGTCAGGTTGGTGATGGTGAGCAGGCCCGTTCCGGTGTCGATGCGCACGCTGATTTTTGCCGTGCCCACGGTGGCCACCGTGCCCTCCATGCGGGCGGTGACGGCGCCGGGCGCCTTGCGCGGGTTGTCCGTGAGGATTTGTGCGGGCGGCGTGGCCTGCGGGTCGCGCAGGATGCCGCCGTTGTTGTCTTGGAACAGGCGGAAGATGTTTTCCCCGTAAAAGTCGAGCGTCAGGCGCTCGCCGTTCGTGAGCAGCACCTCGACCGTCGTCGGGTTGATTTTCTGGACCGTGGCCACGCCTGCTGCCGGTGCCGTCACGGTGCTCCCGGCCGTTGCGAGGCTGGTGGCGCCTGCGGGCAGGGCAGCCGGCACGAGCGGCAGCACGAGCGCAAAGGCCACTTGCGTGCCCCGGCGGGAGAGCTTCGAAGTTTTTTTCATGGATGTATGTGTTAAAGTAAAATTCTCTCGCTTCCGCGCGGCGCCCTCGCCCGGGCCTGCGTGCATAAGCGGGTCAAAGGTAGCAAAAGGTGTGGGGGCGGGCAAGCTTTTGTCCGTTTTTCTTGCTTTCGGCCCTGCCCCGTTCCCTTTGCGCCGGGGCGCGGGCGGCGGCCGGCCTCCCTCTGCCGTTTGCCGGCGGGCGGGGCTGGCAAGCGGGGAGGAAGCGCCGCCCGGCAGCCGGCTCCCACCGCCCGCAAGGCATAAAAAAAACGTCCTGCCCGCGGCAGGACGTTGCCAGAAAGAAGGGCCGGGCCGTCAGGGGGCACCCACGATGCCCGAGCGGGCGCCGCGCCGGAGCTCCACGTCGTCAAACTTGTGCTTGCGCCCGAAGCTTACGTTCCACGAGAGCTGCACGAGCACGGCGTTGCGCGAGGCGTCGTCGGCCGTGAGCTGCTGCGTGCGGTAGGCGGGAGCCTGCGTCGAGAAGCTGCGCGAGGCCTGCCGCCACGGGTTTTGCCAGGCGGCCATGAGGGCGAGCCGGCGCCACCGGTAGCCGCCGTAGAGCTGCCATGTGGCCGGCGTGTGGGTGTAGACGAGCGAGCCGCCGGTGCGCGTGCGTGCGCTGGCCACGTGCAGGCCGGCCATGAAGCCCTTGTGGGCATAGCTCAGGTCGGCATAGCCGTAAAACCACGAGTGGGCGCCGCCGCCCGTTCCCCGCACGGCGCAGCGGTTCCACTCGCCGTACACCCCGACGTTCAGCCGTTGCAGGAAACGGCGGTTGTAGCCGAGCGAAAACGTCAGGGTGTGCGCCGTCGTGTGGTCGGCCCACGTGTGGACGAACCGTGGCGCCGCCCCGGTGCCCTCGCGGAGCGTGGCCGCGGTGGGGTTGTGCTGCGTGTAGATATAATAGGCCCGCGAGCTCACATGTCCGCCCCACAGCTCGTGCGTGAAACGGTCCCACACCTCCACCGACTCGCTGAAACGCAGCCCGGGGTTGCCCCGCTGCCATTCCAGCTCGTTGAGCTGCTGCTCCACGTCGGCCAGACGGCTCAGGGGCAGCCCGCCGCTCACTTTCGACACCTGCAACACGTTCTGCCCGCGCTTGCCCAGGTTGTAGCGCAGCTGCACGCGGGGTCGGTGGTGCCACGTGCGGCGCCTGCCCATCCCCGTCTGCGTTTCGTGCATGAACATGAGGCCATATTGCAGGTAGACGTGCCATGCTCCGGCGGGGATGTCGAGGGTGGCCATCTCTTGCGTGTACGTCTGGCTGCTCTCCGAGGCGTTGGCCGAGTAGGCCCCGGCATAGCCGATGGCCGTATGGTCGGTGCCGTTGATGGAGATGAGCGACAAAGTCCACTTGTTGCGCAGCTTCCTCGTGTACGTCATCAGGAGCGAGGCGTTGTGGTAGTTCTCCCGCGCCCGGCTGTCCAGGGCAAAGAGGCTGCCGTCGCCATACGTCGTGCGGTTCGTGCCGGCGGCGTTGTTGTGCGAGTGGCCATAGTTGGCGTCGAGCGTGAAGACGTTGCGCCCGCCGTCGGCAAAGCGGTAGTAGAGCCGGGCCGAGGGGGCTGCCGTGCGCCCCGTCGAGGCGCTTTCGACGGTTGCCGTGCGGCCGCTGCGCCCGTCGGTCTCGGCGTAGCGCGAGGCGCTGCGCGAGCGGTTGAACGCGAAGCCCGCCGTGGCGAACACGTTGTGGCGCTCCGCGCGGTAGCCATAGGAGAGCTGGGCGGCAGGCGAAAGGCGGCGCACGGGCGCCATCGCCCCCTCGCGCCGGCGGGCGAACCATCCGCCTCCGTCGTCGAACCAGTCGGTGCGGTCGGTCTTGCGGTTATAGTTTTGGTAAGAGCCCGGGTCGGCCGTCAGCGTCCATTCCGACCGCCCCGCGGCCAGCTGGGCATAGGCCATGTAGCTCCCGCTGCCGTGACGGCCCGCCGTCTGCGTGGCCCGCAGGCCCGCGCGTCCGCCATAGCGGTGCTCGCGCAGGATGTAGTTGATGACGGTCGTCCGGCCTTCAAACTCGCCGTGCGGCTCCTCGTGAAACTCCACGCGCACGACGTCGCGCGGGTTGAGCATCCTTATCTCGGCGTCCGACGCCGGCCGGTTGTTGATGCAGTAGGTCACGGCCTGGTCGAAGCGCGTGGTGCGGCCCGAGAAGACGTCGACCGCCACGTTTGGCAGGTTCAGGCGCTGGGCCAGCATGAAGCCGTCGTCGGCGTGCCTCTTGTCCTCGGCCGAGGGGTAGACGAGCAGGTAGCCGTCCTCGTAGGCCGCGCGCTTGCCCTCCACCACGGCCTCGCCCAGCCGGCGGTCGCCGAGGGGAGCCAGGACGATGTCGCCCAGCCGTTCGTCCGCCCTGGCCCCGCGCAGGAGCACCTCGCGCGCCTCGTAGCCCACGGCCGCCACGTGCAGGCGGTAGCTCCCCGCCGCCAGCCCGGAGAAAGCAAAGCGCCCCGCCGTGTCGGCCCGGCAGGCCGCCACGCGCGTGCTGTCGGCAAAGAGCTGCACGAGGGCCGCTGGCAGGGGGCGCCCGCCCGCTTCGCACACGCGGCCGCCGATGGAGACGTGCTGCGCCGCGCCGCGGGCGGGCGCGAGCAGAAAAAGGAGGAGCAGGCGGGCCAGCCAGCCGGCCGGCAGGCGATGAAATGGGCGATGGCTTTCTGCGAAAGTGAACGGTCGCTGCATAAGGCTTGATGGTTGAGGGGGGGATGGAAATATGTGCTGCCCGTATGCCTGCCCCGCGGTCTGCGGAGCCGTCGGGCGGGCATGCGCGCGGTTTGCGTCCGTCTGTTTCCTGTTGGGAGCGCGCGGACGTTGCCGCAGGCCCGGTTGTCAGCAAATTTACACATTTCCCCCCCCAATGCCGAACGAGGATTTTTTTGCAGGCGGGCCCTGAAAAAGCGGCACCCCCGCAGCCGTGGCGCGGCTGCGGGGGTGTGTGGCTGCGGCGGGCGGAGCAGCGGGCGGGGCGGCCCTTTGCCCGTCTGCGCCTTAATGTTTGCGCACGAAGACGAGGCCGGCGCTGTCGTTTGTTCCGCCGGCGTCGGTTTCCACCTCTAGATAATAAGGTGTGCCCGCCTCAAAGTCGGTAACGGTCAGGGTGTACGTGTGGTGGCCTCCGGTGTTGTCGGCGGGGGCCGCTTCGGCGCTCACGGCGTCGCGCTTCACGAGGCGCAGGCGGCCCAGACGCAGGGCCTTGCTGCCGCGCGTCTGCACGAAGGTGACGTCGTACGTGCCGTTGGCCGTCACTTTGCCGGAGCAGTCGAGGCGCCACGTGGCGGGGCCGGGTTGCAGGTCGAGCGGCTTCCAGGCGGCCGTGAACGTGCCGTAGGCGGCGTAGGCCGAATAGTCGGGCGGCATGTAGGTGGGCAGGGAGTAGTGGCGCGGGCTGACGACGGTCATGGCCCGCAGGTCTGCGGCGCGCGCCACGGTGACGGGTGCGGTGTAGCGGGCCGAATGGATGGTGGGGTAGGAGCCGTCGGTGGTATATACGATGGGGGCACCGGCCACGGCGGGGGCCAGCGTGACGCGCAGGCTGTCGCCCGCGGGCTCGGTGGCGGCTATGACCGGCTCGGGCACGCGGTAGCCGCAGCCCTTGGCGTCAAGGCGTGCATATTGGCGCGACAGGCGGCTGAGAAACGAGGGGTAGCTGCGCAGCGCCTTGGGCGTCCAGGCCACCTCGGCAAGGGCCAGCAGCCGCGGGAAGGTGAAATATTCCATGTAGCGCTCCGAGCGGTTCTCGTCGATGAGGGCGATTTCCTGCAGCGTCGTGCCGTGGATGAACTGGTCGGCCCACATGCTGCCCTGCACGCCCACGACGGTCGACGTGGGCGCATAGTCGTTCACCTCGATGCCGTAGGTTTTTTCGAGCGGTATGGGCGGCATCCACGTGGCGTGCTTCACCTCGCCCGGCGTGGCTCCTTCGGGAAAGTCGAAGTAGAGGTGCGTGCAGGGGGTGAGCACGGCCTTGTGGCCCGTGCGCGTGGCCTGGATGGTGTCGGCCACGTTGTGCCAGATGAGGGCCGTGACGGGCGTTTCGACCGGCCCGCGCTGGATGATTTCCTCCCAGCCCAGCACGGTGCGCCCGCGGCGGGCCGCCATGCGGGCCACGACGTTCGTCAGCCAGCCTTGCAGCTCCGAGGCTTTCGCCAGGCCTTCGCGCTCCATGACGGCGCGGCAGCGCGGGCAGCTTTCCCAGCGCGTGTAGACCGCCTCGTCGCCCCCGATGCCGATGACGGGCGAGGGGAAGAGGGCGCACACCTCGTCGAGCACGTCTTCGAGAAACCTGAGGGAGCTCTCCTTGCCCACGCACAGCAGGTCGCGGCTGATGAAGTGCTGCACGGGCACCTTGTGCTGCTCGCCCGTACAGCCCAGCTCGGGGTAGGCCACGATGGCCGACAGGATGTGGGCGGGAAACTCCAGCTCGGGCACAATCTCCACGCCGCGCACGCGGGCGTAGGCGATGAGCTCGCGCATGTCGTCCTGCGTATAATAGCCGCCCAGGCGGTTTTCGTCGGGCCCGGCCCAGGCGCCCACCTGCGTCAGGCGCGGGTATTTCTTGATTTCGAGGCGCCAGCCCGAGTCGTCAATCATGTGCAGCTGCAAGCGGTTGAGCTTGTACATGGCCATCATGTCGATATATTTCTTCACAAACTCCTTGTCGAAGAAATAGCGCGCCACGTCGAGCATCATGCCGCGCCATGGCCGGTTGGGGGCATCGCTGATGCGCACGCAGGGAGCCGCCCACGACACGCCGCGACGGCGCACGCGGTCGTACACCTCGGGCGGGAAGAGCTGCAGGAGCGACTGCACGCCGTAGAAAGCCCCCGCGGCGTCGGCCGCCTCGATGCTCACGCGGCGGCGCTCCACCGTCAGGCGGTAGCCCTCGGCGGGCAGCGAGGCGCTGTCGGCCAGCGTGAGGCGGATGTCGGCCCGACGCGCGCCGGGGCGCAGCTCAAGGTCCCAGCCAGTCGGGCCCGCGAGCGTTTCTTGCAGATAGCGCGCCTGGGGGGCCAGCGGGGCGTCGCAGGTGATGGCCATGTCGGAGCGCAGCCGGAAGCTGTCGGCCGCCGTCTCCACGTGGAGCGGCCGGGGGACGATGTCGACGCCTTGGGCGCCGAGCCGGCCGCATGCGAGCGGCAGCAGGGCCAGCCAGAGCCCCGGGCGCCTCAGGAAGGATGAGGTCATAAACGGAAATTTAAAGGTTAGTGTCTCTTTGAACGCGGGCAAAGGTACGGAAAGACGGGAGGTAAAACAAGGAAGAGGCCGCTTTTTCTTGCTTTGCCCGAGCCGCATCTTATCTTCCTCGGGGCAAAGGTGAAGAAAGCGCCCGACATGCGGAGGCGCCCGCCACCGTTTGTCGCCCTGCGGCGGGAGGAATTGTTTCTCGGCAAAAGGGACGTAAAGCAAAAGCCTCTCCCAGAGAAAGTGTTACCGGGAGAGGCCTTTATGGAGCGGGCGGTGTTCAGTGGTAGCCAGTGCCGTTGCAGGCACGACACTTGCCGTTGCCACCGCAATAGTTGCATGGGGTGACCCAACGGCTATTACCGTAGCTTGTTTCGTAATAGCGGCCTTGCCCGTTGCAGCGCGAACATGTGCCAGTGCCGTTGCAGTGGGCATGGTCGGAGGCGCTTAGCTTCATGCATTTGCGCCGCGTCGTTGTTGTCGTTGTTGACGACTGGTACGAGCCGCTTCCCGAAGAAGAGCTCACGGTGTTGCTGCTGGCATTGCCCTTCATACTTTCCAAGGCGGCACCTACGAGTGTGCGCCACTCAGCTTTAGTGTAGTCGCTGCCATCTGCTTTTTTGTTGTACTTTCGGAATTCTTGATATTCCAGTTCTTCTTTTGTCTCTACCTGCTGTATGGATGTGCGCATGATGGCGTTGTTAATTTGGTTCAGCTGTTGCTGCTGTGCCATGGTCTGGGCGATGGCATAGTTGGGGTCAAGTAGGTAGTTCAAGCTTCCGCCCCGTGGGCCGGGTGCGCTTATTGCAGGGCGTGTGCCGTAGAGTGTGTTGCCATAGCCGCTCAGACCGGCCAGAAAGCCTTGTCCGAAACTTCCGCACGATAGCATTATTGTCGATATGGCGGCCACGACTGCCGCGAGGGCAAGCTTCTTCATCCGTTTCATGGTATTCGTGTTTAAAAGTGAATGCTGGCACCTATACCTAAGGCGTGGGCAGATGAATGTCGGTCGGAAAACACGCTGATGCCCGGCGACAGACTGACTTTTCTGAAAGACAGCTCGCCGAGTGACAGCGACGCAACGCTCATGGCCTCGGCCTCTTGTATGAACTTGTTTCCCTTGGCATGCAGAATGGCGCCGGGGGCAATCATGAGGAGCGTTCCTCCGGTGGCAAAGCCAACGACAGCTCCTGTCCCCCAGTCTTCAACGTCTACGCCAATAATAGTTCCCAGCATGCCGACACCGCAGATGATCATCCACGCTGTTCCGCCGCGTTTGAAGCGTTTGCCTTTCTTGAACATGTCTTCTTGCTTAATGAACTTCAGATTGTTTTGCGACAGCTGTGCCGAGAGTGTGGGTGTATTCGGCGTGGTTGCAGGGTTCGAGACCGCTGGCACGGTCGTCTGGCCGAAAACGTCTTTTTCTCCGTTCTCATATTTTATCATGAACACGTCGCTCTTGGCGATAGTATAGGTCGGTCCGTTTTGATTGCTCCATTTGATGTAGTTGATTTGCGTTTCGTTGATGTTTAGCACTTTGGCCTGAATTTCTTCACCGTTGTTCTTGACGATGATGTCCTGGGCATGTAAATTGAGTGCCGTGAGTAGAAGAAGTGTTATGGTTAGAATTGTTTTCATTGTGGATGGTTTAAAGATGAGTGACGTGTGGCTATGGGCTTGCCCGTTGTTTCTGTTCCCGATAAAAGAGGATTGGCTTGTCTGTTGACCGTTATTCAGGCTGTCATGGTATGCATGTAGCCATTGGGTAGGGCGGTTGGAAAGTTGGCGGCATGGCTGGTGGATTTGTTGGGCGTTTTCTTCGCAATCTTTTTGTATGCAGGCAGGTTGCAGGCCGTTGCTTTCATTCTTAGCGTGGGCTGCAAGGCTCACGTGCAACGTGGTCGACGGCAGGGCCGCCGTTCGGCTTGGTTGGAACGTTTTCATGTGCTTAATGCTTTGAGCTGTCTTCCACTCCCCGGGAAGACATGTTGTCGTTTGAGTTGGTAAATACGAAAAAAGCGCGGGAGTCTGTACCGCCGCCCGTCCCGCGATCCGAGGCCTTCGCATTGCCCATCTTGCCGAAACGAGCAACGCAGAAGCCCACGCCGATATGTATTTATATAGCCATACATTCTCCACGTACGGAGCCATGGAGAATGTTGGGGCCTGCATAAAACATACCCACAGGGCATCTACCGTTGCTTTGTCTTGAGCAAGATGAGAAGTTGCGAAGTTCCGAATCGCCAAGAACAAAGCGTTTAGTAAACGCCTTTCCATATGTATGCCCACACTCTTCCCGCCCGCAAGGGCATTCGGCGTGTAAGCGCTACAAAGATATGCGTTTTTTATCGGAATGCGGCCATGATTGAGCGTTTTTTTGTGAAGAACGTATAGAATGAGGTTGCCAGTTGTGTTTGTATGTTGGTAAAAGCAAATAGAGGTTTGGTGTGAAAATGCTCGTCGGCGGCATTCTCCCTTTACGATGCCTCCTTCCTCTGCGGCGGGGCTGTGTACTGAGCGCTGGGGCGTATTTTTCACGCGATTCTACATGACCGTTCGGCTGCGGGCTGTGTCCATCCGGCTGCGGGCTGTGGCCGTCCGGGTGTGGGCTGTGGCCATCCGGGAGGGGCAATGGCCGTCCGCGTATTGGCGCCGCTCCGCTGTTTTTTAACACGGAGAATCGAATATTTTCGCGCGCCTGCGCCGTCGCTCGCAAATACGCGAAAATCAGAAGCACCTGACGCTCAGACACATCCGTGCGAAGCACCGCCGCAAAGAGGCCCAAAAACGACGATTTCGCCACTATATGGCACGTTTCGACCTCATTTTTCCTCCGAAAAGTGGCCTTGGATGCGATTTTCCATGGGGTGGATCGGCGATTCCATGGGATGGAAATCGAAATCCATGGGATGGATCGCTCGGGAGGCCACATGGACGGGCGGAAATCTCGCTAAAAGGCGGACGTCGGTGGGCGTCCGCCTTAACGCTTTGCCATATAGCGCACAGGTTTTGCCTTATCAAAAAGCCACCGCCCGGCGGCGTGGCGGGGCGGTGGCTGATGGGGGTGGCTGATGGGCGCGCCGTGGCGCCGGGGCTCAGCGCAGGGCGTCGGCGAGCGAGGCGGGCAGGTAGAACGTCTGCCGCTTGTCGACCCACACGGCGGGGGTGGCGATGCGCATCTCGGTGCGTCCGCGGCGGCCGCAGCGCACCACCGACGAGAAGGCGTCGACCTCGAGGCGGGCGTCTTTCTTGCGCGGGTTGGTCACGACGAGCGTGGGGCCGGGGCGGCCGTCGGCGGCGGGCACCACCTTGCACTGCATGCCGGCAAACACCTCGGTGTGGGGGGCATAGAACTCGTCGCTCAGGGCCCGCAGCGAGTCGGGGCCGAAGCCGTAGAGCGAGGCCAGATAGACCGCCAGTTCGGTGTTGAGCAGCATGCCCGTGGGGCGGTCGCCCGCGGGGTGGTAGGCGGCCAGGAATACGTCCTCGCCCGTGTGGCCGTCGGTGGTGAAGCCCAGGCAGGTGCGGCGCGTGAGGATGCGGGCCACGAGGCCGTCGAGCGAGCTGCTGTAAAGGGCGCGGCTGCCGGCCTTGCGTTCGGCGGCGGGCAGGGGGCTCTGGCGGTAGCCGTCGCAGTGGTCGAGGGCGTCGAGCTCCTCGCCGGTGAGCTCGATGCCGGCATACTGGCGGAAGATGTCCTGTGCCGCGGAACGGGGTGCGGCGTTGAGCAGGCGGGCCATGCCTTCGGCCGAACGCTTCATGCGCGCGAGGGGGCCGAAGAGCTGGTGCTTGGTGAGGCGGTCGTAGCCTTTGCACGAGCGGCGGCCGATGCTCACGCCGCTGTTGCCGTGGTCGGCCGTGATGACGACGGCGGTGTGGCCGTCGCGGCGGGCAAAGTCGAGCGCGACGCCCACGGCGCGGTCGAAGGCGAGAAACTCCGAGTAGAGCCCGGCGGGGTCGTTGTCGTGGGCGGCCCAGTCGACCTTGCTGCCCTCGACCATGAGGAAGAAGCCGTCGGGGTCGGCCGCGAGCTTGCGGAGGGCCGTGGCGGTCATCTCGGCCAGCGAGGGCTGGCGGGCGGTGTCGCGGTCGAGGTCGTAGTCCATCGCCGTTTCGCCGAAGAGGGCCCACATGCGGCGGGCCGTGTCGGCACGCATGGCCGGCAGGTCGTCGCGCAGCACGCTCCACCCGTCGCGCCGCAGCCGGGCCTCGGCTTCGGGGCTGAGGAGCGACGTGCCGCCGCCGATGAGCACGTCGATGCCGCCCGAGGCCATCTGGGGCACAATCCAGTCGTAGCGGTTGCGGTTGTAGGAGTGGGCCGAGCAGTCGGCCGGCGTGGCATGGGGAAACTCGCAGGTGACCACCAGGCCCGTCGAGGCGCCGTGGCGCAGGCGGGCGGCTTCGAGCAGCGTCAGGGCGGGGCGGTAGGCGCGGGCCGTGTCGACGGGGAAGAGGTCGGCGCCGGGCCGTGAGGGCGGGCAGGTGGCCACGAAGCCCGTCTGCGAGGGTTGGCCCGTCATGTAGCACGAGGTGGTGGGGGCCGAGTCGCCGATGGGGGCGTCGGAGCTGCTCGTGCGCACGGTGCCGCACAGGTAGGGGTCGACGTTGAGCTTGGGCCGCGTGGAGTCGGCATACCATTGCATCCAGCGTGCCAGCGAGAGGGTGGAGAGCGAGGTGCCGTCGCTCACCATGAGGATGACGTTTTTCACTTCGCGCCCGGGCGGGATGCTTCCGGCCGCGGGCAGGGCGGGCAGCGCGAGGGCTGCCGCGAGCAGGAGGGTGCTTCGTTTCATGCTGTGGGGGTGTCTGTTGGGTTGTTGTGTGCGCGAAATTACGCAAAAAAGCCGGGAGGTCCCGGCTTTTCCAAGGGCAATCGGCGCTGGTCCGAGGCTTGTGAAAGAGAGGTTGCGGCGGTGTGAAAAAACTGTGAACAAACGGGCCTCCGCCGTGTGGTGTCAGGCTTCGGCCGAGCCGGCCTGCACCACGGGGTGGGCGGCTTCGTCGGCGCAGAGCACGACGAGCAGGTTGCCCACCATGGCGGCCTTGCGCTCTGCGGAGAGGCTGGCGATGCCTTCGGCCTCGATCTTGTCGAGGGCCGTCCTGACCATCGACACGGCGCCTTCGACGATTTTCTCGCGGGCGGCCACGACGGCCGACGCCTGCTGGCGGCGCAGCATGACGGCGGCTATTTCGGGGGCGTAGGCCAGGTAGTTGAGCCGTGCCTCGACCACCTCGATGCCCGCCATGTCGAGGCGTTCGCCCAGCGTGCGCACGAGCAGGTCGTTTATCTCCTGCCCGCCGTCGCGCAGCGTGGCGCCGCTCCCGCTCTCGCTGCTCTCGTCGTAGGCATAGCGGCCGGCCACCTCGCGCAGGGCGGCGTCGCTCTGTATCTTGATGAACGATTCGAAGGCCTTCATGCGGCCGGCCACGTTGCTGCCCACGTTCTGCGACTTCTGCTGGGCGTCGGCGGCGATGGTTTCGGCGTCGATGTCGAACATGGCACGGTAGGTGTCGGCCAGGCGCCACACGAGCATGAGGCCGATGAGCACGGGGTTGCCCGCCCTGTCGTTCACCTTGATGGGGGCAGCGTCGAGATTGCGCGCGCGGAGCGAGAGCTTCTTGCCGGTATAGAAGGGGTTGACCCAGAAGTAGCCCGTGCGGGTGAACGTGCCGCGGTATTGGCCGAAGAAGAGCATGACGCGCGCTTCGCCCGGTTCGAGGGTCATGAAGCCGCAGAGCATGATAATCCAGCCAACGCCGATGACGGATGCCAGCGAGATGCCCCACGCCGTGGGGAGCAGCAGGCCTGCGCAGACGCCTGCGGCGGGGATGGGGACGAGCACGGTGAAAAGCATGAGGAAGCCGTTCAGAACACGGCCG
This sequence comes from uncultured Alloprevotella sp., assembly GCA_944322095.1. Lineage (GTDB taxonomy): Bacteria > Bacteroidota > Bacteroidia > Bacteroidales > Bacteroidaceae > Alloprevotella. The sequence continues at coordinate 241,910 of CALUNU010000002.1, forward strand.
TCGAAGGGTTTTTCTTTTTTTTCCATAGCGTTGTGTTTGTTGGTGGATGAAATGGGGTGGGGCGCCGCTGCCGGGCCTCAGCGCAGCTCGAAGACGGCGATGAGGGCGCGGTGGTCGGACGGCCAGGTGCCCAGGGGCGGGACGACGGGCTCGTCGGTGGGGTGGGGCACGCGGCGCGAGCGCTCGATGGTGCCGGCGGGGCCGAAGAGGACGCACGAGAGGGGGCGCAGCCCCCGGCCGCCGCAGAAGATGTAGTCGATGCGCTCGCGCTCGTCGGCCTTCGGCGTCCACGTGAGGCGGCTGACGGGCACGAGCGGGTTGTCGGCGGGGAAGGTGATGCCCGGCGCCGTGACGGGGTCGGGACGGAGGGCGCGGTAGACGTCGGTGAAGCCGGCACGTTCCAGGGCCTGCGTGAGCGGCCAGGCGATGACCAGCCCGTGGTGGTCGTAGAGCCCGGCCGTGGCGGCCGTCCAGTCGCGGTGCGAGGGTTCGTTGAAGTCGCCGCCCAAGAGGACGGCACAGCCCTCTGCCACGTCGTGGCGGGCGTGGCGTATGAAGGCTTGTCCGGCCTCGTCGCGCCGCGAGCGGGCGTTGCGCTCGAGCACCTCGGCGGCCGTTGGCGGTACGGGCGTTTCCTGCCACGTGGATCCGTCGTAGCCCCGCACGTTATAGTAGGCGCAGTCGAGATAGTCGAGGTGGGCCGTATAGACGGCCACGCGCCGTCCCTCTACGCGGCAGCCCAGGCGGTAGATGCTGCCGTGGTCGTCGCGGCAGGGCCAGACGGTGAGCGAGTCGTCCACGGGGTAGCGGCTCAGGATGCCCGAGTCGTACGACGGGAAGCCGTAGTAGCGCTCGCCGCGGATGGCCAGGTCGGCACAGAGCCGGCCGATGAAGTCGGTGCCGCGGTAGTTGCGCACCTCGCTCAGCGTGATGAAGTCGGGGCGCAGGCGCACAATTTCGTTCACGATGGCGGCATATCCGCCGTCGACCTGCGTGCCTTCCTGCCAGACGTTCCATTGCAGGACGGTGATGCGGCGCGGGGCCGTGTCGGCAGGGGCGGGGGCCGCCGCGCGGGCGGGCCCGTCGGCCGTCCACGCGAGGGCGGCGGCCAGGGAGAGGAGCAGACGCAAGATGTGCTTCATGGGGAGAGTTTTTCGGATGGGTGGTTCAACATGAAAAAGCACCGCCCGGCCCGCAGGGGGCGGGAGGCGGTGCAATATTACGAAGAAAAACCGACAGGGAGCGGGCGTCTTGCCGTTTTTTGCGGCGGCGCGGCGGCCGGCGGGCTGCCCCAGCCGGTCGTGCTGGTTCCGGCGGAGTGGGTCCGGCGCTTGCCTTTGGACGAGGCGGTTTAAGAAGGGGCATGGATTAGAAGTGGAGGCGCACGCCGCCCGTAAAGGTGGCGCGGGGCATGGGGTAGCCCGCGATGACCTCGTAGCGCTGTGCGAGGAGGTTTTCGCCCTTGGCGTAGAGCGTGGCCCAGCGGGCGGCGCGGAAGGAGGCCTGCGCGTCCCAGAGCACATACTGCTCGGTCTTGGGGGCGTCCAGTTCGGTGTAGAGCCCCTTGACATATTGCACGCCCGTCGAGGCCAGCCAGCGGCCGCGGGCAAAGCGCAGACCGGCATAGAGCTTGTGCTCGGGGGCGGCCAGCACGGGGTGCTCCATGTGGAGCCAGCTGTAATTGGTCAGGGCGCTCCATGCCGCGTTGAAGCGGTAGGCGAGGCTGAGCTCGGCGCCCCAGTTTTCGATTTTTCCGCTGTTCTGGTTGAGCATGCCGCTGCCGTTCGGGTTGCGCTCCCGCGTGATGACGTTCTTTCCGTCGATATAGAACAGGCTGGCTCCGTAGCTCAGGCGTCCGCCGGCAAGGCGCTGTGCGTAGGAAAGCTCGTAGCTCCACAGGCTTTCGGGCCTGAGGTCGGGGTTTTGCGGCGGAAACATGTACATCTCGCGTATCGTGGGGTTGCGGAAGCCGCGGGCGGCCATGGCCTTCAAGTCGGCCTCGTGCGGCAGGTGCAGGGCCAGGCCTGCCTGCGGCACGATCTCGGTGCCGGTCTGCGTCTGGTGGTCGACGCGCACGCCGGCGTCCACCGTGAGCAGGCGGCCGATGTCCTGGCGGAAGTCGACGTAGCCCGCATATTCGTCCAAGGCCTTGTCGGCTAGCGTCTTGCGGTGGCCGTCGGCGACGTAGCGGTTCCAGGCCTCGCCGCCGAAGTGGAAATAGTCGAACCCGAGGGTCAGGCGGTTGCCCCGGAAGAGGCTGGCGCTCTGATACCACGAGAGGCCCATCATTTGGTCTTTCGAGCGGAAGCGGTAGTCGAGCGGCTCGCTGCCCGGGGCGTAGCCGTCGTTGATGTGGTGGTTGCCCCAGTTGTAGAAGAAGCTGAGCGAGCCCGAGGTTCGTTCATATTCGTTTTCGAGGGCAGCCGAGGCCATGCCGCGCGTGACGCGCTGGTCGTTGTCGATGTAGGGTTCGTCGGTGGCGCCGGGGTTGGAGGCGTTGAAGTGGGTGACGTTGACGTCGGCCCAAAGGCGCCATTGCCTGGACAGGTCGTAGGAGAGGCGGGCATAGCCGCCATACTGCTCGAAGCCCATGCCGTCGCGGTGGCCGTCGGTGCGGCCGTACGAGCCGGTGACGACGCTGCTCAGGCGGCCGCGGCGCACGCGGTTGGTGGCCTCGGCCTGGAACGTGCCGTAGGAGCCGCCGCCGAGGTCGACGTCGGTGCTCACGCCGTCGTGCCGCATGCGGCGGGTGACGAGGTTGACCACGCCGCCCATGGCTCCCGTACCGTAAAGCACCGAAGCCGGGCCGCGCAACACCTCGACGCGCTCCACCATCATCGTCTGGTAGGCGTCGGAGATGGGGTGACCCATGAGGCCCATGTACTGCGGATGGCCGTCGATGAGCACGAGCACACCCGTCGTGGGCAGTCCGTCCTGTGCTGGCCCGCCGATGCCGCGCACAGACATCTGCCCGGCGCTGCCGCCCGAGACGCCGTAGCCAATCAGGCCGCGCTGGGTCGAGAAGAAGCCTGGCACCAGCGCATTGAGCACGGGCAGTACGGACGTTTCGTGGCTCTCTTCGAGCTGACGCCGCCCCACGGTGGTGACGGTCATGGGCAGGTGGCGCACGTCGGTGGCGTTGCGTGTGCCGGTGACGACGGCTTCGTCCAGCGGGCGGCCGGGCAACGAGTCGGTGCCGGCTTGCTGTGCCCGCGAGCCGGCGGGTAAGGCGCTTAGCGCGGCGGCAAAAAGGCCGCAGGTCAGCAGTTGGTGGTGATGCATGATGGTTAGCAGTTGTTTCAAAGCTGTAAAACGTGAGGAGGAGGGCAGCGCTTGTGCCTGCTCCGCCCCAATTGTCAATTGTCTGTTGTCAATTTTCAATTGCAAAAGTAGCCGTTTCACGAACGGGCCGGGTAACAGATTTTACGGAAAATGCTACCTGTTTTCCATTTCTGCCCTCCACCCTTGGGCCGAGGGCATAAAAAAAGCTCTCCCCGTGGCGCGGCGGCTGTGGCCGGGCCGGGGGAGAGCTTTGGGGGCGGAAGGCGCTGGGGCTCAGCCCACGGAGCCTTCAAGCGATACGGAGAGCAGCTTCTGCGCCTCGACGGCAAACTCCATGGGGAGCTTGTTGATGACGTCGCGGGCGTAGCCGTTGACGATGAGGTCGACGGCCGTCTCGGTGGGGATGCCGCGCTGATTGCAGTAGAAGAGCTGGTCTTCGGAGATTTTGGACGTCGTGGCCTCGTGCTCCACGATGGCGTGGCCGCCCTGCACGTCGATGTAGGGGAAGGTGTGGGCACCGCAGGTGCTGCCGAGCAGGAGCGAGTCGCACGAGGAATAGTTGCGTGCTCCGGCGGCACGGCTGCCCACCTTGACGAGCCCGCGGTAGGAGTTTTGGCTGCGGCCCGCGCTGATGCCTTTCGAGATGATGCGCGAGCGCGTGTCGCGGCCGATGTGGATCATCTTCGTACCGGTGTCGGCCTCCTGATGGTTGTTGGTGACGGCCACGCTGTAAAACTCGGCCTGGCTGCCGTCGCCCATGAGCACGCACGAGGGATACTTCCACGTGATGGCGCTGCCCGTCTCCACCTGCGTCCACGAGAGCTTGCTGTTGGCGCCGCGCAGCTGACCGCGCTTCGTCACGAGGTTGAAAACGCCGCCGCGCCCCTCGCTGTCGCCCGGGTACCAGTTTTGCACGGTGGAATATTTCACCTCGGCATCCTTTTCCACGACAATCTCGACGATGGCGGCGTGCAGCTGGTTCTCGTCGCGCATGGGGGCGGTGCAGCCTTCGAGATAGGAGACGTAGCCCCCCTCGTCGCACACGATGAGCGTGCGCTCAAACTGGCCCGTGCCGCGGGCGTTGATGCGGAAATAGGTGGAAAGCTCCATGGGGCAGCGCACACCGCGCGGAATGTAGACGAAAGAGCCGTCGGAGAAGACGGCGCTGTTGAGCGCGGCGAAGTAGTTGTCGCGATAGGGCACAACGCTGCCCAGATACTTGCGCACGAGCTCGGGGTTCTCGCGTACGGCCTCGCTGATGGAGCAGAAGATGATGCCCTTCTCCTGAAGCTTCTCTTTGAAGGTCGTCTTGACCGAGACGGAGTCCATGACGGCGTCGACGGCCACGCCCGCCAGCGCCATACGCTCTTCGAGGGGGATGCCCAGCTTGTCGAAGGTGCGCATCAGTTCGGGGTCTATTTCCTTTTTCTCCCCGCCACCCGTCTTGCGGGTGGGGTCGGCATAGTAGGAGATGGCCTGATAGTCGATTTCGGGCAGATGCACGTGGCCCCAGGTGGGCGGTTGCAGCGTGAGCCAGTGGCGATAGGCACGCAGGCGGAAGTCGAGCAACCACGCGGGCTCCTCCTTCTTGGCCGAGATGAGGCGGATGACGTCTTCGTTCAGGCCGTGGTCGATGATGTCGGTGTCGACGTCGGTCGTGAAGCCATACTCATATTTCTTCTCGGCCACCTCGCGCACGAGGCGGTTCTTCTCGCCGGCGTCGGCGGCCGTCAGTTTTTCTTCGGAGCTCATTGGGCAGTGTCTTTTTGGGCGGCGGAGTCGTTGCCCAGGTAGATCCACGTCGTGTCGTTCTTCATCTCTTCGAGCTGCTCGCCTGCCACGGCGGCCGTTTCGTGGAAAATGAAGGTGAGCGCGCCCTTGACGGGTTCGTAGAGGTGCGAGTCGCGCGTGCGCTCCCGGTTCATAATGCCCAGAACGCTCATCATGTTGAGCACGCAGCTGATGAGGATGAGAAACTTCAAGGCGCTCATGGCTGCACCCAGCAGACTGTTGGGCAGCCCCATGCGCATGCCGCGCAGGGCCCGCGTCAGGTTGTTGGCCACGAAGCCCAGGATGCAGGGCGTCATGATCCAGAGGATGAGAAAGGCGACGATGCTCGTCACCATATTGACTTTGCTGCCGTCGACCGCGAGATATTCGCCCAACGTCTGGTAGAACAGCGCGGCCACGAGCAGGCCGACGATGAAGCCGCCGGCCGATACCACTTCTTTGAGAAATCCGTTGCGCCAGCCGCTGAACAACGCCCAGACGAACAGGATGACGATGAATAAGTCTATGAACATGACTGGTTGATTGGGGATGAATGGGTGAAAAAAAGGGAGGCCCGGGCGCCAATGATGGCTGTCGGGCCTCCCCGGTGGAGAGGTTTAAAGCTTTTGTTTCACTTCGATTTCCTGGAACGTCTCGATGATGTCGCCTTCCTTGATGTCGTTGCAGTTGACAAGGCTGATACCACACTCAAAGTTGGTGCCCACCTCCTTAACGTCGTCCTTGAAGCGCTTCAAGGCGTTGATGCCGCCCGTGAAGATGACGATGCCGTCGCGGATGAGGCGTGCCTTGTCGCTGCGCTTCACCTTTCCGTCGGAAACGTAGGCGCCGGCCACGTAGCCCACCTTGGAGATGTGGTAAACCTGGCGCACTTCGAGCGTGGCCGTCACCTCTTCCTTCAAAACGGGCTCGAGCATGCCTTCCATGGCGTCCTTCACTTCCTCGATGGCGTCGTAGATGACGGAATACTGGCGTATCTCCACGCCTTCGCGCTCGGCCAGCTTGCGTGCGGCCTGGCTCGGACGCACCTGGAAGCCCACGATGACGGCTTGCGAGGCGGCTGCCAGCGTGACGTCGTTTTCAGAAATCTGGCCCACGCCTTTGTGGATGACGTTCACGGCGATGGTCTCGGTGGAGAGCTTGATGAGCGAGTCGCTCAAGGCCTCGACAGAGCCGTCGACGTCGCCCTTGACGATGATGTTGAGCTCCTTGAACGAGCCGAGCTTGATGCGGCGGCCCACCTCGTCGAGCGTCAGCATCTTGTGGGTGCGCAGGTCTTGCTCGCGTTGCAGCTGCTCGCGCTTGTTGGCAATTTCGCGTGCCTCCTGCTCCGTTTCCATGACGTGGAAGGTGTCGCCTGCCTGCGGGGCGCCGTTCAGGCCCAGCAGCGTGGCTGCCATGGAGGGGCCCACGTCGTTGGTGCGCCCGCCGCGCTCGTTGAAGAGGGCTTTCACGCGGCCATACGTCGTACCGGCCAGCACGATGTCGCCCTGATGGAGCGTTCCGTTGCTCACGAGGACGGTGGCCACGTAGCCGCGTCCCTTGTCGAGCGACGATTCGATGATGGTACCCGTGGCCTTGCGGTTGGGGTTGGCTTTCAGTTCGAGCATGTCGGCTTCGAGCAGCACCTTGTCGAGCAGATCTTCGACGCCGATGCCTTTCTTGGCCGAGATGTCCTGGCTCTGATACTTGCCGCCCCATTCCTCCACGAGGAAGTTCATCTGTGCCAGCCCTTCCTTTATCTTGTCGGGGTTGGCTCCCGGCTTGTCTATCTTGTTGATGGCAAAGACGATGGGCACGTTGGCTGCCACGGCGTGGTTGATGGCCTCTTTCGTCTGGGGCATGATGTCGTCGTCGGCGGCAATGATGATGATGGCGATGTCGGTCACCTGGGCGCCGCGGGCACGCATGGCGGTGAAGGCCTCGTGGCCCGGCGTGTCGAGGAAGGTGATGTGGCGGCCGTTCTCAAGCTTTACGTTGTAGGCGCCGATGTGCTGCGTGATGCCGCCTGCCTCGCCTGCGATGACGTTGGCCTTGCGTATGTAGTCGAGCAGCGAGGTTTTACCGTGGTCGACGTGTCCCATGACGGTCACGATCGGGGCGCGCGGTTCGAGGTCTTCCTCGTTGTCGGCTTCTTCGGCCACGGCCTCGGCCACGTCGGAGCTGATGTATTCGGTCGTGAAGCCAAACTCCTCGGCCACGAGGTCGATGGTCTCGGCGTCCATGCGCTGATTGATGCTCACCATGATGCCAATGCTCATGCAGGTGGAGATGACGCTCGTGACGGGAACGTCCATCATGGTGGCCAGCTCGTTGGCCGTCACAAATTCCGTCAGCTTCAGCACCTTGCTCTCTTTCTTCTCTTCGAGCAGCTGTTCTTCGTGCTGGGCTCTTATCTGTTCGCGCTTTTCCTTGCGGAACTTGGCGCCCTTCGACGTCTTGGTCTTCCCCGTAAGGCGGGCCAGCGTCTCCTTAACCTGGCGTGCCACGTCCTCGTCCGATATTTCGGGCTTCTGGTTGGCCTGTGCCTTTCTGTTGCGTTCTTTCTGGCGCTTGCTGCCTCCGCCTTGGTTGCCCTGTGCGCCTGAGGCATTCCGCTTGCCTTGGCCTGCGGGGGCGCCTCCGCCCTGGTTGGCGGCGGCGTTGACGTCTACGCGCTCCTTGCCGATGCGGTTGCGCTTCTTCTTCTCGCCCGTGGCGGCGTGGCCCTGGGCTTTGCCTTCGCGTTCCTTGCGGCGCTCCTCCTTGGTCTTTTTGCGGGGCCGCGTGTTCTGGTTGAGGGCAGAGAGGTCAATCGTGCCCACCACCTTGGGCGCCACCAGTTCGGTGTGGGGGTGCAGCTTGAATACGCCGTCCTCCTCCGTACCGATGGCCTGTTCCTTCTTGGGAGCGGGCTCCTTGGCTTTCGGAGCCTCGGCGGCCGGCGCTTCTTTCTCCTCCGTTGCTGCGGGAGCAGGGGGAGTGGGTTGCGGCTCGGCGGCCTGTGTCTGGAGTTTGTTCAGGTTGATGTGGCCCACCTCCGTGATGCGCGGACGCAGGTCCTCGGGTACTGTTGTCTTGATTTCCTCGGTTGTGGCTGACGCCTTGGGAGCCCGCGGCTTGTTCGTTGGCTTCTTGCGCTCTTTTATCATCTTCTCGGCCTTGTTGCGCAGGTCTTTGTCGGCGCCGAACTCCTTTTTCAGCAGCTCATACTGCTCATCGGTCACTTTCTCGTTGGGCACTGCGTTGATTTCGTAGCCCTTCTTTTGCAGAAAGTCGACGACGGTTTGCAGTCCGACGTTGAATTCTTTGATTACCTTGTTCAGTCTTATGCTCATACTCTATTATTCGTCCTCAAATTCAGCTTTTAAAATGCGCAAAACGTCGTCGACCGTTCCTTCTTCGAGGTCGGCTTTCTCTATGAGCATTTCGCGCGGCGCGTTCAGCACGTCTTTGGCCGTGCTCAGGCCGATGCCCTTGATGGCGTCGATAACCCACTGGTCTATTTCGTCGGCAAATTCGTCAAGATAGATGTCTTCCGTCTGCTCGCCCTCGGGCACTTCGCGGTAGACGTCGATGGTGTATTCCGTCAGCATGGAGGCCAGCTTGATGTTGAGACCTCCCTTACCGATGGCGAGCGATACCTGGTCGGGGCGCAGATAGACCTCGGCCCGCTTCTCTTCTTCGTTCACCTGCATGCTTGAAATCTCGGCGGGGCTCAGGGCGCGCTGGATGAAAAGCTGGGGGTTGTTCGAGAAAGTGATGACATCGATGCTTTCGCCGTTCAGCTCGTGCACGATACCGTGGATGCGGCTGCCCTTTACGCCCACGCAGGCGCCCACGGGGTCGATGCGGTCGTCGTAGCTCTCCACGGCCACCTTGGCCCGCTCGCCGGGGATGCGCGCCACGCGGCGCAGCGAGATGAGTCCGTCGGCTATTTCGGGGATTTCGCCTTCGAGCAATCGTTTCAGAAACTCGGGCGACGTGCGGCTGACGTAGATCTTAGGGTTGCCTCCTGCGCCCTCCACGTGGTCGACGACGGCGCGCACCGTGTCGCCTTTGTGGTAGAAGTCGCGGGGTATCTGCTGCCCCTTCATCAAGTGCAGCTCGTTGCCCTCGTCGTCGATAAGCAGCGTTTCGTTCTTCCAAGTCTGGTACACTTCGGCCGCAACGATTTCGCCCACTCTTCCTTTATATTTATTGTAGAGCGCATCGTGTTCCAGTTCGAGGATTTTGCTTGCCAGCGTCTGCCGCAGGGTCAGGATGGCGCGGCGTCCGAACTTGGCAAAGTCGATGGCTTCGCTCATGTCTTCGCCCACTTCGTAGTCGGAGTCGATTTCGCGGGCCTCCGAGAGGGCTATCTGCTTGTTCGGATCCGTCACTTCGCCGTCGGCCACCACTTCGCGGTTGCGGTAGATCTCAAAGTCGCCTTTGTCGGGGTTGACAATCACGTCGAAATTCTCGTCCGAGCCAAACAGCTTGGCGATGACGCTGCGGAAGCTCTCTTCCAGCACGCTCACCATGGTCGTACGGTCGATGTTTTTCGTGTCCTTGAACTCGGAGAAGGTGTCTATCAAGCTCGTGGTTTCTTCTTTTTTCTTAGCCATTATTGTTTGTCGTGTTTTCTTGTGTCGTATGCGGGGATGGATGTGCCGGGCGATAAGAAAGCCCCCAAAGTGGCGGGGGCATTCGTGTCGGTGGCGGTTTTATTTGAAATCGATGATATATTTTGTCTCTTTCACCTCGTCGTATGTGAACGTTATGTCGCGCTCCACGAGGTGCGGACGTTTGGCGCCTTCTTCCTTGACGCGTTCGGTGACGGTCAGCGTGAAGTTTTCGGGCGTGGCTTCTTTGAGCGTGCCCGTGAGTTTGCGGCCGTCGGCCGTGACCACTTCCACGCGTTCGCCCACGTGGATTTCATACTGGCGCATCACCTTGAACGGCTGGCCTATGCCTGCGCTGCCCACTTCCAGTTCGTAATCTTCCTCGTCGCGATCCAGCCGGCTCTCGATATATCGGCTCAGCTCCACGCAGTCTTCAATCCACACGCCGTCCTTGTGGTCGATTTCCACCACGATGCGGTCGTCGGGGCTGATGGTAAGATCTGTCAAGAAGTAGTCGCGGCCGGTGAGCCACTCGTCTACCAGTTTTTTAACAACGTTCTTGTCTATCATTGATAAGCGTTCTTAAAAACGAGTGAGGAACTTTTATCAAGCCCCTCACTCACAACGCCGCAAAGGTACGAACTTTCCACGACCCGCAAAGCGTTTCTATCCGTTTTTTTCGCTCTTTTCTCCAAGAAGGGGCGCCGCCGCGGCCGGGTGGCGTCGTTCTGTTTTGCAAAGGGGCGCCGGCGTCACCACCCGGCCAAAGGTATTTTATGCGTCGGCGGGGGGAACGCCCTGTCTATTTCTTTCAGGTCGTCGGGCGTGAGGTGCAGGTCGAGGCTGCGGGCGTTTTCCTCAACGTGGGCCGCGCTGCCCGCTTTGGGGATGGCCATCATGCCGGGCGAGCGCATCACCCATGCCAGCATTACCTGGGTGGGCGTGGCGTTCAGGCGGTGAGCCAGCTCCACAAGCACGGGGTGGTGGCGCAGGCGGCCTTCGCCCAGCGGCGTATAGGCCATGAGGGGCATGCGGTGCCGCGCGCTCCACGGTATCAGGTCGTATTCGATGCCCCTGTCGCGCAGGTTGTAGAGCACTTGGTTGGCGGCACACTCTTTGCCATGGGGCAGGGCGACAATTTGCTCCATGTCGGCCACGTCAAGATTGCTCATGCCCCACCGTCGTATCTTGCCCTCCTGCTTCAGCTCGGCCAGGGCGCGCACGGTGTCGGCAAAGGGGTGGCGGCCTATCCAGTGCAGCAGATACAGGTCGATGTAGTCGGTGCGAAGCCGCCGCAGGCTGCGTTCGCAGGCGCGCTTCGTTCCTTCGTAGCTGGCGTTGGTGGGGAGCACCTTGCTCACGATGAATGTCCGGTGGCGCCGTCCCTGCACGGCTTCGCCCACGAGCTCTTCCGTTCCGTACATTTCGGCTGTGTCTATCACGCTTAGTCCCAGGTCGAGGCCCCGGCGCAAGGCTTCTATCTCCTCGTCTCGCCGCCGCCCCATCTGATAGGTGCCCTGTCCGAGCGGGCATACTTGCTCTCCGTCGGCAAGGGTAATCATTCGGTCTGCCATTGTTGTATGTGTGGTTGGGGTGCCGGGTGAAATGCAGCCTTTTCGTTTTGCGATGCTATCGGATAAAGTTGGTCATGACGGGCTGTTCTCTCTCGGGCTTCGGGTGGTTGCCGTCGGCCAGGCTTTTCAGCAGCCAGGCCATGTTGTTTCCCAGCGTGCGCATGGTCTGCAACCCCTCGGCGTCCTCGGCGGCTTCGCCCGGCAGGCGCCCGTGTACGCTGTTCCAATACTGCGAACTGACCACGGGCATGCAGTTGATGGTGAAATATTTGTTCAGGCGGTCGAACGTGGCGCTGGCTCCGCCGCGGCGGCATACGGCCACCGCAGCGGCAGGCTTATAGCGCAGCAGGGCTGAGGCCGAGTAGAACAGGCGGTCGAGCAGGGCGCAGAGCGAGCCGTTGGGCCCGGCGTAATAGACGGGCGAACCCACGACGATGCCGTCGGCCGTCGCGAGCCTTTCCCACACCTTATTATATAAGGAGTCGTCGAACGCGCATTTGCCGAGCTCGGCGCAGCGTCCGCAGGCGATGCAGCCTTGCACGGCTTTGGCGCCGATGGATACGATTTCCGTTTCGATGCCGTTGGCTTCAAGGGCCTTTGCCACCTCCGACAAGGCTACGAACGTGTTGCCCTTGCTTCGCGGGCTTCCGTTGATGAGTAATACTTTCATGTTGCCGATGTTTGTTGTTTTCTGTTTGTGTTGTGCCGTGTGCCCCCGCCGGGCGTGCTGCGAGGGGAAAAGAAAAATCCCACAGACCGAAAGTCTGTGGGATTTTGTCGCTCAAAAGCTGCGGTGCGTACGGGACTCGAACTTATACAATCGAGAAAATTCATGAGAATGCAATATGCTGATAATAATCAACTTATTACAGATAA
>CALUNU010000003.1 GCA_944322095.1 uncultured Alloprevotella sp.
AAATCGTAACCTATTACTATCATGAGCAATTAACCTACGCTCATTTCCAATAAATTACACTCTTTTCGTAACTTAATGATACAAATATACTAATTCCTGCCCTTTACCTGCCTATGCGCCTCATAATCTTTGGCAGAAAGAGCGCCTGGACGGCTCCGCGCATGAAGAGATAGAGCAGGAAAGCCGTCCACAGGGCGTGGTTGCCCCAGGCATCCCGCAGGGCGGCGAAGGCGGCAAAGAAGCAGACGGCCGCAGCCCCCATCCCGACGAGCATCTCGCGCGTGGACGTTGTGCCGATAAAGAGCCCGTCGAGCAGGAAGGCCCCGAAGCTCAGCAGGGGCAGCGCCACCACGTAGGGCAGATAGCGCCCGGCCTCGCCAACCACCGAGGCGTCGTCGGTGAGCAGACCGACGAGCAGGCCGCCCCCGCAGGCGTAGAGCACGGTGAAGGCCAGCGCCAGCGCACTGCACCAGCCCAGCAGCCGTCCGGCCATGAGGCGGAAATTGCGGCGGTCGCCAGCCCCGGCGTATCGGCCGCCCAACGCCTCGCCGGCGTAGGCAAAGCCGTCCATAACGTAAGAAAAGATGACGAAAAACTGCATGAGCAGTGCGTTGGCGGCCAGCACGAGGTCGCCGCCGGCGGCTCCCGCCGAGGTGAAGCCGGTGGTGACGGCCACCAGGCAGAGCGTGCGCAGAAAGATGTCGCGGTTCACGGCGAAAAAGCGGCCGAGCGCGCCGCGTTCGGCCACGTCGCGCCAGCCGATGCGGGGCGTCGAGGGGCGGTAGCGGCGCCGCCACCACAGCGCGGCCATGGCCAGACCTGCATATTGGGCTATGAGCGTGCCGGCGGCCACGCCTTCCACCTTCCACCCCGCTCCGAAGACGAAGGCCACGCTGGCCGCGATGTTGACGACGTTTTGCGCCACGGCGATGTACATGGGGATGCGTGCGTTCTGCATGCCGAGAAACCAGCCCGTGAAGCTGTAAAGCCCCAGTACGGCCGGGGCGCCCCAAACGAGTACGTCGTAGTAGGTGCGGGCCGTGCGCTTCACCTCGTCCGTGGCGTCGAGCAGGCGGAAGGCCAGGTCGCCCAGCGGCCTTTGCAGCACGACGAACAGCAGTCCGCAGCTCAGCGCCACGCCCAGCGCGCGCAGCAGCACGCGGGCGCATTCGTCGGTGCGGCCGGCGCCGTAGGCTTGCGAGGTGAGGCCGCCCGTGCCCATGCGCAGGAAGCCGAAGAGCCAGTAGACCATGTTGAAAATCATGCCTCCCACGGCGATGGCACCGATGTAGGCCGGCGCCCCCATGTGGCCCGCGATGGCCGTGTCGGTCAGCCCGAGCAGCGGCACCGTAATGTTGGAAACGATGCTCGGCAGGGCGATGTGCAGTATTTTTCTGTCTATGCCTCTACTCATGGCCCTCCTCCTCGGTTTCGAACCTCACTTCCTTGAACGCATACGTGCGGAGGCGCCCCGTTTCGTCGCGCAGAACGAGGCGGCCGTTGGGGCAGACGGCATGGATGCAGGCGCTGAAACGGCCGTTGGCATCGCTGAACGGGTGCAGCCCCTCGCGGCGGTAGAGGCGGGCGGCGTATCGCTCGTCCACGGTGGCGGCCCCGCCGTCGCGCAGCAGGCTGTAATAGGCGCAGAAGCGGTGGAGAATGGCTGAAAGGAGCGGGCCGCGCTCCGTGTCGCGGCCGAGCAGCTGCCACATCGACACGGGGTTGGGCGCGTCGCCCTCGAAGCGCCGCTGGTTCACGTTGAGCCCCACGCCCGCGCGCGTGTTATATATATGTGTGCCGCGCAGGTCGTGCTCGAGCAGCATGCCGCAGATTTTCCTGTTGCCCGCGTAGATGTCGTTGGGCCACTTTACGCTCACCTCCACGGGCAGCCCGTCGAGGCTCTCGGCCACGGCCAGCGCCAGGGCCTCCGACAGGCGAAACTGCCCGCCCGCGCTCACGAACGTGGGGTGGAAGACAAAGCTGAACAGCAGGTTGCGGCCCGCGGCGGCCTCCCACACGGTGCCGCGCTGGCCGTGGCCGGCGGTTTGAAAGTCGGTGGTTGCGAGCACGAAGGCCTCGCTGCGTGCCGACAGGTCGGGGCGCAGCAGGCAGAGCATGGTGGAGTCGGTTTCGGGCAGGTGCAGATGGTAAAATCCGCGGGGCAGGTCAAGCGAGTCGGTCATAGGCATCACGTAGCGTTCGGGGAAGTTTTTTCAGCACCTCGTCCAGCGAGTGGTCTACGAGGTGCAGGATGAGCGCGTCGTCCACGTCGCGCTCGAAGAACACCTGGTTCCAATATTTCTTGTTGAAATGCCAGGCCGGCTCCACGCCTTCGTAGCGTTCGCGGAGCGCGGCGGCATACTCGGCGTCGCATTTCAGAATGACGCGGTCGGGCTTGTCGAGCAGGAGCACGGCAAACATCTTGCCCTGCACGCGAAACACGAGCGTCGTGTCGTCGAAGGGGAAGGCTTCGTCGGCTCCTTTCTTGGCGAGGCAGTAGTCTCTGATTTTTTCTATGTCCATTTTCTTTCAGTGAGGGCCGGGGTGTGAGCGGCTGCGCCCGTCCCGGGCGGTAAAGGCGTTTTCCATGTGGCGGATGGCGAAGGGCGGCGCCGTGCCCACCACCTCGATTACGTCGAAGCGGAAGGGGGCGAGGTCGAGCCTGTGGTGTGCCAGATAGGCCGCCCCGGCGTCGAGCAGGTGCTGGCGCTTGGTGCGCGTCACGCTCTCGCGGGGCGCCACGAGCCCCTCGTGGCTGCGCGTTTTCACCTCGACGAAAACGATTTCGCCCAGCCATTCGGCCACGATGTCGAGTTCCAAGTGTCCGCAGCGCCAGTTGCGGTGGCGCAGGCGGTAGCCTTTGTGTACCAGATAGCGGCAGGCAGCCTCTTCGCCCGCCTGTCCGAGCAGATTGTGTTGGGCCATGATGATGGCAGGTCGGAAGTTTCTTCTTAAATTTGTCCGTATTTCATAACAGTGAGCCCCATGACAGATGCCGACTACATGAAAAAAGCCTTGGAACAGGCGCAGATAGCTTTCGAGCGCGACGAGGTGCCAGTGGGCGCCGTGGTGGTGTGTCGCGACCGCATCATTGCGCGTGCCCACAACCTGACGGAGACGCTGACCGACGTGACGGCCCATGCCGAAATGCAGGCCGTGACGGCCGCCGCCGGGGCCCTTGGCGGCAAATACCTGGACGTTTGCACGCTCTACGTCACGGTGGAGCCTTGCGTCATGTGCGCGGGCGCTTTGGGCTGGGCGCAGCTCGGCCGGCTGGTCTATGGCGCGCCCGACCCCAAGCGCGGTTACAGCCGCCTGGCCCCCGGGGCGCTCCATCCGCGCACCGAAGTGGTGGCGGGCGTGCTCGAAGAAGAGTGTGGCGCCCTGATGCGCCGTTTCTTCAAGCAGAAGCGCTGACGGGCAGGCCCTGCCGCAGCTTTCTTTCTCTCATTGCTCCACGCCTTTGAGCGTGAGGGCCACGCGGCCCCGTTCCGTGTCGACGCTGAGCACCTTGACGCGCACCTGCTGCCGTATGCTGACCACTTCGGCCGGGTCGCGCACGAAGCGGTCGGCCATTTGCGACACGTGTATCAGTCCCTTTGTCTTTATTCCCAGGTCGACGAAGCACCCGAAGTTGGTGATGTTCGACACGACGCCCGGCACCACCATGCCAGGCTCCAAGTCGTCGATGGTGTGCAGCCGGCTGTCGAAGCTGAACGCCTTGATTTCGCCGCGCATGTCGCGGCCGGGTTTGTCGAGCTCCTCCATGATGTCGGTCAGGGTGGGCAGGCCCACGCCGTCGCGGCAGTAGCGTTCGAGGTCGATGGCCCGTCGCGTTTCTTTCGAGGCGATGAGCTGCGGCACGTCGCAGCCGGCGTCGCGCGCCATCTGTTCGACCAGCGCGTAGCGCTCGGGGTGTACGGCCGTGTTGTCAAGCGGGTTGTCGCCGTCGTCTATCCGCAGGAAGCCCGCGCACTGCTCGAAGGCCTTGGCGCCGAGGCGCGGCACGTCCATGAGGCTGCGGCGCGAGCGGAAGGGGCCATGCTCCGTGCGGTAGTCGACGATGTTTTGCGCCAGCACGGGGCCCAGCCCCGAGACGTAGGTGAGCAGGTGCTTGCTGGCTGTGTTGAGGTTGACGCCCACCGTGTTGACGCAGAGCTCCACGGTGCGGTCGAGCGAGCGTTTCAGTTCGCCCTGATCCACGTCGTGCTGGTATTGCCCCACGCCGATGGCTTTCGGGTCGATCTTTACGAGCTCGGCCAGCGGGTCGGCCAGGCGCCGGCCAATCGACACGGCGCCGCGCACGGTGACGTCCTGGTCGGGAAACTCCTCGCGTCCGAGCTTCGAGGCCGAATAGACCGACGCGCCGTCTTCGCTGACGGGAAACACCCTGACGCCGGCCGCCGTGGGGAGCGAGCGCACGAGTTCCTCGGTTTCGCGCCCGGCCGTTCCGGTGCCGATGGCCACGGCCTCGATGCGGTAGCGCTCCATCATGTCCATGAGTTTCACCGAGGCCTCGGCCGCGTGGTGTATGGGGGCGTGGGGATAGATGGTGTCGTGGTGGAGCAGGTTGCCCTGCTCGTCGAGGCACACCACCTTGCAGCCCGTGCGGAAGCCCGGGTCGATGCCCATGATGCGTTTGCGCCCAAGGGGCGGAGCCAGCAGCAGCTGCCTCAGGTTTTGGGCGAAGACGCGGATGGCCTCGCGGTCGGCCCGCTCCTTGCTCAGGGCGGCAAACTCGTTTTCGATGGAGGGGCGCAGCAGGCGCTTGTAGGCATCGCCGACGGCCATCTCGACCTGCGCGGCGCAGGGCGCGCCGGGGCGCACGTAGCGGCGGGCAATGCGGGCCAGGCTGTCGGCCTCGTCGGCCGGCAGGATGCTCACGCGCAGGATGCCCTCGGCCTCGCCGCGGCGCATGGCCAGCAGGCGGTGCGACGTGCAGCGCCGCAGCGGTTCGCTGAACTGGAAGTAGTCGCGATACTTGGCTCCTTCCGCTTCCTTCCCCTTCACCACCTTCGAGGCGACGACGGCCGTCAGCTCATAGCCGCGGCGCAGGCTGTTGCGGCAAGCCTCGTCTTCGTTGACCCGTTCGGCAATGATGTCGCGCGCGCCTTGCAGGGCTTCTTCCACGTTGGCCACCTCGGCGCCCACAAACTGCGCCGCCAGCGCTTCCGGCGCCTCGCGCCGTTCGGCCAGCAGGCGCTCGGCCAGCGGGGCGAGCCCCTTTTTGCGCGCAGCCTCGGCCCGCGTCTTGCGTTTGGGCTTGTAGGGCAGGTAGATGTCTTCCAGTTCCGCAGCGTTCCAGCACGTTTCGATGCGTGAGCGCAGTTCGTCGGAGAGCTTGCCCTGTTCGTCGATGGTGTTGAGGATGGTTTCCTTGCGGCGCATCAGGTCGTGGAGCCTGTCGTTCTGCTCCTTGATGTCGCCCACGGCCACCTCGTTGAGGCCGCCCGTGGCCTCCTTGCGGTAGCGACTGATAAAAGGGATGGTGGCGCCCCCGTCGAGCAGGTGGAGCGTGTTTTCCACCTTGTGTACGGGCAGGTCGAGCGCCCGGGCAATGATGTTGGCGAGAGAGTTCATGGCGTTTTTCGTTGTATTCCGTTCAAGCAGTTCCGGGCAGCGCCCCGCAGCACAAGCATGCGGGCACCCCGTAGCGGGCGAAGAAAGCAAAGGGAGCGTTGTCCATTTTCAATTGTCCATTGTCAATTTTCAATTGTCCATTGTTCATTGTTTTCGTCCGCAGGACAAAGTTACTCATTTCCTTTTTCCCCGCAATTTTTCCGGCAGGAAAGCTGCCGTGGAGCGGGGCACGGGCGGCAGGATGCGTAAAAAAGACGAAAGCATCCGAAACCGATGTTCCGAATGCTTTCGCCTTGTCGTAGCGCGACCCAGGATTGAACTGGGGACCTCATGATTATGAATCATGCGCTCTAACCAGCTGAGCTATCGCGCCATGCGTGGAGCTTTACCCCGATTGCGAGTGCAAAAGTAGGGCATTATTTTTAAATGGCCAAGAGAAACGCCGATTTTTTCTTCATTTTTCTGTCACAACCTCCCGAAGCTGCTCCTCGTCGCGGCCAGTGGCCAGCGCGGCATGCCCCGGCGCGGGCGCAAACTGAGGGTAAGGGGCGGAGGTAGCGGAGGGGCCTTTGCTGCCTTGAAACGGGGTTGCACAGCGTTGCCGGCTCTGTTTTTTAACACGGAGAGCGCGATTTTTTCGACCGAACGATCCGTCGGGCGCAAATGAGTGAAAATGGGGAACGTTTGATAATGAGATGGTTAGATGAAATGGAAAAGCGAAGGGAAGCCCCGAAAGCACGTTTTCGCCACTATATGGCAAAAATCGGTCCCAAATTTCACCCAGAAAGTGCCCATGGATCGGAATTTCCATGGGATGGATCTGAAATTCCATGGGATGGATCGCGCGAAAACATCCCATGGATGCGCCGGGACATCCCTTCGCGGGGTCCTTGCAACGCCTAAAACGCGGACGGCCACGCTGTCCGCTTTAACGGTTTGCCAAATAGCGCACAGCGCTTCGGGCGAGGTGGCCGGCGCCTGCGTCGCGCTCTTTTTTGCCTCTGTTGTCGCTGGGGGGTGTTCTGTGCTTTGGAGTCCCCGAAGGTAGGTTGCGGCTCGGGAATGCAAAGGAAAAGCGAGCTTTTCCTTTGCATTCCACTCGCCTTGCGCTATCTTTGCACTTTGGAACCGATACCTCCGGGCATGTTTGGGATAAAAAAGCTGGATATCTTCATATTGAAGAATTTTCTTCTCATCTTCGTGGGAGCCTTCTTCATCTGTCTGTTCGTCTTCATGATGCAGTTTACGTGGCGCTACGTGGACGAACTGATAGGTAAGGGACTTTCGTTGGAAATCCTGGTGCAGTTCTTCTGGTATATGGGTATCACGCTGGTGCCCACGTCGCTCCCGCTCGCGGTGTTGCTGGCTTCGCTCATCGCTTTCGGCAACATGGGCGAACGGCTCGAACTGCTGGCCATGAAGGCCGCCGGCGTGCCGCTGGTGCGCATCATGCAGCCCATCCTGTGCGTGGTGGTGCTGCTCACGGCCGTTTCGTTCGTTTTCCAAAATACGGCTTCGCCCAAGGCCCAGAAGAGCCTGCGCACGCTGCTCATCAGCATGAAGCAAACCTCGCCGGCCGTGGAAATCCCCGAGGGCGTTTTCTACGGAGGCGTGCCCAACGTCAACCTGTTTGTGGAGCGCAAAAATGCCGAAACGGGCATGCTCTACCAACTCATTATATATAAGACCGACCAGGGCTTCGACCGCGCGCAGATTGTCCTGGCCGACTCGGGACGCATGGAGGTGACGGCCGACAAACTCCACCTGAAGCTCGACCTGTGGAACGGAGAGCAGTTTGAGAACCTGCAATCGCAAGGCTTCTCGGGGCTGAGCGGTACGAGCGTGCCCTACGACCGCGAAACGTTCGGCTACAAACAGCTGCTTATCGACTTCGACAGCAATTTCAACATGATGGACGAGGACATGCTCCGCAACCTGGCCACGGCCAAAAACATGCAGGAGATTGAGCACGACGTCGACTCGATGGAGCAGCGCCTGGACAGCGTGGGGCAGGGCTATTATGCCGAAGCACGCCGCACGGTTTACCGCATGCCGCCCCTGGCCAAGGCCGATTCGGCGAAAATGCTGGCCGCCGTGGCGAGGCCCGCGCTCTCGTTCGACAGCCTGACGGCCGCGCTCTCGCCCGACCGGCGCCTGTCGGCCTTGCAGATGGCCGCCGCCGGGGCACGCTCGATGCGCAGCGAGCTGGAATGGAAGGGCCTCGTGATGCGCGACGGCGACAACACCATACGGCGCCACGAAGTGGAGTGGCACCAGAAGATAACGCTCTCGCTCTCGTGCCTCTTCTTCTTCTTTGTGGGTGCCCCGCTCGGCGCCATCATACGCAAAGGGGGCCTGGGCATGCCCACGGTCATCTCGGTGCTGATATTCATCTTCTACTACATCATCAATACGTCGGGCATGAAGATGGCCCGCGACGGCTCGTGGGAAATGTGGTACGGCATGTGGATTAGTTCGTTCGTGCTCGTGCCTTTCGGCGTGTTCCTCACGTACAAGTCGAACAAAGACAGCGTTGTCTTCAACATCGAGGCCTACACACTGGTGGTGCGCCGCTTCCTGGGCCTGCGCTCGCGCCGACACATCACGCGCAAGGACGTCATCATCGACGATCCCGACTACGACCGCGTGGCTACGGAGCTGACGAACCTGCGCAACGACTGCGAGACCTACAACGCCAAGACACGCCTGCGCCTGGCGCCAGGCTATTTCCGCCTCTTTTTCCGCTACGCCCCCGACCACGACATAGAGGAGCTGAACGAACGCCTCGAAGCGCTCGTCGAGGAGCTCTCGAACAGCCGCAACCTGCGCGTGTTGCAGGAGCTGAACAACCTGCCCGTCATCTACGTGCACGCCCACACAACGCCCTTGCCGGGCCGCCGCCTCAACATGGCCGCGGGCATCGTCTTCCCGCTGGGCCTCCTGCTGTGGTTCCGCATCTGGCGCTTCCGCCTGCGCCTCTACGGCGACCTGCGGCAGATCGTGAAGAGCTGCGACGCGCTCCTGACGTTTATCCAACCATTGCAAAACAAAAATCAAGCATAACTCCATGGAACCATTCACGCTGGCTACCGTTGAAGAGGCGGTGGCCGACTTCAAACAAGGGAAATTTGTCATCGTGGTCGACGACGAAGACCGCGAGAACGAGGGCGACCTCATCATGGCTGCCGAGCACGTGACGCCCGAGGCTGTCAACTACATGCTCCGCAACGGCCGCGGCGTGCTGTGTGCGCCCGTCACGATGGAGCGCTGCCGCGAACTGGCCCTCGACCACCAGGTGCAGGACAACACGAGCATGCTGGGCACGCCCTTCACCGTGACGGTCGACAAGCTCGAAGGCTGCACCACGGGCGTGAGCTGCCACGACCGCGCGGCCACCATCCGCGCGCTGGCCGACCCCGCAAGCCGCCCCGAAACGTTCGGACGGCCGGGACACATCAATCCGCTCTACGCCCAGGACCGCGGCGTCCTGGCCCGCGCCGGCCACACCGAAGCCGCCGTCGACCTGGCCCGTCTGGCCGGGCTCTACCCGGCAGCCTGCCTCATCGAGATACTCAACGAGGACGGCACGATGGCCCGCATGCCCCAGTTGCAGGAGTTCGCCCGCCGCGAGGGCCTGCACATCCTGACCATCAAGAACCTCATTGCCTATCGCCTGCGCTCCGAGAGCCTCGTCGAAATGGGCGAAGAGGTGGACATGCCGACCGAGTATGGCCATTTTCACCTGATACCCTTCCGCCAGAAAAGCGACGGCAAGGAGCACGTGGCCCTCATCAAGGGCAGCTGGAGCGAGGACGAGCCCGTGCTGGTGCGCGTGCATTCGTCGTGCGTCACGGGCGACATCTTCGGCAGCGAGCGCTGCGACTGCGGCGAACAGCTCCATCGCGCCATGCGGCAGATCGAGGCCGAAGGCAAGGGCGTGCTGCTCTACCTCAACCAAGAGGGACGGGGCATTGGCCTCATGGCCAAGATTGCAGCCTACAAGCTTCAGGAGCAGGGATACGACACGGTGGACGCCAACATCCATCTGGGCTACGACCCCGACGAACGCGACTACGGCGTGGGCGCGCAGATCTTGAAATTGCTGGGCGTCAGAAAAATGCGCCTGCTCACCAACAACCCCGTCAAGCGCGTCGGCCTGGAAGCCTACGGCCTGGAAATCACCGAGAACGTGCCTATCGAAATCACGCCCAACCCATACAACGAACACTACCTGCACACAAAGCAGGAGCGCATGGGACATACTTTGCACTTTAACAAATAAAAAACAGAGAAATTATGGAACAAGAAAGATTTTATGACACCTATGCCGCGCCTGCGCGGTCGTCGGCTTTTGCAGCCCTGATGAAAAACGTGTATCTGTGGATGACGTTGGGCTTGGCCATGACGGGTATGACGGCCTATTGGCTGTCGGGCAACCTCGGCTTCATGCAGACCATTTTCCAAAGCTCGGGCCTCTTCTTCGGCCTGATCATTGCCGAGCTCGCTCTGGTGTGGATACTGAGCGCCAACATCATGCGCATGTCGTTCCCCGTGGCCGGCGTAATGTTTGCGGCCTATGCCATCCTGAACGGCGTCACTATGTCGTTTATCTTCCTGGCATACACAGCCACATCAATTGCCACGACGTTTTTCGTGACGGCCGGCACGTTTGGGGCCATGACCATCGTGGGCTACACCGTGAAGAAAGACCTCTCGGCCGTGGGCCGTTTCCTCTTCATGGCTCTCATTGGCCTCATCATCGCAACGATTGTCAACATCTTTGTGGCCAGTTCGGTGCTGAGCTGGGCGCTGACCTACATCGGCGTGCTTATCTTCGTGGGACTGACGGCCTACGATACGCAAAAAATCAAGCAGATGCTCATGATGTATGGCGACGACGTGCACGAAGGCACGATGAAACTGGCCTTGATGGGGAGCCTGACGCTCTATCTCGACTTTATCAACCTCTTCCTTTACCTGTTGCGCATTTTCGGCGACAGAAGATAAGCGAAGGAAGCGTCTAACATATTAAAACAAGAATGGATATGAACCAGTTATCTGCACGCCTCAACCGCCTGGCCCCTTCGGCCACGCTGGCCATGTCGCAAAAGAGCGGCGAGCTCAAGGCTCAGGGCGTAGACGTCATTAATCTTTCGGTGGGCGAGCCCGACTTCAACACCCCCGACCATATCAAAGAGGCAGCCAAGAAGGCCGTCGACGACAACTATTCGCGCTATTCGCCCGTGCCCGGCTATCCCGCCTTGCGCCAGGCCATCGCCGACAAGCTCAAACGCGAGAACGGGCTGGACTATGCGCTCTCGCAGATTGTCTGCTCCAACGGTGCGAAGCAAAGCGTCTGCAACGCCGTTATGGCGCTGGTGGGCGAGGGCGACGAAGTGATTATCCCCGCTCCCTACTGGGTGAGCTACCCGCAGATGGTGCTGATGGCCGACGGAACGCCCGTCTACGTGGAGGCAGGCATCGAGCAGGACTTTAAAATAACGCCCGGACAGCTCGAAGCAGCCATCACGCCGCGCACGCGCCTGCTCATCCTTTGCTCGCCCAGCAACCCGACGGGCTCCGTTTACAGCGCCGAGGAGCTCGAAGGCCTGGCAGCCGTGCTGCGCAGGCACGAAAACGTCATCGTGCTGAGCGACGAAATATACGAGCACATCAACTACGTGGGCCGTCACGCCTCGATAGCTTCCTGCCCGGGCATGAAGGAACGCACCGTGCTGGTGAACGGCGTTTCCAAGGCTTATGCCATGACGGGCTGGCGCATCGGTTTCATTGCCGCCCCCGAGTGGATTGCCAAGGCGTGCAACAAGCTACAAGGGCAGTACACCAGTGGCCCCTGCTCCGTGAGCCAGATGGCAGCCACGGCAGCTTTCGCCGGTCCGCAGGAGTGCGTGGAGGAGATGCGCCGCGCCTTCGAACGCCGCAAGGAGCTCATCGTGAAGCTGGCCAAGGAAGTGCCGGGCTTCGAGGTGAACGATCCGCATGGAGCGTTCTATCTGTTCCCCAAGTGCAGCGCCTATTTCGGTAAGAAGTGTGGCGACCGCGTCATCAACAACAGCATGGATTTCGCCATGTTCCTGCTCGAAGAGGCACACGTGGCCACCGTCGGCGGCGATGCCTTCGGCTCGCCCGAGTGCTTCCGCATGAGTTATGCCACGAGCGACGAGAACATCGTCGAAGCCCTGCGGCGCATCAAGGAAGCCGTAGCCCGCCTGCAATAAGCTTCGGGGTATTCATATATATAAATAAGGTGTCCCGCGGGAAGAATGCGACAAAATCCCGCGGGCATCTTTTGTTAATAGGCAGACATGGTCAAAGAAATTGATCCGCACACCACCTCGCGTGCTTATGCGTTCGACATGTGGATGAAAGCCCCCATGCCGATGGTAACGCTCTTCAAGACACTGGACGTTACACGCCTGCTGCGGAAAAGCCGCAGGAGTGGATTGAAGTTTAACATGCTGATGTGCTATTGCATTGGCCGTGCGGCAAGCAGTGTGAGGGAGTTTTATGCGTTGCCGGTGGACGGAAAGCTCATGGCGTATGACCGCCTGGCAGTAAACACCATTGTGCAGAACAGGGAGGGCGAAGTGAGTTCCTGCGATGTGCCTTTCACCGACGACTTGCAGCGCTTCAACGCCGACTATCTGCGTTTGACGGCGCAGGTGGCCGCGAGCTGTGAGAACCACGACCAGACGGACAGCATGGTCATCGGCACTTCCGCGCTCGCGCATTATGAGATAGACGGAGCGGTGGGCATGTACAGCGGAATATTCAACAATCCGTTCATGATATGGGGGAAATACAGGCAGCATCTTTGGAGGAAGTTACTGGTCGTTTCCTTCCAGTTTCATCACGTTCAGATGGACGGAGCACATGCTGCCACTTTTTTGGACAGACTGCAAAAAGAAATAAACAAGATATAAGGGGAAATAGAGGAACAAATGCTACCTTTGCTCCTATAAAGGCGCTGTCAGCGGCGTTCATACGGAATGTTTAAAGACGAAGACCATGAATAAAACAATTTATCAGGCTGCTTTTTGGCTCATCTTGCCCTTGCTGTTGCTATGCACGTCGTGTGCCGAGAGAAGGAATGGCTATCAGGTAGTGGGCGTTTGGGAAGGCGAAGACTTCAAGGTGGAATATCGCGATACGACGCTGATGCTTTCGCCGCGCTTTATCTTTGTTCCCGACAGCGACGACCCCGAGCGGGGCGAAGTGGAGGTGCGTGGCTCGTATGACATGTTCACTGTCGAGACCGACGAGTATTATGCCACACATGCCGAGGGGCCTTTCCTTATGAAAGGTACGTGGTGGGCCACGAAGGACGGGGTGACGCTGTCGTTTACGGCCGATGACGTCGAAGCAAGTCTTACGAAAATCGCATTGGTGGATGCTCCGGCCGATGCAACGGCTTTTTTTAATGCAGTCAGCAACGACAATAAGCAGACCAAGGTGGTGACGTCGAAGGAAGTTGCCGCGCTTCTTTCAGAATTTCTGGACGACGAGAGCGAAGAGGCTGACATCCGATTTAAGGAAGGAGATCGCCTGACCGTTTTATGGAACGGAACCGACTGGCCGTTGCGTAGAGACTGACCAGGGCGAGCATATACGTAAACAGCCCCGCGCAGATAGAAAGAATATTCAGCGCGGGGCTGTTTTGTATGGGTGGGCGCGAGGGTCAGTCGGCTTCCTTAACCGCGGCATGCGGAGCCACGGGGCTGTTGGCCTTGAACCATTCCGTGAGATCTTGGTTCTCGTAGCGTTCAAAGTTGTTGATGGCAGTTTTCAGCGTGAGGAACCCCACGCGCTCGTGCTGGCGAAGGTCGGTGATGCTCCCGTCGAGGATGAGGCGTTTGAGCTCCGTCACGCGGTAACGGCTGATGTATTCGTGGATGTCGTTATATCCCTGTGAGCGCAGGCTTTGAAGCACGAGATGGCGGTTGAAGCCAGCCAGGCGGCAGAGCTTCTCGCGGTTGAAAAGGCAGTCGAGGTAGGGCTTGTCGGTCTGCATGATGTATTCCATGGCCTCGAAACGTTGCAGGTTGGCTTCGTTGAAGTCGTCGCGCTCCGACTTGCTGATGGCTTCGGGAGTGGGCGGCTCTTTCACGGGGCGTATGTCGGGATAGCTGAAGCCCTGAATGGCAGGTTTCAGAATGCTGAAAAACATGAACATATTAACCAGCGTGAAGAGCAGGATGTAGCAGTTGAGCGCGATAAGATTGAAGCGAACGGTGAGCACTGCGAAAAAAAGGGAGACGAAGCCGAGCGCCGTGCCGTAGGTAATCATGTTTCCCGGCAGCTGGAAGCGACGTACCAGGCGGTGGGGCAGGCGGAAAATGTTGACAATGTAGTAGCCCGAAAGGATGAGAGCCGCAAAGCGCAGGAGAACGTCGCCACTGAGCAGGTGCTCGCGTAAATCGTCGGCCGTCTGTATTTTCAGAAAGTTGGCCCCGAGAGCGGCTCCCCCAGCATAGAGGAAAATGAAGATGAGCGCCGGGCTGGCATAGCCCCACATGCGTCCCCATTGCAGGTAGCCGGGCATGCACAAACCAAGGGGGTAAATGCTTTGCAGATACGAGCAGGCCACAAGATAGATGAGCAGGATGGGGTGGAGCATGTCGAGGCGTGGAAAGCTGCTGGCCGTTGCCACATAAAAAAGGGCCCCGCAATACATCAGGCAGATGAGCAGCATGATCCATGCCAGAGAGAGATAACTGACGCTGCGGCGGGCAAAATAGAACAGCACGAGGCTCATCATGAGATGCGCCGTGGCTGCAAATTCGGTAGTGACTAAAATAAGCGTTTGCATGGGCAGCAAAAATATGAATTCTTTTTATTATTGTGTGCGCAGGGCGTGAGAAAAATTTTATTACTTTTGCATAGATTTTGTGGCAAGCAAGATGACAGCAACAAGCCCTTTCACAATAGATATAGCTAAGGTGTTGCGTGACAAAGCCGGCGACAAGGCACGGTATGTGCCGGGATTTGTCGTAGCGTGGTTGAAGAAAATCATTCATCAAGATCAGGTCAACGAGTTTATTCTCGCCGAAGGCGACAAGCAAGGCGTGGAATGGCTGGAAGATTGCGTAAAATATCTTGACATGCGCTTGCAGGTGGAGGGCGAAGAGAATTTGCCCCCGGCAGGAACGGGACGATATTGCACGTTCGTGAGCAACCATCCGTTAGGAGGCATAGACGGTGTGGCTTTGGGCGCCATCTTGGGCCGACGCTACGAGGGAGAAGTGAAATACCTCGTGAACGACATGCTCATGAACTTGCACGGCTTGGCTCCCATGTTCATCCCCATAAATAAAGTAGGGGCGCAAAGCCGCAACTTCCCCCTGATGGTCGAGGAAGGCTTCCGCAGCCAGAACCATATCATCATGTTTCCCGCAGGTCTTTGCTCACGGCGCATCAAAGGGCAGATATGCGACATTCCCTGGGCCAAGACTTTCGTCGTAAAAAGCGTGGAGACGCATCGCGACGTGGTGCCCATCCATTTCGGCGGACAAAACTCAGAATTTTTCTATCGTCTGGCCAATATCAGCAAGCGCCTGGGCATCAAGTTCAATATCGCCATGCTGTTTCTGGTGGACGAGATGTATAAGAATACCCACAAGACTTTTACAATCAAAATAGGGAAACCCATTCCGTGGGAGACCTTTGACAAGTCGCGCACGCCCATACAGTGGGCAGCCTATGTGCGCGATTTGGTGTATAAATTATAGTAGATAATAACGGAATCCCATCCCGAATCTGTTTCAGACCTATTTATCATGAATATGGAAGAAATCATTCAGCCGGTGGATCGCGAGTTGCTCAAGCAGGAGCTTACGCCCGCGAGGAAACTGCGTGTTACGAACAAAAGCAACAACGATATTTACATAGTAACGTACCAGCAAGCGCCCAATGTGGTAATGGAAATAGGCCGTTTGCGGGAGATTGCATTCAGAGTAGCGGGCGGCGGTACGGGAAAGCCCTACGATTTGGACGAATTTGACACGTGTTCTCACCCCTATTATCAGTTGATTGTGTGGGACCCCGAGGAAGAACAGATCTTGGGTGGCTATCGTTTCCTGCCCGGCTCGGAAATCGAGTTCGACGCAGCCGGCCAGCCCAAGTTGGCAACGGGGCATATGTTCCATTTTTCAGATACGTTCATCCGCGACTACATCCGCGAGACCGTAGAATTGGGCCGTTCGTTCGTAACGTTGGAATATCAGAGCGCGCGTCGCCAGGGAAAGGGACTTTTTGCTCTTGACAATTTGTGGGATGGCTTGGGAGCCTTGACGGTGGTCATTCCCGGCCTGAAATATTTCTTTGGCAAGATGACGATGTATCCTTCGTTCAACCGCCAGGCCCGCGATATGATTCTGTTCTTCCTTAATAAGCATTTCGGCGACAAGGAAAAGTTGGTTTACGCCGTCGACCCGATAAAAATAGACACCGACAAGGCCCTATTGGAAAAGCTTTTCAGCGAAGATTCATTTCGTGATGACTATAAAATCCTCAACACCGAGGTGCGCAAGCTGGGCTACAACATACCTCCCTTGGTCAACGCATACATGGGCCTGAGCCCGACGATGCGCGTCTTCGGCACGGCCGTCAATCACGAGTTTGGCGAGGTGGAGGAAACAGGCATTCTGATAGCCGTCGACGAAATACTGGAAGAGAAGCGTATGCGCCACATCGATTCGTTCGTGGCCGAGCACCCGGAAGCCACCGATGTGTTCAGCGATTTCTACGGGCAGGAAAATTAAGCTTCCAGCATACTGCATCCAACAAAACATCCCCGGGCACCTTCTTGGCGTCCCGGGGATGATTGATTATGGCCGTTCGTGACGATTATTCCTCTACGACTTCAAACATGTCTTTTCCCACTCCGCACAGGGGGCATACCCAGTCGTCGGGGATGTCTTCAAAAGCTGTTCCGGCGGCGATGCCTCCCTCGGGGTCTCCCACAGCAGGATCATATACCCAGTTACATACGGTGCAAACGTACTTCTTCATGATTGTTCTTGTGATATAAGGGTGAATAAATTAAATGTATATGTTACATGAGCTGCGCTGCATCCGTTCTTCAACTTTGTTCCAATCGATCAGTTCCCAAACGGCTTTAACGTAGTCGGCTCTTTTGTTGCGATAGTCAATGTAGTAGGCGTGTTCCCACACGTCAATGGTGAGCAGAGGCGTAAGCTCTTTGGTCAAGGGGTTGCCTGCATTGCTTTCTCCGCTGACAATCAGTTCGCATCTGTCGTTGATGCTCAGCCACGCCCAACCTGAGCCGAAAATGCCGACGGCTGTGTTGAGCAGCTGTTCCTTGAAAGCGTCCACCGAGCCATATTGCTGAAGAATGAGTTCTTTTAAGACAGAAGTCATGGGATGAGGCGTGGGGCTCAGCGTTTCAAAAAAGAAAGTGTGGTTCCACACTTGCGCTGCATTGTTGAAAATGGGACCGGAGGCCTTACAGATGATTTCTTCCACAGGCATGTCGGCATAAGGCGTGTTGACTACCAGACGGTTCAAGTTGTCGACATATGTCTGTACGTGACGGTCGAAATGATATTCGAGGGTCTCTTCACTCATTCTTGGCGCCAACGCATTATGTGCGTAGGGCAACCGTGGCATTTTGTGTTCCATAAGTCTAAGCTTTTTAGAAGATGAGTGGATATTATAGCTTTTGTTTGTTCTACGACTTCAAAAATACAATGTTTCCGTTCTTTATCCAAGTAAAAGTCAGGAAAAAGTGGAACGTTTCCGTATTTTTGATGATTTTTTGTGTCGAAAAAACATCATGTACGTGATGCAGAGCCTATGCTTTACGCTTTGTAAGCGTCCGCCACGCCATACGAGGTTCTTTGAAAGCGAAGCGTTTGTTGCTGGGCGAAAAATAAATGAAGCGGAAACTTCCGTATGAAGAGGAAGCTTCCGCCTGCATTGTAGCGCTATTATTTCTTTTTATGACGGTTGGCCCGGTTGCGTCGGATGTCGGCTTTCTTTTTGGCAGCTCCTGATCCGTGTGCCCCTGTGACGTATCCTTTCTTTTTGGCTTTCGTCTTGAGGGTTTCCTTTTGGGGAGCCGCTTTCGAGCTTTTAAAGACGATGCCGCTCGTCATGGCGCGTTCAATTTCTTCTTCGCCTGCTTTGCGCATGGTGTCGAGGTTTAATGGTGGAACAAGCGGATGCCCGTGAAGGCCATGGCCATGTTGTATTTGTCGCATGTGGCGATAACGTGGTCGTCGCGTACGCTGCCGCCGGCTTGCGCCACATATTCCACGCCGCTCTTGTGGGCACGTTCGATATTGTCGCCGAAGGGAAAAAATGCGTCCGAGCCCAGCGACACGCCTTTGTTGCGGGCTATCCATTCCTTCTTTTCCTCCATGGTCAACGCCTCGGGGCGCTCCGTGAAGAACTGTTGCCAGGCTCCGTCGGCCAGCACGTCGTCGTGATCTTCCGAGATGTAAAGGTCGATGGTGTTGTCGCGGTCGGCGCGGCGTATCTTCTCCACCCAGGGAAGGGCCATCACTTTCGGGTGCTGGCGCAGCCACCAGATGTCGGCTTTGTTCCCGGCCAGGCGGGTGCAGTGGATACGACTCTGCTGCCCGGCACCAATGCCGATGGCCTGTCCGTCCTTTACGTAGCACACCGAGTTGCTTTGTGTATATTTCAGCGTGATGAGGGCTATCATGAGGTCGCGCTTGGCAAAGTCGGGTATCTCCTTGTTCGCCGTGGGGCGGTTGTCGAAGATGGCGGGGTCGCTCAGGTCTATTTCGTTGCGGCCCTGCTCAAACGTGATGCCGAACACCTGCTTGTGCTCCACGGGGGCCGGGCGATAGTTTTCATCGATGCGGATGACGTTGTAGGTGCCTTTCCGCTTGGCCCGAAGTATTTCCAGGGCTTCGTCTGTAAAGCCCGGTGCAATTACGCCGTCGCTCACTTCGCGTTTGATGAGCAGGGCCGTCGCCTTGTCGCACGTATCGCTCAGCGCGATGAAGTCGCCATAGGACGACATGCGGTCAGCCCCGCGGGCGCGGGCATATGCCGAGGCAATCGGTGTGAGCGGTTCCTCTATATCGTCAACGAAATATATTTTCCGCAACGTTTCATCAAGAGGCAGTCCGACGGCGGCGCCGGCAGGCGACACGTGTTTGAACGAGGTGGCGGCAGGCAGGCCTGTTGCGGCTTTCAGTTCGCGGACAAGCTGCCATCCGTTCAGAGCATCCAGAAAATTGATGTAGCCGGGGCGGCCGTTCAACACTTCGATGGGGAGTTCTTCTTCGGTCATGTAGATGCGCGAAGGCTTTTGGTTGGGGTTGCAGCCGTACTTCAGCGCTAGTTCTTTCATAAGCAAATGGTATTTAGTTCTTTTCTGCGGACAAAGTTACAGATTTTTTCGTGAACAGGCGGAGCCATTCCCCGGGGCGGGCATGAAAGGACGCGAAGTTGGGGGCAACAGATTTCGGACAGCCGGCTCATGGTGGTGAGCGGGCTGTCCGAATGTGTTGAGTGGGGTGGGGAGGAGCTGTGCGTGCTTCTCAACGCCCGCTGAGGGCTATGAGGGAGCGTATTTTCTCGTTGAAGTCGGAGGCTTCGGCCAGCTCTTCGAGCGTGAGGTGCATGCGGTAGCGCCAATACTGTTGCGGGTTGTCGGGGTGGTTGATCTGTTCTTCTTTGAGGTTGGGGTTGCACAGGCGGTCGTCTGTTGCGAGCCAGTCTTGCAAGGCGATAAGACAAAGCATCGACGGGCTTTCCAAATGCATCCGCACCACCTCTTCGCACACCTCCGGCCCGGCTTCTTCGGGTGCGGGGCCGTCGTGGTGCAGCACGTCGTGCCAGAAAGCGGGTGCCTCGCCGCTTTCTTTCCACCAAAGCCGCAGAGGGGCCATGTCGTGTGTGGCGATGGTTGCTACGGAGAGATAGGGGTTTTGCGACGTGTCGTCAAAGCGAACGCCGTAGTGCTTGGGCATTCGCTGTATTTCGAGCGAAAGGATTTGGAGCTCTTCAAGCGTTCCCTTCACCGAGGCCGGCACCATGCCCAGATCCTCGGCGCAAGGCAGCATGGCCGTGCAGCCTGTGACGGCCGGCAGTTTTTGCATGGCCTGTTCTTGCCAGAATGCGTTGTGGCGGTGATAGTAAAAGTCGTCGTAAAGACGGTTGAAAGCCTCCTTATCGCTGTTGCGCAGCCGTTTGAAAGCTTCCGTGTGATGTGCTGCGATGCAGGGGTGGTAGCAGCCCGGGGCGTCAGGGTCTTCTATAAAGAGCACCTCGCAGGCAAAGCCAAGCAGGGCGTTGCGGCGTTTCGTGTCGGCAACGTGGGCTTCGATTTGCCGTTGCGTGGCCAGTTCCGGCCGTAGCACATAGCGTTTTCCCTCCTGTTGGAAATAGTTGCTGAGGGAGCGTATGCCCAAGCGTTGTTGCAGCTGTTCGGTTTCGTCGGCAGGCCAGGAGGCGCGGCACAGCGGGCGCACGTCGGCCTTGAAGCCTGCTGCCTGTATCTCGGCGGCTGTGAGCGGAAGAGCCGGGCGGAAATGTCCGAGCGTGCCATAGATTTGGTCGGAGGGGATTTCCCAGATGCGGAAGAAGCCCAGCACGTGGTCGATGCGGTAGGCGTCGAAATAGCGCGCCATGTGTCTGAGCCGGCGGCGCCACCATGTATAGCCGTCGGCAGCCATGGCCTCCCAATTGTATGTGGGGAAACCCCAGTTTTGTCCGTTTACGGCAAAGTAGTCGGGCGGAGCGCCGGCCTGTCCGTTGAAGTGGAACAGCGGGGCATCGGCCCAGGCAGGCACACTGCAACGTCCGATGCCGATAGGCAAGTCACCCTTCAGAATGATGCCCTTTTCGCGTGCCGTTTCGCGCACGCGTGTCAGCTGTCGGTGCAGCAGATATTGTACGAACGAGTAGAAACTCGTTTCTTTCCGCGCCTCGCCGTTATCGTGCAGCAGGCGTTCCAGCCGGCGTGCGTCGTAGCGGGCATATTCGCCCCACTGGTGAAAGTCGGCTGTGCCGTAAAGGTCGCGCAGGTAGCAGAACAGCACGTATGGTTTCAGCCAGCGTTTGTTGTCTTGTCGGAAAAGGTTGTATGCCGGGTCTTTTAAGATGTCTCCTCCGCACTCGTTGAAAAGTTCGCGCAGGAATGTCATTTTCAGCTGGAATGCAGCTTCGTAGTCCAGCCTCTTGTGCGAGTTGAGCCGTTTCCCCTCAGCCTCGTGCAGCACGTAGGCCGCCGTTTCTTTCCATTCGCGCGGATCGATGTAGAGAGGGTGCAACGCGTAGACGGAGATGCCGCTGTACGGGTACGAGTCGTGCCATGTTGCCGTGGCCGTCGTGTCGTTGACGGGTAGCAGTTGGATGGCTTTCATGCCCGTCGAGGCCGCCAGACGCACCAGTTGCAGCAGGTCGCCGAAGTCGCCCGTTCCGAAGCTGCCTTTGCTGCGCAGCGAAAAGACGGGGACAACCACGCCGGCGCCGCGCCAGGGCCGTATGGGCAGTTTGGGGTGGCAGTTGTAGCAGATGCAGGCTGCCCCTTCTTCCGTTTCGGCTGCCGGTTCTAAGATATGATTGGCACCGCTTTCCCACACAATTTTGTCTGGTTGGCATTCGGAGCTCCATATAAACTTATATTCGCATCCTTTCCTGAAGTCGTTTGCGTCGAGCGGCAACATCCATTCGTAAACGCCGGTTCTGATGAGCTTCGGAGCTTTTTGAGGGTTCCAGGCTCCCAGCCGGTCGCTGCTGCCCGTCACGGCCCAGCGGTATCCGTCGGGGGGAGGAGCGGCTTGCAGCAACAGCGCGTGTGAGAATGTCGGAGCTTCGGTCTTTTCAGCTTTGAAGATGCAGTGGGTAAACGCCGAACGCAGCAGAACCGAGGGCAGCCCGTCGTCGAGCCAATGGTCATAAATATATAAGGTGTGCTTGCCGAAAAAGGAAAGCTTGCGCGGTGCGCCGTTTTCCGTCCGAAGGGTGTTTCCTTCCGCGTCGCAAACGGCATAGCCGTAGTCCATCCGTTCGTGGCGGTTGTCCATTTCCACCTGCCCCTTCCAGAGGTCTCCGTCGTCCGTGTGCAGGCGGAAGCGTTGCTCGGTTCCTTCGGGAGTACGGCAGACGAGACAGAGGTTTTCGCCCCATTTTGTCCGGTAGTGCAGGCTAAAATTAAGTAGTGTCATTCGATAACAGGTTTTTCATGGTACATACTAACTTTCAAAGATACGAAAAAAATGGTTCTCCCGCTTGTTTTCCCGGCTAAATATCTTTTTTACGACCGATAAGGAAAAAAAAGTCGTATTTGTTTGGAGCGGATATGATAAACCCGTAATTTTGCTGACATAAAGGCTGTGCCGGTCGATCGGGGTACTCATCAATAATTACCTGAATGCCGAGACAAGCTTACCTGTTCAATGGCGTGCCGACACGCTTGTGGAGTCGGATTACAGAGACGGGAAGCCCTCAAATCTTATCATACTCGGAGTTCCATCACATCATCGGCGCAGCCTTTTTTATGTCTTATAATGAAAGCCGGCAGGCTTCGCGCGACGTCTCTCACGGGAGGCGTTTTTTCGTATCTTCCGTTTACGTTGTTTGGGGGCGTTGCAGGGGCCGGCCGTGGTTCGTGCAGCTATGTATAAGGAAAAGGGCAGGACGTCCGCTGTGGAATACGTCCTGCCCTTTGGCTGTATGTGCCGCTTTCGTGCCGGTGGCGATTATTCCCACTCGATGGTCGAAGGCGGTTTTGAGGAGATGTCGTAGCAAACGCGGTTTACGCCTTTCACGTGGTTGATGATGTCGTTGCTCACCTTGGCCATAAATTCGTATGGCAGGTGGGCCCAGTCGGCTGTCATGGCGTCGGTGCTCGTTACGGCGCGCAAGGCCACGGCCCGTTCATAGGTGCGTTCGTCGCCCATGACGCCGACGCTCTTCACCGGCAGCAGGATGACGCCGGCCTGCCACACCTGGTCGTATAGCGACGTTTCGCGTCCGTCTGCGCCGGTTGTTTTCCATTCGCGGAGGCCGCGGATGAAGATGTCGTCGGCATCTTGCAGGATGCGCACCTTTTCGGGCGTGATGTCGCCCAGAATGCGTACGGCCAGTCCGGGGCCGGGGAACGGATGCCGGCTGATGAGGTGTTCGGGCATGCCCAGTTGGCGGCCTACGCGGCGCACCTCGTCCTTGAACAGCCATTTCAGGGGCTCGCACAGGCGGAGGTTCATCTTCTCAGGCAGCCCCCCGACGTTGTGATGGCTCTTGATAACCTTGCCAGTTATATTGAGGCTTTCGATGCGGTCGGGGTAAATGGTGCCTTGCGCCAGCCATTTGGCGTCGGTTATCTTCCGGGCCTCGGCATCGAAGACGTCGATAAAGCCTTTCCCGATAATTTTGCGTTTCTTCTCCGGTTCGGTCACGCCGGCCAGTTCGCTGAAAAACTTTTCGTGGGCGTCCACGCCGATGACGTTCAGGCCCAGGCCTTCGTAGTCGCGCAGCACGTCGCGGAATTCGTTTTTGCGCAGCATGCCGTGGTCAACGAAGATGCACGTCAGGTTTTTGCCGATGGCTTTGTTCAGCAGCACGGCAGCTACCGACGAGTCGACGCCGCCGCTCAGGCCCAGTATGACGCGGTCGTTGCCCAGCTGCTCTTTCAGCTCGGCCACCGTTGTTTCCACGAACGAGGCCGGGCTCCAGCTCCGGGTGGAGCCGCAGATGTCGACGACGAAGTTTTTCAGCAACAAGGCGCCTTGCAGCGAGTGGAACACTTCGGGGTGGAACTGCACGCCCCAGAGCGGTTCGTTGTCGGCCTGGTAGGCAGCATATTTCACCTTGTCGGTCGAGGCTATCACGTGGAAGTGCTCGGGGATGGCCGTGATGGTGTCGCCATGGCTCATCCACACTTGCGAATTATCGTCGAAACCCTTGAACAGCGGGTTCTCGGCGTCGAAGCTTCTCAGGTTGGCACGGCCATATTCGCGGCTGCCGGCGGGTTCCACCTTGCCGCCGTAAGTCTGTGCCATATACTGTGCGCCATAGCAGATGCCCAATATGGGATAGCGGCCGCGAATGTCCGTTAGGTCCACCTTAAAGGCTTCCGGGTCGTAGACGCTGTACGGCGAACCGCTCAAAATGACGCCTATCACCGAGGGATCGTCTTTTGGAAACTTGTTATAAGGCAGGATTTCGCAGAACGTATCCAGCTCTCGCACGCGGCGGCCAATGAGCTGAGTGGTCTGGGAACCGAAATCGAGGATGATGATTTTTTGTTGCATCGTGATAAAAGTGAATGGTTTGTCGCCAAAAGCGTCCGTAGCGTCGGCCCGGTGCAGCTCCGGGCGGAGCCGTCGCCATCGTGCGCTTTTCGGGCAAAGATAGCTCTTTTTTCCGACCTTTTCTCTCCGAGACATTGTAAAAAGCTCTTTTTCACCCTGTGGCGGCAGCTTTTGCGGCAGATGCTGTGCGCGTCTGCGTGGTTGCCGGCTTGCAAAGTCGGGTTGCCGGGAAGATAACGCCGTTTGCAGGGAGCAAAATCGGACGGAAAGCCGGCTCGCTTTTTTAACAGAAAAACTTGAAAAAATGAAGCATTCAGTGCTCGTTTCCGTCAGCGTGCAAGCCGTACCTGTCCGCTGGCGCGCAGGGCTTTTTCGCGATGTAGATAATGCAAAGCGGGGATTGAAAAATGCCGGGTCGGATTTTTGTTTTTTTATATCTCGCGGAAAGTGTGCACTTGAAAATGATTTTGTATTTTTGCGTCGGATTTGAGACGCCTGCCGGCTTGGCTTCCGGCCGATGGCGGCAAAGGCGTTTCGACCCAAAGAGAAAACAACCTTTTAAATTAAAAAGATATGATTAAAGTAGGTATTAACGGCTTCGGCCGCATCGGTCGTTTCGTGTTCCGCGCAGCTCAGAACCGTAATGACATTCAGATTGTCGGTATCAACGACCTTTGCCCCGTTGATTACTTGGCTTACATGCTTAAGTACGACACGATGCACGGTGCCTTCCAGGGAACCATCGAGGCCGACGTAGAAAAGAGCGAGCTCATCGTAAACGGCCAGCACATCCGCGTAACGGCCGAGCGTAACCCGGCTGACCTGAAGTGGAACGAAGTGGGTGCCGAGTACGTAGTTGAGTCTACCGGTCTTTTCCTGACGAAAGAAAAAGCTCAGGCCCACATCGAAGCCGGTGCCAAGTATGTAGTTATGTCTGCCCCCTCGAAGGACGACACGCCCATGTTCGTATGCGGTGTTAACTTCGACAAATATGAAAAGGGCACGCAGTTTGTTTCGAACGCATCCTGCACGACGAACTGCTTGGCTCCTATTGCCAAGGTTTTGAACGACAAGTTCGGCATCGCCGACGGCTTGATGACGACGGTTCACTCCACGACGGCTACGCAGAAGACCGTTGACGGTCCTTCGATGAAGGATTGGCGTGGTGGCCGTGCTGCTTCGGGCAACATCATCCCCTCTTCGACGGGTGCTGCCAAGGCTGTCGGCAAGGTTATCCCCGAACTGAACGGCAAGCTGACGGGTATGTCTATGCGTGTGCCCACGCTCGATGTTTCCGTAGTAGACCTCACGGTTAACTTGAAGAAGCCCGCTACGTATGCCGAAATCTGCGCCGCCATGAAGGAAGCTTCCGAAGGCGAACTGAAGGGTGTGCTCGGCTACACGGAGGACGCAGTCGTTTCGTCCGACTTCCTCGGCGACACGCGCACCTCTATCTTCGACGCCAAGGCCGGTATCGCTCTCACGGATA
Source organism: uncultured Alloprevotella sp. (assembly GCA_944322095.1). Lineage (GTDB taxonomy): Bacteria > Bacteroidota > Bacteroidia > Bacteroidales > Bacteroidaceae > Alloprevotella. The sequence goes on from CALUNU010000003.1 coordinate 25,345, forward strand.
CGTTCGTAAAGGTCGTTTCCTGGTACGATAACGAAATTGGTTACTCCAACAAGGTGCTTGAGCTCATCGCTCACATGGCTAAGGTGAACGGCTAATCCGTTTTATCTTCATAAAAGCTGGCAGCCGGCGGTTTATACCGCCGGCTGCTTTGTATTATACCGGCTGCGGGCCGCTGCAAGTGGTTCCCGGGCGCAGGCCCGCACCGTGGGCCTGGGGATGCGCGCCTGATAGCTGTGGTGAGCATTTTGTTACAATTTGGTGGGTAAAATTGAGCAGAGTGGAAGTTTTACGGTCTTTTTACGAGTGAAATGTTTGTTTGGGGTGCATTTTTCTTTAACTTTGTTGCCGGTCGGTCCGCCTGCCGCTTGCCGGCTCTGTGCGCCCGCTTCCGTTTGTAGCTTCTGGCGGAACGTGGTGAGGGTAAGAGCGGCATCAGGCAGGGGGACTGACGCACAATAATTAGAACGATCAAAAACGAACAGCCCATGGTCTTCGATTTTCCGATGTTGAAAAAGTTTTACGCCGGCTACGCTTCGAAAGTGGCTGAGGCCCGCAACGTGTTGCAGCGGCCGCTGACGCTGGCCGAAAAGGTGCTCTACGCTCACCTGTCTCCCGCCTCCGCGGTGCAAACCTATGTGCGCGGTACCGATTATGCCATGTTCCGCCCCGACCGCGTGGCCATGCAGGACGCAACAGCCCAGATGGCTTTGTTGCAGTTTATGAACGCCGGCCGGGAAGAAACAGCCGTTCCCACAACGGTCCACTGCGACCATTTGGTCTGTGCCTCCGACGGCGAAGAAGCCGACCTGATGTCAGCGCAGCGAGAGAATGCCGAAGTCTACGACTTCCTGCGGAGCGTTTCTGCCCGCTATGGCATCGGTTTCTGGCGGGCCGGTTCGGGCATCATCCACCAGGTGGTGCTTGAAAACTACGCATATCCCGGCGGCATGATGGTGGGCACCGATTCGCACACGCCCAATGCCGGCGGACTGGGCATGGTGGCCGTGGGTGTCGGAGGAGCCGATGCTGTGGACGTCATGGCGGGGATGGACTGGGAACTGAAATTTCCCAAGCTCATAGGTGTGCGCCTTACGGGGAGCTTGCAGGGATGGGCCTCGCCAAAGGATGTCATCCTGAAACTGGCGGGCCTGCTCACGGTCAAGGGAGCCACCAATGCCGTCATCGAATACTTCGGCGACGGCACGGCTTCGCTTTCCAGCACGGGGAAAGCCACCATTTGCAATATGGGCGCCGAGGTTGGAGCCACCTGTTCGCTCTTCCCGTACGACGGGGAAATGGCGCGATACTTGCAGGCCACGGGGCGCGCTGCCGTGCAGGAGCTGGCCGACGGCGTGGCTGCCGAGCTGCGGTCGGACGAAGAGGTGCTGGCACACCCGGAGAATTTTTATGACCGACTGATAGAGATAGACCTGAGCACGTTGGAACCTTACGTGAACGGGCCTTTTACGCCCGATGCAGCCACACCCGTTGGCGACATGGCGGAAAAAGTGAAGAATATGGGCTATCCCGAACGTGTGGAGGTGGCATTGGTCGGTTCGTGTACCAATTCGTCGTACGAAGACCTGACGCGGGCGGCCGATGTGGCGCGCCAGGCGCTCCAAGCGGGACTTCGCCCGCGCGCACAGCTGGTGGTGAATCCCGGTTCGGCACAAATTCGCGCCACGGCCGAACGCGACGGCCTGTTGGAGACGCTCCGCGCTGCCGGTGCCACGCTGATGGCCAATGCGTGCGGACCCTGCATCGGCCAGTGGCGGCGGAAAACGGACGACCCGCAACGGCGCAACTCCATCGTTACGACGTTCAACCGCAACTTTGCCAAGCGGGCCGACGGCAACCCCAACACGCATGCTTTCATCGTGTCGCCCGAAATGGCAGTGGCGCTTGCCTTTGCCGGCGACCTGGCTTTCGATCCCCGCTCGGCAGATCTCGCGGCTCCCAATGGCGGAAAGTTCCGTTTTATCCCCCCAACGGGGCATCGCCTGCCGCCCGCCGGCTTCGCTCCCTGCTCTGCCGGCTACGAAGCGCCACAGCCCGGTGCCCCCATGCCCGTTGTCCGTCCCGACAGCGAACGCTTGCAGCTCTTGAAGCCGTTCCCGACATGGGACGGGGCCGATTTTACGGGTATGCACCTGCTCATCAAGACGCAGGGGAAATGTACGACCGACCACATCTCGATGGCGGGCCCGTGGTTGCGCTATCGCGGCCATTTGGAGCACATATCCGAAAATTTGCTGATGGGAGCCGTCAATGCTTTCAACGGAAAAACAAACAGCGTGCGCAATGCGCTCAACGGACAGTATGAAGCCGTTTCTGCCGTGGCGCGTGCCTATAAGGAGCAGGGTGCCGGCAGCATCGTCGTGGCCGAGGACAATTATGGCGAAGGCAGCAGCCGCGAGCATGCCGCGATGGAGCCGCGCTTTCTGGGGGTAAAGGCCATCGTGGCCAAGAGCTTTGCCCGTATCCACGAAACGAACCTGAAAAAGCAGGGCGTGCTGGCGCTGACGTTTGCCGATGCGGCCGATTACGACCGGGTGCGCGAGGACGACGTCGTCGACGTTTGTGGCTTGCAGACGTTGGCGCCCGGTAGCGCCTTGACGCTCGTGTTGCACCACGCAGACGGCTCCGACGAGCAGCTGAAAGCCGTGCATAGCTACAACGAACAGCAGATTGAGTGGTTCAGGGCCGGTTCGGCTTTGGGAGCTATGGCCCGTCGGGCTGCCACCACGAAAACTGGCAAGAACTGACATGACAACAACCAACCGGAAAGAAACGATTATGAGCAAGATAGAAGTGATGGAAGGCGGCCGCCTGTCTGTGCCGGAACTGGTGACGGTGCCGTTTGTGACCGGCGACGGCGTCGGGCCGGAGATAACGCCGGCCATGCAACAGGTGATAGACGCCGCCGTGGCGAAAGCGTATGGCGGCCGGCGAAAAATAGAATGGATGGAGGTGCTGGCCGGAGGAAAGGCGCAGGAACAGACGGGGACAAGTCTGCCGGACGAAACGCTGGCAGCATTTGCCGAGTATCATGTGGGAATAAAAGGCCCCTTGATGACGCCGGTGGGAACCGGGATGCGCTCGCTGAACGTTGCGCTGCGCCAACAGCTCGATTTGTTTACCTGCTTGCGGCCTGTGCGTTGGTTCAACGGCGTGCAGTCGCCCGTGAAGCATCCCGAGGACGTCGACATGGTGGTATTTCGTGAGAATACCGAGGATATCTATGCCGGTATCGAATGGGAAGCCGGGACGGAAGAGGCGCGGAAATTCTATGCGTTCCTCCACGACGGGATGGGCGTGCGGAAAGTTCGCTTTCCCGAAACGTCGTCGTTCGGCGTAAAGCCCGTGTCGCGCGAGGGAACCGAACGCCTTGTGCTGGCAGCCTGCCGCTACGCCCTGGCGTCGGGACGCAAAAAGGTGACGCTGGTACACAAGGGCAACATCATGAAGTTTACCGAAGGGGGCTTCCGCCGGTGGGGCTATGAGGTGACCCGACGCACCTTTGCCGACGAACTGGATGCGGGGCGGCTGGTGGTGGACGACTGCATAGCCGATGCATTTCTGCAAAACGCCCTGTTGCGTCCGGCGGACTATTCCGTCATAGCCACCCTCAACCTGAACGGCGACTACATATCCGACATGCTGGCCGCCATGGTGGGCGGCATCGGCATCTCGCCGGGGGCCAACATCAACTACGACACGGGCAATGCCATCTTCGAGGCAACGCATGGCACGGCCCCCGACATTGCCGGCCAGAACGTGGCCAATCCGTGCTCGCTCATTCTTTCGGCCTGCATGATGCTCGATTACATGGGCTGGACCGAGGCATCGCAACTCGTAGCGGCAGCTTTGGAACGCTCTTTCGGCGACGGATATGCCACGGCAGATCTTTCGCGTTTCATGCCCGGCGGGACGGCACTGGGCACGTCGGCTTTTGCCGACAGACTGGCCATGCTCGTGGCCGACACATAACCCTTAACGACGTTAATCACGATGACAACCAAGCAAGAATATATTATCTACAAGCTCTCCGACGAAATGAAGAGCTGTATAAAAATAGACGCAGAGCTCTTCCGCTCGCTGCACGTGAAGCGCGGCTTGCGCAACGAGGACGGCAGCGGCGTACTGGTGGGCTTGACAAACATAGGCAACGTCGTAGGCTACGAACGTACGGCCGACGGTTTGCAACCCATTGACGGACAGCTTTATTATCGCGGTTACGAAATCTGCGACCTCGTGCGGCCCATCTTGCGCGAGCACCGTTTCGGTTTTGAAGAAATCGCCTATCTGTTGCTCTCGGGCAAACTGCCCGACCGTGAGGAGCTGGCAGCTTTTTCCGCATTGTTGGTGAGCAATATGCCGCTTGAACCTAAAACCACGCTGAATATTATTGAGCTGGAAGGCTCCAATATTATGAACATATTGGCAAGAAGCGTCTTGGAGCTCTATACGTTCGATTCTACGCCCGATGATACGTCGCGCGACAACTTGATGCGCCAGAGCGTGGAGCTTGTATCGAAGTTTCCCACGATTATAGCTTACGCTTACAACATGCTTCGCCACAAGCGCTTCGACCGTTCGCTGCATATCCGCCATCCGCAGGAGCGGCTCACGCTGGCTGAGAACTTTCTCTACATGTTGAAAGGCGACTATACCGAGCTGGAAGCGCGCACGCTCGACTTGCTGCTGATCTTGCAAGCCGAGCACGGCGGCGGCAACAACTCGACGTTTACCGTGCGCGTCACCTCGTCGACCGGTACCGATACCTATTCGTCCATAGCAGCCGGCATCGGCTCGTTGAAAGGCCCGCTGCACGGCGGGGCCAACCTGAAAGTGTGCGACATGATGAGCCACCTGAAGCAAGCCATCAGCAACTGGGAGGACGAGCGCGAGATTTCGCAATATCTTACGCGATTGCTCCGGCGCGAAGTCTACGACAAGAGCGGCCTTATCTATGGCATCGGCCATGCCGTCTACACGCTGTCGGACCCCCGCGCGGTGCTGCTGAAAGAAATCGCCGGCGACCTGGCGCGCGAGAAGGGACGCGAGCGGGAGTTCGCCTTCATGGAGCGCTTGGAGCGCCTGGCTATTGAGACAGTCTACCGCGAAAAGGGGCAGGGGAAGAAGCTGTGTGCCAACGTCGATTTCTATTCGGGCTTCGTCTACGACCTCATCGGCCTACCCGTTGAAATCTATACGCCCCTCTTTGCCATGGCGCGCATTGTGGGCTGGTGTGCGCACCGCAACGAGGAGCTCAACTTCGAAGGCAAGCGCATCATCCGCCCCGCCTATCGCTGCGTGGCAGACGTCAACACATACGTGCCCATCGAGCAGCGCTGACGGCAGCGCCGCAGGCATGGCGTATAACGTTTCAGGCAAACGTGGAGAGCTCCCGTTTGTCTGAATTTTTTGGCCCTTTTCCGTTATCTCATCCTCTGTTGATGGAAAATGCAGGCTTCGCGCAGCGACGCGCAAGGCTGTTTGCCGGAAAATACCTAAGTTTGTATGTAAAATCAAGGTATCAATTGCATGTATTACGTTTCAAAACGCATGGAGGTGGCCTTTGCCCACCGTCTTGCGCTCAGCTATGAAAGCCCGTGCAGCTCGTTGCACGGGCATAACGCCATCGTTACGGTATATTGTTGTTCGGAAACGCTCGACGAGGCCGGCATGGTTGTCGACTTCAAGCACATAAAACAGCTGGTGGCGGGCGAACTCGATCATGCCTACATCAACGAGCGTCTGGACTTCAACCCGACGGCGGAAAACCTGGCGCGATGGATTTGCGAGCGCGTTCCGCGGTGTTATAAAGTGGTGTTTCAGGAGTCGGAAGGCAACGTGGCCGTTTACGTTCGCGGGGGATATGAAAATGCAGCCTTGTGATGCGGTTTAAAATCAACGAAATTTTCTATTCCCTGCAAGGCGAGGGATTTTACGTGGGGACGCCGGCTGTTTTCGTGCGTTTTTCGGGCTGCAACCTGAGGTGTCCGTTTTGCGATACGGCCCACGAAGAGGGCGAATGGCTTACGGAGGACGACGTGGTGGCAGCCGTCGTGGCTTATCCTGCCCGCCATGTTGTATTGACCGGCGGCGAACCGTCGCTCTTTGCCACGGAAGCATTGGTGCGGCGCCTGCACGACGCGGGGCGCTACGTGGCGATGGAAACAAACGGAACGCATCTGCCACCGGCCGGAGTGGACTGGCTGACGTGCTCGCCCAAAACGGACGTATGCCCCGGGGTGCCGTTGGTTTTGCCGGCGTGCAACGAATTGAAGGTGGTGTATAGCCGGCAGGATATGGCCCCTTATGCCGCCATGCGCGCCGATCATCGCTTTCTGCAACCTTGCGACACGGGAGATGAGGCTGAAAACCGTGCACTGCTGGCCGAGGCAACAGATTATTGCCTGGACCACCCCGAATGGCGGCTCTCGTTGCAGGTGCATAAGCTCATAGGCATACGATGAGAACCGTTGTGGTTTGCGAAGTGGAGGATGTGCTTTTTGCCGGCCGTTTCTGGATGCCTTTCATCCGCCGGCAGGTCGAAGCGCGACGTTTGCGCGGCTGGTTGTGGCGCCACAAGTGGAGCTGGCTGGCCTCGTTTCGCTCGCCCACGGCACGCGTGCTTTTTTGCCGCAGGCTTTGGGACGACACGGTGGCGGGGCTGCCCTATGGTTATCTGACGCGTTCGCTCCTCTATTATACGGGCCATTCGCTCCGCTGGTGCGAACCGACGCTTTATCGCAGTTTGGAAGCGCGCATAAAGGCGGGCGACACGGTCTATATCGTATCGACGTCTGTCAGCGAGTGGGCCGACCGCTTGTTTTCCACCTTTCGGCCGAAAGTGCTGGCCGATGCGATGGAGCATGAGCAGGGGCAGTCGCTGCCGTCCTTTTCGGATCCGCTTTGTATGGGCGAGGAGGCGCTTCGTCGCTTTCGCGAAGCCGAGCCGGAGCGGGCGGACTATCGCCTGGTGGTGTATGCCACTGCGCGCAACCGCCCTTTGCTCGACGAGGCCGACGAGGCGCATCGCTACAAGCGACGGCTGTGGTGCCGAAGGCGCGAATATCCCTGGTAAACGGGAGGGGAAAAGGCGCGTGCCCCTGCTTTTTTCAGCCATTCGTTAAAAAAAAGCGCCAAACGCTTTGCCGGAAAAAATATAAGCCCTATCTTTGCATCGCAATTCAGGGGAATGCCGAAATAGCTCAGTTGGTAGAGCGATTCATTCGTAATGAATAGGTCGCCGGTTCGAGTCCGGCTTTCGGCTCAAGGGAGCAAGTCCTTTTAGCATCGGAGATGCTGAAAGGACTTGCTCTTTTTTTGTTTCAGCGGGGCGGGCTGCGAAAAGCGAGGGTAGAGGTAGGGGTATAAAAAAGCCGCGGAGCTCCGTTGCTGTCGGAGCTCCGCGGCGGGGAGAAACTTATTCGTATTTTTTCAAGAACACGTCGACGCTCGTGTCGCCCTGTGCCTTGGCTTTGTTCAGATATTCCAGCGCCTCCGTCTTTTTGCCCTGTTCGCCAAGGGCTATGCCGATGAGTTTGAGCGCGTCGGCATTTTCGGGCATCTTTTCCAATGCCTTTCGGGCGGCTGCTATGGCTTCTTCGTACATGCCAACTTCTACGTAGATGAGAGCTTCCTCCACGCGGTAGATTACTTCGTTGGGGTTGAGGCCGATGGCCGTCTGTATGTCGTCGAGGGCCTGCTGGTACATGCGGCCTTGCAGCTCTGCCTGTTCGCGAAGATAGTAGAAGTTGTCGTTTAAGTTTTTCGGGCCGATAATTTGTTCGTATTCGTTATAGTCGAACACAGCTTCGCGGAAGCGTGCGGCGCGTATGCGGCGTGTGGCACGTTCCAGGAAGTACTGGGCCGCCGTTTGCGTGTAGGGCTCGGGCAGGCGGTTGACGGCGCTGTCGAGCAGCGTGAGGACGCGGAGCGTGTCGGTGCCGGTCATTTCGAGCGCCATCGCGGCAGAGTAGAACGTTTCGGCCGAGGCGAGCTCGCTGCTGTTCACCTGCATGAAATCGTCGTACGACTCTTGGTATTCCTTGTTGGCGAAACGGTAGCGGGCCCGCTGCATGAGGTAAAGAGGGGCGGGGTTCAGCGCATAGGCCTTGTCGACCTCTTCGATGGCTTTGGCTATGCTCCAATCCTTGTATGGTTGCTCGGAGCTGCTGTTCGCCCGGTTGAAAATGGTTTTCGAGAAAGCCAGATGGACTTCGTCCTTCTTCGTGCTCTTCTCCAAGGCCGTGGCGTAGTCTTGCTCGGCCAGGTCGTAGCGTCCGTGGTCGGCGTAGAAAGATGCCCGTTCGGCATAGATTTCCCCGTTGTCGGGGTAGATAGCCATGAAGTCGCCGATGGCTGTCAGGGTGAGCATGGAGTCGCGGTGCCCCAGCATATATATATAGGAGAGGGCGTCGCTCTCAGTTGCGGGCAGACCTTTGGGGATGGCTATGTCGCGCAGGTCGGCGTTGAAGACACTGGTTGTCGTAATCTCCAAACCATTGATGAAGCGGCTGTCGATGGCACAAGCTGTCGTCGCATTTTTCCCGACGTTCTTCTGTACGACAGCCACAGCGCGGCCCGTGGCGTCGACGAGCGGGCAACCTACGTTTATGTCGGAGTTGGCGGCGCTGATGTCGTAATAATTGTAGCCGTCGAACGGGGTGACGGCCGTCACATTGGCGTAAACAGGCTCTTGCTTCTTGCTGGTGGAATAATTGACCAGGTAAAGGGCATCGGCATCGCCGGCCGGCGTTTCCGTGAGGGGAAGAAAGGTCGTTTCCTTCACGTCGACGCTGAATTTCACCAGGTCGTATGTGCTGTTGGCGCCGAGGATGCGCAGCACGGCGGCCTTTTTCCCCTTGTTGTTGATGACGTCGGCGCGCACGGCGTCCTTGAAGATGTGGTAGGGGGCCACCGCCGTGCCTTGTGCTGTGAGGTAGAAGCCGTAGCCCGATTGGAGCACGTTGCCCTCGGCGTCGTACGTGATGACGTTGACCACGGCCTTACGGTAGTCGTCGTCGGCCGTTGCAGCCGAAGGCAGCATGAGCCAGAGCAGCAGCCCCGAGAGAAACGCATGAATGGCAGATATTTTCATAAAAGGTAGTTTAATGGATTTTCAATAGCGATTTGGCGTTGTTGATGGCAGCCTCCGTCATTTCGGCTCCGCTCAGCATGTTGGCAATCTCGCGGATGCGCTCGTCGGGCGTGAGCCTGTCGATGTGGCTCGTCGTGCCCGTTTCGTCCTCCTGCTTGTAGACGCGGTAGTGGGTCGTGCCGAGCGCAGCGATTTGGGGCAGGTGGGTGATGCAAATGACCTGGCAGTTGCAAGCCATCTGTTGCATGACGTTGGCCATCTTCTCGGCCATCGTGCCCGAGACGCCGGTATCAATTTCGTCGAAGATGATGGTGGGCAGGTGCCGGCAGCGCGAGATAAGCGCTTTGAGCGAGAGCATCAGACGGGCAATTTCACCGCCGGAGGCAATTTGAGCCACGTTTTGCAGGGCGACGTTTTTGTTGGCAGAGAAGAGAAAGGTCACGGCGTCCATTCCCGAGGCTTCGGGGCGGTCTTTCGTGTCTATTTGGAGCGAGAGGCGAACGGCAGGCATCCCGAGGTGTTGCAGTTGCTGCGTAAGGCTGTCGGCAATTTCGGCGGCCGCCTTTTTACGCGCCGCGGTGAGGGCTTCGCCTGCGCGGGTGAGCCGTGCAAGCAGTTCGCCGGCCGTCTTTTCCTTTGCAGCCAGCAGTTCGTCCAGGTTTTCTATCGTGCTGAGCCGGTCGCGCAGCTCTTCCTGCGTTTGCAGCAGTTCGTCGATGCCGGCAGCATGGTGCTTTTTTTCCAGGTCGTAGATGGTTCCCAGGCGGGCATCTACGTAAGCCAGGCGTTCGGGGTTAAACTCAATGCGCTCTTGCTGGCGTTCCAGTTCGGCTGCGATGTCTTCCAGTTCGATGCAGACGCTCGACAGGCGTTCCGAGAGTTCCTCGGCAGGGGCAAACACGTGGCCGATGCCGCGAAGCGACTGGCAGCCTGCTTTCAGAGAAGCCAGCGGACTGTTTTCCTCGGCCGAGAAGGGAGCCGACGTGCGGAAGAGCGCCTCTTTTATTTCTTCTGCGTGGCTAAGCGTTTCCAGCTCCTCTTCCAGCTCTTCCTGTTCGCTCGGGTGCAGGTCGGCCTCGTCCAGGCGTTGCAGCTGGAAGCGCAGAAACTCCTCGTCGTTGCGGCTCTGCTCGGCCTTGGCTTTCAGTTCGTCCCATTCGGCCACGGCCCGGCGGTAGTCGTCGTAGAGGTGGCGATAGTCGTCGAGCTCCTTTGCGTCGCGGGCCACGGCGTCGAGCGTGTCGAGCAGGAACGTCTCGTGGTTGAGCAGCAGGTTCTGGTGTTGCGAGTGGATGTCGATCAAGTGGCTGCCGGCCTCTTTGAGTACAGCCACGGGCACGGGCGTGTCGTTGATGAATGCGCGGCTTTTTCCCCCGGTGTTCACCTCGCGGCGTACGATGCACTCGTGGCCGTCAAAGTCGATGTCGTTTTCCGAAAAGAAGGTTTCCAAATTCAGTCCGCCGGCATCGAATGTCGCTTCCACGCAACATTTCTGCGCTCCGGTCTTGATGGCCTTTGCGTCGGCCCGTTGTCCGAGCAGCAGGCCCAAAGCGCCCAGGATGATGCTCTTGCCGGCGCCCGTCTCGCCCGTGATGACGGAAAAGCCCTTCGAAAAGTCGATATCCAGCCGGCTTATGAGTGCGTAATTGCTGATATGCAGGTGTTGAAGCATTCTTTGAAATTTCTTATTCCTTGATCTTGTTCCAGTTGGCCCTCTGCGAGGGGTTTATGGTCGAGAAAGTTTCGTAGATGTCCTCCTTTTCTTTGGCCGTTCCCTTTCCTTTATAAATATTGACGATTTCGTCGCGCTTATATTCCGAGAACAGTTGGGGCCATGCGCTCATCGATTTGTTTTCGCGTGCCTGTTTGAGCAGGCCGACGGCTTCTGTGATGGCAGCGCGCCCGCGGTCGGCGTTTTCGGCCATGATGTCCATCCCTTCGCGGTAGTATTTATATTGCATCTGGCGGAACGGCTCCATGCCGCCGTCCATCAGGTCGGTGATGAGGGCGTAGCGGTTGCGGCTGTCCTCAAAGGCTTTCCAGCCTTTCGACGTCAGGCTCTGCGCATTGTTGGTGATGGTGAGCGCCGTCTGCAACGCTTCCGTTCCTCCGAGCGGGGCCATCGTGTCAAGGTCCATGCCGATGATGAGATAGACGTAGTAGGCAATGACGGCCGTCAGTTCGTTGTCGACCACGTCGGGGCGGAAGTCCAGCTGGTCAAACTCCTGGTACGTAAAAGAGAAGTCGCGGTCGTTCTGGCTGAACACCGTTGTGGTGTACGAGGCGTTGTAGACGGGGCGCGTGCTCTGCACCATCAGGGTGCAGTCCAGCTTGTTTTCGCTCTCGTTGTAGCTGTTTACGGTGATGGCGAACGAGCAGCTGATGCGTTCGTTCTTCTGGTATTGCTGGTTGGTCCATTGGCGGTCGTTGATGAACTGCGTCAGGTTCGTTTCCAGGCTTTCGAAGATGCTTGTGTTCGTTCCCTGCACCTTTTCGTGGTTCACCGTGACGCGGGCGTCGAGTTCCTGTGCTTGCAGGGGGAGGGCAGCGGCGGCCAGGGCGCAGAGCGTCAGGAGTTGAAGAGTTCGCATAGGTTGTCGACGATGTCGCGGGCCACCTCGGTCTTGGGCTTCAGCGGGAAGGCCTTTTCCTCGTTCCGCGTGATGATGTTGATTTTGTTGGTGTCGTGCATGAAGCCGGCCCCCGGGTCGTTTAGTGAGTTGAGCACGATGAAGTCGAAGTTTTTGCGCAGCAGTTTGTCGCGTGCGTTGCTCCGTTCGTTGTCGGTTTCCAGGGCGAAGCCGGCGATGTGCTGCCCCGGCCGCTTCATTTCGCCCAGAGCCGCGGCGATGTCGCGCGTCGGCACGAGGCGGAGGTCGAGGCTGTGGCCCCGGCGCTTTATTTTCGATGCGGCTGTGGCTTCCACCGTAAAGTCGGCCACGGCGGCGCAAAGTATGGCGGCATCGGCATCGGGGAAGAGGCGGGTGGCAGCTTCGAACATCTCGGCGGCGCTTTCCACGTCGGTGCGCCGTATCGCGGGATGGCGCGCGGTGAGCCGCACGGGACCGCACACGAGCTCCACCTGCGCCCCGCGCGCGGCACACTCCTCGGCCAGCGCCAGCCCCATCTTGCCGCTCGAAAAGTTGCCGATGAAGCGCACCGGGTCGATGCGTTCGTAGGTGGGGCCGGCCGTGATGAGTATGCGCTTGCCGGCCAGGTCTTGCCCTTTGTCGAAGAAGGCGTCCAGGGCCTGCACGATGTTTTCGGGTTCCTCCATGCGCCCTTTGCCCACCAGGTGGCTGGCCAGTTCGCCCGACGCGGGTTCGATAATGATGTTGCCGTACGAGCGGAGCTTGTCGAGGTTGGCCCGGGTTGAGGGGTGGGCATACATGTCGAGGTCCATGGCGGGAGCCACGAAGACCGGGGCTTTCATGGACAGATAAGTCGTGACGAGCATGTTGTCGGCGATGCCGTTGGCCATTTTCCCGATGGTCGATGCCGTGGCGGGGGCCACAATCATGGCGTCGGCCCAGCGGCCCAGGTCGACGTGGCTGTGCCACGAGCCGTCGCGCCGGGAGAAAAACTCGCTCACCACGGGTTTCGACGTGAGCGTGGAGAGCGTGACGGGTGCGATGAACTCTTTCCCGGCAGGCGTGATGACCACCTGCACCTCGGCGCCGGCCTTGATGAGCAGGCGCACTAGGATGCAGGCCTTATAGGCGGCGATGCTGCCGCAGATGCCCAGAACGATGTGTTTACCTTGCAGCATTGAGTGGTGAGTTGGGGGTTACAGGCCAGCTTTCAGGCGGATGCTCATGAAGGCCTGCTTGGTGTTTTGCGGAAAGTCGCCTTGCATAATCCAGCTCAGGTAGCCGGGGTCGCGGCGCAGCACGTCGACGACGTGTTTCCCCTTGTATTTCCCGAAATTGATGGTTTCGACGCCCTGTTCGTCGTAGACGATGCGGCCGGCCAGGTCCACGTTGTTGTTGCGCCGCGAGAAGTCGGACAGAAAGGCGACGTCGTTTTTCAGCGTATCGTCGTATTTGTCGAGCTGCGCTTGCAGTATCTCGTACGTGGCGCGGGTGTCGGCCATGGCGGTGTGGGCGTTTTCCAGTGTTTTGCCGCAGTAGAAGCGGTAGGCGGCCGCGAGGGTGCGCTTTTCCATCTTGTGGTAGATGTTCTGCACGTCGACGAAGCGGCAGTTGCTCACGTCGAAGTCGACCCCGGCGCGGATGAACTCTTCCACGAGCAGGGGGATGTCGAAGTGGTTGGAGTTGAATCCCGCGATGTCGCAGCCCCGGAAGATGGCGGCCAGCGAGGCGGCCTTTTCCTTGAAGGTGGGGCATTGGGCCACGTCCTCGTCCTTGATGCCGTTCACGGCGGAGGCTTCGGCCGAGATGGGTATGCCCGGGTTGAAGCGCAGCGTTTGCGACTCTTCGTTGCCGTTGGGGTAAATTTTCAGGAAGCAGAGCTCCACGATGCGGTCGCGGGCTATGTTGAGGCCGGTGGCCTCGATGTCGAAGAACACGATGGGGCGCGTCAGATGCAGCTTCATATGTCTTCGTTTAGTCGTTGAGCATCATGGGCATGAGCAGCATCAGCACCTTGTCGTCCTCGTCCTGCTCCGTCGGCACGATGACGCCCGCGCGGCTCCCGTCGGCCAGCTTGATGCTCACCTCCTCGCTTTCCAGATTGTTGAGCAACTCCGTGAGATAGCTGCCGTTGAACCCGATGTTCAGCGTGTCGCCGGAGTAGTCGCAGAGCAACACTTCCTCGGCCGACATGGAGAAGTCGATGTCTTGGCTCGAAATGGTGATTTTCCCGGCGTCGAGGTGGAGCCTTACCAGCGGGCTGCTGGCGCTTGAGAAAATCATGACGCGGCGCAGGGCGCTGATGAAGGCCGCCCGGTTGATGGTGGCGCAATTGGGGTTGTCTTGCGGGATAACGCTGTTGTAGTTGGGGTAGCGGCCCTCGATGAGGCGGCAGTTCATGGTGTAGCCAGCCGTTTCCATCACGGCGTTGCGCTGGTTGAAGCGGATGACGGCGTCGCCCTCTTCCTTCGGCAGGATGTTTTTCAGCAGGTTGGCGGGTTTCTTGGGCAGGATGAACGAGCCGGGACGGGCGCCGCCCAGCTTTTGCTTGGTGCATGCCAGCTTATGGCCGTCGCTGGCCACGATGCCGAGCTCCTGCTCCTGGATGTCGAAGAAGATGCCGTTCATCACGGGGCGCAGCATGTCGTCGGCCGTGGCAAAGAGGGCGCGGTTGACGCCCGTGTAGAGCTGCACCGTGTCGATGGTGAGCGACGACACCTCGCCGTCCATGGCGGGGGGCACGGGATATTCGTCGGCCCTTTGGGCCATGAAGTTGTATTTGCCGTTGACGTAGGCCACGGTGATTTCCAGGCTCTGTTCGTTCACAAAGAATTCGAGCGGCTGCTCGGGTATTTCCTTGATGGCGTCCTGTATGGTCTTGGCGTTGACGGCAAACGTGATGTCGGCGTCGCTTTCGACGAGTTCCACCCACGTGGTGAGCGTTGTCTCGTTGTCCGAAGCTGTCAGCGTGAGGCGGTTGCCCTGGATGTTAAAGAGGAAACTGTCCAGAATGGGCAGGTTGTTCTTCGACGAAATGACGCGTCCGATGGCTTGCAGACGGGCCGAGAGCACGGAGCTGGATATTACAAATTTCATGTTGGGTGTAGTATTTGTTTGTTCGTTTCTATTCCGAATGGATGGGCCGTGCCTATATATAAATAGGCGTACAAAGATAGCGAAAGGCTCGGACAAAGCAAGAGAAAGCTCGCTTTTTCTTGCTTTGTCCGAGCCGCATCCTGTCTTGGCGGAGCAAAGATGAGCGAAAGGCGAGGGACGGGCGCTTGTTTTTCCAAAAAATTGCGACAGTCCTCAGGGTGCGAAATAGAGCGGCGCGGCCGTGTTTTAGCCCCGGGAGACCGAAAATGCAGGCAGACGCGTTGTGCTTTTTTAATCTTTTTGTTGGCTGCATGGGCGGCTTCCTTTTCTCTTTGTGCCACGGCTGTCCGCCTTTCTTCGCTCTTTTGTTCGCAAAGGCCCGAATGATCGCAGCCGAAGCAGCCCGCCATTCGCTTAAAAAGCGCGATTTTTGGCGCATAAATGCCAAGTGGAGGTTGCAAAAATAGGCCAAAAATACTCCAAAAACTGGCCTTGGATGAGCAACAACATCCCATGGATCCGCGACAACAGGCCGTGCTGTCGCCGATCCATGGGATGTTGTGGTCAATCGATGGGCTTGGTCGGTTTTTCCGACGCAATTTTCTGTCGGAATGTCGCTGTATGCAATCGGTCAGGCCGGGGCTGTGTCCGTGGCCTTTCACGGAGTTAAAAAATGTAACGCCACCCGCACGGCGGACGGAGTGGGAGACCGGGAATGAAGCGGCAGCCCGCTGTGCGCAGCCTCCGTCTTTCTGCCCGTATGCCTTGTTTTTGTCCCGGATAATTAAAAAGCTGTATATGATTGATACACAGAATAGAATTGAAGAGTGCGAGATTTTAGATAACGATTTGGCGACTTTCAAAACGCTCTGGTCTACTGCGGTTTACTTCATAGCTTCAAACAATTCTTTTGTACATGCAAGGATGCATTTTTTATCCCATAGAATCAAATCATTACGGATTTTTTATGGTTTTTGCTGTTGTCCTATTTTGGAAACGGTTTCCAGCTTGATGAGCGCGAGCTCATTTCGCAAACGGCACAAGCAAAGAAAAGCACATGACGACCATAATGTCATAAGTGACATTGCCATCGTCGTAGGCACTTCTTTTTTATGAGCTTGTGCTGAACGGCGGGAACCATCTTGTCATTTTTTTCTTTTTCGCTTCCGTTGTCAGCCGATAATGTCGCCGGATGCAGGTCATGGCGAGCGTACTATTTCCGTCTGTCACGTGTTTTCTATCTTCAAACCGTCTTTCTCAGTCGTTGCCAGATGGAGCGATGGCAGAAAAGACCGTTTTCAGACAAATGCACCGGAGCCTCCCCACGACCGCAAGCCATGTTCGCATGACAATGACGGTAGCGGGACTTCCGTCACGGCGGCAGGAAAGAGGCGCTTTCCCTTTGTCCGCTGCGTCGCCCTTTCGATTTTCCAGCGGCGCGTTGCGTCACCCCACACACTTTATTTCTTTTCCTTTCCGCCTCTCCACATGTATGACAATGTTCCTATGCCGCCATTTCAGACGACATCGGTGGTCATTTACGTTGCAGGGCAAAGGTAACGACGGGATTAGGAACAGAAATTTTTCTGGGAAAAATCTCTACACTTCGCAGGTTTAGAAAGTATTTTCACCGAAAATCCGATATTAAAATAGGAATATATTAGAAATAAGCTACTTATGAGCTTTTCTCATAGAACTAGGTAATGACTTGGCAACGGTCACAAATTCTGCGACTTGCGGTATGTTTCTGTCAAACAACTCTTAGTTTGTTTACAAAATTAGTACTTTCTTTTGAAAAACGAGCAATGTACCAAATAAAATTTTGTAATTTTGTGCCTGTCAGACAAAAGAATACGAATATGAACCGAATAAAAGAGGCATTGGAGTCTAAAGGCATTGGTCAAACAGAACTGGCAAATAGGCTTGGAAAAACTTTCAACATGGTCAATCTGTATGCCACTAATAAGGTGCAACCTCCTATTCCTGTACTGTATCGGATTGCAGACATCTTGAAAATAGATGTACGTGAGCTTCTTATTCCCAACAAACTTGATATAAAGTAATAAATGAATGCCTTTATTGAATAAACTATGCATAATATAATTTGTTTTGAAACGGAATGGTTATATAACAGCCACAAGGGTAATCAGTTCAATCTTGAAACCAAGTTGCTTTTGGATTGTTTGAGAAATTTCTACAAATGTGATATAATACATAGACACATTTTGTATAGAGAAGATTTACAATATTATATGGACTATTTTACTACCAAACGTAAATTCGCCAAATTCGATAAATATGATATCATTTATTTTGCATGTCATGGAAGGAATCATACTATATCATTTGAAGGAGAGAATGATGGGATTGATTTGATGGAACTTGCTGCCATGAACAAAAATTTTTTCTCCAGTAAGATTGTTCATTTCAGTTCATGTCGGACATTGACTAACGAAAAAGTTGCGTTAGAATTTAAAAAGCAAACAGGGGCAAAATTAGTGACAGGTTACAGTTCATCTGTTGATGCAATGAGGTCGGCAATAGCGGATATGGCATATTTCAATGAGCTTATGCACATCAAGAATGTAGGCGTTATTCTCAATGATACCAGTAAATTTTGTAAGACTTACAAATCTCTATTAGAAGAACTTAAATTTACCAGAATATGACTTTATTTGAACATCTGTCAAACTTCAAGCGTCATTCTTCTGAAGAGAAATTGACAGCGGCATTTGAGAAATTGGCACCTCATTTCATATATGGAGGCTATATTAAGGTGAATGATGCGTATAGAGTATACATTCGTACCATTGAATTTTACTACCATGATGAGAGCGACAAACCGGATGCAATCAAAGACCCAATCATGTATCACAGGAATCATACAAAAAAAGAAATAGAAGGACCTTACGAGGAACCTTATTTGCCGCTTATGTCGATTTACATGCACAGCTCTGGATATGACATCACTTTTGAGAATGAAGAACAAGAATACAGGGCTTCGGCACTGATTCGTGAATATTCGATATATGATGTTGAGCAAAAAGAGTTTCTCCGCCTGACTTCTAAAGGGATGTTTTGTGATGAACGAGTTCTATATTTGAAATATTATCTTAACGGCTTCTCGCTAAACGGCAAGCCCGGTATCGTATGGGTCGATGATGAACACTTCCCACAATCTAATCTTTTGCAAAATGCGAGAAAAGGAGTATATATTATAAAAGACGGCAAGAAAACAACAGAAAAAGACAAACGGCAATGGAGCTTTAAACTCAATGAAGATATATGGTTACCGACCGATTGACTGATATTGTGTATTTCTCGGAATGGGCATTGAAGGACTTTCCTGTGCCCATAAATAATATCTGCAAGTTATTGGACAAGTATGGGATTAAATATGGCCTTCCTGCGCCATACCAAAGATTATTGGTGCAGGGACTATATGCCCATACAAGTTAATGAAACCAAATTTGTACAATACGCTTATGCTCCTGACTATTTGCAGAACGAGAAAGACAGGAGGTATATAACCGACCCGACAGCCGTTTTGCACGACCTGAACACTCCGACCGTCAAAACAAATTTGATAATAGATGGCGGTAACATTATCAAGTGCCCCGACAAAGTGATAATGACTGAAAAGGTGTTTTGTGAGAACAAAAACATCCCGCGTAACAAGGTAATTGCCATACTTGAACAGTTGTTTGAATGTAGCATTGTCTTTCTGCCATGGGATAAATCAGAAACATACGGTCATGCAGATGGCATTGTCCGTTGGGTTAACGGAAATACAGTATTACTGACTGCTTACGAAATGTCCCGCTACTTTGCGAACAAGTTTCTCAAAGAGTTGGAACGGGACTTTGATGTCATAGTCATGAAATACTCCACTCGCCCACGGAACAGGGGACATTCTTGGGCATACATCAATTTTCTTCAGACAAAGAATGTTATCATAGTGCCTGTATTCAATATAAAGGAAGATGAACAGGCTTTACAGCAAATTGAGGCGGCATTTCCAGACTATCAAGGTCGTATCGAACCAGTTGATATCTCAAATATAATCAGTCATGGAGGGGGTCTCAACTGTATCTCATGGAACATAAAACAACCCTCATAAATTCATCGAACATACATTCAATGACAATCTCTAAAAAATAGGAAATCGACCAACGGAAGGATCGTAAGTCTGTTTTAGGCATACCAAAACACAAACTTGCTATCCTCCTATTATCATTGTTTATAATCCTATGCCCTTGCCTCTCCTGAGCGGCTCAACAGTCCTTCTGATGGACGAAAACAGCCTGTCAAACTGCTCCTTGAACCATTCGCCAATCGGTTGCCCGTTGATGGCAAGTGCAAGTTTAGACCTGTCTTTCGGGTCTTTCACCACTTGGAATCCCGCCCTTTCGGTCTTGAACTTCCGCTTGTGTTCCTCCGAATAGAGTTCGCCCTCGTAGAACAGCGGCTTGCCGCTGATAAGCGTGGCGGTCTGCCGCTCGTTGAAGCCGACTTTCAGTTGCCATGTCCTTGACATCATCTGGACGTTTGCGAAGTTTCTCAGCTTCAAGAACAAAGCGTATGATAAACGCTTTCCCTATATAGCGGTTCTCTCTTCTTTCCCATGCCCCCACGGGCAGTTTAACACTGCATGTGGATTCGGCGCGGGTGGATGCCACCGTTTGCTTGCGTGGCACAGACAGACGCCGCTGCCGACAGCCATACGCAATGGCGGTTCCGAGAACCCACCGCAAATAATAAGTTATTTCGTTGAATGAAAGAAACAAAAGAGAAATATTTTTCGTTCGGAAGGAAGAATCAGTCAAAGTCTTGCTATCTTTGCGACGTATAGGTTTAAAACGCATTCCATTATGTTGAACCCGATAGGCATACAAGATTTCGAATCCCTTCGGAAAGATAGTTTTCTTTGCCAGAAATCCGTCCGTCATGCGGGCGGGCGGGCGGCCGCGACGGCCGTGCGTGCGGAGTTTGCAGATAAACAATTGCTATTATGATATTATCAATGACGGGTTACGGCAAGGCCGATACCACTTACAACGGAAAGAAGATACATGTTGAGGTGAAGTCGCTCAACGGAAAAAGTTTGGACGTATCTATGCGCCTAGCGCCCCTGTATCGCGAGAAAGAGATGGACCTCCGGCGGAAAATTGCGGCAGCCTTGGTGAGGGGAAAGGTCGATTTTACGATTTGGGTGGAAAAGGAGCAGGCGCTGGCCGGCTCGCCCATCAACGTCGAGGCCGTCAAGGCCTACGTGGAGCAGATCCGGGAGGTGAGCGCTTCGCTGGGCATCGCGGCTCCGAAGGACGGCTTTTGGGACGTGCTGGTGCGCCTGCCCGAAACGACGCAGCCGGCCGTTGCCGAGGAGCTCTCCGACGAAGAGTGGGCCGCGACCGAACAGGCCGTCGACGAGGCGCTGGCCCGCTTGGAAAGCTTCCGCCGGCAGGAGGGAGAGGCCCTTCGCGCCAAATTCTGCGAAAAAGTGGACAACATTGAGCGCCTGATGGGGCAGATAGAGCCTTATGAAAAGGCCCGCACGGAGAAAATACGCCAGCGCTTGGAGGAAAGGCTGGCTGAGCTCACAGGGGTCGACTACGACAAGAACCGCCTCGAACAGGAACTCATATATTATATAGAGAAACTGGACATCAGCGAGGAGAAGCAGCGCCTGACAAATCATCTCAAATACTTCCGCGAAACGATGGACGGCCCCTGCGGACAGGGAAAAAAGCTGGGCTTCATCGCCCAGGAGATGGGGCGCGAAATCAACACCACGGGCAGCAAAAGCAACCAGGCCGAGATGCAGAACATCGTGGTGAAGATGAAGGACGAATTGGAGCAGATAAAGGAACAGGTATTGAATGCATTATAATGAGAAACGCGGAACAGACAAAGACGCTCGGCCCGCCCGCCGACAACGCACAGGGCGGGGGCAAGGTGGTCGTTTTCTCGGCTCCGAGCGGGAGCGGAAAGAGCACCATCATCAACTATCTGATGCAGCAAGGGCTCAATCTTCATTTTTCCATCAGTGCGACCAGCCGGCCCCCGCGGGGCAGCGAGCGCGACGGCGTGGAATATTACTTCCTGACGGCCGAGGAGTTTCGCCGCCGCATCGCAGCAGGCGATTTCCTCGAATACGAGGAGGTGTATGAGGGACGCTTCTACGGAACGCTGCGCGAGGAGGTCGACAAGCGGCTGGCACAAGGCGAAAACGTGGTGTGCGACGTCGACGTGCTGGGAGGCGAAAACATCAAGCGCGTGTATGGCCGCCGGGCGCTGAGCATCTTCATACAGCCGCCTTCGTTGCAGGCGTTGCGCCAGCGCTTGGAGAGCCGCGGAACAGACAGCCCCGAGGTCATCGAGAACCGCCTGGCACGGGCCGGCTACGAACTGGGCTTCGCCGATAAGTTCGATACGGTCGTTGTCAACGACGATCTGGCCGTGGCGCAGGCCGAAGTGCTGCGCCGTGTGCAGGCGTTTCTGGCTTCATGAGGCGCGTCGGCATATTTGGCGGCTCTTTCAACCCCATCCATTTCGGACATCTGCGCCTGGCGCGCCATTTCGTGGCCGTCGGACTGATGGATGAGGTGTGGCTCATGGTGTCGCCGCAGAACCCGTTGAAAAAACAGCACGACCTGCTCGACGCTGCGCTGCGGCTCGAGCTGGCGCGGGCAGCCGTGGCCGATTATCCCGGGGTCGAGGTCAGCGACTTTGAGCTGGGCCTGCCCCTGCCGTCGTACACGTGGCGTACGATGGAAAGCCTGTGCCGCGCTTACCCCGACAGGGCCTTCTCGCTGATTGTCGGTGCCGACAACTGGCAGCGCTTCGGCCGCTGGGCGCGCCACGAAGAGCTCTTGCGCGACTATCCCCTTTACGTCTATCCCCGCCCGGGCTTCGAGGTGGATGCCGCAGCCCTGCCTGCAACGGTTCATCTGGTGGATGCCCCGCTCTTCCCGTACAGCTCCACGCAGGTGCGCGAGCAGATAGCCCGGGGCGGCGACCTGTCGGCGATGCTGCCCGGGCGGGTCGTCGCCTTGCTGGAACGCCGTGGCATATACACGCCGAAAGGAAACGACGGTGGCGGCGTTCTGTTGTAATTAATTGAGACGGAAACGGCAGAAACTAAAAAAAGTCACTACCTTTGCCGCAACTTTAATAATATGAGTATGGTCAAGATTACATTGCCCGACGGTTCTGTGCGCGAATACGAGAGTGGCGTTACGGGACTTCAAATAGCAGAAAGCATATCGCCCCGCCTGGCCCAGGACGTGCTGGCCTGCGGCGTCAACGGCGAGACGGTGGAGCTGGATCGCCCCATCAACGAGGATGCTTCTGTCACATTGTATAAATGGGACGACGCCGAGGGAAAGCACGCCTTCTGGCATACGTCGGCCCACCTGATGGCCGAAGCCTTGCAGGAGCTCTATCCCGGCACGCAGTTCGGCATCGGGCCCGCCATCGAGAACGGTTTCTATTACGACGTGATGCCGCCCGAAGGTGTGGCCATTTCGGAAACAGACTTCCCGAAGATTGAAAAGAAAATGCAGGAGCTGGTGCAGCGCAAGGAGAAGCTCGTGCGCAAGGACATCACGAAAGCCGACGCCCTTGCCTTCTTTGGCGAGCACGGCCAGACCTATAAGAACGAACTCATCGAGGAGCTCGAAGACGGCCACATCACAACCTATACGCAAGGGGCCTATACCGACCTTTGCCGCGGGCCTCACCTGATGTCAACGGCTCCGATCAAGGCCGTCAAGGTGATGGCTGTATCTTCGGCCTATTGGCGCGGCGACGAGAAGCGTCCGCAGATGACGCGCGTCTATGGCATCTCGTTCCCCAAGAAGAAGATGCTCGACGAGTACCTGGCTCTGCTCGAAGAGGCCAAGCGCCGCGACCACCGCAAGATAGGGCGCGAAATGGAGCTCTTCATGTTCTCGGATCTCGTTGGCAAGGGTCTGCCCATGTGGCTGCCGAAAGGCACGGCTTTGCGCCTGCGATTGGAAGATTTCTTGAAGAAAATACAAAAACGCTTCGGCTATCAGCAGGTGATGACGCCGCACATCGGCAGCAAGAACCTTTACGTCACCTCCGGTCACTATGCAAAATATGGCAAGGACTCGTTTCAGCCCATCCACACGCCCGAAGAAGGCGAGGAGTACATGCTGAAACCGATGAACTGCCCCCACCACTGCGCCATCTATGCGTGGAAACCGCGCTCCTACAAGGATCTGCCGCTGCGCCTGGCCGAGTTTGGCACGGTCTACCGCTACGAACAGAGCGGAGAGCTGCACGGACTGACGCGTGTGCGCGGCTTTACGCAGGATGACGCCCACATCTTCTGCACACCCGACCAGGTAAAGGATGAGTTCCTGCGGGTGATGGACATCATCATGATTATTTTCAAGGCGTTGAACTTTGATAAATTCGAAGCCCAGATATCTCTTCGCGACAAGGTGAACCGCGAGAAGTACATCGGTTCGGAAGAAAACTGGGAACGGGCCGAGCGGGCCATCATCGAGGCTTGCGAGGAGAAAGGACTCGACGCCAAGGTGGAATATGGCGAGGCAGCATTCTACGGACCTAAGCTCGACTTCATGGTGAAGGACGCCTTGGGACGCCGCTGGCAGTTGGGTACCATACAGGTAGACTACAACCTGCCCGAGCGCTTCCAGTTGGAATACACCGGTGCCGACAACCAGAAGCACCGCCCCGTGATGATACACCGCGCGCCTTTCGGCTCGATGGAACGTTTCGTGGCTGTGCTCATCGAGCACACGGCCGGCCGTTTCCCTCTCTGGCTCACGCCCGACCAGGTGGCCATCCTGCCCATCTCCGATAAGTTCAACGATTACGCCGAGCAGGTGCGCAAATATTTGGACGACAACGATGTACGGGCCTACGTCGACGACCGGAGCGAAAAGGTGGGCCGCAAGATCCGCGATAACGAAATGAAGCACGTGCCCTATCTGCTCGTGGTCGGCGAGAAGGAAGCCGCCGAAGGAACCGTCGCCGTCAGAAAGCAAGGCGAGGGCGACCAGGGAAGCATGAGCGTTGCCGATTTCGCAAAGAAAATAAACGACGAAGTGGCCGAAATGACAAAAAACTATTAACTTTGCAGCCGCTAAATTGAGAATACTTTCAGCCACAGTCAAAGAACATTACGGAAAAGTCTGAATGAAGAACGATAAAATGAAGATGCAATATCGCGTCAACGAGCAGATTCGTGTGCGTGAGGTGCGTATTGTAGGCGATAACGTCGAGCCTGTTGTGATGCCAACTCATAAAGCTTTGCAGCTGGCCGAGCAAAAGGGCTTGGACTTGGTGGAGATTTCTCCAAACGCCGCTCCTCCCGTCTGTCGGTTGATTGATTATTCGAAATTCCTGTATCAGCAAAAGAAACGCCAGAAGGAATTGAAGGCCAAGCAGACGAAGATTGAAGTGAAGGAGATACGTTTCGGTCCTCAGACGGACGATCACGACTACAACTTCAAGCTGAAGCATGCCAAGGAGTTCCTTTCCGAGGGCGACAAGGTGAAGGCTTACGTTTTCTTTCGCGGGCGAAGCATCCTCTTCAAGGAGCAGGGCGAAGTGCTCTTGCTGCGTTTTGCCAACGACTTGGAGGAATATGGCAAGGTAGAGCAGATGCCCGTGCTCGAAGGCAAAAGGATGATACTCTTCATCGCTCCGAAGAAGAACGCTCCCGCCAAACGGAGCGGGGAGGAGAGCGAAGCTCCCGTCCAGCCGGTTGAAAAGCCCGTCAAGGCCGCTCCCAAGATGAAGGCGCCCAAAGAATACACCGGCCCGAAGCTCGAAGGCGAAGATTAAATGAACGATTGTGTGCGTTGCGCTTGGTATCTCGCGTAGCCACCTGAATATAAAACACTAAAAACAAAAAGAAATGCCAAAGGTTAAAACTAATTCCAGTGCCAAAAAAAGATTTGCTCTTACTGGAACGGGTAAAATTAAAAGACAGCACGCTTATCACAGCCACATCCTGACGAAGAAGGGAAAGAAGCAGAAGCGTAATCTGGTACACACGGGTACGGTGCACAGCTCCAACGTGAAGTCTGTACGCGAACTGCTCTGCCTGAGATAATTTATTGTTGTCAAACCTTTAAGTAAAACAGGACGTTCAGCCCGAAGTTCGCACAAAAGATGCGACGCTAACTTCCAAAAAACAAAAACAAAATGCCTAGATCAGTAAATCACGTAGCTTCCAGAGCTAAGAGAAAAAGAATTCTGAAATTAACCCGCGGTTATTTCGGAGCCCGCAAGAACGTGTGGACCGTTGCCAAGAATACGTGGGAGAAAGGTCTCACCTATGCTTACCGCGACCGCCGCAACAAGAAGCGCAATTTCCGTGCTCTGTGGATTCAGCGTATCAATGCTGCCGCCCGCCTCGAAGGTATGTCTTATTCGCAGCTGATGGGTGGCTTGCACAAGGCCGGTATCGAAATCAACCGCAAGGTCCTCGCCGACTTGGCCGTCAACAATCCTCAGGCGTTCAAGGCCATCGTAGCTAAGGCGAAGTAAAGAACCCCAAATAATAGTTTTCCATCGATAATGAAGTGGTCGTTGCGTGATGCAACGGCCGCTTTTTGTTTTATAACCACAGTTTGACGCGCGAATTACGTTTTTATTTGCGCTTTTTCCTTAACAACTTCTTAAAGTCCGAGAATTTAAATTACATTTGCAGCAAATTTACGAGAAATGAAAAAACGAAGTTGTATTATAACGCTGTTCCTCTCGTTATTCATGGCGTTGTCTGCGCATGCGCAAGAGACGGTGACGTACAAATTTGGATGGAACGAGAAAAATATTACTTATAGTGAAGATGATGGCTCTTGGAGCTTCGACTTTATTCCGGCAGAAAACGTGGCAGTCGGACTGGGTGGAGGTCCCGATTTTCTTAAAATCGGAACGGCCAAGGAACCATACAGAGATGCTGTACTTCTTCACACTCCAATGTCGCAAGTTACAAATGTTTCCGTGCGTTTCAGTACGAATGGGAATCACTCGAAGATGCTGGCAGTTAGTGTTGGAGATGTGCAAGTGGCAACAGAACCGATTAAAGTGAGTGATAAAATCATAACCATGAGCTTTGATGCGGTTACGCCGTTGGATGGCGAGGT
This sequence comes from uncultured Alloprevotella sp., assembly GCA_944322095.1. Taxonomy (GTDB): domain Bacteria; phylum Bacteroidota; class Bacteroidia; order Bacteroidales; family Bacteroidaceae; genus Alloprevotella. The sequence continues at coordinate 51,294 of CALUNU010000003.1, forward strand.
TAAGGTGACGTTTTCAGTGCTGGATGAGGATTTGAAAGGAGACAGCCCGGCTATTTATTTGTATGATATATCAATTACATCGGGTGGTGGAACTGAAGCTGATGTAAACGCCCCGACCTTTGAACCGGAAGGCGGTACTTATACGGAGTCTTTCGACTTGCAGCTTACAGCCGATGCGGGCTGCACCATTCATTATACGACCGATGGAACGGAGGCCACGGCAGCTTCGCCTGTTTACAGCGCTCCTATACATATTGATTACGGAACAACGACGATCAACGCGGTGGCCGTTGATGCAGATGGCTTGACAAGTGAAAATAAAACAGAGACCTATATTGTGGCAGAAGAAGTGCAGCTGGTACCTGCCACGATGGAAGATGTGCGGCGGGGCGGCTCTTTTTATATAGCCACGTCGTCAGATCTCACGAAAGCGTTGTATGCAAGGAATTTTAATGGGGATAGAATTAATACGACCGATAATGTTAAGAATGCTACGCCAGTAGAGATAATTTTCAATGGGACGTCCTATTCAATTTTGCTGGATGGTCAAACTATTGGTGTGAGCAGCAGTACGCATACGGCCCTATCACTCACTGAGAATACGTCGTGGAATATTACGGAACTGGCCGATGGGCAGTTTATCATAGCCAACACAAACGTTGACCCTCAAACCCGTGCTTTGCTTTACGTGCCTGACAATAGCGCCATACGGTATTTTAATCATGAAACCGTAGGAGAAGGATATGTCTCCGATTATCTGTTCCTCTTTAAGGCAGCTGGTGCGGCTGCGCCGGGCATTGCTGTGTCTGATTCGCGCTTCACGACGTTCTACTCGGACGCGGCTGTCAAGGTGCCCGAAGGTTTGCGTGCTGCGGTGATTACCGGGACGGAAACCATCCCGGCTGCGGGAGCCGACCCGTCTTTCCGCTTGATTTACGATTGGAAATACCCGGCTGGGAGCGTCATCCCGGCGCATACGGCGGTCATCATGACGGGCGATGCCGGGAGCTATGAAATGGTGGAGACGACGGAGACCGGTGTGGAGCCCGAGAAAAACTATCTCTACGGCACTTCCGTGACGCAGATGATTACGGAACCGCAGGGAGAGTATTATTATTTTAAGTTGGCTTACAAGTCGGCCGAAGATAAGGTCTTGGGATTTTGGTTCGGAGCGCAGGGCGGTGCACCTTTTGAGACGCAAGGAGGAAAAGCCTACTTGGCCATACCGAAAGAAGAGTTCCCGCTCCGTTCCAATGGCTTCAAACTGGGCGACGGGCTGACGGGCATTGACGATGTGCGCATGCAGCAAGCAGAAGCTGTCGACGTATATGGCGTGGACGGCCGCTTGTGGCGTCGTGCTGCCGACAGGGCCGATGCACTGCGCGGTCTGCCGGCTGGGGTGTACGTCGTGAATGGTGAAAGAGTGATAGTAAAATAAAAGAATCGGAATATGAACAAGAAAAGATACGTGATGCCGCAGGCTACGGCCATTGCCATGGAGACGGAGGGCCCGTTGCTGACTCTCAGCGATGGCGATTCGCAAGAGCTTCCGCGGGCTACGGGCTACTATTCGGACCAAGCGCAAATGAGCCAGCGTAAAAGCATCTGGGACTACGGCATGGAGCAGTAAAACCGCGTGACAAACGAAGCGGGCTCCCCACTGATGACTGTCGGTGGGGAGCCCGCTTTTTTTATGCCCGCAGCTTAATGTTTTTTGCCGGGATGAAAATCCTTATGCCGCCGGCTTGCTGGCGCAAGTGGCTGGGGAAAACTTTTTCCCGGCGGCAGATGCGTCAGTCGAGCTGCTTGCGGTATTCGTTGGGCGTGATGCCCACTTTTTTCTTGAAGATACGGTTGAAATGTTGCGAATATTGGAAGCCCAGTTCCCAGGCAATTTCGCCTACGGTCTTGTCGGAAGCCGCGATCTTCTCCTTGGCCACGTCGATCAGCTTGTTTCTGATGTATTCCGAGGCCGTCTTCCCCGTTACCTTCTTGACAAGGTCGCCGAAATAGTTGGGCGATAGGCACACGCGGTCGGCAAAATATTTTACCGTGGGCAGGCCCTCTTTGCGGGGAGCGTCGCCGGCGAAATATTCGTCGAGCAGCGCTTCGAAGCGTTCCAACACATCGTTGTTGGCCTTTGCGCGCGTGATGAACTGGCGCTCGTAAAAGCGCATGCAATAGTCGAGAAGCAGCTGTATGTTGCGGGCTATGAGGCGTTTGCTGAGCTTATCCACCGGGTGGCTCAGCTCGGCTTTGGTTTTTTCCAGACAATCGATGATGATGTTCCTTTCCTCCTCCGACAGGTGGAGGGCTTCGGTCGACGAGTAGGAGAAAAACGAGTAGGAGCTGATTTCTGCGCCGAGCGAGGTGCCTTTGATGATGTCGGGGTGGAACAGGAGGCCGCGCGCCCGGGGTTGAAAGTTGTCGCTCAGCGCCGTTTCGGCCACCTGGCCCGGGGCAAAGCTCACGATGGTGCCCTCCTGATAGTCGTAGTTGCGGCGTCCGTAGCGGATGCTGCCGCAGATGCTTTCTTTCAAGTAGAGCGCGTAGATGCTATAGTTGATGGTAAAATGTTTTGGAAACTTCGTGGCGTCGCGCAAATCGACCACGCTGACCAGCGGGTGCATCGTTTCCAGCCCGAACAGCCGGTTGTAGTCGTCGACAGAGTTGAGATGGATGACGTCTTCCATGAAAAAGCGATTGGATGCGGCAAAGGTAAGTATTTTGTGCGAACGGCCGGCTGCCCGCCGGGGATAAACCGTAAAAAGGTTACAACTTCCCATGAAATGTGCCCATCGGCAGCTGCCGGCCCCGTAGCGTTTCAGCCGGGCATGTCGTGGTGCGGCGGGCAGCCCGTCGAGGCCTTGAAACAGTTTCCAAAGAACGAGGCGTTTTTCCATGTAAGCTGCAACGATGTGCGTCCCGGCGTGCGCAACATGAAGCGGCCGGATTTTATCTTCGAACGAAGACAGCCCGGGGTGAGCTCGCGTCCTGTTTCAGGGGCGTACCTTCGTTTTCGGGCGCGAGGTTGCGGCGTTTTGCACGTCCCTTGTGTCCGTTTTGTGGCACCGAAGGCATTTTCCGGGCCGCAGGAGCGGGCAAATATCGGCGGTTTGCGCTAACTTTGCCCATCTCTTGCGGCGGCCGTCCGGTGAGGCGCGGCTGCCGGCGGAAGATAAAACCGAAAGACCGATGGAAAAAATGCTTACTCCCCTTCTTGCCGACAAAGAGCTGTTCAGCCTGATGGCGCTCATCCGTGGCGCGCGGCGCATCGTCGTTTGCGGCCACCGCAGCCCCGACGGCGATGCGCTCGGCTCGGCGCTGGGCTGGGCGGACTACCTGCGCTCGCTCGGCAAGCGCGCGGACGTCGTCATGCCCAACGCTTTTCCCGACTTTTTGCGCTGGCTCCCCGGTGCCGCGCAGGTAATTTTCTACGACAGGCAGCGTGCCACGGCCGACCGCCTGCTGGCCGAGGCCGACCTTATCTGCTGCCTGGACTTCAACGACCCCAAGCGCTTGCAGGATATGGGCATGGCCGTGGCGTCGGCCCGCGGGCGCCGCGTCATGATCGACCACCATCCCGGGCCGCAAACCGAGAGTTTCGACTTTTGCGTGTCGCGGCCGCGCATGTGCTCCACGTGCGAGATCGTTTTCCGCCTCATCCATCAGCTGGGCGGCTACGAGGAGCTCTCCACGCGGGCAGCCGTGGCGCTCTACACGGGCATGATGACCGATACGGGCGGCTTTACCTACAACAGCAACGCACCGGAGATCTACGTCATCGTGAGCCTGCTGCTGGCCAAGGGGCTCGACAAGGACAAGATCTACCGCAACGTCTTCAACAACTATTCGGAGCATCGTTTGCGCTTTCAGGGCTACGTTTTGTACGAGAAGTTGCAGTTTCTGGCCTATGGCCACGCGGCCTACTTCACGCTGACGCGGCAGGAGATGAAGCGTTTCCACTTTATCCGCGGCGATTCCGAGGGGTGGGTGAACATGCCGTTGCAGGTGCGGGGCATGAAGCTGAGCATATCGCTCCGCGAGGACACGGAGAAGGACGTCATACGCGTTTCGCTCCGCTCGGTCGACGATTTTCCGTGCAACAAGATGGCCGAAGAGTTTTTCAACGGCGGCGGACACCTGAACGCAGCCGGCGGCGAACTGCCCTTCCCGATGGAAGATGCCGTGGCAACCGTCGAACGCGCCGTCAAGGCATACACCTGGATGCTCCTGCCCAAGCCGGTATAGCCTCCTGGCACCACGAACGGCTGCGGCCGGAACCTTTGCCACGTGCAGGGTTCCGGCCGCAGCCGTTTCGGGGGCGTCAGGGCCGCCCTGCCAGGGGCGATGCGTGGGGAAAGGCGGCCGCGCAGGCGCGGCGGAGCATTTCGGCATGGTCGAAGGCGAGCGGAGGCAGGGCCGAGAGCGCAAACCAGCGGGCGTCGGCGGCGTCGTCGCCCGCCACGGCCTCGGGCTGCCCGGCCGGGGCAAAGGCGTAGAACGCCACGCTCACCACGCGGCCGCGCGGGTCGCGTCCGGGGGCGCTGAACACGCCGAACTGCTGCAAAGCGAGCCCCGTCAGGCCCGTTTCTTCCTGCAACTCGCGGGCGGCGCAGGCCTCGATGGTTTCGTCCATCTCCATGAAGCCTCCCGGAAAGGCCCAATGGCCCTCGTAGGGGGCGTGGGCGCGGCGGATGAGCAGCGTGGCCCAGCCCGAGCCGTCGGTAGCGGGGCGGAAGAGCACGCAGTCGGCCGTCAGGGCGGGGCGGGGGTAGCGGTAGCAATAGGTAGCTTCGGGTTTTGTCATGTTTCTGTTGGTTTAAGAAGATTGCGGTGGCAGGCTTTGCGCCCCTGTGGCGCAAAAATACGGAAAGTAGCGGGCGGGGGCAAGAAAAAGCGGGCCTTTTCTCCCCGCAGCCCGAGCATATGCCGCCCTTGCGCCTTGCGAGGGGAGCCGGGCGGCCGCCCCCGGCGCCAAGGTAGCTTTGTGGAGCGGTTTTTGGCCGTTTGTCTTGTTTTTCTTTGGTTTTATGCGCAAAACGATGGCTTTTTGTCGATTTTGGTTGCCATTGTGTTTGCCGTTTTCCCCGTTTTCCATACATTTGCAGGCGAGACCTCAAAGTTTATCGGTTATGACAAACAAAACAAAGCGCTTCCTGCTACCCGAGGAGCGCATCCCCACACAGTGGTACAACATTCAGGCCGACATGCCCGTGAAGCCGCAGCCGTTTCTCCACCCCAAAACGCACGAGCCCTTGCAGGCCGAGGATCTCTTCCCCATTTTCAACGAGGAATGCTCGCGCCAGGAGATGGACTGCACGCACCGTTGGATCGAAATCCCCGACGAGGTGCGCGACCTCTACAAGCAGTATCGCGCGACGCCTCTCGTGCGCGCTTACGAGCTGGAAAAAGCCTTGCAGACGCCGGCCCACATCTATTTCAAGAACGAGAGCGTGAGCCCCGTCGGCTCCCACAAGCTCAACTCGGCCTTGGCGCAGGCCTACTACTGCAAGCGCGAGGGCGTAACCAACGTCACAACCGAGACGGGCGCCGGGCAATGGGGCACAGCCCTGGCCTATGCGTGCCGCGCCTTCGGGTTGGAGCTGGCCGTCTACATGGTGAAGGTGAGCTTCATGCAGAAACCCTATCGCCGCTCGCTCATGCAAACGTTTGGCGCGCAGGTGACGGCCAGCCCCTCGATGTCGACGCGGGCGGGCAAGGACGTCATCACGGCCGCCCCCACGTGTAACGGCTCGCTCGGTATTGCCATTTCCGAGGCCATCGAGCTGGCCACGACGACCCCCCACTGCAAGTATGCCCTCGGCTCCGTGCTCAACCACGTTGCCCTGCACCAAACCGTCATCGGCCTGGAAGCCGAGCAGCAGATGGAGATGGCCGGCGAATGGCCCGACAAGGTGATAGCCTGCTTTGGCGGAGGCTCCAACTTTGGCGGCATCGCTTTCCCCTTCATGCGGCATAACCTGGCCGGCAGCCGGCAAACGGAGTTCATCGCGGCCGAGCCGGCCTCGTGCCCCAAACTGACGCGCGGCAAGTTCATGTACGATTTCGGCGACGAGAGCGGCTACACGCCCTTGCTCCCCATGTACACGCTGGGGCACGAGTTTCAGCCCGCCAACATCCATGCCGGCGGACTGCGCTACCACGGCGCCGGCGTCATCATCTCGCAGCTGCTGCGCGAGGGGCGTCTGCGCGGCGTCGACATCGAGCAAAACGAGAGCTTCAAGGCCGGCGTCCTCTTTGCCCGCACCGAGGGCATCGTGCCGGCCCCCGAGTCGTGCCACGCCATAGCCGCCACCGTGCGCGAGGCCCTGCGCTGCCGCGAGGAGGGACGCAGCGAGGTGCTGCTCTTCAACCTCTCGGGCCACGGACTTATCGACATGACGGCCTACGACAGCTACCTGAGCGGCGACCTGGTCGACTTTGCGCCGTCCGACGAGGAGATCGAACGCGGGCTCGCCGGCGCAGTTTCTCTCTGACAGTTTCTTCAATAGGCTCCATTCCATAGATCGACAGCTCCGCCCGGCCGCGATGGCCAGGCGGAGCTTTTTGTGTGGCTATGTCCGCCGGGGCCGGCCCGCCGAGCCTTCCGACGGGCCGAAGCCGGACTGCGAAGGCCCCCACAGTGCGCCCGCGGCGCAGCTACCAGCCGTCGGACGGAATTTTGCAGGCTTGTTATAGCCGTAGCAAGCCGTCTCCCGGCCGTAACAAGGGATGTTGTGGCGACAACATGGGATGCTTCGGCGACAGCATGGGATGCCTCTGGCGTTCCAAGGCCACTTTGAGCAGCGGTTTGCGGGCGCTTTTGCAATCCCTGGCTTGCAAAACGGGTGTTTCTGAGGTCAAAAAAACGTTGCAAGGCCGCGCGCCGTGGCCGGCCGGGCGCGCTGTCCGCTCTGTTTGGGGCGAAAACCCTTGTCATTATTTTTTGGAAAATTGCGCTCCGCGCCGCCACCGACTGGGCCGCCGCGCAGAGTGTCCGACACGGAAATTACGCCCGTTGGCAGCCCGAAAAGCGATGGCCGGAGCCAAAAAGTTTGTCAAAATGCCGCTTGAATTAATCCTTTTTGCGTAATTTGCATCTAACAACCGTGAATTGCAATCAATAACAGCCTTAGCTATCCATGAATAAATTCGTGAAATGGGGCATAGTAGGCGTCATAGCCATCGGCCTCACCGCCTTGGGGATTCATTCGTTCGTCCCCAGAGAAAACAAAGAGTTGACCGAAGCGCCCACCGGCAAGAGCGGCCGGGGCGACAAGTTGCTGAACGTGAAAGGCGTCATCGTGCGTCCGCAACACCTCACGGACGGCCTCTACGTCAGCGGCAGCCTCATCCCCGACGAGGAGGTGAAGCTCTCGTTCGAGACGTCGGGAAAAATCACCCACATCTATTTTTCCGAGGGAGCCCACGTGCGGGCCGGCCAGCTGCTGGCCAAGATAAACGACGCACCGCTGCAAGCGCAGCTGCGCCGGCTCGAAGCGCAGCAAAAGCTGGTGCAGGACCGCCTGTACCGTGCGCGCGCGCTTTTGGAGAAGGAAGCCGTCAGCAAAGAGGCCTTTCAGGAAGCCGAGACCAACCTGGCCACGCTTCGCGCCGACATTGAGCTGATGCAGTCGAACATCGCCCAGACGGAGCTGCGCGCTCCCTTCGACGGCATCATCGGTTTGCGCGAGGTCAGCACGGGTGCCTACGCCTCGCCCACCACCACCATCGCCACGCTCACCAAGACCCACCCGCTGAAGGTGGAATTTGCCGTTCCCGAGCGCTACGCCGGCACGCTGCGCCCCGGCGCTTCGCTGACCTTCTCGACCGAGGACGACCTGGAACGTCGAACGGCCAAGGTATATGCTTCCGACTCGCGTGTCGACCCCGAAACGCGTACCTATACGGTGCGTGCCATGTACGACAACCGCGACGGCCGTCTCATCCCCGGCCGTTATGTGAATGTCTATCTGGCCACCCGCGAATATGAACGGGCATTGGCCGTCCCGAGCGAGGCCATCGTCTCGGAAATGGGCATAGACAAGGTTTATCTCTACAAAAACGGCGTGGCCCAGCCCGTTAATATCGAAAAAGGCCTGCGCACGGACGCCCTCGTGCAGGTGCTGCGCGGCGTGACGGCCGGCGACACGGTCATCACCAGCGGCACCATGCAGCTCCGCACGGGGCAGAAGGTGAAGCTCGACGTGGTTAAATAACTCCGAAGCCCACAGCCATGAACATATCAGAACTAAGCATACGCCGCCCCGTGCTGGCCACCGTGCTCACGCTGGTCATCCTGCTTTTCGGAGCCATCGGATATATGAGCCTGGGCGTCAGAGAGTATCCGTCGGTGGACAACCCCATCATCTCCGTTACCTGCTCGTATCCCGGAGCCAATGCCGACGTTATCGAGAACCAGATAACCGAGCCGTTGGAGCAGAACATCAACGGCATTCCCGGCATCCGCTCGCTCACGAGCACCAGCCAGCAGGGGCAGAGCCGCATCACGGTCGAGTTTGAGCTCTCGGTCGACCTGGAAACGGCGGCCAACGACGTGCGCGACAAGGTGTCGCGCGCACAGCGCAACCTGCCGCGCGACTGCGACCCGCCCACCGTTTCGAAGGCCGACGCCGACGCCTCGCCCATACTGATGGTGGCCATACAGAGCGACAAGCGCTCGCTGCTCGAGCTGAGCGAAATAGCCGACCTCACGGTAAAGGAGCAGTTGCAGACCATTCCCGAGGTGAGCAGCGTTTCTATCTGGGGCGAAAAGCGCTATTGCATGCGCCTGTGGCTCGACCCCGTGAAAATGTCGGGCTACGGCGTCACGCCGATGGACGTGAAAAACGCCCTCGACCGCGAGAACGTGGAGCTCCCCTCGGGCAGTATCGAGGGCAACAAGGTGGAGCTGACCATCCGCACGCTCGGACAGATGCACACCACCGAGGAGTTCAACAATCTGGTCATTAAAGAAACCGACGGACGCATCGTTCGCTTCAGCGACATCGGACGGGCCGAGCTCAGCCCGCGCGACTTGAAGAGCTACATGAAGATGAACGGCGTGCCGATGGTCGGCGTAGTGGTCGTGCCCCAGCCCGGCGCCAACCACATCAACATTGCCGAGGCCGTCTACGACCGCATGGAGCGCATGCAGAAGGACTTGCCCGAAGACGTCAAGTATAGCTACGGTTTCGACAACACCCGCTTCATCCGCGCCTCTATCGACGAGGTGAAAAGCACCGTTTACGAGGCCTTTGTGCTCGTCATCATCATCATCTTCCTCTTCTTGCGCGACTGGCGCGTCACGCTCGTGCCCTGCATCGTCATCCCCGTCTCGCTCATCGGCGCCTTCTTCATCATGTACGTCGCGGGCTTTTCCATCAACGTGCTTTCGATGCTCGCCATAGTGCTTGCCGTCGGCTTGGTGGTAGACGATGCCATCGTAATGACGGAGAACATTTATATACGCATCGAGCGGGGCATGCCGCCGGTCGAAGCCGGCATCGAGGGCTCGAAGGAAATTTTCTTTGCCGTCGTTTCCACGACGATAACGCTCGTGGCCGTGTTCCTGCCCATCGTCTTTATGGAGGGCACGACGGGCCGCCTCTTCCGCGAGTTCAGCTTCGTGGTGGCAGGCTCGGTCATCATCTCAGCATTCGCCGCCCTGACGTTCACGCCCATGCTGGCAACGAAACTCTTGGTCAAGCGCGAAAAGCAAAGCTGGTTTTATCGCAAGACAGAGCCCTTCTTCGATGGCCTCAACCGCTTTTATGCCCGCAGTTTGAAGGTCTTTCTGCGCCATCACGTCTGGGCCATTCCCGTTATGGTGGTGGCTTTGGGTGCCAGCGTCTTTCTGTGGACGCACATCCCGGCCGAGATGGCGCCGCTCGAAGACCGTTCGAGCATCACCATCCGCACAACGGGCCCCGAGGGCGTCACGTATGAATATATGCGCGACTATACGGAGGAAATCAACCGCCTGGCCGACTCCATCATGCCCGACGCCGAGTTTATCACCGCCCGCGTGTCGAGCGGAAGCGGCAACGTACAGATTACGTTGAAGGACTTGGCCGAGCGCGACTACACGCAGATGGAAGTGGCCGAGAAGCTGTCGAAAGCCGTGCAGAGCCACACCGACGCGCGCTCCTTCGTGCAGCAGCAGTCGACGTTTGGCGGACGCCGCGGAGCCATGCCCGTGCAATATGTGTTGCAGACGACGAATATCGAAAAGCTGCAGGAAGTGTTGCCCAAGTTCATGGCGCAGGTCTACGACAACCCGACGTTCCAGATGGCCGACGTCGACCTGAAGTTCAGCAAGCCCGAGCTCCGCATCAACATCAACCGCGAAAAGGCCAACCTCATGGGCGTCAGCACACGCGACATCGCCGAGACGTTGCAGTATGGCCTGAGCGGCCAACGCCTGGGCTATTTATATCTGAACGGAAAACAGTATGAAATAGTCGGAGAAATCAACCGCCAGCAGCGCAACGCCCCCGTCAATCTGAAATCAATCTACATGCGCAGCGACGACGGCGCCATGATACAGATGGACAACCTCGTAGACCTCGTAGAAAGCGTGGCGCCGCCCAAGCTCTACCGCTACAACCGCTTTGTTTCGGCCACCATCTCGGCCGGCCTGGCCGAAGGCAAGACCATCGGGCAGGGCATTGAGGAAATGGACAAGATTGCCAAGAGCACGCTGGACGAAACGTTCCGTACGGCTTTGGCCGGCGACTCAAAGGAGTTCAGCGAGAGCTCGTCGAGCTTGATTTTCGCCTTTGCCTTGGCTCTCGTGCTGATATATCTCATCCTCGCCGCCCAGTTTGAGAGCTTCAAGGACCCGTTTGTCATCATGCTGACGGTTCCTCTCGCCATATGCGGCGCTCTTGTCTTCATGTATTTCACAGATCAGACGATGAACATATTCAGTCAGATTGGCATCATCATGCTCATCGGCCTTGTGGCCAAGAACGGAATTCTGATTGTCGAGTTCGCCAACCAGAAGCAGAAGGCAGGCGAGGATAAGTTCACGGCTATCGAGGACGCCGCCGCCCAGCGTCTGCGTCCCATCCTGATGACGAGCGCCGCCACCATATTGGGCCTGCTCCCGCTCGTATTCGCCACCGGCGAGGGCGCCAACGGCCGTGTTGCCATGGGTATTGCCGTTGTCGGCGGCATGCTGCTCTCGACGTTGCTCACCATGTACATCGTGCCGGCCATCTATTCTTACGTATCGACGAACCTTTCCAAAAAGAAAAACCGATGAAACGTCTTCTTTTCATAGTGGGACTGCTTGCCGCTGTGGCGGCCGAGCTGCCGGCACAGGTGAAGTCCCTTAAATCTTGTCTGGAAACGGGCTTGCAGAACAACTACTCCCTGCGTATCGTGCGCAACGAGGAGCGCATAGCCGCCAACAACGCAACAAAGGCCAACGCTGGCTATCTGCCCAAGGTGGACCTGACGGCCGGTTACAGCGGGACGCTCGACAGCCGCAACACCCGGACCGCAGGTACGGGTGGCGTGACGCGCGAACGCAACATCATGGACGGTGCGGTCAATGCAGGCGTCACGGCGGAGTGGACCATCTTTGACGGCTACGGCATACAGACTAACTACCAGCGCTTAGTGGAGTTGAAAAAGCAGGGAGCTACCCAGACGCGCATCGCCATCGAAGACTATCTGGCGGAACTGACGGCTGAATATTTCAATTTCGTCCAGCAAAAACTGCGTCTGAAGAATTTGAGCTACGGCGTGGCCCTTTCCAAGGAGCGTCTGCGCATCGTGCAGGAGCGTTACCTCATCGGCAACACGTCGCGCCTCGACTTGCAGCAGGCACAAGTGGACTTCAACGCCGACAGCGCGCAGAGCCTGCAACAGCTCGAACTGCTGGCCACGTCGCGCATCCGCCTGAACGAGCTCATGGCCATGCGCGATATGGATCGCCTCCTGCTGGTGCGCGACACGGCGATAGACGTCAGTGCGCAATTGAACTTCGACAGCCTGTGGAGCGCAACGCTGCGCAACAACGCCTCTCTGCTGAATGCCGCCCACGGCAAGCGCCTGGCCGAGCTTGACCTGAAAACGGTGCTTTCGCGCAACTATCCCTACGTCAATCTGAACGCGGGATACGGCTATACGTTCAACCACTACGGCAACGGGGCCACGCAGCGCCGTCACAACTGGGGGGCCGACTTTGGCGTGACGGTCGGTTTCAACCTGTTCGACGGAAACCGCAAGCGCGAGCGCCGTAACGCACAGATAGCCATCGAAAATGCCGAGTTGGAGCGCGAAAATCTGGAAATCACCCTGCGGGCCAATCTGGCCGACCTTTGGCAGGCCTATCAGAACAACAAGCGCCTGCTGGCCCTCGAACGCGAAAACCTCATCGCAGCCCGCGAAAACCATTTCATCGCCCACGAGCGCTACATGCTGGGCGACCTGTCGGGTATAGAGATGCGCGAGGCGCAGAAGAGCCTGCTCGACGCCGAGGAGCGCATCCTCGTGGCGCAATACAACACGAAGCTCTGCGAGATATCGCTGTTGCAGGTGAGCGGAAACATCATGCACTACCTCGACTGACCCGTCTTGCCCCGCCCCATAAGCCGCCCGTTGCGAGGAATGCTCCCCGCGCGGGCGGCTTTTTCGTTTTGTGCGGCCGTAAATGACCTTATGCTGCGCTTTTCGGCCTGCAAAATCTTGGGGCTTCGCCGTTTTATACATAACTTTGCGAAGAAAGTCAACCGGAAAACGCAGAAACTAACCATACAAGAAAATCTATCACCCTATGATGACGGAAAAAGACAAAGCGCTCTTGCAGCAGAAGGGCATCACGGAGGAGCAGTTCCGCGAGCAGTTACAATGTTTCGTCCACGGATTTCCTTATCTTCGGTTGAGCGCCGCCGCCTCGGTCGAGAAGGGCATCACGGTGCTCTCCGACGCTGAGCAGCAGGCCGCGCTGGCAGCCTGGGACGCCTATACCGCCGGTGGGCATGCCATCGTGAAGTTTGTGCCCGCCTCGGGCGCTGCCAGCCGCATGTTCAAAAATCTCTACGCCTTCCTGGACGCGACGTACGACGAGCCGACCACCGATTTTGAAAAGACCTTCTTTGCCAACCTGCCGGCAGCGGCCTATCATGCCGACCTCGACGCCGCCTGCCAGCGGTTGCATGGTGCGGGCGTCGGCGAGCTCCTGGCAGCCCGCCGCTTCAAGGACATCGTTTCGGCCCTGCTGGGAAAGGACGGACTCAACTACGGGCACCTACCCAAGGGCCTGCTGAAATTTCATACCTATCCCGATGGGGCCCGCACGCCGCTCGAAGAGCATCTCGTCGAGGGCGCGCTCTATGCCCGCCGGCACGACGGCACGGTCAGCGTCCACTTCACCGTTTCGCCCGAGCACCGCGCGCTGTTCGAGCAGCTCGTGGCCCGCGTCGTTCCCGCGTATGAGCAACAGTTTGGCGTGAAGTATGACGTGACGTTCTCCGAGCAGAAACCCAGTACCGACACGGTGGCGGCCAATCCCGACAACACGCCTTTCCGTCAGGCCGACGGCAGCCTCCTGTTCCGTCCCGGCGGTCATGGCGCGCTCATCGAAAACCTCAACGAGCTCCCGGCCGACGTCGTTTTCATCAAAAACATCGACAACGTCGTGCCCGACCGCTTGAAGGACGAGACCGTGCGCTACAAGAAGCTCCTGGCCGGCGTCCTCGTTTCGTTGCAGGAGCAGGCCTTCGCCTATCTTCGCAAGCTCGACAGCGGTTGCTACACCGTCGAAGAGCTCTTGGAGATGTTGCAGTTCGTACAGAAAAAATTCTGCTGCAAAAATCCCGAGACGAAAACGCTGGAAGACACCGAGCTGGCCATTTATTTGCGCCGCAAGCTCAACCGTCCCGTGCGCGTGTGCGGCATGGTGCGCAACGTGGGCGAGCCCGGCGGCGGCCCCTTCCTGGCCTATAACGCCGACGGCACCATTTCGCCCCAGATTCTCGAAAGCTCGCAAATCGACATGGCCGATCCCGAGAAGAAAGCCATGTTTGAGAAAGGCACCCACTTTAATCCCGTCGATTTGGTCTGCGGCCTGCGCAATTACCGCGGCGAGGCTTTCCACCTGCCCGACTACGTCGACAAGGCCACGGGCTTCATTTCGCACAAGAGCAAGGACGGCCGCGAGCTGAAGGCTTTGGAGCTGCCCGGCCTGTGGAACGGAGCGATGAGCGACTGGAACACCGTCTTCGTCGAAGTGCCCCTCGCCACATTCAATCCTGTGAAAACCGTCAACGACCTTTTCCGCGAGCAGCATCGTTGAGGCTGCGCGCCGACGGCCGTCTCTGTCGCTGAGCTGCACGGCGGGCTGGTGCTTCATGCAGGCATCGCCCGCCGGCGGTTCGCGGCGCAACACGCATATCTATGAGCATCAGTTCCGACACGTTCCTCATTTTTCTTCGTTCCACGCTGGCCTCCGTGGGCAACAGCTATGCCGCCGTGGCCCCCGTGCGCGAGGCCGTCGTTTTGCGCCGTGGCTGGATGACCGACGACGAGTTTGCCGCCGACCTCTCCCTTGTGCAGGCCATGCCCGGCGTCTTCGCCCTCAATTTCGGCGCCCACATCGGCCGTCGCGTGGGCGGCTGGCGCGGTTCCGTTGCAGCGCTGATGGGCACGTTGCTGCCCGTTTTTGCCATCTTGCTGGTGGTTTGCTTTTTCTTTTTCAATCTGCGCGAGCATGCCGCCGTGCGCAGTTTTCTGCAAGGCGTGCGTCCCGCCGTCGTGGCCCTCGTCGTGCTGCCCTGCATCCGTCTGGGGCGCCGTTCCCGCATCACGCTGAGCAACGTGTGGCTGCCCGTCATGGCCGCCCTGTTCGTTGGCATCATGGGTCTTTCGCCCGTGTGGCTCGTGCTGGCCGTTGCCTTTTTCGGCTATCTGTACGGGCGCTACGTGCGCCCCACCGACCGTCCGACGCCCTAAAATAGCCCGCTTATGCTAATCATCTGTTTTTCCCTTCTCCTCAGTTTCTTGCAGATAGGCCTTTTCGGTTGGGGCGGGCCGTTTGCCCTCCTTTCCTACGTGCAACACGAAGTGGTGGTGGAGCATGGCTGGCTCACCTCGGCCGAGTTTGCCGACGTCATGGCGCTGAGCCGCGTCCTGCCCGGCGATGTGGCGCTCGACGCGGCGCCGCTCGCCGCCTACCGCGTGCTTGCCGGCGAATATGGCACGGGGGCAGCCATCGGCGGCATCGTCGTGGCCTTTACGGCCCTGGCCGTTCCCGCCTTTGCCCTTTCAGCCCTGATGGGCCGTTTCCGCGAGCGCCTTTGCAGCAGCGACGTGGGCGAGAGCATCCTGTCGCTGCTGCGCCCCATGTCGCCAGGCCTCATAGCCGCGGCAGCCATCCTGCTGATGAACGCAGACAACTTCGGCTCGCCCGCCATCAATCCGTGGCAGTTTGGCGTGAGCCTCTTCCTCTTCGTGGCCACGCTCGTCGGCTCGGGCTACTACCGCTTCCACCCCCTGTTCATGATTGTCTTGTGCGGCCTCGCCGGCCTCTTGCTCTACTGAGGCCCCCTCTGCCTGCCCCGTTTTCAACCGTTGCGCCGCGCAAAAGCAAAACAGCTCGCCCGTTCTTTGCTTTTGCGTGGCGCTTTTATTAACTTTGCTGCGCATAATAAAAAGTAGAATTTTAAGAAAAAGATTTAAGCGCATAGCCACATGAGTTTCAACTTACCCAAAAGCGATAAAAAGAGAGTGGTCATCGTCGGAGGCGGTTTCGGAGGCCTTCGCCTGGCCAACAAGCTGCGTAACTCCGATTTCCAGGTGGTGCTCGTCGACCGCAACAACTATCACCAGTTTCCCCCGCTCATCTATCAGATAGCTTCGGCCGGCATCGAGCCCAGCTCCATCTCCTTTCCCTTCCGCAAGATTTTCCAGCGCCGCAAAAACTTCTTCTATCGCATGGCCGAGGTGCGCTCCATCTTTCCCAAGCATAAAATCATCCAGACCTCCATCGGCAAGGTGCACTACGACTATCTCGTGCTCGCAGCCGGCTCCACCACCAACTTCTTCGGGAACCAGCATGTCGAAGAGGAGGCCATGCCCATGAAGAACGTGAGCGAGGCCATGGGCCTGCGCAACGCCCTGCTCGACAACTTCGAGCGCGCTCTTACCTGTGCGGGCGAGCAAGAGCGCCGCGAACTGCTCAACGTTGTTATCGTGGGTGGCGGCGCCTCGGGCGTGGAGATTGCGGGCGCCCTTTCCGAAATGAAGAACTTTGTGCTCCCGAAGGACTACCCCGACCTGCCTTCCAACCTGATGCACATCTATCTGATCGAGGCGGGCGACCGTTTGCTGGCGTCGATGAGCCGCGAGTCGTCGGCCAAGGTGGAGCGCTATCTGCGCTCCATGGGCGTCGACGTGCAGCTGGGAAAGATGGTGACCGACTACAAGGACCACCGCGTCGTGATGAAGGACGGCTCGTCTATCCCCACCCGCACGTTTATATGGGTGAGCGGCGTGGCTGCCCAGCCCGTCGGCAATCTGCCCGAGACGTTGCTGGGGCGCGGCCGCCGCATCAAGGTCGACGCCTACAACCGCGTGGAGGGGCTCGACGGCGTGTTCTGCATCGGCGACCAGTGCATCATGACGGCCGACGAAGCCTATCCCGGCGGCCATCCGCAGCTGGCCCAGGTGGCCATCCAGCAAGGCACCCTCCTGGCCCGCAACCTCGTCCGTCTCGAAACGGGCGAGGAGCTTGTCCCCTTCCGCTATAAGAACCTCGGCACGATGGCCACCGTTGGCCGCAACCGCGCCGTGGCCGAGTTCAAGGAGGTGAAGTTTGGCGGCTTCTTCGCATGGTTTCTTTGGCTGGCCGTCCATCTGCGCTCCATCCTCGGCGTGCGCAACAAGCTCGTGGTGCTCTTCAACTGGGTGTGGAATTATTTTTCATACAGCCAGTCGCTCCGCATGATAGTTTATGCCAAGAAAGCCAAGGAGGTGCGCGAGCGCGAAAAGCTCATGGCGTCGACCCACTGGGGCCTCGACCTGATGAGCGAAGGCATCGAGACCTCCTCCGCCCCCGAAAAGAAAGAAAGCTGACGCCCCCTGCCGTCAACCCATAGCCACAAGGCGCTCTCCCACCGCGGAGGGCGCCTTTTTCTATCTATTCATGCCCGCTGTTCCCCCCATGCGTGGCATTCTTCTTGAAAAAATCACCCGAAATGGCGATTGCCCCGTTTCGCTGCGCCACGTACCTTTGCCGGCAGAAAGAAAAGGTGTCAGCCCGCATGCAATATCTTAAAGAAAATGTGGAGAAACGTCTGCTCGACGCCGCCCGCGAGGTTTTCCTCCGCGACGGCTTCGCCCGTTCTTCCGTTCGCGACATTGCCGCGGCGGCCGGCGTGGCTGTGGGCAATCTTTATCGCTACTATCCCGGCAAGGACGCTCTCTTTTGCGCAGTTCTGCGTCCCGTCACCGATGCTCTCGAAGCGATGCTGCGCGAGCATCATGGTAGTTCGGCTCTCGACGTGAGCGAGATGTTCACCGAGCGTTATCTCCGTGCGACCGTCGGCGAGTATCTGGCCTTGTTCCAGGCCCGTCGCCCCCTGTTGCAGCTGCTTCTGCAACGGGCTCAGGGTTCTTCTCTCGAACATTTCCGCCGCCGCTACACCTTGCGTGCCACGTTTCTTGTCAAAGACTGGTTTCGCGACGTGAAAAGGCACCATCCCGAAGTTAATACAGCCGTTTCCGACTTTTTCATCCGCATGCATTGCGTGTGGATGTTCGCCCTTTTCGAAGAGATGCTTTGCGACGATGCTGCTGCCGAGTGTTTCCAGCAAGTCATTGGCGAATACGTGCGTTTCGAAATTGTCGGCTGGCGCGACATTATGCAGATATGAGGCTACATGTGCATCCCGATATCATTTATCCACCCGGCCAGAAAGGCCAAGTTGGCGGGGAGGAGACCTGGAAAGGTTTCCTCCCCGCTTTTTTGAACAAAACGGGACTGCGTTCGCTTTTACCGGGACAGAATGTGTCCTGCCGTTCCTGTTATGATGTTTGTCTAATCCCAACGAATATGAAAAAAGAAAACAGAAAAGAGAAACGAGGCTTCGCACGGCTGCTGGCCCTGACGGGTTGCCGACGCAGCCTGCTTGTGGTGGCCAGCGTGCTTTCGGCCCTGAGCGCTTTGGGTATGCTGGTGCCCTATGGGGCCGTCTATGTCGTTTTGCGTGAGTTGCTGACAACCGGCTCGGCCGGTCGTCAGCCCGATGCGGGTCTTATGGTGCATTGCGGCTGGCTGGCCCTGGTTGGGTTGGCAGCGGCGTTGCTTTTGCTTTATGCGTCGCTCATGTGCTCGCATGTGGCGGCTTTCCGCCTGCTCTATGGGTTGCGTTTACGCCTGGCCGACCATATAGGCCGCCTTTCGCCCGGTTTTCTGACGTCGACCTCTGTCGGTGCCGTCAAGAAAACGATGGAGCATAACGTTGAAAAAGTGGAAACCTTCGTGGCTCACACCATTCCCGACGTGGTCAACGTCCTTTCCACGGTGGTTTTCATGTTTGTCATCTTTTTTTCGCTTAGCCTTCCCTTGGCCCTCGTCTGCCTGTTGGCCGTGGTTGTGGCGTTTGCCTTGCAGTATGCCAATTTCATGGGCCGGCGGGCACGCTCCTTCACCAAGGCCTATTTCGATGCGCAGGAACGCATGAGCGCTTCGGCCGTCGAGTATGTGCGTGGCATCCAGGTGGTCAAGATGTTCGGCCGCAGCATGTTTTCTCTGCGGCGTTTTCATCGCGAAATTCTCGACTACAAAACCTGGGCGCTCCGTGTGTGCGATGCCTATGAGGGCGGCATGGTGGCCTTTTCTGTGCTGCTCGGTTCTGTTGTCACATTGCTTGTACCTGTCGGCCTATTGCTTTTGCAGGGGCGCCCTCACGACGTGGCGCTGGCTGTGGTATGGCTGTTTTTCATCGTGATGGGGCCGGGAGTGGCCGCTCCGGTCTATAAGCTCATGTTTCTGGGCGGCGGTACGCGCGAGATCGACGAGGGCGTGGAACGTCTGGCGCGCATTTTTGCCGAGCAGCCCTTGCCCGAACCCGCCACCCCGCAACTGCCGCAGACGTACGATGTGGAGTTTCGCAACGTAACGTTTGTTTACGACCGGTCGTGCCGGGCCAATGCCGCTCCTGCTCTCAGCCACGTCAGCTTTCGGGCGCCGCAGGGGCAAGTTACGGCGCTGGTCGGTCCGTCTGGCAGCGGCAAGAGCACGGCAGCGTCGCTCATCCCCCGCTTCTGGGACGTCACCGGCGGAGCTGTTCTCATCGGCGGAGTCGATGTGCGCTCCATCGCTACGGGGCAGCTGATGCAGCTCGTGGGTTTTGTTTTTCAGGAAACGTTCCTTTTCTACGACACGCTTTATGCCAACATTGCCGTGGGGCGTCCCGGCGCTACGCGGGCCGAGGTGGAGCAGGCCGCCCGTGCAGCTTGTTGTAATGAGTTTATCGAGCGTCTGCCGCAGGGATACGATACACTCGTTGGCCGCGGCGGCGTCTATCTTTCTGGGGGCGAGGCGCAGCGCGTTTGCGTGGCACGCGCTTTCTTGAAGAATGCTCCCATCCTCGTGCTGGACGAGGCAACCGCCTTTGCCGACGCCGACAATGAGCACCGCATGCAGCAGGCTCTTTCGCATCTGGCCCGTGGCAAAACGGTCATCGTCATAGCTCATCGTCTGGCCTCCATTGCAGGAGCCGCTCAGATCGTCGTGCTCGACGGCGGTCGCGTGGTGCAGACGGGCCGCCACACAATGCTCGTTGCGGAACCGGGCGTCTATCGCCGCATGTGGCAGGCCTACACCGAGGCCGGGCGCTGGACGCTCTCTACGCAACCGGCCGCACACGAACGAACATCTCATATTAAAGAAGAAAAACAATGAAGAAGAATGGTTTTATCAGCAGTTTGTGGCAGCAGACGCGGCGCCCCTCCGGTTTCTGGGGCCGCTGCATGCTGCTGGGTATGAACGTGGGGCACGCCGCTCTTGCCCGCTGGGCGTGCAGGGCTGTGGGTTGGCAGCCCGGCTGGCGGGTGCTCGATGTGGGTTGTGGCGGAGGGGCCAATCTGGCCCGTCTCTTGCGGTGTTGTCCGTCGGGGCAGGTTTATGGCGTCGACTTCGCGCCCGAAAGCGTGGCTTTCTCCCGCAGGAAAATGCGGGCCCGTCTGGGCAAGGATTGCTTTGTGGAGCAGGCTGCAGCCGCATCGCTGCCCTTCGCAGCAGATACGTTCGACGCTGTGACGGCTTTTGAGACGGTCTATTTCTGGGATGCGCCGCAACGCTGTTTTGAAGAGGTGAGGCGTGTGCTGAAGCTCGGCGGCATCTTCCTGATAAGTTGCGAAGCGGCCGACCCGTCGGACGATACGTGGACGCGTCGTGTTGCGGGTATGCATGTCTATGGCCCCGTGGAGCTTACGTCGCTGCTAACGGAGGCGGGCTTTGCTGTTGAACGTGCCGACCGCGACCGTCGGGGAGCTTTGCGCCTGGTGGCCCGTAAAGCGCAGCAACCGGGAAAGGAGGTGAGCCATGGGAGCCATCAGTGATGTTTGCGTTGGACGCACCGACCGCCTGCGACGCCCCGTGACGGCTATGGTGCTGACCAATTTGGTGAATGTCGTTCCGTTCTGTCTGTCGGTAGAGGTCGTGACCGAGATCTTCCGCGGCTATGGCAACCCGGGCGGAACTTTCCGTTCGGCATACCTCTGGCAGCTTGTCTTTGTCCTGTTGGCTTATGTGGCCGTGATGGTATGGGCCGAACGTCGCTCGTATCGGGCTTGCTTCCGTGGCGCTTACGAGATGAGCGCCCAGGGGCGGCTGGCTTTGGCCGAGCATTTGCGCCACTTGCCGTTGGGCCGTTTGCTCTGCTACGACCCAGGCGATCTTTCGTCGATGATGATAACCGACTTCATGATGGCCGAAACGGGCATTTCGCATCATTTGCCTCAGTTGCTTGGCGCACTGGCCATGCCTTTGCTGGCTTTTGCCTGTTTGCTGTGGATCGACTGGCGCATGGCGTTGGCCATGTTTGCCGCCCTGCCGCTGGCTGTGCTTGTGCTGTGGGTGACGTCGCTGTTGCAACGCCGCCTGAGTGGGCAGCAGCTTGCGGCCAAAGTGGAGGCCGGCAACCGGATGGAGGAGTATCTGAAAGGATTGCGCGTGATGAAGGCCTATGGGCTGGTGGGAGCCCGCTTTGTCCGTTTACGCGAGGCCTTTGCTGCCTTGCGCCGTGCTGCCATCCGTCAGGAAGCTCTGCTGGGCCCTCTTGTTTTGCTTTCAGTTGCGATGCTCAGAGCCGGTCTGACGCTCATGGTGCTCTGCGGCACGTATCTGCTGGCCGGTGGCCATCTTTCGGTCAGCGTTTTCGTGCTGTTCCTTGTTGTAGGTTCGCGTGTGTTCGACCCGCTGACGACGGCTCTGACCCAGTTTGTGGAGTTTCGCTACTATGCCATGGCCGGCGGGCGCATTTTGCGGCTGATGCGCGAACCCGTCATGCCCGGGTGTGCAAAGGCACCTGCCTGCGGCGACCTCGTCATGGAGCACGTCACCTTCGGCTATGCTGACCAGGAGGTGCTGCACGACGTGTCGCTCACGTTTCGCCGTGGTACGATGACGGCTCTGGTGGGGCCGTCGGGCAGTGGTAAGAGTACGTTGCTGAAGCTGGCGGCACGCTTTTACGATCCCGGCGACGGTCGCATTGTTTATGGCGGAGCGGACTTGTCGGGCCTCGACCCGGAGGATTATATGCAGCATGTGTCGATGGTTTTTCAGAACGTCTGTCTTTTTCACGACACCGTGCGTAACAACATCCGCTTCGGGCGGCCCGATGCCACCGATGCCGAGGTCGAGGATGCTGCCCGGCGGGCGGCATGCGGCTTTGTGAGCCGTCTGCCCGGCGGGCTCGATGCGGTGATAGGCGAGGGTGGCTGCACTTTGTCGGGAGGTGAGCGGCAGCGCATCAGCATAGCCAGGGCTTTACTCCGCGATGCACCGCTTGTTCTGCTGGACGAGGCAACGGCCTCGCTCGACCCTGAGAACGAAGCCGAGGTGCAGCGCGCCGTTTCGGCCCTGGTGGCCGGTCATACGCTGATTGTCGTGGCTCATCGCTTGAAGACCATCTGCCGGGCCGACAACATCGTCGTCATGGACGGCGGCCGCGTAGTGGAGCAGGGGAAGCACGAGGACTTGCTTCGTGCCGGTGGGCTCTATGCACGCTTGTGGCGTTTGCAGGCTACCACGGACGGCTGGCGCTTGTAGGGAGAAGCGTCTTGGGGGCGATCAGGGGAAAGCAGGGGCGGGTTGCAGCTGACGGTTGCGGCCTGCCCCTTGCAGCATGCCGGGAAGATAGGTGGCTGGCAAGCCGGGAAAGTGTGCCCGGTGGCCGGGAAAAGCTGAGGGGAGGGAAGGGCGATGCTTCGCACGCTGGGGCGGCGGGCGTCAGCGGGGCACAGGTGTGGCCGGCTGTGCAGTGCGCACCACGAGGGCGCCGCGTTCGGCCATGTCGTGGCAGGGCAGGCCGGCCGCCCGCGCTTCGACGGCAAAGCGACGGCGGTAGAAGGGGGTCAGCGAGCCGTCGAGCACGACGAGGCGCGGCCGATAGGTGCGCAGCACGGGCGCCAGATGCCCCCGGGCGCCGCGTGCCACGAGCAGATAGTCCACCGCTTCGGCGCGCCCGGGCAGGGCACGTGGCCAGCGCGAGCGAAACACGGCCACCGTGCGTCCGCCGAAGCGCAGCAGGCTGCCCGGCGCCAGGCTGTCGGTTCGTCCGCCTTGCGCCGTGAGCAGGTGGGGCGGGCGGATGCCTTCGGCCTGCCAGAAGTTGCGCCGCAGATAGTCGATGTCGGCACGTGCGCGCGCCGTGTCGGGCGTCCACAGATAGGAGCGCTCTTCCGAGAGCAGGCAGTGGACGGCAGGTGCCCGGCGCAGGTTGTAGAAGATGAGCTCCCCGGCGTGGCGCCCCGGCCGGCTGGCGTAAAGCTCGATGCCGGCGATGAGGCCCGCCACGCCGAGGGCGAGCACCGCGGGCAGGCGCCGCCGCGCGTGCAGGCCGTGGAGCAGCAGAAACAAGAGCACGTAGCAGAGGGCGGCCGTAAGCGGGGTGGGGGAGCAGCTGACGGTGCACCCCGGCAGCGTGGCGAGCCATTCGAGGGCGCTGTGCATGGCGCGCAGCAGGGCGTCGAGCGCGAAGGCCAGCGGCATCCGCAGGAAGGGCACGGCCAGAAACACGAGCGAGCAGAGCAGCAGCGGATAGCTCAGCGGCACGGCCACGAGGTTGGCGGCGAGCCCGTAGACGGGCACCGTGTGGAACACGCAGGCCACGACGGGCAGCGTGCCGAGCTGCGCCGCCACCGAGAGAACGGTCACCTCGTAGAGGAAATGCACCACGCGATTGCGCATGAGCCACCACGGCCGGGGCGCGAGAGGCGTGAGGACCAGGATGGCAAAGACCGAAAGGCACGACAGCTGGAAACCCACGTCGAAGAGCGCTTGGGGCGCACCGATGAGCATGAGGAGCGCCGCGGCCGCCAGATAGTTGACGGAGAAGCGGTCGAAATAGAGAAGCGATAGCAGTTCGGCCACGGTGAACATGAGCGTGGCGCGCACGAGCGAGAGCGGCAGCCCCGTGACGAAGGCAAAGGCCCACAACCCGGCCAGCCCGGCCAGGCTCAGCACGCCGTTGAGGCGGCGGCCGCTCACGTGGCGCAGCAGGAGAAAACGGTAGAAGGCGTAGAGAATGCCGACGTTCATGCCCGAAAGGGCCAGCAGATGGCTGATGCCCGTTTGCGCATAGAGGTTTTCGGTGGCGTCGTCCAGGCGGCTGCGGTCGCCCAGCGTGATGGAGGTCACAACGGCCAGGCTGCGCCCCTGGAGGTGGCCGGCAAACTGTTTCGAAAGGCTTTCGCGCAGGCGGAGTGCCTTGATTTTCAGGCGTTGCAGCAGCGGCAAGGCGTCCAGCAGGCTGCGGGCTGTGGCGGGCGTGGCTTTCTGCCAGTGGCCGGTGGGGCAGAAGCCCGTTCCGCTGATGCGGTTGTGGCGCAGGTAGGCGCCATAGTCGAACTCGCCCGGGTTGCCGTTGCCCCGTGGCGTGGCCAGCCGGGTGCGGAAGAGGAGGGCGTCGCCCGGCGCTAGGCTGTCGGCCCGCATGAGCGTGAGGCGCACGGTGCGGCCGTCGGCCGGGCCGCCCACGATGCGCACGTCGGCCATCGTGGCCCGGGCCGTGTAGCGCGGGGGCGCCACGACAATGCCCTTGGCGTTGGTCGGGGCGTCGGGCCATGTGCAGGTGGCGGCGTTGCGTGCCGTCACGAGAAAGCCTGCCCCCGTGCAGCCGAACGCCAGGTTCAGGCAGGTCACGTAGAGCAGGCTGTAAAGGGTGCGCTCGTAGCGCCGGTGGCAGACGATGGCCGCGGCAGCCGCTACCAGAGCGGCCCCAAAGAGGGCCCATGTGGCCGTGGCGAGGTGGGCATAGCACACCTCGCCGACGAAGATGCCCGCGGCAAAGGGCACCAGCAGGCGCAGGAGCGGGTGGGTGTCGAAAAGTTCCTCGTATGGCCTTAGCGGTTGCACGACGTTTTCAGGGCATGAATCTCGGCCCGCGGGTCGGCCGCGCGGAAGACGGCGCTGCCGGCCACGAGCACGTCGGCCCCGGCCTCGACAAGGCGCCGGCCCGTTTCGCGGTTGACGCCGCCGTCCACCTCGATGAGCGCGTGCGAGCCGCTGCGGTCTATGAGTTCGCGCAGGCGGCGCGTCTTGTCGACGGAGTGCTCAATAAACTGCTGCCCGCCGAAGCCGGGGTTCACCGACATGAGCATCACCAGGTCGAGGTCGGCCACGATTTCTTCCAGGCACGCCACGGGCGTGTGGGGGTTGAGCGTCACGCCGGCCATCATGCCTTCGGCCTTGATTTGCTGCACGACGCGGTGCAGGTGGGTGCAGGCTTCGTAGTGTACGTTCATCACCTTGGCTCCCAGGGCCTTCACTTCGTGGATAAACTTCTCGGGCTGCACGATCATCAGGTGGACGTCGAGCGGTTTGCGGGCCGTTCGCGCCATGGCCTCCATAACGGGGAAGCCAAAGGAGATGTTGGGCACGAACACGCCGTCCATCACGTCGAGGTGGAACCAGTCGCATTCGCTTTCGTTGAGCATTTCGATGTCGCGCTGCAAGTGGGCGAAGTCGGCCGAGAGCAGCGAGGGGGCAATCAGTGGGGTCATAACGGAAAAGTGGGGCAGTATGCCCGGGTTCGACAATGTTGGGCGTCGCGCCGGGCGGCGTGCAGACGCATCCCGCCGGCGGCAACCGTGGACAAAGGTACGGCTTTCCAGCGGCAACGGCAAGTGCGGGCGTTCGTTTCTTCCCTTTCCCGCGCGCAGGGCGGCCCGTGCCGGTGCTTGCCCGTGTCGGATTTTTTCGCAATTTTGCAAGGTCAAAAACTTCAACGCTTATGATTACAGCAGACACACATTCGGCCGACGGGGTGAGCGGGGGCGCGCGTCGCCTCATTCCGCTGGAAGATTTCTTCAGAAATTCCGAGCGGACGGCCTATCAGATTTCGCCCGACGGGACGCACATCTCTTATATGGCCCCCTATGAAAACCGCATGAACCTCTTTGTGCAGCGTGTGGGCGCGGCCGAGGCCCTTCGCCTGACGAGCGAGACGGAGCGCAGCGTGGCGGGATACATGTGGGCCGACGACCGCCGCTTGCTTTTTATGAAGGACTGCGGCGGCGATGAGAACTATCGCCTGTTCGGCGTCAACCTGGACGGGAGCGACCTGCGCGCCTACACCGATTTTCCCGGGGTGCGCACGGGCATTATCGACGACTTGGAGGAGGTGCCCGGCTACGTGATGATTGCCATGAACAAGAGAAACCCCGAGGTGTTCGACCCGTACCGGCTCAACCTGGACACGGGCGAACTGACGCTGCTGGCCGAAAATCCCGGTAACTATCAGGGCTGGATGACCGACCACGAGGGCCGGCTCCGCGCCGTGACGGCCATCGTCGACGGGGTGAACACACAAATTCTCTACCGCGACAGCGAGGAGGAGCCGTTTCGCCCCGTGCTGACCACGAATTTTAAGGACGAGGTGAACTTTCTTGAATTTACGCCCGACAACAAAAACGTCTATGCTGCCACCAATCTGGGACGCGACAAGGTGGAGCTCGTGCTGATGGATCCGTCGACGTGCACCGAGCTCGAGCAGCTTTATGCCCATCCGCGCTACGACGTGGCTTCCATCAGCTATTCGCGCAAGCGCAAGAAGTTGCTCGGCGTTTTCTGCACGGGTCACAAGGAGCCCGTGCGCCACTATTTCGACGACGAGGCCCGCCGCCGTCGCGAGCGCTTGGAGAGCCACTTCCCGGGACGGCGCTTCGGCATAGCCGACACGGACAAGAGCGAAACGAAGCTCCTTGTCTACGTGGGCGGCGACCGCACGCGCGGGGCATACTACTTTTACGACGAAACGACCGACCGGGTGGAAAAAATTGCCGACCTGGCGCCGTGGATACGCGAGGACGACATGGTGGAGATGCACCCCGTGACTTACACCACGCGCGACGGGTGGACCATCGAGGCCTACCTCTCGCTGCCCCACGGCCTGACGCCCGCGACGGCGCGCCATCTGCCTGTTGTGGTGAACCCGCATGGCGGTCCGTGGGCGCGCGACACGTGGGGCTATTCCTCTGAGGTACAGTTTCTTTGCAACCGCGGCTACGCCGTGTTCCAGATGAATTTCCGCGGCTCGACGGGCTATGGGCGCAAGTTCCTCGAAGCCAGCTACAAGCAGTGGGGGCGCGCCATGCAGGACGACATTACGGACGGCGTGGAGTGGCTGAAAGCCCGCTGCATCGCCGATGCGCGCCGCATCGCCATATATGGCGGAAGCTACGGCGGGTATGCCGCGCTGGCGGGCGTTACGTTCACGCCCGACCTCTATGCTTGTGCCGTCGACTACGTGGGCGTTTCCAATCTCTTCACGTTTATGCAGACCATACCGCCCTATTGGAAGCCCATGCTCGAAATGATGTATGAGCAGGTGGGCGACCCCGAGAAGGACAAGGAGATGATGGCGGCCTGCTCCCCGGCTCTTCATGCCGACCGCATCAAGGTGCCGCTACTCGTGGCTCAGGGCGCCAACGACCCGCGGGTCAACAAGGACGAGAGCGACCAGATGGTGGCGGCGCTCCGCAGCCGCGGTGTCGAGGTGGAATATATTGTCAAGGACAACGAGGGTCACGGATTTCACAACCAGGAAAACCGTTACGACTTCTATCGCGCCATGGAGCGCTTCTTGAAGAAATATCTTTGAGCGGGAACGAACGTTGGCGGGGAAACTGTTTCGCACGACGGTTTCCCCGCTTTTTTGTGCGCTTTCCCATGGCCCAATTCTTCGCTGTTTCCGCACGACTTTACAGCGCGTACGTTCTAACGTTGCTCACGAGGTTAAAATTTGTATAAGCGAAAGAGTGGGTAGGACTGCTCTGCTCCATTTAGTTTTATGCAAGACGTTTAAAATAAGCCCATAGCGTAACGTCTTTGCATCTGCCCGTTTCTACGTTTCGTCGGAAAGTTCCAAAAAATAATGACAACAAACGGCGGCTCTTTCAGAGAAAATGGCGCCGGGCTCCGGGCCCGCAGGTGGAAAAAGGGAGGGGATATGGGTGCCCGGCCGGCGGCAGATTGCGGGGTGCGACGGGCGAAGGGGCAGGCAAAAACAAAGCGTGCGGAATACTCAAAAGAGTGGCCCCGGCAGACGGGAACCGGGCTCTTGATGAGCATTCCGCACGCAAAAGTTGCGGCCGGTGGCGGGTGGATTAGTACACCTCGACGTACGAAGCCAGCCGTTTGGCTTTGTCGCGCAGGGCGTCGAGGTCGGCCCCCACGGGACCGTTGCACACCACCACGCCCATGCGGCGGTTGACGCGCGTCGTGGGTTTACCGAAGATGCGTATGTCGGCGTCCTCCTCGCACGTGCGCTCGATGCCGCGGTAGCGCGGGGCGTCGGACGAGGCGATGGGCGAAAGTATCACCGCGCTGGCGCCGCAACGCAGCTGCTTGATGCAGGGGATGGGCAGCCCCAGCATGGCCCGCAGGTGGAGCTCAAACTCGTTGAAGTTTTGCGTCCCGGCCAGCGTCACCATGCCCGTATCGTGTGGGCGGGGCGAGAGTTCGGAGAAGTAGACACCGTTTTCGTGGCTCAGGAAAAACTCGACGCCCCAGATGCCGGCGCCCGTCAGCGCGCGCGTCACTTTTTCGGCCATGTCCTGCGCGGCAGCCAGGTGTTCGGGCGCGATGTGGGCCGGCTGGAAGCTTTCGCGGTAGTCGCCTCCCTTCTGCACGTGGCCGATGGGCGGGCAGAACAGCGTGGGGCCGTTTTTCTGCGTGACGGTGAGCAGCGTTATCTCGCTGTCGAAGCGGACGAACTCCTCAACGATGAGCTCGTGTATGTCGCCGCGGCTCCCGTTGTTGCCATATTCCCATGCGTGGGCCAGGTCGGCCTCGCTTTTCACGAGCGACTGCCCTTTTCCCGACGACGACATCAGCGGTTTCACCACGCAGGGGTAGCCCACCTTTGCGGCAGCCTCTTTCAGCTCCTCGAAAGTCTTGGCGTAGAAGTAGTTGGCCGTTTTCAGCCCCAGCTCTTTGGCCGCCAGGTCGCGGATGGCCTTGCGGTTCATCGTAAAGTTGACCGCCCGGGCCGAGGGGGTCACCTGTATGCCGCGCTTTTCGTAGTCGTACAGGCGTTCTGTGCGGATGGCCTCGATTTCGGGAACGATCAGGTCGGGGTGATGCTTTTCGACGGTGCGGTCGAGCGCTTCGCCGTCGAGCATGGAGAAAATTTCGCATTCGTCTGCCACTTGCATGGCGGGAGCTCCTGCGTAAGCGTCGCAGGCCACGACGTACAGCCCGAGACGTTTGGCAGCGATGGCGAACTCTTTGCCCAGTTCGCCGGAGCCTAACAACAATATTTTTTTCATATATCTTGGTAGATAAGGGATGACAAATTCTGAAAAACACAGCTCCCCGACATGTCGTGCCGTTGGGTTGCGGGCGGCCGGCATGTCAGGGATGGAACCTTGGGATGCAGGTTTTTCGGCCCGTAGGTGGCCGATGCAAAGATACGTTTTTTTATTTTGTCCCGTCGGGGCGGCTGTGTCTCTTTTCAGCCGGCGGGTCAGCAGGGCAGGGCGTTGCTCAGTTGGGGCACGGCTGCTTGTGCGTTGGGGTAGCCAATGGCCGTTTGGCGCGGAGCCGGCCGGTAGGCCCTGGCGAAAGCGCGCAGGAGTTTCAGCGTTTCTTCCCGCGGCGAGGGGGCTTCGTGTGTAATGTTGTCCATAGGCATTCGTTTTTGTGCGGTTTCTATTATTAGGAACGCAGGTGCACGGTTTTTAGTGTGCTCGTGCCGAAACTTTTTCTTTTTCTGCACTTTCCGCCCCTCGGCGGGGCGTAAAAAACCATGTGCCTCCCCGTCCGGTGGGGCGGGGAGGCACATGGGGCCGAGGCTGCGTTGGCGGGCGTTCCGCCGTAGGCCGCGGGGCGTCAGAGCATCGTGAGCGACAGGTTGTGCTCGCTGGCCATGCGCCTCATGTTGAGGATGGCATAGCGCATGCGCCCCAGCGCGGTGTTGATGCTCACGCCCGTTGTTTCGGAGATTTCCTTGAAACTCAGGTTCTGGTAGTAGCGCATAAAGACCACTTCGCGCTGGGCTGCCGGCAAATGGTCCATCAGGCGGCGTACGTCTTTCAGCGTCTGCTCGTTCACCAGCTCCATTTCCAGCGAGCGGTCGGTCAGGTCGCTGCTTTCGAAAAGTTCCGTATCGCTCTCGTCGTTCGATATGGTGTTTTCGTTGCGCTCCGTGCGAAACTGGTCGATAATCAGGTTGTGGGCGATGCGCGTCAGCCAGGCCCCAAATTTTCCGTTGGCGGCATAGCGCTTTTCTTGCAGCGTGATGATGGCTTTCATAAACGTCTCCTGAAAGAGATCGTCGGCCACATCAGCATTCCTGACGATAAAATATATATAGGAGTAGAGCCTGTCTTTATGGCGTTCCAGCAAAGCGTCAAAAGCTTCGTCACTTCCCGAAACGTACAGCGCCACCAACCGGTCGTCGGAGCACTTGTTGAGATTTTCCATGATTACTCAGTTTTTAGTTCGTAGAGTAATGATGTTTCGATAGGCTGCTTTGTTTTAATATGTGAACTGCTGACAAAGTTATAAAATGGAATTAGAACAACCAAACTTCTCCCGCTTTTTTTGCCCCGGAGGCGCTCGCTGAGGGGCCGGCATGGCGTGGGCGCGCCGGCCGTTGCGGGGCTGCGGCGGCGTGCCCAAGCGGCTTTCTTGCTCCGTCGTCGCTGTGCTTTCGGGCCCGTGGCTGCTGTTGGCCGTGCGGCGGCGCCGGGGTGGCTTTCCGCCCGTTCGTCGTGCCCTTGCCTCGTGGTTTCGTTGTTCTGTTTTTCGGTTGCGCCGCATTCGTAATCGCTGAGAGCGCGATGTTTCTGCTGTTTCGCCCCGTTGTACGGTTTTACTCCCCTGTGCGTCGTTATAGGGTTTGAATGGGTTGATATACAGAGCGGTAGAAGCAATATTTTCGCGTTTTGCAGGCAAAAATGCAGGCCTTGGAGCGAAAAATCCATGGGATGTTGTCGGAGATCCATGGGATGTTGTGCCAGATGTAAGGCTTGTTTCGACCAAGGCATCGCATCGCTGTTCGACGCGCGGCGAGGTTCTGGAAAGAGCGTTTGGCGCTTTTTGCATGAAAAGGGTTCCCGCGTCCGCTGCGGGCTGAATAGATGTGAAAGCGGCGGACGTCGTTTTCGGGGTTGGCCGTCGGGCGGACGCATTTTCCCCGCGTTTTTTCTCTCTTTCACCGGTGGCGGCGATTGGTCGATATGTCGGTTTCCTGTCCGCTCTTCTCCCTGCGCCTGCATGGGCCGGGGCGGCGGGGCGGGTGGGCGCCCGCAGCTTTCGGCGCCTTGCCTTCGGAAGAAAAGAGGCCGATTATTTTTGGAAAAGCGCGCATCTTTTTATTAAATTTGCCTCGGTAAATTCCGACGTTCCACATGCCGACGCCCGCCTCCTATTGCGATTACGCTTCGTTTCTTGCCCGTCATTTTACAGGCAAGGTGCAGAAGCTTTCTGTCGACGCAGGCTTCACATGCCCCAACCGCGACGGCCATGTGGGGCGGGGCGGCTGTGCCTATTGCAACAACCGTTCGTTTCGCCCCGACTATTGCCGGGAGTTGCCCTCGGTGACTGAACAGCTCGAAGCGGGCAAGCGCTTCTTTTCGCGCAAATATCCCCACATGCGCTACCTGGCCTATTTCCAGGCATACACCAACACTTACGCCGAGCTCCCGCGCCTGCGCCGGCTCTACGAGGAGGCTTTGGCCGTGCCCGGCGTGGTGGGGCTTGTCGTGTCGACGCGGCCCGACTGCGTGCCCGACGAGGTGCTCGACTATGTGGCCCGTTTGTCGCGCCGCACCTTTGTGCTGATGGAGTATGGCATCGAGTCGGTCGACGATGCGACGCTGCGCCGCGTCTGCCGCGGGCACGATTTCGCCTGTGCGGCCGATGCCGTGCGGCGTACGGCGCAGCGCGGCGTCCTTGTGGGCGGGCATGTCATCCTCGGCCTGCCCGGCGAGGGGCGCGAGGCCATCCTCCGCCAGGCCGACGTCCTGTCGGAGCTGCCGCTCGACGTTTTGAAACTGCACCAGTTGCAGATTGTGCGCGGCACGCTCATGGCGCGTTGGTATGCGGAGCGTCCGGCCGACTTCCACCTGTTTGCGCCCGAAGAATACGCCGAACTGGTGGTCGACTACCTCGAACGCCTGCGACCCGACATCGCCGTCGAGCGCTTCACGTCGCAGTCGCCGGCCGACTTGCTCATAGCCCCCGACTGGGGGTGGAAAAACCATCGCTTTGCCGAGCTCGTCATGCGCCGCCTGCGCGAGCGCTACACGTGGCAGGGGCGCTGCTGGCACCCGGCTGCGGCTGAGGCTGCCGGGCCCGGCGAAGAACAGTAACTTACGAAATCAAGATATTCAGATACGTTATGAACGTACCTTTCGTCTTTCAAATTATGGAGCCCGTGGAGCGGACGTCGTTCGTTGCCCAGCTGGACGAACTGGCGGCCCGCGTTGACGCGTGGCTGCACCCCGTCGGCGGGCAGCAGCTCCGCCTGGTGCAGGCCCGCGTCTACCTGAGCGATATTGCCAACTGGATGCCCGCACTGACGGCCCACCCGCTCTACGCCGCCTGTCTGTCGCAAGCCGCGGTATCGGTCGTCGGTCAGCCGCCGTTGGGCGGTGCCAAGGTGGCCTTGCAGCTCTGTGCGCTGCCTGCCGCCTCTTCTGCCGCCCGTCGCGAGGGCGATGTCTTCGTCTTCGAATTGGGCAACGTCACGTTCCTCTGGCAGTCGGTGCGTTTTTCGGCCGCCGACGTGGCGGGCCTTGACGCTGCTGCCCAGACGCGTCTGGCTTTCAGCCGCCATGTGCAGGTCCTGGCACGTCGTGGGTGGACGCTGGCCGGTCAATGCCTGCGCACGTGGCTCTATGTGCGCGACATCGACCGCAACTACGCCGGCGTCGTTGCAGGCCGCAACGCGGTGTTTGCCGAAGAGGGCCTGACGCGCGCCACCCATTTCATAGCCTCGACGGGCATCGGGGGCGAAACCGACGAAGCGGCCGCCGTCGTGGCCGTCGACTTCCTTTCGGCAGCCGGGCCCGGCCTTGGGCCGGTGACCTATTTGCAGGCCCCCGATTATCTCAACCCCACGTACGAATATGGTGTGGCTTTCGAACGGGCCACGGCCGTCGGTTTCGATTGGGGCTGCATGATCCTGCTGTCCGGTACGGCCAGCATCGACAAAACGGGCGCGTGCGTTCATCGGGGCGACGTGCTGACGCAGACGGGCCGCCTCCTGCTCAATATGGAGAAGCTGCTCGAAGCGGGCGGAGCCTCGCTTTCCGATTTACTATATATAGTAGTTTATCTCCGCGACGTTTCCGACACCGCAGCCGTGGCTCGCTACATGTCGCTCCGCTTCCCCCGTTTGCCCGTGCTCATCACCGAGGGCCGGGTGTGCCGCCCCGAGTGGCTGGTCGAGATGGAGGGCGTGGCCGCCGTGCCCGTTCCCGCCGGCTGACGCCACTTCGCCCGGCGCCCTCTCTCGCGAGCGAAAGGGCCGCCCTTCCTTCCGTTTTAACACATGCAGGAAACTTTAAGGCTTCGGCTGTACTTTCGATTTTAACACTTCGAATAATGGCTCGGTTAAAAAATATTATCGCAAATAAGTTTGCTCGGAGGGGCATCAATGCGGGAAATAAAATTCTATTAATTTTGCTGCATTCTACAGGAGTGTGGATATGCGAAGAAACCATGAAGAAATCAATAAAAATAGATAAATGAATAAATCAAGGTGCATATGAAAAACCGTTTCAGCAGAATGGGTAATGCATTGCTTGGAGCGATGTGTTTACTTACGACTTGCGGACTTTCGTATTCCTGTTCGGACGACTACGATTTGGACGATACCAACCCGAGTTTCTTGGGTGGAAGTATCTACGATGAGCTGAAGTCGAGAGGAAACTTCGAAACGACCATCAAGTTGATCGACGATTTGGACTACGCCGACGTTATGTCGAAAACTGGTAGCAAGACTTTGTTCGTGGCCAACGACGATGCCTACGCAAACTTCTTCCAGACGACGACTTGGACGGACGGTCAGGGACAACCCGTCAGAAGCTACAATCAGCTTTCGACCAATCAGAAGCGTTTGTTGCTGTTCAACTCCATGTTGAACAATGCTTATGTAATGGAGATGATGGCCAACACTTCGGGTGGTGGTACCAACGAATGTCTCCGTCAGGTGACGCAGGCAGCTGCCACCGACTCCGTCGGCTACTGGCGCTGGGATCAGTTGCCCGTCAACGAGTATGTGGCCACCGAGGGCGAGGATGACTACCCCGACTTCTGGGCCAGCTATCGTCAGCAGTCGCGCGGTGGTATCTATATGGCGCTCGACGCTACGCAGCCCATGCTCACTCACTTCCTCGAAGGTCAGATGCGCAGTAAGAATATTTCCAATGACGACATCGCCTTCATTTTGGGACTCCCCGAAGGGTCTTGGGGTAACGAGAACCGCAGCTATATTTATAATGCGCAGGTGACCGAGCAGGATGTCACCTGCTTGAACGGCTATTTCCACGTGCTCGACCGTGTGCTGCAAACGCCTACCAATATGGCCGAAGTCATCCGTACGAATGGCAAGACGAAGCATTTCAGCCGCATGCTCGACCGTTTCAGTGCACCTTTCTATAATGCCAACCTGACGCAGCAGTATCAGGCGCTTCACCCCTCCATGTCGTTGAACGACTCCGTGTTCGAGAAGCGTTATTTTGCTGTGCGTTCGCAGGGCGGGAACCAGCTCTCCACGACGCCCGATGGCGAAGCGATGCCTGGCGCTTATCCTTACCTGGCTTTCGACCCGGGGTGGAACGAGTATTCCGCCAGCAGCACCGAGGCCAAAGAGGTGGATATGGGTGTCATCTTTGCGCCCAGTGATGCTGCCATCGAGCAGTACTTCCTTCAGGGTAGTGGCGTCGCACTGCTGAACCGTTATGCCAAGGAGTTGCCTGTGACGCTCCAGAATTTGGATTACAATCTGGATCAGTTGCCTTTGAACATCGTTCGTTCGCTCGTCAACAACTTGATGAAGTCCTCGTTCAACGAGTCGGTGCCCAGCAAGTACCTCACCATCATGAACGATGCCCGCGACCAGATGTTCCCCGCAACGAGCTATCCCAGCGTCAGCGACTTTAAGACCAAGCTGGTCGACACCTGCCTGCTGGCCAACAATGGCTTGGTTTACGTAATCAACGAGGTGGTTGCACCGGCCGACTATGCATCGGTCATCGCTCCCGTGCTCACT
Organism: uncultured Alloprevotella sp.; assembly: GCA_944322095.1. Classification (GTDB taxonomy): domain Bacteria; phylum Bacteroidota; class Bacteroidia; order Bacteroidales; family Bacteroidaceae; genus Alloprevotella. The sequence goes on from CALUNU010000003.1 coordinate 86,261, forward strand.
TCGCAGAATGCACAGGTAATGCGTGCCGTCATCACGGCCGACGACAACTATGTGAACGGTAGCCAATACAACCAGGCTCCGTTGCAGAAGTATTTCAGCACCTATTTGAAGTCCATGCAGTCGCACTTCTCTCTCTTCGTTCCGACGGACGATGGCTTGAGCACGTATGGTTATGTCAACCCGATGTCTTTGGCTTCAGGCATGGCAGGTCAGTACAACTATTTGCGCTTCTCGTTCAGCAACTTCACGGCCAGCGACAATCAGAAACGCTTGCCGATCGAAGCCTCGGCCTATTCATATAATATGGAGACCGGACCGTCGGAGTCTGATGTTCGTATTTGGAGAAACGAAAGCCGCGAAGCGATTACGAGTGGACGTGGCGATACGAAAGCTTCCTTGCTCGAAGAGATGGTGGATCAGCACATTGTCGTGCAGGAGGATGCTGATGTCATCGGACAGAGCGAAAACGCACAGCGCTATTATCTCTCCCGTTCGGGTGCCCCCATCTATATTGCAAAGCCTTCGAATGCTACGAATGGATTGGGCATGGAGGTCAAAGGTGGCTTCCAGCTGATGCTCGATGCTCAGAACTCGGCAGCTGCATACAGCTCGGTTGTTACCGAAGGTTACGACCAGACGGGCGGTAGCGAGGAGGCCTATGGAAATGGTATGACCTATTTCTTGAACCGCCCCATGCAGCCGACAATGAATACGGTGTTCGACGTAATGAGCGAAAACGAAGAATACTCGGACTTCTATAATCTTTGCCTTTGCGGAGGTACCACAACTGCTCCCTACGATGCAGACCTCTTGAATGCGTGCGGCTTCCGCCTCAACGAAGAGGGCAACTTGATGGATGATAGCGACTGGTATTACGAAAGAATGAAATATCAGATCTTCTTGACCCAAGGTATGATTAGCGGTTCGACCAGCAACAACTGCTACCCGCCCTCAGGAAGTGCAGTGGTTCGTTTCTTCAACAATTACAACTACACTGTTTACATCCCCACCAACGACGCCGTTCAGGCTGCCATCAACAATGGCTTGCCCACCTGGGACGACATCACCAACTTCGTCAACAGCTGCGAACGCTATGAGGCAGGTGTAACGGATGACGAGGGTAACGATATGGAAGGTATCATCATTGATGAGAATGAACGTGCCCAGGCTCAGGCCATGGTGACGGAACTCGTCAACTTCCTCAAATATCATTTCCAGGACCTCTCTGTCTTTGTCGATAATGTAACGTCCGTAGGCGAAGACAACGGCTACGACAGCTATTCTACCTCGTGCATCGACAACGAGCTGGGTAGTTATCTGATGCTGCGTGTGCGCCAGACGCCCGGCACGATGACCGTCTTGGATAACGCTGGCACTACGCACAACGTAACGTCGCTTTCCAACGTGGTTGCACGCGACATGAACTTCAATGCAAGCGTGACGGCCGGACAGTCCTGCTCGAGCATTAAGAATTCGTCGTATGTTGTTGTACACCAGATTGATGGTGCGCTCGACTTCCGCAAAGGAGCTGCCGGAGCATCCTATTCGTCTGCTTGGGAAACACCCGCAAAGGCCAAGGCTTTCATCAAGAAGTACGAAATTAGAAAGTAAATAGTAATATCATGAAAAATATAAAGTATCTGTTGACGCTCGCTTTGTGCTTCTGTTGCGCCGTCGCATTTGCACAAAAGAGAATCTCGGGTCGCGTTTGGAGTAAAACCGACGGACCGATCATTATGGCAAATGTCGTCGAGTTGGACAACTCGGGACGTGCTATCACGTCTACGACGACAGATATCAACGGTAACTTCTCTATGACTGTCCGCAACACGAACAACCGCTTGCAGGTTTCGTATGTGGGATATGCAAAGTTCGTGGAGAAGATCGGAGCACGCACGTCGTTCAACATCCAGCTGAAAGACGTTACCTCTCTTTCTACGGCCGAAGTCCGCGTCACGCGTAAAGTGACGTCCAACGGTCTGACCATTCCAGAACGCGAAATTTCAATGGCCAGCCAGTCGTTGAACATGGACGAAATGGAAGGTCTTTCCTTCGAAACGGCCGGTGAGGCTTTGCAAGGTCAGATCGCAGGTCTTGACATCGTGATGAATTCGGGTAACCTTGGTGCCGGTACCAGCATGCGTTTGCGTGGTGTTACTTCTATCAATGGTAGTCAGGAGCCTTTGATCGTTGTTAATGGCTATATCTTGGAGGATTACAGTGCAGATGAGCTCGACCTCACCAACATGGAGGACGAAGAGCAGTTTGCCACCCTTTTGCAGGTGAGCCCTGAAGACATCCAGAGCATCAAGGTGTTAAAGGATGCTTCGGCTACGGCCATCTGGGGTTCGCGTGGTTCTAACGGTGTTATCGAAATCACGACCCGTCGTGGTAGCCGCGGTAAGACGCGCGTCTCTTTTGGATATCGCTTCTCGGGCTCATGGCAGCCGGAGGGCATGAAGATGCTCGATGGCGATGGCTACACCATGATGTTGAAGGAAGCCTACTTCAACCCCGGTCAGAACGACGTGGCTTCTGGCATTGTTGAGCTCAGCTACATGCCTACGCACACGGCATACTATGCCAACTACAACAACAACACCGACTGGATCGACGAAGTAACCCAGTTTGGCCAGACGCACAATTATAGTGTGGCTGTCTCGGGTGGTGGTGAGAAAGCTACCTTCCGTATCTCTGGTAACTACGACCACGAAGTGGGTACGATTATCAAGCAGAGCCTCGACCGTTTCTCAACTCGTTTGGCCTTGGACTACTATGTGTCCGACCGCATCAAGTTCTCCTCCGACTTCGGTTTGACTTATACGAAGAACAACAAGAACTACGACGACTATCTTTTGGACAAGGCATATCAGGCCATGCCTAACATGGCCGTTTACCGCCAGGAGTATCGCGAGACGGCCGATGGCGTAGGTGAATATTACAACACGGGAGAATATTATATAATGCCTCCCGCTGCCACCGCAGCCGGCTTGGTGGCCAACAACAGTGGTCGTTCTTCTTACTACCTGAGTGACATGGTTTCCAACGGTAACCCCGTGGCCATCGCGAATCAGGCATGGAGAAAATGGTCTACTTATACCATTACGCCTCAGTTCTCTTTGGAATATAAGCTCTTGGGTAAGGAAGACAAGGAGACGCAGCTCAACTACCGTGGTGAGGTTTATATGAACGCCTACACGGAGACGCGTAATTCCTACTATCCTTCTTCGTTGACTTCCAACACGTGGGATCAAGGCATTGACCTGACGTCCAACTACGAATTCAAGAGCTTGCAGTTTACGACGCGCCACCAGCTCGTCTTTGCTCCTTACTTCTTGAACGAGGATCATAGCTTGCAGGTGTTGGTACGTGGTGAGTTGGGAACGAATACGTCGAGCACGCAGTCGCTTTCTTCCTCCGGTATCAGCGGCGGTATCACCGATCCGACGGTGCCTGGCTACCTGACGGCCTCTACGACGTCTACCGGTAAGGGGCATACGCTGAGCGGTACGGGATCTATCCACTACGCTTTTGCACAGAAGTATATCATCGACTTTACGCTTCGTGCCGACGGTAGCACCAAGTTTGGTTCGGGTAGCAAGTGGGGCTTCTTCCCCGGTATCTCCGGTCGTTGGAACATCAGTGATGAAGTTTTCTTCCAGCCTTTGAGAAAGGTCATCAGCATGTTGGCCTTCCGTCCGGGTTGGGGTATCACGGGTAACGCTTCTTTCCAGGAAGGTCTTATCTACAACAACTATTCTGCTATCGGCCAGTATAACGGAGTGCAAGCCATCGCACCTTCGAACCTGCGTCTTACGGAAATTCAGTGGGAGAAAACCAAGTCGTGGAACATGGGTTTCAACTTGAACTTCTTTGACGACTTGATTCAGTTCGATTTGAACATCTACAATAAGAATACGACTGACCTCTTGATGTCGGGTGTGCGCATACCGTCGTCTACGGGTTTCTCAACGTTGCCTTGGGCCAATGTCGGTTCTTTGGAGAACAAGGGTTGGGAGTTGTTCGTTAACACCCGTCCTGTCTTCAAGGTTGGTAAGTTCAGCATGAAGTTCCGCTTCAATGTGGCTCAGAACTTGGGTAAGATCACCTCGATGGATGCCAACGTGCTGGCCAGCATGAACCCCGACTTCGACTATACAAACGAAAACTACATGAGCCGTGTGCAGATAGGCCATGCCCTGGGTAGCATCTACGGCTTCCGCTACAAGGGTGTGTATGCCTACGACTACGACCACAACGGCTATTTCCTCGATGAGAGCAAGAACGACTACGTGAACCCTGACGGCTCCACCAACACGGCTGCCGCTACGGGCAAGACAGCACCTATCGTTTATGACGCCAACGGCAACGTCGTGTACGACAAGGATGGCAACCCTCTGCCCATGATGTTCAACTATGGTGGCGTCAACTATCAGTTCCAGGGTGGTGACGTAATCTACGAGGATATCAACCACGACGGTCAGATCAACGAGCTTGATATCGTCTACTTAGGTAGTTCTAACCCGAAAGTGAACGGAGGTTTTGGTATCGACATCTCTTACGGACGTTGGGAGCTGAAAACCAATTTCAACTTCCGTATTGGTAACAAGATTATCAACATGGCCCGTATGAAGGCTGAGGATATGAGAACCAACAAGAACCAGAGCGCTGCTGTGGCTCACCGTTGGAGAAAGAACGGTCAGGTAACGGAAATTCCGCGCGCCATGAATGCTTCTGTCGGTACGTCGTACAATGCTTTGAGCAGCGACCGCTATGTAGAGCCCGGCGATTTTCTTCGTTTCAACTACTTGCAGCTGGCTTACAGCTTCGATCCTGCCAAGTTGAAGAAGTATGGCATTTCGCAGCTCCGTTTCTCTCTTACGGGTAACAACCTGTTCTGCTGGTCGAAGTACTCCGGTGTCGACCCCGAGAAGTCGGCTTCGGGTTATAGCCCCTGCATCGATAATTCGCAGACACCGCGTACGCGTTCGTTTACGTTTAGCTTTAACATCGGTTTCTAAGACGCATAGCAATGAAAAGGAAAAATATATATGCCAAAGTAGCTTTGTCGGGCGTGCTGGCCTTGTCTCTCGGCATGACTTCCTGTGAGGACTTCCTGACGGTGTATCCTACCAATCAGATCCCCGAGGAGCAATTCTTCCAGGACAAGAACGACTTGGACAATGTCCGTGCAGCAGCTTATTTCCAGATGACAAACTTTACTAATAAGATTTTGATATGGGGTGAGGCACGTTCGGACAACTTCAGCCTCCGCGACGTGAATGAGTCGTATGAGCGCTTGAAGAATGGTGTGCTACAACCCACTGAGGATATGTTCGATTGGGCTCCTCTCTATACAGGCATCAACTACTGCAACAAGGTGCTGGAAGAGGGGCAGCGCATGATCGATGAGAACGTCGATCCGAGCTTCCGTGATGGCGACTGGCAGCCCATCAAGGCCGAAATGACAGCCCTTCGTGCTCTGTATTATTTCTACTTGGTACGTGCCTATCGTGACGTACCTTACGTGACCTATTCTATCAGTACGGACGCGCAGGCTATGCGCGAAGGTCGTACGCGCGCTGTTGCAGGTGCTGCCATTCTTGGCGACTTGATACAGCAGTTGGAGGATGTCAAGGATGTGGCTGCTACCAACTTTGGTTCTACGTCAGAGAACAAGGGTCGCTTCACCAAGTTGGGAGTACGTGCTCTTTTGGCTGACATGTATCTTTGGAGAGGCTGTCTGTTGAAAAATTATCAAGATAAGGGAGGCTTGGATGCTAACCTTACGGATATTATTTCCGAGGACAGCACGACGGTGACCACTGCCGATGGCGTGTTGGTCGACAAGGCTTACACCGATAACCTCAGCACGGAGTGCTTCCAAATGGCGGCAGAGCGTGCGCAGGATGTCATAACCTCTTTGAAGGCAGATTACGACGAGGAATTGGAGAATTCGTTTGGAACATCGCAGTTGGAGCGCGAACAGCCCTATCCCTTGACGCGCATGCCAGATTATAGTACGACTTCTGTATCGGATGTGGTGTATTCGACCATTTGGGGCAGTAAGAACTCTACCGAAAGTATTTTCGAGCTGCAATACGATGGAACCAATTTGGTGAATTCTACGGTCAACAACTTCTTGAGCAATTATGCAAATGGAGCATTGAACGCCGGTACGTTTACAGCTAATTCCAATTTGATTGGTAGTGCCAATTCTATCAACCCGTCCAAAGGCTTTGGCCAGACTGATATTCGTCTGTTGGAGTCGGTACAGTTCCAGTCTATGTCGCAGTCGTCCTTCTTTATCATGAAGAACACCGCGACAAGCCTTACCATTGCAGACTTGGAGGACATGACCGAGGGTTACTCGGGTACGCCCAACTACCGTAGCTCTGCATCTTCTAATGCAAACTGGCCTGTTTATCGTCTGACGGATGTCATGTTGATTAAGGCCGAGGCTTTAGCACGTTCCAATACGAATTTGCAGGAAGGTTTCAGTTTGGTAAACGAGATTTTTGCACGCTGTAACCCGGCACTTGGTAGCTCTGTCAACACCGAGAACGACTACGTGGACAATGCAGATTTGCAGTGCGATCGTTTAAATGATAATTATTATTCAGGGAAGAGCGCTAACGATTTGTTGACCCTGGTTTATAATGAACGTCAGCTTGAATTCTTTGCTGAGGGTAAGCGATGGTTCGATTTGGTTCGCCAGGCAGAGGCCGACAATTCTACGGAGACTGCCTTGGAATGGATGGCTGCATCTACTTCTTTGCAGAACCGTTTGCGCACACTGTACTCCATGTACAATCCTATTTATTATCGCGAGCTGGATGCCAATGGGGTAGAAAATGGAGGCTACTTGCACCAGAACCCTGCTTGGGAGAAGTATAGCAATTAATTAATTGTTCATTTTCAATGGAAAAGAGATATATGTCAATCAAACGACTTACAGGAAGCTTGGCTCTTGCTGTGTTGTCTGTTTCCACGCTCACGCTGACAGGGTGCAAGGAGACGATTGACTCTTCTAATTTTGCCATCGCTGATGAGCCTACGGTCTTCGATTATCTGAGCGATGAAGATCGCTTCTCCGATATTGTAGCCGTTTTCGAACGAGTGAACTTGGTGGAAGTTCCCGAAGGGTCCAATTTCACCTCCTCTTCCATAGCGAATACGTTGCAAACGCGTGGAAATTATACCTGTTTCATTCCTACAAACGAGGCAGTAGAGGAGTATGTGAGCAGTCTGACAGGTGGCGCGTCGACCGACGTAAATCAGTTGACAGAAGAGCAGGCCACAAACTTGGCTAAAAACTGCATCATTGACAACGGAGATAATCCTGCTTACGAAAGCCCAGATTTTCCCACGGATGGTTCCTTTGCCATTTCCAATATGAACGACCGTGTTCTTACGTGTGAGGAAATCAGTGTTGATGAGTCGGGTGCAACTTTGACCGAATCCTACTACTTGATAAATGGTGAGGCACGGGTGACGGAGACCGATCATGAAGTAAGCAACGGGATGGTTCATGTGGTGGATAAAGTGATTGCTCCCTCTTCTGATAATGTGGCGGATATGATTAAGGCGGCAGACAATATGCACCTTTTCTCCTATTTGCTTACGTTGACGGGCTGGGATGTCAAGATGACGAATTATCGTGATGAGGATTATGAGGCTCAGGATAAGGATGAGACAATGAACTTGGCGAATGTGGGCGATGTCACGGTTCAGCAAAGACGAAATTATGGTTATACAGCTTTTGTGGAAACCGATGATGTCTACGAATCCGAGTGGGGCCTGAACATTCAATATAATGAGGCGACGGGTTCCATTGAGAACTGGGCTGAAATTGAACCTCAGATCATTCAGAAGGTAACTGCTGTGTATGGCGAGCAGGACGCAGATGATTATACGTCTGAGGACAATGCGCTCAATCGCTTTGTGGCTTATCACCTTGTAGAAGGTGGTATCCGTCCGGGTGGTTTCGTTCATCACTTGAACGAGTATAACTATCGCTATGGTAGCGACATTCAGAATCCGAGTACGAATTACACGGTGGATGTATGGGACTACTATACGACAATGGGTTCGCACAGAGGACTTATGAAGATAGTACAGAGTGCGTTCGAAAGCGATTACCCGTTTTATATCAACCGGGTCTGCGAGTATGATAACGACCGTTATCAGCAGCAGAGCGTCGTCAATCGAGGCGTGAAATTAAGCTTGACAAATGGCAATAACGATAACAATGCCTTGAACGGCTTTTACTATCCGATCGATGCAGTTTTACTGTATGATGACGCGGTGCGGACTGATTTGGCTAACGAACGTATTCGTGTCGATTTGACGACGATGCTGCCCGAATTGGCCTCTAATAATATTCGCGGCGGTGCCTACCGTGCTTTCCCCACTGGTTACTTCTCGAATATTACCAACGAATCGAGTAGTACGGAGATCTTTTATTTGAATGTGGCATACAATCCGCGTGGCACACGCAATTGGAAAGACGCGCAGGGTGATGAATTCATCTTTAGCGGTGTTTACGATTTCGTGTTGAAGTTGCCCCCGGTACCAGCTGACGGCTTATACGAAATTCGTATGGGACTTTCGAACAATAACCTCCGTGGTATGGCTCAGATTTATTTTGGCGACGATCCCAACAACCTGTTGCCTGCCGGCCTTCCTGTCGACATGCGTCAAGAGTTTGATAATGGTCAGAATCCAGGAATACCTTGGGTCGCAGATTCCGAGACGGATGAAGTTATCAACCGTGAGAACGACAAGAACCTGCGCAATCAAGGCTACATGAAGGGGCCGAAATACTATATGATGTGTGACGGACTGGGGCCTGAGGGCCAAACGATAAGAGAGGCTACCGATCCCGATCAACCCGCTTTGCGGCGCATCATCACTACCGAGAATATGCGGGCCGACAGAACCTATTACTTGCGTTTCAAGTCGGCGCTCGATTCCCGAGACGCTCAGTTCTTTGTCGATTATTTCGAGTTGGTCAACTCGTCTGTATATAATGGTTCAGAGGCAGAAGACGTCTGGTAATAACATCAAAAAATCTCAACAATGAAAGGTCTTAATAACATATTAGTAAAAGGTGGCTTTTGGGGAGTTGCGGCACTCTTTGGGGTGACGGCATGCTCTGATGACCATTTTGACATCCAGACGGCCGGGCCCGTAGGCTCGAAGACGATCTGGCAAAATATCGAGGAGCAGCCGCAGCTCGACTCTTTGGCCATGATTTTGAGTCGTACGGTCGTAATGAAAGATGAGAACGACCAAAAGTCTGTCCTGACTTATGCTGAACTGCTCAATCAGTCGCAATCGTTCACGGTATTTGCACCTCTTAATGGAACGTACAATGCCAAGCAATATATTGACTTGCTGAACGAAGCTGATAACTTGATGGCTTCCGGAACGGAGGAAGGTAAAGCGCAGGCTTTGGCTTTAAGGTATACGGTAAGCAACCAGTTTGCAGGTAATCATATTGCACGGTTCAATTATGAATCGAACCAGAGTGCTCAGGATGTTCGCATGCTCAACTCGAAGCTTTGCGAGTTTAACGCAGGCGATAAACTCTTCAATGGAGTATCGTTGAGTTCCGATGAATACAATGCTTCAAACGGAACGATGCATGTGCTGAATGGCCAGTCGCCTTTCAGAAACAACATTTACGACTTCATGGAGAACGACTCGCGTTTCTCAGATATCTACGCTTATCTGTCTGATCCGCTTATCGAGACGCGAGAGTTTAGTGAGTCACAGAGTACACAGGGAGCCATGAACGAAAATGGTGAAATGATTTATGTTGACTCTGTTTACGTAACCCATAACGAAGTATTGGACTACTGCGGTGCACTCATCAGCAACGAAGACAGTCTGTACATCGCCATGATTCCTACAAATGAGGCTTGGAAGGAGGCCATTGAGACTTTGAAGCCTTATTTGAACTATGCCGACGAGTATGGGTATGATACCCAGAATCGAGTTGTAAACAATAGCTACTTCGGTCAGACGCAAACATTCACGCAAGAAGAGCGTGACTCCTTGTTTGAGTATAATGCAAAAATGATGTTGGCTCAGAGCATGTTTGTTAACCCGTCGACGTTTGACGGTATCGACACGTCTGATTCGGCTGCCGTCATCAGTCATGCTTTGTCTGCCGACTCGCTGATTGCAACAAACTATGTGATATACTACAACCCGACGCCGGGGCAGCAGAATCCGATATTCAACCCGGCTGTGCCTACACGCGCATCTAATGGGTATATTTTCCCGTTGGAACATTTCAAGACCGATCCGCGCTATGTATGGATGACTGAGACAGAATTCTCTCCGTCGGGATCGTATATGTTCGGTCAGAACTTGGCCAACTATTCAACGATCACCTTGACCGACGCCAATCGTAATACGGAGATCGAAGGTGCTGAGGATGTCGACTATATTGTACGCTTTGAGAAGTCGGGTTCCATGAGTTTGTATTTCCGCATGCCGTCCAATTTGTTGAGTGGAGAGTATAAGATCAGTGCTGTGATGGCGCCGTCTGCTATCTTGCTCAATTATGCCGAGAGTGAGGAAGCTCAGGATGAGGAAATCGAGTTCGATGCAACGATTGAAACCGATTACAACCAGACGATGGGGCAAAGAGTTACAGGATTGACGGTTTCGCCCGAAAAGGTGGATACAGTTGTGCTGTGGGAAAACTTTAAGTTTGAAAGAGCTTACTACGGACTGCCTGAGGAGGTCTCTTCTTTCCCCGTTTTGCGCCTGTCCTTGAGCCCGAGATACAGAAATTGTAATGCATTGAACATCATTCAGTTTATCATTGAGCCGGCTCGTCCTAACGAAGATACGACTGAAGGAGAGTAAACACTGTTAATCTTAAAACTGAAAGCAATGAATAAGAATAAACGAGTCAACAAAATGCATGGTGCCTTGCGTACGGGGGTTTGCCTCTTTATGCTGTCGGGCGCATGTGTATTGTCGGCACAAGCCCAGTCTTCGGCCGACGATGCAGCAGCTCCTGCCACGACCGTTCAGGCCAAACAACCCGAGGCTTCTAAATATGAGATGCGTAAGGTGTCGGGCTTTATATATGATGCTGCCACGCACGAACCTATCTCGGGTGTGCGCGTACAGGCACTTAACAACCGTCGTTACACGGCCATGACAGACGAAAAGGGTGCTTATACCATCAATGTGCCTGAGTATGTGACAACGCTGTTCATTTCGACGGACGGATACAACAATGTGCAGATTGGTATCAAGGGCGCCCAAGACCAAAACGCTGAGTTGTACAGCACGAAGGTGAAGAACATCTATGCGGATGGTACAGAACTCCTTTCGCGCCAAGTGATGACCGTTGACAATTCGAGTGCACTGACGATTGAGAACGACATCGAGAACAAGCTGAATGCCACGGTTCGCACCATTAATCGTGGTGGAGTTCCTGCGCAGGGAGCAGCTATGTTTATCAACGGTTTGACATCTTTGAATGCAAATGCTCAGCCGCTGGTTGTCATTGATGGCGTGATCTGCGATATGCAGTATGACCGCACGACGTTGCACGACGGTTTTGTGACGAACCTCTTCAATATCATCGACACCGAAGACATCGAAAGCGTAGAAGTATTGAAGAATGGAACCGCACTGTATGGTTCGCAGGGTGCCAATGGTGTGATTAAAATCACGACCAAGCGCGGAAAGAGCCTTGCCACGCGCATCAAAGTGCGTGTGTATGGCGGTTTCGAACAGGCACCTGAACTGACAAAGATGATGAACGCCAGTCAGTATCGTTCCTATGTATCTGAGTTCTTGGGTACGACGGATCAGGCTGAATATCTTTCTTCTCCCTCGAGCGTTCCCTTCCTGAACGAAGATAAGAGCTATCTCTTCTACGATATGTATCACAATGAGACAGATTGGCAGAAGGACCTCTATAAGGATGCATTTACGCAAAACTATAAGGTGAGCGTTGAGGGTGGTGACGACGTGGCTGTGTATAACCTTTCGTTAGGTTATTCCCAGGCAGACGCAACGGCAAAACAGACGGATTTCAATCGCTTGAACATTCGTTTCAATACGGATGTCATCATGTTTAAGAACTTTACGGCTGCAATGGATATGTCCTACTCGCGCAACGCTTATAACCTGCGCGATAACGGATGGGCAGAAGACTATTCGCAGCGTAACATTTCTTCGCCGAATGTGCTTGGCTTGATCCAGTCGCCGTTCCTGAGTATGTACGATTATTTCGTATATTATGACCCGACGCAGATAAACAACGGAGCTGGTGGCCTTGTTTTAGGACACACGGACAAGGTATATGCTGGTAAGAATTATTCCGAAACGAATAATCCGTTGGCCTTTGCTTCCCAGTTTGGATACGAAGGTCTTGCCAATCCGTATTGGATTTTGGCAAACGGCCAGGGTGACAATAAGAACTATCAGGAGCAGACCCAGTTCAACATCAACATCGCTCCGAAGTATCAGGTGAACGAGTATCTGACGATTTCTGACCGTTTCAGCTATATTCTGAACCGTACGAACGAGAAGTATTACCTGCCCAATAACGGTACGCCTACTAAGGAGGTGGAAGGCTTGGGTTCGGTACAGAGCATCATCCGTACGCAGTTTGGTAAGGAGACGACGTTGTTCAACGATTTCCGCGTTGACTGGAAGCGCGTGTTCGGTGCGCACACCATTAATATATTTGGTGGTTTCCGCTTGGCTTCGTACACTTATTCCGACAGTCGGATTACGGGCTACAACAACGACAACGACAAGATGCCTAACATGTCCTACTCGTTGCAGTATAAGGATTATGGTGGTACAAGCGACCGCTGGATCAATTTGGCATACTACCTGAATGCTGATTACAACTTCAAGAATCTTTATTTCTTGCAGGCAACGGCAACGATGGAAACCTCTTCGCGTTTTGGCCGTGAAGCTAAGGGTGGTATAGGTCTGGCCGGTGTTCGCTGGGGTATCTTCCCCTCCGTGCAGGCCGGGTGGTTGATGTCGTCTGAAAAGTGGTTCAACGTGAAGCCCATTAATTATTTGAAGATTAATGCAGGTTACGACGAGAGTGGTAATGACAACGTTGACTACTATGCAAGCCGTACTTACTTTGAGAACATCAAGTTCATGGATAGAGCTACGGCATTGCAGTTGGCTAACATTCAGAATGCTGCCATCCAGTGGGAGACGACGCGTCGTTTCAACGTAGGCTTTGAAGCTTCGCTTTTCAACAACAGACTGTATCTGGCTGCCAATTACTATTATGCCAAGACGTCCGATTTGTTGACGCGTAAGGCTGTGAGCGACATCACGGGTTTGCCTTATATCTGGTCGAACGATGGCGCGTTGAAGAACACCGGTGTGGATGCAAGCATTAATGCTGTGCTTGTGAATACGCGCAATTGGAAGTGGCAGCTTGGTTTCAGTGTCGGTCACTACAAGAACGAAATCACCGAGCTTCCCGGTTCGAGCTTGAATACGATTACGCATTACGCTCTTGATGCTAATGGTCGTGAGATTGAAGACCAGGCCACGACCATCCACGGCTATACATCGTCGGTTTATGGAACGGATAACATCCTGACGGCTGTTGGTCATGCAGCAGGCGTGTTCTACGGCTATAAGACGGCCGGTGTCTTTGCCAGCGACGCCGAAGCCTCGCAGGCATCAGAGCAGTATGGCTATTTGCGATATCCGACAGGTTTGGCGCAACAGCCCTACAGAAACTTTAAGGCCGGTGACGTTCATTTTGTGGATGTAAATGGCGATGGCTGGATTTCTGAGGCCGATATGACGGTTATCGGTGATCCTAATCCCGATCTTTACGGTAATATCTTTACGAGTCTGACTTGGAAAGACTTGACGTTGGATATCAACTTTAAGTATTCATTGGGTAATGACGTGTTCAACTATCAGCGGTCGCAGCTCGAGTCTGGCAATAACATTTGGAACCAGACGACGGCTATGGTAAACCGTTGGCGCTATGATGGTCAGCGGACAGACGTGCCACGCGTGATGGATGCCAGCAACGACGAGTGGGTCAACAATGAACGCTTCTCGGATCGTTGGATTGAGGACGGCTCTTACTTAAAACTGAAAAAAGTTCGTTTGACTTATCGTATACCTCTCTCCTTGAGCTGGTTGCAAGGTCTTTCCGTTTGGGGCGAAGCAAACAATGTCTTCACAATTTCCAAGTATCTTGGAAACGATCCCGAAGTCTCTGTTGGCAACGGTGTGCTTTATCAGGGCATTGACGCCGGTTACCTGACGCAAAGCCGCAACTTTAATGTGGGTGTAACCATTAACTTGTAAACTTACGAAGCAATGAAAAAGAAATCAATCATAGCTCTTTTCATCGGACTCTTGGGAATGGGCTCTGTGGCTACGTCCTGCGAGGACATGCTGACGCCGGAGATGGACCGCTATACCGAGAATTTCGATGGAAAGGATACCGTGAATTTCTATCTCGGAATTATGGCCAATCTCCAAGAGATGGTGGAACAGAACACCATCTTGGGAGAAATCCGCGGCGACTTGACAACAACAACGCAATACACGAGCGATTCTATTGCCGGTATAGCCAACTTCACCGATTTGCGCGATGGAGATAACGAGCTCCTGAACCGTGCTGCCTATTACAAGGTGATCAACCAGTGTAACTTTTACCTGAACAAGGTTGATTCCCTGGCAGCCAAGAATGGTGTTTACTACATGCAGAAGGAGACGGCACAGGTGCTCCTTATCCGAGCATGGACGTATATGCAACTGGTTCAGAACTACGGTTCCGTACCCTTTATTACGGACCCCGTAGATAACGCGAATACCGGTTGGGAAACCAATCCTCCAAAAGGTTTTGCCGATGCCAATAATCTGGTCGATCTTTTGAAGAACGATTTGAAGCAGGCGCAGACCTATGAGGAGCGCTACGGTTATCCTAACTATGGCAGCTTCAATACGGGTGCCGTGACAGTGGGACATCGTTATACGATGATTTTCCCGGCAGATCTGGTGATTGCAGATTTGTATCTGTTGCGTGGAGCAAGCCAGTCGGACTATGAATTGGCGGCACAGCATTACTACAATTATTTGGAGGAAAGCGACGTGGCTAAGATTGACGGCCGCAATGTTGCCGTGGCTACGCGTATCTCGGGCAGTGAAACTTCATACTCGTTTATGCCGTCTTCGTGGCTGAGCGGTGTGTTTACTGGGATGAACTACAACCCTTCGACCCGTACATTCGTAGGCATTCCTTCTGCTGCCAATACTTCGTTTGGTAAGGTGCTGACCCGTATTCCGCAGATGTATGGTTATGACATTCATTCGACGAACTCGACGACGTCAGACGAGGATGATGAGGGTAACACGACGGTGACGACCGATGGACAAATTACTGTGTCTCCCAACATCCGTACGCGTCAGATTGGGCCGTCCATAGCGTATGAGAAGTTGAATGCGGCTCAGCAGTATAAGCTTGTTGAAACGAATTCCGACGGTATCCCGACGAGTATTGAGTATCCCGAGGATACCGGTGACGGTCGAATTTCTGGTTCGGCTCCTTACTATCGGACAGATGAGGGGAGAGTGCGCTTTATTCAGAAGTTCTGTGCTACGTCGAGCGTTTATAGCGACGAGGCAAGTGGAGGCTTCTCATTCCGCTATGTCATTCCGGTTTATCGTACAGAGCAAGTTTATTTGCGCTTTGCCGAGGCTATCAACCGTGCAGGTTTTCCGCATTATGCTTTTGCTATCTTGCGCGATGGCTTGAACAATGAACTTATACCTGAGCTGGAAGATTCGGTTGCAGTTACGACGGATGAAGCTACGGGCAAGAAGACGTATCAGATGGTGGCCTATTTCGACAGCATCGACAATGGCATCAACTATCTGACGATTGACGAAATGCGCCGTGCAGCCGATAAGCCTTGGCTCGATTTCTCGAGCACCGTTTGGACCAACACCGGTATCCATGCAATGGGTTGCGGCCAGTCGTATGATATCGACTCTCTTTATACATACGACAAAGTGGTAGCAGCGCGTGTGGAAGAAGAAATAGCACGTTCCGGTGCCAGCTTTGAGGCAACAGCTTCCAGCCTTTTCTCGAGTGTGAAGCAAGATGCCGAAGAGGGCACGCCCGGCGAAGGTGAAGAAGGCGGAGAAGAGGAAACTGGCGATCCTAACATTCCCGGTGAGACCGAGGAGAATCCTCTCCCGATGGCCGATCCCGTAGGTGCCAATCCTGCTGAAATCAATGCTGTTGAAACGTTGATTGCAGACGAGATGGCTCTCGAAACGGCTTTCGAAGGTTTCCGCTATTACGACTTGATGCGTATTGCCCGTCATAAGAACAACGACGTCAATTCACCTGTTTCCAATTATGGGTCGTATTGGATGGCATGGCTCATCTCGCGCCGTACGCTCGATCTGGCGCCTTACGAAGAGCCCGCTATGACGGATGGAACGTTGTTCAATCTGCTCTCGTCACCCGATAATTGGTATCTGCCCGAACCCACGTATTAAATCGAAGCAGATAATAACTTTTTGAAGGCGGCTCCAACATATGGAGCCGCCTTCGTTTTGTTTTTTCCAGACGGGAAAACAACTTTTGCGGGGGAGATACGGATTGCTAAACCCGCGTTTTTGCGAAAAATGAAAGGGAAGCTTACGCGATGGCAAGTGAGAGCCTTGCCATCTGTCCTATTCGGTCGGTGAGAACTGACTGCAAAACGTAGAAGCGAGAATTAATTTTGAAGCACATGAGATGTGTTATGCTGCATTTTGACGTAATGTAAGGTTATTCCGAGGTTATGCGTTAATTTGGCTTTGAAATATGAAGTTTTTGTGACGCTTTGTATTTCGTATTCGTATGTACTATACTTTTTGTTTAAATTGAAGATTGCGCAATGGCAAAAAAAATGTGTTGCTTTGCTTCCCGTCTCATATAAATTTGCGATATTTGCATAATAAACCGATAAACCATCGCATGAAGTTTACTGCAAAGCAAATAGCGGATTACCTCCACGGTGAGGTCGATGGAAACGAAAGTACAACGGTCGAGACTTTTGCAAAAATAGAGGAAGGTCTGGCCGGAGCAATCTCTTTCTTGGCCAATCCGCGCTATGAGCATTATATATACAACACACAATCGTCGATTGTTCTGGTGAACAAGGATTTTGTTCCCTCTCAACCCGTAGCAGCCACCTTAGTACGCGTCGATAATGCCTACGAGGCCATAGCGCGCCTGCTGACGCTCTATCAGCAGTTTGTCAAAAAGCGCGAAGGCATACATCCCTTGGCTTTTGTGGCAGAGAGCGCAAAGTTGGGTGAGGGCTGTTACGTCGGATCGTTCGCTTATGTTGGCGAAAATGTCGTGGTAGGCGCTGGTACGCAGGTGTATCCGCATGCTGTAATTGAGGAAAATGTAAGGATCGGAGACGATTGCATCCTCTATCCGAACGTATCAGTCTATCACGACTGCGTGTTGGGAAATCGTGTAACGCTTCATTCCGGTTGTGTCATCGGTGCAGATGGTTTCGGCTTTGCTCCCGCTGCTGATGGGTATGAGAAGATACCTCAGATAGGTATCGTTACGATTGAGGATGATGTGGAAATTGGTGCCAATACGTGTGTAGACCGTTCCACGATGGGATCGACGTATGTGCGGAAGGGAGTGAAACTTGACAACCTCGTACAGGTGGCCCACAACTGCGACGTAGGTGCCAACACCGTGATGTCGGCGCAAGTGGGAGTCGCTGGCTCGACAAAAATAGGCGAGTGGTGCATGTTTGGCGGCCAGGTGGGCATAGCAGGTCATGCGGAAATCGGTGACCGTGTGCTCAGTGGCGCGCAGGCCGGTATAGCCGGAAGCATACGCAAGGGGCACGTTACGGTGCAAGGCTCTCCGGCCATCGATGCCAAGAACTTTGCCCGGTCCAGTGTCGTCTTCAAGCATTTGCCCGAGATGTACGCTGAGCTGAACCGTATGAAGGAAGAACTTGAAGCATTGAAGAACCGAGTAAAATAGGAAACGGTTATGTTCAAACAGAAGACTTTAAAAGGCAGCTTCTCGTTGTTTGGAAAAGGGTTGCACACAGGGCTGAACCTGACGGTAACCTTTCATCCGGCTCCCGAGAACCATGGTTATAAAATACAGCGGATCGATTTACCGGAGCAGCCCGTCATCGAGGCCATTGCCGAAAATGTCGTGGATACGTCGCGCGGCACTGTTGTGGCTAAGGGTGACGTGCGGTGCTCGACGATCGAGCATGCTATGGCCGCCCTTTATGCACTTGGCATCGACAATTGCCTGATTACGGTAAACGGCCCCGAGTTTCCCATCCTTGATGGCAGTTCGCATCCGTATGTGGAGAGCATTCACCAGGTCGGCATTGAGGAACAGAACGCGCCGAAAGATTTTTATGTCATTAAGAAGAAAATCGAAGTGCGCGATGAAGTGAGCGGCTCGTCTGTAATTATTCTTCCTGACGAGCAGTTCTCAATTACGGCGATGATATCGTTCGATTCGCAGTTTATCAATAGCCAGTTTGCCACGCTCGACAACATGGACGATTTTGCCACCGACATTGCGTCGGCGCGTACTTTCGTTTTTGTGCGAGAAATTGAGCCTTTGCTGCGGGCCGGTCTGATTAAGGGCGGCGACTTGGAAAACGCCATCGTTATTTACGAACGGCAAATTTCGCAAGAAAACCTTGATAAGCTGGCCGATTACATGAAGGTGGAGCACAAAGATGCTTCGAAGCTGGGCTATCTCAACGACAAGCCGCTGGTATGGCCCAATGAGCCTGCCCGTCACAAGCTCCTGGACATTATCGGTGACATGGCGCTTATTGGCCGTCCCATCAAGGGGCGTATCATCGCCACGCGGCCGGGTCACACCATTAATAATAAGTTTGCCCGCCAGATGCGCCGCGAGATTCGTGCGCATGAGGTTCAGGCTCCCGTTTACGACTGCAACGAGGCGCCTGTAATGGACGTAAACCGTATCCGCGAGCTTCTGCCGCACCGTTATCCGATGCAGCTGGTCGATAAGGTCGTAGAAATGGGCTCTAACTACATAGTAGCTGTCAAGAACGTGACGTCTAACGAGGCTTTCTTTCAGGGGCATTTTCCGCAGGAGCCTGTCATGCCCGGTGTCTTGCAGATTGAAGCCATGGCGCAGGCCGGCGGTTTGCTTGTGCTCAATTCTGTGGAGGAGCCAGAGCGATGGAGCACGTATTTCCTGCGTATCGATGATGTGAAGTTCCGACGCAAAGTCGTTCCGGGCGACACCTTGCTTTTCCGCGTCGAATTGCTGGCCCCGATACGGCACGGCATTTCTTCTATGAAGGGATTTGCATTTGTTGGAGAGACCGTCGTAATGGAGGCGACGTTTACGGCGCAGATTGTGAAGAATAAATAATCATATAAAGGCAAAAGGCCGTTCCAGATGGAGCGGCCTCTCCTGTAAATCGAATATCATGAGCAACATAAGTCCTTTGGCATTTGTTCATCCCGAAGCAAAAATCGGAGAGAATTGCGAAATCGGTCCTTTTTGCTACATAGATAAAAATGTAGTTATTGGCGATAATAATCGCTTGATGAACAGCGTGACGGTTCTTTACGGCGCACGTATAGGTAATGGAAATGTGTTTTTCCCGGGTGCGGTAATCGGTGCCATCCCACAAGACTTAAAGTTCCGTGGCGAGGACACCACAGCCGAAATCGGTGACAATAATACCATCCGCGAGAACGTGACGATCAACCGCGGTACGGCAGCGCAGGGCAAAACGCTCGTGGGCAGCAACAACCTGTTGATGGAAGGAGTGCATGTGGCTCACGACGTCAACATGGGCAGCGGCTGCATCGTGGGCAATTCTACCAAAATTGCGGGCGAGGTGATTGTTGACGACTTGGCCATTATCAGTGCCAACGTGCTGATACATCAGTTTTGCCGGGTGGGTAGCTACGTGATGATAGGCGGAGGCACACGCACGGGGCAGGACATCCCGCCGTATACAATGGCAGCCCGTGAGCCCGTGGCCTATTGCGGGTTAAACCTCGTAGGTCTGCGTCGCCATGGCTTCGCCAATGAACTGATTGACAACATTCACAATACGTATCGTCTGCTGTATCAACGCGGGAAGCTGCGTGACGAATGTATTGCAGAGATACGTGCGGAAATTCCGATGAGCAAGGAAATCGAATATATTCTCGATTTTGTACAGACCTCCAAGCGGGGTATCATAAAATAACACGGCCATGTTGTTCAGAATTAAATTTATATCGGACGAAGTAGACGGTTTTCTCCGGGAAATTGAGATCGAAAGCGACGCTACTTTCTTGGAATTGAACGAAGCTGTATTGTCGTCATGCGGATACCCTGATGATCAGATGACTTCTTTCTATATTTGCAATGACGAGTGGGAGCGTAAGCAGCAGATCACGCGTGAGGATATGGGGACAAGCGGATCTGACGAGGATATCTACGTCATGGAGCGTACGCGTCTGAGTGAATTTATCGAGGATGAAGACCAGAAAATGGAGTTTATTTTCGACCCATTTTCGGAGCGTGCCTTTTATTTGGACGTAACGGAGTTGATACCCGGCAAACATTTGGAGCATCCGGTCGTTGTGCGTAGCAAAGGCGAGGCTCCCGAGCAGATAAAATTGCCTGATGACGAAATAGTTGTACCTGCCGCAGGCAAGAAAGGCTCTACGCTCGACGAGGACGAAGCCTCGGAGTTTTATGGCAACGATGGCTTCGAGAGCGACGAGTTTGACCCCGAGGGCTTTGAAATCAGCGACGGCGATCCCTATCGCCAGTAATTGAAAACAGCCTTTTGAAGACGCTTGTTGTCTTATTGGGCCCTACGGGAGTGGGGAAAACAGAGCTGATTCTTCGTTTGGCCGAAAGCTTTCGTACGCCCATCCTGAATGCCGACTCGCGGCAGATTTACCGCGACATTCCCATAGGCACAGCGGCGCCAACTCCGGCCGAAAGGGAACGCGTACCCCATTATTTTGTGGGTACGCTGGCTTTGGAGGATTATTATAGCGCCGCGCAATACGAGGCAGATGTGCTCCGGCTGTTGCCGACGCTGTTCCAAGAGCGCGATGTCGTATTGCTGTCGGGCGGTTCCATGATGTATATCGACGCCGTCTGCCAGGGAATCGACGACATACCGACGGTCGACGACGAGACGCGGGCTTTCCTCCGCTCCCGTTACGAGCGTGAGGGGCTTGCCCCCCTGGCCGAGGAACTGCGGCTGCGCGACCCGGAATATTATGCAGCCTGCGACGTGCGCAATCCCAAGCGCGTGGTTCATGCTTTGGAGATATGCTATATGACCGGTCGCACTTTCACCTCCTTTCGTCAAAGGAAAGTGAAAGAGCGGCCGTTTCAAATATTGAAAGTAGGCTTGCGGCGCGAGCGTGAAGAGCTATACGCACGCATTTCCGCCCGCGTCGACGCCATGGTCGGGCAGGGGCTTTTGGCCGAAGCCGAGCGGGTGCTTCCTTACCGGTCGTGCAACGCCCTTAACACCGTGGGCTATAAAGAACTGTTCAAATATTTCGACGGAGAATGGCCGCTCGAAATGGCGTTGGAAAAGATAAAGCGCAATACGCGCGTTTATTCCCGCAAGCAAATGACGTGGTTCCGAAAAGATGAAGCCATTCGCTGGTTTCATCCCGACCAGTTTGAAGCTATAAGATATTTTATACAAAATAGCACGAGCGGCGTCCGCTAAATCGCTACTTTTGCAGCGTTTACAATCATACAGCAAACAATTATGACTACCCGAAATAAAGGCTTTTGGGCCAAGATTGTCGCTTTTTCTTCAGCGATAGGTAGAGGTTTCCGCCGTTGTTGGCGTTGGTACGTGGGGCAATACAAGGGCCGTCCGTGGTATCGCAAGCTGTTGGCAGCTTTCTTATCGTTTGTAGCTTTCGTCCTATTTTATATATTTGCCGTATCGGTCAACCTTTTCTGGCTCTTTGGCAAGTCGCCCTCGCTGAACGAAATCATGCACCCCAAGACGGCGGCAGCTTCCGAGATTTACAGTGCCGACGGCAAGCTGATGGGAAAGTTTTTCAGCGAGAACCGTTCGCCTGTGCCATACGATTCCATCAACCCCGTCTTTTTCCAGGCGCTCATTTCCACCGAGGACGAACGTTTCTACCGTCACCACGGCATCGACTTCCAAGGCATTTTCGCTGCATTGAAGGACGCCATGCAAGGCAAGGCCCGTGGCGCGTCCACCATCACGCAGCAACTTGTCAAGAACATGTTCCGCGTCCGTACGGAGTATTCCACCGGGCTTTTGGGGAAGATTCCCGGCCTCGACATCCTGATCATGAAGAGTAAGGAGATGATTCTTGCCGTCGGGCTCGAAATGTTTTACTCTAAGCAGGAGATCCTGAACATGTATGCCAACACTGTCGACTTCGGCTCCAATGCTTACGGCATCAAGACGGCGGCCCAAACCTATTTCAGCACCACCCCCTCTCAGCTAAAGGCCGAGGAGGCTGCCGTGCTGGTGGGATTGCTCAAAGCCACGTCCTATTATAATCCGCGCTTCAACCCCAAGAACAGCCTGCGCCGCCGCAACACCGTTTTGGAGAATATGCGCACCCATGGCTACCTGACGGCCGCCGCCTGCGACTCGCTCCAAGCCGTGCCCATCCGTCTGAAATTTAAGGTGGAGAGTGCATACGACGGTAAGGCGCTCTATTTCCGCCAAGCCGTGGCCGACTATTTGGAGGAACATTGCCCCGAGCTCGATCCCTATTCCGACGGATTGAAAATCTACACCACGCTCGATTCGCGCATGCAGCAGTATGCCGAAGAGGCCATGCGTGAGCAGATGAAGGTCGTGCAGCGCAACTTCGACCGCCATTGGGGCACGCGCGACCCCTGGGTCGACGAGCGCGGCAACGTCATCCCCGGCTTTATCGAGGACATTGCCCGTCGCACTGATACCTATAAAATGCTTTCGGCCAAATACGACGGCAACGCCGACTCCATCAACTACTATCTCAACCTGCCTCACCGCGTCAAGGTGTTCAGCTACGACGGCGAGCGCGAGATGGAGATGAGCACCATGGACTCCATACGCTACATGGTCCACTTCATGCACGCCGGCTTCGTCGCCATGGAGCCCGCCACCGGCTACGTCCGTGCCTGGGTGGGCGACATCGATTTCTCATCGTGGAAGTACGACAAGGTAAAGGCCATGCGCCAGCCCGGTTCCACGTTTAAGCTCTTCGTTTATGCCACGGCCATGAAGCAAGGCCTCACGCCGAGCGACCGCCGCCGCGACGAATACATCCGCATGGAGGTCTACGACAAGCAAAAAGGCGAAAACGTGCTCTGGCAGCCCCACAACGCCGACGGACGTTTCAGCAACGCCGACGTTCCTCTGCGTTCGGCCTTTGCCCGCAGCATTAATACGATAGCCGTCAAGCTGGGGCAGGAGGTAGGCATAAGCAATGTGGCCCGCACCGCTCAGGACATGGGCATCCGCTCGCCGCTCGACGAAACGCCCTCGCTTGCTCTCGGTTCGAGCGACGTTAATCTGCTCGAAATGGTCAACGCCTATGCCACGGTGGCCAACGACGGGCTTCATGTCGAGCCGGTGCTGGTGGCCAAGGTGGTCGATGCCGAAGGCGATGTCGTCTACGAAGCCGACCCCGACGAAGAGCAGGCTTTGCCATACCGCGCCGCGTTCTTCATGCAGCAGTTGCTCGAAGCCGGTACGCACGATGCAGGCGGCACCTCGCAGTCGCTCAACCGCTATGTCCGCCCCTACGCCGATCGTCTCGACTTTGGCGGGAAGACCGGTACGTCCAACAACCATTCCGATGCCTGGTTCATCGGCGTCACGCCCGCATTGGTGGGCGGAGCCTGGGTGGGCGGCGAATATCGCAGCATCCACTTCCGCACAGGCGCCTTGGGCCAGGGCAGCCGCACGGCCTTGCCCATCGTGGGTCTCTTCATGGAGAAGGTATTGGCCGACCCGTCGCTCGCTTCGCGCTATCTGCGCAAGTATGGAGCGCCGAAAGAAGACATCGAGCCCTCGCTCTATCGCGTTTCCTATACGCCGCCGGCCGAACCCGCCGATTCGCTCGACGCCGACAGTACGGCCCTTGCGGCCGACAGCCTGATGGGAACGCCCCACGCAGGAGCTGCCGGTGCCGACTCGCTGGCCCTCCCCGCCGCCTCGCAGGGTGAGGCCGTACCTGGCAACCAGGGCACGCCCGATGCCGGTCGCCATCACGACGGGGCAGCCACGCCGCAGCGCGAGCGGCCCGTAGACGACCTTTTCAACTGACCGCACGGCCGCCTTGCGGCTCCGCGTCAACCCGCAGCCTCCCGTTCCGCAGCTCTTCCTGCGGGCGGGGGGCTTTTCGTCCCCCGGCAGCCGGCCTTACAGAAAAAGCCGGAAGCCGGCGCCGTAAGTAAAAAGAAAGTAGTAACTTCGCACGCAAATATCAACACAATCCATCATGGAAATAACAGGAAAAATCATCGCAGCCGGCGAGCCGCGTGGCGGCACCTCGGCACGTACGGGAAATAGCTGGAAGGTTCAAGAGTTTGTCATCGAAACGCACGAGCAGTATCCGCACCGCTGCATGTTCAGCGTCTTTGGCGAGGACCGCTTGAAGGAGTTTAACATCCAGGTGGGCGACGAGCTGACCGTTTCGTTCGACATCGATGCCCGCGAGTACAACGGCCGTTGGTACAACGACCTGCGTGCATGGCGCGTGCAGCGTGCCCAGGGTGCAGCGCCGGTGGCCCCGGCCGATGCCGCGGCCGACATTCCCGCTCCCACGGCCGATCCGTTTGCGGCCCCCGCAGCCGGAGGCGCTGCCGACGAGGCGGACGACCTGCCCTTCTGACAGCAACCGGCCCCCATATTACCAACACGTGGAGAGCTGCGCCCCCGGGTCGCGGCTCTCTCTTTTCATGTTTTTTCTGTATGAGTCAGGTCAAACTTGTGCTCCGCATCCTCCGTTGGAGCGTCGTGGCGTTTTTCGTCAGTTCGGTGCTGGCCGTGCTTGTTTTCAAGTGGGTTCCCGTTCCCGTGACGCCGCTCATGCTTATTCGCTGTGCCCAGCAGCTACGCCATGGCGACCCCGTCAAGCTGCGCCACCGGTGGGTGCCCCTTTCGGAGATGTCGCGTTATATGCCCGTTGCCGTCATCGCTTCCGAGGATCAAAAGTTTCTTCATCACCGCGGGTTCGATTTCGAAGCCATCGGCCAGGCCGTTTCCGAGCGGCGCCGGGGAGGCCGCCGGCGTGGTGGCAGCACCATCAGCCAGCAAACGGCCAAGAACGTTTTTCTGTGGCCCGCCTCGTCGTGGGTGCGCAAGGGTTTCGAGGCTTATTTCACCGTGCTCATCGAACTGTTCTGGTCGAAGCAGCGCATCATGGAGGTTTACCTCAACAGCATCGAGATGGCGCCCGGCGTATATGGCATCGAGGCCCTTGCCCGCGAAAATTTTGGTTGCCCGGCCTCGGAGCTGCGGCGTTCCGAGTGTGCCCTCGTGGCAGCCACGCTGCCCGCGCCGCTGCGCTACAGCTCGAAGCGCCCCGGTCCGTATATGCGCAAGCGGCAGCGCCACATCGAGCGCGAAATGCGCCACGTCCCCCTCTTGCAGCCCTGACCGCCGGCGTCGGGCCATGACAAAGCGGGCAGGCCTCCTGTGGGGAGCCTGCCCGCTTTGTTGTGCATGTGCCGCAAGTGTGCTGCTATGCTTTCCGGGGCCTACATGGCGTCGGCGTCGAAGCGGAAGGGGAGCAGGTCCGAGGCGCTTTCCAAAAGCAGCGTCTCGCGTTCGCCGTAGAGCACGATGCGCATGGGGCGTCCGTAGCGCCGTTCGGTTTCGATGAGCACCTGGCGGCAGGCGCCGCAGGGCGTGATGGGCTCGGGCGTAAAGTGGCCGTCGGCCCGGCGGGCAGCGATGGCCAGCGTTTCGACGGCCGCTTCGGGCCGGTGGGCGTTGGCGTAGAAGATGGTGCAGCGTTCTGCGCACGTGCCCGATGGGAAGGCGGCGTTTTCCTGGTTGCTTCCACACACGGTTTCGCCTGTCGACAGCCGTGCGGCCGCACCCACGCGAAAGTGGGAGTAGGGCACGTAGCTCGTGGCGCAGGCAGCCTTGGCCTGTTCCACCAGCGCCCGGTCGTCGGCCGTCAGCTCGTCCGCGTTGAGGCGCGTATATCCGATGGTGAGTGTCGCTTTTTCCATATCGTTGTGTTTTTAGTAAGGTGTCGGGGCCTGTCGGTTGCCGTCGCGCCGTTCCGCCCAGGGCATAGGGCGCTGTCCGTTGCGATGGTTGCCGGCTCGTACGAAGGTAGCGAAAGGTGAGAGGCAAGGCAAGGGAAAAACTCGTTTTGCCCTTGCTTGTCCGAGCGCAATGCATCTTCGTGAAACAAAGGTATGAAATTTTTTCCTCTCCTTCTCCTACGTTCTGTTTAAGATTTTGCAAAGTGCCGTTTTGTCAGGCTCCTTCCCCGTGGTATGCTTTTTGCGGGATGAAAGGAAAATCGTACCTTTGCAGCCGGAATAAGAGTAAAAAAGAAACCCGTCTTCCGAAACGCGGAAGACAAAAACAAGACGACGATGAAAAAAAGTTTACAAAGAGAAATGGAAAACCTGCGCTACCGCATTCGCCGGTATCAGTCGATGGGCAACGGCAGTATGTGCCAAAGTCTTTGGTATCGCCTGCGAACCCTCGAAGCCGTGCAGGCCAAGTGAGAACAAACATTCAGTAACCATACCAAGGCGGACGGAAGCTTATGCGGGCTTCCGTCCGCTTTTTTATGCCTCTTTGCATCGCAGCGGCGGCAGCCCGCCGGGTGGACAGTTTTTGTTGCCTGTCCGGTGCCGTAAGCCGCCGGGAACGCGGTTTTTCCGGCCGGCAGCCGGCGGCGCGCAGGCGGCTGCCGATGCCCGCTGCCCCATTTCGTCGACAAATACGGGCGTTTCGTCTATTATTCACCCCCTGGCCGTTCCATTGGGTGCCGATACAACGGCTTTTGCCGTATTTTTGTTGGTGAAAACAGAAAAGAAACGACGAATGAGAAAAGTGAAAATGCTCATCCCGACCGCGCTGCTGACGGCAGCCATCGGCCTCCGTGCGCAGGAAAGCCAGACGTGGACGCTGAAAGCCTGCATCGACCACGCACTGGCCCACAACATACAGCTGAAAAAGGCCCGGGCCGAAGAGCGTTCGGCAAGCGTCGACCTGCTTGAAGCGCGCGCAGGGCGACTGCCCAACCTGAACGCCTCCATCACGCAGGGGCTGACGTACCGCCCGTTTCAGGAGCAGGCGAGCAGCCTGGTGAACGGCAGCATCGCCTCGGCATCGAGCAACAAGACCACGCAAAGCGGCAATTATGGCGTCAATGCCTCGTGGACGGTGTGGGACGGCCGGCGCACGAAGCTGGGCATCGAGGACGCGCAGCTCGGTGAGCGCCTTGCCGGGCTGGCATCGGACGTCGAAGCCAACTCCATACAGGAGCAGATAGCACAGCTCTACGTGCAGATACGTTACATGCAGGAGGCGGCCCGCGTCAACGAGGAGCTCCTGGGTCACGACCGCTCCCTCTACGAGCGTGGCCGCGAGCTGCTGGCGCAGGGGCAGATGTCGGAAAGCGACCTGGCACAGCTCGAAGCGCAGGTGAGCAGCGGGCAGTATGACGTGGTGAGCGTGCGCACGCAGATTGCCGACAGCAAGGTGCAGCTGGCCCAGCTGCTCGAACTGGCACCCGGCACGCCTTTCGACGTCGACAGCGCGGCGCTCGACGAAACGGCCCTGACGGCCCCGCTCCCCGACCGCCTCGACGTCTATGCCGACGCCCTGGCGCAGCGGCCCGAAATAAAGAGCGGCCAGCTCAGCGTGGAGCGCAGCGCGCTGGCCGTCAAGACGGCACGTGCGGCCTATATGCCCACGGTGAGCCTCACCGCCGGGCTGGGCGACAGCCATATGACGGGCACGAGCAACGACTTTTTCAGCCAGATGAAAAACAACTTCAACGCCAACCTGGGCCTGTCGCTCAGCATCCCCATCTTCGACAACCGGCAGACAAAAAGCGCCGTCGAGCGGGCCGAAATATCGGAGCTGACGGCGCGCCTCGACCTGCAAGACGTGCAGAAACAGCTGTACAGCAGCATCGAGACCTATTGGCAAAACGCCACCAACAGCCGGGCAAAGTATGAGGCGGCGCAGGCTAACGTGGCTTCGCTCCAAAAGAGCTACGAGCTGGTGAGCGAGCAATTCCGCCTGGGGCTGACCAACATTGCCGAACTGCTCACCAGCCGCGGCAACCTGCTGACAGCGCGGCAGGAACTCCTGCAAGACAAATATACGGCGCTCCTGAACACGGCGCTGCTCAATTTCTATCGCGGCGAGGTCATCGCCCTGTGAGGCCGGTGCGCGGCAGAAAACCATCGGAACGTATCAGCAAAACACATCACACATCAAGCATATGAGCAAGAAAAAGAAAATAGTTATTGCCGGCGCAGCCGTCGTGACAGCTGCCCTTGTGGCCGTTTTTGTCGTGAAGCGGAACGAGGAGCCTTTCGACGTAAAGTATGAAACGGCAAAGATCGAGAAAGCCACCATCGGCAGCAGCGTGACGGCCACCGGCACCATCGAACCCGTCACGGAGGTAGAGGTAGGTACGCAGGTATCGGGCATCATCAGCAAGATATATGTCGACTATAACGACGAGGTGAAAAAGGGCCAGATCATAGCAGAGCTCGACAAGACCAACCTCATCAGCGAGCTCAACAGCGCCAAAAGCAACCTGGCAAGCGCCGGCAGCGAGCGCGACTACCAGCGGCGCAACTACGAACGCATGAAAACCCTTTACGACAAGGGGCTCATCAGCGCCAACGACTTTGAGTTGGCCCGCCTGTCGTATAAAAAGGCACAGGAAACGTATAAATACCAGCAGGAGACCGTCAACAAGGCCCAGACCAACTTGGGCTACGCCATTATCACGGCGCCCATCGACGGAGTTATCCTCAGCAAGGACGTGGAAGAGGGCCAGACCGTGGCGTCGAGCTACAGCACGCCGACGCTCTTCACCATCGCCCAGGACCTGACCGACATGCGCGTCGTGGCCAACGTGGACGAAGCCGACATAGGCCAGGTGGACGAGGGGCAACGGGTGGAGTTTACGGTCGATGCCTTTCCCGGCGAAACGTTCGAAGGCAGCGTGACGCAAGTGCGCCAGGAGGGAACAACCGAAGACAACGTCGTGACGTACGAAGTGGTCATCTCGGCCCCCAACAAGGAGCTGAAGCTCAAGCCCGGCCTGACGGCCAACGTTACCATCTACACGTTGGATCGCACGGGCATCGTGAGCGTGCCCACCAAGGCGCTGCGCTTCACGCCCACGCGCGAAACGGTCGGGCCGAAAGACAAAATTGTGGATTGCGACGCCACGCACAAGCTCTGGACGCGCCAGGGACGGACGTTTACGGCGCATGCCGTGACAACCGGCATCTCCAACGGCACGCGCACGGAGATTACGGGCGGACTGCCTGAGGGCACCGTCGTCATCACCGACATGGTGGCTGCCGACGAGGCGGACGAAACGGCCGAAACTACCACCGAGCGCAGCCCCTTTGCCCCCGGTCCGCCCGAGAAGAAGAAAAAATGACCAACCCCGCACAGCCATGACCACGGACAACAGAAAAGTCATTATCGAACTGCGCAACGTGAAGCGCGACTTCATCGTGGGCGACGAGAAAGTGCATGCCCTGCGCGGTGTCTCCTTTAAAATCCACGAAGGCGAGTTTGTAACCATCATGGGAACCTCCGGCTCGGGCAAATCGACCCTGCTCAACCAGTTGGGCTGCCTCGATACGCCTACGAGCGGCGAATATTTGCTCGACGGCATCCCCGTGCGCCGGATGAAAAGACGCGAAAGAGCCGTTCTGCGCAACCGGAAAATAGGTTTCGTCTTTCAAAACTATAACCTGCTGCCCAAGACGACGGCTGTGGAGAACGTGGAGCTCCCCCTGATGTACAACGCCGCCGTGTCGGCCCGCGAGCGCGAGGCTCGCGCCGTCAAGGCGCTGGAAATGGTGGGCCTGGGCAACAGGCTGCACCACAAGTCGAACCAGATGTCGGGCGGACAGATGCAGCGCGTGGCCATCGCACGCGCCTTGGTGAACAACCCGGCGGTCATCCTGGCCGACGAAGCCACCGGCAACCTCGACACCCGCACCTCGTTTGAGATTTTAGTGCTTTTCCAGCAGCTGTTTGACGAGGGGAGAACCATTGTTTTCGTAACGCACAACCCCGATATTGCCCTATACAGCAGCCGCAACATCGTTTTGCGCGACGGGCAGATCAAGGAAGACACCGAGAACGAACACATCCGCTCGGCAGCGGAGGCGCTGGCCGCTCTGCCCGTGCCCGAGGACGAGGAATAAACCTTTCGTCCCCAATGACGTCAAAAACAACAGACAGATGAGTATAGCCAATTTGTTCAAAATAGCGCTGCGCGCCATTGCCGCCAACAAGCTGCGCTCGTTCCTGACGATGCTGGGCATCATAATAGGCGTGGCCTCGGTCATAGCCATGCTGGCCATCGGGCAGGGCTCCAAAAGAAGCATACAGGCGCAGATTTCGGAGATGGGATCGAACATGATTATGATACGTCCCGGGCAGGACAAGGGGCCGGGCGGTGCGCGGCAGGACGCTGACGAGATGCAGACGCTGAAGCTGAAGGATTACGAGGCGATAAGGGAGCAATGCCGCTACGTGGCGGCCATCACGCCGAGCGTAAATGCTTCGGGGCAGTTTATCCGCGGCAACAACAACACGCCTTCCACCATTTACGGCATCAGCACCGACTATCTGGAAATACGCCAGCTGAAAGTGGAGGACGGCGAAGCGCTCTCAGACGAGGAGATAAAGACCGGAGCCAAGGTCTGCCTCATCGGTAAAACCGTGGCCGACAATCTTTTCACCAACGGCGAGGACCCCGTCGGGCAGGTCATCCGTTTCAACACGATACCCTTTCGCGTCGTCGGCGTGCTCGAAGCAAAAGGATACAACTCTTTCGGCATGGACCAGGACGACGTGGTGCTGGCCCCGTACACGACGGTGATGAAGCGCATTCTGGCCGTCACCTACCTGCAAGGCATCAACTGTTCTGCCGTGACGGAGGACATGACCGACCTGGCCATCGACGAAATCACGCAGGTGCTGCGCGAGAGCCATAAGCTGCAAGCTGCCGACGAGGACGATTTCACCATACGCAGCCAGCAGGAGCTGGCATCCATGATGAATACGACGAGCGACCTCATGACAACGCTGCTACTCTGCGTGGCCTGCATTTCTTTGATAGTGGGCGGCATCGGCATCATGAACATCATGTACGTTTCCGTGACGGAGCGCACGCGCGAAATAGGCCTGCGCATGTCGGTGGGCGCGCGCGGCATCGACATCCTCAACCAGTTTCTCATCGAGGCCGTGCTGCTGAGCGTGACGGGCGGCGTCATCGGCATCGTGGTGGGTGTGGGCGCAGCCGTCTGCATCAACCTCTTTGCCCACTGGCCCGTTTACGTGCAGCCGTGGAGCGTTCTGCTGAGTTTTGCCGTATGTACGGCCACCGGCGTCTTTTTCGGCTGGTATCCTGCCAAGAAAGCCGCCAACCTCGACCCCATTGAAGCCATTCGCTACGAATGAAGAACGAAAAGGAACACAAGCCGTCCGGCTGGGTTGTGCAGGCGTTTTTCCACCTGCTCGCCTGGGTGTGCATCTTTGCCGCCCCGCTCATGTTTCACGTCTACAACGAGAGCTTCGAGTGGGGGCGCTATCTGCACGGCTCGTTGTTTCCGCTGTCGCTGTGCGTGCTGTTCTATCTCAACTACCTGTGGCTCGTCCCGACCCTCATCCC
This sequence comes from uncultured Alloprevotella sp., assembly GCA_944322095.1. Lineage (GTDB taxonomy): Bacteria > Bacteroidota > Bacteroidia > Bacteroidales > Bacteroidaceae > Alloprevotella. The sequence continues at coordinate 118,214 of CALUNU010000003.1, forward strand.
GCGGAAGCTGTATGTGGCTTTCTCTCTCTACAACCTGGCAGCCTTTGCGCTGCTGGCCCTCGTGCGGCAACAGATGAACCTGTGGCTGCTGCCGCCTGAACCGGGCCCGCAGTTTATGCCCGGGCATGTGGCGCCGCCACGCTGGGCGTTTGTGCTGCGCGACTTCCTGACGTACGCCTTTGCCGCGGGCGTGGCCGTTACGCTGCGCCTGAGCATGCAATGGCGCAAGGCCGAGCAGGGACGCCGCGAGGCCGAGCTGGGACGTGCCGAGGCCGAACTGCAAAACCTGAAAAACCAGATTAATCCCCACTTCCTGCTCAACACGCTCAACAACATCTACGCCCTGACGGCCTTCGACGGCGATAAGGCCCGCGAGGCCATCCTCCAACTGAGCCGCCTGCTGCGCTATGTGCTGTATGAAAACCAGATGTCCCAGGTGAGCCTGAGGCAGGAAGCCGACTTCCTGCGCAGCTATGTAGAGCTGATGCGTCTGCGCGTGGGGAAGGACGTGGACATCCGCGTGGATATCAATCTGTCGCCCGACGACCGGACGTGCGTGGCTCCGCTCATCTTTATCTCGCTGGTGGAAAACGCCTTCAAGCACGGCATCAGCCCCACGGAGCCGAGCTTCGTACACATCAGTCTGAACGTGACCGACGGCGACATACGCTTTACGACGACCAACAGCAACTATCCCAAATCGCAGGCGGACAAGGCCGGCAGCGGCATCGGGCTGAAACAGGTGGAAAGCCGCCTGCGCCTGGCCTACCCCGAACGTCACACGTGGCACCACGGCGTGACCGACGACGGGAAGGTATATCTTTCGTCTATCCTTATTTATTCATCAAAAGAACAGCCGATATGAAACTTTCATGCGCCTTAGTCGACGACGAACCCCTTGCGCTCGGCTTGCTCGAAAGCTATGCCGCGCAAACGCCCTTCCTGGAAGTGCGCGGCGCGTATGCGAATGCCATCGAAGCCATGGAGGGGCTGAAAACAAATCCCGTCGATCTGTTGTTTCTCGACATCCAGATGCCCGGTCTCAGCGGGCTCGACTTTTCCAAAATGCTGCCGGCCGACACGCGCATCGTCTTTACGACGGCGTTCAGCCAGTATGCTGTGGACGGTTATCGCGTCAATGCGCTCGACTACCTGCTGAAGCCCGTCAGCTATGCCGATTTTCTGGCTGCCGCCCGACGGGCCGAAGAATGGTTCCGGCTGAAAAGAGGCGACGGGGCTGCCGCTGCGGTTGCGCCCGCAGAAGACAACGATTCGTTTTTCGTAAAGAGCGATTACAAGCTGGTGCGCATCCGTTTCAACGATATAATTTATATCGAGGGGTTGAAAGATTATGTGAAGATCTATCTGGAAAACGTGCAGCGCCCGCTGCTTTCGCTTACGTCGATGCATGCCGTCGAAGAGGCCTTGCCAGCCACCCGTTTCTATCGCATTCACCGTTCGTTCATCGTCAACATGGAGAAAGTGAGCGTCGTGGAACGCGGCCAAATTGTCTTTGGCGACAAACGGCTGCCCGTTTCCGACAGCTATAAGGAGCGCGTGGCCGAATATCTGACGCGCCGCACGTTGCAGGGGCGCAGCTGAACGCAACGCAGGCAGGGCAGCCCGGTTTTACGCTTTTTCTAAAAAGGCGGGCGAGCCTTGCTTTTTCACGCGCAGGAACGAAGGCTTTTCCTGCCGGCCCGAATGCGTTTTCAGCCGGGCAATAGTCTGCCGGGTGGCCGGCAAAAAATGAAACAACCAGCCTGAAAGTTTCGGACGCCTGCGCCGGGCGTTTGCTAACGCGCCGGAAAAGCGGGATGCAGGTTCGACGTTTTTTTATTACCTTTGCGCAGCAAGTTGCTTTATCACACGAAAAACAGAGATCAACATGAAAAAAATCATTTTAGCGCTGTTGCTCCTTCTGCCGCTGACGGCTGCGGCTCAGACGAAGGACGACGACATGCAGAAGTACCTGGCCGGGGCCGTTCCCGTCAATGCTGAGGGTTTTGTCTATTTTGAAAAAACATTCGACGTGCCGGGAAAATCGCGTGCCGAGCTTTACAGCGCGTTGAAAAACTACGTGGAGAAAGAGGTGGTCGGCGGTCCCGACCATTTGGAGAAATCGCGCATAACGGAGGCCGACAGTGCGTCCGGTACGCTGGCTGCCAGCATCGAGGAATGGCTCTATTTCGCCAAGCGGGCGTGGGTGACGCACCGTACCATCTTTTATTATCAGCTTGTGTGCCAAGTGGAGGACGGCCGCTTCACGGTGTCGTTGCGTAACCTGCGTTACCACTATGTGGAGAACGACACGCCGGGCGTCGAGAACCTGTATCGTGCCGAGGACTGGATAACAGACGAAGAGGCGCTCAACAAGCAGAAGACGAAGCTGACGCGCATTGCGGGTAAGTTCCGTCGGTTTACTATTGACCGCAAAGACGCCCTGTTCCAGAGGGCGGCCCGGGCCGTCGGCTTGGAGTGAGCGGGAGCCGCCCCTTGTCTGGGCGGCAGTAAGTAGCGCATAAAAAGAGGCGTTGCCCCGTTTTTTCCGGGCAACGCCTCTTTTTATGCATTTCAGATGCCGGGCGCTCACAGGTAGACGGCGAGCACGTCGGCTTTGGCCAGTTCGGCGTCGCGGCGGAGCTGGGCTTCGCGCAGGGCAAGGGCAAAATAGCGGGCTACACCTTCCAGATAATCGGGGCGCGAGAGGGCTCCGCTCTCCATGGCGCGGCGCAGCAGAGGGATGTTGCTGCCGGCCTGTACGCTGCTGCGCAGTTGCCGGGCTGAGCGCTCCAAGGCGAGCGCGCGGCGGTAGGCAGCCTCGACGCTGCCGCGCAGCTGCACGTGGGCGTCGTCGCGACGGGCTTCGGCGGCGGCAATGTCGGCCTCGGCCTTGCGGCGTTTCCCGCGGTTGCTCCAAAGCGGGATGGACAGGCCGAACGTTATGCCGCGGTAGATTTCGTGCGGCAGCGTTTCCTGCATAAATCCCAGCGAGAGCGAGGGCAGGTTTTCGCTCCGCGTGAGGCGGGCTGCGCTGCGGCCGGCTTCGACGTCGGCTTCGGCGACGCGCAGGGCGGGCCACATGTCGCGGGTGTCGTCCCACCAGTCGTCAAAATCGTCGGGCAGGGCACGTGCGGCATAGGTGGTGTCGGTCAAAACCAACGACTGCCCTCCGTTGAGCTGGCACAAGCCGGCCATCAGCGTGGCGCGCGCTGTTTCGTTGTCGGCCTCGTCGAGTTGCAGTTCGGCCAGAGCCAGCCGGCTGTCGTTGAGCTCTTGTGCCGTGGCGTTGCCGCGGTCGTATGCCTCTTCGGTGAGAGCGACTACTTCGCTCAGTACGGCGCGGTGTTGTTCGAAGATGGCAGCGACGGCGTTGCAGTAGACCAGTTCGATGCAGCTCTTTTCAGCCGCCAGCAGATAGGTGGCGCGGTCGGCGTCGAAGGTGCGTGCCGCCAGGCTGTCGAGACCATCGGCCGCGCGTCGTTTGGCTCCGCCGATTGTGGGGAAGTCGAACGTCTGGCTCACCGAAATATCCTGTCGGTGGGGCATGCTGGAATTGGAGCCGAAGAGATAGTTGAAACCTATCTCGGGAGCTTCGAGCGTCAAGCCCGTGCGGTTGCCGGCCATGGTGGCCGATGCCGTTTTTCTCATCGAGCGAAGGGCCGTGCTGTTGCGCTCTATTTCTTCCAAAGCCCGGCGTATGCCGTCTTGAGCCGTGAGGCTAAGGCTGCATGCGGCCAGCAGGCAGCCCGCCACCCATTTCTTCTTTCTCATCTTTTTCAATATAGCTGTATATAATAGGTATGATAAATGCGTTGAGCAGAGTGGACGAGAGCAGGCCGCCCAGTATGACTTTTGCCATGGGGCTCTGTATTTCGTTGCCGGGCAGATCACCGGCGATGGCCAGAGGTACGAGCGCCATGGCCGAACATAAGGCTGTCATCAAGATGGGGTTAAGACGGTCGAGCGACCCATGACGGATGGCTTCGGCCGTCGAAAGGCCTTCGCGTCGCAGGCTGTTGTAGCGATCGACGAGCAGCATCCCGTTTCGTGTGGCGATGCCGAACAGCGAAATAAAGCCAATGATGGCCGGCAGGCTGAGCGTGCCGCCGGAGAGGGCGATGGCAAAGACGCCCCCGATGAGGGCCAGCGGCAGGTTGAGCAATACGGCGACCGACTGGCTGAAACGGCGGAATTCGCGGAAGAGAAGCAGGAATATCAGCGTGACGGACAAAACCGAAGCCCAGCCGATGACGCGCGATGCGCTTTGCTCGCTCTCAAACTGCCCGCCATATTCCACGTGGTAGCCTTCCGGCAATTTTACTTCCCGGGCTATGCGTTCCTGCATTTCGTGTACGACGCCGCGCAGGTCGCTGCCCGTCACGTTGGCCGAGACAACGATTTTTCGCTGCACGTTTTCGCGGTTTATCGTGTTGGGCCCGGCTGCCGAGCGTATTTCTGCCACATTGCGCAGGGGAACTGCCTGTTCTCCGCTGCCGATGGGGATGTCGCCGATCGACTGCATATCGTGGCGGGCGTCTTCATCCACTTTCAGCGTGAGGTCAAACGTGCGGTTGCCTTCGTAAACCTGCGATACCGCCTCACCGCCCAGCAGTGTGCTGACGGCTGTTGAAAATTCGGGCAGACTGATGCCGTATTGGGCCAGAAGTTCGCGTCGTGGCTTGATTTGCAATTGCGGGCGTTCCACTTGTTGCTCCACGTTCAGGTCGGCCACGCCTTCTATGTTGCCCACGGCGTGTTTTATCTGGTTGCCCAAGGCATATAAGCGGTTCAGATCGGTACCGAACACCTTGATGGCAATGTTGGCTTGCGTCCCCGAAAGCATGGCATCAATGCGGTGGCTGATGGGAGAACCGATCTCCACGTTCACGCCGGGCAGCTGGCCGAGTTTTTCTCTCACCTCAGCCACCATTTCCTCTTTGCTGCGGTCTTTCAGTTCGTAGGGACATTCCATTTCGCTTGTGTTGACGCCCAGAGCATGCTCGTCGAGCTCGGCCCGCCCCGTTTTGCGTCCCACGGCCTGTATTTCGGGTACGCTCAGCAGCAGCCGTTCGGCGCGTCGCCCAAGGCTGTCCGACTCTTCCAGGGAGATGCCCGGCAGCGTACTGACGTTTATCGTGAGCGAGCCTTCGTTAAACGGTGGCAGGAAGCTTCGTCCAAACGTCAGCAGCAGCAATAAGGCGGCGATAAAGGCAATGCCCGTTCCCGTGAGCCACAGGCGGCGATGGCGCAAGGCTGCTTCGAGCGCGTGCGAGTAGCCTGCTTTCAGCTTGCGCACAACCCATGGCTCGCGGTGGCTGTCGGCCCGGTGTTTGCCTGTGTTGCGCAGCAATATGCTGCACAGCGCCGGTGTTAGGGTGAGGGCCACGAGCGTCGAGGCGAAAAGAGCCACGATGAACGTCAGACCCAACGGCGCCAACATGCGGCCTTCCATCCCCGAGAGGAAGAACAAAGGCAGGAAGCTGGCCACGATAATGAGCGTTGAGTTGAGGATAGGCATGCGCACCTCGCGCGAAGCGTCATATACTACGTCCATCACTTTCCTCCGTTGGCTTTCGGGCAGCGCGGCGTTGGCGCGCAGGCGTTTATACACGTTTTCCACGTCCACAATCGCGTCGTCCACCAGCGATCCCACGGCGATGGCCAGACCGCCCAGGCTCATGGTGTTGACCGTCTGCCCCATCAGGCGGAGCGCCAGCAGAGCCACTAGTACGGAAACGGGAATGGTGAGCAGCGAAATGACCGTTGTGCGTCCGTTCATGAGGAAAACGACGAGTACAATTACGACGAAAAGTCCTCCTTCGTAGAGCGATTTTTCGACGTTGCCGATGGCGCTCTCTATGAAGTTGTTTTGGCGGAAAATGTCCGTCGATATTTTCACGTCGCCCGGGAGCTGGGTTTTCAGGTCGGCCAGGGCTTCTTCCAGCTTGTGGGTAAGCTGGATGGTTCCGACGGCCGGCTGTTTGGTCACGGTTACGAGGACGGCCGGCTTGCCGTTGTACGATGCCGTGCCCAGGCGTGGAGCCTTGGCTCCCGTCGTGACGGTGGCCACGTGTTCCAGCAAAATGCTGTTTCCCAGCGAGTCGCGCTTAACGAAGGCCCGTCCGAGCTCGTCCGCCCGGTTGGTGGTCATTTCTCCACGGATGACATATTCGTTTCCATATTCATACAGCACGCCTCCCGCGGCGTTACGGTTCATGTCCGTCACGGCAGCCTGCACTTCGCCGAGGCTGACACCATATTGCCGCATGCGGTCCGGGTGCAGGCGTATTTGATATTCCTTGACGTCGCCGCCGAGAACGGCCACCTGCGATACGCCGCCGGTGGCCAGCAGGCGGGTGCGCACTGTCCAGTCGGCCAGTGTGCGCAGCTCCTCTTGCGATGTGGTGTCGGCCGTCAGGCCGATAATCATCACCTCGCCCAGGATGGACGACTGCGGCCCCAGAACGGGCTGTCCGACGCCTGCCGGCAGTTGCTCCTCGACGGTAGCCAGTTTTTCCGAAACAATCTGCCGGTCGCGGTATACGTCCGTTCCCCAGTCGAATTCAACCCACACGACGGAGAAGCCCGTTGTCGACGAGGAGCGCACGCGGCGCACGTCTGTGGCTCCGTTCAGCGCCGTCTCGACGGGAAACGTCACGAGGCGCTCCACCTCTTCGGCTGCCATGCCCGGCGCTTCGGTCATGACGACGACGGTGGGTGCGTTCAGGTCGGGGAAAACGTCGACCTCCATGCGCAGCGTGACGATGATGCCGGCCACGACGATGATGAGGGCAGCCCCGAGCACGGTCAGGCGGTTATGAAGTGCGAAGTGGATAATTTTGTTCAACATATAGCCTCCTTCTCTTCGTTAGTGCTCGTGGTTGTGTCCTTCGGGGACGACGCCCGAGAAGGCAGCCAGGCGTACGCGCGGCGCGCCGGCCGTTACGAGGCGTTCGCCGCCTTTCAGTCCCGACGTCACGAGGACGCGCCGTCCGTCGTCGGCTCCCAGTTTCACTTCGTGTTTATGATAAACGTCGGGCCCCTCTTGCAGGTACACATAATAAAGGCCCTGTTCCTCCGTGACAGCGGTCAGCGGGATGCTGATGGCTTCCGGTTGCTCGTCGGCCAGGAGCCACACTTCCACGCAGGCACCTGCCGGGATGTTTCCCCGGTTGTCAAATTCGAAAGTCAGCGGGATATACGGTGCTCCTGCCGTCACGCGGCCGCGCGATACCGTCCGGCCGTTCAGCTCGTCCAGGCTGAACACCTGTTCGTCGTAGCTCGTTTGGAAGCGTGCGCTGCTGATGGCGTCTATCCGGCTGAAAAGTCGTTCCGGCACGTCGACGCGCAGTTGCAGCCGGCGGGTCGACGTCAGCCGCACGAGGGGCTGGCCCACGTTGACGTAGTCGCCCGGCTGCACGAGCAGTTGCTTCACGTATCCCCCGGCCGGAGCCTTCACGGCAATGCCGGCTGCGCTGTTGCTGCCGGCCTGCGCTTCGTAGGCGATGCGTGCGTTGTCGTATGCAGCGCGGGCCTGTTCATATTCTCCTTGGGTGATGATGCGGTCTTTCACGAGTTTGGCTGCGCGTTCATAGGCCTGGCGCGCCGTTTCGCAGTTCACGCGCAGTTTGGCCACGGGGTCGCCGTCGGGCAGGTGCTTGGCCGAGATGTAAGCCACGGTGGTCCCGCTCCCCACCTGCGCCCCTTCGGCGCTTACGGCCGGCGTAAGGCGCACGATGCCCGCTGCCGTTGCGGCCACGGTCGTTTCGGCCCCGACGGGTGCCGTGATGCGTCCCGCAGCTTTATAGGCAGCGGCAAATGGGGCGCGTTTCACCGTTTCCACCCTCACGCCGGCCTCCTTTGCCTGGGCGGCGGTCAGTATTATTTCGTCTGCCGGGTGCTCTTCTTCGTGCGCCGCGGCTTTTTCTGCTTCCGTGTCGTGGCTGTGGCCGCAAGCAGTCAGCAGGAGCAGCACGCCAAGGGGTGCTGCCGATATCAGTCGTTTCATATGATTTGTTTCGGTAGTAAGTTGATAATGTGGAAAAATTCATTTTTGGCCGATGGCCCTGTTTTCAACCTACTACCGATGGGGGAGCCCTCAGTCCTCGTGCCGAACGGTCCGGGCGGAGCGGTAGTGTCGCCGTCTGCCGGTGCCGTCGGCGCTTGGGGGTGTTGGGCGAGGGGAGGACGGTTCGAGTCAGCGCGGCATAAAAAGGAGCAGCCGGCGTGTGCTTGTGGGCAGCCGTCTGCTTCGTTGCCATTTGTATGCCGCGTCCTGCGATGTACAGCGAGTGCGCCTCGCATCCTTGCTGCGAGGCCGGGTTCTCATGTGCGGCGTGGGGCGTACGGTTGTTTCCCCACAAAAAATTCTCGAAGGCCGCATCGTCCGTCACGCAAGGCATCCCGCCGTGGTGGTGATGCGGGATGTTGCTCGCGCCGAGCAGCAGCACGACGGCGCACCAGAGCGCCATGCGGGCCATGAATGTTTTCAGATGCGGTAGGCTCATTTTTCCGGGAGCAAAAATAACACAAACGGGCTGAACTTGCGGTTGGTTTTCCCTTGAAACTTACTTGCAGATTTCCGGGCGCCGTCTGTTTTCCCGCTTGTTGGCCGTTGCTCCGGGTGGGACGGGGCGTCCGTGGCGGAGCGATAAAAAGCAAAGCGCGCTTGTCGTCGGTGATGGCAAGTGCGCTTGGTCGTTTTGCGGGCGGTCCCTCATTCTTCAAACGAAAATTCCCGCGGGTGAGGCGGCGTGGCCCCATGTTGCGTGCATACGTAGGCCGATATGTCCGACGCACGCAGATGGGCTTCCGTAAGCGGCAGGTCGCTCAGCAAGCCCACGGCAAATGTGGCGGTAAAGGCGTCGCCCGCGCCCACCGTATCCACCACCTTGACGGGCGATGCCGGCAGCGTGGAGCTTTCATCGGGGGCGAAGATGCTGCTGCCCTCTTCGCCCAGGGTCAGTACGACGTAGGAGATGTCAAACCGTTGCATCAGCCGGCGGCATTGTGCCTCGTCGCTGCCGTCGGGCAGTCCGATCAGGGGCACCAGCGTGTCGAGCTCGTCGGTGTTGAGCTTCAAGATGTTGCACAGGTAGAGCGAGCGGCGTATAACGTCCGGGTCGATGAAGGGGGGACGCAGGTTCACGTCGAATATTTTCAGGCTGTCGTCGGGCATGGCGTCGATGTAGCGGGCTATGGCATGCCGCGTGGTCGGGTTGCGTTGCGCCAGCGAGCCAAAGCAGCAAGCCGCCGTGCGTTGTGCCATTTCTGCGAGCGACGAGGTAAAAGGTAAATGATCCCACGCGCAGTCGGTCGTAAACGAGTAGCGTTCGTCGCTTTCCGTGTTTGGGTTTACGGTGGCGCATCCCGTGGCGTAGGGCACACGCGCCAAGGCGTAGCCCTGGCTGCGTTCGTCGAGCGTTTGCACGATTGCGTCGCCCAGGTCGTCGTTTCCGATGGCGCTCACGGTTCTGCCGTCAACGCCAAGCTGCGAGGCGTGGTAGGCAAAGTTGGCCGGTGCTCCCCCGAGTTGCTTCTCGCCGGGGAGGATGTCCCAAAGTATTTCGCCTATGCCAACTACCAGTTTGTTCATGTTTTCTTTTTATTTAGGAGACGGGGGCGGTCTGGAAGCCGCAGGTCATTTCAGACCGGCGCAAAATTACTATTTCCGGTGCAAACAGCCAAATTTTCTCAATTTGCAGTGGCCCGCCGGCCCTTGTCGGTGGAAGGTGGGCCACTGGTGAGGCAAAATGTGCCATTGCGAGGCTGCGTAAAAAACGTGTGCCGTTCTTTTTCTCTCTGGTTGTTTTCTGCTAATTTTGCCCCGTTTTTCTTTTTTCGGGCCTTGGGCCCGTTTATGGTTCTATTGGTTATATAATAAAGGAGAGCGTATGCGTTTACGTTTGCATGTTTTCCTGGGGCTGGTTGTATGCCCGCTTTTGCTCCTGGCTCAGTCTGCCGGGTTGTCGCGTTCGTTGGAGCTTGCCCTGCGCGGTTTTCGCGGGCGGGTGGGGGTAGCCGTTGTTTATGGCCGTGGCGACTCGCTGGTTGTGGCGGGCGATGTGGCTCACAGCTATCCGTTGTCGAGTGTTGTCAAGTTCCACCAGGCTCTTTACGTCCTGGGCCGGGCTCCCGGCTGCGGCATATCGGTCGACAGCGTGGTCACGTTGGCGCCTGCCGAGATGGTGCGCGATACGTGGAGCCCCTTGCGCGACCGCTACCCTCGCGGCGGCGTCCGCCTCACGGTGGGCGAAGTGTTGCGCTACTCGTTGCAGCAGAGCGACAACGTGGCCTGCGATGCCCTGTTCCGGCGTTTCGGCGCGCCCGCCCGGGTGGAGGCCTACGTCCGTTCGTTAGGATTTCATGCCTGCCACGTCGGAGCCACCGAGGCCGACATGCACGCCGACCCGACGCGGGCCGTTGCCAACCGTTCGACGCCTGTCGACGTGGCACGTCTCTTCTATGAGTTTCCGGCTGCGCAGTGGCTGGCCCCCGAGGCGCAGGCGTTCGTGCGCGATGCCCTGCTGGGGTGCTCCACCGGAACCGACCGCCTGCCTGCCGGCCTTGCCGGCACGGGCGCCCGCATCGGCCACAAGACGGGCACGGGCTTCCGCGACGCCCATGGGCGCATGCAGGGCTTCAACGACGCCGGTTTCGTCCTGCTCCCCGACGGGCGGCGCTATGGCATAGCGGTTTTCATCGACGATGCCCTCGCCTCCGACGCCGATTGTGCAGCCCTCATGGCGCGTCTATCGGCGCTGGTGTGCCGTGCCTTCTCCGCAGCGTCGGTTTCCGCCGGCCGGTAGGCCGCGGCCTATCGGGCCGTAATGTGGAAGCAGGCCTGCTTCCGTTCATATTTCACGTAGCACGTTCCCAGTTGCCGCTGGTCTTCAAGCACCTCGGCTAAGATCGATTTCAGGGCCACGGCGTTGACGATGGGGAGCCGCGGCCCGTCGGGGTCGTACACGCGGTCGAATTTGTTGTACGATATGTCGAACGTCGTGCCGTATTGGTGGCAGCTCTGTTCCGATGCGTTGACGTTGACGCGCCGCAGGCGGCTCACGTCGTGACGTGTGCGCAGTACCGAGGTGACTACGAGTTTGTGAAAAGGTATTCCTTTCGTCTGCACCGAGTCTATAAAGGCGCGCGCAATGGTGTTGAGCAGCGTGGCGGCACGCGGAACCAGGTAAGGAATAGAGTGAGTCAGGCGTTCCACGCGGTAGTAGGGCGTATCGTCGATATATACGAGTTTGTCTTTGTGGCGGGCCGCTTCGTTGCGGTCGGCTACGGGCGGCACGCCTAAGCGTTGCGCCGTGGCCAGCTGTACATCGTTCAGGTCGGGAAAGCTTTCCTCGAAGCTTCGCACGCTCGTCACGCGGTTTTTGACGGGACGGCCTTTGGCATCGGTCAGCACGATCGGACTGCGTGGCCGCAGCAGCAGCGAGTCCACCCGTTTGCTTTGCATGGCGATGCTGTCCGGTCTTATGGGGCGTGCAGCTGTCGTGTCGGCCGCTGTGGCCAGGCGGTCGAAAGCTATTTCGGGATGGATGCACCGGATGATGAAGAGCACCAGCACCGTGGCGGCAAATGTCAGCAGAAAATGCGTCCTTTCTATTTTCAGTTTCATGGGGATAGGCGGCATGTATTCCTTCCATTCCGTTTTCCGGGCCGTATAATGCTGCCGGCAAACGGTCGCGAAAGCACGCAAAAGTACAAAAAATACCGTTTCCTTTTCTGCAGATTATGTATTTTTGCACGGGCATAAAGCCGGCCGGCCGTTCCGTGCCGGTTTGTCCGGGGTGGTCCGGCGGCCTTTTCACCCAAGAAACGTAAAATGATAGAAAAACATTTTTTTCTCGACGAGGCCGACCCTGTTCTCTTTTACGGACCGGCCAACGCGAACCTGCGGATGCTCAAGGCGCTTTGTCCGAAGTTGCGCATCATGGCCCGGGGCAATGTGCTCAAAGCCATTGGCGACGAGGAGGAATTGGCGGCCTTTGAGGAGCTCTTTGCAGCCTTGCAGAAGCATTGCACGAAATACAACCTCCTGACCGAAGAAGATGTGCTCGACATCGTGAAGCGCCGGCAGACGCATGGTGAGGCGGCCGAGGGCGTCATCGTTTACAGCATGGGCGGCAAGCCCATTACGGCCCGCAGCGAGAACCAGCGGCGCCTTGTCGAGGCCTACGACCGCTGCGACCTGCTCTTTGCCGTGGGGCCTGCCGGCTCGGGCAAGACCTACACGGCCATTGCCCTGGCCGTGCGTGCGCTGAAGAACAAGGAGGTGAAGCGCCTCATCCTGAGCCGTCCGGCCGTCGAGGCCGGCGAGAAGCTGGGCTTCCTGCCCGGCGACATGAAGGAGAAAATCGCCCCCTATTTGCAGCCTCTCTACGACGCTTTGCAGGAGATGGTGCCTCCCGCCAAGTTGCAGGAATACATGACCACCGGCGTCATACAGATAGCTCCTCTCGCCTTCATGCGCGGCCGCACGCTCAACGACGCCGTTGTCATCCTGGACGAGGCGCAGAACACAACGTCGGCGCAGATCAAGATGTTTCTTACGCGCATGGGCACCAATACGAAAATGATCATCACGGGCGACCGCACGCAGATCGACCTGCCGCCCACGGTACGCTCCGGGCTCGTCGAGGCTTTGCGCATTCTGCAAGGCATTCCCGGCGTTGCTTTTATCGAGATGACCAAGAAAGACATCGTGCGCCACCGTCTTGTGACGCGCATCGTCGAAGCCTATGAGCAGGAGGCCCGCAGGAAGCGCGATGAGGCCGCAGCCGGCGAGGCGCAGCAGAATTTATCTTAAAACCAACAGTAATATGAGTGCTTTAACCAAGACAGATTTTCATTTTCCCGGTCAGACGGGTGTGTATCACGGTAAGGTGCGCGACGTTTACAACATAGGCGGGCAGCAGCTCGTCATGGTGGCCACCGACCGCATCTCGGCTTTCGACGTTGTGCTGCCCGAGGGCATCCCTTACAAGGGACAGGTGCTCAACCAGATCGCTGCCAAATTTCTCGATGCGACGGCCGACATCTGCCCCAACTGGAAGCAGGCCACGCCCGACCCCATGGTGACGGCCGGCGTGCTTTGCGAGGGCTTTCCCGTCGAAATGATTGTACGCGGCTACCTTTGCGGCAGTGCCTGGCGGGCTTATAAGAGCGGCGTGCGCGAAATCTGCGGCGTGAAACTGCCCGAGGGCATGCGCGAGAACGAACGTTTCCCCGAGCCCATCATCACGCCGACGACGAAGGCCGAAATCGGCGAGCACGACGCCGACATCTCGCGCGAGGAAATCCTGGCCCGCGGCCTGGCCACGCCCGAGGAGTATGCCGTGCTCGAACGCTACACGCTCGCCCTCTTCCGCCGGGGTACGGAGATAGCCGCCCGCCGCGGTCTCATCCTTGTCGACACGAAGTATGAGTTTGGCAAGCACGACGGCACGATTTACCTGATGGACGAGATCCACACCCCCGACAGCAGCCGCTATTTTTACAGCGAGGGCTACGAGGAGCGTTTTGCCAAGGGCGATCCGCAGAAGCAGCTCTCCAAGGAGTTTGTGCGCGAGTGGCTCATGGACAACGGCTTCCAGGGCAAGGAGGGCCAGCAGGTGCCCGAAATGACGCCCGAAATCGTGCGCAGCATCTCCGACCGCTACATCGAGCTCTATGAGCACCTGACGGGCGAGACGTTCGTGCGCGAAGACAACGCCGATCTGGCTGCCCGCATCGAGCAGAACGTGCTTAAATACCTGGGATAAGCATCTCCCATCGCTATACCGGCGGACGCGCTCCCGCACGAGGGAGGCGCGCCCGCCTTTTTGTTTCCCAAAAACGTATGACGGGCTTTTCCTCTTTTCTTCATGCCGGTACGCCTTTTTCCGGCCTTTTGCGCCCTCGCCATGGGGTGGGCGGGCTGACATGGACAGCCTTGTTTGTGGCCTTTTGTGCCGTCCACGTCGTCGTGACGGCTCGTTGGATGGTGCTGCCCTTTCCGTTGGAGTATCGCGAGTGGGCGCATGTTGCCGCGGCGCGCACGCTTGCTGCCGGCGCCTCTCCGTATGAGCCCGGTTCCGGCTTTTATCTTTATGGTTTTCTTTATCCCGGACTCGGGGCTCTTTGGCAAAGGTGCACCGGCGCAGGCCCGGCTCTTTTTCTCCGCCTGCTGAGCTATCTCTGCACGTGGGCAGTGGCGTTGCTGGCGGCTGCCGAAATACGCCGGCGCACGGGTGGGCTTGCCGCACAGGCAGCCGCTGTGGCGCTGCTGCTTTGTGTCGATTGGCTCAACGTCACCGGCTCGGCCCATCCGGCTCCGCTTGGCACGTTGCTGCTCGTCGTGGCTTGCCTGTCGGCCCGCAAGGGGCAGGCGTGGGCGGCAGCCCTGCCGGTGGTGGCGGCTTTTTACGTAAAGCCCTATTTCCTGGCCGTCCTGCTGCCCTTGGGGCTCTATTTCCTGGCGACCGGCCGCCGGCGCTTCCTGCATTTCCTGTGTGCGTTCCTGCTGGCCGGCTGCCTGTCGGTGTGGGGCGTGCGGCAGCTTTGGCCCGGCTATTTCGTGTGCAACGTCGTCCACCATTTCAACATGTCTACGTTCAGCCTTCCGCATCTGGCGCGTCAGCTGGCGTGGCTCGGCGTGTTTTTCTTCCCGTTGGCACTGACGGCCTTCGCGGCCGTGAGGCGGCGGTCCCGTTTGCTTTTCGACGATGTCTGGCTGCTCTCGGCGGTGACGCTTTTCTTCGTCTGGCTGAGGCTGGCCGGGCACGTGGGAGCTTTCCTCTCGTATGCCTATCAGCTTTGGCTGCCGCCTTTGGTTGTCTTTGCGCTTTCGCCCGGGGTGAGGCTGCCGCATTTTCCGTGCCGTCGCGTGTGCCTGTTTGCGCTGCTGCTGGTTTTTTCCCTTGGCCTGTCTGCCTGGCGTTTCAACCTTGTGGCGCCTCCTTCCGAAGCGCAGCGCGCGGCCTGGCGGCGGGCGCAGGCCGACGTCCGCCGGGCGGCTGCATCGCCGTCACTCTGTTTCTCTCCGCTTTTTGCGGGGACGGCCGAAGGCGGGAAAATGGTCTGCCTCAACACGGGAGAGACGGAATATGCCCCCTCGCTCAGCTCCGACCGCGCGCCCGTGCTCCGTCTTTTTCCCGAAACAGAGCGCTTCCGGCCGTTTGCCGGCGGTTTCAGCGGGCGGATCGATGCTTTGCTCGCTTCGCGCCGTTTTCCGTTGGTCGTGACGGATGCGCTGTCGTACGTGGACGGGGCCCGCCTGCGCGAGGCCGGCTATGTGCCCCTGCGCCGCTACGTCCTGCGCGTGGGAGTCCACGATGTCGAGGCATCGTTGTGGGCCCTGCCCGGGGGCGGCATGGCGCCGCGCTCCTGACGGCGCTGCCTGCCGGCAGCAAAACGGCGTTTGCAGCCGGCCCGTCTCTTTTTGCTGCCCGCAAACGAACGTAGGCGGCCGCCAGCGTTTTTTCGTTGGTGGCCGCTTTTGTTTTTATGTCCTTTTCCACGTGCGGAAGACGGATAAATCGATTTTTTCAAAAATCAGGCTGCTTTCGGGAGAGCTTTTGCGAAAATCCTTCGGCTTTTCATCATGCTTTCCGCTCATTTGCACTATTTTTCAAGAAAACAGGCTGCATTCGGGAGAGCGTTTTTGAAAATCCTTCGGCTTTTCATCACGCTTTCCGCTCATTTGCACTATTTTTCAAGAAAACAGGCTGCATTCGGGAGAGCGTTTTTGAAAATCCTTCGGCTTTTCATCACGCTTTCCGCTCATTTGCACTATTTTTGCAAGAGAAACCATCCGGCCGCAGGGCCGGAAAAAACAAACGAACGTGTACGAACAGGAAAAGATAATGCCTTATGGCGAGGGAGGGCGCAAGGGCGCTCAGGTGGAACGCATGTTCGACGGTATAGCTCACAGCTACGACCTCTTGAACCACTTGCTCTCGCTGGGCATCGACCGCCGCTGGCGCCGGGCTGCCATCGACTCGCTGCGCCCCTACGCTCCGCAGCGCCTGCTGGACGTGGCCACCGGCACGGGCGACTTTGCCCTGCTTTCGGCCCGCCGCCTGCGCCCTGCCGAACTGCTGGGCGTCGACCTTTCTGAGGGGATGCTCGACGTGGCCCGTCGCAAGACGAAGGCGGCCGGGCTCGACGGCGTCATCCGCTTTGAGCGGGCCGACTGTATGAACCTGTCGCTGCCGGCCGACACGTTCGATGCCGTCACCGTGGCGTATGGCATCCGCAATTTCGAGGACTTGGACCGCGGTTTGCAGGAGATGCGCCGCGTGTTGCGGCCGGGAGGGCGGCTCGTCATCATCGAGCTATGCACGCCGCAAGGCGGCTTGATGCGCCGGCTCTTCCGCTTCTATTCGCACGTACTCATGCCCGCCGTGGGGCGTCTCGTCTCGCGCGACGGACGGGCCTATTCGTACCTGCCGGCCACGATGGAAGCTTTTCCGCAAGGCGAGGTGATGCAAGGCATCTTGGAGAAAGCGGGCTTTCGCGACGTCAGCTTCCGCCGCTTCACCTTTGGCCTCAGCACGCTCTACACGGCGGCAAAATAAACCGGCCATAAACGCCCCGGGCAGAGGCGGAAAAATAGAGGAAAAACCGATTTAAATCTTTGATAGCCATGAAAGAAAAACAATCTTACAGGCAGGCCGCGCTGGGTGCGGGGCTGATGCTGCTCGTTTCGTTCGTTGCGCCCTTTGCCGGCTTCTTCAATTATCTGCTGGGCATTGAGGACGCAGGGTGGGTGCTGGCGCTGCTCGTGCCCCAAGTGTTGCTGTTTGTGGGCTGGCTGTTGCAGGTTCCCTTCGTGCGGATGGTGCGCGTGCGCTTTCCCGAACAGCCGAGCCTGTGGCGCTATGGCATGGCAGCCATCCTGATTGAGGCGCTGAGCTTCCTGCTTTCGGCGCTGAGTCAGGCATATCCACGTCCGGCGGGTGAGTTCAGTCCGCTTTCGGGCCCGGTGCTGCTGGCTTACCTCATTCTGCTGTGCTCCACGTTGGCGGTGCTGCTCTATTCCTACTTCTTTACGCAGCTTTTCACGTTCTGCCGCCGCGTACAGAGCCGCAGCGCATTGACGTTCCTGCCGATGGCGGCGGCTTTCGTGCTGCTGCTGCAAACGCTGACGGAGGACGTCGCCTTCTTCATCGAGCGCCCGTTGCCCGTCGACCAAACGGCCATTTTTATGCGCCAGATCATGAACTTTTCGTGCACGTTCATCGCCTACTTGCTCCTGTTCGTCTATTTTACGGTCAACATCTTTAAAGCACGCTCGTGATGAAACGTTACGGCCTTTTGGGCTACCCGCTGGGCCATTCCTTTTCGGCCCGTTTCTTTGCGGAGAAGTTCCGCAGCGAGGGCATCGATGCCGAATATGTCAACTTCGAGATGCCCGCGGTGGACGGCTTGCGTGAGTTTGTCGCCGCCGACCCTGCGCTCTGCGGCCTGAACGTGACGATACCGCACAAGCAGGCCGTCATACCCCGGCTGGATGCCCTGACGGACGAGGCGCGGGCCATCGGCGCTGTCAACGTCATCGCTATCGACCGTCGCGAAGACGGACTCCGCCTGGTGGGGGCCAACACCGACGCCGTGGGTTTCCGCCGCTCGCTCGAACCGCTGCTGCGCCCCTGCCATCGGCGGGCTCTCGTGCTGGGCACGGGCGGTGCCTCGCGCGCCGTGGTCTACGTTCTGCGCCGGCTGGGCATCGAGCCCGTCTACGTGAGCCGCACGGAGCGGCAGGGTGCTTTCACCTATGCCGCCCTGACGGCTGACGTCGTGCGCGAATATCGCGTTATCGTCAACTGTTCGCCCGTCGGGATGTATCCCCACACGGACGAATGCCCAGCATTGCCCTACGACGCCCTGACAGAGGATCATTTGCTCTACGACCTCGTCTACAACCCCGAGGAAACGCTCTTTATGCGGCGGGGCCGTGAACGGGGAGCTACGGTGAAAAACGGCTTGGAGATGCTCCACCTGCAAGCCCTCGCGGCATGGGACGTCTGGACGCGGTGAGCGTCCGGCCAGCCTGCCGCCAAACAGCATAAAACGAAAGCCCCCGGCCGTTGCAACGCGGCCGGGGGCTTTCGGTATCGGTGAAAATGGCGTAAGCCTTAGCGCACAAGCACTTTGACGCCGCCCACGACGTAGAGGCCGGCGGGCAGACCGTTGAGGGCGCCTTCGGCACGTACGCCGCGGCGCACAAGGCGGCCGTCGATGGTGTAAACGTCGGTCAGGCCGTCGCCATCGGTCACGACGCCCGCGATGCCCGTGGTCTGGCTGTGGGCCTTAAAGAGTGCAACGGCCTTCTGGCGGCTCGAAGTCTTGTAGCAGGCGAAGCGGGGCGACGAGCTGTTGTAGCAGATGCTGCGGTCGTCGTACTGGCAGTTGCTGATGACGGCGTTGTCGCCCTCGAACGTGATGTCCCACTGCGCCGAGGCCTCCGTGGCCTGCGTGCTCGTGTGCAGTTTGTTGCTGTTGCTGTTGAGCGCCAGGTAGCATTCGCCGGCAGCATCATAGAGCGTGTAGCTGCCCTCGGAGCCGCCGAGCGTGAGTTCGTAGGGCAGGCCGTCGGCCCCTGTCTCGGTCTCGATGGTGGAGCCGCTGATGCTGACGTCGACCGGCGAGCGCACGTCGTCATCCTGGGCGCTGAGCGCCGTCTCGGACGAGAGGCATACAACGAGGTAGCCGGCGCCGGGCGTGAGGTCGTCGACCGAGTTGATGAGGACGTAGGTGCCGTCGGAAGGCTGCGGGGCCGTGCCCACCACGTAGGTGGCGCTGACCGTGGGGCTGTAAACGCCGTCGAGGAGGGCGCGCGCCGTAATGGTCGTGGAGCGGTTGATGGTGAGACGTACGGGCGAGGAAGCCTGCTGCTCGCTGCCGCCGTCGATGGCGTAGCAGATGTCGGCACCCTTGGTGGTGGTGCTGATGGTCACGGTGGTGCCGGCCGTCATGGTGCCGCCAGCGGGCGAGAAGGTGGGGGCAGCCACGTCGGGCGTGGGCGGTTCGGGGTCGTCGCCTCCGTCATAGTTGTCGGGGTCGAAGGCCACGTCTTTCTTGTCGCCCCACACGTATTGTTCGAGTCCCGGGAAATCGATGTAGGGGTTGCGGTTGCCCTGCAACTTATAGACGGCGTTGTTGCGGTCTGTCTCCTTCTCGCTCACGGGATCCTCTTCGGCCCAGCGGAGCAGCATCTGCAAGGCCCAGTTGGCGTAGGCAGGATATTTGTTGCCCGCCAGCATGTCGCAGCTCCACGAGGCAATCTGGTTTTCGTAGCACGTGGCCATGTAGAAATAGGTGCGCGCAAAGTCGCCTTTGTATTCGTCGGCGGGCTCGAACACCTTACCGCTGTAGCCCGAGACCGACGAGGGGCCCACCTTGCTGAAACCGCCGTTGGACGAGTAGGTGGGACGGCTGGTTTCGCCAAAAGGCAGGTTGCTGCGCATGCCGTTGACGTAGGTGTCGGTGGGGTAGAGGTGGAAAAGGTCGGTATACATGGGACGGGCGTCGTCGAACCAGCTCTTCGGGAAGGAATGCTCGCGGTTGTAGTTGCCGCCCTCGCGCCCCGTGTTGTTGCCGGCCTGGTCGGTGCCGAACGTGTAGTTGGTCGTCGAGGAATACATGTCCCACACCTTGCCGTCGGCGCGGCGGTCGGTGGTGCGGAAAGCGTCCCACAGCGCGTCGTAGCTGAGCGTCTTGTGGCTGTAAATGATGTTGCACAGCGCCGTTTTCAGAGCTGCGCCCTTGGTGCCGTCGGCGCGGTCGTAGTAGCCGGCCGGGGCCTGCGCGTTGAGCAGAACCGAGAGGAGGAACATCCCCCAAAGCAAAGCGTATTTTTTCATCTGGAAACAATATTACGGACGAAGCGGCCTGTGGGCAGGCGGCAACGGCCTTTTTCGGCTGCAAAGGTACGGCAAGGCGGGCGGAAAGAAAAGGATTTGGAACATTTCTTTTTTATCCCGGACTGACGCTGGCGCCACGCGCAACCCGTAGGGGTAGCGAACGGCAACCGGCGGCGACGGCGCGGGCGGGAGCGCAGCGGCAGCCTGTGCCGGCAGATAAAAACAGGGCGGGGCTTGGCGAGACGCGGTATTTATGTTACCTTTGCCACACGGGAACACCTTATATACAGGTGCCCGCGGCATTGCTTACGCCCATGAACAAAGTTGTTTTCTTCCTGTTCGCCGTGCTGTGCTGCCTGCCCCTTCGTCTCGGGGCGACGGCATGGACGCCCGACAACCTGCCAATGGTGCATTTGCAGGACGCACGCCGCTATGTGTGCAACCCCGACGGCGTTTTGGCGGCGGCCACGGTGGACAGCATCGACGTGATGCTGGCACGGCTTGAACGCGAAACGGGCGTCGAAACGGTGGTGGTGGTCGTGAAGCGCCTGGAAGGCGGCGACGCCTACCGCTTCGGCATCGATTTGGGGCGGAAATATGGCGTGGGCGACAAGGAAAAGCGTACGGGCCTCGTTGTTGTGCTCAGTACGGAGGACAGAACCTATCAAATCCTAACGGGATATGGCTTGGAGGGGACGTTGCCCGACGCCATCTGCCGCAGGGTGGAAAACCGCGTGATGGTGCCGCTGCTGAAGCAGGGCAAATGGGACGCTGCCATGCTGGAAACCATGCGTGCGCTCGACACGTACATCCGCCGGGATGGATCGTTGCGCCCGGGTACGGCCGATAAGGACGGCGACCGTTCGGCATGGATGGCCCTGCCCGTGGCTCTGGTGTTTCTCATCATCCTGTTAGGCGTTTTCAGCCTGGCCGGCCACAAGAAAACGCGCCGCTGCCCGCGCTGCCACCGCTACCTCTTGGGCCCGGTGAGCCGCCGGCGCTACCGCGACAGCAGGGGGCGGTGGAAGATGCAGACCGTGTGGCAGTGTGCCCACTGCGGCTACCGCGAAGTGCGCGACGAAGACGCTCCGCCTCCCGGCATCGGCGGCGGCATGTTCGTTCCGCCCATCATCATGGGCGGGGACTTGGGTCACGGCTTCGGTGGCGGAGGCGGCATAACGGGTGGAAGCTTCGGCGGGGGCGACTTCGGCGGAGGCGGCTCGGGCGGAGATTTCTGACAGAGAGGAACAAGAACTTAAAACGATAAAGAAATGAATACAAAAGGCTCCTTAACAGGAAAGATTCTACTCGTCGTCGTATGTGTGGTGGTGATATTCCTCATCGGCGGCTTCTTGGGAAAATATAATTCGCTGGTGGATAAGGACGAGGCCGTTTCGACGGCGTGGGCTGGCATCCAGGCGCAATATCAGCGCCGTGCCGACCTGATACCCAACCTGGTGAACACCGTGAAAGGCTATGCAAAGCACGAGGCCGGGACGCTGGAAAGCGTGGTGGCCGCCCGCGCTAAAGCCACGCAGCTGACCGTGGACGCCGACGACCTGACGCCTGAAAAACTGCGCCAGGTGGAGGCTGCACAGGGAGAGCTCTCGACGGCCATCGGCCGACTGCTGATGGTGGCCGAAAACTATCCGCAGCTCAAGGCAAACGAAAACTTCTCGGAACTGCAAGCCCAGCTCGAAGGCACGGAGAACCGCATCAACGAAAGCCGGCTGAAATATAACAACGCCGTACAAGACTACAATTTGGCGGTACGTCGCTTCCCCGGCAACATCGTGGCCGGCATGTTCGGCTTCGAGAAAAAGGAAAAGTTTGCCGCCGAAACCGGCGCAGAACAGGCCCCCGAGGTTTCGTTTGACTGATGATGACTATTATATAAGGAGTATGGACAACAAACAGCGATATATGATGCGCGGAGTGAGCGCCATGAAAGAGGACGTGCACAACGCGATAAAAAACATCGACAAAGGCATCTTTCCGCAGGCTTTCTGCAAGATTATCCCCGACATTCTGGGTGGCGACCCGGCGTATTGCAACATCATGCACGCCGACGGTGCCGGCACGAAGTCGAGCCTGGCCTATATGTACTGGAAAGAAACGGGCGACCTCTCCGTGTGGAAAGGTATTGCGCAGGATGCGCTCATTATGAACACCGACGACCTGCTTTGCGTGGGAGCGGTGGACAACATCCTGGTGTCGAGCACCATCGGACGCAACAAGATGCTCGTGCCGGGCGAGGTGATATCGGCCATCATCAACGGCACGGACGAACTGCTGGCCCGCTTGCGCGAAATGGGAATAGGCATATATGCCACAGGCGGGGAGACGGCCGACGTGGGCGACCTGGTGCGCACGATTATTGTGGACTCAACCGTGACCTGCCGCCTGAAACGCAGCGACGTAATAGACAATGCGAACATCCGCCCGGGAGATGTCATCGTGGGCCTCTCGTCGAGCGGGCGTGCCACCTACGAAGACGAATATAACGGCGGAATGGGGAGCAACGGCCTGACGTCGGCACGGCATGACGTCTTTGCAAAATATCTGGCGGAGAAGTATCCCGAGAGTTACGACCACGCCGTACCCGAAGAATTGGTGTACAGCGGGCATTATCACCTGACCGACCCGGTGGAGGGTGCCCCCTTGAACGCTGCAAAACTCGTCTTGTCGCCCACGCGTACGTATGCGCCCGTCGTAAAACGCCTCTTGGACGAAATGCGTCCCGAAATACACGGCATGGTACACTGCACGGGCGGCGCACAGACGAAGGTGCTGCATTTTGTGGGCGAAAACTGCCGTGTCGTCAAGGACAACATGTTTCCCGTGCCGCCGCTGTTTAAAATCATAGCCGAGGAAAGCGGTGCCGACTGGCAGGAAATGTATAAAGTGTTCAACATGGGCCACCGCATGGAGGTATATGTGTCGCCTGAGCAGGCTGCAAAGGTGATTGACATCAGCCAATCGTTTCATATCGACGCACAAGTGGTGGGCCACATCGAGGAAGGACCGCGCTCGCTGACGATCAAGAGCGAGTTTGGAGAGTTTAATTATTGATAGCTGTCCGCGTGTTGCGAAAGGCTTTCTGCCTGCTCGGAATGGCAGGCTGACTGCTTGTGCTTTACGGCTTTGTAAAAGTCATTTGGAATGACAGGAAAAGAAAATAACACGTTATTAGAGAAACTTGACGGCCTCCAAGCCCGTTTCGAAGAGGTGTCGACGCTGATAACCGACCCGGAAGTCATCGCCGACCAGCAACGCTACGTGCGGCTGTCGAAGGAATATAAAGAACTGGAAGAGCTCACGGCGGCCCGGAAGGAGTATGCCACGCTGCTCGCCGGTCTGGACGAGGCCAAGCGCCTGCTGCTCACCGAGAGCGACCCGGAAATGAAAGAGATGGCTCGCGAAGAGGTGGCTGCGTGCGAGGAAAGGTTGCCCCGGCTGGAAGAAGAAATCAAGCTGATGCTTGTTCCGAAAGACCCGGAGGACGGAAAAAACGCCATCCTCGAAATACGCGGTGGTACGGGCGGCGATGAGGCCGCGCTCTTTGCGGGCGACCTGTTTCGCATGTACACGAAGTATGCCGAGCGCAAAGGGTGGCGGCTGGAAGTGTCGAGCGCGAGCGAGGGAGCGGCAGGAGGTTTCAAGGAAATCGTTTGTTCCGTGACGGGGACGGACGTTTACGGCACGTTGAAGTATGAAAGCGGTGTTCACCGCGTGCAGCGCGTGCCCGCCACAGAAACACAGGGCCGCGTGCATACGTCGGCCGCTACGGTGGCCGTACTGCCCGAGGCTGAGCCCTTTGACGTGGTGATTAACGAGGGAGAAATCAAATGGGACACGTTCCGATCGAGCGGTGCGGGCGGGCAAAACGTCAACAAGGTGGAGAGCGGCGTCCGTTTGCGCTACAACTGGAAAAATCCCAATACGGGCGAGGTGGAGGAAATCCTCATAGAATGTACCGAAACGCGCGACCAGCCGAAAAACAAGGAAAGAGCGCTGGCCCGCCTGCGGACATTTATCTACGACAAGGAGCACCGCAAATATGTGGACGACATAGCCTCGCGCCGCAAAACGCTCGTTTCGACGGGCGACCGTTCGGCCAAAATCCGCACCTATAATTATCCGCAGGGACGGATAACAGACCACCGTATCAACTACACCATTTATAATCTCCAAGCTTTTATGGACGGCGACATCCAGGATTGCATCGACCACCTCATCGTGGCCGAAAATGCTGAGCGGCTGCGCGAGACGGAGCTGTGAGACGAAACACTTAACAACACGAGATATGAACAAACAGCAACTGATAGAGAACATCCGCCGCAAGGGAAGTTTCCTTTGCGTGGGGCTGGATACGGATTTGAAGAAGATTCCGACCTGTCTGCTCGGCGAGGAAGATCCTATTTTCGCTTTCAACAAGGCCATCATCGATGCCACGGCTCCTTATTGTGTGGCATACAAGCCCAATCTGGCTTTTTATGAATGCTTCGGGTTGAAAGGCTGGGCTGCCTTTGAAAAAACGGTGACCTATCTGCGGCAGAACTATCCCGACCAGTTCGTTATTGCCGACGCCAAGCGGGGCGACATCGGCAACACGTCGGCCATGTATGCCCGTTCCTTTTTTGAGGAGATGCAGCTCGACGCGCTGACCGTTGCCCCGTACATGGGAGAAGACAGCGTTACGCCCTTCCTGAGCTATGAAGAAAAGTGGGTCATTTTATTGGCCTTGACAAGCAACAAAGGTTCGCAGGACTTTCAGCTGACCGAGGACAAAGAGGGCATTCGTCTGTTTGAAAAGGTGCTGACGACGTCGCAAAAATGGGCCGGCAGCGACCGGATGATGTACGTGGTGGGAGCAACGCGCGGCCGCCTCTTTGAAGATGTGCGCCGCCTCGCACCGAAGCATTTTCTGCTCGTTCCCGGTGTGGGAGCGCAGGGAGGTTCGCTGGAAGAGGTGTGCAGATATGGCATGACGTCCGAATGTGGCTTGCTTGTCAACTCCTCGCGCGGCATTATCTACGCCGACACGTCGGAACAGTTTGCAGTTGCCGCAGCTGAACAGGCGCGCGCGCTGGCCGGGCAAATGGCAGAACATCTTCGTCGGTATGCAGGGTAGCTCCACCGGCTGAGAGGCGTCAGCCGCGAGCCGTGGGCGCCCGTTGGCAAGCGGCCCGGGAGCGGAAACGTGCCTCAAGGCCGGTCCGACAAGGCCGCAGAACGAGGCTTACTCGGAATATAAATCAAAAAAGGTGAACAAAATTTGTTTGCCTTTTCTTTTTTTCTTAATTTCGCCCCGTGTAGCTGTGCTTTATGGCAGTGGCAATCAGCCCTAAAGGCCTTTGGAGAAAAACATGGGCTGCGGAAGCATTTTCCGACGGGCACAGAAGAGAGGAAAAAGCGCAGTGGCGACTTTATAAGGAAAAAAGAGATATTTGAGAACAAAAAACATACCAAAACACGTTAACCTATCATTCGCATGAAAAGGAAACGTATAATATTAAAAAGGATAGCAGGAGCTTTATGCCTTGCAGTCGTAGCCGTGACGCCATTCGGGATGACAGGCTGTCAGGAGACGATCGATTCGTCGAACTTTGCCATTGCCGATGAGCCGACTGTGTACGACTATCTGGCAAACGACGAGCGTTTCAGCGACATTGTGGCCATTTTCAACCGGGTGAAAACCGTGGATGTGCCCGATGGTTCCGACTTCACCGCATCGTCTATTGCCAATACGCTGCAAACGCGTGGTAACTACACGTGCTTTATTCCTACGAACGACGCTGTGCGGGCTTACGTCCAGGAGCTGACCGGTTCAACGGACGTGGCATCCCTTTCGGACGAACAAGCTGAAAATATCGCCAAGAACTGCTTGATCGACAACGGGGAACTGGCGGCTTACGAGAGCCCCGACTTTCCCACGAACGGTTCTTTTGCCATTTCCAACATGGCGGACCGCATCCTGACCTGCCAGCAGGTGTCGCCCGAAGGAGAAGATGCTACCGAAGAGGCCTATTATATGATTAACGGCGAAGCCCGCGTCTTGGAGGTGGACATTCAGGTGAGCAACGGCTACGTTCACGTGATTGACCACGTGATAGCTCCGTCGTCGAACACCGTGGGCGACATGATCAAGCAGGCCGGCAATATGCGCATCTTTGGCCGTCTGCTCGAAGTGACGGGATGGGACGTGCGTCTGACGGATTATAGGGATGAGGAGTTTGAGATGCGCGAATTGAGCGAAACAGAGTCTGCTCCGGGAGGCAACTTCTCGATTCCCGTGTCGCAGACGCGCTATTTGGGCTATACGGCTTTTGCCGAGACGGACGACGTATATGCTTCGCAGTGGGGCGTACCGGCTCCGCAGTATGACGAAGCGAGCGGCGAAATCACCAACTGGGCCGAGATTGAGAGCATCATTGCGCAACGTGCGGCCGCAGCTTATCCCGATGCCGATGCCTCGGCTCCGCTGAACGACGAAAGCAACCCTGTCAACCGCTTCGTGGCTTACCACCTGCTGGAAGGCCGCGTGGCCTACGACCGCTTCGTGCACCACTACAACGAGTACGGCTACCGCTACCTTGACCCGGCACAGCCGGCCCAGTATAACTACACGGTGAACGTGTGGGACTATTATACAACGATGGGCGAGCCCCGCGGGCTCATGAAAGTGTTGCAGACGGCAGAGGGTGATTATCCCATCTACATCAACCGTATCTGTACGTACAACAACGACACTTATCAAGAGGAAGAGGTCACGCAGGAAGGCGTGCGCATCCTGCCCACCAACGGCGAATACGACAACAATGCCTTGAACGGCTTTTATTACCCCATCACAAGCATCCTCACTTATGATGAAACGACGCGCGCACGACTTGCAAACGAGCGCATCCGTATCGATATGACAACGATGCTGCCCGAAATGTCGTCTAACAACTTGCGTGGCGGTAAAATAGTCAATCTGCCGACAGGTTACTTCAACAATATCTTCAACGAATCGTCAGGAACGCGCATGTTCTATTACCATATGTCTGATTCCCGCACGGGAGACCAATGGCGCGACGCACAAGGCGATGAGTTCCTCATGGCGGGCGTGTTCGACTTTGTCATGAAACTGCCTCCGGTGCCGAGGGACGGAACTTACGAGATACGAATGGGCATTTCGCTCAATCCCTATCGCGGCATGGCTCAGATTTATTTCGGTGACGATCCTAACAATCTGCAACCGGCGGGACTTCCCGTTGATATGCGTCAGGAAGCCAACAATAACCCAAGCATACCTTGGGTGGCCGATGCGGAAGACGAAACGGTCAACCGTGAAAACGACAAGAATCTGCGCAACCAAGGATGGATGAAAGGGCCGAAATATTTCATGATTTGCAATGGATTGGGGGCCCAAGGCGGAACGTCGTTGCGCGATGCAGGAGGTGCGCGTCCGGCCTTGCGCCGTATCATTACGACGGAAAAGCTGGAAGCCGGGAAGACGTATTACATGCGCTTCAAGTCGGCGCTCGATTCGCGCGACGCACAATTCTTTATGGACTACTTTGAGTTTGTAAATTCATCGGTATATAACGGTGCTGATCCCGAAGATGTCTGGTAATGTCCTCCGCGGAGGGCGCCGTTTAGGCTCTCCTCCATCTCTGTCGGTTGGAAAGCAGCAGTCTTTCTCTGGAGTGTAACGATATGGCAGACGAATATGAAAGAATTAACTTCAAATAAATTTCATTCATGAAAAAAGCAATTTTATGGGAGAAAGGGCTGAGGAACACGATGCGACTTGTGCTGCTGCTCTTTCCGATTTTTGCGGTAACAGGCTGCAAGGAAACCATTGATGCCTCGAATTTTGCTGTTTCTGATGAACCGACTGTTTATGATTACCTGAAATCAGACGAGCGCTTCACAGATATTCTGTCGGTTTTCGAGCGTGTGAATATGGTGAGCGTGCCCGAAGGTTCGTCTGCCACGCCGTCATCCATTGCCAACACCTTGCAGACGCGTGGTAACTACACTTGCTTCATTCCTACAAATGAGGCAGTGCGTTCTTATGTGGAAGGGCTCACGGGCAGCACCGACGTTTCTTCGCTTTCCTACGAACAGGCGGAAAATATGGCCAAAAGCTGCCTGATAGACAATGGCGATATCTCTGCTTACGAGAGTCCTGATTTTCCCACGCAGGGCTCTTTTGCCCTTGCGAACATGAACGACCGAATTCTTACTTGTGAACAGGTAAGTGTGGATGCAGACAATGTTTCCGTTGAGCCGTATTATCTGATTAATGGGGAGGCCCGTGTGATTCAGACAGACATAGAGGTGACGAATGGTATAATTCACGTGGTGGATCACGTGATAGCTCCTTCTTCCAATACTGTTCCCGAAATGATAAAGGCTGCTGACAATATGCTTGTGTTTAGTCATTTGCTTGAAGTGACGGGATGGGACGTCCGACTGATGGATTATCGCGATATGAAGTATGAAGAGCAGGATCTTGACGAAGTATATACCTGGGAATCGACTTCTGCGAGCTCCGCTACCTATCAGGTTCCGCAGCGGCGCTATCTTGGCTATACGATATTCGCAGAACCTGACGATGTCTACGCGAGTGATTGGGGGATAGAGCTGCAAAAGGCAGCGGACGGAAGCGTTACGAACTGGGATGAGGTAATGGCAACCATCGGACAGAAAGCAGCCGCGATTTATCCGAACGCCGACGCGTCACAGCCTCTCACTTCGGAAGACAATCCCGTGAACCGCTTTGTTGCCTATCATATCCTGGAGGGCCGCATCGCCTACGACCGTTTCGTCTTTCACTTCAACGAATATAATTACCGGTACATCGATGCGGCCAATCCGGCCAACTACGGTTACACGGTGGACGTATGGGATTATTATGCGACCATCGGCAGCCACCGTGGCTTGCTGAAAGTGCTGCAAGTCCCCACGGGCGATTACCCTATCTATCTCAACCGCGTCAGCGAGTATGACAACGACACATACCAGGAGGTGAACGTCCTGAACGAAGGCATCCGCATCCTTGCGACCAACGGATCTTTCGACAATAATGCCCTCAACGGCTTTTACTACCCCATTACGCGTATCCTTACTTACGACAACAACACGCGTACGCTCATGGGCAACGAGCGCATCAGGATAGATATGGCTACAATGTTGCCTGAGATGTCTTCCAACAACATCCGCGGCGGTGTCTACACTTCTCCTCCCAACGGCTATTTCAGTAATCTTCTGAACATGTCGGATGGCACGCGTCTCTGCTATCTTGCGATGGGGCATTCGGGAACGACCATCTGGTACGACTCACAAGGTGACGAGTTCCTGTTCGGTGGTATCTTTGATTTCGTATTACGTCTGCCGCCCGTTCCTGTTGACGGAACCTATGAGATACGTATGGGGTGTGCCAACAGTCCGAAGCGTGGAATGGCACAGATTTATTTCGGTGAGGATCCAGACAATCTTCCCCCGGCAGGTCTTCCGATTGACATGCGTCAGTCAACAGACAACAACCCCAATATTCCTTGGGTAGAGGACACGGGAGACGAAGTGACGGATCGTGAAAACGACCGGAACATGCGTAACCAGGGATATATGAAAGGGCCGAAATATTATATGGTATGCAACGGAATGGGCAGCCAGGGAGGAACACCGTTGCGTGACACGCATGGAGCAGCGGCCAGCCTTCGACGCATCCTTACGACGCAGCGGCTTGAAGCTGACAAGACGTATTATCTCCGCTTCAAGTCGGCTTTGGATCAGCGTGATGCCCAATTCTTCCTTGATTACTTTGAACTTGTGAATTCTTCGGTATATAACGGAACAGAGCCGGAGGACATCTGGTAAGCACTATCCGTGATGCTGTCAGAAGCTGGTGCGCCGAATATATTGACGCCCGGCATGAAATAAATCGGACGCAATCTATCAAAGATTGCGTCCGATTTTGCTGTATTATGCCGCGTAAAAGGAAAAAGTCTTTTGCGCTATTTGCAGTGGGCGTCGTTTTCGAGACGATAGCCTCGGAGGAAATCGGAGGCAGGCATGCGTTTCTTGCCAGAGAGTTGCACTTCTGTCAGTTCGAGTGTCCCGTCGGCGAGGGCTACGAGCAGATGTCCGTCCTCAGTCCAAAGATGTCCTGGTTGTTCTTCCGGGAAACGTTCCAATTTGCGGCTTGCATAGATTTTTAGCACCGTGCGGCGTCCACCGTTTACCAGCTCAGTCCAAGCACCAGGGTGTGGCGAGAGGCCGCGGATGAAATCGTAGCAGCGGGAAGTCGCCATGTTCCAATTGATGCGGCAAGTATCTTTAAAAATCTTTGGCGCGGGGTGCAGTGCTGCTTCGGGCGCCAGCTCGCTTTGGGGCCGGGCCTGAACGGTGCCCGCCAGAATGGCGTCTACCGTCTTGACGACGAGATCGCCTCCGAGCCTCATAAGGCGGTCGTGGACGGTGCCGGCGTTGTCCGTCTCGCTGATCGGGACCTTCACCTGGTCGATGATGTTTCCCGTGTCGATTTCCTGTTTCAGGAAGAACGTCGTGATGCCGGTTTCCCGCTCGCCGTTGATGATGGCCCAGTTGATGGGTGCAGCTCCGCGGTATTGCGGCAGGAGCGATGCGTGCAGGTTGAACGTGCCCAGGCGGGGCATGTTCCAGACAATTTCGGGCAGCATGCGGAAAGCCACAACTATCTGCAGATCGGCACCGAGCGAGCGGAGCTCTTCGACGAAGGCCGGATCTTTCAGTTTGACCGGTTGCAGCAGGCGTAGCCCCCGGCTCATGGCATATTCTTTCACCGGCGAGGGGCTGGGAGCCGTCTGATGGCGTCCCACGGGCTTGTCGGGCATCGTGACGACGCCCACCACGTTGTAGCCGCCTTCGACCAGGCGGCGGAGGCTTTCGACGGCAAAGTCGGGCGTGCCCATATAAACGATTTTCAGGTCTTTCTTGTCCATATCGGTTGCTGTTTGCGTGTTTATTCTTCCGAGAAGTCCACCATGATGCGCCGGTAAGCGCTGAACAGGCGGGCTTTTGAGATGAAGCCGACGAAATGGTGTTCGGCATCGACGACGGGCAGCATGTCGGTGTCGGAGTTTTGGAACGTCTCCATCACGGTGCTCATGGGTTCGTCCGTTCCCAGCGTGGCGCGGGGCTGCTCCATGAGCTGCCGCACGGAATATCGCCGGTAGAGCTCGCTGCGGAATATGACTTTACGGATGCTTTCCAGGTTGATGACGCCGAGCAGCGTCCCTTTCAGGTCGGTTACGGCGAACATGTTGCTCTTTTCGTTCGAGACGACGCGCACCACCTGGCCCAAATCCATGTCGGGCCTCAGCTGTGGCACGTTTTTCTCAATGACGGCGTCGAGCGACATAAGCGTGAGCACCGAGCGGTCCTTGTGGTGCGTGAGCAGCTCTCCCTTGCGTGCCAGACGCATCGAGTAAATGCTGTGGGGCTCAAAGACGTTAATGGTCAGATACGAGGAGACGGACACGATCATGAGCGGTATGAACAGGTCGTAGCCGCCCGTGAGCTCCGCAATGAGGAATACGCCCGTCAGCGGGGCGTGGAAGACGCCGCTCATGACGCCCGCCATGCCCAGGAGGGCATAGTTCGTTTCGGGCACGTGGATGTCGATGGGGGCATACTGGTTCCACAGCCGTGAGAATACGAAGCCGCTGATGCAGCCCAGAAAGAGGCTTGGCGCAAACGTTCCGCCGCAGCCTCCGCCGCCGTTTGTGGCCGTCGTGGCGAACACCTTGAGCAGGATGATGAGTCCCAGATAGAGCAGCAGGTATTCGGAGTGGCCGTAAAAGAGCGAATTGTTCATCACGCTGTCGACGTCCTCTCCCGCGTGGCCGCTCAGCAGGGTGCCGATGGTGGCGTAGCCTTCGCCGTAGAGTGGCGGGAAAAAGTAGATGAGTACGGCCAGCACGGAGCCGCCGAGCAGCAGGCGCGGATAGAGCCCTTTCAGGCGGCCGAACACTTGCTCGAACGAGTTCATCGTCCGCGTGAAATAGAGCGAGACGAGTCCGCAGAAGATGCCCAGAAGAATGGCCGTCGGCACGCGTTCCACGGTGAACGGGTCGAGGAGCTGGAACGAGAACTGCGCTTCTGTGCCCGTGAGGCTGTACGTGACGCACGTGGCCGTGAGGCATGAGATGAGCAGGGGAAGGAGCGAAGCCATCGTCAGGTCGATCATGAGCACTTCGAGCGTGAAGACGAGGCCGGCAATGGGCGCTTTGAAGATGCCGGCCACGGCTCCCGAAGCGCCGCAGCCTATGAGGAGCATGAGCGTCTTGTGGTCGAGCTTGAAGATGCGGCCCAGGTCGGAGCCGATGGCCGAGCCCGTCAGCACGATGGGCGACTCGGCTCCCACCGAGCCGCCGAAACCGATGGTCAGGGCCGAGGCGATGACGCTCGTCCAGCAGTTGTGGCGCCGGATGTGCCCCTGCCGGCGCGAGATGGCATAAAGGATTTTCGTCACGCCGTGGCCGATGTCGTCGCGCACGATGTATTTGATGAAGAGGGCCGTCAGATATATGCCCACGACGGGATAGACGAGGAAGAGCCAGTTCGACTGCGTTACGTCGAAGCTCGACGTCAGCAAGTGCTCGATTTCGTGTATCAGCCATTTAAGGATTTGCGCAGCCAGGGCTGTGGCAATGCCTACGATGAAGCTGAGCAGCAGGATAAACTGCCGCGGGCTGAGCCGGTGCTCGCACCAGCTGGCGATGCGGCCGGGAAGGGTCAGGATGGAGACGTGATGCTGCATGTTTCGTGGGATGTTATCGGTTTTTCCCCGCCGTAAAAGCGCCTGCCAAGCCGGTTCCGCGGGCTGGCAAGGCAGCTGCCGCATGCGGGGCTTACTCGCGGATGACGGCCACCTCGCCGTGGGCGCCCAGCTTGATGACCGACGAGGCCCGGCCGGCGGGCGGCTCGTCGCGCCGTGAGGTGCACACGTAGTCGACGGCACGGAGCAGCTCCGGCGCGATGTCGGCGAAGCACGAGGGCGCGGGCCGGCCGCTGATGTTGGCCGAGGTGGATACGACGGCGCGGCGGAAGCGGAAGCAGAGCTCGCGGCTGAAGGCTTCGCGCGTGATGCGTATGCCCGCGCTGCCGTCGGCCGCCAGCAGGTTGGGGGCCAGGTTGCGTGCGCCGTCGTAGACGATGGTCAGGGGCTTTTCGGAGAGCTCTATGAGGTCCCAGGCCACGTCGGGTACCTGGCGTACGTAAAATTGCACCTTGGCTTCCGAGTCGACCAGCGTGATGAGCGCCTTGGCGTCGTCGCGCTGCTTGACGTCGAAAACGCGGCGCACGGCTTCGGGGTTGGTGGCGTCGCAGCCAATGCCCCATATCGTGTCGGTGGGGTAGAGGATGATGCCGCCGCGGTTCATCACGTCGACAGCATGGCGGATGTCGTCGCGCGCGGCGGCGTCGAGCTTAAAATTCACTGGTGAAATGGAATTGGATGTGTTCGAAATCTTGTTGCGCCATTTGCAGCACGTAGTTGCTGTCGGCCAGGAAAACGTCGCGGCCTTCGCGGTCCTTGGCCATATACTGGTATTTGCGCTTCTTGAAAGCCTCGAGCTGGGCTTCGTCGTCGCTCTCGATCCAGCAGGCCTTGTAGAGGCTGAGGGGCTCCCAGCGGCACTTGGCGTTGTACTCGTGCTCGAGGCGATACTGTATCACCTCAAACTGCAACTGTCCGACGGTGCCGATGATTTTCCGGTTGTTAAACTGGTTGACAAAGAGCTGCGCCACGCCCTCGTCCATGAGCTGCTCGATGCCCTTGTTCAGCTGCTTGGTTTTCATGGGGTCGGCGTTTTCGATATACTTGAACATTTCGGGCGAAAAGCTGGGCAGGCCCTTGAAATGGAGCTGCTCGCCCTCGGTGAGCGTATCGCCTATTTTGAAAATGCCGCCCATGGGCAGGCCCACGATGTCGCCGGGCCAGGCTTCCTCGATGGTGCTTTTGCGCTGGGCCATAAACTGCGTGGGCGAGGTGAAGCGGTAGGTCTTTCCCTGCCGCACGTGCAGATAGGGCTCGCCGCGGCGGAAGCGTCCGCTGCACACCTTGCAGAAAGCGATGCACGAGCGGTGGTTGGGGTCGATGTTGGCCGTTATCTTGAAGATGAAGCCCGTAAACTTGGGCTCCTCGGGCCGCACGGTGCGCTCTTCGGCCGGGACGGGGCGGGGCGAGGGGGCAATCTGGACAAAGCAGTCGAGCAACTCCTTTACGCCAAAGTTGTTGAGGGCCGAGCCGAAAAAGACGGGAGCTGTGCGGGCTTCCAGGTAGTCGGCCACGTCGAAGGCGGGATATACGCCGTCGATGAGCGCCAGGTCGTCGCGCAGACGGGCGGCGTCGGCGTCGCCCACGTTGGCTTCGAGCTCGGGGCTGTGGATGTCGACGGTTATTTTCTCGGTGACCTTCTGCTTGTTGGGGGCAAAGAGGTTGAGCTGTTGCTCATATATGTTGTAGACGCCCTTGAAGCGGGCTCCCTGGTTGATGGGCCACGACAGCGGGCGCACGCTTATTTGCAGTTCCTGCTCAAGCTCGTCGAGCAAGTCGAAGGGGTCTTTTCCCTCGCGGTCCATCTTGTTTACAAAGACGATGACGGGCGTTTTTCGCATGCGGCACACGGTCATGAGCTTGCGCGTCTGGGCTTCGACGCCCTTGGCGCTGTCTACGACGATAATGGCCGAGTCGACGGCCGTGAGCGTGCGGAAGGTGTCTTCGGCAAAATCCTGGTGGCCCGGCGTGTCGAGGATGTTGACCTTGTAGTCGCCGTAGTCGAACTCCATGACCGAGGTCGTTACGGAGATGCCGCGCTGCTTTTCAATCTCCATCCAGTCGCTCGTGGCGGTCTTTTTGATTTTGTTGCTCTTTACGGCGCCGGCCACCTGTATCTGCCCGCCGAAGAGGAGCAGCTTCTCGGTCAGGGTCGTCTTGCCCGCGTCGGGGTGTGAGATGATGGCAAAAGTTCTTCTTCTTTCAATTTCGTTCATATACGGAGCTGGGAGTGGGGCCGTCGGCATGCCTCTCCCGTGCGGGAGCAGCGGCCGCCCGGCCGGTGTCTCGGTGATGTATGTCTTACAGTTTTTTGACGCATTCGCGCAGGCTGTCTTCCCACCAGGGGATGGAGAGCCCGTAGGTCTGTTTTATTTTGGTTTTGTCGAGTACGGAATAGTGGGGGCGCTTGGCCGGCACGGGGTATTCCTCGGTGTGGAGCGGGCGCAGGCGGCAGTCGTCTTCGTCGATGCCGGCAGCCCGGTGGATGGCGTGGGCAAAGTCGAACCACGACGTGGCGCCCTCGTTGGCATAGTGGTAAATGCCGGGCAGCACGCCACCCTCGACCACGTGCATGATGGCATCGGCCAGGTCGCGGGCATAGGTGGGCGTTCCCACCTGGTCGGCCACGACGCCCAGCTCTTTGCGCTCGCGTCCCAAGCGGAGCATCGTCTTTACGAAGTTGTTGCCAAACGTGGAGTAGAGCCATCCCGTGCGTATGACCATGGCTCCCGGGCACAGGCGGACAACGCTCTCCTCGCCCATGAGCTTTGTGCGGCCGTACACGGTTTCGGGGTGGGTGTGGTCGTCTTCGCGGTAGGGCCGGCAGCTCGTCCCGTCAAAAACGTAGTCGGTGGAGATTTGTATGATGGTGCCTCCCACGGCGGCGATGGCTTCGGCCAGATAGCCCGGGGCAACGTGGTTCACCAGGTCGCAGGCTTCGGCTTCGCTTTCGGCGCGGTCGACGGCCGTGAAGGCGGCGCAGTTGACTATCACCGAGAAAGCGCCTTCCTCGACAAAGCGGAAAACGGCCTCGCGGTTCGTGATGTCCAGTTCGTCGCGGTCGGTAAAGTGCAGACGGCAGCTGTCGTCGTAGGCCGGTGCCAGCTTTTGCAGCTCGCTGCCCAGCTGGCCGTGGCAGCCTGTTACAAGAACTTCTTTCATGAGCTTTTCTATGATTTTTCTTGTCGTTGTTTCTATATATAATAAGGAGTGCCCCGTCCGGCAGAGCCCGGCGTCAGTCGAAGTCGAGCAGTCCGTCGCGTTCCTTGAAATAATAGTCCGACAGGCGGTGAAGCAAGGCGGCGATGTCGGCCGTGGCACGTGCCGTGGCGGGCGAAAGCTCTTTTTTCTGCATGCGTAGCAGCATGACGCCGTAAAGAGCTTCGAAGCAGGTCTCAATTTCCGGTTTCTCGGCCCCTCCTGCGCGGCTGCGCAGCTCAACGATGTAGGGCAGCACGCGCATGTAGGCCGCGCGATAGGCGGGGAAACGTTCGGAGGCCAGCAGACGGGCGTGCAGGTCGGCCAGTTCGGCCAGTGCGCCGCGGGCAATCTGTATGTGTCCCTTTTCGGCCACGCCTTCGCGCCGCATCATGTCGCATAGGTCGGCATACCAGCGGGCTGCCTTGCGCTGTTCTTCGTCCGGGGAGCCGCCGGTGCCTGTCAGCTCGCGGGCCACGCGCTCTTCGTCCAGGCCGTAGGCTCGCAGCAAGTCCTCCACCTGCCACAGGTGCAGGATATATTCAGCCCGGTTGGTGTTTCTAAGTTCGTCGCTTATCATCATGTTTTCTTATGTACGCTTTGGTCACATTTTTCCCCTCGGTTCTCAACGGGGGCATGGCGCCTTGGCATGGCGGCACCGTTTCAGAACAGATTCAGGTGCAGCAGCGTGGTGAGCGCATAGCACACGGCTGCCACGACCACCACGGTGCCGATGGTACGGTTCAGGCGCAGGATGCCGCGCAGGCCGAAGCTCTGACGCATGCGGTCGATGATGTACGTGAGCACGAACCACCACAGCATGGCGCCCACCACGATGGACGTATAGCCCAAGCATTGCTCCGGCAAATGGTCGGGGACGACAAACGTCAGCAGCGAAAACAGCGCGACAAAAAGGAAAACGATGAGCGGGTTGGAGAGAGTGACGAGAAACGCCGTCACAAAGTTGTGGATCAGCGAGCCCCGCCGCCGCGGCACGGGGCGGATGCAACGCCGCGGGTCGGTGCGGAACATGTACAGACCAAATACCAGCAGCATGGCGCTTCCCACAAGCTTCAGCACAAAGAGCGTGCGCTCGTTGTCTATAAGATCCATGACGAAGCCCATGCCAAAACCCGTCATGAGGGCATATAATATGTCGCTCAACGCAGCGCCGGCACCCGTGGCCAGACCATAGGCACGTCCCTTTTGCAGCGTGCGCTGTATGCAGAGCACACCCACCGGCCCCATGGGAGCCGAGGCGATGATGCCGATGAGTAGGCCTTTTATGACGAGCTGAAGCGGGCCTGCGTAGTGGAGCCAGAAATCTAAGTTCATAGCGTTTGCAAAATTCGCAATTTTTTACGGATGCACGAAACTTTCAACGGCTCTTTTAGCGCTTTGCTCCCTTGATAATGACGCCCGGCCCGTTGTCCGCTGCCCCGTTTCTTTAAATTTTAACACAACACGACAACGCATGGATGCTGCGGAAAGCAACAGCCGCCATGCAGGGAGACGAAAAGCGGGGCCACGGCGTAACAACCGGCGAGCTGTGCGAAAAAAACGGAGCGGAGGTGCCGCAGGGCAGAAATTTCTCCGTATTTTTGTGCATTCATAACAAAGCGTTAACTAACTAAATCATAGCAACCATGGAAATAACGACGGAGAAACCCTATGTGATAGGGCTCGACATGGGGGGAACAAACTCTATCTTCGGTATTGTCGATCAGCGCGGTACCATTAAGGCACAGACCGCCATTAAAACGGCCGCTTATCCGCGCATCGAAGATTATGTAAAGGCTGCTGCCGAGGCTTTGCAGCCGGCGCTCGACGTAGTGGGCGGCATAGAAAATATCCGCGGTATGGGCATCGGTGCTCCCAACGCCAATTATTATACGGGCAATATCGAAGATGCTGCCAACCTGGTATGGAAGGGCATCGTTCCCGTAGCAGCGCTTTTCGAGGAGGCCTTGGGCATTCCCGTGCGCGTAACGAACGATGCCAACGCTGCTGCAATGGGCGAGATGACCTATGGCGTGGCGCGTGGCATGAAGAACTTTATCATGATTACGCTGGGAACCGGTGTCGGCAGCGGCATTGTTGTCGATGGCAAGGTTGTATACGGTAGCGACGGCTTTGCAGGCGAGCTTGGCCACGTCATTGTGGACCACAGCCCCGAAGCCCGTTCCTGCGGCTGCGGACGTTGCGGCTGTCTGGAAACCTATTGCTCCGCTACCGGCGTGGCACGCACGGCGCGCGAGTTCCTGTCGAGAAGTGCCGAGCCAAGTAAGCTGCGCGAGCTCAATCCTGACGACATTACCTCGTTTGATGTCTATCAGGCGGCCGAAGCAGGCGATGATATGGCCGTTCGTATTTTCGATTACACCGGCCGCATCTTGGGTGCAGCCTGCGCCGATTTTGCAGCGTTCAGCAGCCCGGAAGCTTTTGTATTCTTCGGCGGACTCACGAAAGCCGGTGAATACCTGATGGCTCCGCTCCGCCGCGCTTACGAAGAGAACATCCTTTTCGTCTACCGCGGAAAAGCCAAGCTGCTCGTCTCCTCCCTCAATGGCAGCGAGGCCGCCGTGCTCGGAGCCAGCGCTTTGGGGTGGGAATAACCGCTCTGCCAAGAAAAATAAGCCCGGAAACTTGTTTTCCTGCAGAAAAAAGAGTAATTTTGCGCCGCAATTTTGCAATTTAATAGTAACAAATCAATTTATCTTTATGATGAATCAGTATGAAACCGTTTTCATTTTGACTCCCGTTTTGTCTGATCAGCAGATGAAGGAAACGGTTGAAAAATTCAAGGGTATTCTCTCCGCCGGAGGCGCAGAGCTTATCAATGAAGAGAATTGGGGATTGAAGAAGCTGGCTTATCCCATCCAAAAGAAGTCGACCGGCTTCTATCAGCTGATCGAATTCAAGGCCGAGCCTGCGTTGATAGACAAATTGGAGGTGGCTTACCGTCGTGATGAGCGCGTCATCCGCTTCCTGACCGTCAAGATGGAGAAGTATGCGGCTCAGTATGCCGAAAAACGTCGTAACAAATTCAAAAAGGAGGACTAAGCAATGGCACAATCAGAAATCAGATATTTAACCCCGCCCACGGTAGACGTAAAGAAAAAGAAATACTGCCGTTTCAAAAAGAGTGGAATTAAGTATATCGACTACAAAGACCCCGAATTCTTGAAGAAATTTTTGAATGAACAAGGGAAAATCCTCCCCCGCCGTATTACGGGTACGTCTTTGAAGTATCAGCGTCGCGTTGCGCAGGCCGTTAAGCGTGCCCGCCACTTGGCTCTGCTTCCTTTTGTAACCGATTTGATGAAATAATAGAAAGGAATAAGATATGGAACTCATTTTGAAAGAAGATATCGTCGGCTTGGGTTACAAGGACGACATTGTAAAAGTCAAGAATGGCTATGGGCGCAATTACCTTATTCCTACGGGAAAAGCTGTGATCGCTTCTCCGTCGGCTCGGAAGATGCTTGCCGAGGAGCTTCGCCAGCGTGCCCACAAGTTGGAGAAAATCAAGAACGACGCCCTCGCTTTGGCAGAGAAGCTGAAAGCCATCGAGCCGATTAAGATCGCTGTGAAGGTGAGCGCTACGGGCAGCATATACGGTTCTGTCAACAACGTACACATTGCTGACGAACTGAAAAAGCAGGGTCTTGAAATCGACCGCAAGATTATCGTCATGAAAGACGTGAAAGAGGTCGGTTCCTACGTGGCTACCGTGAAGCTTCACCGCGAAGTTTCCGTTGAAATTCCCTTTGAAGTAGTTGCCGAGGAGGCTTAAGCCGCCGGCTTCAAGTACGAAGGAAATGAAACGGGGCGAACGGTCTGCCCCAACGAATATATGCCCCGTCTTTCTTTGTGAAAGACGGGGCTTTTCTTTTTAGCGAACAGATAAAAATGAGATATTTCCTTACTTTTTCTTACGACGGTACGGCCTATCACGGATGGCAGCGGCAGCCGAACGCTTTGGGCGTGCAGGAAGTGCTCGACGGGGCGCTGACAACGCTTTTGCGCCAGCCCGTTGCGACGGTGGGGGCCGGCCGTACCGATGCGGGGGTGCATGCCTCGTGCATGGTGGCCCATTTTGATGCCGATGTGGCGGATGAGGCCTGGCTTGCCGACAAGTTGAACCGTTTGTTGCCGCCCGACATTGCCGTTTCGGGCGTGCGGCGTGTGCGACCGGAGGCTCATGCACGGTTTGACGCCGTGCGCCGTACGTATCATTATCACGTGTACATGCGTAAAGACCCTTTCCAACGCCATTTTGCCACGCGGCTGTTTTTCCGTCCCGACTTTGACCGCATGAACGAGGCCGCAGCCTGGCTTTGCGGGGTGGAGGACTTTACGAGTTTCAGCAAATTGCATTCCGACGCCAAGACAAACATCTGCCACGTATCGCAGGCCGAGTGGGTGGACTTGGGCGATGGCACGTGGCGCTTTGTTATTTCGGCCGACCGCTTTCTGCGCGGTATGGTGCGTGCCGTCGTGGGCACGCTCTTCGAAGTGGGACGCGGCAGAATGGATTTGGGACAGTTTCGCAGCGTTGTCGAGGCGCGCAACCGTTGTGCGGCGGGCGATTCGGTGCCGGCTTGTGCGCTTTCGCTGGTGGAGGTGGCCTATCCTCCCGAGGTGTATCAGGTGTAAACGGAACGAGGAAGAAATATAAATCCCGCCACGATGGACGGGATGGCAGGCTGCCGGCGGTTTTCTCCGCCGGCAGCTTTTTTGCATGGGCGTCAGTTGGCGCTGTCGGCGGTATAGAAGCGGTGGCCGTGCAGGAGGTCCCAGCGACCGTTTGTAAAGTCGGGCACGGGCACAGGGCGGCTTCCTTCGCGGGCGGAGATTTCGCTCAGTTCCGTCAGGCACGACCATTCAGCCGCGTCGTAAACGTCGATGTCGAGCGGCAGGCCGTGCCGCAGGCAGTAGATGAGGCGGGCGTCCATGGCGTAGTTCATTTCGTTGGGCACGTGGCGGGCATGCCCTTCGAGCCAGCAGCGCGAGGCCGGACTCGTTTCGTAGCGGGCGGCTTCGCGCAAGGCCTCGTCGGCCGTCAGGACGCCTCCCGTCTCGCGTGTGGAGAGGGTGGGCAGGGGATATTTCTGTGCGTAGCCTTCGGTGCCGCATATCGTTTGGATGCGGCTGTACGGGCGGGGCGTCATGACGTCGAGCTGCAACAGCACGCCGGCGCCTTTGACCGTCCGCAGCAGCGATGTGTTGACGCGGCCCGCCATCGCGTCGGGGCCGCGTCCGTTCGTCGTGAGCGATACGATGTAGTCGAGCCGGTCGCCGCGGTGCAGGCCGAGCAGCCAGCCGATGGGACCCATGCCGTGCGTGGGGTAGGGGTTGCCGCCGTGGCTGGCGCACGAGCGCTCCATCCAGCGGCGTTTTGCCTCGTCGGAATGCGACGGAGCGAGGCCGAACGTTTCGCGCAGGTTGTGGATGTAGGCACCTTCGCAGTGGGTCACTTCGCCAAAGAGTCCGCGCCCGGCCATTTCGAGCGTGGCCAGGGCAAAACGGTCGTAGCAGCAGTTTTCGGCCATGAAACAATGGCGTTGCCGGCGCTCGGCCGTGGCCACCAGCAGGCGGCACTCCTCGACGCTCATGGCCGCCGGCACCTCTACGGCCACGTGCTTGCCGTGCTCCATGGCGCAGACGGCCATGCGGCAGTGGGAGCTCCATTCCGTGCAGATGTAGACCAGGTCGACGTCGTCTGCCTCGCACACGCTGCGCCAGGCCTCGGGGCCGCAAACCGTGCGGGCGGCCGGTCGTCCGGCGCGGAGCAGGACGTCGTTGGCAGCGTCGAGCCGCTCTTGTTCGATTTCGGCCATCAGCGTGATGGCGCAGCCTTGCTGGATGGTGTAGCGTTCGAGCGTTTTCATGCCGCGCTGGCCCAGGCCCACGAAGCCGATGCGTACCACCGGCAGGGGGGCGCATCGCAGCGCCAGTGCGTGAGGCGAATGTGTTGTTTCCATGCGTCGGATGTGTGTGGCCGGTTGCGGCATCACCGGGCAGGCCGTCTGCGCCGTCGGGGGCGTTGCCCGGACTGTTCAGACTGTTTCATGCTGCGACCGGCTGTATAGAAAAGCGGCTGGCCGCATCTTCACAGACACGACCAGCCTTCCATGAGATTGTATTAACCCTTTAAAAAATCACTTGGAATGACGTTTTCTTATTGCTTGCGGGACTTACCGTAGCGGCTCATGAATTTGTCTACGCGGCCGGCCGTGTCGACGAGTTTCGACTTGCCCGTGTAGAACGGGTGCGAAGAGCTGGAAATTTCGAGCTTCACCACAGGATAGGTTTCGCCCTCGAATTCTACGGTATCGTTCGTCTTGCACGTGGAGCGCGAGAGGAACATATCGCCGTTACTCATGTCCTTAAATACCACGGGACGGTAATTTTCGGGATGAATGCCTTTTTTCATTTTTGCTATGTAGTTTTTAGTTGTATACGTTGTTGAGTGTCTGGTAACAGTTTGTGTAATGGCTGTTGTGGCTGCAAAGATACGACATTCTCCGCAATGTTCAAAGAAATGCCCCGAAAAAAGCGCAACCCCTTTTGCCCGTGCTCCTCCGCTTTGCCCCTGCGCCGGTGCTTTTTGTTTTCACGTCCCGCGCCCCGGCTTGTTGCGGGCGGCTGCCGGCTTGTGGGGGCGCCGGGAGGCCGGCATATTGCGCCTGGCCGGCAGCATACGCGCGACGATGCGGCGGCCACGTGGCTGACGGATGGAAAAATATTTGTAAGTTTGCACCGGTATGAAGCGTTATCTCCTCACATTCCTCGTGGCTGCAGCATGTTTCGTCCCGCTCGGGGCGCAGCCGATGGACAGCCTCTTTGCCTCGGCTCCGCGCGAGGTCATGCCGTTGCTCGGGCGGAGCGACCGCCTGGACCTGTCGGACTTATATAATGCCGGTCAGCGGGCCGAGGTGGAAAATCTGTATGGTGGCACGTCGCTGCTCGAAAAGAAAACCGAGCGCCACCTGTTGCTGCAACCGACGCCGGTGAGCACGTGGGAGCTCGTCCGCCTGACGGCGCCGGCCGACACCGTGCTGCTCCTGCTGCGTACGTTGCGCACGCCGGCCGCCACGACCGACGTTGCGTTCTACCGCACCGACTGGTTGCCGGCGGGGCAGACGTTTCCGCTGCCCGCTGCACCCGACTTTTACCAGCCGGCCGATACGGCAACGGCCGACGAGCGCCGCGCATTGCTCGACAAGCTGCAGCCGGCTCACGTCTGTGCCCGCTGGGACGACGGGCAGGGACGCCTCGTCCTGAGCCTTTCCACCGACGGCCTCACGGCCGACGACCGCCGCGACGTGGCGCTCTTTTTGCGCGAGCTGACCTACGAATGGCGCGACGGCGCTTTCCGCCGCCGCCCATAAGCGGGTTTCCGAATAATGAACAGCCGTCGGCAAAAAGTGGGCAAGAAATTTTTCGGAACGCCATGGATTGTGTAATTTTGCGAGTAGAAATAATCATTCACGTTTAAATCGTTTTTTATTATGGTTAATTACAAAGACCTGGGCTTGGTAAATACCCGGGAAATGTTCAAAAGAGCCATCAACGGCGGGTATGCCATTCCTGCGTTCAACTTCAACAATATGGAGCAGCTGCAAGCCATCATTCAGGCTTCTTCCGAAAAGAAGAGCCCGGTGATTTTGCAGGTTTCCAAGGGAGCTCGTCAGTATGCCAACCAGACGTTGCTTCGCTATATGGCCGAGGGTGCCGTGCAGTATGCCAAGGAGCTGGGCTGCAACCACCCCGAAATCGTGTTGCACCTGGACCACGGCGATTCGTATGAGCTCTGCAAGAGCTGCATCGACATGGGCTTCAGCTCGGTGATGATCGACGGTTCCGCACTGCCCTACGACGAAAACGTAGCCCTGACGAAGAAGGTGGTCGACTACGCTCACCAGTTCGACGTAACGGTCGAAGGCGAGCTGGGCGTCCTGGCCGGCGTTGAGGACGAAGTGGCCCACGAGGAATCGCACTATACGAAGCCCGAAGAAGTGGTCGACTTCGTAAGCAAAACGGGCGTAGACAGCCTGGCCATCTCCATCGGTACGTCGCACGGCGCCTACAAGTTTAAGCCCGAGCAGTGCACGCGCGACGCCAACGGCCGTCTCGTTCCGCCCCCCTTGGCTTTCGACGTGCTCGACGCCATCATGGTTCAGCTCCCCGGCTTCCCCATCGTGCTCCACGGTTCGTCGTCGGTGCCCCAGGAAGAGGTCGACACCATCAACAAGTTCGGTGGTAAGCTGCCCGATGCCGTAGGTATCCCCGAAGAGCAGCTCCGCAAGGCCGCCAAGAGCGCCGTTTGCAAGATTAACATCGACTCCGACTCGCGCCTGGCCATGACTGCCGCCATCCGTCGCGTCTTTGCCGAGAAGCCGGGCGAATTCGACCCGCGCAAATACCTCGGTCCGGCTCGCGAGAACATGAAGAAGCTCTACGAGCACAAGATTGTAGAGGTGCTTGGTTCCGACAACAAGCTGGGCAACCTCGATTAAGCAGGAGATCTTAATTTCTTTATAATTACAGTTTGAATTTTGATGGATAAAGCCGCATGGCCCGCGACGGGTCGTGCGGCTTTTTCGTTCAGCCGGGTGCGTGGCCTCAAACGAAATATCCCCGGCCGCGGGC
This sequence comes from uncultured Alloprevotella sp., assembly GCA_944322095.1. Classification (GTDB taxonomy): domain Bacteria; phylum Bacteroidota; class Bacteroidia; order Bacteroidales; family Bacteroidaceae; genus Alloprevotella. The sequence continues at coordinate 162,743 of CALUNU010000003.1, forward strand.
AAAAGGAAGCCTGCGGCCGGGGATACATATGCCTGCGGCGCAATCAGCGCGACAGCGGGCGGTTGGGCGTGGGCGGCGGCACGTGGAGCCCTTCGCCCACGACGACGGCGCGGCGCGTATGCTCCAAAACGACGGGCCGGCAGCCGGGACGGAGAGGGGCAAAGTCGGCATTGCGCCTGATGACGTTGTCACGGAACAGCAGGCCGTCGACCGACTTGGCGTAGAGCAGCGTCGACTCAAACTGGTCGAACTCGTTGTCGGTTATGCTGATGGCTCCCGGGCGTCCGCCGTGAAAATAGCCTGCCGCGGTGCGGGGCGAGGGTATTACGGGGTAGATGGAAATCACTCCCTCGGTAAACTGGTAGAGGCTCGTGAGCGCATTGACGAAACGGTTGCGGCGGATGACGAGGTCGCCCACGGCGCCCGACTCGTACCAGCCGTTGCAGTCGCCGCAGAGGAGGATGGCCGAGCCCGAGGTGTGGTCGAACGTGTTGCGCTCGCACAGCGTGCGGCGCGGCGAGCTGAACAGGGCGCCGCGGGCGCGGTTGTTGCGCACAATGTTGCCCGCAAAGACCACTTCGGGCGTCCACGTGAGGTTTTCGATGCCCAGCGTGCTGCCGTCGAAGAGCGAGTCGGGCAGGGCGTCGCGCAGGGTGACAACGAAGCCCTTGGTGCCGCAAAGGCCGTCAGGGCCGATGGGACGGATGGAACTGATGATGGCGGGGGCGCCGGCCGGCTCCATCGTGGACGTGCGCAGGAGGCGCACCGTGTCGCCGGCGTCGCCCCAGGCAAAGCCCCACGTCTGGCTGTGGCCGAACGTGCAGACAAGCGTACGGGCGTCGCGGCGTTCCGTCACGCGCAGGTAAACGCCGTGGACGTTGATGGCGTCGTCCATCATGTTCTCGAAAACGCCGTCGGTCACGGAGATGACGCCCTTGCATTGCGAAAAATGCGTGGCGTCGGCCTGCGTCGTGAAGCAGCGCGGGTCGTCCTTGCCTTTCAGGCACACGCTGAAACGATCCATGCTGATGCCGTTGCAGCGCTGCGCCAGCAGCCCCATCCCCTCGGCATAGTGGACGCTGATATTTTCAAGGCTGGTGCAGCTGTCTTCTTCAAGAAAAACGGCCGGGGCGGGGCGATGCCACGTGCGCAGCGCCACTTGCGTGCCGGGCACGAGGCGTGCGTCGCGCCAGGCGGGAGCACGGAGCGTGCCGTCGCCGGCTGCGCTGACGCCCTTCATGGAGACGGGCAGGTCGCCCGTGTTGTAAAGGATGTGGCGCGTGCGGGGCTCGAACGCGATGCCCGACGCCGGGCGTGCCGTCCAGCCCTCGCCGTAGGTTTCCAGCAGGCTGTCGGGGCTGATGCGCCAGCGCACCCACGGCGCCGGGCGGAAGGTGATGCCCGAGGTGCCGTCGTTGCTCACGATTTCCACTTGGGAAATGTGCGGGTTGGCAAAGTCGATGGATAGGTTGCGGAGCGTACACTCCTGCGAGTGGCGAAGCGCCACCGGCATGAGGCGTCCGTGGAAAACAAAGCGGGCGCCGTTGCCTTCAACGGTCAGGCGGCGCCAGCCTTCGAGCCGGATGGCCACGCGCTTGGGCTGATCCTGGTCGTGGTTGGAAACGTAGAGGCTGCAAGGTTCGGCATCGGCTGCGTGGAAGGCGTATTCGCCTTTCTTAAAGCGCAGCACCACTTCGTCGTCGGGGCCCACCTGCTGCCTGATTTCGTTCAGAGCGTTGCGCAGGCGCGTGCAAAGCTCTTTTTCGCCCGGCGCTACGCCGAAGCGCTCCATGCGGAACGTGCGCTTGCGGGCGCAGGCCGGCCCGGCAAGGAGGAGCAGACAAAGCAGCAGGCAGAGCCGCTGCGGGGTGAGGGAGATGCGTGTCATGGCTATTCAGGTATGTCGGCGTCGATGCGCAAGATGCCGCCCGTCGAGGGTGAAAGCGTGACGCGCGTCGTATATTTTTTGTTGAAAAGGTCGCCACCGAGGTGCTCGATGCGGCCAAACTGGGCCAGGGGGAGCGTGGCGGAGGCGTACTGCCGCTTGCCGCTCGTGATGCTGACGGTGGCATTGCCCGGAACGACGTAGCGGAGATCCTGCTCCTCTTTTTTCGACTTTTTGCCGTCGGCCGGTGCGGCGGGAGCGGCCGTATCGTCGCGGCGAACGTTGATGTAGAACGGTTCGCCTGCGGGGTCGTCGCTGTCGACGGGGCCAAAATATTTTGAGAAGCGGAAGAGCACGTCCTGCGTGCGTCCGTCCGTGGGTACGTAGTCGAAAACGAAAACGTGGGTTTCGGTCGACGTAGTCCCCTTGAAGAGCTGCAAGAGGGCGGCCTCCTGCGTGTCGAGGCTGGCCAGCATGAGGCGCAGCTGCTCGCCGTCTTTCGGCATGAAGTCGGCCTGCCCCTTGGTCAGGGCCGAGCGGTTCTCGCGGATGTCGTATATCTCGGCGGCGGTGAGCTCGGCCATCTTGGCGGTGCTTCCCGCTGAAAGGATTTCCTCCGTTTTGTAGTCGGCCGGGTTGGGGCGTTCAGTTTTTTCGCGTACGACCGAAGGCTTGGTCAGCGCGGGGAGGGCCGGCGCTTCGGTGTTGATCGAGAGCAGACGGCCGTCGGGAGCCATGCCGACGAGCGGCGCCGACGTTTTCGATTTCAGTTTGATGGTGTAGCCCTGCTGCTTGTCGGCCACACCGTAGGGGATCAGGCTCACGTCGGTGATGAACCATTCGTCGTAGGGCGTCTGCACGGCGTCGTTTGTGCGCAGATAGCGGCGGGCATAGGCAGCATATTCGCCGGGAGCGTAGCTTTTGCGCGTGGCCGTCACGACCACTTGCAGGTGCGTCGTGGGGAGAAAATAAGTAATGCCTTCCTCAGTAATGCCGGGCTCGTAGGTGGACACCTCCGTCTGTGCGGCCAGGTTGAGGGTGCAGAGGGCAAAGGCTGTAAGGATGATGCGTTTCATGATGTGCTTGTTATTATCGTAGAAAGTGGGCCCGCCGCTGGCGGGCGACGCAAGGCGGGGCTTTGCGCGGGGCTCAGGGTTGCGCGTGGCGCATGTGGCGGAATGCCTTGGGCAGGTATTTTATGATGTCGGAGGCTGTGAGGCTGTCCTCGCCGATGTGCTCGGCTGCCAGGTCGCCGGCGAGCCCGTGGATGTAGACGCCCAGGCGTGCGGCCTCGCCAGAGGGATAGCCCTGGGCCAGCAAGGCGGTGATGATGCCCGTCAGGACGTCGCCGCTGCCGGCTGTGGCCATTCCCGAGTTGCCGGTCGGGTTGAACCACGCTTGTCCATCGGGTGTGCAGACAGCTGTGAAGTGGCCTTTCAGAACAACATAGATTTTCTGCCGCGTTGCCAGTTCGCGGGCTTCGGCAAGCTGGCTGTACGAGTCGGTGCAATGGTTGCCGATGCGGCGAAACTCGCCGGGGTGGGGCGTGAGGATGCTCCCGGCCGGAATTTGCTGAATCCATCCCTTGTGGTCGGCCAGGATGTTGAGGGCATCGGCATCGATGACGACGGGAGCCTGCGAGTGGAGCACTTGCTCGATGAAGGCCAGGCCGGTGGTCTGCTCTGTGCCGATGCCGGGGCCGATGGCCAGGGCGTCATAGTCGGCCACGTCCGTCGATGCGGAAATGAAATACTCGTTGGGGTCGGCTTCGAGGACAGCTTCGGGCACGCACGTCTGAACAATGTCGTTGTTGCGGGCCGGCGTGTGGAGCGTGACTTTGCCACAGCCGCTTCGCAGGCAGGCGCGGCAGGCCAGCACGGCAGCTCCGGCCATGCCGTAGCGTCCGGCCATGATGACGGCGTGGCCAAACGTGCCCTTGTGGCCGAAAGCGTCGCGCGGGCGGAGCATGGCGCGCATTTCGCTCTCTTCGGTGATGGCGTAGCAGGTTGGGGTGGCTGCTATCTTTTCGGCCGAGAGCCCTATGTCGAGCACTTGCAGCTCTCCGACGAATTCATGGCAGTCGGGCAGGAGCATGGCCAGCTTCGGGAGCTGGAAGGTGAGCGTGAGCGTGGCGCGGACGATGTGGCTCCGCGTGTTGAACGAATTATCCTCGCACATCAGGCCCGAGGGAATATCGATGGCCACCACTTGGGCGGGCGAGGCGTTGATGAGCTTTGCAAGAAGGGCGTAACCTCCGCTGAGAGGCTTGTTGAGCCCGGTGCCGAAGAGGCCGTCGACAACGAGGATGTCGGCCGTGAGGCGGGGGGCTTCAAATTGCGAGGTGATTTCCTGCATGTCGACGCCGTTCACGCCGTCGAGCCGCTCTTTGTTGGTCTGGCAGTCGGGGCTGAGCTGGCCGCTCGTGTTGAAAAGATAAACCTGCACGGAGTAGCCGTCGCCGGCCAGCATGCGGGCAACGGCCAGAGCGTCGCCCCCGTTGTTGCCGGGCCCGGCAAAGACGGTGACCGGCGTGGATGCCGGCCAGCGTCGCCTTATTTCCTGCTCTATGGCACGGGCGGCGCGCTCCATGAGCGCAATGGGTTCGATGGGTTCGTGCTGGATGGTGAAAGCATCCAGCTCGCGCATGTCTTGTACGCTGAGTATTTTCATGCTGCGGTTTGATAGTCGGTTGGAATTTGCTTGAAAGGGTGGGGTGAGGCGGCAGACAGCTGCGTGCCGGGCGCTATCCGAGCCGTTTCCACCAGGGACGTCTTTTGCCCGTGTGCTGCTTGTCGTTTTCTGCGAGCAGATAGTCGCGGTATGAGATTTTGCGGGAAATCAGTTGGTAGATGGTGCCCCAGTCGGGCAGGCCGCCGAGATTTCTGTCGTCGATGAAAACGTGGGCTTTCAGTTTGCGGCTGTAATGTGCGTTCTCGTTGGGCGTGTCGGCGTCGAAATCCTGGTTGACGGCGTAGAACTCAACGCCCCGTTGCCTGCACCATTCGACGGCATCGGTGAGAAGCTGGCCCTCGCGCACGCTCCAAAGGATAAGTTTGTGCCCGTCTTTCATGAGCTGGCGGAGCGTGGCCGTGGCAAAGGGGATTTCCTTGCCTATTTCCGGGTAACGGTGTTCGACAATCGTGCCGTCAAAATCTACTGCAATGGTCATGTCTGTATGTATGGATGCCGCGACGTGAAGCGGCGGAAAGGATTGTTTGAATGTACGTGAAGGATGGGTATGTGCGCAAGCGGCGGCGGTTCGTTCAGCTGATTTCGTCTGCCAGCTTCATGAGGTAGCGGCCGTAATCGTTCTTAAGCATGGGGCGGGCGGCCTCGCGCACCTTTTCGGGGGTGGTCCATCCCTGTTCCAAGGCGATGCCTTCGAGACATCCCACCTTCAGGCCCGTACGCTTCTCAATCACTTCGATAAACGTCGACGCCTCGCTCAGGCTGTCGTGCGTACCCGTGTCGAGCCAGGCAAAGCCGCGGCCGAGTGTCTGCACCGTCAGCTCTTTGTCGTCGAGAAACTGCTGGTTGACGGAGGTAATTTCAAGTTCGCCGCGCTTCGAAGGACGGATGTGCTTGGAAATGTCGACAACGCGGTTGGGATAGAAATAGAGCCCCACAACGGCGTAGTTCGATTTGGGATGCTCGGGCTTTTCTTCGATGCTGATGCAGTTGCCGGCCTTGTCAAATTCGACAACGCCGTACCGCTCGGGGTCGTTGACGCGATAACCGAAAACGGTGGCCAGCTGCTCTTGCTCGGCTTTCTGAACAGCGTTGCGGAGCATCTCCTTCAACCCGTTTCCATGGAAGATGTTGTCGCCCAAAACGAGGCAGACGCAGTCGTCGCCGATGAAATCTTCACCGATAAGGAAGGCCTGGGCCAGACCGTCGGGCGAAGGCTGCTCAGCGTAGGTGAGGTTGACGCCAAACGACGAGCCGTCGCCGAGAAGACGGCGGAAACTGGGCAAGTCTTCGGGCGTAGAGATAATAAGTATGTCGCGGATGCCGGCAAGCATGAGGGTAGAGATGGGATAATAGACCATCGGCTTGTCGAAAATGGGGATAAGTTGTTTGCTTACGCCTTTGGTGATGGGATAGAGGCGCGTACCGCTACCTCCGGCCAGGACTATTCCTTTCATGAACGGTGTTTTTTGATGGTGTGGCGGCTGCAACCGGCTGTTTCCGTGGCGCTTGCTTTTGTGCGTCGCGTGGCGCGAGGGGAAAGGGCGTTTCTACGGCCGCTATGCCGCCCGGCTGCACAGACCTTTCGTGCAAAGGTAATTCATTTTGAATATACGCGCAAACTTAACCTTTTGAATTTTACTGCCGGCCGGGGGATTGGGCTTATACCCGGCAGGCGGGTAAGGCGCTTGCCGAAAAAACTCCCGTCCCGCGCTTGCCTGAACAGCAACGCCCGGGACGGGAGTGTAGAATGCGTATATCGGAGCGGGAGCCCGTCAGTTGAATATCAGAATGGCGAGGCTCAGCAGGAATGAACTGATGGAAAGCCACGTGGATATGGAGCGGGCGCTGTTGTCGTTGACGGTGGACTGACCGGCGCGCACCTTGTTGGGCTTTACGTAGACGATGTCGTTCTGCTTTAAGTTGTAAACAGGAGAATTGAGCAGGTCCTTGGAGCGCAAATCGACAAAATACGACTTGCTGACGTTGCCCTCCTGACGGATGACGAGGATGCTGTCGCGGCGGGCCTGTATCGTGAGGTCGCCGGCCTCGCCAAGGGCTTGCAGCAGCGTGATGTTGTCGCGGCGGATGTTGATTTTGCCGGGATTCTTCACCTCGCCCATGATTGTGACGTACTGATCGTAGGCATTGACCGTGACAACGGCATCTTTCAGCAGGTTGCCGTTGCGAAGCTTGTCCTGAATGGTGGCCGACACCTGGGCGCGCGTCAGACCGGCCACCTTCACCTTGCCGAGCGAGGGCACGTCGATGCAGCCGTTCTCGTCAACGGTGTAGGGTGAGATCTGGTTGGAGTATGACTGCGTGGTCGTTCCCGCCTGTATCGTCATAACGGGCAGATTGTAGCTCACAGCCAAGTCGGGCGTCTTGCCGGAGGTAACAATTACGGTGAGACGGTCGCCGGGTTCGAATTTAAGCGGTTCGACGGCCTGCGTGGCTATTTCCTCGTTCTGGGTCATGTCTTGAAAATAGAGCACTTTTTTTGTTGTCCGGCATGAGCTGAACGTAAGCAGCGCGGCAACGATGATAAGCAGAAATCTATTCATGATGTCAAGAGTTTGTCGTGTGATTTGTTGTGTTGCCACCCGCATCCTACGGCGGAGGCGGCAGGTACGTTGCAAAAGTAGTACTTTAATTTGGGAAACAGGCCCGTTTCGCAAAATTAGTATAAAAATACTCTCTTTTTCGTGTCGGTTTTGTGCGTAAGTATTCGCACCGGTGTGCGTTTCTCTTCCGTTCAGCTGCGGCCGTTACGCGGCGGGCCGGCTTTTCGGCCGATTGAAAAAGGCGGCGCTCCCTGTTGCCGGGAGCGCCGCCGTGAAGAATGGGTTATTGCGCTTTTTTTGCAGCGGTGGTTTTGCTTGTAGCTTTTTTTCTTGTGGTGGTTGCCGCCGGTTTCTTTTGCGGCTTGCCGAGCGTGTCGTTGTCTTGTTCGAGCTTGGCCAGCATGTGTTGGAGCTTCTCGATTTCTTTATCCTTGATTTCGAGTTCGCCCTCCTGGTTGCGGATGGTGGTGAGCAGCGAATTGAGCTCTTCGTTGTCGATTTCGGCAGGATAAAGGTTGTTGACGCGCGTGATAAAGTCGCCAAGGATGTTCATGTAGTTGGTAAAGGCGTCGTAAGGCGAGTCGTAAATGCCGCGATAGCCTCCGTAGCTGCTAGGCTTCGTGCTCATGAAGCGAAGGTTGTTGGAAGCTTGCAGATAATCGAAGTCGAGCTTCAGACGACGGTCGTTGCAGATGCTCACGCGGTCGGCAATGCTGTAAAGCTTGTCGACGGCTTCACGCTGCATGACGTTGCCGAGCCATGGCGAGAGGTCGCGTTCTTCGTCCACCCACGATGTGGGATATGGTACGTCGAGATTGCCCACCGACTTCATCTTGGCGCAGATTTCCGACGGCGTGGAGAACGTGATGCCGCGTTGGCGGAATTGGGCCGGCAGGGCTTTCATGAATTCCAGGATGTTCGACGACAGCGGCTGGAAGATGCCCAGGGCGCAAAGCTCCATAAAGATGTTGATGACCTGCTCCTCTTCGGGAAGCTGGGCAATCCAGTTGGCATAAGTGTCGGCAAAGAGCGGGTATTCGCTCCAACTCGAATCATTAAAGCGGAAACTGATGTCTTCCGAGAGCCGGTAGTCGCGCAGCAAGAGCTTAAGCTCGGGATTGCGGTTGCAATTGTACACGAAGTGGGGGCTCTTCCATCCCAGCACGTGCTTGGCGCCTTCGGCAAGCATTCCCTTGAAGCCCATGCCGGCTACGAGTTCGCCGATGTCGTCGGAATAGATGAGGCAGGAGTTTCTGAAAATCTTGGGCTCCTGGCCGAAGAGCGATTTCACCTTTTTGCAGAGCCGCGTCACTTCTTCTTTAAAGTAGGCCTCGTTTTTCAGCGAGGAGAAGCCGTGCGAGTAGGTTTCGGCCAGGAACTCTACGCAACCCGTCTGGCCCAGTTCTTGGAGCAGCTCGATAACCTGCGGGGCGTGGTTCTCCAACTGTTCGATGGCGCAGCCCGAGAGCGAGATGGCACACTTGAAGTAGTCGCCGTGCTGGCGGGCCATTTCGAGCATGGCCTGAAGGGCGGGCACGTAGGAGCGTTCGGCCGTTTCGGTGATGGAGCGCTCGTTTTCGTAGTCGTCGTAGTAGTAGTGGTCGGTGCCGATGTCGAAGAAGCGGTAGCGCTTCAAGTGGATGTTCTGGTGTATTTCGAAATATAAGCAGACTGTTTTCATAGCCTTAATGTTAGTGATGATAGTTTTCAAGAATTTGTGTGTACTTATTATATATGCGTTCGCCCACTTTTTCCCAGGTGATTTGGTTTACCTCGTTGATGCCTTCTTCTTGCAGGTAGGCGTGGAGCGATTCGTTGGTGCAGAGCGAGTACATGGCGTCGGCCATGGCGTAGATGTCCCAGTAGTCGGTCTTGATACACTTGTGGAGTATCTCGGCGCAGCCGCTCTGCTTGCTGATGATGGAGGGGACGCCACATTGCATGGCTTCGAGCGGCGATATGCCGAAGGGTTCCGACACGGAGGGCATGACGTAGACGTCGCTGTCGCGGAAGGCCTCGTACACCTGGGCGCCCTTCATGAAGCCCGGGAAGTGGAAGCGGTCGGCAATGCCGCGCTGTGCCACGAGCTCGATCATGTCGTTCATCATGTCGCCCGAGCCCGCCATGCAGAAGCGTATGTTGTGCGTGCGTTTGAGGACGAGCGAGGCGGCTTCGACGAAATATTCCGGTCCCTTCTGCATCGTGATGCGGCCCAGGAAGGTGACGACCTTTTCCTTGCGTTCCTTGAACGGTTTGCGCTGGGCCACCATGTTGAGGATGTCGGGCGAAAGGGGGTAGACGGCGTTGTGCATCGTGATGCACTTGGCCGGGTCCTGGTGATAGTGGTTGATGACCGTTTGGCGCGTCAGTTCGCTCACGCACATGATGCAGTCGGCGTGGTCCATGCCGTCTTTCTCGATGTGGTAGACCGTGGGGTTGACGTTGCCGCGGCTGCGGTCGAAGTCGGTGGCGTGAACGTGAACGACGAGCGGCTTGCCCGACACGTTTTTGGCGTGGATGCCGGCGGGATACGTCAGCCAGTCGTGCGCATGAATGATGTCGTAGTCCTGCTGCCGGGCGATGACGCCGGCCACGATGGAGTAATTGTTGATTTCGTCGTAAAGATTGTCGGGATAGCGCCCGGAGAACTCGATGCAGCCCAAGTCGTCGGTGAGGCGGTAGTTGAAGTCGGCGTAGATGTGGTCGCGCAGGTCGAAGTAGAGCTGCGGGTCCATCTTGTCGCCTATGCGCTGCTGCACGTAGTCCCAGTTGACGTCGCGCCATACTATCGGCGTTTCGCTCAGGCCTATGATGTTCATGAAGCTTTTGTCCTCGTCGCCCCATGGCCTTGGCAGGCAAAACGTGATATGCATGTCGGGCTGAAGGGAAAGTCCCTTGGTAATGCCGTAACTGGCCGTACCAAGACCGCCCGAAATGTGGGGAGGAAATTCCCATCCGAACATTAATACTTTCATGGTATGTCTATCTATGGTGTTTTTATTCTTCTTCTATCTTGTACTTTTCCAGGAGGCGTATGGCGCGCAGGATGCCGCTCACGTTCATGGCAAACGAGATGGCGCCGCGGCCGCTGAAGCGCGGGTTGCCGTCGAAGAGCTCGGGGATGGTGCCCACGCAGTGGTAGAACAGCTCTTCCTCGAAGCCGATGAGCTGGCGCTCGATGTAGTTGACGCCGCTCATTTTGTAAACGCGCAGGTAGGCTTCCAGGTAGAAGCCCGTGAGCCACGGCCAAGCTGTTCCCTGATGGTAGGCCAGGTCGCGCTGGCTTTGCGGGCCGATGTACATCGGGTTGTAGCCTCCGCTTTTGGGCGATAGCGAGCGGATGCCCTTGGGAGTGACGAGCTCCTTGGTGCAGATGTCGAGCACGCCCTTTCTTTCCTTCACGTTGAGCGGCGAATAGTCGAGCGCAATGGCAAACAGCTGGTTGGGGCGCACGCTCCAATCCATCATCTGTCCGTCTACGTAGTCGAGAAGATAGCCATATTCGTTGAGGAACACCGCTTTGAACGAGGCGGCCACTTTTTCGGCGAGCTCGCTGAGCTTGGCGGCCTGGGCAAGGTTGCTTTCGCCGCCTATCTCGGTGAGCATCTGGGAGCAGAAGCACAGCGCGTTGTACCAAAGGGCGTTAAACTCTACGATGTAGCCCGAGCGGGGGATGATGGGGCGGCCGTTCTGGGTGGAGTTCATCCATGTCACGGCTTTGTCCTTGCCGTTGGTGTAGAGTAGGCCGTTTTCGTGCAGGGCCAGGTTGTTGTGCTTGCCTTCCAGGATAAATTCCATGATTTCGCGCAGCAGGGGGCCGTAGAGCTCGTGGCATTTGGCGCGCGATACGTACTTGCCATACTGTTGCAGGCACCACGTGGCCCAGAGCAGGGTGTCGGGCTGCTCCATCTCGTAGACCGATACGGGGATGGGCTCCTTGTGTACGTAGCTGCTGATGGCCGCTGCGGCGGTTTCCATGTATTTTTCAAACTGGCTCACTTCGCCGATCGAGAGGGTAAGGCCCGGCAGCGATATGAACATGTCGCGGGCCCGGCACTTGAACCATGGGTAGCCGGCCAGCACGTAGTGGTAGCCGTCCTTCTGCATGTTAAACTGGTGGGCAGCGTTCACCAGGCAGTGGTAGAAGCTGTCGCGCGGGTCGAGGGCCTGTATTTCCTCGCTCATCAGGCGGTCCAGGTTGTCGGGCTGCTCCGGGTCGATGCCTGCCGTAAAGACGATGCTCTCGCCTTTTTTGATGGTCATCTCGAAGTAGCCGGGCACGAGCAGGTCTTCGGTGGCGTCGTAGCCGCGCTCGCGCTCCTTGGGATAGTCGAGCCCGCGGTACCAGTCGGGGGCATAGACGAAGTCGGCCTTCGTGTTGAGCTGCATGAAGAGGTCGGGGTAGCCGTTGTAGAGGCACATCCTGATGCCGTTTTCAACGGGCGTGTAGCTCTTGTCGGCCACGCCGTTTTCGTGCGTCCACTGGCGCACGCTGCGGAAGGCCAGGAAGGGCTTGAGCCGCAACGTGGTCTGCGAGTGGGCTTCGAGCAGCGTGTAGCGGATGTAGAGGCGGAAGTGGTTGGTGTCGTAGGCAATCTCCTTTTTCAGCTTGACGCCTCCGATGCGGTAGATCCATGTGGGCACTTTTTCCCACTCGAAGCTCAATATGTACTTGTGCCCTTTGGGGCTGTAGTTTTCTCCCTGATATTTGTGCAGCCCCAAGTTGAACTCTGCTCCGTGCTGTATGACGGTTTCGTCCAGCGAGGAGAGAAGTACGTGGTTTTCATCGTCGAGGGCAGGCACCGGTATGACCAGCAGACCGTGGTATTTGCGGATGTTGCAGCCCACTAACGTCGTTGAACAATAAGCGCCCGACCTGTTGGTGATGAGCATCTCTTTGTAAAGAGAGTCTTGCAGGTTCGTCATCTGCGCTTTGTCGAATTTTAAATAGCACATGGCGATTGATTATAAGGTTACGTTTGTTTCTCTGTCAATTTGTTGCACCCCAAAAGTAGTGTTTTTATCACTTACAAAAAAGCTTTTCGGCTTGAAAAAATATATGGAAGGGCATATTTTTTGATTTGACGCTGCTGTGTCTCGCCGGCGGGGCCCGCAATGCCCTGCCGGGTGGGCGTCGGGGGCGTCATTTCGCGGCCGCAGCGCCCCCCGTGGGCACGGTTTTGCCGCCGCGTCGGGCGGCCGCAGGTTGCTGCCTGGTGAGTTGGTTTCGAAGGCGGCTGCCGGCGGCGGGCAGCCGGCATACGGCCGTTTTCGGCCGGCAAGTTAAAAAAGATGGGAATAATATTTGCTCGTTAGCCCCGGAGTTTTTAATTTTGTGCTTAAAAACATTGTTTTAAAACATATTCGGCGTGGCTGTACGTGAAGTGCCCAATTTATCCGAAGTGACGGAACAGATTGCCGACTTGTGGCAACTGCTCACCCCGGAGGAGAGAGATGCTTTCCTGCCTGCAATTTCTGTTCATGCCTATAAAAAGAACGAGCTCATCTATCGGGAAGGGCAGAGCCCCGACTCGTTGCTCTGTCTGCTCGAAGGAAAGGTGAAGATCTTCCGCGATGGCGTGGGCGGGCGCAGCCAGATCATGCGTCTGATGCGTCCTGTTCAATATTTCGGCTACCGGGCCTATCTGGCCGCCGAGCCATACGTCACGGCGGCGGCGGCTTTCGAGCCCTCGACCGTATGCTCCATCCCCATGCGGCTTGTGGAGCGTGCCATGAAGAACAACAACGACCTCTGCCTGTTCTTCGTAAAGGAATTGTCTGTCGATCTGGGCATTTCCGACTGCCGCATGGTGAGCCTCACGCAGAAGCACATACGCGGACGGCTGGCCGAATCGCTTTTGTTTCTCAAGCAAACCTACGGCACCGACCCCGAAGAGGGATACATCAACATCTACATGTCGCGCGAGGACTTGGCCAACCTGTCTAACATGACCACGTCGAACGCCATCCGCACCTTGTCCAATTTTGCCGCCGAGCGGCTCATTGAGATGGACGGACGCAAGATACGTCTCCTCGAAGAGGAAACGCTGTTGAAGATTTCGCGTATCGGATGAGGCCGGAGCCCTGCCCCGGAAGGGGTCAGGGTATCATAAATTCAAGGCATTCGGGCTGAATGCCTATTTCCATGCTTTCCACTTTTGTGCGCAGTACCCTCCCGTCGAGGCTGACGGGGGCGTGCTCGGGGTTGGAAAAGCTCACGTGCTGCGTGCGCCAGATGCGTATGTCCCTGCATCGGAGGAAGCGGCCGGTAAAAAGGAGCCAGAGCCCCACGAAAAGCTGCTTGATTTGCGGATAGGCCACGGCCGTGATGTCGAGCTGGCCGTTGTAGGGGACGGCGCTGGGCGTGAGGCCGTAGCTGCGCGACGAGCCGGCGCAGAAGGCCACGAAGCGTTGGTTGTGGCGGCCGGCATTGAGGCGGAAGTCCATTTTGAAGTCCATGCGGTGGAGCAGCACCCTGGCCACGGCATACAGGTAGGCGGCGTTCAGCCACCCTCTCAGGCCGCGCGCCTTCCGCCGCACGTTGACGACCGACGCGGTGAGGCCCACGTTGAGGCCGTTCAGGAAATAATAGGTTTCGCGGCCCCCGGCCGTTTCGACGTCGGCCGTTCCGACGTCGATTTTCCGCGTGCGGCGCCGCATGAGGCTGTCGACGGTTCTTTTATAGTCGTCGGCGTCCAGTTTCCAATACTTGGCAAAGTCGTTGCCAAAGCCGTTGGGCACAACGCCCAGCACGGGCAGCCTTCCGCCCGGCCGCTGCGCGTGCATGATGCCGTTGAGGGCGTGGTTGAGCGCCGCGTCGCCGCCCACGATGACGATGGTGGCGTAGCCGTTTTCGGTGAGCATGCCCGCAAGCCGCTCCACCGAGCCGGCGCCTTCGCTCTGAACAAAATCGAACTGGATGCCCTGCTCCTGCATGTAGGCGCATATTTTTTTCCAACGCTTGTGCGTTCGGGCCGAACCCTCCTTGGGGCAGTAGATGACGCCCCATTTCGTTTTTCTCTCCATGCTGAGGCTTTTATTCTGCGAGCCAGCGACCAATGGTGGCGAGCTTCTGCTCCATAGGCAGGCTGCCCGCCAGCCAGCGTATGGGGGTGCCGCGGCGCTCCATGCCCCTGAACCACGTCATCTGGCGCTTGGCAAACTGGTGGATGGCTATTTCCAGACGTTTGAACATTTCATCGTAGGATATCTTCCCCGTTACGTAGAGCGTGAGGTAGCGATATTCCAGTCCGTAGTAGAGCAAGTCGTCCGGCGTGAGGCCTTCGGCTAGCAGGCGGCGCACCTCGTCGGCCATGCCCGCATCGAGGCGTGCCTGCAAGCGTTCGGTGATGCACCGGCGGCGCGTTTCGCGGTCGACGTCGACGCCGACGGTCAGGCTTTTCAGGCTGGGAAAGGAGCGCTCCTCGGCCGGCCTGTTTTGATAGTATTCTTCGATTTCTATGGCGCGGATGGCGCGTTGCGCGGTGTCGACGTCGGTCGTGTTGTGAAGCGTCTTGTAGCTTTTCAGCAGCGTTGTCAGTTCGGCCAGCGACTTGTCGGCCAGTTGCTGGCGTAGCTCCGGGTTTTGGGGAACGGGCAGCAGGCGGTAGCCCCGCAGGATGCTTTCGAGATAGAGCCCCGAACCGCCACAAACGACGACAGCGCGCCCGCGGGCACGTATGTCGTCGTAGGCTTTCAGGAAGTCGCGTTGATATTCGTAGACATTATATTTATATCCCGGCTCCACAATGTCGATGAGATGGTAGGGAACGGGCTTTCCCTCTACGGTATAATCGTCCAGGTCCTTGCCTGTGCCTAAGTCCATGCGGCGATACACCTGCCGGCTGTCGGCGCTGATGATTTCACCTCCCAGCTCGTGGGCCAGGGCCGTGGCCAGGCGGGTTTTGCCCGAGGCGGTCGGGCCAAGGATGGCGATGATGTCGAAATTAGGCATGTCTTGGCGCAGATGATGTGGGTGGATGAGAGTGGAGCTGGGCATGCGCCACCGCCGCCGGGCGGGCGGGGCGCGTTGGGGCCCTTAGAAGCTGTCGTTGGCTCTGACGCCGTAAACGTTTGCGTAGATGTTGTCGCGGATTTTGTCGAAGTGGGCTTCGGCAAAAGCCTTGTCGGTGGTCATGATAAGCAGGGAAAGCCCTTTTTCCCCTCTTCTGTAAGGCGGCTGCCGGTAGCTGCGGTCCACGATGCTCAGGCCATGCCGTTCGTAGAAGGCGATGCGCTTCCGCGCCATGTCGTTGTCGGGCAGTTCCACTTCGAGAACGACGGGGCGCCCGCCGGCTTGCTTTTTCAGCTCCTCGAACATACGTCCGCCGATGCCCTTGCCGCGGATGTCGGCCCGCACGGCAAAATGTTCAACGTAGACGAAACCGCTCAGCAGCCAGAAGCTGATGAAGCCTTCAAAGAGCTCGCCTTCGGTGGCAGCCATGACGTGGAAATCCGTTTCCGTCTCCATCTGTTTTACCCACTCTTCGGGCGTGCGGCGTTCGGCCTCGGGAAAGGCGTCCGTATAGAGCTTCACCGCGGCCGCGGTGTGCTCCGGTTTTTCTTTCAGAAGCGTCAGTGAAAAAGGTTGAGTCATGATGGGTTCACCGGTGTAGTTTCAGTCAGTTTCGGGCAGGATGCGCAGGGTGTAGAGCTTGGCCACGCAGTTGCGCAGGTCGTCATAATGGCCGCGGCGGATGGAGAGCGTCAGTACGCATCCCGTGTCGGTGTAAGTCTGCTGCGCAATGCGGGCCCCCTTTTCATGCGCCAGACGCATCACCATATCGACGTTGGCATAGGAGGCCTCGACGCTCAGCGAGGCGTAAATGATTTTTTCAACCACCTCGGCGTTGCGCAAAGCCTCGGCCGCCGCCGTTTTATAGGCCACGGTCAGTCCGCCCGTCCCCAGCTTTACGCCGCCAAAGTAGCGAACCACCACAGCCAGCGTGTCCGTTACGTCGAAAGCCAGCAGCTGGCCCAGAATGGGCTTGCCCGCCGTGCCCGAAGGCTCGCCGTCGTCGTTTGTGCGGGTGCGCCCCCGGTCGGCTCCCAGCGAATAGGCGTAGCAGACGTGGCGGGCGTCGTAAAATTTCTTGCGGATTTCCGCCACCCGCTCCTTGGCCTCCTCTTCGCTCTCCACGTGCATGGCAAACGAGAGGAAACGGCTGCGTTTTTCCGTGTAGCTGCCTTCGCCCGGGGTGCCGATGGTCTGAAAAGCGTCGTCGCTGTGCATGGATGGCTCTTGTGGGTGGTGGGGGCCCTGCCGCTTTTGTTTATGCGGGGTTGTTGAAGTGGTAGAGGAACGTAGCCACGCCGTCCAAGGCATGTTTGCGCTCTCCCTTGATTTCTATCGAAAATTTGATTTCAGCTTTGCATATGCCGCGCAGATTAGCCAGCGATTGCAACGTAGCAACGAGGCGTATGCTCTGTCCCGACAACACTGCCTGGCCAAAGCGCATCTTGTCCATGCCGTAGTTGACCATCATCTTGATATTATTTACTTCGATGATCTGTTGCCACAGATAGGGAAGGAGCGATAACGTGAGGTAGCCGTGAACAATGGTCTGCCCGAAGGGGCTTTCGGTCTTTGCGCGCTCAGCATCCACGTGTATCCACTGGTGGTCGAGCGTGGCGTCGGCAAACTGGTTGATTCTCTCCTGAGGTATTTCCAGGTAGTCGGACGTTCCGATAACTTTTCCTACGTACTTCTCGAAATCGGCGTAGGAGTTAATGACAACTCTTTCCATGTTATTTGTTGTTGCTGTGAGTATTTTCAGTTGTTTTCGCTGCTCGTCTGTCGCGACACTTCGGTCATCGTGAGCGCCTTTATTTGAAATTGCGCATTCAGGAATGCGGTGGCTGTATAGGAGCCGAATGTTTTGCCGGGGTTGCTTCTTTCGATGCGTTGATCGACGGAGAAATCCACTTTATAGTCGGTGCCGCCGTCGTTGCCGGCCACTTTTGTCACGATGAAGTCGTTGTTGGTCGTAAACGTGCAGTTGATAATTTCGTCAGTAAACATGTTACCGATGGTTTTCACCACCTCGGCTTTCGTTACTTGCTTTTGGCTCAGGAAAGTGTCCATGACGGGAGTGATATACGCGCAGATGCCGGGCTCATCGTTTTGGCTGAAAGCTTGGAAAAAGCTTTCCAGAACGCGGGCCACCTCCATCTTTTCCATTTCGTCCACCGAAAATCTTTCGGTGGTGCTTTGTGCCATCGAGGCTTCGGCGGCATAGCGTCCGTTGGGGTGAAGCGTCAGGTAGTTGCTGTATGCTTCTTTCGTGTTGAGGCGTTGTGCGTCCACCCAGTCGAGCGAATCGATTTTGTCGTCGCACATCTTATCGTAGCGCTCGTCGGAGAAGCGTTCCTTGAAGCTGACGAAGTCGCTTTGGCGGCCGTTTGTGCAAATGTTGTTCCAAGAGTCCTGCATGTTTTTCAGTTTCCGCATGCGTTCCTCCACGTCGGCGGCATAGGAGCTTTCGGGATAATTTGTCAGGAAGTCCTCGAAGTCCTGTATGTCGTAGTTGTTTTCCAGCAAGTCGTAGGCTGTCTGTTCTTTTTCGTCAGCCTGCGAGGCTTTTACGAAGTAGAAAGCCGTTCCACCGCCCACCAGCAGTACGCCGGCCACGACGAGGCTCACGATGAGGCCTGTCCGTTTCTTTTTCACGGGTTCCGCGGGTGTCGGTTCGGCCGGGAGGGTTGAGGGTGTCTCCTCCTGCATATTGTCTGTCGTCATGATGAAATGTTTTGTTTACTGCCTGAATGACTGGCAAAAATACAAATTTTAATTTGCATACGTCTCTTTTGCCTTTTAACATATTTGAAATTGGACAGTAGGCCGTCCGTTTCGTCTTTCTTTCCGACGGTGACGATATGTATGTATATAATAAGGTGTACCTCTTCTGTTTTTCGTTGTAAAAGAAGAAAGGGCTCCCCGCGTGGGGAGCCCTTTCCTGTCCGCTGCTGCGGAGCGTTGCGCTATGGCGTGCCGGGCGTTATCCGCCGAAGTTGTCGTAGCGGATGCTCTCTTCTTCTACGCCTAAGTTGTAGAGCATGTCCACTACGGCCTTCGACATTGGGCCGGGGCCGCACATATAATATTCTATGTCCTCGGGAGCCTCGTGGTCTTTCAGGTAGTTTTCATACATTACCTTGTGGACGAAGCCCGGAGTGTAGGCTACGCCGGCGGCGTCGGCTGCCGGGTCGGGGCGGTCGAGGGCCAGATAGAACTTGAAGTTGGGGAACTCCTTTTCCAGTTCGAGGAAGTCTTGCAGATAGAACACCTCGTTCAGGGCACGGGCACCATAGAAATACGACATCTTGCGATCCGTTGTGTGCAAGGTTTTCGTCATGTGCATGATTTGAGCGCGCAGCGGTGCCATGCCGGCTCCGCCTCCTACCCATATCATTTCTTTCTTCGAGTCGAAGTTCGGGTGGAAGTCGCCGTAAGGTCCGCTCATGACGACCTTGTCTCCCGGTTTCAGCGTGAAGATGTACGACGATGCGATGCCCGGCATCACGTCCTGGAAGCCCACCTGGGGTTTCGGCTTGAAGGGCGGTGTTGCGATGCGCACGGTCAGCATGATGCGGTCGCCTTCGGCCGGGTAGTTGGCCATGGAGTAGGCGCGGATGGTGGGTTCCGTGTTCTGGCATTTCAGGTCGAACAGGCCGAACTTCTGCCATGCGGGCAGGTACTCCTCGCCGATGAGCGTTTTGTCGATGTCCTTGTCGTAGTCCATCGTATATGCCGGGATTTTTATCTGCGCATACGAGCCGGGAATGAAGTCCATGTGTTCTCCCTTGGGCAGGGCCACGATAAACTCCTTGATGAACGTGGCCACGTTCTTGTTCGAAATCACTTCGCACTCCCATTCCTTTACGCCCAAGACCGATTCGGGCACGGTCACGGCGATGTCGCCTTTCACCTTGCACTGGCAGCCCAGGCGGTAGTGTTCTTTGATTTGTTTACGCGTGAAGTGGCCCTTTTCCACGTCGAGAATCTCGCCGCCGCCCTCGGGCACCTGACACTTACACTGGCCGCACGACCCCTTGCCGCCGCAAGCCGACGACAGGTAGATGCCGTTTTCCGACAGCGTCGAGAGCAGGCTGCTGCCCTGGTCCACTTTTATTTGTTTCTTCCCGTTCAGCGTCAGCGTCACTTGGCCGCTCGGCGTCAGGTAGCGTTTTGCGATGAGCAAGATGACTACGAGCACCAGGATGATGGCCAGAAAGACGGTGATGCTGGCAATGATGAAATCCGTTTCAATATTCATGATTCATTATCTTATTTCCTTGGTTATAGACTCAGGCCCGAGAAGCACATGAACGCCATGGCCATCAGGCCCACCGTGATGAAAGTGATGCCCAGCCCGCGGAGCGGCTTCGGCACGTCCGTGTATGCCATTTTTTCACGGATGGCGGCTAGGGCCACGATGGCCAGCAGCCAGCCGATGCCGGCTCCCAGCGCATAGACCACGGCGTCGCCCAGGCTGCCGATGGCTTGCGAGCTCGTGTTGGGGTCCATCTCGATGCGTTGCTGCATGAAGAGGCTGGCGCCCATGATGGCACAGTTCACGGCGATGAGGGGCAGGAAGATGCCCAGCGCGCCATAGAGCGTCGGCGAGAAGCGTTCCACCACCATCTCGACCAGCTGCGTAATGCCGGCGATAACCGCGATGAAGAGGATGAACGACAGATACGTCAGGTCGGTGCCGAAAATGCCGTCGGCCGCGAGCACCTTCGTTTGCAGCAAGTAGTCCACCGGTACGGTGACGAGCAAAACGAAGGTGACGGCCACGCCGAGACCGAATGACGTTTTAACGTTTTTGCTCACGGCCAGGTACGAACACATACCCAGGAAGGAGGCAAATATCATATTGTCCACGAAGATGGACCTGACGAATAAACTCAGAGCGTGTTCCATATATTTCTTGTCTTTCGCATGTTGGAGCCGTTTCCGCCGCCGGCCGTCGGGCCGCATCCCTTGCGGGGGAGCGCGGCGGAAATGTTTCCGGTCTTACTTCTTTTCTTCTTTATTGATGGAGCGGTGTACCCAGATGACGCAGCCCAGGATGATCAGGGCCATGGCGGGCATGGTCATCATGCCGTTGTTCACGTAGCCGGCGGCGTAGGCTCCCTCGGGTATGATGGTGAAGCCCAGCAGCGTGCCCGAGCCCAGCAGTTCGCGCACGGCGCCCACGATGACCAGGATGTAGGCATAGCCCAGTCCGTTGCCGATGCCGTCCAGGAAGCTCTCCCACGGTCCGTTCATCATGGCAAACGCTTCGAGGCGGCCCATAAGGATACAGTTGGTGATGATAAGTCCCACGTAGACGCTCAGTTGCACGCTCACGTCGTAGGCAAACGCCGTCAGTATCATGCTCACAATCGTCACGAGCGCCGCCACCACAACCAGCTGTATGATGATGCGGATGCGGTTGGGTATCGTCTTACGGATGAGAGAAATGATGACGTTGCTGAAAGCTGTGATCACCGTGACCGAAAGTCCCATCACGATGGCCGGTTCGAGCTGCGCGGTTACGGCCAGCGCCGAGCAGATGCCCAACACCTGTATGAGGATGGGGTTATCCAAGTTGAGCGGAGCCGCAAAGACCTGCCTGTTTTCTTTTGAAAATAACTTGCTCATGTTTTCTGTTTTTGGAGCGGAGCCGCGGGGCGGCCCGGCTGTTTATTTTTGGTGCTGTTGCAGATAAGCTTTGTACATGCCCAGGTATTGGTGTATCATGTCGCGCACGCCGTTGGTCGTAAGCGTGGCGCCCGAGATGCCGTCGCACTGCGTCGTCGGGTCGGTCACCTTTCCATACTTCACGACGTCGATTACCACGTTGCCGGCGTCGTCCGTAATCTTTTTACCCTTAAACTCGTTCTGGAATTTTTCCTCCGTGATGAGCGAGCCGAGGCCTGCCGTCTCGCTCTGGTGGCTGAAATAGGCGCCATACACCGTACGGCAGTCGTCGTTGAGCGCCAGGTAGCCCCAAATGGTGCCCCAAAGCCCCTTACCCACGAGCGGCAGCACATATTTTGTTTCTCCGTTCACGTTGCACACGAACACCGGCAGGTTGTCGGCCGTCATCTCCTTGCGATCCACGGCAAAGCCGTCCTGGTCTTTGTTCTTTCCCTCGTTGACCACCGTGCCTTGGGCGTTCACAATTTCGTCGGCCACGACGACGCGGCTATACTCCGATTCCACCTGGCTGTCTTCCACGCCGCGGATGTTGAGCGAGGCCAGTATCTGTTTTTTCTTGTCGATGCGCACGTTGGCTTCCGAAGGTGCTTTCAGTGCCGACGACACAAAAGCCAGGAGGAAGGCCACTACGATCACTACGATGCAGGCATAGACAATCGTATAGGTATTGCTGTTGGTGTTGATCTTCATATCCGTACGTTTTATGAGTTTTGTGCGCGTTTTGCACGGCGGCTGATGTTGCGCTGCACGAAGCAGTAGTCGATCAGCGGTGCAAACATGTTCATAAACAGGATGGCCAGCATCATGCCCTCGGGGTATCCCGGGTTGAGCATGCGGATGGTGATGGCCAGTGCGCCGATGAGGAAGCCGTAGATATATTTGCCTCCCTCGGTGCGGGCGCTCGTCACGGGGTCGGTGGCCATAAAGACGGCGCCGAAGCAGAAGCCGCCCAGCACGAGGTGTTCATACCACGGCGTCTGGGCCACGGCCGTTGCCGGGCCGAAGGCGTTGAACAGCCAGCCCACCAGTGCACCGCCCACGAAGACGCTCAGCATCGTTTTCCACGAAGCCACGCGCGTCCAGAGCAGGATGAGGGCGCCGATGGCGATGGCGATGACGCTTGTCTCGCCGATGGAGCCGGGGATGAGGCCCGTCACCATGTCGGCAAAGGGTACGTCCGTGGCGTGGCCGCCGCCCAGCGTGCCGAGCGGGGTGGCCATTGTTGTGGCGTCGGGCAGCTGGTTGCCCAGCCCGAGCACCTGGTCTTTGCTCAGCCATACGTTGTCGCCGCTCATGCTCGTGGGGTAGGCAAAGAAGAGGAAGGCACGTGCCACGAGGGCGGGGTTGAAGATGTTCATGCCCGTGCCGCCGTAGATTTCCTTGGCAAATATTACGGAGAAGGCCACGGCCACGGCCAGCATCCACAGCGGGCAGCCCACGGGGACAATCATCGGCACGAGCAGGCCTGTGACGAGATAGCCCTCCTGGATTTCTTCTTTTTTCCACTGGGCTACGATAAATTCGATGCCCAGGCCCACCACGTAGGACACGATGATTTTCGGCAGCATCACGAGGAAGCCGTAGAGAAACATTTCCCACAGCGTACCCTCGGCGCCTGCGGCCGCGTAGTTCTGATAGCCGATGTTGTACATGCCGAAGAGCAGTGCGGGCAGCAGGGCCACCACCACGATCGACATGATGCGTTTCGAGTCGATGGCGTCGTGGATGCTCACGCCCGTACGGGCCGTGGCGTTCGACACCACCAGAAACGACTCGAAGCCCTCGAACACCGAGCGGAAGGCATGCAGCTTACCGCCCTCTTCGAAGTTTGGTTTTATTCTGTCTAAAAAGTTCTTTATCATAGGTTCGTCTGTTCTTCCGTTTCGGCCCCGTTCCGTTGCGGAGCCGGAGCTGGCGGGTTAAGCGTTTTCTTTTCGCAGCACGTCAAGGCCTTCGCGCACGATGCGTTGCAGTTCGAGTTTCGAGGAGTCGACAAACTCCGCCACGGCGAAGTCTTCCGGTGCCACCTCGTAGATGCCGAGCGCCTCTTGCCGGTCGATATCGCCCGTCAGGATGGCCTTGATGAGATAGCCGGCGTAGATGTCCATCGGCAGCACGCGGTCGTATTCGCCGCTCATGATGATGTGGCGCTCGCCTCCCTTGATGCGGCAGTCGAGGTTGTATTTCTTTCCCTTACCCATCAGCCAGGAAAAATACGACCGGCTGGTGGAGAAGTCTTTCA
The DNA here is from genome assembly GCA_944322095.1 of uncultured Alloprevotella sp. GTDB lineage: Bacteria > Bacteroidota > Bacteroidia > Bacteroidales > Bacteroidaceae > Alloprevotella. The sequence goes on from CALUNU010000003.1 coordinate 185,830, forward strand.
GCCGCGGCGCGGCCCATCCCAGCACCTCGTTCACGTCGTCGCCCTCGGGGATGACGCATACCTCGGTGCTGTGGGCGCCCAGAAAGCCGTCGGTGCCGCTCTTGCGGCCCACGAGCGGGTTGCCGTCGATGATGCGCAGGTTGCGCCCGGTCTTCAGGTTGTCCTCCACGAGGTCGGCCATGGGCGTTCCCACGATGGTTTCGACGTAGCCGGCTTCGTTGACGCCCCAGCCCGCCAGCGCGATGCGGCGCGTCAGGTCCAGACGGCCCGTGCGCAGCAGCCGGCCCACGAAAATCACTTCCTCGGCCCCGAGCGTCCACACCGTTTCGCCCTTGTTGACGGGGTCGATGTGGTTGATTTGCACGCCTACGTTGCCGCTCGGGTTCGGCCCGTCGAAGGCGTAGACGCGGCAGCCCTCAGCGGGAACGAAGGCGGCGTCCTCCTGCTCCGGGCAGATGCCCAGGCTCACGGGGGCTATCTTCGAGAGGGCCAGCAGGCCGGTCTTGAAGTCGTCTTCGCGCCCCTTTACGACAAACGAAAAGTCGGCAGCCAGCGGCATTTTGCTGAACGCCGAAACGAAGATGCCTTTGGGCTGTACCGCCGGCGACGGCACCACGTCGTACGGGCGCTGACGGAAGTAGGCGAACAGGCCGGCTTTAAGCAGCAGTTCCGTCACCTGCCGGCCGTCGGCCGTGCGCGGGTCGAGGGTGCCAAAGTCGACGCTCTCCTGCGTTTCGTCTGTCTCGATTTCGATACGCAGCAGTTTGCGGCGCTCACCCCGCACGATGGCTTTCACCGTGCCGCTTGCAGGCGCCGTCACGTTGATGGTTTCCGTGGCCTTGTCCGTGAGCAGCGGACTGCCGGCCAGCACGTGCTCGCCTTCCTTTACGAGGAGACGCACAGGCATGCCGTAGAAGTCGTCCGGGCCGACGGCACAGCGCGACGGGCGTACCGGGCGGCGCAGCGTGAGCGGGGCTTCGCCTTCCAGCCGCAGGTCCAAGCCTTTTCTGATTTTGAATGTTCGTTCCATGTTGGGTAAAGATTTGCTTGCAAAGTTAAAAATTAAAAACCGTTTGCGGGCTTCCCTCCTCTTATAATCTTGATAAAAAAGCATGCAGGCTTCCTGTGCGCCCCCGGCGGTCGGCTTCGTCCCGCTGCGGCCGCCGCGCTGCGGGGCTGCCGGCTTGCGGGGCGCGGCTACCGGCCGGCTGGCCCGTCCGCAAGCCGGGGTGTGGCCCCGGGCCGCCGGCAGCGCCGATCGTGCATCGGGGCGGTGGTCTGTCGGGCCGTTTTTTTCGTTAATATGGGTGCGGGGGATGCGCGTTCCGCCCTTTTTCCTTAAATTTGCAACAATTTGTAAACGAAAAAAGATGGAGAACGCTGTTTCCGGCGACGAAAGGGCCGTCTTGCTCGGCATGGAGCCGTCCGAGCTGCAAGCCGTGGCGCAGGCTGCCGGCCTGCCCCCGTTTGCGGGGCGGCAGGTGGCGCAGTGGATATACGCTAAGCACGTGACCGACGTGGCGCAGATGACCAACCTCTCGAAGCAGGGGCGTGCCCGCCTGGCCGAAATGGCCACGGTGGGGTGCCGCCCGCCGCTGGAACGCCACGAGTCGGTGGACGGGACGGTGAAATATCTCTTTCCCGCAGCCGGCGGCCATTATGTCGAGACGGTTTTCATCCCCGACGGGCGTCGGGCCACGCTGTGCGTCTCGTGCCAGGTGGGCTGCAAGATGGGGTGTGCCTTCTGCATGACGGGGCGGCAGGGTTTTGTGGCCAGCCTTACGGCGGCTGATATCCTGAACCAGATTTACTCGCTGCCCGAGCGCGACCGGCTCACCAACATCGTCTTCATGGGGCAGGGCGAACCGCTCGACAACGTCGACAACGTGTTGCGGGCCGCCCGCGTGCTCACCGCCAGCTGGGGCTATGCGTGGAGCCCCAAGCGCATCACCATCTCGACCGTGGGGCTGCGCAAAAATTTCCGCCGCCTGCTCGACGAAACGTCCTGCCACGTGGCTGTCAGCCTGCACCATCCGCTGCACGAGGGCCGTGCCGCCCTCATGCCGGCCGAGCGGGCATGGCCCGTGGCCGAGCTTACGGACGTGCTGCGGGGCTACGACTTCTGCCGTCGCGCGCCGCACCCCACGGGGCAGCCCAAGCAGCGGCGCCTCTCGTTCGAATACATCGTTTTTGACGGGGTGAACGACACGCTGCGCCATGCCGACGCCCTGCTGAGCCTGCTCCACGGGCTCGACTGCCGGGTCAACCTCATACGTTTCCACGCCATACCCGGCACCGCTCTGCGCGGGGCGCCCGAAAGCCGCATGCTGCGCCTGCGCGACTATCTGACGGCCCACGGCCTCTTTACGACGCTGCGCGCCTCGCGGGGCGAGGACATTATGGCGGCGTGCGGCCTGCTCTCGACGGCACATGCCGAGGAGGAGGCCCGTCGCGAAGCAGCACCGGAAGTTGAAAAATAAACGCATTAACCAAGAAAAATGGATAAGAAGAAACTAAGAGTGGCCATCACCCACGGCGACACCAACGGCGTGGGTTATGAGCTCATTTTCAAAACCTTTGCTGAAGATGCCATGTTCGACATCTGCACGCCGGTGGTCTACGGCTCGGCCAAGGTGGCCGCTTACCACCGCAAGATGCTGGGCATAGCCGGCAACTGCCACATCATATCGTCGGCCGAAGCCGTTGAAGAAGGCCGGCTGAACCTGGTCAACTGTTTCGACGAGGAAGTCAAGGTGGAGCTTGGCCGCCCCACGCCCGAGAGCGGGCAGGCCGCCCTCATGGCGCTGGAGCGCGCCGTGGCCGACTGCCGCGACGGACTGGTGGACGTGCTCGTGACGGCTCCCATCTGCAAGGCGGCCATCCAGAGCCCCGACTTCGCTTTCAGCGGCCATACGGAGTATCTGGCCGACCGGCTTGAAGCAACCGTTCCGCCGCTCATGATATTGTGCAACAGCACGATGCACGTGGCGCTGGCTACGGCCCATCTGCCCCTGTCGGCCGTTCCGGCGGCCATCACGCCCGAGCTGCTCGACGGCAAGATACGCCAGCTCTACGAGGCCCTGCGCCGCGACTTCCGCCTGTCGGCTCCGCGCATTGCGGTGCTGGGCCTGAACCCCCACAACGGCGACGACGGCCTGATGGGGAGCGAGGAAAAAGACGTCATCGCGCCCGCCATAGCCCGCCTCGCCGACGAGGGCATTCCGTGCTTCGGTCCGTTCCCTGCCGACGGCTTTTTCGGCTCCGGGGCCTACACGCGTTTCGACGCGGTGCTGGCCATGTATCACGACCAGGGGCTGGCGCCCTTTAAGGCGCTGGCCATGGAGGACGGGGTGAACGTGACGGCCGGTCTGCCCGTGGTGCGCACCTCGCCCGACCACGGAACGGCTTACGACATAGCGGGACACGGCACGGCCTCGCCGGCATCGATGCGTGCCGCCATATATGCCGCCATCGACATCTGGCGCAACCGTGCGGCCTACGACGAGGAAAACAGCCATCCGCTGGAACACCTCTATCACGAACGCAGAAGCGAGAGCAGCCGGCCGAAGAGCACACCTCAGGAGGGCGAAGCATGAAGTTTGCCATCATAGCGGCGGGCGAGGGCAGCCGCCTGGCGCACGAGGGCGTGGCCGTGCCCAAACCTCTCGTCAGGGTGGGAGGCGAAGCCCTCGTGGAACGCCTCGTACGCATCTTCGGCAACAACGGAGCCGACGAAACGGTCGTTATCGTCAACACCATCCACCCCGCCACCGGCCAATTTGTGCGCGCCATGCAGGAGCGGATGGAGCCGGGCCGCCTGCGCGTCGTGTTCAAGACGACGCCGGGCTCGATGTACAGCTTTCGGGAGATTGCTCCCTTCCTGGCCGACGGGCCTTTCTGCCTGACAACGGTCGATACCATCTTCCGGGAGGACGAGTTTGCCCGCTACATCGAGGCTTTCCGTGCGAGCGACGCCGACGGACTGATGGCCGTAACGGACTATGTGGACGATGAGAAGCCGCTGTATGTGGCTACGGACGGGGAGCTGAACATCTGCGGCTTTCACGACGCATGCGAGGGCGACCGCTACGTCTCGGGCGGCATCTATTGCCTGACGCCTCGCGTGCTGCCCGTGCTCGACGCCTGCATGGCGGCGGGCAACGTGCGGATGCGCAGCTTCCAGCGTGCCCTGGTGGCCGGGGGCTTCCGCCTGAAAGCCCATCCGTTCTCGAAGATACTGGACGTGGACCACGTGGCCGACGTGGAAAAGGCCGAGGCCTTCCTCCGCACAGCACCGGCTGCCCGATGAGGTGGCTCGGGGTGGGGCGTTCGCCCCGTTTTTCGCCCAATTCGATCGCGCGCGACGCCGCCGTGCTGCATGGGGTGGCCGAGCGGCTGCGGCGCATGGGCGATGACGTGGAGCTGACGTCGGAGGACGACTATTGTGGCCCGGAGGGGGCCGACGGCCTGTTTTGCATGGCGCGCGACAGGGCCGTACTCGCGCTCATTGCGGCGGAGGAAGAGCGCGGGCTGCCCGTTGTCAACTCTGCGCGGGCATTGCTGCGGGCCACGCGCACGGAGCTGACGCGCCTGTTTGCGGCCGGCGGTATTCCGCAGCCGGACTTTGTCCTTATCGACCCGTCGCTGGGCGACGTGCCGGCGCTGTCCGTGCCGTGGTGGCTGAAGCGGGGCGATGCCTGTGCTCAGGAAAAGGGCGACGTCACGCTGCTGCGCGACGAGGCTGACGTGCGGCCGGCGCTGCGTGCTTTTGCACGGCGCGGCATCGCCTCGGCCGTGGGCTTGCGGCACGTGCCGGGCGATTTGGTTAAGTTCTACGGAGTGGAGGGCAGCGACTTCTTTTATTATTATTACCCCACGGCAGGGTCGCATTTCAGCAAATTCGGCCTGGAACGGGCCAACGGGGCGCCCGGCGGCTACGTGTTTGACGTGGCGGCCCTGAAACGTACGGCCGACCGTGCCGCGCGCCTGTCGGGGCTGACGGTCTACGGTGGCGACTGCATTGTGCGGCCGGCGGGCGACTTCTGCCTGATCGATTTTAACGACTGGCCCAGCTTCTCGCTCTGTAAGGACGAGGCTGCTGCGGCCATCGCACGGAAACTATTCAACACAGGCCGGTTGGCAGCCGGCAGCTAACGATAAATGAGCAATAACAGAAAACTGGAGGCGACGTTCAAGTCGCAGGATACGGAGGAGTGGCTCGACGTCCACTTCACACGGCCCCTGGGCCTGCTTTGGGCTAACTTTTTCAACCGTTTCAACGTGCATCCCAACGTCGTCACGGTGCTTTCCATCATCTTGGGAGCGGCGGCAGGCGTGATGTTCTACTATCCCGACCTCGTGCATACGTGCATCGGCATTCTGCTGCTCGTGTGGGCCAACATCTACGACAGCACCGACGGCCAGATGGCCCGCATGACGGGCAAGAAAACCCGCTGGGGCCGCATCCTCGACGGGTTTGCGGGCGACGTGTGGTTTTTCACAATTTATTTTTTCATCTGCCTGCGGCTCACGCCAGTATGGGGCGTGTGGATTTGGCTTATGGCGGCCGTGTCGGGGTTTGTGTGCCACGCAAGGCAATGCCAGTTGGCCGATTACTACCGCAACGTCCATCTGTATTTTCTTAAGGGCGAGGGCGGAAGCGAGCTGGATAGCTACGAACGCCTGCGCGAAGAGTTTCGCGCGCTGCCATGGCGCGGCAATCTGGTGTGGAAGGTGTTTCTCTTCTCGTATGGCAACTACACCCGCACGCAGGAGCAGATGACGCCGGCCTTCCAGGCCTTGAAGCGTGCGCTCGCCGCCCGCTTCGGCCGCCGGCTGCCCATGCGGCTGCGCGACGACTTCCGTGCGGGGAGCCTGCCGCTGATGAAATATGCCAACATTCTGACCTTCAACACGCGGGCCATCTTCCTCTATGCCGTGCTGCTGCTCGGAGTGCCCTGGGTCTACTTTGTATTTGAGCTGACCGTCATGAACGTGCTGCTCCTTTACCTGCGGGCGCGCCACGAAAGCCTGTGCCGCCGCATCCACTCACAGCTCGACACGTATGAAACCGCTGTATAGAAATCTGTTCCTGCTGTTTGGCCTCGTGGCCATCATTGTGATGCTGTTTACGTTCGACGTAAACTTTGAGGACCTGAAACGAAACCTGGCCCGCGCGGGGTTATACCTGCCTGCGGTGATAGGCGTGTGGATTTTCGTCTATGCGCTCAACGCCGGCGCCTTTCAAGTTATCGTCAACAGCGGAACGCACGACAAGCACCTCTCGTATCTGCATGCTTACAAGCTGACGGTGTCGGGCTTTGCGTTCAGCTACACAACGCCGTTTGGCTTTGGCGGCGGCCCGTATCGCGTCATGGAGCTCAGTGCCTACATCGGAACGAACCGCGCCATGTCGTCGGTGGTGTTGTATTCGATGATGCACATTTTCTCGCACATCTGCCTGTGGGCCTCGGCCGTCATACTCTTCATTTGCCTGTACGAAGTGGAGCCCTTCCTATGGGTGCTGTTTGCCGTCTTTGCGGTGGTGTGTGCCGTCCTTGTTTATTTCTTTTATTATGGCTATAAGAACGGGATGATCGTGCGGCTCTTCAGCATTCTCTTGCGCATTCCCTACGTCAAGCGTTATGCTGCGAAGTTTTATGAGAAGAATGCTGAGAATATGGCGCAGATAGACCGTCAGATTGCTTATCTGCACGAGCAGTGGCGGGCGTTTTACGCGGCGCTGTTCATGGAGTATGCGGCGCGCGTGGTCAACTCGCTCGAATATTTCTTCATCCTCCGCTCGCTGTCGTTCAACATCTCGTTCTGGGACGCCGTGCTCATCCTGGCGTTCTCCTCGTTGTTCAGCAATCTCCTCTTTTTCCTGCCCATGCAGCTCGGTGCACGCGAGGGCGGCTTGGCCATCATCATCCGCCGTCTGGGCATCGACCCGGCGTTTGGCATCTTCACGAGTTTCTACACCCGCATCCGCGAACTGGTGTGGATTGTCATCGGCGTGGCGCTGGTGAAAGTGGGCAATAAACGCATCATGAAATAACGGTATGACAGATTTTACGAATATCAAGGCTGTAATCTTCGATTACGGCGGAACGCTCGACACGAACGCCCTGCATTGGGCCCATGTGCTTTGGGCAGCTTATGAACGGGCGGGCGTTCCCGTGAGCGAAGAGCAGTTTCGCGAGGCCTACGTCTGCGGAGAGCGGACGCTGGCGCGGGAACCCGTCATCTGCCCCACAGACACCTTCCGCGACGTGCTGCTGAAAAAGGTGGCAATCGAACTGCGCGACCTCGCCGCCCGCGGATGCCTGGCCGGCAACGAGGGGCGCGTCGGGGAGTGGACGGAAAGCGTTACGCAGCTCTGCCTCGACTACATCGGCCCCATACTGGACGTGAGTCGCCAGGTGCTGACGCAGTTGCGCGAGCGTTATAAACTGGTGCTCGTCTCCAATTTTTACGGTAACATCGAAGCCATCCTTGCCGACTTCCGACTGACGTTTTTCGACCGGGTGATAGAGTCGGCCGTCGTGGGCGTGCGCAAGCCCGATCCCGCTATTTATCGTCTGGGCGTGGAAGCTACGGGTTGCAGCCCGGCCGACGTGCTCGTTGTGGGCGATTCATACGACAAGGACATCGTGCCGGCCGGACGGGTGGGTTGCAAAACCGTGTGGCTGAAAGGAAAAGGGTGGGGCGACGAAGCGGTGGACGAAAGTTTGCCCGATGCCGTCATCACCAGCTTGCCGCAGCTGCTTGATTTGTTGCCGCAAGCATAGTTGCACGTGCAGGCAGCCATGCCCCGGCAGACGTAAAACGAGAGCGGGCCGCAACGCGATGTGACGTTGCGGCCCGCTCTGGCTATGGGGCGTTCGGCATGCGGCGCTCATTGCAGATAGAAATTGGCTCGCCGCTCTTCGCCGATGGTCGTTTCGTCGCCATGCCCGGGGAAGACGCGCACATCGTCGGGCAGGGTGAGCACCCGGGCCCGCAGACTGCCGACGAGCGCCGCCTCGCTGCCGCCCGGCAGGTCGGTGCGCCCGATGGCGTGGCGGAACAGGCTGTCGCCGCTGAACAGGCAGCCTTCTGCCTCGCAGTAGAAGCACACGCCGCCCGGTGTGTGTCCCGGGGTGGCGATGGCGCGGAGCGTGTGGCTGCCAAAGGTCAGCAGGTCGCCGTCGTTGAAGGCCGGCCCCGCGGGTGGCGTGGCCAGCGGCAGGTCGCGGTGAAGGAACATGCGCATCTGTCCGGCGGCCGCGGCGTACGTGTCGGCCTCGGCGGTGAGCATTTCGGGCAGCAGGCCGTACGTGTCGTGGACGAAGGCAGCGCCGAAAACGTGGTCGAAGTGGCCGTGCGTGTTGAGCAGCCGCTTGGGCCGCAGGTTGTTCTGCTCGATGTACTGGCGGATGCTTTCTTTCTCCTCCGGGAAAAATGCGCCGCAGTCGATAATGGCGGCCTCGCCCGTCTCGTCGGAAAGAACGTAGCAGTTCTCTTCGATCATGTTGACGATAAATCGCTGGATGTGGAGCATAATGGCAGGGTCTGTGCGTTAATGGACGGGGATGAAGACGAGCTTTTTCTTTTCGAAGAACTCATCCTCGAAATAGTCGGAGATATCCCACGTGAGGGCCTCACGGCGGAACGGGGCCAGCTCGCCCGATAGGTCGCCTCCCTTGAGCATGAGCAGACCGTTGGGGATAGAGTTGTGGGGCTCGCGCTTGACGTTTTTACGCACCAGCTTGATAAACTCGCCCGTGTTCATAACGCCGCGGCTGAGCACGAAATCGTATTTTCCCTTCTCCTCCACAACGTTCCGGTGGGCGGCCGTGACGTTCGTCAGGCCGATGCTCTCGCTCACGGCCGTGACCACTTTGATTTTCTTGCCGATGCTGTCGATGAGCTGAAAGCTGCATTCGGGAAACAGAATGGCCAGCGGAATGCCCGGGAAGCCGCCGCCCGTACCAACGTCGAGCAGCGACGTTCCCGGCCGGAATGAGACCACATTGGCGGGAGCCAACGAGTGGAGCACGTGGTGAACGTACAGGTTGTCGATATCTTTGCGCGATATGACGTTGATCTGTGCGTTCCACTCGCGGTAAAGGGCGTCCAGCCGGCGGAACTGCTCTTTTTGCGTCTCGGACAGAGAGGGGAAATACTTGAATAGAATGTCTGCGGTGGCGGGCATAACGTGATGAGCTTTAAACGTTGAACTTCAAGATGACAGCTCCGTGGGCGGGGATGGCCACGAAGGTGTGGTGGTCGGCTTTCAGGGCGATGGTCTGCGTTTCTCCCGAGAGCAGGTCGATGGCGGCGTGCTCTCCTTGGCGCAGGCCGAGACAGGTGAAGGCGTTGGCCGGTATTCTCACGCCGACGCTCGTCGCTTCGCCCGTAAAGTTGCACACGATGAGGAGCGTTTCGCGCCCGGCCTTGCGCATAAAGGCGTAGTGGCGGTCGCAATCGAAGCAGCAGGTGTGGTCGTAGTTAGCGTGCATCAGGTCGTAGAAGGCGCCCTCGCGCACGGCCGCCTCGCTGTTGCACATGGAAACCACTTTTTCGTAGAACCCGTAGAGCGCAGCTTCCTCGCGGGTGAAGGTCTGCGGGCCTTTCACGAGCTTTTCCAGGCTACCCACGCGCCAATAGTCGAAGATGGTGGTGCGCCCGTCGCGGCCGCTGAAGCCTTCCTCGTCCATTCCGCGCTCGCCGAGCTCTTGCCCGGCGTAGACCATGAGGGGATTGCTGCCCGTGCAGGCGGCTACGACGAAGGCCGGGCGTGCCTTGCGGGCGTCGCCGGCGAAGAAGTCGGAGGCGATGCGCTGCTCGTCGTGGTTTTCCAGGAAGTTGAGCATGTGCGGGCGGATGTCGTCCACGCTTTGCCAGCAGCCCGTGATGCAGGCTGCCGACCGCTCGCCGCGCACGACGGCGCGCAGCGTGTCGTAAAGCCCCACCTTGTCGTACAGATAGTCGAAACCGCCGCGTTGCAGGTAGTCGCGGTATTGGGCCGGGTTGTACACTTCGGCTATGAATTCGATGTGCGGATATTTGGCCTTGACCTGCTGAATGGCCCACGCCCAAAATTCGCAGGGCACCATCTCGGCCATGTCGCAGCGGAAGGCATCGACGCCCTTGCGCGCCCAAAAGAGCAGAATGGCCGTCATCTTTTTCCACGTGTCGGGCACGGGGTCGAAATGGAGCGTGTGGCCGTTCTGATAGTCGACGCCATAGTTGAGCTTTACCGTCTCATACCAGTCGTTCCGCTGCGGCCGGGCGTCGAAACGGTCGTTGCCGGTGACTTTGGCCGGGTATTCCTTGTAGGGCGACGGGGCCGAATGCTCCGTATCGAAGTCGGTGTGCAGCGGCTGCCCCGTAATGTAGTAGAAATTGTTCTCGGGCGAGAAAGCCAGCGCCGTGTTGTCGCCTTCGCCCAGGTCCTTGGTGCGGGCAGGCTTGGCGTCCGATGCATACTGCCGCGCCACGTGGTTGGGCACGAAGTCGATGACGGCTTTCAGCCCCGCCTTGTGCGTACGTCGGAGCAGGGCTGAAAATTCCTTCATGCGCGAGGGTACGTCGGTGGCCAAATCGGGGTCTATGTCGTAGTAATCTTTCACGGCGTAGGGCGAACCGGCCTTTCCCTTCACCACGGCCGGGTGGTCGGCCCGTATGCCGCAGGCTGTGTAGTCGGTCTGCGTGGCATGTTCCAGCAGGCCCGTGTACCATATGTGCGTAAAGCCGAAGCGACGGATGCGCGCGAGCTCGGCGTCGGTGAAAGCGGCCATTTTTCCACAGCCGTTTTCGGCCAGCGTCCCGTTAGGGATGTTTTTGCCCGTGGTGTTGCCATAGAGGCGCGGCAGCACCTGGTATATTGTGATTTTTTCTTTCATGGCAGGGTGTTTATAGGTTGGTTGTGCGATGAGGCGCGGGGCGTTGCAAAGCCGAAAGTGGAGAGCCGGCCCCGTCTGCCGGGTTGTTCCGTCTCTCCACTTTTCAGTTGCCTGTTTGCGGGGGTCAGTTGGCCACGCCGTGGATGCTCACGGCGTCGTTGCCCTTGCATATTTTGGCAATCATGCCTTGCAGGGCCTTGCCCGGTCCGCATTCGGTGAAGCTCGTGGCGCCGTCGGCCACCATGTTGGTCACTTCTTTCGTCCAAAGCACAGATGCCGTCAGCTGGGCGATGAGGTTGGCCTTGATTTCCTCGGGCTCCGTGTGGGGCAGGCCGTCCACGTTCTGATAAACGGGGCAGATAGGCTTGTGGAACTCCGTTACGGCGATGGCAGCTTCCAGCTCCTCTTTGGCGGGCTGCATCAGGGGCGAGTGGAACGCTCCGCTCACGGGCAGCACCAGCGCGCGCTTGGCGCCCGCTTCTTTCAGCTTGGTGCAGGCTTCGTTGATGGCGTCTACGTGGCCCGAGATGACCAGCTGGCCCGGGCAGTTGTAGTTGGCCGGCACGACGATGTGTCCTTCGCGGCTCACCTCGCGGCATACGGCCTCCACCTTCTCGTCGGGCAGGGCGATGATGGCGGCCATGGTCGAGGGAGCGGCCTCGCAGGCTTTCTGCATGGCGATGGCGCGGGCGTACACCAGTTTCAGTCCGTCCTCGAAGCTCAGGGCGCGTGCGGCCGTCAGGGCCGAGAGCTCGCCCAGCGAATGGCCGGCCACCATGGCGGGCTGGAAGTCGGCGCCCAGGCACAGCGCGCTCACGACGCTGTGGAGAAAGACGGCGGGCTGCGTCACCTTCGTCTGCTTCAGCTCCTCGTCCGTTCCGTCAAACATGATGTCCGTGATGCGGAAGCCCAGGATGTCGTTGGCTTTTTCGAAGAACTGCTTGGCAATGGGGTGCTTCTCATAAAGGTCTTTGCCCATACCTACGAATTGTGCCCCCTGGCCGGGAAATACGAATGCGTTCATTTTGTTATGCGTTGATTAATAATGGCTTGTTCAAGTCTCCCTTGCAGAGACTGTGCAAAGGTAGCATTTTCTTTTGGAAGCCTCGGCTTAAAGGGTGTGAACACGCCCGCTTTCCCGCCCGTTTTAGCGTTCTTTATTACCTCACGACGGCGGGGCGGGGGGCAAACAGGTGGTTCATGCCGCCACGTCCCCGTCCGGCCGCCACGTCGCGTCCGCTGTTGAGGGCCTGCTGCACGTATCGTTTGGCCTCGCGCACGGCGTCGGCCATACCGAGGCCCAGGGCGGCCCAGGCGGCGATGGCCGACGTCAGCGTGCAGCCCGTGCCGTGCGTGTTGCGCGTGGCCACGGGCCGTCCCGGCGCCACGGCCGCCACGCCGCGGGGCGTGAGCAGCACGTCGTCTTTTGTTTCGTCGAAATGGCCCGATTTCAGCAGGATGCAGCTCCCCGTGCGTGCGGCCAGACGCATGGCGGCAGCCTGTGCGGCAGCGTGGTCGGCGGCCGGCGGTTCTCCTGCGGCCAGGCTGAGCTCGTCGCGGTTGACGGCCACCATCGTGCAGCGGGGCATAAGCGTTTCGACGAGCGCCCGGGCCACGCCGTCGGCCGCCAGCGCAAAACCTCCCGACGAGGCCACGACGGGATCGAGCACGACAAAGGGCGGCTTGTGGCGGTCGAGCACGCGCGCAATGGCGCCGACGGTGGCAGCCGTGCCCGTCATGCCTATTTTTACGGCGTGGGGCGGCGTATCGTCGAACAGGGCTTCCAGCTGCCGCTCCACCAGCGCGGCGTCCACGGCCGTGCTGTCGCAGACGCCCAGCGTGTTTTGCACCGTCAGGCAGGTGGCCACGGCCATCCCCTGGCAGCCCAGGGCGGCAAACGTCTTGACGTCGGCCAGCAGGCCCGCCCCGCCCGAGGGGTCGAGCCCGGCGATGCTCAGGCAGCGAACATATTCTTTTGACATACTGCTTGTTATGATGGCCGCAGGGCTCCTCCCAGACCGGTTGTTCCTGCGGCATGGCAAATTTAAGGAAAAATCGCGCTCCTCCCAGCCAAATCGATTATTTTCCCGGCTGAGCGAAATAGGCAGCCGCTTTGTTTGCCGCTCTGTTTTTGTTAACTTTGCCGGCGGTAACTTTAAAAACGCATGATATGTTTTCAGGAATCATAGAACAGATGGCCGAGGTCGTGGCCGTTGAGAAAGACCGTGAGAACGTGCGCCTCACGCTGCGCTGCTCCTTTGCCCCCGAGCTGAGCGTCGACCAGAGCGTGGCCCACAACGGCGTATGCCTTACCGTCGAGGGCACGGAGGGCGATACCTACGTGGTGACGGCCATGAAGGAAACGCTCGACCGCAGCAATCTGGGCGAGCTGCGTCCCGGCGACTGCGTCAACGTGGAGCGCTCCATGCGTGCCGGCGGCCGGCTGGACGGACATATCGTTCAGGGCCACGTGGACACGACGGCCCTCTGCACCGCCATTGACGATGCCGACGGCAGCTACGTCTTCACCTTCCGCTACGAGAGCGAGCCCGAGATGGCCCGCCGCGGCTATTTCACCGTCGACAAGGGGAGCGTCGCCGTCAACGGCGTGAGCCTCACCGTATGCCGCCCCACGGACGACGCTTTCAGCGTATGCATCATTCCCTATACGTACGAACACACCAACTTCCGCGACATCCGCGTCGGCACGCGCGTCAACCTCGAGTTCGACATCCTGGGCAAGTATATCAGCCGGCTGGCCCACTTCACGCAGCACAACTGAGCCATGAAAAAGGCCGACCTGTATGCTGCCGTACTCGACTACTTCGGGAAAACGATGCCCCCCTCCGACACGGAGCTCCACTACGACAGCCCCTTCCAGCTCATTGTGGCCGTCGTGCTCTCGGCCCAGTGTACCGACAAGCGCATCAACCAGGTGACGCCGCGCCTCTTCCACGATTTTCCAACGCCTGAGGCGCTCGCAGCTACCACGCCCGAGGTGGTTTACGACTACATCCGAAGCGTGAGCTATCCCAACGCCAAAGCCCGCCACCTGGTGGGGCTGGCCCGCATGCTCACCGAACGCTTCGGCGGCAGCGTGCCCTCTGAGCTCAGCGAGCTTACGCAGCTGCCCGGTGTGGGGCGCAAAACGGCCAATGTCATCCAGGCCATCGTCTTCGGCAAGGCCGCTCTGGCCGTCGATACGCACGTCTTCCGCGTGAGCCACCGCCTCGGCCTTGTGCCCGCCCGCTGCACCACGCCCCTGGCCGTCGAGCTCGAGCTGAAGCGCCACATCCCCGAAGAGCTCGTGGCCAAGTCGCACTTCTGGCTCCTCTACCACGGCCGCTACACCTGCACCGCCCGCGCCCCCCGTTGCGCCACGTGCGGCCTGCAACTCCTCTGCCGCGACTTCCGCAAGCGCGAAAAGCCGCAAGCCGCTCCGCAGTAGTTACGGAGGGCGGGAAAAAATATTCCGGCTTACGGCATATTCCGTCCGAATTCCGTATATTTGCTGCGCAAACGGTGGAGAAGCCGCCGGGTGCGCCGTAAAACGGAACTTTCGTTAAATATAATAAGAGTTATGACTATTGACACTTGCGATTTCAAAGGCAAAAAAGTGATTGTCCGCGTGGACTTTAACGTGCCCTTGGACGAAAACGGCAACATCACCGACGATACGCGTATCCGCGGTGCGCTGCCCACGTTGAAAAAGGTGCTCGCCGAGGGCGGAGCGCTCATCATCATGTCGCACATGGGCCGGCCGAAGAAGAACCCCGACCCCAAGTTCTCCCTCCGCCAGATTGTGCCCGCCGTCAGCGAGAAGCTGGGCGTTCCCGTGCAGTTTTGCGACGATTGCCAGAAGGCTCAGGCCCAGGCCGCCGCATTGAAGGACGGCGAGGTGCTGCTTCTCGAAAATCTGCGCTTTTATGAGGAAGAGACGGGCAAGCCTCGCGGCGAGTTCGCCTCGGACGAGGAAAAGGCTGCCGCCAAGAAGGCCCTTAAAGAGAAGCAGAAGGAATTTACCAAGACGCTCGCCTCGTATGCCGACATTTATATCAACGACGCCTTCGGAACTGCGCACCGCAAGCATGCTTCTACCGCCATTATTGCCGACTACTTCGATCAGGATCACAAGATGTTCGGCTATCTGATGGAGAAGGAAGTGGCCGCTGTCAACAAGGTAATGAACGACATCCGCCACCCGTTCACCGCCATTATGGGCGGCTCGAAGGTTTCCTCGAAGATAGAAATCATCGAAAACCTGCTCAACAAGGTGGACAACCTGATTCTCACCGGTGGCATGACTTATACGTTCAAGAAGGCCAACGGTGGCCAGATTGGCAAGTCGATCTGCGAGGACGACTTCCTGAACCTGGCGCTCGAAATCGAGAAGAAAGCCAAGGAAAAAGGCGTCAACCTGGTTATTGCCGAGGATGCCAAGTGTGGCGACGACTTCAAAAACGACTGCAACGTGCAGTACTGCCCCGCCGACGCCATCCCCGAAGGCTGGGAAGGCATGGACATCGGCCCCAAGGCCATGGAAACTTTCGCTAAAGTAATCAAAGAGAGCAAGACAATACTGTGGAATGGTCCTGCCGGCGTTTTCGAGATGGATAACTTTACGGCCGGTTCGCGTGCTGTGGCCGAGGCCATTTGCGAGGCTACGGCCAACGGCGCCTTCTCGCTCATCGGCGGTGGCGACTCCGTGGCTTGCATCAACAAGTTCGGCATGGCCGACAAGGTGTCCTACGTCTCCACGGGTGGAGGTGCCTTGCTCGAAGCCATCGAAGGCAAGGTGCTGCCCGGCATTGCCGCCATCAAGGGCGAATAAGCGTGTTCCGTCTTTCCGACGCGAAGCATACAGACAGGGGAGGGCGCCCGCGTGGCGCCTGCCCCTTTGTTTTTCTTTTTTATCTGCGATGAAGCGTATATTTATCCTTCTTTCCCTGCTGCTGCCGGCCGTCATGGTGCTGTCGTGCCGCAACGAAGCGGCGCCTGCCGCCCCGGCCGAAGCGGAGCAGTCCGTGCGCCACGATTCTGCCACGCAGGCGGGGTTGCGGGTGGCCCTGCTGCCCACGCTCGACTGCCTGCCGTTCCTTTATGCCGACGAGGCGGGCATCTACGACAGCCTCGGGCTGAGCGTTGAGCTGCGCACGTTCGAGGCGCAGGCCGATTGCGACACGGCGCTGCTCGGCACATGGGCCGACGTGTCTGCCTCGGATCTCGTCACGGTGCGTCTGCAACGGCGCCGCGGCCATCCCGTTTCGGTGGTAGCCGCCACGGACGGCCGCTGGTCGCTGGTGGTGTCGCGCCTCTTGCGCGTGCGCCGTCTCTCGCAGGCAAAAGAGCGCATGGTGGCCGTGGCGCGCCAGTCGTATGCCGACTATCTTACAACCGAGGCGCTTCAAGGCGAAGGCTTGGGCTACGACGACGTGTTCCGCCCGCAGATCAACGCGCTGCGCCTGCGGCTCGACATGCTTTACAACGACCAGGTCGACCTGGCCGTTCTGCCCGAGCCACAGGTCTCGGCGGCGCGTGCGCTGGGCCATCGCGTCATCTATACGGGCCGCGTCCCCATGGGCTGTATTGCCGTGGGCGACAGCGTGCTGGCCGACACCGTGCGTGCCGCCCGCGTGGGTTTGCTGCTCAGGGGATATGACGAAGCCGTGGCCCGCCTGAACAAGGGTGGGAAAGGGGCGGCCCTCCCCCTTTTGCGCCGGGTGTATGAGCTTTCGCCCGCCGCGACCGATTCGTTGCAGTGGCCAAAGTTCAGCCCGCTCCACGCCCCCGCCGACGAGAGCCTCGACCGGGCCGTGCAGTATCTGCGCGAACAGGGGCTGCTGCGCAGCGACGAGGGGGCCGGCAACATGGTAAACAAACGATTCCTGCAATAAAACGATGGAGCAACACACATACGAGGCGCTTCGCAAAGAAGCGCGCACGGCGCTCGACGCCGGCCGTCTGGGCGACGCGCTGCATGCGCTCGAAGGGCTGACCGGCGCCGGCGGACAGTGGGACAACATATCGGCGCTGGGCGAGATAAAGGAGGCCTACGGCATGATGCTCGACTACATGGAGCGCGGCAGCGCCGACCCCGGGCGCGAGGCGATGTACACCGACTTTGTGCGCCGTGCGGGCGAGCTGCTGGACCGCGTGGAGCGCGACCGCGAGCTGCACGAGGCCCGGTCGCGCTATGCCACCGTGCGCGTCACGCTCGACCGCCTGGGGCAGGCCGACTGGACCGTCGCCGCCCGCCGTCTTGTGGAAAACGCCGAAGCCCTGGCCGCCTTCCGGCATGCGCGCCCGGCCGACAAGGGGAGCAACCGCGTGCGTTCGCTGCGCGAGGAGCACGTGCGCCTCTACCGCACGCTCTTCGAAGCCCTTGCAACGGGCGCACCGTGGACGCCGGCCGAGGCCGAGGCTGCCGCGGCCTTCCTGTCAGAAGCGGCTCCGGCCGTGGCCGACAAGGGGCTGCTCGTCAGCGCGGTCACGCTGGCCTTGCTCCACGTGTTCGACGTGCGCAAACTGGCTTTCCTGCTCGACCATAGTCTTTCGTCCTGCGTGCCCGTGCGCGTCAGGGCGCAGGTGGGCGCCGTCCTGTGCTACGTGCGCCACGCCCGTCGCTTGGAGCTTTATCCCGAGGTGGAAGCCCGCGTTGTGCTGCTGGGCGACGATGCCACCTTCCGGGCCGAACTGCTCACGATGCAGCTGCAACTGCTCATGAGCCTCGAAACGAAAAAAATTGAGAAAAACCTGCGCGAGGACATCATCCCCGAAATGATGCGCGGCGTGCCCGGCATGAAGCCCGGCAAGTCGCTGGGGCTCGACGAGGCCACGGCGCGCTTTTCGGAGCTGGCGGCCAACCCCGAGTGGGACAAGAACGAGCACCTGGAACGGCTCGAACAGAAAATGCACGAGCTGGCCGAGATGCAGGCGCGTGGCGCCGACGTGTTTATGGGCTCGTTTGCGGTGCTGAAGCAGCGTTTCCCCTTTTTCGAGGTGGGGGCCAACTGGCTTTACCCCTTCGACGAGGAGCATCCGGCCGTGAGCGACGTTCTGCGCGGCAAGCCTTTTGCCAAGTTCATCACGGCCAACGACGGGCTGTGCAGTTCGGACAAATATTCCTTCTGCCTCATGCTCTCGCACATGCCGGACGGGATGGGCGGTGCGGCGTCCGACCAGTTGACCGAGGCCATCCGCTCGCAGGGCATCGAGCCCGACAACCTTCCCGGCGCAGCCGGAGCGTCGGCCGAGGCCGAGCGGCGCATGTACATACAGGACCTCTACCGTTTCTTCAAACTCTATCGCCACCGCCCCGTGGCCGACGACCCCTTCCGGCTCAATCTGCTCCTCACCGACTACGCTCCGCTGCGCCGCTTCCTGTCGGACGACGACACGCTGCGGCAGCTGGCCGCTTTCCTCTTTCGCGAGGAGTCGTACATGCAGGCATTGCCGTTTTACGAAGAGCTGGCGCGCCGCGTGCCAGAGGCCGAATGGTTCCAGAAGGCGGGCTATTGCCACCACGCGCTGAAAGATTATGCTGCGGCGGCCGACGCCTACGAAAAGGCCAACCTCCTTAAGCCCGACTCGGCCTGGACGCTCGGCCGCCTGGCCACGTGCTACCGCCGCCTGGGCCGCTGGGCCGATGCCGTGGCGTGCTATGCCGAGCTCGAAGCCGTCCGCCCCGACGATACGCGCCTGTTGCTCCTGGCGGCCGACAGCCTCATCCGCCTCGAACGCTACGACGAAGCCTTTGCCCGGCTCTACAAGGCCGACTATCTCGACCACGAGTCGGGGACGGCCCTGAGGGCGCTGGCCTGGTGCTCCCTGCTGACGGGCAAGAACGAGCAGGCCGCGCGCTATTATGCGCAAATCGTAGACGGACAGCCCACGGCCGACGACTATCTGAACGCAGGCCATGCCGCCTGGCTCCGGGGCGACGTGGGGGCGGCCGTGGAGCTCTACCGCCTCTCGCTCAAAGCGGCGGGCAAGCCGCTGGCGCCCACCGATTTCTTCGACGCCGACGCCGACGTGCTGCACCGGCTGGGCAAGACGCCCACCGACCTGCACCTGATGCTCGACCTCGTCAACCGCGCCGCCGCAGCTGGTTGAGGCCGCCCGGCCGAGCCGCGTTTCCCGGCAGGCGGGGCAAAGTTCCGCGCGGCTGAGGCCGGAAATGTGGCAGGAAAAATGTATTTTTGCTGTTTGAAAAGCGCCGGGCGTGCCTTCGGACGTGGCCTGGCGTGATAAAAACGTATCTATCATGCAACCTATATTCATAGCCGGTCCGTGCGTCATCGAGAGCGCAGAGCTGCTCGACGAGGTGGCGGCCGAGCTGGCGCGCATACGCCGCGCAACGGGCATTACCCTCTATTTTAAGGCATCGTTCGACAAGGCCAACCGCACCTCCATCCGTTCGTACCGCGGGCCGGGGCTGACGCGCGGCTTGCAGATGCTGGCCGACGTGAAGGAGAAGTACGGCCTGCCGCTGCTTACCGACATACATGAGAGCTGCCAGGCCGCTCCGGCCGGCGAGGTGGTGGACGTCTTGCAGATACCGGCCTTCCTGTGTCGCCAGACCGACCTGCTCACGGCCGCCGCCCGCACGGGGCGCACCGTGAACATCAAGAAGGCACAGTTTCTCTCGGGCGCCGACATGCGCTTTCCCGTGGAGAAATGCCGCGAGGCGGGAGCCTCCGACGTATGGCTGACGGAACGCGGCAACACGTTTGGCTACAACAACCTGGTGGTCGACTTCCGCAACATCCCCGACATGCTCAGCCACGTGCCCCGCGTCATCATGGATTGCACCCACTCGGTGCAGCGCCCCGGAGCCGCCGGCGGTTCGACCGGAGGCGACAGCCGCTATGTGCCCGCCATGGCCCTGGCCGCCAAGGCCTTTGGCGCTACGGGCTATTTCTTTGAAACCCATCCGCGCCCCGAGGAGGCGCTGAGCGACGGGCCGAACATGATCCGTCTGAGCGAACTGGAAACTTTAATCAGAAGACTGTTATGAGCAAGTGGACGGACGTGGCCATCAAGTGCCTGCAAGACGAGGCCCAGGCCGTGATGCAACTGATACCGAAACTGGACGACGACTTCGACCGGGCCGTGAAAATCGTGCTCGACTGCCGGGGTAAGCTCGTCGTGACGGGCGTGGGAAAAAGCGGCCACATCGGGGCCAAAATTGCTGCGACGCTCTCGTCGACGGGTACGCCGAGCTTTTTCATCAATCCGCTCGACGTGTTCCACGGCGACCTGGGCGTCATCACCACCGGCGACGTTGTGCTGGCCATCTCCAACTCGGGCCAGACCGACGAGCTGCTGCGCTTCATGCCCCTGCTGATGGAGCGGCATATCCCCGTAATAGGCATGAGCGGCAACCCCCATTCGCTCCTTGCGCGCTATGCCGAGGTGCATCTGAACGCGGCTGTCGACCACGAGGCCTGCCCGCTGGGGCTTGCGCCCACGTCGTCGACCACGGCTGCGCTGGCCTTGGGCGATGCGCTGGCCTGTGCGCTGATGGAAGCCCGCCATTTCCAGGCGTCCGACTTCGCACAGTTTCATCCCGGCGGCTCGCTGGGCCGCCGCCTGCTGACGAAGGCGCGCGACGTGATGCGCACGGACGACCTGCCCGTTGTGACGCCTGAAATGAAGCTGAGCGACGCCCTGTTTCACATGACCGACGGCCGCTTGGGCCTCTGCGTGGCCGAGGAGGAAGGCCGCGTGGCCGGCATCATCACCGACGGCGACGTGCGGCGGGCCATGCAGACGTCGCAGGACAACTTTTTCCGCCTGACGGTGGCCGACATCATGACGCGCAGCCCCAAGGTGGTTTCGCCCGAAGAGAAGATAACGGAAATAGACCGCATCCTGCATCAGAACAAAATACACTCGGTGCTGGTGGTCGACGGCGAAAACCGCTTGCTGGGCATTGTCGACTCGTTTAGCACGATGTTCTGATGCGGCGTTTTCTCTTTGTGTGCGTGATGCTGGCGGCATGGCTCCCGTGCCTGGCTGCGGACAGTGGCGGGCGGGCCGACTCGGCTGTTGTCGGCATGCTTCGCCGCGATTACGGCGTACGCTTTT
This sequence comes from uncultured Alloprevotella sp., assembly GCA_944322095.1. Lineage (GTDB taxonomy): Bacteria > Bacteroidota > Bacteroidia > Bacteroidales > Bacteroidaceae > Alloprevotella. The sequence continues at coordinate 206,808 of CALUNU010000003.1, forward strand.
CGGACAACAACCGCGTGGTGCTTTTCACGACGGGGCAGGCCAAGTTTGACGACCTGTTTGCAGCCGTCGGTCAGGCCCGCCACACCATCCACATGGAGTATTTCAACTTTCGGAACGACAGCATATCGCGTGCCCTCTTTGCCATCTTGGCGCGCAAGGTGAAGGAAGGCGTCAAGGTGCGCGTGCTCTTCGACGGTTTCGGCAACGCATCGAACAACCGGCCGCTGCGCCCGAGCCATCTGGACACCTGCCGGGCGCTGGGCATGGAAATCTACGAGTTTGACCCCCTGCGCTTTCCCTACCTGAACCATGCCCTGCACCGCGACCACCGGAAAATAGTGGTCATCGACGGCATGGTGGCCTATACGGGGGGAATGAACGTGGCCGACTATTACATAACGGGTAAACCTGAGTTTGGCGAGTGGCGCGACGTACACATGCGCGTCGAGGGCGACGCCGTGGGCGAACTGCAAGCCATCTTCGTGGGCTTTTGGAACCGCGTGACGGGGCAGAACGTGCAGGGCCCCGACCTCTACCCCGGAGAAAAAGATGCCCGCTGCTATTTTCACGGCCTGAAGCCCGACACGGCAGCCACGGCCGGCCGGAAGCGCGTGGGCGTGGTGGACCGCGTACCGCGCCAGACGGCCGACATCATGCGGCGCACGTTTATCACGGCGCTCGACGCCGCGCAGAAGCAGGTGCAGCTCATCAATCCTTATTTTACGCTCACGCGCGACGTGCGCCGGGCGCTCGACCGCGCCATTGAGCGGGGCGTCGACGTGCAGATTATGGTGTCGGCCAAGAGCGACATCCCCGTGACGCCGCGCATCGTGGAGCGCCGGGCCTATCAGCTCATGAAGCGCGGCGCCAAGGTGTGGTTTTACGAGGGTGGCTTCCATCATAGCAAGGTGATGATGGTGGACAGCGCCTTTACCTTCGCGGGCTCGACCAACCTGAACAGCCGCAGCCTGAAGTTCGACTACGAGTGTAACCTGCTGATAGCCGACAGCTGCACGACGCACGAGCTGCAACAGATGTTCGAGGCCGACAAGCGGCGCTGCTTCCGCCTGACGCCCGAGCGGTGGCGGCAGTTTCCGGCCTGGCAACGCTTCAAGGGCTGGATGTTTCAGATACTGACGCCTTTTGTGCAGAGCGAGCGCCGCGGGCGCCCCGTTTGCGGCAGTAGCTATGAGAAGGCCTATCACCCGGACTATTCCTAAACAAGGCGACATGCGAGACGCTTCTTTTTCCATCTGCAAAGCCATAGCCATCATCCTGGTGGTGCTTTCACACGCGGCGGCCCCGGGCTGGATGGCCGCTTTTGTCTATCAGTTTCACGTGCCCGTTTTCTTTATCTGCGCGGGCTATTTTTTCAAGACCGAATATCTCGACAACGAGAAGCCCTACATCGCGCACCGCTTCCGCGGGTTGTACGTGCCGTTCGTCAAGTGGAGCCTGCTGTTTCTCTGCCTGCACAACGTGTTCTTCTGGACGGGCATCCTCAACGAGCGCTACGGCAACGCGGCGGGCGGCGTGCTGCACCCGTACGGCTGGCACGACTTTTCGCAGCGCGTGTGGAGCTGCGTGGTGAACATGTCGGGCTATGATGAGTTCCTGTGCGGCGCTTTCTGGTTTTTCCGCGCGTTTTTCATCGCGAGCATCGTGTTTTTGCTCTTCATGAAACTGATGCGCTGGACGCGTGGCTTTCGCGATGAGCGCGGGCTGGGGTGGGGCGTGCTCACGCTGTCGTTCGTGCTGACGACGTGGCTCGTGCTCGAAGGCATGCGCGCAACGGGCGTGGCTCAGGGCGGCTACCGCGAGCTGACCGGCGTGTTTTTCATGGCCGTGGGTTTCCTCTATCGCCGCTACCGCGAACACGTACCCGGTGGCTGGTGGATGGCCCTTGCGTGCTTTGCCTATCTGGCGGTGGCGTCGGTGTGGTGGCCGTCGGCCATGTCGCCGCGGGCCGACTTCGGCGGTTTCGTCTCGCTGCTGGCGGGCGGTACGGCAGGCTTCTATCTGGTTTACATCCTCTCGCAGAAACTGGCAACGGCCGGAGGCGCCGTGGCGCGCGGCCTCGTTTATGTGGGCGACCGCACGCTCTATATTTTTGCTTTCCACCTGCTGGCCTTCAAGGCGGTGAGTGCCGTAAAGGTGGCCTGCCTGGGCCGCCCGTGGGAGCAGGTGGGATGGCATCCCGCCATACCTGCCGCCTCGTCGTGGGATTTGTTCTTTCTGCTTTATGTGCTGGCAGGCGTAGGTCTGCCCCTGGCCTGGCTGGCCGGATGGCGTGCGTGGCGCCGCCGTCATCCCGCGCCTGCTGTCACGCCTGCCGCTGGGGCTCGCCTTGTGCTGGCTGGCATGGGCCGCGTGTTGCTGCTGTTTGTGCGCCTGTTGCGTCGCCTGGCCCTTGCTGTGGCCCGGGCTGCACGCTCGCTGTGGGAGGGTTTCAAGGGAATATTGGAGGCCTCGAACCCACGGGACGAATAGCGTGGGCCGTGCGAGGCTCTTCATAAGGCATCCGGGCGCCTGTACGTGTTGGTACGGGCGCCCGGATGCTGTTTATGCGTGGCGGAGGGGCTTCGTGCTGCGGCGTGGCGGCTCAGCGCCCGCGTTCGTAGGTGATTTCGTAGAAGCAGGGGTAGACGTTGGAGAGGGCGTCGCTCTGTCCCTCGGTGCTGGGCAGGATGAGACGCACTTTGGCAATCTCGGCGTCTTCAGAGTTTTGCCGCCCGAGGTTGATGAACGTGAGCGGAATGAGCCATCCCGAGGGCACCGACTTGCTGTTGTAGCGGCTCGACATGACGCCGCTGACGAAAGCGGCGGAAAAGACGCCGTAGATGTTGCGCACGGTCATCACGTCGGGCATGGTCTCGTAGGCCAGCAGATTGTTGGTGCTCTGAAGCGTGTCGGAGGCGATGTTGTATTCCGTGTAGCGGCAGATGACGTCGCAGCCCTCGCCGTGCTCCAGCTTTTCGCCCACGCCCTTGCGCACAATCTGCATGTAGACGCCCGAGCCCGAGAAGAGCACATATTCGTTCTCGTCGACGTTTGTCGTGCTGTCGTTGCGGTAGAACTGGTCTTCGGAGATAACCTTGATGTTTCCGGGCACGTTGAGCAGGTATCCGTCGCCCTCGCTCTGCTTTATCTGTACGCCGGTGCGCAGGAAGCTCCCGATTTGGTCGCGTTCGCGCTCGCGGCGCTCGGCATACGAGTCGTCATCGTCGCATGCGGTGAAAAAGCCGGCAGCGGCTGTCAGAAATAAGAGCAGGGAGGTGAGCTTTTGTTTCATACGTAGCATATTTCTGCGCAAAAGTACGAATTTCGCCTTAATCGCGTGCGGCCAGCCTTTTGCTTTTTGCTTTCTTTCCGTTTTTTTGAGGTGCATCCGCCTGCCTGTCCCCTGCCGGGTGCGGCCGATGGCAAAAAGCAGGCGGGCCCCCGTCCGCACATGCGAAGCGGGAGCCCGCCGTTGTTACGGCCCCTGCGGCCCGTCTGCCGTTCAGCAGTCGGGGTCGGGAGTGATGAGCTTGTATCCTTTTCCGTGGATGTTGATGATTTCTACGTTCTCGTCGGCTTTGAGATGCTTGCGTAGCTTCGTGATGTAAACGTCCATCGAGCGGGCGTTGAAGTAGTTGTCGTCGATCCAGATGGTTTTCAGGGCGTAGTCGCGCTGCAAAATCTCGTTGGCGTGCGAGCAGAGGAGGCTGAGCAGTTCGCTCTCTTTCGTCGTGAGCTTCGTCTGCGTGTCGCCGCGCGAGAGTATCTGCTTTTGCGTGTCGAACGTGAAGCTGCCTATTTTGTAGAACGTGCGGTCGCGGTTTTTCTTGCCGCGCACGCGGCGCAGGATGGCCTCGATGCGGAACGTGAGCTCTTCCATCGAGAAGGGTTTTGTCAGATAGTCGTCGGCGCCGAGCTTAAAGCCTTCGAGGACGTCTTCTTTCAGCGTTTTGGCAGTGAGGAAGATGATGGGTATTTCCTCGTTGTTCTGGCGGATGTCCTTAGCCAGCGAGAAGCCGTCCTTTTTCGGCATCATGACGTCGAAGACGCAGAGGTCGAATTTTTCTTTCAGGAAGGCTTTGTAGCCGGCCTCGCCGTCGGTGCAGAGTTCCGTGTCGTAGCCCTTGGCCTGCAAGTATTCTCTCAGGAGCATGCCGAGGTTCTCGTCGTCCTCGCACAGCAGGATTTTCATTTTGTCGTCCATGATGTTAAGCTTTGATGTATGGTAAAGTAATGATGAATTTTGTTCCTTTTCCGAAGTCGCTTTCGGCGTGGATGTTGCCCTTGTGATTGGTGATGACGTTCTTCACGTAGGCCAGTCCGAGGCCGAAGCCTTTCACGTCGTGGCGGTTGCCCGTGTGTACGCGGTAGAATTTTTCGAATATCTTTTTCAGGTCCTCCTTTTTGATGCCGATGCCGTTGTCCTGGATGGCGATGGCCACCTTCTGGCCTTCGTTCCAGGTGGACACTTTCAGGCGCAGCTCTTTTTCGGGGTCTTTATATTTAACGGCGTTGTCGAGCAGGTTGAAGATGACGTTCGTAAAGTGCATTTCGTCGGCAAAGACAGTGTCTTCCTGTGCCTGCAAGTCGGTTTCGAGCGTGCCGCCGGAGCTCTCCACTTTGAGCCGGAACGTGGTGGCCACGTCCGAAATGAGCTCATTAAGCCGTATCTCCTTCAGCTTGAACGTGGCGGCTTTCTGCCGGTCGAACATAGACATTTGCAGCACCTTTTCCACCTGGAAGCGCAGGCGCTTCGTTTCGTCGTTGATGATGCCCGAGATGTGTTTAAACATGGCGTCGCTCTTTCCCACGGCCGGGTCGTTGAGCATCTGGGCGGCCAGCGATATGGTGGAGATGGGCGTCTTGAATTCGTGCGTCATGTTGTTGATGAAGTCGTTCTTTATCTCCGTCAGGCGCTTTTGGCGGAACACGAGGCAGATGGTAAAGATGAATATGATGAGCAGAATGAGCGTGAAGATGATGGCCGGTATCATGAACTTGGCACTTGCGAAGAGGTACTTGTTCATCTCCGGGAAGTGGATGTTGATGACAGCCATCTGTGCCGGCGGATTGTTGGGGTAGATGACCTGTTTATAGGTCATTTCCTCGCCCTCGGGCGTGTAGTCGGAGCAGCGGTAGAGCTCGCGTCCGTCGGTGGTGGTCACGGTGAAGTGGTAATCGATGTTGACGCCGTTGTTGCGCAGCTCCGTTTTCAGGCAGCGGTCGAGCATGGCAAAGTCGATGCGCTCGGCCAGCGTCTCGTCGTTCGACTGGCTCAGCAGCGAATAGATAACCTCGTCGAGCAGGGCTTTCTGATAGATGTAGCGCTCGCGCACGGCCTCGCGCAGCGTTTCGGATGCCGTCCCGATGGCGTCCTGGTTTCTGATGATGAGGCCTTTGGGGATGGCCGAGGGGCGCACGGGCGTCGTGGCCGGCGCCAGGGAGAGGCTGTCGGCGGCGCCATGCAACCCGTTGCCGTTGAGGGCCGTGTTGAGGAGTTCCTCGTCGGCCTCCAAGCGGCGGCGCTTGTCGTCGCTGAGCGTTTTCTTCACTTCTTTTTCCAGGGCGGCCTGCGTTTCGTTCAGTTCGACGTTGCGGGCGGCCTGGTAAAGGCTACGGCTCACGGATTCATCGAACTGCTGCTTGCGCATGTTGATGGCCTCTTCGAAATATCCCGTCTGAAGATACAGCAGAGCGAGGAAAGAGGCGCCCATGACGATGGCGATGATCCATATGGTAGACTTCTTCATGCGGCAAAGATAGAAAACGCTTTTTCCCTTTGTTTCGTTTAAATGAGGTTTTATTCAAAGTGTTTTCTTAATTAACTAAATTCGGCTTGGTTAGTTGTTGTTTTAGCAAGTAGGCTTTGGGCGGCTGCTTGCTTTCGGCGTAGAAAAATAGGAAAAAAGACAGCGCAGACCGTTTCGGTTGCGCTGTCTTTTCTTAGTTGCGGAGGCTCGACTCGAACAAGCGACCTCCAGGTTATGAGCCTGGCGAGCTACCAACTGCTCCACTCCGCGATGTTGGGTTGTTTCCCGTTTGCGAGTGCAAAGGTACATATTTCTGTTGAAGCGCCAAAGCTTTCAGCAAGTTTTTTTGCCATTTTGTCCAAAAAACTTGTTGAAGGGCCCCGCCGGCGGGCTATTCCACTTCGAGCACGAGGCCTTTCAGGTATTCGCCCTCGGGGTGGTAGATGTTCACCGGGTGGTCGGCCGGCTGGTGCAGCTGGTGGAGTATGCGCACGTGGCGGCCCGTCTGCGCTGCGGCGGTGAAGACGGCCAGGCGGAATTGCTCCTTGCTCACGGCCTGCGAGCAGCTGAATGTAAAGAGCAGGCCGCCCTTTTCGATGCGGCTTATGGCGGCGGCGTTCAGGCGGGTGTAGCCTTTCAGCGCGTTGCGCAGGGCGTCCTTGTGCTTGGCGAAGGCGGGCGGGTCGAGAACGATGAGGTCGTAGCCGCCCGTCATGTGGTCTAGGTAGCGGAAGGCGTCTTCGGCAAAGGCTTCGTGGCGCGTGTCGTCGGGAAAGTTGAGCGCCACGTTGGCGCGCGTCAGGTCGATGGCTTTCGAGCTGCTGTCCACCGAGTGGACGAGGCGTGCGCCGCCGCGCATGGCGTAGACGGAGAAGCCGCCCGTGTAGCAGAACATGTTGAGCACGCTGCGGCCGGCGGCATAGCGTTCCAGGAGGCTGCGGTTTTCGCGCTGGTCGACAAAGAAGCCCGTTTTCTGGCCCCGCAGCCAGTCGATGTGGAAGCGCAGGCCGTTTTCGGTGGCCACATCGCCTTCGGGGCCGCCGCGCAGGAAGCCGTTCTCCTGTCCGAGGCCGGCCTTGAAGGGCAGCGTTGTTTCCGACTTGTAGAAAACGTTGCGCACGCTGCCTCCGCAGGCGTCGATGAGGGCGTCGGCTATTTCCTCGCGGCAGCAGTGCATTCCCACCGAGTGGGCCTGCATGACGGCCGTCGGGCCATACACGTCGACCACGAGACCCGGCAGGCGGTCGCCCTCGCCGTGTACGAGGCGGTAGGTGTCGTTGTCGCTGCGGCCGGCCAGCCCGATGGCCCGGCGCAGGCCGGCGGCCTCGCTCAGGCGTTCGCGCCAGAAGGCGGCGTCGATGGGGCGTTCCTCGAAGCTCAGCACGCGCACGGCGATGGAGCCCACCTGATAGTGACCCAGGGCCAGGAAGCGGCCCCCTTCGTCGGTGACGCGCACCACGTCGCCTTCGGCAATGCCGGCGTCGGCGTGGCCGATGGCTCCCGAGAACACCCACGGGTGGAAACGTTTCAAGCTTTCGGTTTTTCCCTTGCGCAGGGAGATGGTTTTCAGGTTCATGTCGGTTGTTGTCTTATGCGCCGGCGCTGTCGGCGGGCGTTTCGGGTTCGCTCTCCACGAGCACATATTGGCCCGTGCGCCGCAGCTCTTCCAGGCGGCGATACATTTGCAGGCACGTATAGGCGTCCGTGGCGGCGTAACGTTTCTGTTCTTCGGTCAGGACGTCGCGTTCCCAGTTGGTCAGGCGCGAGCGTTTCGTAATTTTTTTGTGAAACAGGTTGGCATAGAGCTTTTGCAGGCTCATGTCGCGTATGCCCATTTCGGCGGCATACGTTTGCAGGTCCAGAAAGCCGCGCGGCGTGAAGTTGTGACGCCGGCGCAGCATGAGCAGGTCGTCTTTGAGCGAGAGGCCTATCTTCATGATGTTCCCGTCTTCGAGCAGGTCGATGAGGCCCGGCGTCAGGCCGGTCATGCACAGGCGGAACAAGACGCACACCTCGTCGGTCGAAACCTGCATGAGCGCCACCTTGTGCGTTTCTCCCTTGTGGAACGAGGGGCGCGTTTCCGTGTCGATGCCCACCAAGGGGCCCGCTCCGCGCAGGTAGCGCAGGGCGCTTTCGGTTTCGCGGGCCGACTGGGCCACCTCCACCCGGCCTTCGAAGACGAAGCGGGGCAGGTCGGCGATGAACGCTTTTTCTGTTTTGACGAATATCTCTTGCATGGTTATCTTTCGTTGTGGTGCGCCGGGCGTGTGCCGGGCGCTGCCGCTCTCAGGCGGAGCGGCTGCCGTAGCGCACGTCGTGCAGGGCGCGCAGCGTGTTGAGCAGCGTTTGCCCCCACGACAGTTCAAACTCTCCTGCGGCTTCGGCCAGGGCTGCCTGCATGGCGTCCTCGAAGCCGTGGCGGAACGTCTCCACCAGGTTGCGCATGGCCTGGTATATGTCGGCCAGCCCCTCGCTCACGGTGCGCAGCACGGGCGTTTCGGAGTATTTGAAGTCGTCGACGAACGTGTCGAGGTACGTGTCCATCTCGCCCATCAGGGCTGCGGCCTGCGATCGGACGTATTCATAGTCGGCCTCGGCCACGCAGGCGGCGCTGTAGCCGGCCGTTTCGGGCACGGGGCCCAAGAGCGTCGTTTTCAGGTAGAGCATGGGCAGCAGGGCGCGCATGGCGTCGACGAAGTCGGTGCGGTCGGCTTCGCCACACTGTTCCATCCGGCGGCAAAACTCCGTGGCCACCGTTATGAGGTCTATCACCTTTTGCGAATAGACGAAGGGCGTTTCTTTTTCCATGATTTTACGGTGTGCAAAGGTACGAAAAAAAACTGGCCTGCCGCATCCGCTCCCGCCGAAGGTGGCCGCCGGCCCCGTCTCCTGCATGCGGGCGGCGCGGGCGCCGTGCAGGCGAAAAAGCGGACGGCGCGGGCCGCATGCCGCGGGAAATGATTAACTTTGCGCCTTTGAAACAGCTTTTAAGGACAACGCATACTCATTCTACATGGAATTAGCAACGAAGTACAATCCCGAAGAGGTCGAGGGCAAGTGGTATGCCTATTGGCTCGACCATCATCTGTTCAGTTCGAAGCCCGACGGCCGCGAGCCCTATACGGTTGTCATCCCCCCGCCCAACGTGACGGGCGTGCTCCACATGGGCCACATGCTCAACGAGACCATCCAGGACATCCTGGTGCGACGCGCGCGCATGGAGGGCAAGAATGCCTGCTGGGTGCCGGGCACCGACCACGCTTCGATTGCCACCGAGGCCAAGGTGGTGGCACGCCTGGCCGCGCAGGGCATAAAGAAAAGCGACCTCACGCGCGATGAGTTTCTCCGCCACGCCTGGGACTGGACCGAGGAGCACGGCGGCATCATCCTCAAGCAGCTGCGCCGCATCGGTGCTTCGTGCGACTGGGACCGCACGGCCTTCACGATGGACCCGGTGCGTTCCGAAAGCGTGACGAAGGTGTTTGTCGACCTTTACAACAAGGGCCTCATCTATCGCGGCGTACGTATGGTAAACTGGGACCCCAAGGCGCAGACGGCCCTCTCCGACGAGGAAGTTGTCTACAAGGAAGAGCACGGCAAGCTCTATTATCTGCGCTATAAGGTCGAGGGCGACCCCACGGGGGCCTATGCCGTCGTGGCCACCACGCGCCCCGAAACCATTATGGGCGACACGGCCATGTGCATCAACCCCAACGACCCCAAGAACGCCTGGCTCCGCGGCAAGCGCGTCATCGTTCCCCTCGTGGGCCGGTCCATCCCCGTCATCGAGGACGAATATGTCGATGTCGAGTTCGGCACCGGCTGCCTTAAGGTGACGCCCGCACACGACGTAAACGACTACATGCTGGGCGAAAAGCACGGCCTGGAAAGCATAGACATCTTCAACGACGACGGCACCCTCAGCCAGGCTGCGGGCATGTACGTCGGCATGGACCGCTTCGACGTGCGGCGCCAGATAGAGAAAGACCTCGACGCCGCCGGCCTGCTCGAAAAGGTGGAAGCCTATACCAACAACGTGGGCTTCAGCGAGCGCACGGACGTACCCATCGAGCCGAAGCTTTCCATGCAGTGGTTCCTGCGCATGCAGCACTTTGCCGACCTCGCCCTTCCGCCCGTGGAGCGCGGCGACATCAAGTTCTATCCCGCCAAATACAAGAACGTCTACCGCCACTGGCTCGAAAACATCAAGGACTGGTGCATCAGCCGCCAGCTGTGGTGGGGCCACCGCATCCCCGCCTACTATCTGCCGGGCGGAGGCTTCGTCGTGGCCGAAACGCCTGAGCAGGCCCTTGCCCTTGCCCGCGAGAAAACGGGCAACGACGCCTTGCAGGCCGCCGATCTCCGTCAGGAAGAGGACGCGCTCGACACGTGGTTCTCGTCCTGGCTCTGGCCCATCTCGCTTTTCGACGGCATACGCCGCCCCGACAACGCCGAGTTTCATTACTACTATCCCACGAGCGACCTCGTCACCGGGCCCGACATCATCTTCTTCTGGGTGGCCCGCATGATTATGGCCGGCTACGAATATACGGGGCAGCCTCCCTTCCGCAACGTCTACTTCACGGGCATCGTCCGCGACAAGATAGGGCGCAAAATGTCGAAGTCGCTTGGCAACTCGCCCGACCCGCTCGACCTCATCGACCGCTTCGGCGCCGATGGCGTGCGCATGGGCATGATGCTTTCGGCCCCCGCCGGCAACGACATCCTCTTCGACGAGGCCCTTTGCGAGCAGGGCCGCAATTTCTGCAACAAAATATGGAATGCCTTCCGTCTCGTCAAGGGATGGCAGACGGCCGACGTTGCTGCTCCCGCCACGTCCGGGCGGGCCGTCGCCTGGTTTGGCGCCCGTTTGCGCAAAAGTGCGGCCGACGTGGCCGACCTTTTCTCCAAGTACCGCCTGAGCGAGGCCCTCATGGAGGTCTACCGCCTTTTCTGGGACGAGTTCTCGGGCTGGTATCTCGAAATGGTCAAGCCCGCCTACGGCCAGCCCGTCGACCGCGCCACCTACGACGCCACGCTCCGTTTCTTCGACGATCTGCTCCACCTGCTCCACCCGTTCATGCCCTTCATCACCGAAGAGCTCTGGCAGCATCTGGCCGAGCGCGCCGACGGCGAGAGCCTCTCGGTGAGCGAGCAGCACATAGCCGCCCCCGCCGACGGCGATGAAGCCATCGTGGCCGACGCCGAGCACATGAAGCAGCTCATCAGCGGCGTGCGTGCCCTGCGTGCCCAGCGCGGCATTGCCCAGAAGGAGCCCCTCACGTTGCAGGTCATCGGGCACAACCCCATAGCCTCCTACGACGGCCTTGTCATGAAGCTGGCCGGCGTCACGGCCATCGAGACGACCGACGTACGCAGCGAGGGCGCCGCCCCCATCATGGTGGGTACGACCGAGTATGCCGTGCCTTTGGGCGGGCTCATCGACGTCGAGGCCGAGATAGCCAAGGCCGAGGCTGAGCTCACGCGTCTCGAAGGCTTCCTCAAAGGTGTCGAGAAGAAGCTCTCGAACGAGCGCTTCGTGGCCAACGCCCCCGCCGCCGTCGTCGAGACCGAGCGCAAGAAGCAGCACGATGCCCGCGCCAAGATAGCCGCCTTGCAGGAGACGCTCCGCTCGCTCCGCGGCTGAGCCCTGCGGCCCGTCGGTCCTGCCGGCGCACGAAAAACCCCGCGCATCGCTCATTCCTTCCGGGAAGCGGTGCGCGGGGTTTTCTTTGTCAGTCGCTGAGCCTTAGGTGCAGGCCGGGCTCACTGCTGGGCTTCCTCGCCCTTCAGGATGGGCAGCCGCAGCTTATACTTCACGGCCAGCAGACGCATGGCAATCACCATGGCGCCACACACGATGCCCGCCGTAATGTTGTCGGTTCCCAACCGGGCGCAGGCATAATAGAACAGGCCGCCGATGACGCACGCCATGGCGTAGATTTCCTTGCGGAAAATGAGCGGTTCCTCGTTGATGAACACGTCGCGGAACACGCCGCCGGCCGCCCCCGTGATGGTGCCCATGATGATGGCCGTCCAAAACGGGAAGCCCGCGGCCACCGTGCGCTCGATGCCCGTCACGGTGAAGACCGCCAGGCCGATTGTGTCGAAGAGAAACCACGTGTTGTTCTGTCGGATAAGGTATTTTCCGAAAATCATGACCCACACCAGCGCGATGCCCGAGCAGATGAGATAGACCGGGTCGGTCATCCAGAAGGGCGGCGTGCCCAGCATGAGGTCGCGCATGGTGCCGCCGCCCACGGCCGTCGTGACGCCCACCACGTAGGCGCCGAACAGGTCGAAGTGTTTGGCCGAGGCCAGGCGGATACCGGAGATGGCAAAAGCAATGGTGCCGATGAAGTCGAGCACCTGCGAAAAAGATATTTCAGGCATAAGGCGTATGAGATGGCTTTCAGTTAGTGGGCGGCCGCGGTGCCGGCGGTGCCGTTTACGACGTTGATGGGCCGTCCGTTCAGAAAGGCCCGGATGTTGTTGCGCAGCAGGTCGATGATGCGGCTGCGGGCCTCCACGGTGGCCCAGGCCACGTGGGGCGTCACGTAGCAGCGGGGTGCGTGCAGCAGGGGATGTTCGGCGCGGGGCGGCTCTTCCGAGAGCACGTCGGTGGCATAGGCGCCCAGGCGCCCGTCGGCGAGCGCTCGGGCCACGGCCTCGTCGTCCACGAGGCGTCCGCGCGCCGTGTTCACCAGGATGAGGCCCCGGCGGCAGCCGTCGAGCAGCCGCTCGTTCACGAAGCCCTCGTTGGCAGCCGTCAGGGGGCAGTGGAGGCTCACCACGTCGGCCGTGGCAAAGGCCTCCTCAATGGTGGTTTTCTCCACGTCGGGCGGCAGCTCCGCGGCGCTCTTGGAGCTCACGGCCGAGAGGCGCATGCCGAAGGGGCGCATCATGGCCGCCAGCGTGCTGCCGATGCCGCCGAAGCCCACGATGGCCAGGCGCTTGCCGTCGAGCTCGGTGAGCGGGGCGTCCCAGCAGCAGAAGTCGGGGCTTTGGCTCCAAAAGCCGTGGCGGTTGGCCTCGGCGTAGGCGCCCACGCGGTTGGTTGCTTCCAGCAGCAGGGCCACGGCCATCTGGGCCACGGCGCGGTTGGCATAGCCTGCCGTGTTGCACACGGGGATGCCCCTGCGGCGGGCGGCTTCGGTGTCGACCACGTCGTAGCCCGCCGCCGCCACGCACACCAGCCGCAGGCGGGGCAGGGCGGCAAAGTGGCTTTCGGTGAGCCGTGTTTTGTTGACGATGAGGATGTCGGCCTCGCGGGCCCGCTCCACCACCTCGTGGGGCGCCGTGCGGGCATATTCGGTGAAGCGTCCCAGCGCTTCGAGCTCGCCCCACGAGAGGTCGCCGGGGTTGAGCGTATGGCTGTCAAGGAAGACGATGTCGGGTCGTGTCATGTCGTTGGGTTTTGGCGGCCTATTGGGGCCGGAAGTTGAACGTTGTGTGGCCTATCAGGCGGTCGTAGCGCGCTCCGGCCGGACGGTAGTAGACCATGATGGTATATTCGTTCTCCGTCTGGTAGAAGTTGCCCTCCGTCGGGGCTGTCGTGCCGGGGCCGTCGCTGCCGTGGGGCACGGCCACATACTGGTAGCTGTAATAGCCCTGTTTCAGGAGCACGGCGGCCTCGTAGGCCCCTGCCGCAGCGTTGTAGGTCATGCGGTAGGTGGGGGTAAACAGGTCGTGCGTCCAGCGTCCGTTCACGTAGACGTCCTGCCCGTCGAGTTCGGGCATGGCCAGCGTGAAGTGGGCCATGAAGTATTCGCAGTCGGTCGTTTCGTCCGTGGCCTCGTCGGTGCGTATGACGGCTTGTCCGTTGCGGTCTTCGTCGTACAGGTAGTTGCGCCGCCGCTCGCCGGGGAAGAGGGCCACGTGGTAGAGCGGGTCGTACCAGCGCACGCTCTCGACGCCCATGCCCGGTGCGCGCATGTTGAGCATCTCAAACTTGCGATACTCGTTGCCCGCCTCGAAGATGAGGTCGCGGCAGTGGTCCCACACGAGGGCCGTCCCCGTGGTCGACGTCGGTGCCGGGTTGAGGCGCGCATTGTCGTAGCGGCGGTTTTGCATGACGAGGGTTTTCACCTCGCGCCGCGCATCGCGCACGTTGAGCCCTTTCAGGTCGACGCGCATGGAGAGCTGCTGGTGGGCTCCGTTCCAGTCTGTATCGGTGTTGGTCGTCGCCTCGGCGCGCACGGCCACGCAGGGCTCCACCACGGCGCAGCACACTGTGGCCGCCGGCTGCAAGTCGCCGTTTTCGTCCTCGCGCATGATGCTGATGCGGTAGTTGCCCGAGATGAGCGGCCGCGTCTCGCTGTTGGGGAAGCGGAAGGCATAGTGCGTATAGAGCGTCGAGGTGGTCATGCTCTGCTGGTAGTCGTCGATGACGCCCTCGTTGCCCGGCGAGGTCAGAAAGTCGCTCTCGAAGAGCTCGTCCGAGGGTTTCCAGTCGAAGCCGCAGTGTTGCACGGTGTAGGTGTAGCGGCAGTATTCGTGCGTCAGGTCGTCGAACGATATTTCCAGTTGCTCGTCGCTGTCGAGGGCGATGACGGGCTGTCGGTTGGGGTCGTCCGCCACCACCACCTGCAACGTGCGCAGGCGGTCGAACAGGATTTCGCTCCGTTGTGCGCAGGCCGCGCCGGCCAGCGTCAGGGCGATAAGGAGGGTTGTAAAGCGTTTCATTGTGCAAAAGTAGCGAAAGGCGAGAGGGGAGCCAAGGGAAAACTCCGTTTTTCCATGGCTCGTCCGAGCCGCATCCTGCTTTGGTGAAACAAAAGTAGCGAAAGGCGAGAGGGGAGCCAAGGGAAAAC
>CALUNU010000004.1 GCA_944322095.1 uncultured Alloprevotella sp.
GGTGGAGGTGCTGTGGCGCATCGTGCCTGCGGTGGTAGCGTTGCGTGTGGCGGGTGGTTTTTTAACACGGAGAATCGATTATTTTCGCGCGCTTGCTCCTTCGCTTGTATTTACGCGAAAATCAGAAATGCTTGATTATGAGGTGTATCCGTGCGACGCTCCGCCGCATGGACGCCCGAAAACGCGATTTTCGCCGCTATATGGCACGTTTCGGGGCTATTTTTCCTTCAGAAACATCCCATGGATCGGAATTTCCATGGGATGGATCGGCGATTCCATGGGATGGAATTTCGAATCGGTCCCATGGATGCACGAAAATGTCGCATGGACGCACGGAATCAACGCTAAAAGGCGGACGGGCGTGGGTGTCCGCTTTAACGGTTTGACATATAGCGCCCACTCAGAGGGCCCGGGCCGCGGCGGGGCTGAGGCGTCGGCCGTCGGCGACGTAGGTGGCTGCGGGGCGGAGGGCGCCGGCTGCCGCGGCGTCGTGGCTCACGATGACGACGCTGCACGTGCGGGCCCAGGCCGCGAGGCGGTCGTAGAGGAAGGTGCGGGCCTCGCGGTCCAGATGGGTGTCGGGCTCGTCGAGCAGGAGCAGGGCGGGCGAGGAGACGACGGCGCGCGCCAGCAGCGTGCGCTGCCACTGTCCGCCGCTGAGGGCTTCGATGGGCCTGTCGGCCAGCGCTTCGAGGCGGAGCTCAGCGAGCGTGCGCTCCACGGCGGCGCGCCCCTCTTTCCCGATATGGCCCCAAAGGGTGCCGCGGTTGAGCAGGCCTGAGGCGACCACCTGGGCCACGGTGATGGGGAAGCGGCGGTCGATGCGGCGCTGCTGGGGCAGGTAGCCCGTGCGCAGGCCCGGCCGGCGCACGATGCTGCCGGCGGCGGGGCGCAGCAGGCCGGCCATGGCGCGCAGGAGCGACGTCTTGCCCCCGCCGTTGGGGCCCGTGAGCAGGGTGATGCCGCTCGCGGGCAGGGCGAGCGATACGTCGTCGAGCACGTGGCGCGTGCCGTAGGCCAGGCTGACGTGGCTGAGGGTGAGGGGCGGTGTGTTCATCGGGCCAGGGCGTCGGCTATGCGGAGCAGCTCGTCGCCCCAGCGGCTGCTCAGCGGGTCAATTTCCACGATGCGTGCCCCCGTTTCGCGGGCTATGTGGCGGGCGGCGCGGGCGGGATGCTGCTTCTGTACGAAGACCACGCGCACGCCCTCGGCCTTGCACTGCGCGATGAGGCGGGCGATGCGCTCGGGCGAGGGCTCCTTGCCGTCCTGCTCGACGCAGAGCTGGCGCAGGCCATATTCGGCCGCAAAACTGCCCAGCGCGGGATGGGCCGCAAGGAAGGTGCGCGCCGCCACGCCCTGCAAGCGGCGGCGTATGGCGGCGTCGACGCTGTCGACGTGGAGGCAGAAGGCAACGAGGCGGCTGTCGTAGCCCTCCTTGCCCTCGGGGTCGATGCGGCAGAGCGTGGCGTGGATGGTGCGGGCCATGCGGCTGACGTTGGCGGGCGAGGTCCACAGGTGAGGGTCGTGCCCGGCGTCGGCGGCGGGGGCGATGCCGCGGGCCACGTCGACCATGAGCAGGCGGGGAGCCGCCTCGGCCATTTTTTCCACGCGCGTCTGTTCGAGCCCGAGCGTGCCGATGCGAAACAGGGCACTGCTGTGGCTCAGGTCGACGAGCTGGCGCGTCGTGGCCTCGTAGGTTTCGGGCCCGGCGCCGGGGGGCACCAGCACAGCCACGTCGAAGCGCGGGCCGGCGATGGCGCCGACGAAGCTGCCCAGCGGCACGATGGTGGTCGTGAGCACGGGGCGGCCGCTCCCGTCGGCACCGTCGCGGCGGCAGCCGGCAAGGGGCAGCAGGAGTAGGAGAAGAAGGGGGAGAATGCGGTTCATGTTGATGAAAAACGAAGTTTAGAAAAAACTGATGAGACCCGCCACGGCGGCATAGCGGCCCAGCTTGCCGGCGGTCATGGCGGCGGCCGTGATCCATGGGTTGGCGCGCATGAGGCCCAGCACGATGAGCATGGCGTCGCCCACGACGGGCAGGAACGAGAGCACGGCCATCCATGCCCCGCGCCCGCGCATGAAGCGGCGGGCGCGGGCCAGCTCGCGCGGCCCCACGCGCAGGTAGCGCGCGATCCATTCGGTGCGGCCGAGCCGGCCCACCCAGTAGCACGTCATGCCGCCCAAGGCGTTGCCCGCCGTGGCCGCCGCCACGCCTGCCACGGGCGGCGTGCCGCCCGCAATGCAGGCCAGCAGCACCACTTCGGAGCTGAACGGCAGCACCGTGCCGGCCAGGAAGGCCGAGACGAACAGCCCCAGCCAGCCCCAGCCCAGCAGCAGTTCGTTCAGGGCGTCCATGGCAGGAGCCGGAAGGAGACGGCCAGCGCGCCCAGCAGCACGAGGCAGACGACGAACCACACGTCCATGAGCCGGCCGCGCGCCAGGGCAAAGTGGTGGCCCACGAAGGGGGCACCCGCCGCCAGCAGCAGGCGCAGCAGGGCGTCGTGCCACTGCGGGCGCAGCGCCAACAGGGCCAGCAGGCCGAAGACGGTGAGCACGAGGGTGTGGTAGAGCATGCGCGTGCGTATCTTGTCGTTATAGGACGTGCGCCAGAAATGGAAGATGGCCGGCACCACCAGCACGAGCACGGCGCCCAGCGCCGCCATGCGCTGCGGGGGCAGGGCCGAAAAACGGGGCGGCCCGGGGGCAAGATAGGGCAGCATGTAGGCAAAGGCCGTGTCGAGCCGGTTGTGCCAGCCCATCCAGCCCACGTAGCCCCAGTAGGGCAGCGCCAGGCCGAAAAGGGCGGCCAGGAAGGTGCGGCCCGTGAGCGAGCGCAGGTAGAAGAGCATGGCGGCGCAGAGCAGCGGCACGAGCAGGAGCAGGGGCGGAAACAGCAGGCTGCCCAGCCCCAGGAACAGGAAGGCGTAGAACGTGCGCCCCTCGGCATGCCGCTGCTGATAGGTGGCAAAGAGCAGCGTGAGCGCGGCCAGCAGCGCCACGGCAGCGGCCATGGCGGGCTGCCAGCCGTGCAGGAACGGGCAGGCCGCCGTGAGGGCCAGGAACGACGTGGTGGTCATGCGCGAGCGGATGCGCAGCAGGGCGTTGCGGTTGTTGCACTCCATCATGACATAGGCCGCCAGCGCCGTCGCCAGCAGCCCGCCCCATCGCGCCGCACCGGGCGGAAAGGGCAGGAGCCACAGGGCGGCTGTGGCGGCAGCCGTGACGGGCAGCGTGGTGGCGCTGCACGCTACGCGCAGACGTAGACTCTTGCCGGCCATCGGTGGGAAACGGAGGGTTTAAAGGTCGCTGCCGATGTCGCGGCGGAAATATTTGCCTTCGAAGCTGATGCCTTCGGCACCGCGCATGGCGCGTTCCAGGGCTTCGGCGCGCGTGGTGCCGTATGAGCTCACGGCAATGACACGTCCCCCCGCCGTGACGAGGTGGCCGTCGTGCAGGGCCGTCCCGGCGTGGAAGACGATGCAGCCGTCGGCGGCGGTGCCCGTGATTTCCTTGCCCTTCTCATAGCTGCCGGGATAGCCCCCCGAGACGCACATCACGCAGACGGCAGCGCGGGGGTCGGCCTTGACGGAGCAGCGGTCGAGCGTGCCGGCGGCCACACCTTCGAACAGTTCGACGATGTCGGCGTCGAGGCGCAGCATGACGGTTTCGGTCTCGGGGTCGCCCATGCGGCAGTTGTATTCCACGACGCGGGGCTGCCCGTCGCAGTTCATCAGGCCGAAAAAGATAAATCCCTTGTAGCCGATGCCCTCGGCCGCCAGGCCTTCGACCGTTGGGCGCACGATTTCGTCCTCGACCTTCTGCATCCACTCGGGCGTGGCAAACGGAACGGGCGAAACGGAGCCCATGCCGCCCGTGTTGGGCCCGGTGTCGCCCTCGCCGATGCGCTTATAGTCCTTGGCTTCGGGCAGGATGAGGTAGTGGCGTCCGTCGGTGAGGGCAAAGACGGAGCATTCGATGCCGCTCATATACTCCTCGATGACCACGCGGGCCGAAGCCGTGCCGAAGCGGCCGCCCAGCATGTCGCGCAGCTGCGCCTTGGCCTCGTCGAGCGTGGGGACGATGAGCACGCCCTTGCCCGCGCAGAGACCGTCGGCCTTCAAGACGTAGGGGGCACTGAGCGTTTCCAGATAGCGGCAGGCTTCGTCGGCCTGCGTGCCGTCGAAGGTGGCATAAGCAGCCGTGGGGATGCCGTGGCGTTGCATAAAGTGCTTGGCAAAGTCCTTCGAGCCTTCAAGCTGTGCGCCCTCGCGCGTGGGTCCGATAACGGGCACGCCCTTCAGCAGGTCGTGGGCGGCAAAATAGTTGGCGATGCCGTGCACGAGCGGATCCTCGGGCCCGACGACCACCATGTCCACCTCATAGTCGATGACGAACTGCGCGATGCCGTCGAAGTCGTTGACGGCGATGTCGACGTTCTCGCCCACCTCGGCCGTGCCGGCGTTGCCCGGTGCGATGTAAAGCTTCGTGGTTTTGGGGCTTTGGGCTATCTTCCAAGCCAAGGCGTGCTCGCGGCCGCCGCTTCCCAGGAGTAAGATTTTCATGCTGCTTGTCTTTTGGTTCTTTTAGCGGACAAAGTTAGTGCAAGCCGAGAGGAAAGAGAAGAAAAAATCCGTTTTTCTTCTCTTGCCCGAGGCGCAGCCTAAGTTGGGCGGAGCCAAAGTTAGTGCAAGCCGAGAGGAAAGAGAAGAAAAAATCCGTTTTTCTTCTCTTGCCCGAGGCGCAGGTGGTGAAGCAAAGGGAAGTTGCCTGCGTAGAGACGCGATTCATCGCGTCTCACCCGCTCGGGGCGCAGCCCCGCCGCGGCATTTCTCCCCAACGCTGAGGCCCATGCGGCTGAGTGGGCGCCTAGAATGGCGCCCCTCCTATGGTCGACTTCCCCTGCGGGCCCATTGTTCATTAAAAAATGCCCCGCTCCCGGGAGACCGGGGCGGGGCGTTGGCGTTGTGGCGGCTATGGTCAGCGTGCCATGACGTAGGTGGTGCCGTTGGCCGTGGTGGCCGTGAGCTGGTTCTTGTCGTTCAGGCCGAGAGCGATGGAGGCTGCCTGGCCTTCGGCGGTGGTGTAGGCCACGGCGCCCGTGCCGTCGGTGAAGGAGTAGGTGCCCGATGCGTTTACGTCGGTCTGTGCTTCGTCGGCATAGTTGATCGTCACGGCGCAGGTGCCCTCTTCGTTGTCGAAGTTGAGGCCGAGCGTGTTGCCTGCGGCGTCGGTGCCCGTCCACTGGCCTACGACGTTGAACGACGTGGCGGGCTCGGCGCGGAAGCTGAGTTTTCCTGCGGTGTTGCCATTCATGATGAATTGTACGCCCATGGTCTTCAAGTCGCGTTGTAAGGCCATATTGAGTTCGGCCGGAATGCCTTGGGAAGAGGCGTCAAAGAATACTTGTGTCATGCCGACGGCGGGATTGTATGTGACCTCGCCATTGGAAAAGATGTACCATGTGCCATATTCTTTTTCATAGAACGTGAGGTTGCAGATGGTGTCGCCCTCTTCGTTGAGCGTAAGAGAGACTGTGAAATCGCTGTAGGGCGTCGTGCTGTTCACATATTCGCACTCCCACGTGCCCAGGGCCACGTGCTGCGGATAGGTCACGAAGCCTTCGTCCTCGTCGAAGTTGTCGTTGCAGGAGGCCAGGCCCAGGCCCGCCATCAGGCAGAGCGCCAAAGTTTTGATGTATTGTTTCATTTCGTTTCTCTGGTTAAAGGAGTTTACTTATTGATCCGTCGACTTCCAGTTGCGTTCCAAGTTGGTGTTGGCTTGGAGGTCGTTGCTGGGGATTTCCCATACGAACTTCTGGTTGTCGGCCGATATTGAGAGGTTCTGCGTGTTCATCTCGGTAGAGAGGATGGCCGTGCTGAACGATTGAGCAGGCTTACGCGTGAAACCTTCGTGCCAGCGCTTCAGGCAGTCGAGGCGGAAGCCTTCGCCCACCATTTCGCGCACCCACTCGTCCTTCATGTCCTGCACGAGCTGGTCGCCCGTGGAGCTCAGGGCCGATGCGCCACGGCTCTGGCGCAGGGTGTTGAGGTAGCCCAGGGCAGCACCCTCGTCCTTGTTGTCCTTCATCAGTTCGGCCTCGGCGGCGATGAGATAGAGCTCGGCCGAACGGAAGGCTTTCGTCATATTGTAGAAGTCCGTTTCGCTTTGACGCAGGGCGGGGTTGCCGGGATACTTGTTGAACATGTAGCCTTCATCCCTTGCACCACCGTTGGCACTGAGGTTTACCTCTACGAAGTAGGTGCTCTTGCGGTAGTCGCTGCTTTCGTACATATCCATCAGGCCTTGCGTGGGCAGGAACGACGGATTGTAGCGGCGCAGGCTCGTGTTATAGGAGATGTAGATGCCGGCATATCCCATACCCAGCTCGTTCGGTGCAATCAGGATGGGCTGATAGATGATTTCCGACCCGGCGTCGTTGCTCCACATCGAAGCAAACGTGGCGGCGTCGCTGATGAGCGGATACTTGGCCATGAGGCTCTGTGCCTTCGTGGCGGCCTCGTCGTAGCGGTGCATGTAGAGGTCCATGCGTGCTTCCAGCGCGTCGAGGGCGTCTGTGCCCGGCTCGGTGACGGTGCCCGTCGTCTTCAGGTACTGATGGGCGCGCTCGATGTCGTCCATGATGAACTGGTAGGTGGCTTCGAGCGTTGAGCGGCGGGGCTTGGCGTTCACGTCGACTGTTTCGACGAGGGGCAGGCCCAGTTCGCCGGCAGCCGTGGCGGGCTCATAGTCCTTGCAGTAGCGCACGACCATGTTGGCGTAGGCGTAGGCGCGGGCAAAGTAGGCAGCGCCCTTGATGTTGTCGAGATAGAGCTGGTCTTCGTCGGTTTCCACCTGAATTTTATCAATGTTGTTGATAATTTCGTTGGCATTGGAAATCAACGAATAGTTGTTGATCCATTTTGCATCTCCTGCAAACTGCATCGTGGTGAAGGACCAATCGTGCTCCTGCTGCAAGCTGGTTGCTCCAAACGTCGTGTTGAACAAGTCGGTCTGCATCTCAGATACGTACACCTGAGAGCCGCCGATGACATTACGCAGGGCAGATTGCAAGCCGACATAATAGTTCGTGGCGTCGCTCACCTGCTCCCAGCTGTTTTCTTCCATGATGCTTCCGCGCGGAAACTGGTCCAATTCGCAGGAAGATACCAACGGCAAAAGCAGGGCCGAACCTAATATTGTCTTTGCAATATACTTATTCATTGTTTTGCTGTATCTAAATGTGAATTAATTGTTAGAACGTAATCTCGGCCCCGATGGTGTATTGACGGGTTGCGGGGTAGCTTCCCAAGTTGACGTTGGCCATGATTTCGGGATCGGTGCCTTTGTACTTCGTGATGGTGAAGAGGTTGCGTGCCTGGGCCGTGATGCGGAAGTTGCTGATGAAGCCCGTTGCTTTCATCCATGCTTTCGGCAGGTCGTAAGCCACCGTTAGGTTCTTCAGGCGCAGGAACGATGCATTTTCCAGCCATTGCGTGTCAAATTGCGTCTGATATTCCAGCGCAGAGCGTGGGGTGATGTCGCCCGGCTTCTTCCATACGTTGGTCAGCATGTCCTTGTCCTGGTTGCAAAAGCCGCTCGTTGCATTATCTCTGCTGTTGGCAAAGTAGTAGTCGTTGTTGACCATCCACTTGCCCAACACGAAGGAGAAGTCGGCCGAGATGGTCAGGCCCTTCCAGCCGCCGGCGATGCCGAAGCCACCCGTGTGGGGAGCGAAGCGGCTCTTGCCTGTGTCTTGGTAGAGGTCGTTGATCATGTTGGCGTCCTTGGTCATCGTTTCGGGGTTGAACGTGTGAACGCGTCCTCCGCTGTGGCCCGGCAGGTACCACATGGGGGCACCGTCCGTGGCGTCAACACCGGCAGAGATGGGCATGTAGTAGTTGAGGCTCTTGCCCTCGATGTAGCTGATGAGCGCTGCTTCGTCGGGCCATTCGGTGATGCCGTTGAAGAGCTTGACGATTTCGTTTTTGTTGTAGGCATAGTTGGCGCGCAGCGTCAGGAAAGCTTCGTCCGTGCGGATGGCGTCCCAAACCACTTCCACTTCGACGCCGCGGTTGCGCAGCTGGCCGATGTTCATCATCTGCGACGAGAAGCCCGTGGTGTAGGGCAGCGGCATCGACATGAGCATGTCCTTCGTCAGGCGGTTGTACCAGCTGAAGTCGATGTGGAGCTTGTTCCAGAGCGAGAGGTTGAAGCCCACGTTCGTCTGTATCTGTTTTTCCCAGCCGAGCTGCGTGTTGGCCGGTTGCGCGAGGCCCCAGCCGGTGGTGTTGTTGTAGATGGTGGTTCCGATGATGCCCAGATGCGTGTAGTTGCCTATTTCGGAGTTACCCGTCGAGCCGACGCTGGCCTTGAGCTGCAAGGCCGAAATCCACGAAACGGGCTCCATGAAGGCTTCCTTCTTCATGTTCCACATGAGGCCGGCCGAGTAGAACAGGGCGGTGCGGTTGTCGCGTCCGAAGCGCGAAGAGGCATCGGAGCGCACGGTGAAGTCGGCAAAGTACTTTTCCTTTAAGGAGTAGTCCACGCGGCCGAAGAACGAGAGGTACTCATACTTCGAGTAGCTACTCGTGGGCAGAACGGCGATGGTGGCGTTGCCCAGCTCTGTCAGACGGTTGTCAGTAAAGCCGTTGCCCTGCGCGCCAAAGCCACTGCTGGTGTATTTGATGCCTTCCTGGCCGGCCAGCAAGGTGAAAGCGTGGTCGGTGCCGATGTTGAATTTGTATTCGGCCGTATTCGTGATGGTCCACATGGCCATGCGCGAGAAGCTCTCGGAAGCTCCTGCCTGCTGCCCGGCTCCGGGGTACGAGGGCAGCACCTTTGACGAGCCGCGCGACTCAAAGGCGTGCAGACCCAGCTGCGAGCGCAGCGTCAGGCCGCGCACGGGCGTCAGCTGGATGTAGGCTGTTCCGTTATAGTTGACGTCGTTGTACCATACGGGGTTTTGATCGAGCAGCCATTGCGTGTCGTACGAGTCCTTTCCCCACACGACGTGGTTGGCCATCGACTCTTCGTCGAACGGATCCCAGTAGGGAAGGTCCATGTATGCGTTGATGGCATAGTTGCCCGGCTTGTTCTCGCCGTTGTCCGTCCAGTTTTCGGTGCGGCGCTCGGAGTAGGCCGCGTTTTGGTTGAGGCCCACTTGCAGCCAGTCGTTGATTTTGCTGTCGATGTTGGCGCGCAGCGTGTAACGCTTCAGAGAGGAAGCGTGGGTGATACCGTCTTGCTTCAGGTAAGAGGTAGAAATGAAGTAAGAGGTCGACTGGCTACCGCCCTGTATCGAAAGTGCTGTTTCATACATGGGGGCGGCGTTGTCGAAGAAGTAGCGCTGCCAGTCGGTGTTGGCGCCGTGCTCTTTGAAACGGATGTATTGCTCGGCATCGATAACACCGTTTTCAAACTGGAAGTCGAGGATCTCGGTGGAGTTCATGGGGTTGCCGATGCCGTTGGCCAGCTGGCTCCAACCGATTTTCTGCGAAACAGTCACCTGGGCCTTTTCATTTCGGCGGCCTTTCTTGGTGGTTATATAGATGACGCCGTTGGCGGCACGCGAACCGTAGATGGCGGTGGCCGAAGCGTCCTTCAAGACGGTGATGCTCTCGATGTCGTCGTCGTTCATCAGCGAGAACACCTGCACTCCGGCCGGAGAGCCGTCCACCACGATCAAAGGAGTGGTATTGGCCGTAAGCGAACCGATACCGCGGATATTCATAGAGAACGAATTCAAGTTAGCAACTTCACCGGAGTTGTTTAGGATTTGCAATCCCGACACCTGGCCTTGCAGAGCGTCGATGACGTTGACCGTAGGCTTGTCTGTAACGGCCTCGGCGTCCACTTTCTTAATGGCGCCCGTGACGCTACCGATTTTCTTGGCCGTACCATAACCCACGACGACGGCCTCTTCGAGCAGGCGGTCGTTCTGTTCGAGCACGACGTTCATGTTGCCCGAAATGCTCACGGTCTGCGTCTGCATGCCGATGTACGAAACGCTCACGCGCTTGGCCGACGAGGGGACGTTCGTCAGGGTGAAGCGGCCCTCGGCGTCGGTCGCCGTGACGATGTTGGTGCCCTCCACCTTGACGTGCGCGCCGTAGACCGGCTGCCCGTCGGTGTCGAGGATGCGACCCGTCACGCGCTTCTGTGCCATCAGCGTCCCGCTCCCCATAAGGGCGAGAGCCGACAAAAGCACTAACTTCTTGTTCATAATATAACCATTAAATTAAACATTGTGTATAAATCTTCATTTCTGGGGGCGGGGCTTGCCATATTGCTGCGCCCCTCGCGTCTTTTGTGACAAGTTGCCATTTTTTAAGCCCCAAACATATCAATTTGCAAAGATAGCCGTTTTCCACATAACAGGGATAAAATAAATAGATATATGCTTATTTTTTTAACTGTCTGCGACGTTACAACGTTTCTTTGCCATGCTCGCTTTGCAATATTTGGTGGAAATTTCATCTACAACCATGCATTTATGCTTTCGGCCCGCTCAGCCGCACGTGCCCCGCACGGTGGGACAAACCGTGCAAACGGCGTGGCAAACAGCCCCAAACGTCCACTGAGACGACGGCGGGCGGAATGTATAAATGCGGAAGAATATGCAGAAAAGCGCGGGGGAATGGGTGGAATGTTGCGGCACAGCCCTGCTCCGCCCGACATTCTTCCTCCCGCCGGGCGAGGTGTGCGACGACTTTACGCGGCGGGCGCTCTGCGCGGCGCTGCTTGCCGAAGGAAGAGGGGCGTTATGCGTCTTTACCTTTCGCGCCATGCTCTCCCCACGGCGACGGGCAAAGGTTGTGCGCCGTTTTCTCGTCTTTTCCCCCTTTTGTCTTAACTTTGCCATGGAAATTAATTTTAAAAAACGAGACGATGAAGAAGAAACATTTGCTGGCTTGGTTGCTGGCGCTCCTGCCGTGGACGGGAGGGGCGCAGACGGTGCTGTTTCATACGGGCGATTCGACGGGCTATCCCTACCGCATCCCGGCCATTGCCACGGCGCGCGACGGACAGCTCGTGGCGCTGAGCGACCGCCGGCCCTGCGGGGGCGACATTGGCTACGGACGCGTGGACATTCTTATGCGCACGAGCCGTGACGGCGGCGAAACGTGGACGCCGGCCGTCACGGTGCTTGAAGGAACGGGCAGCGGCACTACGACGGGCTACGGTGACGCCTGCCTCGTGGCCGACCGCGAGAGGAACGAACTGCTGCTGGTGTGTGCTGCGGGCGACGTGCCCTATTGGAGCTCGCGCCCCTCGCATCCCCTGCGTATGGTGTACACGCGGGCCAGGTATGACAAGCGCGGCAAGACGTGGCGCTGGGACGCGCCGACCGACATCACGGGGCAAATCTATTTTGACGTCTTTGGCGGCCGCATCAACGGTCTCTTTATGGGCAGCGGGCGCATCTGCCAGTCGGCGCGCGTGAAGACGGGCGACTATTACCGCCTCTATGCCGCCCTGGCCACGACGAGCGGCAACTTCGTCATCTATTCCGACAACTTCGGCCGCACGTGGCAGGCGCTGGGTGGCGCCGAGGCCTCGCCCGCACCGCGGGGCGACGAGCCGAAGTGTGAAGAGCTGCCCGACGGCAGCGTGCTCCTGAGCAGCCGCAAGGCGGGCGGGCGCTATTTCAACATCTTCCGCTACACCGACGCCGAACGGGCCGAGGGCAGCTGGGGCGAGGCTGTCGACACGAAGCAGGTGCGCGGTGGCATTGCCAACGAGAGCGGAGCCTGTAACGGCGAAATCCTTATCGTTCCGGCCCGTGACGCTGCCGGGCGTAAGGTGGACCTGGCCCTGCAAAGCCTGCCTGCGGGGCCCGCACGGCAGAACGTCACTATTTATTATAAGGAACTGGTGACGGCGGCCGACTATGACACGCCTGCCCATTTTGCCGAGGACTGGGACGGGGCCTACCGCGTGAGCCACACGGGGTCGGCCTACTCCACGATGACGCTTCAGGCTGACGGGCGCAT
Source organism: uncultured Alloprevotella sp. (assembly GCA_944322095.1). Classification (GTDB taxonomy): domain Bacteria; phylum Bacteroidota; class Bacteroidia; order Bacteroidales; family Bacteroidaceae; genus Alloprevotella. Next base: position 11,994 of record CALUNU010000004.1, read on the forward strand.
CGGCTTCTTCTACGAGGAAGAGCCGGGGTGGTATCAGATGGTCTACCGCGCCCTGACGCTCGAAGAAATCACCAAAGGCCGCTATCGTGCCCGCTGACGCGCGGTGGCCTGCGGCACTGATGCGGCGCGGCCCCTCTTCCGCTTGTGGAGGAGGGGCCGCGCTGTGTATGTGTGGGCGCCAGGGGCGCCGGGGCTTAACGGTTGCGGTAGGCTTTCAGGCCATCTTGCAGGAACTTGACGTATTTGTCGACGTCTTCGTCGTAGGCGTAGCTGCCCGTGAGGGGCCGTCCTTCGTTGTCGAGCAGGACGTAGTAGGGCTGGGCGCCCATGCCAAACTTGCTGCGTTGCAGATAACTCCACTTGTCGCCGACGGTGCGGAGCTTCGTCTCCTTCCCGTTTTCCTTCACGATGATGGGCTCGGGGAGCTTGGCCTTCTCGTCGACGTAGAGAGAGATGAGCACGTAGTCGTCCATGATGATGTCGCGTACCTTGGGGTCGTGCCATACGGCCAGCTCCATCTTGCGGCAGTTGACGCAGCCGTGGCCCGTGAAGTCCACGAGCACGGGCTTACCCGTCTGGCGGGCGTAGGCCATGCCGGCCTCATAGTCGGTAAACTTGGCCTCGACCTTCGTTTCGTCCAGGTTGAAGTCCTGCGTGGAGACGGGGGGCGCAAAGGCGCTCACGGCTTTCAGCGGGGCGCCCCAGAGGCCGGGCACCATGTAGACGGCGAAGGCCAGCGAGCAGAGACCCAGGAAGAAGCGCGTCACGCCCGTGTGGTCTGTCTCGTCGTCGTGGGGAAAGCGTATCTTGCCCAGCAGGTAGAAGCCGAGGAGGGCGAAGATAACAATCCAAAGGGCCAGGAACGTCTCGCGGTCCAGAATGCCCCAGCCGTAGGCCAGGTCGGCCACGGAGAGGAATTTCAGCGCAAAGGCCAGTTCGAGGAAGCCAAGCACCACCTTGACCACGTTGAGCCAGCCGCCGCTCTTGGGCGCGCTCTTGAGCCACGTGGGGAAGAGGGCGAAGAGCGTGAAGGGCAGGGCCAGGGCGATGGCAAAGCCCAGCATGCCGATGGTGGGAGCCAGGGCCGAGCCGCCCGAGGTGGACACCTCGACCAGCAGGAAACCGATGATGGGGCCCGTGCACGAGAACGAAACGAGCGAGAGCGTGAAGGCCATGAGGAAGATGCTCAGCAGGCCCGTCGTCTTTTCGGCCTTGTTGTCGACGGCGGCGCCCCACGATTCGGGGAGTGTGATTTCAAACCCGCCGAAGAAGCTGGCTGCAAACACAACCAGCATGAGGAAGAACAGAATGTTGAAGATGGCGTTCGTGCTAAGGTCGTTCAGCGCGTTGGCACCGAAGATGGTGGTGATGATGAGGCCGAGCGCCACGTAGATAACGACGATGGAGATGCCGTAGGTCACGGCGTCGCGCACGCCCTTGCGGCGGTTGCCCGAGCGCTTCAGGAAGAAGCTCACCGTCATGGGGATGATGGGCCACACGCAGGGGGTGAACAGGGCGATGAGGCCACCGGCGAAGCCCATGAGGAAGATGTACCACCAGGCCTTCCCGGCCACGTTGTGGTCCTCGCTGCCGAAAGCTGCCATCTCGTCGACGACGGGCGCCCACCAGGCTGCGGTCTGGCTGTCGTCGGCGCTGTTGCCGCCTGCGGTGGCCGTCGTGGCTGCGGTGGCCGTGCTGTCGGCGGGCGCAGCCGTGCTGTCGGCAGGTTCAGCTGCGGCGGCCGGGGCGGCAGCCTCCTTGGGAGCGGCCTCCTCGGCGGGCTTGTCGGCCTTCGGTCCGTCGGAGCCCTTCACCTTGCACTCCACGGCCGTCGGTGGCAGGCAGTTTTGGTCGTTGCAGGCGCTGTATTCAAGGTAGCCGTCCAGCTCATACTGTGGAGCCGTCAGGCGCACGCGTTGTGTAAAGGTGCATTGCCCCTCGAAGAAGCGCAGTTCCATTTCGAACATGGGGTCGTACACGCTCTTCTCGCCGCTGCCGTGGCGCAGGCCGCCCACCAGTTCGACGCCCTGCTTCTTGTCGACGTTGAACGTGGCGGCGTTGGGGCCGCCGGGGGGCAGGTTGGTGGAATAGACATGCCAGCCGGCGTCGGCGTGGCCCGTGAAGATGATGTCGATCTCCGTGGGGCTGACGCGTTTCTGGCTGACCGTGAAGCTCACCTGCGCATGCAGCGCCGTAAAGAGGCCTGCAAGGAGCAGCAGAGTCAAGGTAAAGGCTTTTTTCATGCTGTATAAAATTCTATGGTTCTGTATTTTCGCGGCAAAATTACGCATTTATGCTGAAAGTATGCCGTCCGTTGTTGCAAAAAAGCGAAGCAGCGGCGCACGGCCCGGGAGTGTCCGTGGCTGCGCGCCGCTGCTTTATGCGTGGAGGCCTTTTGTCATGGCCTGCGTCAGGGTTCGGGAGCGAAGAGAGGGTCCCATGCGGGCAGTTTCTCGGGCTCTTGCTTCAAGAGTTTCAGTGTGGCGGCGGGAACATACTTCTTTTCCACCACGAGGCGGAACATATATTCGTCGAACCACTCGTCCGTCATGATGAGGTGGCCCTGGTAGCCTGCGTCGCTGCCCCAGGAGTTTTCCACCATCCATTTCTTGGGCTTTCCGTTGGCGTCGAGGTCTACGGCCATGAGTGTCATGGCGTGGCTCGAAGCCGAGGCGTAGGTGCTGATGCGCTCGGCCTTGCTCATCGGGAAGGAGGTGTCGAAGAGCGAGGCGTAGTCGTAGTTGTTCGGGTCGAGCCATCCGCTGCGGGCGTCGATGAATTTGCCCACGTCGCACGAGAAATACATCATCGTGCTGTCCTTGATCGAGGCGATGGCCATCTCCTTGATTTCCTCAATGGGCAGGTTGATGTAAGTCCAGTTGCTGCCGTCGTAGACGTGGCGGTCCAGGTCGATGGTGTACGTCTTGTGATAGGGGCGTGTAGGGTCGTTCATCAGCATGACGTAGTTGTTCTTCAAGTCGGTGCCTACATATTCTTCGTAGAACGACAGGGGCGTGTATTCCTTCGTGCCTGCGGGCCGTCCGTCGGCCGTGTGGCGCGTCCAGGTGAACTTCACGGGCGGTTCGCCCAGGCATTCGGCCAGGATGTCGTACACCGTGGCGAGCATCGTGGCTTTCTTTTCCTGCAAGGCGTCGGCCTTTTCGCCTTCGGCGGCGCTCTTGCGCAGCGCAAGGCCATATTCGCGCAGCTTCAGCGAGAGGAGCTGTGCCATGGTCGAGGTGTTTTCGGCGCTGTACGTTTCGGGCATCACGTCAGCCGGTACGACGCCATATTTCGATATGATGTCTTGTATGCCCGTAAACTGCCCTCCGTCGCTCAGCGGGTGCTGGAAGAGCCAGTTGACCGTGCGGTCGTCCATCGGTTTGTCGGCATTGTCGATGATGGCCTGCAAAAAGAGATTGGCTTTCTCCAACTGGTCGTAGAAGAAGCAGTAGTTTTGCGAGAAGCGGAAGTCACCCATGCCAAAGCGGGCTATCACCTTGGCACGCATCACGTTGAGCCCTGTGAAGAGCCAGCAGCGCCCCGACTGCTTTTGGTCGGTGATGCCTTTCGACTCGACGCGGTTCGAAAAGTAGGTGTCGCGCGCCTGGCGGGCGGCGGGGTTGGCAGCCAGCGCGTTGATGCTGTTGGTGGCCAGTGCGTTGCGCAGGGCGCGGTCGGCGGCCTGTTCGGTGCGGCCGGCGCGCAGTTTGGCCAGCAGGTCGGCGCTGATGCCGCCGCCGGCGTTCTGTGCGGCAGCCCCTGCGGCGGGCAGGGCCAGGAGCAGGGATAAAATCGCTTTTTTCATCGTTGTATCGTTGTTTGGTTCGGTTTGTTCAAGCAAATTCGGGCCCCAGGCGCGGGTTGCGCTGCACCTCATACAGGCGGTGGGCCAGTGTGTACACGAGCGGTGCGCTGAACAGGCCGCAGAGCGAGTCGATGAGATAGTGGGCCTCGATGTAGACGGTGCTCAGGCACAGCAGTATGTAGAACGGAAGGGCGCCAAGCAGCAATGGGCGCTTTGTGCGCGACAGGAGCATCATGAGGATGGTGCTCATGCCCACGTGGCTCGACGGAAAGGCAGCCGTGGGCCGTTCGCCGCTGGCTTGCGTGGCCTCGACGAGCGAGCAGAACAGCCCTTCGGGCGCCGTGCTCGGGCGCAGCTCCGTGTGGTGGCGGAAATAGTCGCCCAGCATCGGGAAGCGGCCGGCCTCGATTTCTTCCAGCCCCACGGCATGGAAGTAATATTGCGGCCCTGCCACGGGCAGGAACAGGTAGATGAGGTAGTAAACGAGGAAGCTGGTCAGGATGATGTAAGCCGTTTCGCCAAAAAGCTCGCGACGGCAGAAGAGGGGAGCCAGTGCCGTTATGAATATCAGCGGATAATAAGAGAAATAGCCCAGGTGGAACAGTTCGCTCCACACTACCGACGGCAGATGGCGTGCAAATTCGAGCGAAGGCTGGCAGCTGAAGAGTGCCTGGTCTACGCCGGCGAACACATAGTCGAGATTGGGAAACATTTGGCAGAACTCGTACGTGTCGGGATACCAGTAGCTCAGCAGCGTCAGGGGGTAGATGGTGCGTAGGATGAGGGTGGCGCGGTTGGGGGCTGCATAGTAGACGGCCATGGTGGCCGCCATGCCCAGCAGCACGAACGAGCGGCCCATGAGCAGGCGCAGGGGAGCCGACATCTCTTCGCGGAAGAGCAGAATGAGCACGGTTGTCAGGAGTGTATAGGCCAGGGTAGCCTTTTCCACGCCGAGCAGGCCGCGTTGTCGGGGCAGCGAGGTGAGTAGGTTCAGAGCCATCGTTCTTGTTTATACCAGGCGACGGTTTCCGCCACGCCCCGTTCCAAGTCGTAGGCGGGTTGCCATCCCAGTTCGTTTCGGGCGGGCGTTGTGTCGCATTGCCAGTTGCGTTGTTTCATGATGTGGTATTTATCAGCGTTGAGCGTCGATGTCCGTCCGCGGGCGGCGGCCAATGTTCCCGCCACGTGGCATACGGCGCGGAGCATCCACAGCGGTACGCAGATGCGTACCAGTCCTTTTACGCCCATGGCCTGTTGCAGCAGGCGTGTAAAGGTGCTGCTGCCGTACACGCCTCCGTCCGTCAGAAAGTAGGCTGCGCCTTTCTGTCCGTGACTGATGGCCAGCAGGGCTGCATCGGCCAGGTCGCGCACGTAGACAAACGTCAGTTCCTGCGGGCGCAGGCCGGCTGCCGTGTCAATGTGGCGTTTCACGCTGAGGGCCATCAGGTAATAGTCCTTGTCGCGTGGTCCGTAGACGCCTGTGGGGCGCAGGATGACGTAGTCGAGGCCGTGTACGAGGGCCAGCCCGTTCTCGGCTTCGAGCTTGCTGCGGCCGTAAGCCGTGTCGGGCCGGGGCTCGTCGGCGTCGGTGATGGGGGCATAGCGCCGCCCCGGGGCGCCTGCCACGGGCTTTTCGCGCACGGGGCCCATGACGCTTAGCGAACTGACGAACACAAAGCGTCCGCGCAGCGCGCCCGTTTCCTGCAATGTCCGCGCCAGGCGCAGCGTGCCCTCGGTGTTCACGCGGAAGAAGTCGTACTCGTGCAGGCACTTCGTCACGCCCGCCACGTGGATGCACGCCGTCCACGGCCCTTCGGCCCCGACGTGTGCCTCGATCTGCCGGCGCAGCGTTGCCTCGTCGCCCAGGTCGAGCTCCACGAAGCGTATGCGCCCGTCCGTCAGGTAGCGGCGGCTGCTCGTGGGGCGCACGGCGGCCCACACCTCGGCCCCGGCGGCCAGGGCGTGCTCCACGAGAAAACTTCCCACGAAGCCGCTGGCTCCCGTCACGAGGAGTTTGTGACAACTAAGTTGCATGCAGGAAAAATTTCTGCAAATATACGACTTTTCCCCCATACGGCCGTGGCAGTGGCGCTCATTCCTCTTTTTTACCCCGGCCCACTCCTTATTATATACGCGCGTGCGCGCGAGGCGTCCCGCTTTGTTGCGAGTGCGCGGGCTGTGCCGCCGGGCCCCGCCGTGTTTACGCAGGGCGCCCCGCCTGCGGCCGTATGGCCGTGGCGGGGCGCTTGGGGTTCGGGGGCGGTGCGTACCGCTCCGTGTGGGTTGTGTGTCAGCGCACGGCGAACTTCACGCTCTGCGTTGCGCCGGCCTGCTGCATGCGGGCCACGTAGACGCCTGCGGGCAGGCCCGTGGTGCCGATGGTCTCGCCGTCGGTGGCGGTGCAGCTCATCACGCGGCGGCCCGTCGTGTCGTACACGTCGATGGTGGCGCGGCCCGTGCAGCTCACCGTCAGCCCGCCGTCCACGACGCGCAGGCCGCCCTCAGTAGCTTCGATGTGGCCGATGCCGCTCGTGCCGTCGGCCATCTCCACCGTGATGCTCTCGGGGCAGTCGGCCGGGACGACGAGCGTGCCGTGGATGGGTTCGTAGGCATAGTTGGTCTCGCCCTCAACAACATACGTGCCGGGCTTCAGGCCCATGCCGATGCCGCTCGTTCCGCCCATGCTGACGGGTTTTCTGTTGCCTTCGCCGTCGATCAGATACATGCTCGAGAACAAGTAGCCTACCTCCCCGTCCTTGGTGTAGTAGAGCTTGAAGAAGCGATGGTCGGTCAGGTCCACGGGCACCGTCACGTCGGCACCGTCAACGGCGAACGTTCCGCCCGGCATAAAGGGGAGGGCGTAGCTGTAATTGCTGATCCAGACCACCGATGCGAAGTATTCGTACGTGCCGTTGGCAAAGCGCGGCAGACTCTCGTAGAAGTCGCCCGCATCGCTCACAAAGATGTCGTCTTCCACGTAGCACATCGACTGCACCTTGCCCTGCGGCGTCGTCACGTCGAACGTCACGCCGTGGAACGCCGACGGGTCGGTGTCGATCTCCACGGTGACGGGAGCGTCGGCCACGGTGAACGGCTGGTTGAAGTGGTAGCCGTCCTCGTTGTTCTCGTCGGCGAAGCTTCCGGTGCACAGGTAGGAGCCGGAAGCCAGGTGGAGCCCTTCGTCGCTGGCGTTGATGATGAGTTTCTTATCGCCCACCAGTTTCGTCACGCCGGGAGAAAAGCCCAGCGTTTCGTCGAAGACGAGCGTCACAGGCTGCACGTTGGCAAAGTCGAGCGTCACGTTGAAGTTGCTGCCGCCCACGCTCAGCACGTCGCGCAGATAGGCCTCGTCCCCGTCGGCGTTGATGTCGACATAAGCTTCATAGTCGTAGTTGCCTTCGGGTAGCACTGCGTAGGATGTGGCGGTTGTTCCGTCGTAAGCGGGGTTGACATACATGAGATAGTACCCGTCACCGTCATTCAGGGTGATGGTGCCCGAGAAGTAGTCGGGCGTGTCCCCGGGGGCGTAGTAGCCCGTGCACGTAAAGTTCACGCGGCGATGGCCGGCGTACGAAAAGGCCACACTGGCGCCCCCGGCGGTCGTGGCGAACGCCTGGCTCAGTTGGGTGTAGTGGTCGGCGCGGCACCAGCTGTTGAAGCTCACGTCGGGAGCGGCCAGCGCTTCGGCCGTGCCGTCGGCGCCGGTGATGGCGTTGAACGAGCACATGCTGTATTCGTCCGACTGCACCGTGGGGTCGGCTCCCACGTCGCAGCCTTCCAGCGGCCGGCCGTTCTCGTCCGTCACGCTGAGGCGCACCGTCACGAAGTTGTCGGCCACGGCGTAGTTCACCGTCATGGGCGAGCTGCCCACGGTGAAAGTCGTTTTGCCGCCGGTGGGGAGGCTCGTCTCGTAGTCCTCCGTGCTCAGGCTGGCTCTCATGTAATAGGTGCCCGGTTCGAGGTCGAGCGTTGCCGTCGGTTGGTAGGGCGATGTTCCGCTGACGGCATAGTCGAGGCCTTCCTGGTAGATGCGCACTGTGCCGAGGATATACCCTTCGTCCGTCGTAAAGGTCACTTCCGTGGCCCGTGCCGTCACGCCTGCCAGCAGGAGCAGGCCGCAGAGTAGAATTTTTTTCATAACCTGTCTGTTTATAAGGTTCAACAAAAACGTTTGTCGCCCTTTGCCGTCCAGTTCCATAGAATGTCCGTGTAGCTGAGAGTCGTCATCAGGCGCTAATCCTCTCGCAAATGTAGGTAAATTCCTAAAATATAAACCGGAGGAGGTGATAATGGTTGTTAAAATTTAGAGAGAAATGTCTCAATGTGGCAGTTTCGCTTCGAAATAGCGCGGTTCGTCGCTGCTCACCCGCCCGGAGCGGTCGTCCCGCCGTAAAACGATTTGCGAGGCAGCCGTCCGCGCTGCGTTTGCGCTGTTCTGATGGTGTGGCTGCGTGGTGCATTTCCGCGGGAAACACCTGTGCTCGCTGCATACCACCGGTGTTGCTGCCGGGGCAGCCGTCCGCGCTGCGTTTGCGCTGTTCTGATGGTGCGGCTGCGTGGTGCATTTCCGCGGGAAACGCCTGTGTTCGCTGCGTACCGCCGGTGCATTCGCCGGGTCTGCCGGCCCTATCGGGGCCGCACTATTCTATAGCCGCGGGTGAGGGAAGCGAACCCGCGGAAGAGCGACAAGAGGCATGTTGGCCCCAAGGGGGGCCAACGTCTGCGGCGGTGCTTCGGTGCTGGGCGTGCATTGAGCTGCGGCGGCGGTTCAGCTTCTCTGTTGTTCGACCCCTTTGGGGCCGCAGATGGTGGATACATCTTTCCGCGGGTGAGCGGAGCGAACCCGCGGTTATAGAGTAGTGCGGCCCCGATGGGGCCGATGTCTGCGGGACAGCCGTCCGCGCTGCGTTTGCGCTGTTCTGGTGGTGCGGCTGCGTGGGGCATTTCCGCGGGAAACGCCTGTGCTTGCCGCGTACCGCCGGTGCATTCGCCGGGTCTGCCGGCCCTATCGGGGCCGCACTATTCTATAACCGCGGGTGAGGGAAGCGAACCCGCGGAAGAGCGTCAAAGGGGATGTGGGCCCCAAGGGGGTCCAACGTCTGCGGCGGTGCTTCGGCGTGCATTGAGATGTGCCGGCCGTTCGTCCTCTCCGGTTCATTCCTGCCACAGGTAGCGGCCGCCGGGCAGGGGCTTGACGAGTCCTTTCATTTCCAGTTCGAAGAGCAGGGCGGTCAGGCGGTAGACGGGCAGGTTGGCCTCTACGGCCAGGCGGTTGATGTTCATGCCCTCGGTGCCGCGCAGCAGGTCGCGCACGCGCGTCTCCTCCGTCGTCAGGGTGGGGAAGAGTTCGCGCTGTACGGGCTTGTCGGGCGCGGCCGTCTGCCATCCCAGGGCCGCGGCCACGTCGGCGGCCGACGTCACCATGGCGGCGCCGTTGCTGCGTATCAGGGCGTTGCACCCTGCGGAATATTCGTCCGTCGTGCGTCCCGGAAAGGCCAGTACGTCGCGGCCATATTCGCGCGCCAGCCGTGCCGTGATGAGGGCCCCGCCGTGGCTGGCGCTCTCCACGACGAGCGTGGCGTCGCTCATGCCCGCCACGATGCGGTTGCGGCGCACGAAGTTGCCCTTGTCGGGGTTCGTTCCGAAGGTATATTCGGTGAGCAGTCCGCCGTGGCGCGTCATTTCGACGGCCGTAGAGCGGTGCAGCGGCGGGTAGATGCGGTCGAGCCCGTGGGCCAGCACGGCCACCGTGGGCAGACCCGCGTCGAGTGCGGCGCGGTGGGCGTGTATGTCGACACCATAGGCCAGTCCGCTCACGATGAGCGTGCCCGGCACGAGCTGCGCCAGGTCGCGGCAGAGCGCGGCGCAGAGCCGTTTGCCATATTCCGTGATGCGCCGCGTGCCCACCACCGTGAGCACGTGGGGCGCGTTGAGGCAGGCCGTGCCCCGCCCGAAGAGCACGAGGGGCGCGTCGGGGCAGGCGTCGAGCCGCCGCGGCCAGCCCGCTGCGGCGGGCGTGAGCACGTCGATGCCTTTCTCGGCGGCCAGGCGCAGCTCCGTCCCGGCATGAGCGAGCGCCTCGTCCCACGCCGCCAGCGCACGGCGCAGGCGTGGCGTGGCGTCGGGCGTGAGCGTTTCGGGCGCGTGGCGCCGCTCGTAGACGGCCGCGGCCGACCCTGCCGCGCGGTAGAGCTTCAGGGCCGTGGCCGTCCCGATGCCCGGCAGGCGGCTCAGCGCCAGCGCACAGAGCGTTTCGTCCATGGCGCGGTGCTTAGAGATATTGGGCAAAGGCCTCGTCCAGCTCCTTGCAGGCTGCCAGCCGCCCGTCGACGAGGCACACCGTCTCCACCGTGGAGCGCAATGCGAGGCGTTCGTCGGGCAGGCGGTAGATGTCCTGTTCGAAGATGTATTTGATGCCCTCCTTGCGCAGTCCCAGGCGCGATACGAAGCGGTCGCCGCTGCGCAGCGGTGTCTTGAAGGCCAGGTGCATGCGTGCCACGACGGCGTCGATGCCCTGCTCGTGCAGGCGGGCAAAACTGATGCCTTCCGACAGTAGAAATTCGTGGCGCGTATGCTCCGTGTAGTGCTGATAGTTGGCGTTGTTCACGATGCCTTGCAGGTCGCATTCGTAGTCGCGCACCTTCATGGGCAGTTCGAAGATGTATCGGGTCATATCTGAATGTTAGGTGTTGGCTTTTTCGCACGGGCCGCAGCGGCCGTGTGTTTTCAGGGCCGTGTTGTTGCCTGTCGCAGCCAGATGGCGCCGAAGCGGCAGCGCAGGCAGTCGTGCCGTTCGCAGTAGCGGTGGCTCAGGCAGAGCAGGGCCTGACTTTCGGCAGCGTTATCGGCTGTCAGCCCTGCCGCAGCCCAGGCGTCCACCACGTGGTTGCGCTCCGGCCGCGTCTGTTCGAGCCATTCCATGGCCCTTTCGCAGCGCGCCTCGTCGCCGTGGCGGCGTCCGTAGGCAAAGAGCACGGGCGCCGCGGCGTTCACCACGAGCCCGTCGAGCGAGGCCTCGCTCAACGTCTTGCCCCGCGGCGCGCTCTCGCGGCCGAAGACGTAGTGTGTCTCCCAATAGCCGCCGGCGCGGGCTGCGAGCAGCTTCTTGACGTCGGCCGCCCGTGGCGCTTCGAGCACGGCCGCCAGCGGGCAGCTCCGGCGGTGATAGAGGTCGGCCAGTTGTGCCAGCCGCACGTGCGGAAAGTTTTGGGGGCGCAGGCGCAAAAACTTCCAGCGCGCCGCCTCCATCGTTTCCAGGCCGAACTTGTGGCTCAGGAAGGCATATTCGCCGGCCAGCCGCCTGCGGTAGGCGTCGTCGTGCGCCGTGGCCGCGGCACCGGCTTCGAGCAGGCCTGCGCGGCCCAGAAAGAAAGCCTCTACCTGCAAGGCGTCGTCGCGGTGCTTCCCCACGGCCGACGGCTCGATGCCCAGCGCCCACTCCTCGAAGGCCGTGCCGTTCACCCCGAAACCGAAAGCCCGCGCCAGCACGACGAAGAACGTGCGTTCCCAGTCGCCCCCGGTGCGTCGCAGCACGTCGACGACGTGCTGCGTCTTTTCTTCGAGGCGTTCCACGCCCAGTGCCGTCAGCCAGGCCCGCGCCGCCGGTCTTTCCACGTGAGGCAGTATGCTGCGGCAGGGTGGAAAGCCCTCTTCGGCCAGCAGCGCCTCGTAGTGGGTGCGGAGCTCCGCGGGCACGGGCAGCGCCACCTGAGGTACGCGCTCGCCCGCTGCTGTCGTTACGGGTGCGTCGATGCGTTCCGCCACGTGCAGTACGACGCGGTTGTAGGCCGCGTCGCTGTCGTGGCCGTGGCGGTGCCAGTCCGATGAGCGCAGGTGCAGTTCGACGTCGCCCGCCCACAGCGTCGGGCCGATGCGCACCTTAGCCCCCGCAAAGTCGGGCCCCGCGTTGGCGTTAGGCAGTCCCGGGTCCACCACGTCGACGGGTAGCCCCTCGTCGGTCGTCAGACCGCCGGGCGGAAACAGCTTGTGGAGCCAGACGTAATGAAGGAGTTTTTCCATGACTAAGGGCACAAGGCCTGTATCGTGAAACAAAAGTACGGAATTTTTCTTTTCGCACCACCACCGTATCGTCAAAATGCGCCATGTCGGGCTGCGGAGATGCTCCTGCAGTCGTACTTCGCAGTTGTTCGACCCCCTTGGGGCCGCAGATGATGTGCGCCTCCCTCCGCGGGTTCGCTTCGCTCACCCGCGGTTACAGAGTAGTTCGGCCCTTTTAGGGCCGGCCGCATCAGAGGGTGGCTGTGGGTTCCGCAGGGTTCGCTTGGCTCACCCGCGGTTACAGAGTAGTTCGGCCCTTTTAGGGCCGGCCACATCAGAGGATGGCTGTGGGTTCCGCAGGGTTCGCTTCGTTCTCTCTGCGGTTATCGCGTGACACATCTGTCGGGGCGCGTGCTTCCGCGAGGCCGACTGCCCCATCGGGGCCGCACTATTCTATAGCCGCGGGTGAGCGTAGCGAACCCGCGGAAGACCGTCAAAGGAGATGAGGGCCCCATGGGGGTCCAACGCCTGGGGCGACGCGTCAGTGCATGTCGGGTTGCGGAGATGTTCCTGCGGTCGTTCCTCGTTGTGGTTCGACCCCCTTGGGGCCGCAGATGATGTACACCTCCCTCCGCAGGGTTCGCTTGGCTCACCCGCGGTTACAGAGTAGTTCGGCCCTTTTAGGGCCGGCCACATCAGAGGGTGGCTGGCGTCTCCGCAGGGTTCGCTTGGCTCACCCGCGGTTATAGAGTAGTTCGGCCCTTTTAGGGCCGGCCGCATCGGAGGGTGGCTGGCGTCTCCGCAGGGTTCGCTTCGCTCTCTCCACGGTTATGGCGTGACACACCTGTCGGGGCGCGTGCTTCCGCGAGGCCGACGGCCCCATCGGGGCCGCACTATTCTATAGCCGCGGGTGAGCGTAGCGAACCCGCGGAATACCGTCAAAGGAGATGAGGGCCCCATGGGGGGCCAACGCCTGGGGCGACGCGTCAGTGCATGTCGGGTTGCGAAGATGTTCTGGCAGTCGTTCCTCGCTGTGGTTCGACCCCCTTGGGGCCGCAGATGATGTGCATCTCCTTCCGCAGGGTTCGCTCCGCTCACCCGCGGTTACAGAGTAGTTCGGCCCTTTTAGGGCCGGCGGCATCAGAGGGTGGCTGGCGTCTCCGCAGGGTTCGCTTCGCTCACCCGCGGTTACAGAGTAGTTCGGCCCTTTTAGGGCCGGCGGCATCAGGGGGTGGCTGGCGTCTCCGCAGGGTTCGCTTCGCTCCCCCGCGGTTACAGAGTAGTTCGGCCCTTTTAGGGCCGGCCGCATCGTGTGTGACTGACGCAATTTCGCGCTGTATGTTGTGGCTTATCCTTCGTCGGATGGTTGCCTGTGAAAACGGTTTTTTAACACGGAGCGTACTTTGTTTTCGGGCACGTGCATCTTTGACTGCATTTGCACGAATAATGGAAATGCTTGATATATAGGAGGAAAGGACTCTTTCTTTACTTCGAGGTTACCTGGAAACGCGAATTTTGCCGCTATATGGCGTAAATGAGGCCGAATTTTTCATCCGAAACATCCCGTGGAGCTCGATACCGATGGGATGGATCGGCCGATCCATCCCATCGATTTTCAGAAACATCTCATGGATGGATGCGGCAGGGCCCTGCGGGAGCCGTTGAAGCGCTGAAAAGCGTGTGGGTACGGCTGTCCGCTTTAACGCTTTGCCAAATGGCGCACAGCCGTTTGGCCCCTTGCACCGCCGTTGTGGATACGTCGAAAGGTGGCAGGCATGAAAAAATCCCGCCCGGGCCGTGCGGCCCGGGCGGGAGGTTGAGGCGTCAGGCGTCGTGCAGACGTCTGACGTGAGAGAGGATGCTTTTACTTCACAACCACCTTTTGGCCACCGATGATGTAGAGGCCGGCGGGCAGGCCGTTGGCAGCCTGGCTGCGCTGTACGCCCGTGCGGAGCAGGCGGCCGTCGATGCTGTAAACGTCGACGGGAGCGTTGGCGGCATCGGCCGTTACGCCGTCGATGCCTACTGTGCTGTCGGCCAGACTGATGCCGATGAAGTTGGTGTTGCTCGTGCCGGCGATGGTGAACGTTACGGTTTCGAACTCACCCGTCCACGTGTAGGTGGCGTCGTCCCACGTGCCGCAGTCGGCCGTGGCCGAGAACTTGTCGCTGCCGTCGTACCACGTGATGGCGGTGAACATCTTGCCTTCGGGAGCCGTGAGCGTTACGGTGGCACCCTTGTAGACGCGTAACTGAGGCAGCTGCGTCGTAAAGTTGAGATACATGCGCGGAGCCGTCGAGCCGCCTTCGGCCGTCAGCGTTACGCCGTCCTGCGTGATGGGGGCGGTGATGTTGCCCTGCGTCGGGTTGTTGCTGTCGGAAACGGGCAGGCCCCATGCGTTGGCGTTGAAGTTGAAGACAACGTCGGCAACGGGAGGCTCGGGGCCGACGGGCTCGTCGCCGCCTTCTTCGCCGCGGATGACGACGTTGCGCACTTCCCACGTGCCGGCTACGTCGGCCGTGCTGGTGTAGACGAAGGCAATCTGGATGGTCTTGCCGGCGTAGGCCGAGAGGTCGGCCGTGGCGTCCACGAAGGTCCAGCCGTCAGCTTCGGGCCAGCCCGTCACGTCGAGCTTGGTCCATTCGCCGCCCTGCTCGCGTACCTGCACCGAAACGGCGTCGGCCAGGGTGCCCTTGAAGAAGTTGCAGGCCTGCTCGAAGGTGAGCGTCACGGTGCCCGTCTGGGCCGTCAGGTCGATTTCGGGCGAGATGAGCCAGCTTTCGGCAGCATAGTTGGTCTCGTTGACGTAGGCGCTGGCCTTGATGCACGAGTAGCGGTCGTCGTTGTTCCATACGTAGGAGAGCTCTTCGGGCATCGTCACGTTGTCGATGGTGAAGTCGCCCTGATCGGCAGCGAACGTCTCGCTGAAGATGACGCCTTCCTCGACGGGAGGCTCGGGCGTCGTGCCGCTTTCGCCGCGTACGGTGACGTTGCGCACTTCCCACGTGCCGGCTACGTCGGCCGTGCTGGTGTAGACGAAGGCGATCTGGATGGTCTTGCCCGCATAGGCCGAGAGGTCGGCCGTGGCGTCCACGAAGGTCCAGCCGTCAGCTTCGGGCCAGCCCGTCACGTCGAGCTTGGTCCATTCGCCGCCCTGCTCGCGTACCTGCACCGAAACGGCGTCGGCCAGGGTGCCCTTGAAGAAGTTGCAGGCCTGCTCGAAGGTGAGCGTCACGGTGCCCGTCTGGGCCGTCAGGTCGATTTCGGGCGAGATGAGCCAGCTTTCGGCAGCATAGTTGGTCTCGTTGACGTAGGCGCTGGCCTTGATGCACGAGTAGCGGTCGTCGTTGTTCCATACGTAGGAGAGCTCTTCGGGCATCGTCACGTTGTCGATGGTGAAGTCGCCCTGATCGGCAGCGAACGTCTCGCTGAAGATGACGCCTTCCTCGACGGGAGGCTCGGGCTGCTCGCCTGCCTCGCCTTGGCCTTCGACGCTGACGTTCTTCACTTCCCACGTACCGGCGTCGCCGTCCTGGCTGGTGTAGACGAAAGCGATTTCAATGGTCTTGCCCACGTAGGCCGAGAGATCGGCCGTGGCATCTACCCAGTCCCAGTTGTTGCCTGCGGGCCATGCGCTCACGTCGAGCTTGGTCCACTGGCCGCCCTGCTCGCGCACCTGTACGGAGAGAGCGTCGGCCACGGCACCGTCGAAGAAGTTGGCGCAGTGGGAGAAGCTCAGCGTGGCTGCGGTGGCTTTCGTCAGGTCGATGGCCGGCGAGATGAGCCAGCTTTCAGCAGCCAGGTCCTGGCCGCCGATGAAGCAGCTGGCCTTCATGTAGCCGTGGGAGCTGTCGTGGTTCCATACGTAGCCACCGCCGGCGGGTTCCTGCACGTTGTCGATGGTGAAGTCGCCCTGGCCGTCGGCAAACGTCTCGCTGAAGAACGTGACGTCGCCGCCGACGGGCGGTTCGGGCGTGTCGCCGCCACCGTCAACGGAGGTTTCGGTGCAGGCCACGGCGATGCTCTTCACCCAGACGGCTTTCGTGTTGTCGTCGATGGTGATGACGCCGTCAGTGGCCGGGCCCGTAAAGGTGTACACCTGGTTGGCGTTGGTGGTGCCGCTGGCGATTTCCGTCACGTCGCCCGTGAACTCAACGCCGCCCACGTTGACGCTGATGGTGTTGCCTGCACCGCTGGCCGAGGCTGTGATGCTCACGGACGTCACCTGCGTGAGGCTTTGACCGGCCGTCAGCGTGAACACGCCGGCGGGATTTTTCGACGAGCCGAACTGAACGCCACGGGGTTCGTATGTGCCGCCCCCCTGTACGTTTTTCTCAAACTGCTGAGACGCGATGCTGGCCGTCCATGGCAGTTCACCTGCCCCGACAGTCAAGTCCTTGTCCGTAAAGACCGAAGACACATCGGCACTCATCGTTCCGAACACGGCGGCAAAGAGCACCGTGAGGAACAACTTCAAAGTGTAGAATTTCTTCATGACTTTTGTTGGATTAAAATAGTGAAACATGTTGATTGGTTTTCTCATCTTGTGTTTTGGGGTGGCCCGGGCTGCCTCGTAGGCCGCGCTCTTACCGCGATGGCGGGTGGCTCTGCCGCGCAAAGCCAGACTTTCCCGTTGCAAAGTTACGAAATGCGGACACAGGCGTCAATATAAAAAAGCATAAAAACCTGTGACGTTTCCGTGACGGAGGCTTGATGCGGCCTGTAGGTCCGCCGTCAGAGGTGTTCGTCTGTGTTGCTGCATGCGTATGTGTGTGGCTGTTGCGGTGGCGTGGGGCAGGCTTCGGAGCTGCGGCGGTGGTTCGGCTTCTCTGTTGTTCGACCCCCTTGGGGCCGCAGATGGTGGATGCATCTTTCCGCGGGTTCGCTCTGCTCCCCCCGCGGTTATAGAGTAGTGCGGCCCCGATGGGGCCGATGTCTGCGGGGCAGTCGTCAGCGTTGCGTTTGCGCTGTTCTGATGGTGTGGCTGCGTGGTGCATCTCCGCGGAAATCGCTCATGGCCGCGGCGTACCTCTGGTGCGTTCGCCGGTTCTGCCGGCCCTATTGGGGCCGCACTATTCTATAGCCGCGGGTGAGGGAAGCGAACCCGCGGAATACCGTCAAAGGAGATGTGGGCCCCAAGGGGGTCCAACGCCTGTGGCGGTGGTTCAGTGCTGGGCGTGCATTGAGCTGCGGCGGTGGTTCGGCTTCTCTGTTGTTCGACCCC
This sequence comes from uncultured Alloprevotella sp., assembly GCA_944322095.1. Lineage (GTDB taxonomy): Bacteria > Bacteroidota > Bacteroidia > Bacteroidales > Bacteroidaceae > Alloprevotella. Next base: position 29,024 of record CALUNU010000004.1, read on the forward strand.
CTTGGGGCCGCAGATGGTGGATACATCTTTCCGCGGGTTCGCTCTGCTCACCCGCGGTTATAGAGTAGTGCGGCCCCGATGGGGCCGATGTCTGCGGGGCAGCCGTCCGCGCTGCGTTCGTGCTGTTCTGATGGCGTGGCTGCGTGGGGCATTTCCGCGGAAATCGCTCATGGCCGCGGCGTACCTCTGGTGCATTCGTCGGGTCTGCCGGCCCTATCGGGGCCGATGTCTGCGGGGCAGCCGTCCGCGCTGCGTTCGTGCTGTTCTGATGGCGTGGCTGCGTGGGGCATTTCCGCGGAAATCGCTCATGGCCGCGGCGTACCTCTGGTGCGTTCGCCGGGTCTGCCGGCCCTATCGGGGCCGCACTATTCTATAGCCGCGGGTGAGGGAAGCGAACCCGCGGAAGAGCGTCAAAGGGGATGGTGGGCCCCAAGGGGATCCAACGCCTGTGGCGGTGCTTCGGTACTGGGCGTGCATTGAGCTGCGGCGGTGGTTCGGCTTCTCTGTTGTTCGACCCCTTTGGGGCCGCAGATGGTGGATGCATCTTTCCGCGGGTTCGCTCTGCTCACCCGCGGTTATAGAGAAGTGCGGCCCCGATGGGGCCGATGTCTGCGGGGCAGCCGTCCGCGCTGCGTTTGCGCTGTTCTGATGGTGCGGCTGCGTGGGGCATTTCCGCGGGTTCGCTCTGCTCCCCCCCCCCCCGCGGTTATAGAGTAGTGCGGCCCCGATGGGGCCGATGTCTGCGGGGCAGTCGTCAGCGTTGCGTTTGCGCTGTTCTGATGGCGTGGCTGCGTGGGGCATTTCCGCGGAAATCGCTCATGGCCGCGGCGTACCTCTGGTGCGTTCGCCGGGTCTGCCGGCCCTATCGGGGCCGCACTATTTTATAGCCGCGGGTGAGGGAAGCGAACCCGCGGAAGAGCGTCAAAGGAGATGTGGGCCCCAAGGGGGTCCAACGCCTGTGGTGCAACGTATGCGTACGGTTGCGGCACTGCACGCGCAGGTGCAAAAAAGAAAACGGGCGGCCTGCGCTTTTTGCGCGGCCGCCCGCCAGGGTGGGATGAGGGTTTGCCCTCACGTATGGGCTGGAGTCTTAGTCCTTCATCTCGCTCCACAGGCTGCTGTCCCATGCTCCGCCGTCGTTGCGGTTGCTGAGCTGGGTGCCGTTGCCCACGGCGTCGTGGTAGCTTGCGGGGTTGTCGCCGCTGGCGGCAATCATGCCTTCGGTGTTGAGGTTGATGATTTCTATGGAGGGCTTGATATACTTTTTCATGACGTTGATGATGTTTTTGCGTTGGGGAATGTGATTATTTTACGAGCACTTTCTTGCCATTCACGATGTAGATGCCTGCGGGCAGGCCGTCGGTGGAGGTGCCCATGCGGACGCCGGTGAGCGAGTAGACGGCGGCGGGGGTGTTGTTGGCTTCGGTGGTTACGCCGCTGATGCCCGTGGTCGTGCCGTCGAGGACGAAGCCGCGCACCTGGCTGGCTACGGTCTGCGGCAGGGCGAGGTAGGCCTTGCCGGCACCGCTCTCAAAGGCAGCACCGTCGGCAGCGCCCCAATAGAAGCCCAGGTTTTCGTGGTTCTGGTCGTACGAAAGCATGTAGAACAGGCAATCCTCGCCCTCGGTCTTGCCGCCGTTGACGGAGCCTTTCAGGTAGTTCACCTCGGGAGCGTCGGGCGTCTCGGTGGAGAGGTCGTAGGTATAGGTCTTGGCAGCGCCCTTGAGCAGCAGGCCCGTGTTGGCAGGCACGATGGAGCGGGCGGGGTAGCAGTAGTCGACCCAGAGGTTGCCGTTGGCAGCGCCCGTCACGATGCCGCCCTCCACGCCCTCGGGCATGACGAAGGCTTTATCTGTGAAATAAGTGCTATAACCGGGAGCTCCAATGGAGAACGTACCCGTGGTAGCGGCTTCGTCAACTGCTTCAACGGTAACTTCATCTAAGAAAAAGCGTTGCTTACCTCCCGTGCTCGCGAATTCAATTTGGATATCCCCTTCTGCTTCGAATTCAATTGAATAAATTCCAAATTCATCGTTTTCTTCTCCTGAAATGGAGAAGGTCTTTGAAGTGATATTTCCGACTGTGACCGTAAGTTCAGTCTTATCACCCTTCCACCCATGGGCGAGGAACGTGAGTATTACTTTTCCTGAAATCGAAATAGATGGAGTAATAGCTGTTCCCCCGTCGCTACCTGTTCCAATTTTTAAGCAATTAAGGGCGCAATAAGCTTTCGTCAATTGCCAGCCCTCATGGTCACAGCTTGTGCCATCCTCTTCTGATGAGCCTGCACTGTTCCAACTGCCATTTCCTTCTTGACATTTGTTGAAGCTTTCGTAGAAAATGACATTATCTGGCAAGGGAGGAAGAATTTGATAGCTCTTGCTGATTTCTTTGCTCTTGTTGCCATTTTCATCTTCGGTATATGCGCTTACCGTAGTCGTTTCGTTGATGTTGATTGGTTGCTCATATTTTGTTGCGTCACCCCCATTCAACGAGTAGTAAATGGCATCATTATTTTCAGAGGTCAGTTCAAGAATTTGAGCACCTCTATAAGTTCCTTCTTCAAGAGAAAAAGTTGGGGGGGTAACAATTATAGTAGAACCACCTGCACAAGTTATGCGAATCTCTTTAATCCAAACAGAACTTTTTGAGTGTTTGATAGAAATTTCGACGGTTCCATCAGTTGCATTTCCTGTAAAAGTGTATTCCTTGTTTGCGTTAGCTGTTCCAGAGACAATATCTTTACTATTTTCAAATGCTTCATTACCGACACTAACGCTCAGTGAGTTCCCGTTGCTATTTGTTGATGCAACGACGGTGACAGACGTAACTTGCGTAAGTGGTTTGTTACTGGTAAGAGTGAAATCACCTTGTTTACTGTACTGAACTCCACGTTTGTAACTAGAATTTTCAAACTTAGAAGCCTCTTTGGTAGAAGTCCAACCTAATTCTCCCTCACCTACGGCCAAGTTTTTGTCTGTAAATGTGGAAGATTCATCTGCATTCATTGTTGCAAACACGACAGCAAAGAGCGCCGTGAAGAACAACTTCAAGAAAGTAAATTTTTTCATGTTTGTTTGTGTTGATTGGTTTGTTATGTACAATGTTGTTTCGCTGTTTGGGGCCCGCACGCGGGGCGCACGGGCACAGGGGTTTCATCTCGCGGTGCAAAAATACGGACTTTATTCATTCCGCGGCGTAAAGGGGACGTGATAATCCCGTTAAAAAGAAGTGACAACGAGGGGCATGGGTTGTCCGCCACGTAGAGACGCGGTTCATCGCGTCTCTTTCGCCGCGGGACGGCGGCAGGGGCGTTTTCCCCGCGGCCGACGGCGCGTGCGGGCAAAGGAATTTTATATCTTTACGGCTTGCACTGAAAATAAAAAACGTTGGATTGCTTATGAAGATTACGATTTGCAGCCGAAAACTGAAAGGGGGGCGCCGCTCGCTCTATCTGAACTTTGCCGAGCGCGGCGAGCGGCGCCGCAAGGCGATGGGCATCGTGCTGGAACGGCCCGTGGACGCGGCTACGCGCGAGATTAACCGAAGGAAACTGCGCCAGGCCACGATGATTAGGGCGCGGTATGAGCTGTCGAACATCGCTTCGGTGTGGGAACTGCCGCCGCTGGAACGCCGCGTGGTGCTGCTGGTCGAGGCGTATGCGCGCTTCGAGCGGACGTATGCCGGGACGGACGTGGCGGTGGTGAGGGCCGTGGGGCGCCACCTGGTGCGCTTCCTGCCGTCGGCCGACATCTACCTGCACGAGGTGGACACGGCGTTTTGCGTGCGCTTCCTGGCTTACCTGCAAGAGCGGCTGCACGGCTCGTCGCCCGCGGGCTATTTCAAGAAGTTCCGCCGCTTCCTGGCACAGAGCCGCCGGCGCGGACTGCTGGCGGCCGACCCTTCGGAGGGAATACGCGTGGTGGCCGACGAGGGGCTGTCGAAAGCCGTGCTGGCCTTTGGCGAACTGAACCGCCTGGCGGCGGCGCCCTGCGCGGTGCCCGAGGTGAAGCGGGCCTTTCTCTTTGCCTGCAACACGGGGCTGCGCTGGTGTGACGTGCGGCGGCTGCGCACCTCCGACATCGACGCCGAGCGGGGCGAGATGACGGTGGTGCAGCGCAAGGTCGAGGGCCACTCGCGGCGCGCCCTGCTGCGTGTGGGGCTCAACGCCAACGCCCGCCGGCTGCTGGCGGCCGTGCCGAGGGAGGGGGGCACGGTGTTTGACCTGCCGTCGTACGGCTATGCGTCGCGGGCTTTGGCGCAGTGGGCCCGCGCGGCGGGCATCGGCAAGCACCTGACGTTCCATTGCGCGCGGCATACGTTCATATCGAACCTCATTGCGCAGGGCACGCATCTGAGCGTGGCGGCCTCGCTGGCGGGCCACTCGTCGACGCGCCACACCGAGCGCTACGTGCATCTTTCCGACCACCGGCGGCGCGAGGCCGTGGACCGCCTGGCGCCCCTGCGCATGGAGCTCTGAGCCGCGCCCGGCTCAGAGCGGCGTGGCGAGCGAACTGGTGACGATGACGGCCAGCACGGTGGCGGTGATGGCGGCGAAGAGCCAGTCGCGCTCCTCGATGAAGTCGACGAGCGAGAGGGCCACGCGCAGGATGGGCGTGAGGATGAGGGCGATGACGCCGAGCTGTATCCACTCGCGGGCCTCGAAGCGCGGCAGGCCGCCCAGGATGCCGCCCAGCGTGGTATAGGCCGGGTCGGCGCCGCGAAACGTCGAATAGTCGGGCATGGGCTCGGCGCCGTGGCGCACGAGATAGAGCACGCCGCCCACGAGGGCCAGCATGCAGGCCAGCGTGACGCCGCGGCGCAGCGTGTTGCCGATGAGCTTTTGTATGTCGTGTTTGCGTTTCATGGGGAAAAGCGTCTTGGGGGCCATGGGTCAGAACTTGCCCGTGAGCCCGTTGTATATCATGTTCATGGCCACGAGCAGGATGGCGCCGCAAAACATCCAGCGCAGCACCTTGACCTCCATGCGCTTCAACAAGCGGGCTCCCGTGAGGGCGCCGCCCAGCACGCCCACCATGACGGGGAAGGCGATGCCCGGCTCGATGTAGCCGCGCTGGATGTAGACGACGGCCGAGGCGCACGCCGTGACGCCTATCATGAAGTTGCTCGTCGTCGTGCTCACCTTGAAGGGCACTTTCATGATGCCGTCCATGGCGATGACCTTGAGCACGCCGCTGCCTATGCCCAGTATGCCCGAGAGCACGCCTGCCCCCAGCATGGTGGCAAAGCCCCCGCCCACGTTGCGGAGCTGGTAGCTCTTGGTGCCGCCCGTTTTGAGGGGATAGGTGCCGTAGAGGCGCAGGCGGCGCGCGGCGGGCGAGCCCACGACGCCGTCGTGGTCGCTCTTGCGGCGCAGCTGCATGACGACGGTGAGCACGAGCACGAGGCCGTAGATGACGGCAATCGTGTTCGTTTGCAGCCAGAGGGCGGCGACGGCGCCTCCCACGGCGCCGATGGTGGTGGCTATTTCGAGAAACATGCCCAGGCGGATGTTCGTCACGCCCTCTTTGACGTAGGCACTGCCCGAGCCCGACGAAGTGGAGATGGAAGCCACGAGGGCCGCGCCGATGGCGTAGTGGAAATCGACGCCGAAAGCGAGCGTCAGCAGGGGGATGACCACCACGCCGCCGCCCAGGCCCGTGAGCGAGCCCAGCAGCCCGGCGCAATAGGCCCCGATGAGCAGGATGATGGTGAAAGTCAGAATGGTCATAGGCTGTAAACTTTGCTTGACGGGTGCAAAAGTAGCAATGCAATTGATAATTGACAATTGATAATTGACAATTTTCTTGCGCCCGTGGTTGGCGGGGGCGTTTTTCGCGCGCGTATATATATAAGGTGTGGGGGTAGGGGGCATGCAGCGAGGCCAGCGCCCCCAAGGGGGGCGAACTATTCTATAACCGCGGGTAAGCGCAGCGCGCCCGCGGTTGGCGGGGGGCGTTTTTCGCGCGCGTATATATATAAGGTGTGGGGGTAGGGGGCATGCAGCGAGGCCAGCGCCCCCAAGGGGGGCGAACTATTCTATAACCGCGGGTAAGCGCAGCGCGCCCGCGGAAAGTCGACGCATATATATGTTGGCCCCAAGGGGGGCCAACCGCCGCGAGAAAACATCACGCACACCCCATGTCTCGCAAACGCCATGCGTCGTGCCTCGCGGGCGTTCGACCCCCTTGGGGCCGAAGTGGAGAGGGGAGCCCTGTCCGCGGGCGCGCTTCGCTTACCCGCGGTTATAGAGTAGTTCGACCGCTTTGCGGCCGCTTGCCTCGCGGAGTGCTGGCTGTCTCCATCCGCATGGGATGTCCGCCACCTGGAGGCGCGATGAATCGCGTCTCTACGCAGCGGACATCCAGCCTCGCTGCTATGTGCCGCGCCCTCGTGCGGCCATGCTTGCGCAGGGGCGATTTTCCCCCGTAACCGACCCCCTTGGGGCCGAAGTGGAGAGGGGAGCCCTGTCCGCGGGCGCGCTTCGCTTACACGCGGTTATAGAGTAGTTCGACCGCTTTGCGGCCGCATGCCTCGCGGAGTGCTGGCTGTCTCCATCCGCATGGGATGTCCGCCACCTAGAGGCGCGATGAATCGCGTCTCTACGCAGCGGACATCCAGCCTCGCTGCTATGTGCCGCGCCCTCGTGCGGCCATGCTTGCACAGGGGTGATTTTCCCCCGTAACCGGACTGTGAAGGGCTCAGGAGTTGGCTGTTTGGAGAGAGATGTTTCGCGGCTCCGTTTGGCGCGAAAATGGGAAACGTCAGGGTATGAGGCGGTTAGCTTCGGAGGGGCGTGCGCGAGGTGCGCGATTGGGCGTTTTTCGCCACTATATGGCACAAAATCGGTGGGATGTTTGCCCTGGAGAGTGCCCATGGAACGAAAAAAGCATCCCATGGATCGGCCGATCCATGGGATGTTGTGGCGGAGGGGTGGGATGGATGCCCCGTATGCCCCTCTTCGAACGCTGGAAGGAGCGCGGAGGCATGTCGCAATTTTTTGGAAAATTGGTGCTTCGGCGCGGGGTGCGGCGGCGGGTGGCGGGGCGGCTATTTTTCGAGCTCGCGCAGGGCCGCGGCCACGATGTCGCTGCGGGTGTTGATGATTTGGAAATATTCGGAGCGGTCCCACACGTCGTAGGCCACGAGGGCTTTGAGCGTGAAGCGCAGGTCGGGCAGGGTGGCGGCGAGCTCGGCGGAGTCTTTGGGCACTACTTTCTTTTCGCGGGCCTCGGCGATGACCTTGTCGACGAGCGACTGGGGCACTTCGTAGCTCTCGACGAAGCGCGAGAACTTGCGGTAGGTGCGCTTGAGCTCGTCGCGGCGGCCGTCGACGTATTGCAGCACGGCGTTGTTCATCGTGTTGAGGCGGCGCAGGGCGGTGAAGTAGGCGGTGTAGCGCGTGGTGTCGAGGGGAACGAAGATGTCGGGCATGATGCCTCCGCCGCCGTAGACGGTGCGTCCCTTGACGAGCGTCTTGTAGACCTTGGACGAGTCGAGCCGCACGCTGTCGATCGAGGTGAGCTCGCCGTGGTTGTAGCGGTTGTTCATGTCCTGGTCGTAGTCGGTGCGGTCGCCCTTGACGTAGGGCTTCTGAATGCAGCGGCCCGAGGGGGTGTAGTAGTGCGACACGGTGAGGCGTATCATCGAGCCGTCGGGCAGGGGCAGGGGGCGCTGCACGAGGCCCTTGCCAAAGGTGCGTCGGCCCACGATGATGCCGCGGTCGTGGTCTTGGATGGCGCCGCTGACGATTTCGGCGGCCGAGGCGGTAAACTCGTCGACGAGCACGACGACGCGGCCCTTGCCAAAGGTGCCGCCGCCCTTGGCCTTGTAGGTCTGCTGGCGGCCGTTGCGGTCCATGGTGTAGACGATGAGGTCGCCGCGGTTGAGAAACTCGCCGGCCACGTCGACGGCGGCGCCCAGATAGCCTCCGCCGTTGAGCTCGAGGTCGAGGATGAGGTCGCGCATGCCGGCCTTGCGCAGCGTCTTGAGCTCGCGGCGGAGCTCGTCGGCCGTGGTGGCGCCGAAGCGGTCGAGGTGGACGTAGCCCACGGTGGGGGTTATCATGTAGGAGGCGTCGAGCGTGTTCATGGGTATCTTGTCGCGCACGACGGTGAAGCGCAAGCTGCCCTCGACGCCGTGGCGCACGACGCCGAGCTCAACGCGCGTGCCGCGGGGGCCGCGCAGCTTCTTCATGATGCTGTCGCGGCTCATCTTGACGCCGGCGATGGGCAGGCCGTCGACGCTCACGATGCGGTCGCCGGCGCGGATGCCCACGCGCTCGCTGGGCCCCTTGGCCACGGGCTGGATGACGACGACCGTGTCGTCGAGCATGTTGAAGGAGATGCCGATGCCGTCGAAGTTGCCTTCGAGGGGCTCGTTGAGCTCGCGCGTCTCTTCGGGCGTGCTGTAGGCCGAGTGGGGGTCGAGGTTCTTGAGCATGCCGCGGATGGCGCTCTCGACGAGCTTCGTCTGGTCGACGGTGTCGACGTAGAGGGTGGCGATGGCCATTTCGGCCATTTGCAGTTTGCGCAGCTGGGCGATGTCGATGTCGTCGTCGCGCTGGGCGGTGGCCGTGAGCGTGAGGCAGAGGGCCAGGGCCATGAGGAGGTAACGTTTCATGTGGGCGGTTGTTGTGGTTTACGGGTGTGGGATGGTTGTGCCGGCGGCGCGCTGAGGCATTGCCGCGGGCAGTGCGGGCATAAAGCGACGCCCCGGCGACGTGGCGCGGCGCCGGGGCGAGGGGCCCGCCGGGCAGGGCCGCCGGGGGCGGGCCGGCTGCCGCAGGGGGCGCAGGGGCGCGGGCGTCAGAGCACGTAGCGCGCCAGCACCTGCTGTATCTCGCTGATGTTGACGTCGCGGCCGAGCTTTTGCGCCAGCGGTTCGGCGCAGCCGCGTATCCAGAGCTTCATGTCGCAGTCCATGTCGAACGTGCCGGCCGTTTCGACCGAGAAGCGCTCGACGGAGCGGTAGGGCACCGACATGTATTCGCGCTTCTTGCCCGTGACGCCCTGCACGTCCTGGATGATGAGGCGCTTGTTGGTGAATATCCACTTGTCGCGCAGGAGCTTGTAGGCCTTTTCGATGCGTTCGTCGGCGCAGAGCAACGGGCCGAACTCTTGCTGTAAGGCTTCGGGCTGCATTTCGGAGGCATTCCCGAAGAGGGTGTTGATGAGTCCCATAGTGTTTCTCGTGCTGAAAATCTGTATTGCCCCGCGAATATAGCCATTTTACGGCATATCAGGGCCGTTTGCAGGGAGGTATATCCGTTTTCGCCAAAAAAATGATATCTTCGCAGCGATAACGGCGGAGAACGGTGCCGACCAATTTTCAGCAGAAGCGCCGGCACGATTGCTCCGTCGGCCAGCCGATTTTTATTTATAGCAGGGATATGCCGATAAAGAGGAACATGAAAGAGAGCCGCGAGCTTTTCGTAGAGGAATATGCGGGGCGGCTCTATCCGAACGTCAGCGAGGGCCTGTTTTATGAGAACGACGCGGGCCGCCTTTTGCTGGGCGACTGCATGGATGTGATGCAGTCGCTCGAAGAGGGGTCGGTGGATATGATTTTCGCGGACCCTCCTTATAATATAGGGAAAAGCAGGGACTGGGATTGCTGGTCGAGCATGGAAGAGTATATCGAATGGACGGAACGATGGGTGAGAGCCGCGTCGAGAATACTGAAACCCGACGGAACCATGTATGTCTGCGGCTTTTCAGAGATCATTGCTTTGTGTCAGGCGCCAGCCATGAAATATTTCGCCTCGTGCAAATGGACGATATGGTCGTACAGGAACAAGGCGAACCTGTCGAACGACTGGGGACGAAGCCACGAAGCCATTCTTTGCTTTAGAAAAGGAAAACGTTTTACGTTCAACGTCGACGATGTGCGCGTGCCCTACAACGCGCATACCATGAAGTATCCGCAAAGGACGCAGGGAGAGACCAGCCAGTATGCCCGCGAGGGGAGGCAGGGGCGTGCGTGGCAGCCCAACCCCAAGGGGGCAAAGCCGCGGGACGTGATAGACCTGCCGACAACGTGCAACGGCATGAACGAAAAGACCGACCACCCGACGCAGAAGCCCGAGGAACTGGTGAGAAAGTATATACTGGCATCGTCGAACGAGGGAGATCTTGTTTTCGACCCGTTTTGCGGGTCGGGGACGACGGCCGTCTGCTGCGAGGAGCTGAACCGCAAGTTTATAGCCTGCGACATCTGCAAGGAGTATCTGCAATGGGCCGTGAACCGCCTGGAACGGGTGACGCACAAGTCGGCCGATTACTGGGTATGTCTCGACCGCGAAAACACGAAACGCCGGGAGGGCATCCGAACAGCAGCGCACTGAGGCTAACAAATGTGAGCGATTATGACGAGAATAGCAGATTTGTATGAAATGGCGAGGGACAAAAAGCGTTTTACCGACCTGAATGCTTACATCGACTTCGCCCGAAGATTTATTGACTTCGTGGTGGAACCGGTCAATGTATCGGCGGTAATCACGTCGGTCAACGAGCATTGCTACAAGTTTATCCAATACAAGGAAGACGCGGGCTATCATATCACGCGGCCCATCAATGCCGACCTGTTTATGACGCAGGGAGAAAAGCTGACGGAGCTGACGGCTTTTCTGGCCCGTGGGAGAGGCATTGCTGAACTTGCGGCCGACGACCGAGTTTTGCTGAATAAAATAGTGTATACGTTGCAGCAGTCGGTGGGATGTGCGCTCGATGCGTTGCCGGCGGGCGCGGCCAACGCGGCACGGAAGGTGAACGGCGATCTTTTCGAGCGGCTGATGTTGCTGGTGTTTCGTGCTTTGAAGTTTGACGTGGGGAGCGTAGTTGAAAGGGTGAGAGATATCCCCGGCGCGACGTTGACGTATCAGCACGATTTGGCCTTTAAGGTGCGGGGCGAACTGAGATTGGTCGGCTCCGTAAAGACGTCGAGCAAGGATCGTATCGACAAAGTGTTTATGGATAAGCTGTTTTACAACAGAATAAGGCGGGTCGACATTCCTCATTTTGCTGTTTTCCTGAATGACGTCCAGCGGAAAAAACGAAGGACGAGCGGCGGGGCTTTGGCGTGAGCCAGACTTTTATGCAAGGCCACTTCAAAGCATATAGCCTTGCGATGACGCCGTTGGATGGTGTCTACTATTGCGACTTGCGACCGGTCATGCAGACCGACCCATTCCTGAAAAGAGAAATCAAACGCTTGGATCAGTTGATTTGTGAGGACATCTGGCAGCTGATAGAAGCCAAGGCACGATAAAAAGGCTCGCTGAAAACGTGCGGAAGCGTGTTCCACGCATTTTCAGCGAGCCTTTTTTGGTGGGCGCGGGAGGGGCGCGTCAGGCCAGGAGGCGCTTGACGGCTTCGCTCAGGGCTTTGCCGTCGGCGCGGCCGGCCAGACGTTTCGAGGCGGTGCCCATGACGCGGCCCATGTCCTTCATGCCCGTGGCGCCCGTTTCGGCTATGATGTCGCGCACGGCGGCTTCGAGCTCCTCGGGCGTGAGGGGCTGGGGCAGGTAGGCCTCGACGACGGCCACCTGGGCCAGTTCTTCCTCGGCCAGGTCGGGGCGGTTCTGGGCGGTGTAGAGGGCGGCGGTGTCGCGTCCCTGCTTGGCCATCTTGGCCAGTATTTTCAGGGCGTCGGCGTCGGCGAGGGTGTCGGCGGCTCCGGGGGCCGTCTTGGCCTCGATGAAGTATTTTTTGATGTTGCGCAGCGCTTCCAGGCGTACTTTGTCCTTGGCCTTCATGGCTGCGATGATGTCTTTGCTGACGGTTTCGAAAAGATCCATAGGGTTGGTTTTTTATTCAGAGTCGTTTTGCGTGATGTCGAAGGTGATGGTGTGCGGGGTATCGGCGCTGTTGGCGGGCGTGGCGTGCATCATCTGTTCGAGGCTGCGCAGGTCGGCGATGCGTCGCCGCGCGGTGGGCGTGTTTGCGATGCGGCTGACGAAGCTGTCGTTGTCGAGGTTGTCGAGGTCGATGAGGCATACGTTGTAGTGGCGGCGGCGCTGCCCGAGGTCCTTGCCGTAGATGTCTTCCATGCGCTGTTCGCGGTCGGGGTCGACGGGGGGTATGAGCTCGTCGGGGCTTTGCTCGCGCCCCTTGACGTGGAAGCCCGAGGCCAGGATGGTCACCTTGATGCTATTGCCCAGCGAGGGGTCGGTGGCGATGCCATATTTCGTTTCGACGTCGCGGTTGAAGTGGCTCATGAACTCGTCGATTTCGTCGAGCTCCTCCATCATGATCTGGCTGCCCTCCTGGCCGCTGTGCCAGACGGAGAGGAGCAGGTGCTTCGAGTGGTAGACGTCGTTGTCGTTGAGCAGGGGCGAGTTGAGCGCCTCGCGGATGGCGCGCATCATGCGGCCCGTGCCTTCGGCTGTGGCCGAGGAGATGATGGCCACGCCGCTGTCGCGCAGCGTGGTCTCGACGTCGCGGAAATCGAGGTTCATGCGTCCGTGCATCGTAATGATGTCTACGATGCTTCGCACGGCCACTGAGAGCGTGTCGTCGGCGCGGGCGAAGGCATCGGTGAGCGATAGGTCGTGGTAGACGTGGCGCAGGCGCTCGTTGTTGATGACGAGCAGGGCGTCGACCTCGGCGGCCAGGGCCTCGACGCCATCGAGAGCCTTGTCGATGCGCACGCGGCCTTCGAAGAGGAAGGGGATGGTGACGATGCCCACGGTGAGGATGCCCTTGGCGCGTGCTTCGTGGGCTATGACGGGGCAGGCGCCCGTGCCCGTGCCACCGCCCATGCCAGCGGTGATGAATATCATCTTTGTGCGCTCGTCGAGCGCCTCGCGTATGGCGTCGAGGCTTTCAAGGGCGTAGGCCCTTCCCTTTTCGGGGTTGCCCCCGGCACCCAGGCCCGAGCCCAGTTGGAGACGGGTGGGCACGGGCGAGTCGTCGAGCGCCTTCCGGTCGGTGTTGCTCACGAGGAAATGGACGTCGTGGAGGCCCTGGCGGTACATGTGGCCCACGGCGTTGTCGCCGCCGCCGCCCACGCCGATGACCTTGATGATGGCGGGGGCGTTGAGCGTGGCGGAGAGGTCGACGAGCAGGGGCTCGGCCTGCGGAGTGGCGGGTGTGGGCATGGCGGATGAGGGTTGGGTGAATGTCAGTTGAAGGAAATGAGGCCGGGCTGTATTTCAAGCGGCTGTCCGTCGCTGCTCACGCCCTCGGCCTTCTGCTTGATGTCGTTGAGCGTCTCTTTGCTGCGTTTGTTGGTGGCCGACTGCTCTACCAGGGAGATTACTTCGTCGTTGTCGAGGTCGTCGGGGCCGAAGAGGAACACCTTGTAGCGCTTCTTGACGCCCGCTTTCTTTTCGTCGCCGCCGTAGTATTGGTTGCGGCGCTCTTCGTTTTCTTCCTGGCGCTCGGCCTCGGCGCTTTCGATGGCTTCTTTCTCGGCGTCGTGTTTGTCTTTGATGCCCGGGATGTTGGTGATGCCGAAGCCCGTGGCCAGGATGGTGATTTTTACCTTCTTGTCGAGCGAGGGATCGGTGGAGAGTCCCCATTTCGTTTCGACGTCGGGGCGGAACTTCGACATGAAGTCGTGCACCTCGTTCATCTCTTCCATCATGAGCGTGTCGCCTTCCTTTTCGGCGCAGAAGGAGATGGAGAGGAGCACCTTCTTCGAGTTGAAGATGTCGTTGTTGTTGAGCAGGGGCGAGTGGAGGGCGTCGTTGATGGCGTTGGTCACGCGGTTGTCGCCCTCGCCGTAGCCAGTCGACATGATGGCTACGCCGCCGTCTTTGAGCACGGTGCAGACGTCGTTGAAGTCGAGGTTGATGATGCCGTGCATGGTGATGATTTCGGCGATGCTGCGCGCGGCCACCGAGAGGGTGTCGTCGGCCTTCTCGAAGGCGCTGAGCACGTTAAGGTCGGGGTAGATTTCGCGCAGGCGCTCATTGTTGATGACAAGCAGTGCATCGACGTGTTTCGATATTTCCTCGACGCCGTCGAGGGCCTGGTCTATTTTTTTATTGCCTTCGAAGAGGAAGGGAATGGTGACAATGCCCACGGTGAGGATGCCCATTTCCTTGGCCTCGCGGGCAATGACGGGGGCGGCGCCTGTGCCCGTTCCGCCGCCCATGCCTGCGGTGATGAACACCATCTTCGTGCCGTCGTTGAGCATGCTGCGTATGTCGCCGATGCTTTCCTCGGCTGCCTCGCGGGCCCGGGCGGGGCGGTTGCCGGCGCCGAGGCCCTCTTTGCCCAGTTGGAGGCGGAAGGGGACGGGCGAGTCGCTCAGCGCCTTGCTGTCGGTGTTGCAAAGCACGAAGTTGACGTCGTGGATGCCTTCGCGGTACATGTGGTTCACGGCGTTGCCGCCGCCACCGCCCACGCCGATGACTTTTATAATGGAGGGTGTCGTCGTGGGGATGCCCATGTCGACTACCAGGTCTTGGTTGTTTTCAGACATTTCTTCGGTGTGTATGTGTTAAGCCGCAGTGCGCGGTTCAGTTTTTCTTGTCGTTTTTTCCCGAGAGCATAGCCGTTTCGTCATCGTCGCTGACGATGCCCGTAAGCGTGCTTTTGACGCGCTGCCACCACTGACGGCGTTTTTCGAGCTTCTGGTTTTTGCGCTCTTCCAGGTGGCGGCGTTCTTCCTCCTCGCGGGCTTTTTCCTCGGCGATGCGTGCGGCTTCGGCGTCGGCCTCGCGTTTTTTCTGCTCCTCTTCCTCCTTGCGTCGTTTTTCCTCCTCGGCTTTCTGTTTCAGCTCTTCGTCGGTGGGAAACATGTTGCCCTGCATGGCGGGGTCGCCTCCGCAGCAGTTTTCGGTGGCACCGTCGATGAGGGCGATAGCCGCGTTGTAGGCGCCGTTCTTGTTGAAGTCGGACGGCGTGGCGCGCATGGGCAGGCGGATGGCCTTGACGAAGCGCATCTTCTCGAAGCCCGTGAAGCGCGATATGGCGCGTTCGGTGCTGCGCAGGAGCGAGGCGCCGCCCGTCAGGACGATGCCGCCGTAGAGCTGGTTGCGCTCGTAGCCCGAGAGCTTTATCTGGTTGTCGATGTTGCGCACAATCTCTTCGACGCGGGCCTCGACGATGCTGCTGAACTCGTCGAACTTGACGTTGCGGCCGTCGTGGAGCTGCAGGTCGGGGTGTTCGTTGTCTTTTTCGTCGTAGACGGCGGCACCGTGGGCCAGCTTGAGCTCTTCGGCTTCGTCGTCGTCGATTTGGAGCGAGGTGATGTCGTGCGTGATGTTTTCTCCGCCCAGCGGGATGACGGCCAGGTGGCGCAGGATGCCGCCCTTGTAGATGGCCACCGAGGTGGTGCCGAAGCCCATGTCCACGAAAACGCAGCCCGAGCTCTTCTCGGCCTCGGTGAGCACGATGCCTGCCAGGCGCAGCGGCGTGATGAGCGTTTCAACGGTGTGGACGCCTGCCTTTTCGAAGCTGGTGCGCACGCAGTCGCAGATGCTTGTGGAGGCCACCACGTTGAGGAAGCGTCCTTCGATGTGGTCGGTGTAGAAGCCGATGGGGTCGAGCTGCGACTGCGTGCCGAGGCGGTATTCCTGCGGGATGACGTCGAGGATTTCGCGTCCCGGCGTGGTGGCACGGCGGTTGGCGTCGAGTATTTCGTCGACCGTCTCGTTGTCGACGATGCGCTTCTCGTTGAAGTTTTTCGAGATGGAGTTGGCCACGGTGTGCATGCCCATGCCTTCGATGCCCACGTAGACCTGGCTGATGGTCTTCTGTAGCTTGTCTTCCAGCTTCTTTTTGATGCTCTTTATGCACTGGGCCATTTTGTCGGGGTTGAAGATGCTGCCCTTACGGATGAATGCCGCCGAGGGCTCCTGTGCATAGGCCAGCACCCGTATAGCGCCGTCGGGTTCCTTGCGTCCCGCCACGCCTGTCACTTTGGAGGAGCCTATCTCCAACGCCACGATGAATTTGTCTTCTGCTGCCATATCGTATTTTTATTTTGTTTTTGTGCAAATGATTTGGTTCTCAAATTCCAAATTGATGTTGGAATATTTGTTCCACCCCACGGCCGGCATCACTTTGGCGTAGAAGTGTTTCAGATTGGAGAGCTTGCGGTCGAAGCTCGTGGGCAGACCCAGACAAACGAGCTGTGCGCCGACGCGGGGCACGAGCTCCACCTCGCCTTCGGGGCTGACGTTGATCTGTTCCACCAGTCCGTCCCAGAAGGGGTCGCTCCGCAGGGCCTTGCCCAGGGGCAGGAGGTGGCGCTGCACGTAGGCGCGGTCGGTGCGACCCGTCACGACGGGCAGGTCGGCCACGTAGTGCATGGGGCGCATGGCGTTGCCCTGTTCGTCCAGGTAGTAGCTGCTGCCGTCGGCGGCCATGACGCGCAGCAGGGGCAGGCGTTGCGTGACAACCACGTTGATGCGTCCGCCCGGCGTCTTGTAGCACACGGCGTTGCTGATGAAGGGATTTTTCTTCAGCGTGTCCTCAATGCGCTTGCTGCTCACCGAGTCGAGCAGCTGTCCCAGGGGGTAGAGCTGCTTTTCCTTCAGGATGCGCTCCACCTCGGCCTTGGTGATGAAGCCTGCGTGGGCGCTGTCGGTGACCACCATGGCCACCTGCGTGCAGCGCGTCGTGTCTTTGCTTCGGGCAAAGCGCGTGAAGGCAAAGACCAGATAAACCACGATGGCCAGGAGCAGGAGCAGTTTGAGAAGCGTTTTCATGAGCTGCGGTGTGCGTCAGTTTTTGCTGTCGATGATGGCTGCCAGCTCGTCCATGTAGTTGTCGACGTCGCCGGCCCCCAGCACCATCAGCACGTCGAAGTCTTCGCGGCCCACTATCCCGGGCAGCTCCTCTTTGTGGCAGAGTCGTTTTTCGATGCCGGGACGCAGCAGGTCGTAGATGAGGCGGCTTGTGACGCCCTCGATGGGTAGCTCGCGGGCGGGGTAGATGTCGAGCAGGATGACCTCGTCGAGCAGCGAGAGGCTCTCGGCAAACTCCTTATAGAAATCGCGCGTGCGCGTGTAGAGGTGGGGCTGGAAGATGCCCGTGAGTTTGCGTCCGCCAAAGACCTCGCGCACCGAGAGGATGCTCTGGCGCAGCTCGGCGGGGTGGTGGGCGTAGTCGCTCAGCAGGACGTGGCGCTCGTTCTTGATGCGGAAGTCGAAGCGGCGATCCACGCCGGCATAGCTCTTCATGGCGGCGCGTATGTCGTCGGGGCCGACGCCTGCCAGCTGGGCCAGGGCCATGGCGGCGATGCCGTTCTCCACGTTGATGCTCACGGGCACGCCCAGCTCGATGCCCTCGATGTTGCCCAGGGGCGAGGCCAGGTCGAACGTGATGCGCCCATGGCCGATGCAGAGGTTCTCGGCGTGGAAGTCGCCCTCGTCGCGGCTGTAATCGTAGCGGCGCACGCCGGGCTGAAGGTCTTCGTGCATTTTCAGGTTGCGGTGTATCACGAGGGCGCCGCCCGGCTGTATGAGACTGCTGTAATGGCGGAAGCTGTCGAGATAGGCCTCCTCGGTGCCGTAGATGTCGAGGTGGTCGGGGTCGGTGGCGGTGATGACCGAGGCGTAGGGCCGCAGGTGGTGGAACGAGCGGTCAAACTCGTCAGCCTCTATGACGACGTAGGGGCTCGTGGCCGAGAGCAGATAGTTGGTGCCGTAGTTTTTCGTGATGCCGCCCAGGAAGGCGTTGCAGCCCACGGGGCTTTGGTGCAGGATGTGGGCCGTCATGGCCGACGTGGTGGTCTTGCCGTGCGTGCCGGCCACGCAGAGCCCTTTGGCTGCGCGGGTGAGCGTGCCGAGCACCTCGGCGCGCTTCTGCACCGTGAAGCCGTGCTCGCGGAAGTAGGTGAGTTCCGTATGGTCGGCGGGGATGGCGGGCGTATAGACCACGAGCGTGTGGGCAGCGTCGAGGCAGGCGGCGGGGATGAGGCCCGTGTTGTCTTCATAATGGATGTCGGCCCCCTCCTGGCGGAGCTTTTCCGTCAGTTCGCTCGGGGTGCGGTCGTAGCCGCCCACGGCGATGCCTTTCGACAGGAAGTAGCGTTCGATCGCGCTCATGCCGATGCCGCCGGCACCGACGAAATATGCTGAATGGATGTCTTCTGCTTTCATGTTGTTTGGATGGATGGGTTATGGGGCGTGGCGCCGTGTGGCGTCACGCCTTTGCCTGCGTGGCCAGGCGGATAACTTCGTCGGCAATGTCGGCTGCGGCGTTGGGCCGTGCCAGCCGTCGGATGTTGGCAGCCAGCCGGTGCAGGCGTTCGGGCTCGGTTGCGAGGTTGATGGCCTGGGGCAGGAGGGTGCGGCGCGCGTCGGCGTCGGCCACGAAGATGGCTGCGTCCTTCTGCACGAGGGCCAGGGCGTTTTTCGTCTGGTGGTCTTCGGCCACGTTGGGCGATGGCACGAGGATGGAAGGCTTGCCCAGCAGGCAGAGCTCCGAGATGCTGCCGGCGCCGGCGCGCGAAATGACGAGGTCGGCCGCGGCATAAGCCGTGCGCATGTCGGCGATGAAGTCGGCCACGTAGAGGTTGTCGGGGCGGCCGCGGCGTTGCAGTTCGTCGGCTATTTCCTTGCTGTAGAATTTCCCGGTCTGCCAGATGAACTGCACGTCCTTCTGCTGCTTGACGAGTTGCAGATTGCCCAGGATGCTCTCGTTGAGCGAGCGGGCTCCCAGCGAGCCGCCAATGACGAGGATGGTGCGCTTGCCGGGCACGAGGCCGAAGCTTGCGGCAGCCTCGTCCTTGCCCGTGCCGGGGGCCAGCAGGTTTTGGCGCACGGGGTTGCCCGTCATGACGATGCGGTCGGCCGGGAAGAAGCGCTCCATGCCCTCGTAGGCCACGCAGATGCGCCGTGCGCGCCGCGCCAGCAGCTTGTTGGTGACGCCGGCATACGAGTTTTGCTCCTGGATGAGCGTGGGCACGCCCATGGCAGCCGCGGCGGCCAGGGTGGGGCCGCTGGCATATCCGCCCACGCCGACGGCCACCATCGGGCGAAACTCGCCGATGATGCTCCGCGCCATGCGGCGGCAGCGCAGCGCTTTGAGCGCCACGCCGATGTTTTTCCACAAGTGCTTGCGGTCGAAGCCCTGCACGGGCAGTCCCTTTATTTCGTAGCCCGCCTCGGGCACGCGCTGCATCTCCATGCGCCCCTCGGCTCCCACGAAGAGGATGCGGGCGTCGGGGCGTTTTTCGCGGATGGCGTTGGCAATCGACACGGCCGGGAATATGTGGCCGCCCGTGCCGCCGCCGCTGATGATGACTCTGAGTTCGTCGTTCATAACTTGGCCCTTCTATACTATTTTGCAAAAATAACAATAATATTTCGTAGCGCCTCGCCGTTTTCTCTTTTTTTGGGTGGGCAGCTGCACGTGGGCGGCACACGCCGCGGGGCGGCCTCCGGGCCCCTCTGTGGGGGCTGTGGAGGCCGCGATAAGTAAGTTTTGCTTTTTTAACGCCGACAGTGGCAGCCGGCGGCGCTTAATGCGTATTTTTACGGCACTAACCCATCGGCGCCACGCGTCGTTCAGGCCTATGAAAGCATGTTTTCCCCGTTGTGTGCCCCTCGTGGGGCTGCTCTTGTCGCTGCTGCTGTCGGTGGCGGCCGTGCCGCTGCATGCGCAGGACGACTACGACCTGCGCCGCGCCCGCAGCTACCTGCGCGAGGCGGAGTATTATGAAAAACGAGCCGCCTCCTACCTTCGCGAGGCGGAATATTACGAAAAGCGGGCTGCCTCGGCCCGCCGCGAGGCGGCCTACTGGCTGCGCCGTGGCGACGACGACCGCGCCAAGACCTACATGGAGCGCTTCGAGGACGCCATTGAGCGCCGCGAGAGCTACGAGCGCCGCGCCCGCGACGCCGAGGAGCGCGCCGACGACTATCGCCGCCGTGCCGCCCGCGTGTTGGAGCGATGATCAGACGGAAGGCCGCAGCAGTCGGGCGCGGGGGCCGGTGTTTGACGTTTGTGCGCGGACCGCTTCCGGCCGCCCGATGGGCCGGGACGAAGTGGGTCGGGCAAAGCGCGGCAGGCCTTGTGCGCCATATGGCAAAACGTTAAAGCGGACGCGCGCCTCCGTCCACCTTTCAGGCTTGTCGCGGCGTCGGGGAGAGATTTCGGGCCGACTCCGTGGGAGGTTTCGGAAAATCCATGGGACGGATTGCAGGTTTCAAGGGATGGATCGCTCGATCCATGGGGTGTTCCGACAAAGAAAAAGGTTCAGATTTGTGTCATGTAGCGTCAAAAAAAGCCCCCGCCGCAGGTTTTGCGGGAGAGCTTTTTTCGTTTGTTTCTCATTGTCAGTATTTTCTGATTTTCGTTCATTTGCGTGCGGTGGAGCGTGCGGCGAAAAATATCGTATTCTCTGTGTTAAAAAGATGTCTTTCCATCCTTTCATACGCCGCTCCTCAGCCTTTGTGCGGGAGCAGCTGTCTGCTTTTCCGTCTCGCTCTGCTTGCGTGTTTTTTCAACGAATGAGCCGGGGTGTACAGTCGTCCGGGCTGGTCCCGGACGCGATTGTCTCTGTCTTCCCGGGTTTAGGTTGAGCCCTCTGTCAGGTCCTGTCGGGCGGCCTGTCCGTCGGGCAGGCGCGGCTCGGGCATGGCATACGTCAGGAGGCTCTATTGCAAATAGTTGCAGATGCTTTTGCTGTGTGTGGCGGCTAACGGTGTGAAAAAAAGACGACCCCGCCGCAGGCGGAGCCGTCGTCCGGGTTGGTCCCGTTGATGTTATCGGAGGATTACTTTCTGTCCGTCCTTGATGTAGACACCGCCTTTCGAGGGCTTCAGCACACGGCGGCCCGAGAGGTCGTAGATCTTGGAGGCTTTCTTACCGTCGGTTTCGATGGAGTCGATGCCATCTGTCGTTCCCGAGTCGATTTTGATGAGCAGTGTGGCGGGCGTATCTGCCTGGCCCACGTAGTATGCTGTGTTGGCGGCCAGACTGCGTGCGTCGGCTGCAACGCGGGTGAAGACGGCCTCCGTTTCGCTTTCGTTGAGGCCGAGCGTATAGGCATTTACGTCAGCGTCCAGGCTTGTGGCCATCGTTGTGCCCGTAAAGCCGGTGGCAAGGGGTTCTTCGGAGTTGTCGTTTTGGATGGCGAGCGTATAGGTGCCGGGGTCGCCGCCAAGCAGTACGGGAGTGTTGGCCGGGATAGCGCTGCCTGCTTCTGCTTTTACAGTGAGGGAGCCTTCTTCTTCACCCGTAGCGGCATAAGCCGTCAGGCCTTCGGGCAGTTTCACGGACACGGGGAGGGTGAGGGTGGCATAGCCCCCTTCGCCGATGGTTGCTGTCACGTTTCTCACGCGCTCCATCATCCACAAGTTGCCTGCATCGGCTGAGCCGTTTTTCCAGGTCCCGATTTCATGGCTGTCGGGGTTGCCGTTCGGTCCGTCATAGTGGCGTCCGTTGAGATAAGTGTTGGTCAGCGATGAGTTGGTCACGTTGAGTGTCCAGTTGGTGGCTTCCGTGCCTTCGCCGATTTCCATGACAGAGGCAGCGTCGGCGGTTCCCAGCGTGGTAACATCATCTCCTGCCACAAAGTAGGCGTCGGCGTTTAGGTTTTTCAGTTTGTAGCCTTCAGTTTCCGTGCCTTCGAAGCGCCAGAGAGCTCCGTAGTCGCTGTCGCCGTCTTCTTCCGTCGTTATGACATTGCCTGTGATGCTTCCGTCTGCCGTGAGTGTTTGGGAAATGCTGCTCATAGACTCTTCAGCACGCGGATTGTATATGCGGTACACCTCGGCTGGGTCGAACTCGATGAGACCTCCCGTCTCGTAAGCGTCCTGCATGGCATACAGGCCTTCGCGGCTGGGATTGTTCTGGGCAGCTTCGTAGGCATCAGTGGCCTGGTCGTAGCTGCGGGCCCCGACGTAGTTGCCCGTGGAGGAGTAGGATGCCCAAAGTCCCTCGACGACATCAGCCATCGAGCCTTCTCCCGCCGGGCGGAAGATGTATTGGCTTCCGGGATCGGTGATTTGCAGGTTGTTGTAGGTATTGATGACCCATTTCATGTTGGCTGCTTCCCCGTTAGCGGTTCCGCGGTCGTTCAGCATGACGTCATCGGCCGTCTTAATGAGGTAGTAGCCTTGTTCTCCTGAGAATACAAGTTGAAACTCTCCTGAGTTTTCCGTGTCATACTGCATGTATTTGAAGGTTCCGGTCGGAGTGATGTTGCCGTTGTTCCAGTCGTCGCGGGTTTCTCCCTCTACATAGTCGATAGGCATCCCGTCGACGGTGAACATTTTGAAATGGTTCTCGTCGGAGCCGGGTTCAAAGTAGAACAACTGGTCTGCCAGGTCGTGTCCGTTGTTCGTGTCGGACGAGTTCTTCACCTGGATTGCTTTGTATCCATTGTGGTCTCCCAGCGTCCAATAGAATGGGCCGCCGGCAGTCTCCGGGCGGTTGTTTTCGATGCGGTAGTAATATTTGGTATTCTCGTCGCTATATTTGAAAATATAGTCGCTCGGAGTTACAACGTCGCCTGCCCCAGGCTGGCGGACTGCTTCGTTCGGCCAAGGGATGACCTGGCCCGTTGCCTTGTACGACGGCCGCTGGGCATCGTAGGCTTTCAGAGAGTCGGTGAGCTCTTGTGCCAGCTGTTCAACGAGCTCTTCCTCTGTTGAGGCCAGGTCGTTTTCTTCGCCGGGGTCTTCCTCGATGTTATAGAGGCGGAGCTCCTGCGTTTCCCAGAAATAGATCAGGTGGTATTTGTCCTTCATGATGGCCGAGTAGGCGCCGTAGCCCTCGTTGCGGTCTTGCGTCTCGCCCCAGAGGTTGGGGAAGTGCCATATGTTGACGCGGTCGCGCTGGATGTTGGGGTCTTTGATGAGGTCGACGAAACTCTTTCCGTCTACAACCTGGTGCGTCGTATAATCGGTCACACCGGCCATTTCAAGGATGCTGGGGAAGAAGTCTTCGATCATCACCCGGTTGGCGTTCTCGGTGCCTGCCTGGCTGTCGGTCACACCGGGCCAATAGACCATCATGGGTTCGTGTACACCGCCCATATATGAGGAGCCTTTGCCGGCGCGGTGCGGGTAGTTCTGGTCGTGGTTGGCGCGGCCTTGGCGGACGCCCTGGCTCTGCCCGCCGTTGTCCGACATGAAGAGCAGGATGGTGTTCTTGGCCACGTCAGGATGTTTCTCCAAGTAGTCCATGATATCACCCAAACTCTTGTCCATGCCTTCGACGAGGGCTGCATGGTTGATTTCGCTTTGGTTCAGCTCTACACCGAGCATGGGGTCTATCTTCCCCTTGTAATTTCCCGAAAATCTGGTGTCTTCGTCTGTGTACGGAACGTGGATGGCGTAGTGCGACATGTAGAGGTAGAATGGTCTGTTCTCCTCGTTGTTGTTCAGGAACTCATCCATCGTTTTGATAGCTTCACGGGTGAGCGCTTCGGTCAGGAAGAGGCCTTCGCTTTCGTACTCTTCGAGTCCCGGGATGGGGTAGTTGGAGTTGCCGTAGGGTGGCAGGTATCCTGCGGGGCCGCCGGCTGCACTTCCTGCGATGTTGACGTCGAAGCCCATGGTCAGCGGGTCAGCTCCCGACGTTTCTTTAGAACCGAAGTGGGCCTTTCCGCAATGGATGGTGTAGTAGCCATTGTTGTGCAGTATCTGCGGAAGCGAGGTCACAGGCGTGCCGTTATCCAAGTCGTGCTCTGTGGCGGTGGCGGCAGGCTGTATGCCGTTGTAGTTCCAGTCGGGCAGTTCGATGACGCTGCTGCCGGCGTCGGTCTTCGTGTTATAGTTCAGCGTCCAGTTGGTCACACGGTGGCGTGCGGCGTTCATTCCCGACATGAGGCTGGCGCGCGAAGGAGAGGATATGGCACAAGCGTATGCTTGGGTGAACTTTACGCCCAGTTGTGCCATGCGCTCCATGTTGGGTGTGCGGTAGCGCTCGTTCAGGGGTGTGGGCTCCGAATAGAACGGGACGGATGTCTCTTGCCAACCCATGTCGTCGACAAGGAACATGATGATGTTTGGCCTGTCTTGGGCAAGGGCTTGCGAACCGATGCCTGTTGCCAGAAGGCCGAGAGGTAGAAGTTTTTTCATGATAGTGGTTTTGTGATAAAAAAGATGTCTGTTCTCTCGTTGTGTCGGCCGAGCGTCTGTTGCGGGGCCCGAAACGGCGGTAAAGGTATGAAAAAAAAAGTTTCTTATCCGCTTTTTCATTTGTTTTACCGAGTTAAAAAAGCCTTTTTCCCTCACGGGGTGTCCGGTTGTGGCAGGCTTGGATATAAAAATAGCCCCGCCAGCGGGTGACGGGGCGTGATTGATGCGGAGAAAAGGGGTCAGCACACTTTTTCCAGCCGCTTCATGATCGAGAAGATGAAGATGGCCGATATGAGGCATAGTGCGACGAGCACAGACCATACGATCCAAAGGGGCAGCTGTCCCCACAGGAAGCCCGGGATCGAGACCAGCAGATTGCCCACGGCCGTGGCTACGAACCAACCGCCCATCATCAGGCCTTTGTATTTGGGAGGAGCCACTTTCGATACGAACGAAATGCCCATGGGCGAGAGCAGCAGCTCGCCGAACGTCAGCACGAGATAGGTGCACACGAGCCAGTTGGGCGAAACGAAAGAGGCTGTTCCGGCTTCGATGGCTGCTTTCTGTTCGTTGGGCGAGAGCAGACCCATCGAGGCGGCTATCATCAGCACGTAGCCGCAGCCGGCCACGAGCATGCCCAAGCCGATCTTGCGCGGGGCCGAGGGCTCTTTGCCCCGCTTGGCCAGCGCGCCGAAGATGGCCATCGACACAGGCGTGAGGGCTACCACGAAGAACGGGTTGAACTGCTGGAAAATGGGGGCAGTAACGCTGATGCCGTCGGCGGGCAGGTTCTCGTATTGTGCAATGAGGCCGCCGATGGCTGCCAGGATCACGAGGAGCGAGATGATCTTCCCTTTTCCCGTTTTCGATTGGAAGAGCGAGAACAGCGCGTAGACGATGAAGATGACCAGCGTCAGGTTGAGCACGTTGAACATCATGCTCTGAACGCCCGAGCTGTGGCGGGCGGTGAACTGCTCGGCGAAGAACGTCAGCGTCGAGCCGTTCTGATGGAAAGCCATCCAGAAGAAGATGACCACGGCGAACACGAGGCACAGCGCCACGATGCGGTCTTTTGTCTCCTTGGGCGTGAGCTCAGGCTCGGTGTGCTGTCCCGGCACGTCGGCGGTTGCGGTCTTCGAGTTGCAGTCGGCGTGTTTGAACGTGCTGCGGAAGGAGTAGTAGATGGCGATGCTCACCACGAGCGAGAGGCAGGCCACGGCGAAAGCGTAGTGGTAGGCGTCGGCGGGCGAGGCTCCCCAGTGGGTCTGGGCGTACTCCATGATTTTGACGGCGGCCGTCGGTGCGAAGAGGGCGCCGATGTTGATGGCCATGTAGAAGATGGAGAAAGCCGAGTCGCGCTTGCCTTGCAGCTTGGGGTCGTCGTAGAGGTTGCCCACCATCACTTGCAGATTGCCTTTAAAGAGGCTCGTGCCGATGCACACCATGAGCAGGGCGGCAAACATGAGCACCATGGCGGGCACGCCGTTGCCTGCCGGGATGGAGAGCATGAGGTAGCCCAGAAACATCACGATGATGCCCGTCGTCACGCATTTGCCGTAGCCGATGCGGTCGGCCAGCGCGCCGCCCACGAGGGGCAGAAAATAGACCAAGGCCAGGAAGCCAGCATAGACGGCGCTGGCCGTGCCTTCCGTCCAGCCGAAGTTGGCTTTCAGGAAGAGCGTGAAGATGGCCAGCATGGTGTAATAGCCGAAGCGCTCGCCGGTGTTGGAGAGGGCCAGGGCAAACAATCCTTTGGGTTGTCCTTCAAACATAGTTTTTCGTTTTAGTTTATGATTAGTGATTGGATGTTTCTTCCGTTTCGTCCACGAGGTCGGCTGTCGTGGCCGCGGCTGCGCGCAGCAGGTCGGCGGGGCTTATTTTCAGTTGCACGCCCCTCACGCCGGCGCTCACGTATATGTGGTCGAACATTGTGGCCGACCGGTGAACGTAGGTGGGAAAATGCTTTTTCATTCCGATGGGTGAGCAGCCGCCGCGGATGTAGCCCGTCGTGGGCAGCAGCTCTTTCAGGGGGATGGGCTCACACTTTTTGTTGCCCGAGGTCTTGGCGGCCTTTTTCAGGTTTATCTCGGTGTTGCCCGGGACGACGCAGACGAAATGGCCCGTGCGGTCGCCGCGCAGCACGATGGTTTTGAACACGCGGCTCACGTCTTCGCCCAGCGCCTCGGCCACGTGGCCTGCGCTCAGGTCGCTCTCGTCCACCTCGTAGGGGATGAGTGTGTAGCCGATGCCTGCCTTGTCGAGCAGGCGGGCCACGTTGGTTTTTATGTTCTTGCTCATGTGTGGTTTGTCGTGTGGGGACGGGTTGGGGCTGTGCTCCCGGGGCCGTCAGGGGCGGCGGGCGCTTTGCAGCTCGGGCGCCAGGAAGCGTGCGGTGTGGCCTTTTCCTTTGCGCACCACTTCTTCGGGCGTGCCGCAGGCCACCACCTGGCCTCCGCCGCGGCCTCCTTCGGGTCCCATGTCGATGATGTAGTCGGCACACTTGATGACGTCCAGGTTGTGCTCGATGACGATGACGGTGTTGCCCTTGTCGACCAGTCGGTTCAGCACGCCCAGCAGCACGCGTATGTCCTCGAAGTGGAGGCCTGTGGTGGGTTCGTCCAATATATATACGGTGCGTCCCGTGTCGCGGCGGCTCAGCTCGGTGGCCAGCTTCACGCGCTGGCTTTCGCCGCCCGAGAGGGTGGTGGACGGCTGGCCCAGCTTGATGTAGCCCAGGCCCACGTCTTGCAGCACCTTTATTTTATACAGGATGGCGGGTACGTTTTCGAAAAACTCCACCGCCTGGTTGATGGTCATGTCGAGTACGTCGGCAATGCTCTTGCCCTTGAAGCGCACTTCGAGCGTCTCGTGGTTGTAGCGCTTGCCGTGGCACGTCTCGCAGGGCACGTAGACGTCGGGCAGGAAGTTCATTTCGATCGTCTTGTAGCCGTTGCCCTTGCACGTCTCGCAGCGTCCGCCTTTCACGTTGAAGGAGAAGCGGCCGGGTTTGTAGCCTCTCATTTTCGCCTCGGGCAGGTTCACAAAGAGCGAGCGTATGTCGGAGAATACGCCTGTATAGGTGGCGGGGTTCGAGCGCGGCGTGCGGCCCAGGGGGCTTTGGTCCACGGCCACCACTTTGTCGACCTCGTCAAGCCCCGTTATTTTTTTGTAGGGCAGGGGGGCGCGTAGCGAACGGTAGAACCGTTGCGAGAGGATGGGCAGGAGCGTGTCGTTCACAAGGGTCGACTTGCCGCTGCCCGAAACGCCCGTCACGCAGATGAGCGTGCCCAGCGGAAAGTCGGCCGTTACGCCTTTCAGATTGTTGCCCGTGGCGCCGCTCAGCCGCAGCCTGGCGCCGTTGCCCTTGCGTCGCCGGGCGGGCACCTCGATGGCCACGCGCCCGTTCAGGTAGTCGGCCGTGAGCGTGCGCTGTTCCATCATGACCTTCGGCGGGCCCTGAAACACCACTTCGCCGCCGTGGCGGCCGGCACGGGGGCCCATGTCGATGATGTAGTCGGCGGCGAGCATCATGTCGCGGTCGTGCTCTACGACAACCACCGTGTTGCCCGTGTCGCGCAGCTCTTCGAGCGAGCGGATGAGGCGCACGTTGTCGCGCTGGTGGAGTCCGATGCTCGGCTCGTCCAGGATGTAGAGCACGTTGACCAGTTGCGAGCCTATCTGCGTGGCCAGGCGTATGCGCTGGCTCTCGCCGCCCGAGAGCGTCATGGTGGGACGTGCGAGCGAGAGATAGTCGAGCCCCACGTCGAGCAGGAATTTCAGGCGCGAGCGCAGTTCTTTCAATATTTCGTGGGCGATGGCGCGGCGTTTTGTGTCGAGGCGTTCCTCGACGCCGTCCAGAAAGTCGTTCAGCTCGCTGATGTCCATCGACGAGAGCTCGTATATGTTTTTGCCGTCGAAGCGGTAGCTCAGGGCCTCGCGGTTCAGGCGGGCGCCGTGACAGAGGGGGCAGACGTCGGTCTTTGCAAACTGTTCCACCCAGCGCTCGGCGGCGGCCGACATCTCGCGGTCGGCCATTTGGTGGATGTATTTCACGAGGCCGTCAAATTCCAGGTAATAATCGTCCGAGGCATGCGTGCGTGCGGCGGGTATGCGCAGCCGTTCGGCGCGTCCGTTGAAGATGTCGTCGAGAGCCTCGTCGGGCAGGTCTTTGACGGGTGTGTCGAGCGTGTAGCCATAGCGCTCGAGCACGGCCTCTATTTCCCAGAAGATGAGGGCATTCTTGTATTTTCCCAATGGTTCGATGGCTCCTGCGCGTACGCTCAGTTCCGGGCGGGGAATGACCTTCGTGCGGTCGATGATGCTCACGAAGCCCAGGCCCTTGCAGCGCGGGCAGGCGCCCGCCATCGAGTTGAATGAAAAGTTGTGGGGCGCCGGCTCGCGATACGACAGGCCCGTCGACGGACACATCAGGCGCTTGCTGTAATAGCGCAGGCTGCCGTCGGCGTCGTCCAGCACGAGCATCAGGCCGTCGCCCTGGCGCAGCGCCTGCTCCACGCTGCCGCGCAGGCGGGTGTCGTCTTTGGCGGCCACGCGCAGCTTGTCGACCACCACTTCGATGTCGTGGTTCTTGTAGCGGTCCACGCGCATGCCGGCCGTGAGCTCGCGTATCTCGCCGTCCACGCGCACCGAGAGGAAGCCTTTGCGGCGCGTGTGCTCGAAGAGCTCCTTGTAGTGGCCCTTGCGGCCGCGCACTAGGGGCGCCAGCAGGTAGACCTTGTGGCCGTCGTAGCGGCTGAGCAGCAGGTCGAGAATCTGCTCTTCGGTGTATTTCACCATCGGCTCGCCCGTTTCGTACGAGTAGGCCTCGCCGGCGCGGGCATAGAGCAGGCGCAGAAAATCGTAGATCTCCGTCACCGTGCCCACGGTGGAGCGCGGGTTTTTGTTGGTCGTTTTCTGCTCGATGCTGATGACGGGGCTCAGGCCCGTGATCTTGTCGACGTCGGGCCGCTCCAAGTTGTCAAGGAAGTTGCGTGCATAGGCCGAAAACGTCTCGATGTAGCGCCGCTGCCCCTCGGCATAGAGCGTGTCGAAGGCCAGCGAGCTCTTGCCCGAGCCGCTCAGCCCCGTGATGACGGTCAGGCTGTGGCGCGGCAGGCGCACGTTCACGTTTTTCAGGTTGTGGACGCGCGCGCCGTACACTTCGATCCAATCTTCCGTGGTCTTTTCCTCCATGTGGGTTGCGTCAGGGTGTTGTCGTGCCCGTTCCGTTGTCGGTGAAGCCGCGGAGCAGGTTGATGGTCTTTTTCAGTTTATATTGCCGCCCGTCGGCTCCGCGTGCGTTCACCACGAGATAGTAGGCTCCGTCGGGGGCCTTGCTGCCGCCGGCCGTGCCGTCCCACCCGCCCGAGGGGTCGTCCCACTCGTAGAGCTTGCGCCCCCAGCGGTTGAACACGGCGGCGTGAAACTCCACGATGCTCTCGTAGCCCTCCTTGGCCCGGTAGACGTCGTTGATGCCGTCGCCGTTGGGCGTGAAGGCGTTGGGCATTTCGAGCTGCGACTCGCTGATGGTCACCACAAAGGGCTCGTCGCTCGCATACTCAATCGTGTCGCTGCCCTGCACGAAGCTGATGTGCAGCTCCACCGTCGTCGTGCCCGACGTCGTGAAGCTATACTCTGTCGTCTCCTCGAAGCGCGTCAGGAAAGGCTCCTCCTCGCCCTCGCGCACGAAGCGCCACTCGTAGTGGGGCGTGTAGGAGCCCAGATCCTCGGGGTTGGCCCTGAAGATGGCGCGCAGCGGCGCCGACCCTTCGTAGGCGGTGGTTTCCTCCTCGCTGCCGTCGGCCGCGATGACGGTCATCGTGGGTATGGCCGAGGGATAGGCCTCCTGCGCCACGCCGCGCAGGCTCGCGGCCCAGAGCAGGAGCGGGAGCAAAAAGAGCAAATTTCTTTTCATCGCGGGCAATTTCCTGCAAAATTAGTGTTTCTCTGCGATATATCTGTCACGTTGGCCCGTTTTCTGTGCTCCGCCCTGTCCATCTGTCGGCCGCGGCCGCCGCGGCGGGCCGCCCGCCGACTGCGCGTGCCGGACTTTCAACGCTTCGTGGCGGGCCCCGCAGCCGCGCGCCGCCACCCTTGCGCCGTGCGTGGCTCCTCACGGAGCATCGGGCGTATGCTTTTTTTAACGCATGCGGCCATTTCCCCCCTCCACGGCCCCTTTGCGCACAGGCATGGGATGGAATGGCCGTTCCATCCCATGGATCGGCCGATCCATGGGATGTTTCGCCACAACCAAGGCCTGCAAATTTTCGTCGAAGACCGCTTTTCGATGCCTTTACGGCTCATTTTTTGGGGAAAAGTCTGAATTTTATTAACACTTCCGGCCCTCTTTCGGCGCATCGCTGGCGCCAAACAGAGCGGATGAGGCCCGCCGCAGCGGACAGCCGTGGCACGATGCGCCGCCCTTGCGGGCCTTTCGCCGGCCGAAAACTTAAATGATGCAAACGCCCGGAGCCCGCCGCGACCCTCAGCCGGCCCGAAAAGGCCCCCTCGGGCGCTCGTTGGAGCCCGCGGGCTTGTCATTATTTTTTGGAAAATTGCCTGTCTCCCGCCCTCCGCGCCCGCCGCACGTGGGCCGCAGCCGCCCGTCGCCGCCCGGCCCGCAGCGGGCGCGAAGGCGCAAAAAAATCCCCGCATGCTCACGCACACGAGGATTTGTTCTCATTTTTACCTCTTAAAATCTAAAATGATTGTTTATAACCAAGAGAGCGATCCTCACGGACAACTCCCCTTTTCCATGAAATGTTGCGGCAAATATAAAGCATTTCCCGGGAAAGCGCACGGCGAAGCGCAAAAAAATGCAACGGATCCCTGTTTTTTAACATTCCGATCCCTCTTGAGGTCGGCCGGCGGCTCATCGGCTCCGCAGCTCCCAGAACATGACGGCCGCGGCCGCTGCCACGTTGAGCGAGTCGACGCCGTGGGCCATGGGGATGCGCACCACGTAGTCGGTCCCCGCGATGACGCCGGGCGCCAGGCCGTCGCCCTCCGTGCCCATGATGAGCGCCAGGCGCGGCTCGGCCTTCAGCCGCGGGTCGTCGGGCGTGGTGGAGCGGTCGGTGAGGGCCATCGCCGCCGTGGCGAAGCCCAAGGCGCGCACGTCGGCCACGGCGTCGTCCACCCACGCCCACGGCACGAGAAACACCGAGCCCATCGACACCCGCACCGCGCGGCGGTTCAGCGGGTCGCACGTCTGCCGCGTGAGCAGCACGGCGTCGATGCCCAGCGCCGCAGCCGAGCGGAAGATGGCCCCGATGTTCGTCGTGTCGGTCACGGCGTCGATGACCACCACGCGGCGCGCCCCGCGGCACACCTCAGCCGCCGTGCGCGGCGCCGGGCGGCGCATGGCACACAGCACGCCCCGCGTGAGCACGTAGCCCGTGAGCCGCGCCAGCAGTTCGCGCTCGCCCGTGTAGATGGGCAGGTCGCGGCAGCGCTCCACGATGTCGGCCGCGTCGCCCGTCAGGTGGCGCCGCTCGCACAGCAGTGCCAGCGGTTCGCAGCCCGCGTCGAGCGCCACGCGTATCACCTTCGGGCTCTCGGCCACAAACACGCCCCGCCCGGGCTCCAACCTGTTGCGCAGCTGCGCCTCCGTCAGGGAGCCGAACACCTCGACGCCCCGCTCCTCCAACGACTGTATCTCAATGATGGGCATAGGCAAAGATGGTTTGGGAGAACAGTAATGATGGTTTCATGGCAAATGCTTAAAAGTTGATGTATCTTTCGGCTCTTTGTCCCTTAGAAGTCCATTGGGATATGTCTTTATATAAATATGGTGAGTCGTCTACGAGTTCACCCTTGAATGCAGATCTTTGTTGTCCTTGGTATTGGGCAGGATACCACCCGTCTTGATGAGGCTTGACGACGGATACAACGATGTTGTTCACATATCCCAGCACGAAGTCGGCTTGTTGGGCACGTTTGATGTTTACCCTCCAATATTTTCTCGTTTTTTCGTATAAATCTCTCCGTTCCTCAGAGTTATCGTGGATGGTTTGTGATATGTTTACGGCCAACAGTCGTTCCGTTCCGGGGCGTAAGGTGGGAAAGCTTTGTGTTTTGTTTATAACGTCTGCAAGCGTATAAGATTTGTTGGGAACGTTAGTTTTTAAATTCATAAGATAGAGAATTTTAGTACGGACAAAATTAAGAAATTTGGGCGAGAAGCGGCAAATGCGGGCGAAAGAGAGTGGCACAGTGGGCCTCTTTACGATTTTGCAGCGCTTTATTCGTATTTTTGCTGCCTTATTTCAAGTGTAATACGTCAAAACAAAGTATGCAGCTCACGTATATTTTCCACAGCGGGTTCGCCCTTGAAGGGGAGCGGTGCGTGGTGGTGTTCGACTATTGGTTGGACCCGGCGGGGGTGGCGCGGCGGCTGCTGGCGGCGGGGAAACCGCTGTATGTGCTGGCGAGCCATTTTCATGAAGACCACTTTTGCCGCGACATCTTTGCGTGGCGCGAGGCGGGGGCCGACGTCACCTACCTGCTCTCTAAGGACATCTTGCGCCACCGGCGGGCCGTGCGGGCCGAAGCAGACGCGTGGCTGGCCAAAGGGGGCTGCTGGCACGACGACCGCCTGAGGGTGACGGCGGCGGGCAGCACCGACAGCGGCGTGTCGTGGGTGGTGGAGGTGGAGGGCCGCCGCGTCTTTCATGCGGGCGACCTGAACAACTGGTATGCGCGCTTCCTGGCCGAGGGGCGTGAGGAGCGCGTGGCGCACAGCGTGGAGTGGGACGTCGACGTCGACCCCGTTCGCGAGGAAAAGCGCTATCTGGGCGAACTGAAAGACCTGCGCAAGCTGGCCGACGGGTTCGACGTGGCGATGTTTCCCGTCGACAGCCGCATCGGCAACGGCTATACGCGCGGTGCCCGCCAGTTTCTCGACCGCTTCCGCACGGGCCTGTTCGTCCCCATGCACTTTGCCGCGGGCGGTTTCGCCTCGGCCTGGCGGATGCAGGAGTTGGCCGCGGCCCGTGGCGCTGGCTTCTGGAAGATAGCCCGCGAGGGCGAGACGCACGAGGTGTGACGCGGGCCGCCGCGCTCCCCGTGCGTTTTGCGTCCCTGTAAACGCAGCATCGGCTGCCCTGCTTGCGCGGGGCAGCCGATGCTTTCTTTTGGGGCGGGACTCGTTAGGAGATGAGGTTCCGGCCCGTCATGTCTTTGGGCTGGGGCAGGCCCATGATGTGCAGGATGCTCGGCGCCACGTCGGCCAGGATGCCGTTCTCAACGCGGGCTTCCTTGTTTTCCGTCACGTAGATGAAAGGAACGGGGTTGAGCGAGTGGGCCGTGTTGGGCGTGCCGTCGGGGTTGATGGCGTTGTCGGCGTTGCCGTGGTCGGCGATGATGATGGTTTCGTAGCCCGTTTCGCAGGCAGCCGTCACGACGTCTTTCACGCAGTTGTCGACGGCCGTCACGGCCTTCTCGATGGCTGCGTAAACGCCCGTATGTCCCACCATGTCGCCGTTGGCAAAGTTGACGACGATGAAGTCGTATTTGTCTTCGCGGATGGCAGCTACGAGTTTGTCCTTTACTTCATAGGCGCTCATCTCAGGCTTCAGGTCGTAGGTGGCCACTTTGGGCGAAGGCACGAGGATGCGGTCCTCACCCTCGAAGGGGGCCTCGCGGCCGCCGTTGAAGAAGAACGTCACGTGGGCATATTTCTCCGTCTCAGCCGTGTGGAGCTGCTTTTTGCCCTGACGGCTCAGGTACTCGCCGAGCGTGTCTTCGACGTTTTCTTTGGGGAAAAGGATGTGAACGCCCTTGAAGGAGGCGTCATACGGCGTCATGCAGTAGTATTGCAGGCCCGGGATGGTGTGCATTCCCTCCTCGGGCATGTCTTGCTGCGTGAGCACGACGGTGAGCTCCTTGGCGCGGTCGTTGCGATAGTTGAAGAAGATGACGACGTCGCCCTCCTTGATGCGCCCGTCCACGTTGCTGTTGACGAGCGGTTCCATGAATTCGTCCGTGTTCTTGTGCTCTTCGCTGTCCGAGTCGTAGCAGCTCTGCACGCCTTCCACCATGTCGGTGCAGGCGCGTCCCTTACCTTCGACGAGCTGGTCGTAAGCCACTTTGACGCGTGCCCAGCGTTTGTCGCGGTCCATGGCGTAGAAACGGCCGATGATGCTGGCCACGTGGGCTCCCACCTTGTCGCAGTGGGCCGTCAGGTCGGCGATGAAGCCTTTACCGCTTTTCGGGTCGGTGTCGCGGCCGTCCATGAAGCAGTGGACGTATGTGCGGTCGGCGATGCCGTATTGCCCGGCGATTTCCACGAGCTTGAACAGGTGGTCGAGCGACGAGTGGACGCCGCCCGTGGAGGTGAGGCCCATCAGGTGCAGGCCTTTGCCGTTCTGCTTGGCATATTCGTAGGCCGAAACCACCTCGGGGTTTTTCAGTATGCTGCCGTCGGCGCAGGCGCGGTTGATTTTCACCAGGTCCTGGTAGACGATGCGGCCGGCCCCGATGTTGAGGTGGCCCACCTCGGAGTTGCCCATCTGCCCGTCGGGCAGGCCTACGTTTTCGCCGCAGGCCAGCAGTTGCGAGTGGGGATAGGTGGCGTTCAGGTGGTCGAGGAAAGGTGTCGGCGTGTTATAGATGACGTCGCCTTTCCCATGGTTGCCGATGCCCCATCCGTCGAGGATCATCAGAAGTGCTTTTTTTCCCATATTCGTTTTGTTTTAAGTTTGGTTTCTGTGGCAAAGTTACGCATTTCCGCGGAAACGGCGGCGCGCGGCGGCTGCGCAGCTGTGGAGGGGGCTCACGCGGCTGCGGCGGGACGTTCCGCCGTGCCTCTGGCAGGGCATAAAAAACGGGGCGCCCCGCCGTGATGCAGGACGCCCCTCCGAGATGTGAATTCTTGGCGGTACTCGGTGTGTTCGTTTGGTCTATTCCCAGCTGTGCTCGAACGGGTTTTTGCGTTCTGTCATGAACTCGCCGCCGTAGTCGCCCTCTTCGGGCGGCAGGATGGTGCCTTCGCCGGGCGCGGGCGAGGCGGCCAGCATGTGCGACGTTTCCAGGGCGATGCTCTTGCAGGCCGGGCTTTGATATTTCTTTTTCATGTTGTCAGGGGATGATGGTTTTCTTCTTGTTGATGATGTAGATGCCGGGGCGCAGGCCTTGGGTGGCTTCGCCGGCGGCCACGTTCTTTTTGACGAGGCGTCCGTCGATGGTGTGGACGTCCGTCGTGCCCGTGGCGGGGGCGGGCATGGCGCCGGTGCCCGTCGTGCCGTCGTGCACGAGGCGCAGGGCGGCCGTGGCTGCCGTGGCGGGCAGGTCGAAGGCTGCGCGGAAGCTCTTCAGCACGGCTTCTGCCCCGCCGCGCACGATGCGGTCGTCGGGCGTCACGCCGTAGAGGCCGGCGGCCGTGGTGGTGCCGTCGTAGTTGCCCGCGAAGCGTGCGCCGTCCTGCTGGCTCGCGGCCCCGCCTTCGGGCACGGGCTCGACGCTCACGCTGCCCAGCTGCGTCTCGCCTTCGGTCTTGTCGGCCGGGGCATGGAGCAGGCAGGGCTCGTGGGCCGTCACGCCGTCGTGGGCTGGGGCGAAGTGGAGCGCTCCGTCGCGCCAGGCGGTGAACGTTTCCACGCGGCTACCCTCGCCGAAGGCTGCTTCGACGGCTCCGGCCGTCAGGGCGAAGGGCAGGCAGAGCGTGTTCCACCCGGCCGAGAGGCGGCGTCCTTTTAATATCGTTTCGCCGGCGGTGAAGGCGCGGGGCGTGGCAAAGGGCAGGGCGTCGTCCATCACGAGGCGGGCGCACGTGGCCTGGCCCGTTTTGTGGCAGGCCACGACGTTGGGCGTGGCGACGGCTGCCAGGCGGGCGGCGTAGCGGCTCGTGTCGGCCACCATTTGCAGCACGTTCGCGTGGGGCAGCGCCAGGGGGACGGTGAGCGTGTCGGCCCCGGTCAGGTCTACGCTGCACAGGGCGTCGTTGCCGGCCATGTCGCGGCCCAGGCTCTCCACGACGAAGGAGGGCAGCAGGCCCGTCAGGCCCGAGAGGTCGGCGTGGCGCCCGGTTTTCAGCGGCGAGGTGCCCACGGTGCAGTAGGAGGCCGAGTTGGGCGGCTCGACGCCGTAGACGCCTGTCACGACGAAGAGCGCCCCGCGCACCAGGATGGGGTGGATGCCGGGCTGCAGGTCGGCCGACGTCGTGTAGTAGATTTTCAGCAGCTCTCCCTCGCGGCCCGTGATGTACGACTCCACGTCGTTCGGGCTGATGAGGATGCGGTACCAGCGCGATTCGAACTGCGTGTAGTCCACGCCGTGCTTGAACGTGATTTGTCCGCCGCGCGACGAGTGGGGGAAGCGTTCGGTCGAGAGTTCGAAGGGGCTGAAGCCGCCCTCGTCGTCGAGTTCCATGCCTTCGGGCAGGTACAGGTCGAACTGCACGCCCCAGTAATCCTGTGTGTCGTCCAGCCGCACGACGAAGTAGCGTCCGTCCTCGGTGGTCGAGCCGGGTACGGCTTCGAACGGTTCCACTTGCAGGATGTCCTCGGCCCGGGCCGAGGAGATGGCGGCCAGCAGCGCGAGGCACCATGTGGTGAGTTTTCTTTTCATCTTGGTTTTGATTGCTTAAAGATACGTCTTAATGATGAAAAAGGGGAGAAGGCCCCGGGTCTTTGTGCGCGGGCCCTTCTCTTTCCTTCGTTTTTTTATTCTTCTTGCTCGTTGATGATGTCGGCCACGCCGCGGCAGTCGCGCAGGTCGAACGTGCCGTCTCGGTTCACGTCGCTCACCTCCTCGATGAAGGCGTCGGGCGTTTTTCCCAGCACATACGTCACGAGGTTCATCTTGTCCGTCAGGTTCACCCGCCCGTCGCCGTTCGTGTCGCCGCGCTGGTAGACGTAGAGCCGCCCGTTGCGCGTCGAGGCCGTCAGGTGGTCGCCGTCGGGCTCGCTTACGGATACCTGATTGATTTTTACAGGAAAAGACTGGCCTGTCTCCATGCTTTCGGGCACGGGCACGTCGAAAACGAGCAGTTGCGTGTTGCCCGCCGGCAGGCGTCCGCCTGTCAGCGTAAATACATACGACGTATCGCTTATGGCCGTACATGAAAGCTTATAACCCTCGGCCTTGGCCGAAAGGCGCACGCTTTCCAGCCTGGGCGTCAGGCCGGGTGGAAACGTCAGTTGAAACGTCATGTCGCACAAGTCGTCCAGCGTCGTCAGGTAGACGGGATAGAGCGACGTCTCGCCGGGGACGCCGATGACTGACATCAGGTAGAAGGCGTATTGCTTCGTCGCGGGCATCGACGGTTCGTCCGGGGCTGCCGGGTTGAAGCGGAACTCGGCCCGCAGCGTCACGTCCTCGCTGCCCATCGTGTAGGAAAACGAGGGCAGCTCCGTGTAGGGCTCGCCGTCCTTGAGCCAGCGCACAAACTCGTACCCCTCGTTGGCTCGGGCTGTCACGGTGGTCGAGCTGCCCTCGCGCAGCCGCATGTTCCCTGCGCTGGCAGTGCCGCCGTCGGAGGCTTCGAGCACGATGTCGTGGCTCAGCACGGGCTCCGACGGTTCGGCCGGTGCCTGCGGATCGAAGCGGAAACGGGGCGTGAGCGTCACGTTGGCCGCCGCCGTCACGTAGGTGAACGTGCGCTCGGCCGACAGGCAGCTGCCCCCGGTGTCAAACCATCCTTCGAACACAAAGCCCGTCGACGGGCTGGCCGAGAGGCTCACGCGGCTGCCGGCGCGGTAGCGTCCGCCGCCCGACGCCGTGCCGCCCGTGGCGGGGGCAAGCGTCAAGGTGAAGTATTGCACGAGCGCGGGGTCCGACGGTTCGGCCGGCCCCTCGGGCGCATAGACGTAGCGGGCCACGAGCGTGTCGGCGCGCCGCGCTTTCACGAAGGTATAGGCCGGCTGGGTCGAAAGGGTGGTGCTCCGCGTGTCGGTCCAGGCCTCAAAGCGGAAGCCCGTGGCCGAGCTCGCCGACACGCGCACCTCGCTGCCGGGCACGTAGCGCCCGGCGCCCGCCACGCTCCCGCTGCCCGCCGGCGAGACGAGCAGCACCAGCGGCTGCGGCGGCTCGCCCGGCTCGGCGGGGCTCTCGGGGTTGAAGTCCTGCGCGGCTGCCGTGCCGCAGAGCAGCGCGAGGAGCAGCGTCAGATATCTTATCCTTGTCATGGTCGTAGCGTTGTTTTTTTATTGGTTAACGGTCACTTTCACGTTGCCCTGCGGCGTGTGTACCACGTAGATGCCGGCCGGCAGGCTCACGGTGCGGTATCCCTGCACGTCGTAGGTGCCGAGCGTGCGTCCGTCGGCGCCGTAGACGGTGGCCGTGCCTTGGCCCTCGATGGCTATGCCGCCCTGCGTGGCCGTCACGCCGAGTGGCTCTGTCGCCGTGGCGCTGCCGATGCCCGTCGTGGCGTCGGCCCCGACGGCCAGTACGAAGCGCGCCTCGTCCGTGCCCGCCTCGGCCGTAAAGTGGTAGTCGGCCGCGGCGAGGTCGGCCGTCGTGCCCGTCTTCAGGTCGGTGAGCCATGCGCGGCAGCCCCCGTGGCGCGTCAGGCGCAGCGTGTAGCTGCCGTCGCTGCCCGCGCGGAAGCCCAGGCGCACCGTGCCGTCGCCCTCGGGGCGCTCGTTGATGGCATAGCGCGTGCCGTCGGCGCCCAGCGAGTAGAGCTGCGGCACGTCGGCGGCGTCGCTCATAAACTTGGCGGCGTCGCACGCCGGCTCATACGCCTCCTCGGCAGCGTCGTTCAGCACCACGCGTGTGCGGTCGGCCATGTCGCCGCTCGCGATGCTCAGGTCCAGCAGGCAGCGCGTGGCGCCATCGTGGCCCGGGCCCATCTGGTTGGTGGCCGTCTGGCTCTCGATTTCGGCTGTGAGCTGGCGGCCTTCGAGCGGGAAGCTGATGCTTTCCACCTCGTCGGGACACTGCACGAAGAAGGCCTGACCGGGTTGCAGCGCCACGTCGTCGTCGATGATCGAGTAGGCCTCGTACGTGCGGCTGCCGGTGTTCCACAGCGTGATGGGCGCCGTGAAGTTGAGGCGGTGTATGTTATAATAGGTCTGATAGGGGTTGCCCACGAGGTTCCACCCGCGGTCGGCGGCCACGTCCGAGGGGTTGGCCGCCAGGGCCTTGGCAAACTCCTTGTTGGCTGCGACATATTGCTTCGCGGCGTCGTCCAGCGCGTGGAAGCTATACCATCCGTCCTGCGAGGCCTGGAAGATGAAGCCCGTGCCGGCCGCCACCGTCTCGTCCTCCTCGACGTCCGTCCAGCTCTGCCCCGTGCCGCTCGTGGCGCGGGCTCCGCCGTCGTAGCGGCGCAGGGCATACTGTGCGCCCTCGGGCACGGCGATGTCGGCCGGGCGGAAGTTGAACGGCAGACTGATGAAGTACCAGCGGTTTCTTGTCACGTAGTAGCCTGCGTCGAGCGCGCCTTCGATGGATATGGAGTCGCAGTTGCTCCACAGCTGGGCCGTCTGCGCCACGTCGTTGCCGTTCGTCTCGTAGTAGACGTCGCCGAGCGCCATCTTCCGTGTGCCGTTCACTTTGAGCGAGCCCTGCCCCACGATGTTCACGTCGGGGCATCCCTCGAAGCGGTCGCGTGCGCCCAGCACGAGCGGCTGCGAGATGGTCCATTCGCCCACCTCCGTCGTGCTGAAGCCCTCGATGCGCGGACAATTGTACCAGTAGCTGTCCAGCTTATAGGCATTGACGGCGAACTCCGGGACGCGGAGGGTGATTTGTTCGAGGGGAATATCAAAACGTCCTTGTACAACGGTCGGTGATTGGAGAACAAGGGTTTTCAGATTGGGGCAATTCCCAAGATCGATGTCGTTTTTACTGATGGCAGGAGGATATTCTACATACGTTAAGGAATCGCAGTATCGAAACGCCCCTTTGTCAATTGTCGTAACCTTGGAATTTCCCAAACGCACTTCTTTTATACCAGAATCGTAGAAAGCACCGTCTCCAATCGACTTCAAACTTTCGGGAAATGCAGGAGAATAATTTTTACATCTAGAAAAAGCAGTTGCTCCTATTGTTTCCAAGCCTTCGGGCAGGGGGCATTCTGTCAAAGACTGGCAGTCAGAAAACATATTATAAGGAATAATCTTCAGCGGTTGTGGAAGTCTTACTTTTTTCAACTTTACACACGAACTGAATATGTATTCTCCTAAGTTTAGAGCTTGGTCGGGAAGCAGGACTTCTGAGAGCAAAGAGTTACAGAAAGCGTAGCCATCAATACTTTCCAGCGTACTCGGGAAATTGATTTCCTCAAGGCGTGAATTACGGAAAGTATAGCCTCCGATTTTCTTCAGCCCTTCGGGCAGGACGACGCGGTGGAGGAACGGGTGACTGCGGTTCTCAAAAGCATTGGCGGGCACTTCCGTGGTTTGCGCCTCGCTGAGATCGAGCACGCAGAGGTTGGTCATCATTTTGATGTAACCCCAGTCGGCGTCGTTCATCGTTCCTTTTACCTTCAGGTCGCGCGCCTCTCGCAGATGGTCCACGTGATAGAGCACTTCCGTACCGAGGCTGCCCGGTTCGAGCAGGCTTACTTCAATGCGGGGCGAAAGGACGGCGCCAATTTCTGAGATATAGATGTAATCGTCTTTTGCTGATGTAAATTCCCAGCGGATTGTATGGTCGCCCTGCGTCATTTCTTCATAGAGCGTTGGGCCATTTCCACATGCCATCAAGGGTAACTTACGCACTACCACATTGTCGATGTAAACTGTACATAATCCTTTTTGATCTCCCGCGCTACGGATCTTATAGGCGAGCGTGGCGGGCCGCTCGGCCGTAAGGGTTGCCGTCAACACGCCTTTTTCTTTATATTGAAGGCATAGTTCGTCATCATTTTGGTAGAAGCTGTTGAGAGAGTCTTGCGTTAAAACGAATGGTATCTCCGACCACGATTGGAAAGGATAGTCGATTGTCAAATCTTCCTCGGCCGTTGCTTCCGCGGTGCGGGAGGCGTCGATGTAGGTTTCCCCGCCGTCGTCGGGATGGTTCGCTTGGGGATACGCTGAGGCGGCCATGCCGGCCGTGAGGAGTGTGGTGCAAAGGAGGCTTGCCGCGAGCAGGGCGAAGCCGCGTTGGATGTGTTTCATTTTGGGTACAGATGTGATGAATAAATTACTTGGCTTTTGAGTGAGTGCATCCCCCTTTCGGGCTGATGCATAAGGAAAGGGCGTGGCTGCTCCGTCGTCTGCTTATTTCTCACTCAGGTACCGCCAAGTAACCTTCACACCAAATAAGCCAAAGCAGTCCACGCCCCTATGGCGCGAACTCGGTTCTGCTTATTCCCGGTGTTGAAATTGGCGGTTTCGAGCGAGGAGAATAAGTGAGCACAAGCTCTCTATGTCGTTTTCGTCAGTTGTGCAGTTGTCGTGCAGCCATCCTTCCGTTTGGCGGGGCGTGCCTGGGGCGCTGCCGCTGCCTGTCGGGGTGGGTTGGGTCTGTCTGTTTCTTCTGTCGGGGGTTAAGGGTTAGGCGAAGTCCCCGTGTTTTCTGTCTCTCGTTTCCGTTCCGCTTCCGCGCGGGGGACTTCATAAGGCGCGGCCGGGACGGTTTTCTGAACTTTACGTGGCAAATTTATCGATTATTTCCCTTATGCGCAAGCCATGGCCGCGTTTTAAGGCTTCGGGGCCGC
Organism: uncultured Alloprevotella sp.; assembly: GCA_944322095.1. Taxonomy (GTDB): domain Bacteria; phylum Bacteroidota; class Bacteroidia; order Bacteroidales; family Bacteroidaceae; genus Alloprevotella. Next base: position 70,624 of record CALUNU010000004.1, read on the forward strand.
GCGGCGCACCATAAACATATACGCGCGCACGCGCGAGGGCTGGGGTATTGTCTGCATTGAGACGCGATGAGCCGCCTCTCTGCGTGGCGGACTTCCCCTGCGGGCGGGGCTGTGCGTCTCACTCTTGTGCCGCGGCCTGGGCGGTGCGGACGACGCGCAGGAAGTTCTCGCCCCACACTTTGCGCAGGTCGTCGGCGCTGAGGCCTTCGGCCATGAGGCGGCGGGTGAGGCCGATGAGCTCGGCGGCTGAGGCGCAGCCGCGCACGCCGCCGTCGCCGTCGAAGTCGGAGCCGATGCCTACGTGGTCGATGCCGGCCACGCTAATCATGTGCATGAGGTGGCGCACGGCGTCGACGACGGTGGCTTCGCCCTCTTCGCGCAGGAAGCCGTGATAGAGCGTCACCTGGGCCACGCCGCCCGTTTCGGCCAGGCGGCGCAGCTGGTCGTCGGTGAGGTTGCGCGGGTGGTTGCACAGGGCGCGGGCCGACGAGTGGGAGCACACCACGGGCACCGTCGAGGCCGCCACGGCGTCGTAGAACGTTGTTTCGGCGGCGTGCGAGAGGTCTACCACCATGCCCGTGCGGTTCATCTCGGCCACGACGGTGCGTCCCAGCTCGCTCAGGCCGCCGTGCTCCGAGGTGGAGCGGCGGGCCGAGTCGCACAGGTCGTTGTCGCCGTTGTGGCAGAGCGTCATGTAGGTCACGCCGCGGCGGCGGAAGCGGGCCACGTTCTGCGGGTCGCGGCCCACGGCATATCCGTTCTCGATGGCCATCATGACGCTGTGCAGGCCGCGTCGCTTGTTGGCATAGAGCTCGTCGGGCGTGCGGGCCAGGGCCACGCCGCTGCACTGCCCCACCATGTGCTCAATGCCGTCGAGCAGGGCGTGGGCGCGTGCCGTGGCGGCGGCCAGCGCTTCGTCGGAGCGGTCGCCCTGGGGCAGATAGGCCGCCATGACGACGGCATCGAGCCCCCCTTCGTCCATCTTGTGGAGATCCATGAGGGCATGCTCCTCGCGGTGGTCGAAGCGCACGCCGCGGTCGAAGAGCATGGGCGTGTCGCAGTGGCTGTCGAGGGTGAGGATGTCGTGGTGCAGGCGGCGGGCCCGGCCGTAGCTCGCGGCGTCGGCCACGAACCGGCGGAACAGGGGCATCATGCTCTCGTCGGCGCCCAGGATGAAGCACTCGGGGTGCCACTGCACGCCCACGATGCTCTTCATCTCGGTGCTTTCGACGGCCTCGACCACGCCGTCGGCCGAGCGCGCCGTGACGCGCAAGCGGGGGCCGGGATCGGCCACGGCCTGGTGGTGGAACGAGTTGACGGCGAAGGCGGGGCCCAGCAGTTCGGCCACGAGGGAGCCCGGCTCGGCCTCGACGCGGTGGGAGGCCACGTGGCGGGGCATGTCCTGACTGTGCTTGACGAGCTTCGTGCCGGGCAGGCAGGCGGCCAGGTCCTGATGGATGGTGCCGCCCAGGGCCATGGCCAGCACCTGGATGCCGCGGCAGATGCCCAGCATGGGCACCTGGCGGTCGTAGGCCAGGCGCGTGAGCAGGAGTTCGCCGCGGTCGCGCGCGGGGTTGACGCCGTGGAGGGCGGGCAGGGGGTCTTCGCCGGCGAAGAGGGGGTTGACGTCGGCGCCGCCCGAGAGGAGCAGGCCGTCGATGCGGTCGAGCATGCTGAGGAGCACGTCGGCGTTGTCGCAGGGCGGGATGACCAGGGGGATGCCCCCCGCGGCCTCGATGCTGCGGTAGTAGCCGTCGAGGAGCGAGAGGGCGCCGTCGGCCCAGTTGGCCGTGATGCCGATGACGGGCCGCGGCCCGTGGTTGGGGAAATGGTCGGTCGCGGCCGCATAGGCCGCCCCGATGTCGAATGGGTTCATGGCTTTTCTTTCAGGTGTGTGCTGTGGTTCGACCCCCTTGGGGCCGCAGGCCGGGTGACAGCTTTTCCGCGGGTTCGCCTGTTGCTTACCCGCGGTTATAGAGTGGTTCGACCCCTTCGGGGCCGTGTGCGCGGCATGCTTCTGCCGGGCTGTGGTTCGACCCCCTTGGGGCCGTAGGCCGGGTGACAGCTTTTCCGCGGGTTCGCCTGCGGCTTACCCGCGGTTATAGAGAGGTTCGACCCCTTCGGGGCCGTGTGCGCGGCATGCTTCTGCCGGACTGTGGTTCGACCCCTCGGGGCCGCAGGCCGGGTGACAGCTTTTCCGCGGGTTCGCCTGCGGCTTACCCGCGGTTATAGAGTGGTTCGACCCCTTCGGGGCCGTGTGCGCAGCATGCTTCTGCCGGACTGTGGTTCGACCCCCTTGGGGCCGCAGGCCGGGTGACAGCTTTTCCGCGGGTTCGCCTGCGGCTTACCCGCGGTTACAGAGTGGGTTCGACCCCTTCGGGGCCGTGTGCGCGGCATGCTTCTGCCGGGCGGGGTCAGTCCTGCTGCTTGCGTCGCGGATTGCGGGGGAACCAGCCTTTGCGCACGCGCTCTTTTTGCTCGAAGAGCTCTTTGATGCTCCACAGCGAGGAGAAGCCCACGATGCCGCACAGGGCGCTCCAAAACAGGTTGGGCACGAAGAGGGCGCCCACGGCGCCGGCCAGGCCTACGACGAGGAAAACCCACCAGGGGCGCGTGCCGAAATAGTACTCCGTCTTGATGACGATGGGGTGGAACAGACCGATGACCAGAAAGGTGGCCAGGCCGAGCAGGAGGCCTTCGTATGCTATTGTCATGGCGGCGGGGCGTTCAGAGGGTGTCGGGCAAATCGGTGATCACGGTGGTGCGGCGGCGCGGGCGCGGCGCATAGCGGTCCATCTCCTCGAACACCTCTTCGGGCAGGCGCACGGGCACCTGGCGGTTGATGCTCTGGTCGAGCGAGATGAGGGCCTCGGTGGAGTTGACGCCCGGTATTTCCTGTATGCGGCGGTTGAGCAGGCTCATCAGGTGCTCGTTGTCGCGGCAGTAGAGCTTGACGAACATCGTGTAGGGGCCCGTCGTGTAGTGGCATTCCACGATTTCGGGGATTTTCTCGAGCTCGACGACGACGTCCTTGTACATGGAGCCGCGTTCGAGGCGGATGCCCACGTAGGTGCACGTGGAGTAGCCCACGCGGCGCGGGTCGACGTTGTAGCCCGACCCCTGGATGACGCCCGTCTCCATGAGGCGCAGCACGCGCTGGTGGACGGCGGCGCGCGAGACGCCGCACTTGTCGGCAATGTCCTTGAAGGCGATGCGGGCATTGGTCGAGATTATTTGAAGAATGCGCAGGTCGGTGCGGTCGATCTTGTCTGTCATGCGGTTTCTGTTGTAGTTTTTTATTACTTGGTCGCAAAGTTACACAGAAAACGGTGCGTTTGGCAGGTTTCGGCGGGCAAAAGTGAGAAGGAGCGTGCCTTTTTACCGCGTTTTCCGTCAAATTGCCACGTCTGGCCGCCTTTTTCTGACGTTTTGCAGCATTGCCCGCAGCGCTCCGCGGGGATGCGGTGCCGCAGTGGCCGCAACCTTTTTTAACGCGCTGGGGAGGCTCCGCCGCGGCCACCCGCCGCCCCGGGGCCGAGGGGCGCATCCACGGCGCGCGGCAGGGGCAAAAGAGCGGGGTATGGGCCCTTTGCACCGATCCATGGGATGGAATGGCGATTCCATGGGATGGATTGGCCGATCCATGGGATGGAAATTTCGATCGAAGGCCTGCCAGGGCGCGTCGAAGGCCCGTTTTCAAGGCAGAAAAGCCTTGGTTTTTGCACATAGCGGCCTGCGGTGTGCTGCTTTTGCCGCTTTTCGTGGCGAAATGGGGCCGCCGCGCGACGGCTATTTCCGCGCGAAGAGAGCCGCGTAGGGAGCCGCGTCCGGCGGGCGTGGCACGAAACGTGCGGCGAGGGGCGAAAAACGCGGAGAAAGGGTTAAGAAAATGAAAGGCGCGGCGGCACGCTGCGGCTGGATGTGTGCAAAACGGAGCCCTGTCCGCTCTGTTTCGCACCGCGGGCGTTGTCATTATTTTTTGGAACTTTGCCCCGCCGCCCCCATGCGCTGCGGGCGGCGCGGGGCGCAATAAACGTCGCGTACGCGCGCGGGGTCGGCGTTTTTTTCCTACCTTTGCTCGTCTAAACAGCGGATATAGCAAGCAATCGACATGAGTATCACAAGAATAATCCGCCCCCTGTTCGACGGCCGCCTGCGCGCCATCGAGCGCTTCATGGCCCGGCCCGAGGACGTGCAGCGCGGGGTGCTCGAACGGCTGGTGGGGCGGGCCGCGCCCACCCGGTGGGGCGAGCGCTACGGCTATGCCCGCATGCGCTCGTACGAGGATTTCGCCGCGCGCGTGCCCCTTTCGACCTATGAGGAGCTGAAAGCCGACATCGACCTCATGCGCCACGGCGAGGCCGGCGTGCTCTGGCCCGGACGGGTGAGGTGGTATGCCAAATCGTCGGGCACGACCAACGACAAGAGCAAGTTTATCCCCGTGAGCCGCGACGGCCTGCACGACACCCACTATGCCGGCGGGCGCGACGCCGTGGCCCTCTATCTGCGCAACCATCCCCGCAGCCGCCTCTTCGACGGCCGCGCCCTCATCCTGGGCGGCAGCCACGCGCCCAACTACAACCTGCCCCATTCGCTCGTGGGCGACCTGAGCGCCATCCTCATCGAAAACATCAACCCGCTGGTCAACCTGGTGCGCGTGCCCTCGAAAAGCACGGCCCTGCTGGCCGACTTCGAGCAGAAGCGCGACCGCATAGCCCGCGAGGCCGTGGGCCGCAACGTTACCAACCTGAGCGGTGTGCCCTCGTGGATGATGTCGGTGCTCCACCGCGTGCTCGAAGTGACGGGCCGGCGCACCATCGACGAGGTGTGGCCCCATCTCGAAGTGTTCTTCCACGGCGGCGTGGCCTTTACGCCCTATCGCGAGCAGTACAGGCGCCTCATCCCCTCCGACACGATGCACTACATGGAAACCTACAACGCCTCGGAGGGCTTCTTCGGCCTGCAAGACGACCCCGCCGACCCCGCCATGCTCCTCATGCTCGACTATGGCGTGTTCTACGAGTTCATCCCCCTCGAAGACGTGGGCACGGAGCATCCCCGCGTGCTGCCCCTGTGGGCCGTCGAGACGGGGCGCAACTACGCCATGGTCATCAGTACGTCGTGCGGCCTGTGGCGCTACGAGATAGGCGACACGGTGCGCTTCACGCAGACGTCGCCCTACAAGTTTGTCATCACGGGGCGCACCAAGAGCTTCATCAACGCCTTTGGCGAGGAGCTCATCGTCGACAACGCCGAGCGCGGGCTGCAAGAGGCCTGCAAGCAGACGGGCGCCGTGGTGCGCGAATATACGGCCGCGCCCGTCTTCATGGGCGCCGACGGCCGCTGCCGCCACCAGTGGGTCATCGAGTTCGACCGCGCGCCGCAGGACGTGGCAGCCTTTGCCCGCGTGCTCGACGGAGCGCTGCAAAGCCTCAATTCCGACTACGAGGCCAAGCGCTACAAGGACCTCACGCTGCAACCGCTCGAAGTGGTGGTGGCAAGGCCCGGCCTCTTTGACGACTGGCTGCGCAGCCGCGGCAAGCTGGGAGGGCAGCACAAGGTGCCGCGCCTGGCCAATAACCGCGAAACCATCGAGCAAGTGCTCGCCCTGAACCATACCGAAGCATGAAACGCTCCTATATATTATATGTGCTCGCGCTGCTGCTCCTGGCCGCAGCCTGCGCCAACCCCGGCAGCGGCCCCGACGGCGGACCCTACGACGAGACGCCGCCGCGCATCGTGGACATGAACCCGCCCCTCGGCCGGACAGGCACGCAGGCAAAGAAGGTGACCATCACTTTCGACGAGCTCATCGCCGTGGAGAACCCGGGCGAAAAGGTGACCATCTCGCCCCCGCAAATCAACATCCCCGACATACGCACCTCGGGGAGGCGCATCACCGTGGAGCTCCTCGACACGCTCCGCGAGAACACCACTTACACCATCGACTTCTCAGACGCCATCCAGGACTCCAACGAGGGCAACCCTTTGGGCAACTTCACCTACCTCTTCTCCACAGGCCCCACGCTCGACACCATGGAGGTGGCGGGCAACGTCCTGGCGGCCGAAAACCTGGAACCCGTCAAGGGCATCCTCGTGGGCCTGCACCGCGACACGTGCGACACGGCCTTTACGCGCCGCCCCTTCGACCGCGTGGCCCGCACCGACAGCCGTGGCCATTTCTCGGTGAAGGGCGTGGCCCCCGGCTCCTACCGCGTCTATGCCCTCAAAGACATGGACGGCGACTACAAGTTCAGCGCCAAGGGCGAGATGATAGCCTTCCTGCCCGGCCTGGTGACGCCCTCGTCCTTCCCCGACGTGCGCTACGACACGCTCTGGCGCGACACCGTGCGCTACGACACGATCCTCACCGTCCACTACACCCACTACGTGCCCGACAACCTCGTGCTCCTGGCCTTCACCGAGGCCAACCAGCCCCGCCATCTGCTGAAAACACAGCGCGACGTGCCCGAGTGGTTCCGCCTCTACTTCACGGCGCCCTCACGCCGACGCCCCGTGCTGCGGGGGCTCAACTTCGACGCCGCGGATGCTTTCGTCGAGTGCCGTTCGGAGGGCAACGACACCATTACCTACTGGCTGCGCGACACGGCCCTCGTGCGCCTCGACACACTGAGCTTCGCCTGCACCTATGAGGCCACCGACGACTCCACGGGCCTCGCCGTCGAGCAGACCGACACCTTCGACCTCGTGCCGCGCCTCACCGTGGCCCGCCGCGACAAGCAGCTGGCCGAGCGCCTCGAAAAATGGGAGAAACAGCGCGAGCGGCGCCACAAGCGCGGCGATTTCAGCGACGAAGAGCCTCCGCGCGATTTCCTTAAATTCGACGGCCGCGTGCCGGCCGCCCTGCCGCCCGACCGCAACGTGTCGTTCTCCGTGTCGGAGCCCCTGGCGCGCTTCGACACGGCGGGCGTGCGCCTGCTCCTGGGCCCCGACTCGGCCCAGACCGCGGCGCCCTACGTGCTGCGCCGCGACACGCTCGACCCCCTGCGCTTCACGCTCTACGGCGAGTGGCGCCCCGGGCAGCAGTACACCCTGCGCATCGACTCGGCCGCCTTTCACGGCATCTATGGCCACTGGAACAAGCGCGAGGAGTGGAAATTTCAGATACCGGCCCTCGAAACCTTCGGCACGCTCTTCCTGACGCTGGCCGGGGCCGACACGACGGCCACCGTGCAGCTCCTGCGCTCCGACACGCAGGTGTATCGGCAGCAGCGCGCCCGCGACGGCCGCACCGACTTCTACTACCTGCAACCGGGCGACTACTACCTGCGTCTCTTCTACGACCACAACGGCAACGGACGCTGGGACCCCGGCGAGTTTGCCTCCGGCCGCCAGGCCGAAGAGGTCTACTACTTCCCCGTGGCCCTGCAAGTGAGGGCCAACTGGGACATCGAACAGACGTGGAACGTGCGCGAGCGCTCCATCCTCACGCAAAAGCCCGAAGAGCTCGTCAAGCAAAAGGCCGACCGCGCCAAGCAGACGGCACGCGAGCGCAACGAGCAGCGGCTGCGCGAAAAACAGTAGGCCCGCGCCTTCGAAAAACGAAACCAACCAAAACGTAACGATATGAAACGGCTGCTTATCACGCTGCTGGCCGCCACGGCCCTCTTTGCAGGCCTGCCGCGCGCGGCACGGGCCCAGTGTTCGTCGAACAACACGGCCTTCAAGAGCGGGGAGACGCTCATCTACGACCTCTATTTCAACTGGAAATTCGTATGGGTCAAGGTGGGCTCGGCCTCCATGAACATCACGCGCACCGTCTACGGGGGCCAGCCCGCCTTCAGGACGTATCTCATCACGCGCGGCTCCAACCAGGCCGACAAGTTCTTTGTGATGCGCGACACGCTCACGGCCTACACCGGCACCGACCTTGTTCCGAAGCGCTACATGAAGCGCGCCCGCGAGGGCAAGAATTACAGCCGCGACGACGTGTGGTACGACTACCCCGACGGCCAGTGCCGCGTGCGCATGCACTTTCAGAAAAACGGAGGGGAGCTGCGCCGAAGCGAGTACAAGAGCCGCTACTGCGCTTTCGACATGATCAGTATGCTGCTGCGCGCCCGCAGTTTCGATCCGTCCGACTACAAAGTGGGCCACCGCATCCGCTTTCTCATGGCCGACGGGAAGCGCTGCGCCTGGCAAAGCATCGTTTACCGCGGAAAGGAGAACTTCACCGTCGAAAACAGCAACACAACGTACCGTTGCCTCGTCTTTTCGTTCATGGAGATGGAGGACGGCAAGGAAAGCGAGGTGGTGCGCTTCTTCATTACCGACGACAAGAACCATCTGCCCGTGCGCCTCGACATGAACCTCAACTTCGGCACGGCCAAGGCCTTCCTGACGGGGGCACGCGGCCTGCGCAACCCGCAAACGGCGAAGCTCAAATGACGCCGCGCCGCTGAAACACCGCAAGCCATGAAGATTGTCATCGACGACAGGATACCCTACATCCGCGGGGCCGCCGAACGGCTGGGCCGGGCCGTCTACCTGCCCGGGGCGGCCATCGGCCCCGACGACGTGCGCGATGCCGACGCGCTGATTGTGCGCACCCGCACGCGCTGCGACCGGCGCCTGCTCGAAGGCAGCCGTGTGCAGTTCATCGCCACGGCCACCATCGGCTTCGACCACCTCGACACGGCGTGGCTCGCCCGCGCGGGCATCGCCTGGGCCAACTGCCCGGGCTGCAACGCCGCCAGCGTGGCGCAGTATGTGGAGAGCTCGCTCATCCTGCTGCGCCGCGCGGGCCTGCTGCCCGCGGCGGGCGGCGTGGTGGGCGTGGTGGGCGTGGGCCACGTGGGCACCAAGGTGGCCGCCGCGGCCCGCGCGCTGGGCTTCGACGTGCTGCCGTGCGACCCGCCGCGCCACGAGCGTGAGGGCGGCACGTTCTACGCCCTCGACCAACTGGCCGAACGGGCCGACGTCGTGACCTTTCACACGCCGCTCACCTTCGACGGGCCGCACCCCACCTTCCACCTGGCCGACGAGGCCTTCTTTGCCCGCCTGCGCCACCGCCCCGTGGTGATGAACGCGGGCCGCGGCGAGGCCGTCGATACGCAGGCGCTGCTCGCCGCCCTCGACGACGGACGGGTGCGCGCCGCTGTCATCGACACGTGGGAGGACGAACCCCACATCGACCGCCGCCTGCTCGACCGCGCCTTCATCGCCACGCCCCACGTGGCGGGCTACTCGGCCGACGGCAAGGCCACGGGCACGCGCATGGCGCTCGAAGCCGTGGCACGCCATTTCGGCCTGCCCGACCGCTTCGACATACGTCCGCCGCGCCTGCCCGAGGGCCTCGTGCCCGCCGCCGACCCGCTCGACCGCAAGCTGCAGCTCTACAACCCCATGGACGACACGCGGCGGCTCAAGGCCGCCCCCGAAAGCTTCGAGCAGCTGCGTGGCAACTACCCCCTGCGCCGCGAGCGCTGGGACTGAGCGCCCCCGCCTGCGCCCGCCCATGCGGAAGAGGGCCGTCGGACGAACATCCGACGGCCCTCTTTCCGTATGCGTCCCGGCAGTTTGCCGGTGCAGGGGCTTTATTTGATAAACTTCACGACGCGGGCTTCGCTGCCCTGGCGCAGATAGAGCACGTAGGTGCCGGCGGGCAGCTGGGCGGTGCCGATGGTTGCGCCGTCGGCGGCGTCTTGTGTGAGCACGGTGCGGCCGTCGAGCCCGTAGACGGTGGCGCGTGCCGTGCCGTGGGGCGACGTCACGACGATGCCCGCAGGCGTCACGCGGGCTGCCAGAGCGGCGGCCTGCCCGACGGTGCCGATGCCCGTCGTCTCCTCAAGCGCGGCGTCGATGGTGGCGAAGTGGTTCCCCTCCTCGACGGTAAACTTCGTGGTGAAGAGGCGGCCCGGCGCGACGACCACTTCGAGCGTGTACGTGCCCGGGGCCAGCGCCACGCCCAGCGGCTGGATGAACTGTTTCAGGCTTGCACGCCGTCCGTCGGCGGCCACGAGCTCGCCGCCCCAGTAGTCGTAGCCGTCAAAGTAGCCGAGGAAGCCGTCGTTGGTGAGGCCGAGGTCGAGCTTGGTGAACGTCAGGCCCGACAGGTCGAGCGGTACGACGGCATCGGCTCCCGCCAGCGTCACCTCGCCCTCGATGGGGAAGCATACGTAGCGCTTCAACGCGGCATCGTGCAGCTGCACGACGCTGTAATGGTGGGTGCCGTCGGTCAGCATCGTCCGGTAGCCATACGTATCGGGGTTGGGTAGATCGATCTTAGCTTCGTGGTCTACGTATGCAAGGCTGAACCCGGCGCCTTCGGGCGCTCCGGTCACGTCGTAAGTATAGGTGTGAAACTTTGCGGGCGACATGTCGAAGCTGAGCTCCACCGGTCCGTCCGTCACGTTGAACGTCTGTACGTTATAATACTGCGTCGGGAGCGGGCCGTCGGTTGTCACGGCATAAGCGCTCGCTATGTATTCACCGGGCACCAGGCGGCCGTCCGTATCGATCAAGGAGCGTGACAACACGTCCGTCTTGTCGGTAAGGTGAACTGCCGCTTGCTCTTCTCCGATCCAGCCAGTGGCCGTGGCGGTCACGGGGTAGGCCTCGGTCAGGTCGAAGTGGACGGCAGCGTCTTTCCCGTCCACCCGGATGGTGCGCGTGGCATAGTTGGTTATGCCGTCGGCCATCGTCGGGAAGCACAGGATGTTCAGGTAGCCGTCGGGGCAGACCACGTACCCACTGCCGCCGTTCTCGTCATAATCGCCCGGGCTGACGAAAGAATAGTGTCCGCTTGTGGCGTTTTCGCCGCCTTTGGGCGTAAACGTGGCGTTGTAGAACAACAAGCCGAAGTTTTCGGTGTACATGTCGTGGAATTGTCCCGTTGCCGTGATGTCTACGCGGTGCATGCCCTCGTAGCTGACGTCGACGCCCGCCTCGAGCTGTGCTTCGGTGGCCGTGGCGCGCTGCACGTAGTAGTGGCTCCATTCGTCCCGTACGGCCCATTCGTAGATCGCCTGGCCGCGTGGTATGCGCAAGGTCACCTGTCCCGAAGCGTCGGAATAGAAGTCTTCATAGTCGTCATCGTAGTCAGGCAGCAGGTCCACGAAGTTTCCTTCCTCGTCGTACCACGCTATTTGGGCGAGAAATCTTTCGGCCGGCCGGCCCTTTTCGTCCGTTACGGTGAAGCGTACGTCCATCATGTCGTCTTCTGCGGCCGTCTGTGCGGCCGCGGCCTGCGGGGCGAGGCCTGCAAGCGTGAGCGTGAGCAGAAGTAGAAGTTTTTTCATGGCTGTAATGTTTTTTGATGGGTGAAACATGCGTGCCGTTGCAGCCCCGGCCGTTGTGTTTGTGGCCGTCGGAGGGCCGTTTCTGCACGTTATAGGACTATTCTATCCGCAAATGTATGTAAAAATCCGTTACAAATACGTTTTTCATCGGGAAAAAGTGAGAAATCCCCGCAGCGGACATCCCTCCGCAGGGGCAGTCCGTCACGTAGAGACGCCATTCATGGCGTCTCACCCGCTCGGGGCGATACCCCCGCCCCGGCATTCTTCCCCCGCGTGGGCCATGCGGGACGTGGGAGACGCGATGAATCGCGTCTCTACGCAGCGGGCATCCAGCCCCGCCCCGGCATTCTTTCCCTGCGTGGGCCATGCGGGACGTGAGAGACGCGATAAATCTCGTCTCTACGCAGGCGGACACCCCCGCCGCCGCTGGTGTCGTCACTCGGTGGCGGTGGCATTTTTTAACACGGAGAATGCGATATTTTCGAGCGCACGCTCCTTTGCTCGCAAATACGCGAAAATCAGAAAGACTTGATATTCAGATGTATGTGTCGGATAGTCTGTCGTAGGGCCGCCCGGAATCGCGATTTTCGCCGCTATATGTCACAAATCGGGGCGGATTTTCTGCTTGAAACAGGCCTTGGATCGAAAAATCCATGGGATGGATGGGCTAACCCATGGGATGGAAATCGAAATCCATGGGATGGAGTGGCCGCTCGCCCGGATGGACGCACAAAAATTTCTCTATTTTGAACGACAAGGTCGCTGTCCGCTTTAACAGCTTGCCAAATAGCGCACACTACGGCGAGGAGATTAACAATGGATAGTGGACGATTGACGATGAACAATGTGCCGTTGGGGCCTGGCGGGCGGCTCTTGCCTTTTTGCGAGGTGCTTTCTGCGAAAACGGGTGGCGGCGGGGCGCGTTGACATGGGGAGAACGGGTAATTTTGCGCGTTGGCCGCCTTTTTTGCGGCGCGGGGCGAACTTTTCGGCCGTTTGGGTGTATGCCGATGCGATTGCAATCGCTGACAACTCACAGACAACAAATTCAAAACAATGCTCATCATGAAAACTGCATCGCTGCTTGTAAAAACTTTTTCGCTGGCGCTCCTGTTGCTTGGGGGTGCGCCGGCGCTGCCCGCGGGGGCGCAGACGGCCGAAGCCGTGCGCGGCATCGTCGTGGCCGAACGCGACTCGGCGTGGTATGCCGTCCAGGCCCGGGCGTGGGAACGCGAGACGCGCCGCCGGCCGAAGGACGAGCGGGCCTGGCGCAACCTGTTCGAGGCCGTGCGCTATCGCGACATGCTGACGGGCGAGAACTATGCCCGCACGGCTGACGTGCTGAAACGCATGGAGCGGGAAATTCCCGGCTCGTGGACGTTCCACTTTTGCCGCTATCGCAGCCAGCTTCATCCCACCGAGGCACGGGCCGACATGGAGCGTTGTATCGCTTTGGAGCCCGGCAACGTCGAGGCCTTCGATACCTATCTGTGCCATTATTGGATGGAGGGACGCACCGACAGCGCCCGCAGCGTGGGGCGTCGCTATTTCGAAAGCGGGTGCTACTCGCCTGCACTTCTGCAATACTCCTACAACCAGCTGGCAGGTATGCCCGACGGTGCCATCTTCATCGGAAACGGCGATGCCGAGCTCATTCCGAAAATCGTTTTGCAGGGTGGGTGTCGTGTCCACATGGATAAGGTGATCGTTCCGCTTTCGTTTCTTGCCCTGCCCACGTATGTGGAGTCTCTTTGCGGTGAGCTTGGCATCGACGTGCCAGCACTGCCCGACAGCCTGAGCCATGAGGCACGGACCGAAGCTTTCGTGCGCCATCTCATCGCGCGTTCGGGCCGCCCGGTCTATTTTGCTCCGTCGGTTGACGCCGGGCTGTTGCGTCCGTTTGCCGACCGGCTGTACAGCGAGGGCCTCGTGCTGCGCTACAGCGACGCGCCTTACGACAACATGGCCGTCATGAAGCGCAACGTCGAGCAGCGCTATCTGACGGATTACCTGCTGATGAGCTTTGCGCCGCAGCCCGAATGGTCGGCTGCCGCACTGATGCAGCTCAACTATGCGGCTGCGCTGCAACCGCTCCTGCGCTTCTACCGCGACAGCGGCGATGTCGTGCGTCACGCCTGGCTCATGCGTCTGCTCACGGCGGCCGTGGACGGGGCCGGCTGTTCGGAGGCGCGCAAGGCGCCCTATCGCCAACTCATCGACGAGGCGCGATGAGGCTCGCAGGCAACGCTTGGCGGGCGGCCCCGGACGAACGGCTGATGGAGGCCGTGGCGGCGGGGAGCGAACGGGCTTTCGAGGAGCTCTACCGCCGCTATGCCCGGCGCTTGCAGGGCTTTTTTTCCGTGCGGAAGGCCGACGGCGCTGCGGCGGCCGACTTCATGCAGGAACTCTTCATGCGGCTGTGGGTGGCGCGCGCTTCGTACAGCAAGGGCCGCCCCGTGGCGCCATGGCTCTTCACGCTGGCCTATAACCTGCTGCGCAACGACCTGCGCCACCGCGCCGTCGAAGCGGCCTGGGCCGAAGAGGCAAGGCGGGAGGCCCGGCTCGAAGAGGAAACGGCTCCGCTCGGGCTCGACGACGACGGGTTCGACCGTGGCCTGGCGCGGGCTGTGGCGGAGCTGCCCGAGGCCGACCGCATGCTCTTTGCCCTGCGTTATGAAGAGGGCTTTGCCCTGGCCGACGTGGCACGCATCATGGGGCTGCCCTTGGGCACGGTGAAATCGCGCCTGCATCGGTTGACAAATGTATTACGTAAAAAACTGGATAGACATGACTGATTTTCAAGAGCAACTGGAACGTTCGGCCCGCCGTCTGCGCGACCGTCGGAACGCTGCGCTCGACGTGCCGCCCCTGCCACGGCGCACGCGCCGGGGGGCGTGGTGGTGGGTGGCCGTGGAGGCGGCAGCCTGTTTGGGCGGCGTCGTGGGGTGGACGGCCCGCGGGCCGTTGCAGACGGTGGCGCCCGTCGTGCTGGCCCGTACGGATACGGTCTTTGTGGAACGGGAGCCGGCAGCGGCGGCGGGCCCCGACACGGCCCGGCACCGCTCCGTCCCGCCGTCGCCGGCCCGGCCCGGCCCGACCGTGGCTTGCGGCAAGAAGCGTGCGGCGGCCGGCGCGAAGCCGCTGCCGGTGCCCGTGCCCGCAGAGGCGACGGAGCCGCTACCGCCGGCCGCGCTGTCCTCCTATGCTCCGGGGGAAGGGAGGAACGTTCTGGCGGACAGCGTCGACTATACGCTGTTTGTCTGCATGTGACGGCGGGCCGTTCGGTTTCCTTTTCCAATGGGATACGAAAACATCCCCTCCTGCACCAGTTGATGCGGGAGGGGATGTTTTTCCGACGGGGTGGAGCGGGGCTTATGCCTGCTCCTTGGCTGTTGCCACGTCGTCGGCGCCCTTGGGCATGGCCCGTTTACGCTGCAACAGGCCGCTGCGACGCAGCAGGGCATAGAGGAACGTGAGCACGACGAGGGCTATGGCTGCGATGGCCACGGTTTCGGTGGCCGTCACCGAAGCGGGGCGGAACTCCATGACCACTTTGTGGCTGCCGGCGGGCACTTTGAGCGCACGCAGCACATAGTTGGCGCGGCCGAGCTCGGCGGGTTGGCCGTCGATGGTGGCCGTCCAACCGGGATAGTAGACTTCGGAGAAAACGACGACGCCTCCCTTGTCCGACGTCACGTCGTAACGGAGCTCGTTGGGCTTGTAGCTCGTGAGGCGCACCGTGCCCGTGCCGAGCTGCGCGCCGCCGAGCTGCGGGCGGAAGGCCTCGTCGGCCACGGCGGCCCGCTTGGTGTCGAGGCGGTCGAGGGCGGCCATCTCGGCATCGGCGCCGCGCACGAAGTCGAGGCGGCTGACGAACCAGCCGTTGCCGTTGGCGCGCGGGTTGGCCAGGGCCAGGTTCTGCTCGCCCTGCCCCACGATGAAATATTTTGTGTTGAGCATGTTGAGCGTGGGGCATACGGTGTCAAGGTTCACGCGCGAGACGTCGCCGAGCGTGGCCGACAGGGCTTGGGCGACGCCCATCACTTCGGGCATGAGGTGGCGGTCGATGAGGTCCTGATAGCGGCGGAGCTTGGCGGGATGATAGCCGCCGATGCTCTTGTGGAAATAGCTTGTGCGGTTGGAGCTTTCGTTAAAGGGTTTGCCTTCGCTCAGGTTGAGCACACGGAAGTCGGGATCCTTGTCGGCCAGAATTTGTTCGTCGGCCGGCGTGGGGTCGATGGTGCGGGCCTGACCCGTGGGCAGCGAGAAGAGACTGTCGTTGAGGTAGCGCTTGTCGACTTGCCAGAGGTCGAAGAGGCACAACACGGCGAGGCAGGCCGTCACGACGGTGCCTCCGAGCTTGCGGCGCAGGTAGAGCCAAAGCAGACCGGCACCCACCAGAATGATGAGAAGCGAGCGCAGGGCGTCGGCGCGGAGCACACCGTGGCGGATGGTGGCGATGGTGTCGGTGTAGCCTGCGATAAAATCGGGCGGGAGCACGCGCGAGAGTTCGCTCATGGCGTCGGCCTCACCGGCCGACAGGCAGTTGCCGGCCATGCCGGGGAAGAGCCATAGCAAAAGGCAGAATCCACCCGTCACGGCCAGCGTGCCGATGAAGGGGGCAGGCCGGCGGCTCACAAGGTCGGGCTCGCGCAACAGATGGGCCAGGCAGAGCACGGCCAGCAGAGGAATGGTGAACTCGGCGATGACGAGGGCCGACGACACGGTGCGGAACTTGCTGTACATGGGCAGCCAGTCGATGAAGAAATCGGTGACGGGCATCAGGTTGCGTCCCCATGCGAAGAGCAGCGACAGGACGGTGGAGGCTGCGAGGGCCCATTTCATGGGGCCGCGCACGTAGAACAGGCCGAGGACGAACAGGAAGACGATGAAGGCGCCCACGTAAACGGGACCCACGGTCATGGGCTGGTCGCCCCAGTATTGGCTGAGGCCGGGCAGGGGATTTTGCGAACCCAGTTCGTCCAGCGACTGCTGCGCCTGGCCGGCATACTGATAGAGCTGCGCCATCTCGGGCTTTTCGTCGGCCCCGGGCATGTCGAACACCGAGGCGCTGCCGCCTCCCTTGTAGTTGGGCACGAGGAGCGTGAGCGTTTCGTCAAGGCCGTAGCTCCACTGCGTAATGTAGTCGCGGTCGAGGCCGTCGGTGGGCGCCTGCTGCGCGGCTCCGGGCAGGGGGCTCAGCTCGGCCCGGCCGCGGGTGGACTCTTTGCTGTATTCGTAGGTGTGATAGAGGTTGGGCAAGTTGGCCAGAATGCCAAGCACGCCTGCGGCCACGACGACGCCCGTGGCTTTGAGCCAGCCGCGCCACGTGCCCCGGCGTGCGGCATCGATGCCGTAGGCCACGACGATGAACAGCATGACGAAGAGGAAGTAGTAGGTCATCTGTACGTGGTTCGAAAGCACCTGGAAAGCCGTGAAAAGCGCCGTGACGGCGCCGCCCCAGAGCAAACGGCCGCGATAGCAGAGCACGAGGCCGGCGATAGTGGGCGGTATGAAAGCCAGCGTCAGGACTTTCCATATATGGCCGGCTGTGATGATGATGAAGAAATAGGACGAAAAGGCCCAGGCCACGGCGCCCAGCACGGAGAGGAGCGGGCGGAAGCCGAAGGCACGCATGAGAATGTAGAAGCCCAACAGATAGAGGAAAACGTAGCTCACGACGCCCGACGTGCCGAGGGCATAGATGTCGGAGAAGAAGCCCAGTACGTGTGAGGCTTTGTATGACGGAGCCGTCTGGTAGGTGGGCATGCCGCTGAACACGGCATTGGTCCAGCGCGTCTGCTCGCCGCTTTGGGCCAGATAGTCGGCCTGTTCGCGGCCGAGGCCGGTGGCAGCCTGATAGTCGTGACCGCCCAGCGTGAGGCCCTGGCTGACGGGGCCGATGAAGTAGCAGAGGCTGACGAGAAGCAAGGCAACGACGACAAGGGCGTCGGGCCAGATTTTCTTAAGCGTTTCTTTCATGTTTGTATGACGTGATGATGTTTCGTTTTCGTGGGGTGTGGGTCAATGGGTGTAGTAGCGCACGAGGCGTTCGATGGCCCGCCGGCACACAGGGCAGAACTCGGGTGCCGTGTTGGTGCGCATGCGGCAGTCGGTGCAGGGGCGGTAGACGCCGTGCGAGCGGTAGCCAGCCCCTTCGAAGAGCCCTACTTTCGAGAAGCGGCCGGCGGCGTTTCTGACGGGTGGTGTGGGGACGGGCGTCCCGGCCGGCACGAGGTCGGCCCACTTGGAGGCAAAGTCAGTGAGCGTGGTGATGTTCTGCTCCCATGGCTCGATGCCGTCGGGATACATGGGCGAATATTCGTCGTCGTAGGCATATTCGTCGGCCAGGGCGGCAAAGCTGTGGCCAAACTCGTGGACGACGACGGGCAGGAACTGCGCATGGCGCGTCGAGGAGAGCACGTAGCTGTTGTAGATGCCTCCGCCGCCGTACTGGTCGGTGTTGGCCAGGATGATGATGTGCTCGTAGGGGATGCCGGCCAGGGCGTCGTGGAGCGTGCGCAGGCGCAGCGTCGTGAGGTAGCGGTCGGAATAGAACGTGTCGAAATGGGAGCCGAAGGCCGTGCGGCGCCAGCTGCCCTGTTTCGGCCGGCTCACGCCGCTCTCGGCCGAGGGCGTTGCCACGGCCACGACGTTGAAGCGCCCTTTCAGGCTTTTGAAGGGCTCGTGGGCAAAGATGGCTTCGGTGGCGGCGCGGGCATCGGCATAGAAGGCTTCCATCTCGGTTTCGGTATAGCCTTCGGCGACGATGGCCACGTCTATACAGTCGTCGGGGGTGCCGCCGCGTGTTATGTAACGGTGGGGGGCGGCTGGCAGGCTGTCGGTACGGCGGATGAGAATGTCGGACGGGTCGACGCGGTGGTGCAGGCTGGCCACGACGGCACCGCGATTGTCGAGGAGTTCGACGCTGACGTCGGCCGGTCGCTTGGGGAAGGGCAGCAAATAGACGTTTTCAAACGAACGGCGCACGCGCGTGGCTTCCTCCGTGGTCTGCCACTCCTGGAAGAGCGAGGAAAATGACATGCGGTAGATCGTATCGCCCGAGGCGGCGTCCTGCATCGTGATCTGCCCGTTGCCGCGCAGGGCCAGGCTGTCCAGGTGGTGGCGGCGTCCCCACCAGCCGGGTGAGGAGACGAGCTCGATGAGCGAAAGGTCGGCCTCTTTGTCGGTGCCGGCAAATGCGTAGTCGACGCGCAGCGTGCGGTTTATGAACCAATGGTCGAAATCTTGCGCCACAGCGCCGGCGGCAGTCGTCAGCCACAATAGGCAGACGACGATACGGGAAAGATAAGTATTCATGTTTACTGCATGTTACGTGAGGGGCGGTTGTTGCCGCAAAAAACGGCAACTCCGTGCAAAAGTAAGGAAAAAAGCGCGAAGCCCGAAGCCACGAACGGGCCAAATGAGCGGGCGTTGCCCCGCCGCCCGCCGCCCGTGGAGGGACGGCCGCGCACAAACAGCAAAAAAAGCGCCTCCCCGCGTTTGTCGGGGAGGCGCTTGTGGCTTTATGGGCGCTGCCGTGCTTATTTTGTGGCAGCGGCGGCCGTTGCGCTGATGCCCAGCTTGGCCATCACCTGCTTGGTGACGTCGGTGCTGAGCGTTTCGTTCAGGTAGAGCGCGGGGCCCGTGGCGCTCGTGCGGTCGACCACGAGAACGTAGCCGCCCTCTTTGGCCACGGCGTTGACGGCATCGCCGATCTTCACGTAGATGGGCTGCAACTTCTGCTGCTGTGCCTGCTGGAAGGCCTGCTGGTTGTCCTGTTGGGCCTGGGTGTAGCGGTCGCGCAGGTCCATGAGCTCCTGTTCACGGCGCTGACGGATGTTGGCAGGCGTCGAGTCGTTCACTTCCTTCTGGTATTTGTCGAACTTCGTCTGGATCTCTTTCTCCATATCGGTGAGGTCTTTCTGGAATTTCTGGCCCATTGTTTCCAAATCCTTTTGGGCCGTCTGAAATTCGGGGTAGGCCTGGATGACATCGTTGAAGTTGAAGTGAGCGACTTTCTGGGCAAAGAGCGAGGTCGGCGCAAGCAAGAGCACCGTCATCAGAATTTTCTTGATCATTTTGCTTATCTGTAGTTTTAAAGTTGTCGTGTTTCTGCTGCGGGGCCGGCCTTTCCGACGAGGGAAACGGGCGCTTGCAGCCGCCGCAAAAGTAATCATTTTAGTTTGAGTAGCCTAATTTTGAGAGCACTTCGTTGCTGATGTCGATGCTGGGCGATGCAAAGATGATGCCGGCGTCGGAAGCGCGGTCGAGCACGAGCTGGAAGCCGCGCGTCGAGGCAATGCCCTTGACGGCGTTGTAGATTTCGTCCTGGATGGGAGCGATGAGGCTGGTGCGCTTTTTGTAAAGTTCGCCCTCGGGGCCGAAATATTTTTTCTTCAGCTCGGCTGCCTCGGTTTCCTTGCTGACGATGGCTTCCTCGCGTTCTTTCTTTTGTGCCTCGGAAAGGAAGGCAGCTTCGTTCTGGTAGTTTTTATAGAGCGTCTTGGCCTCGTTGTCGAGGGCCTCGACTTCTGCCTGCCATTTCTTCGACACTTGGTTGAGCTGTTCGTTGGCGCGCTCGTAGGCGGGGATGTTGCTCATGATGTATTCCATGTCGACCAGCGCAAACTTCTGGGCCGTGGCCGAAAGGGAGAGGAGGGCGGCCACGACGGTGAGCATGAGATGTCTTTTCATTGCTACTTGATGTTTTAAAGAGGGTGTAACCATTTTATATATGTGTGTGGCGGGGCGTCAGAACTCTTGTCCGATGACGAAGTGGAACTGGCTGCCTCCTGCCTTCACGCCGTTGATGTATTTCTGGAAGCCGTAGGCCCAGTCGACGCCCATGAGGCCCACCATGGGCAGGATGATGCGCACGCCGATGCCGGCGGATTTTTTCAGGGAGAAGGGGTTGAACCGTTTGACGTCGGTCCAGGCGTTACCGCCCTCGACGAATGCCAGCGCATACATGGTGGTCTGGTCGAGCATGAGCGGGTAGCGCAGCTCGAGCGTCAGGCGGGTGTAGGCATAGGCGTTGTTGCCGTTGGCGCCGGCCAGGCTTCCGTTGTCGTAGCCGCGCAGGCCGATGGTCTCGGTGGCGTAGCCCGTGGAATAGCCCGACATGCCGTCGCCACCCACGTAGTAGGTTTCGAAAGGCGACTTCTTATAGCGGTTGTAGGCGCCGAGGATGCCTATTTCGGCGCGCGTCATGAGCACGAAGCTCTTGGGGGCGCTGTTCAGCGAGGTGAACGTGCGGAACTTCATGCGCCATTTGTGGTATTCGATCCAACGGTATTTTTCCTGTGCCTCGCGCTGGTAGGTGGAGCTTTGGTAGTTGTTGGCCAGGTTCTTGTAGTCTTTGCCGTCCCACAGGGAGAACGGGGGCGTGGCCGTCACGGAGAACGAGAACTCCGAACCGCTGCGCGGGAAGATGCTGTTGTCTGTCGAGATACGGTTAAGCGAGAGCGTCAGGTTGATGTTGTTGCAGTTGCCATCGGTGATGAGGAAGTACTGCCACGACTTCAGCATGTAGCGCGTATAGGCCAGTTCGGCCGAGAACGTGAAGTAGTCGTCGGGCCAGCGCAGGCGCTTGCCGAAACCTATGGAGACGCCGAAGAGCTTTACGTATTTGTCGGGGTCATAATAGTCGGTGTAGTTGTAATAGCTGTTGTTGCTGCCGATGCCGTAGAGGTAGTTGTAATAGCTGTTGTAGTAATTGTCGCCGTAAAAGTTGGTGTTGATGCCGCTCTGCTTCGAATAGTAGAGGGAGAAGGAGAACTGGTTGGGGCGTTTGCCGCCGAACCACGGGTCAAGGAACGAAAGCGAATACGACTGGAAGTATGTACCGTTGCTCTGGCCGCTCAGTTCCAGTGTCTGGCCGTCGCCCTGCGGGATGAATCCTGCACGCTTCGACCCTTTGCCGAAGAGGTTCTGCATGGAGAAGTTGGTGAACTTCAAGCCCAGACGTCCCACGATGCCCGTCTGTCCCCAGCCGGCCGACACCTCAATCTGGTCGCCGCCCTTCGTCACGAGCGGGTAGCTGATGTCTACGGTGCCATCCTGCGGGTTGGGCCTTACGTCCAGGTCGGTTTGCAGTTTTTCGGGGTCGAACTGGTTCATGCTGGCCAGCTCACGCACCGAGCGCATCAGGGCGTCTTTGTTGAAAAGGTCGCCCGGCTTCGTGCGCAGCTCGCGGCGGATTACGTTTTCATACACGCGGTCGTTGCCCAGGATGCGTATGTGGTTGAGCGTGGCCTGTTGCCCCTCGAAAATGCGCATTTCGAGATCGACAGAGTCGTTCGATACGTTCACCTCCACGGGGTCGAGGCGGTAGAACACGTAGCCGTTGTTCCAATAGAGGTTGCCCACGGCGTCGTCGTCCTCCACCAGGCGCTTGTTGAGGAAGGCTTGGTCGTAAACGTCGCCTTTTTTCATCTTCAACAGGTTGCCCAGCATTTCCGAGGGGTAGATGGTGTTGCCCACCCACGTCACGTTGCGCAGAAAGTACTTGTCGCCCTGCCGCATGTCGATGTGTACGTTCACGTGCGAGGCGTCGATGTTTTCAATGCTGTCGGCCAGGATGAGCGCGTCGCGGTAGCCCCACGAGTTGAGCTTGTCGATGAGGAAGCCCTTGTCTTCTTCGTATTTTTCGGGGAGGAACTTCTTCGAGCGGAACATGTTGCGGAACGATTTCTCGCGCGTCTTCTTCATGGCGCGTTTGAGCTTGCCCACCTGCTTTGGGTTGATGCCCGTGATATATATCTTGTGGACCTTGACTTTTTCGTTCTTGTTGATATGAATGTCGAGCAAGACGTGGTTTTCCTTGGTCACGTCGTCGCGCTGTACGATGTCGACCTCGGCATTCTTGTAGCCTTTGCCGTCGAAAAAGTTCTTGATGATTTTCTTTGCGCGGTCGATGATGTCGGGCGTGACCTGGCTGCCCGTTTGCAGCCCCACTATGTTTTCCAGGTCCTCGCGTTCGCCTTTCTTTACGCCCGAATAGTTGATGCTTGAGATGCGCGGCCGCGTGGTCAGCTTGATGCGCAGGTATATTGTGCTGCCTGCGATGCTGTCGGCCTCGATGCGCACGTTGGAAAAGAGCTTCTGATCCCAATAGCGGCGCACGACGTCGCTCATGTCGCTGCCGGGGATTTCATACGTCTCGCCGATGGTAAGGCCCGAGATGTTTTTCAGAAATTCCTCGTCGTAGTTTTTCGTGTCGGTCTCGACGGTCAGGCCGCCCAGGATATATTTCGGGTGGTCGGCCGTATAGGTGATTTCGGGCTTGTGGGCCTGTGTGCTGTCTGTTTGTGCCTTGGCGCCGGGGGCTGCCAGGGCCAACAGGGCGGCCGTGAGCCACCGCCAGTGAGTGGTATGTTTCATCGTTCGTTCTGTTCGTTTTGTGTGGCCTCCACTTGCTCGCTTGTCTTGCCGAAGCGGCGTTCGCGGTTTTGGAAGTCGACAAGAGCTTTGCAGAAGGCCTCTTCGTCGAAGTCGGGCCAATAGGTGTCGCAGAAATAGAGCTCGGAATAGGCGCATTGCCAGAGCAGATAGTTGCTCAGCCGCAGTTCGCCTCCCGTCCGTATGAGCAGGTCGGGGTCGGGCATGAACGTTGTGGCCAGTTCGTCGGCCACGGTGTTCTCGCAGATGTCGTCGGGCGTCAGTTTGCCTTCGGCCACGCGTCGGGCGATGCGTCGGGCTGCCTCCGTGAGCTCCCATCGCGAGGAGTAGCTCAGGGCGATGACCATCGTCAGACCCGTGTTGTGCGAGGTGCGCTCTTCGCAGCGTTCTATCGAGTCGCGCACGTGTTGCGGCACGCGCGTCAGGTCGCCGATGATGCGCATCCGCACGTTGTTCTTCATGAAGATTTCCTCTTCGAGCGAAGCCAGTATCAGCGTCATGAGGGCGGCCACCTCGTCGGCCGGTCGGTTCCAGTTTTCGGTCGAGAAGGTGTAGAGCGTCAGGAACCTGATGCCCAGGTTCGAGGCCAGCGTTGTGATGGCTCTCACGGTTTCCACGCCCTGCTGATGGCCCAAGCTGCGGTTCAGCCCGCGCGCCTTGGCCCATCGTCCGTTGCCGTCCATGATGATGGCCACGTGGGCGGGTATGCGTTCCATGTCGAGGCGGCTGCGCCACGTGGAGTTTGCGGTGCCGTCTGTCTGCTGCTGCCCGGGGGCAGGCTGCTTGGCGTTTGTTTGCATGTTCTGCTTTATATAATGGTGCAGGAGCGTCACAGAGGCTGTCGTTGCGGCGTCAGTCGCGGTTGCAGTCGGGACACTTCGGCGATATGTCGTACGTGAGCGTC
The DNA here is from genome assembly GCA_944322095.1 of uncultured Alloprevotella sp. Classification (GTDB taxonomy): domain Bacteria; phylum Bacteroidota; class Bacteroidia; order Bacteroidales; family Bacteroidaceae; genus Alloprevotella. Next base: position 94,192 of record CALUNU010000004.1, read on the forward strand.
AGCGTGGTAAACGAGTAATGGTCCTTGCCGCGGAAACCCGAGGTGGGAATGGCGTGAGGCGCTTCCAGTCCGTCCAGTTTGTCGCTCAGGGTGAAGTGGACGGTCCAGTCGAGCCCCAGGTTCCAGCGCCGGGCCAGCTTAAACTTCAAGCCCACGCCCAGCGGGATGTTGGCTGTGAAGGCTTTGCCCGCGGTTCCGTAGGTGGCGCCCACGCCCACCTGCAAGTAGGGCGTCAGTCGTTTGTAGCCCAGGTAGTCGGCTCCGATGCCGTAGGGCAGGAAGTTGATTTCGAACAGGGCGCTCAGGTCGTAGAGCGCGCCGTCGAAGCTATAGCTGAGGCGCTCGGGCCCCGCGGTCGAAGGGTTGGCGGGGTAGAAGTCGTTCACCCCCGTTGTGTTGCCGCCCGTCTTGCCATAGAGCAGGTTGGCCTTGACGGCCATGCGCGGATTGAGCAGGAAGCGCATCACGGCTCCGCCGGCAAAGCTCGTCGAGCCGTAGTATTTGGCGTTCGTGTCGTCGAGCATAAAGCCCACGCCGCCGGCCACGCCCACCTCCATGCGATACACAGCGTCGTCCTGCGCCTGCATCTGCGCGGGCCGGGCTATGGCAGCCACGAGACACAGCACGACCGCCGCCCGGCAGGCGGCCCGGCGGCTTGTCCGCGGCGGTTGGTTGGGCGTTTGGCGTTTCATGCTTGGGGTGCTTGGCGTTCGTGTGGGTGCAGGTGGCGTCGTGCCGCGTTGTCAGCGCTGGGCGTCGGCTCCCCGCGTAAAGGAGAAGTCCTGATCGGCCCAGCCCAGGCGGTTGAAGCGCCCGCGCCACACCTCGCCCGTGCCGGCACATACGATCCATATATAATTGTCGGCGTCGGTGGTGACGGCCAGCGTCACGGGCTTGGCCGCGTCGGGCCGGGGCACGTCGTCGTCCTTCCACGTCCGTCCGCCGTCGCGGCTCATATAGAGCGGAGCCATGTTGCCGTCGGCGTCCAGTCCGCAGAGCACGGCGCCTTCGTCGTAGGCAATGAGCGTGGCGTCCGTCAGCTGCGGGCAGTTATAGGGGTTGTCGGCCATCGCGGGGTAGTAGTTCCATGCAAACTGCTCGCCGCCCGTCAGGTCGATGTTGCGTTTCCACACCACCACCTCGCCGTCGCGGCGTCCCACGAGGAGCACGTCCTCGAACGTCGGGTCTGTGCGCGAGGGGATGACGGCCCAGGCAAACTGCTCCGTGGGGAAGCGGTCGGGCTCGTCGAGCTTCTCCTCCGTCCAGCTGATGCCGTCGGCCGATGCATAGAGCTGTCCGTCCGAGAGGGCGTAGAGCGTGCGGCTGCCGGCGGCCACGAGGGCGTCGGGTCGGAACGTCGTGTTCAGGGGCATCCACATGATGCCGTCCTCCGTGCGGGCGGGCTTGCCGTTCAGCAGGCCGTAGAAGCTGCCGCCCATGGCCACGATGGTCGATGGGTCGGGGGCATCCCTGCCCGACAGCGGCGTGCGCGTCATGGCCGAGGGGTCGGCCGTCGGGGCTTTCAGGAGCACTTTCTGCTCGCTCTCGCGCGCGAATATATATAGGTATCCGTCCTTCACGGCGGCGCGCATGTAGGTGAGCCAAGGCAGAAATTCGTTGGTGGCCACGGGGCGCGCCCAGCGGAAGCTGTCGGCCTCCTCGCGGTGGACGTTGATGTTCACGCGATACTCGCGTCGGGCTGTTCCGTCGGACGAATAGATGGTGACGAGCCGTTCGCGGCTGAAGTCGGTGCTGTCGGTGGCCGAGAATGTCGTGTCCGTGCCGCTCACAAGCGAGCGGATGGCAGCCGTACCGATGGTCGAGAACGTTTGGAACGTCACGCGCGTCACGTCCGTGCCCACGGGCAGCGAGTCGCCGTTGTAGATGCGGTTTTCCACCTGGTCGATGTAGAGGGGGTAATAGGAGCCCGACACGTTCACCGTGTAGGTGCTGTCTTCGCCGGCGGACGAAAGGGTGTGCATCGTGCGCGGGAGCGTGCCAAGTGTGGCGCTCGTCACGAGGCATTCGGCCGACGTCTCCACGTCGTACGTATTATCAGTATCGCAGGCGGTCGTCATGCACCCGCAGGTGGCAACCGCCAGCACAAGGGCTGGAAAAGTTCTCATCTTTCAGACTTATGTGTATTGACTGACGTCAACAAATTGTACGTACTTTCGGGCAAAATTAGCTACAAATTTCCCAATAATAAAGCGGCCCCCTCCTTTTAATGTATTTTTACGCCGCAAAAATCGGGACGCCCCGCCGCTGCGTGCGGGCCCCGGGGCTGCGGTTGCGTGCGTCGCGCCCTCGGTCGCGGGGCACGAAAAAACCTGCGGCAGCCCCTCGTGGGCGTGCCGCAGGTTTCGGGCTTTTCCCTTTTTATGGTGAGAGGCCGATGTCAGGGTTGGGTGCGTGTATAGTTCAGGTAGGGCGCCAGGATGATGTTCGTCACCTTGGACGGGCTGAGAGTGAAGGGCCTGAACCGATATACGTAGACATGCCGGCGTTGGCCTGTGGATGTCTTTTTTCCATAGCTGTTCACTTCTACCTCCACGCTCTTTGCACCTCCTGCGCTCGTTCTCTTCTCGAAAGGCTTCCGGGTACTCTCGGCCAAGTTGTATGTTCTTATGGTTTCCCCGTCGGCGTTTTTCTCGATGAAGGTATAATTCATGTAGTCGTCGCCATCCCATTGGTAGCCGGCCGCAGTCAGGTCGCGCCGCACGACGTCATTCATACTGCTTTCAAAGGTGTAATCTGACGTGACATCCGAGCCATCGGGCATGTCATATTCGTATTCGCACGAGGCGAAGAGCGCCGTCGCGGCGAGCAGCGCGGCGCCCAGGATGTGTTTCCTCTTCATTGTGTTGTTCGGTTTAAAGGTTGAAGCGCAGGCCTGCATAGAAGTTCAGGCGGTTGAGCTCATGGTTCTTGTAGCTCACCTCTTTTTTCTTGTCGAGCGGAATGTTGCAGTTGTAGTCGGCCCCGACGGTGAGCTGCACGGGATACCACAGGTTGACGTTGAGCCGCAGGCCGGCGTGGCCCGTGAAGAAAGGCGTGAGCCCGGCCATTCCTCCGGGAAAGTTTGCCCAATCTTCCTCTTTGAAGTCCCAGTATTGCATGTTGCTTTTCGTGAGCCCGGCCAGTTGTGCGCCAACGAGGGCGTAGGGCATGAGTTCCAGTCGGCCCAGGAAGTGCCAGCCGATGCCGTAGCCCAGGTTGATGCCCCCGCTCATGAGCTTGGGCTGTTCATCTTGGCCGTCGTTGTCGAACCACACGCCTTTCGGGTCGCTCTTGAAGGCGTTGACGTCGAGGCCCACGAGGAAGTAGTGGCTGCGGCCTTTGGGCGAGAAGCCCCTGAAGCGGCGCTCCCACAGCAGGCGTGCGCCGTGGCGGGCATCGCTGCCGAAGCTGCCCTGCCACATGGCCGAGAAAGCCCAGCGGTGGCGGCCCCGGTAGACGGCGATGTCGCCCAGCTTGTTCGAGGCCATGCGTCCGCTCACGGTGTAGAGGCGCACGCTGTCGGGGCCCACCTCGGTGGCACGCACGCTGCATATCTTCTTCGAGCAGATCGTGCTGTCCTTGTCGAGAAACGCGCGGTAGACATACAGCAGGTCGCCCGGGCGGACGCCCTGCTTCGCGCCTGTGCGGGCCACGAAGGGCCGGCGCGTCACCACGGGACCGCGCACGGCAAATTCGGGCACCTCCTTGGCCATTTCCTGCGTCAGGCTGTATGGGCGTAGCGTCTTGCCGATGGCCACGCCGGCAGCCAGCAGCGGCATGCCGCCCAAGGCTGTCGGGGCCTTCATGCCCCCGGCGAGCGTCTGCTTCAGGTCGCCTTTTATTTTGCCGCCGGCCCTGTACGTCACGGGCACCTCGATGAGGTCGTAGCGGGCCGGGTCGTTCCACGTGTTGAAGGCCTGGTCGATGATGCGGTCGTCGATGTCGACGTGGAACGCGTGCCACCACCATTTCGTCCCCTCTTTGTTGGACGAGGTGAGGACGATGAAGTTGTTTTTCAGCAGCTGCCGCGCTATTTCCCGCTTCAGCACGTCCTTCGTCTCGGCGCTCACGTCGAGCGAGGCCTCGTCGATCTCCTCGATGGTCGTGTTGCCCAGGGCTTCGTCGTAGAGACGGTCGATGTGGAGGCCTGCTGTGTCGCGTTCAAGGAGCATGTCGAGCGTTTGCTTGCCCAGCCCGGCCTCGGTGAGGCGTCGGGCCACGGCTTGCATGGCGGCTTTGCTTCTTTCGCTCTTTGTGTGGGTCGTTAGCCTGAACGGCAGCTCCGCTTCGCCGAGGCAGCGTATGTTGGGGTCGTCGGCAAAGGCCGCCTCGTAGACGGCACTGTCGGCCACGACCACGCCCACCTTGATGTACTTGCTGTCGATCGACAGCTGCTGCGCCTGCGCTCCCGTGGCGGCGAGCAGCAGGAGTGCAGGCAGGATGTGTCTTATCTTCATGTGCTTATGTTGTTGTGTGTTTGTCGTGTGCTCAGAACCACCGCACCACCCTGTACGTGGGCTTCATGGCGTCGAGCAGTTTGCCCGCCACGCGGGCCGAGGCGTCGATGCGCTTTTTGCGCACGTTCTCCTCGCTCTTGATGCGCTGCCGCTCCACGGCCAGGCGTTCGCGGGCCGCCGCGGTGAGGCGGCTCTCCATCTCGCCTGTGAGCTTGTCGGCGGCGGCGCTCGTCGAGGCCGACGGGTTTTCAATGGCGTCGAGCCATGCCGCCGCCTCGGCCGCACCCTTTTCGTCGGGGCTGGCGCTCCATGCGGCGCGGGCCTTGATGAGCAGCTCGCTGTTGGCGTTGTCGATGGCCGCGCGGGTGCAGGTGGCGGCCAGCTCGCGTGCCTCCCCGTAATGGCCGCACGAGCGGGGCACGACGGCCAGCGTGGCCACCGCTTCGTCATATTTGTGCTCCCCCAGGAGCGAGCGCGCCTCGGCCAGGAGCTTCGGCGCCATCTTTTCATAGTAGGTCTCGATGCGTTCGCGGCCCTCGGTGATGGCCCGTTGCAGCTCTTCGTCGCGGGCGTTGAGCTTGCGCACGGCGGCCTGCAAGGCCTGCGTGCGCGAGCCGCCGATGCCCGTCAGCTCCTGCTGGCACGAGGCGAAGAGCGTGCCGTCGATGCCGTCGCCCACGTAGACGGTGAGCAGCACGCGCAGCACGACCTTTTGCGGGATGGTGGCCGTCGTTGTCTGCTGCACGACGTCGGCCTTTGGCGTGATGACAAAGCGCTTGTCGAACCCGCCGGAGGCGTTGGCCAGCGACACGGCATAGGCCAGCTTCTGCTGTAAGAGGCGCGAGGTGGCGTCGTCGAAGCCCGTGGCGGGGTCGACGTATGGCGTGATGGTGAGGCAGCCGAACTCGGCCGTCTGGGCCGGGGCCGCCAGGGCTGCGGCGGCACAGAGCAGCGTGACGATGAGATGTTTCATGGCGTTGTGTCTTGTTTAGTCTTTCCTGCCCAGCGTCATATACACCTTGCCGATGCCCACGGCGTGGGTCGACACGGAGATGTCATACTGCCCGAGCAGGGCGGTGAGGCCGGTCTTGACGAAATCTTCCATGCTCAGCGCCTTGACGCGGCCAAAGGCGGCCTTGCCCGTCAGGGGGAAGCGCACCTGGTCGAGCTTCATGGCGTAGCGCGAGCTCTTGCCGCCCGTAAAGGCGCCGTGCACGGCGTTTTCGGCCACCCACATCTGTATGAGGTCGGCCAGTTCGCCCTCTTCGCCCCGGTAGCTCACGGTCGATTCGAGGTTGAGCGGGCACGTTTCGGCCACTTTGACAAAGATGGTGCCCTCGCGTCCCTTCGTCTTGAGCTGTTCGAAGTAGCGGTTGAGGCCCATGGCAAACGTCTCGATGTTGTCGCTCACGGCGGCGCGCAGCAGCATGCTCACCGAGCCGGCCGACGTCTTGCTCACGGGACCGAAGGCCAGCAGCGCCTTTTTCGAGGCGCAGTCGATCGACGATACGCGCAGCTCGAGCCGTTGCTCGGGGCCGTAGGGCGAGATGCGCGGCGCCACCTTGACCAGGATGTCGGCCCCCGCCACGCGCGAGAGGCGATCCAGGTCGTCCTCGACCACCATGCCGTCGTCCTTGGCCGTGAGCACGCCCGCGAGTGCCTCGTCCTCCTTGAGCTCGTCGAGCGTCTGGCTGAGGTTGGTCAGCTCGAAGCCGTAGCCCGCCATGATGTTCTCAAAACTGTTGATGACGTCGAGCACGTTGTTGTCGAGCATGGCCCGGGCATAGTCGGCCATGGGCGAGCCGTCGGCGGCCTCGCGCACGTATCCCTTGTTGATGCAGAAGGCCTCTTCGGGCACCACCATCACTTTGGGTTTCTGCATGACCGGTGCGTCGCTCTGGGCGCGGCCGGCGACGGCGCAGGCCAGGGCGGCGAGGATGATGAGGAATGTTTTCGTGTAGGTCATAAGTCTTGCAAGTTACCGATGGTTGTTTTCAGTCCGCGGGTGTGCATGAGCTCGGCCAGCCCCTGCCAGTTGACGATGAGCGTGAGGCGCACCTGCCGCTCGCGCCCCACCTTGACGTTGTCGGTTCCCGTGGGATAGCCGTCGCTTGCGCGGCGAACGAAGCGCAGGCAGCCGCCGTCTTCGAAAAACGCGTCGAACCACGCCTTCTGCTCCTCGTAGGCCGCGCGGCCCCCGGCCAGCACGGGCGGACAGGCCGCCACCTCGTTGCCACCCGGCGCCCCGTCGAAGGTGAGGGCGGCCACGGCGTCCGTCAGGGCGCGGTCGATGGCCTTGTCGACGGAGCCCCCGCGGGCCGTCACCTCCACAATTTTCACGCCCGGGCCGCCGCTGCGCTTCATCACCACGTTGCGGCGGGCGTCGATGTCGAACTTTTTCTTCCTTGCTTCGGCGGGCAGGCAGACGAGCAGGGCCGAAAGCAGCAGAATGAGTGGGGTAAATTTCATAGTCATGGTCGATTTTTTTGCAAAATTGAAGGTTTCGGCTGTTTTCTCAAAATACTTTTTGGTTCAGTTTGGTTCATTCCGTCACAGCCCGCCCCGAAACCTCCCTTTTGCCCTCTTTTCAGTCGTCAGCGGGCCTTCCGCAGGCCGCACCACCCCGCCGCTCCCGCCGCCCCCCCCGCCCCCCGCCAGGTGCCGCCCAAGGCCTGTGCGCTATATGGCAAACCGTTAAAGCGGACGCGCGCCTTCGTCCGCCTTTTAGCGAGATTTTCGCCCGTCCATGCGGCCCTTTGGCCGAAACATCCCATGGAATCAGATTTCCATCCCATGGATTCGCCGATCCAAGGGATGGAAATTTCGATCCAAGGCCACTTTCGGAAGGAAAAATGGGGTCGAAACGTGCCATATAGTGGCGAAAAAACCATTTTCGGGCGTCTCTGCGGCAGAGTATTTGACGGATATGCCTGAACATCAAGTCTTTATGATTTTCGCGTATTTGCGAGCAAAGGCGCAGTCGGTCGAAAATAATCGATTCTCCGTGTTAAAAAACAGCGGTCTTAGGAGGGGCGGTGAGAGGCGCGATTCATCGCGTCGCTACGCTGGCAACATCCCCTCATCGCGGCGGCATGTCCCGCCCCGTTGTCTGCCCCTCCTCCTCTCCCACACCTTCCCACCAACGCAAACCGCCCCGCACGGCTGCCGGGGCAGGGTGCGGGGCGGATGATGGGGGATTGTTGGCGGGGCGTGCCTCAGGGCTCGCACGTGAGGCGGAAGCCGGCCGTTTGGGTGCTGAACTCGGGGGCGTAGACGCTTTGCAGCACGGCCGTGCCGCACGAGTAGTTGCCCGCGCGGTCCACCAGGTGCTCGTCGGTGAGCGTGTAGCGGCCTTTGGGCAGGCGCTCGATGAAATATTCGGTCGAGGCGTCGCGCACGGCGCGGTAGCCCCAGAGGCCTGAGGCGAGCGATGTGTAGCCCGAGAGCGGGCGCACGGGGGCCAGACAGGCGGGGCGGGCCGAGCGCAGGCAGACGAAGTCGAAGTCGCGGTCGGCCGTCACGGCAAACTGTGTGCGCACGCGCTCGCCGCGCCGCACGCTGCTGCCCTCGGCCAGCGGCTGCCAGGCGCCGTCGCGCCATACGTGGAACGTGCGTTCAACGCGCAGGCCGTTTCCGTAGGTGGCGGCGTCGGTGGCGGGCAGGGTGTAGCGCACGTAGACGGCGCCCCACGAGAGGCCGCGCTCCTGCTTGTCGACCGTGAGCGAGGTGGCACCGAGCGTGCGTTCGTCGGCAAAGTCGGTGCGGGCGTAGCCTGCGGGAGCGTCGGGCGTAGCGGCGGTGCTGCCCTCGGCCAGTGTGGTGCGGCCCTTGCTGAGCCGCCACGTGAGCGGACTGTGGCCGCCGTCGAGCGGCATGACGCGGCTGTCGACGGGCGACGTGACGAGCAGGGCATAGACGGCGTCGGCCGTGGCGCGCGGCGTGGTCCACATCTGCGTGCGCTTTTGCTGCATGAGCCAGAGGCGCAGCTCGTCGACGGTGGCACGCTCCGTGGGGTCGGCGCGCAGCAGGGCTTCTATGACAGCCGTCTGCGTGGGAATCTTATAAGCCTCGCGGGTGAGCGGGGCGCGACGCGAGTCGAAGTAGCGGCCCATGTCGGGCGTGGCAACGCTGTGCTCCACGAGCGAACGCAGGGCGGTGCGTGCCTGTTCATAGTCGGCATGAAGCGCCAGCACGGAGGCCCGCAGCGCTTTGTCGTCGAGCGTTTCGCCGGCAGGCGTGCGGCGGGCCTTGGCCAGCAGGTAGCGCTCGACGTCGGCGGCAGCACCCTCGGCCTTGGCGCCACGCAAGCCGCGGATGTAGAGATATTGCAGCTGGTCGTGGCTGATGTCGAGCTCGGAGCCCGTGCGTTGCTCTTCGGCCTTCATGCGTTCCACCTGTGCGGCCACGTGGCCGTCGAGCCAGCCGAGGGCCCGGTCGAGCAGGGCGCGGGCCTCGCTGTCGGAGCCGACGGCTTCGAGGCGGGCCAGGAGCACGGCCACGTCGGTGGTGACGTGCTGGTTGCCGCTCATGCCGCGGAACCAGGCCCACGAGCCGTCGGGGCGTTGCAGGGCGCGCAGGCGGTCGAGCGCCGTGAGGCGGCGGGCCGCCATGGTGGCGCCGTCGAAGAGGCGGGCCAGCGAGCGGGCGCGCTCGGCCTCGGTGGAGGCCTCGGTCATCCAGGGCGTTTCGGCCAGGAGCACCTGCTTGAGGTCGGGGTTGTCCTGCATGAGGCGGGCCCACGGGCTGCATTCCTTGCTCCGGTCGCTCCAACGTGCGGCCAGGGCGCCTATCCCGGGGTTGAAGCGGGCCACGGCGTCGGCCATGACGACGGCATAGTAGCGCGAGGCCAGGGTGACGGCGTCGTTGCCGGGCGTTTCGGCGAGCGGGGGCAGGGCGCTCACGGCATACCACGTGGGGTTGGTGGCCGTCTCGACGGTGAGGTGGCGGCCGGCGGCCTGCCTGCTGTCGGACCAGAGGGTGTCGATGCGCAGCGTGCGCGTGCCCTCGCCGGTGAGCGAGAAGGGTAGCGAGCGCACCACGCTCACGCGGTCGGACAGCACGGGAAGCAGGTGTTCCTCGCCGTCGGCAAAGCGCCCGCTCTCGGCCGTGAAGCGACAAATGAGCACGTCGGCCTCGTCGTCGGCCGTAAAGGGGAAATAAAAAGTGCGGGCGCCGCGGGGCAGCAGGTCGAAGCGTTCGCTGAGGCGGGCCACGACGCGGCCTGTGGCGGCGTCGGTGAGCGTGCACACCAGCGTGCCGCGCAGACGGCTGTCGGTGAGGTTGCGCAGCGTGGCCGGCAGCTCCGTGCGGTCGCCGCTGCGCACGAAGCGCGGCATGGCGGCCTGCACCATGAAGTCCTTGCGGGCCGTGACGGTCGTGTCGAGGCGGCCATAGTTGAGCTCAAGGTCGTGGGCCAGCGCTTCGAACGCCCACGACGTGAGGCTTTCGGGCAGGGTGAAGGCGATGCTCACGTTGCCCTGCGCGTCGGTGCGCAGCGAGGGGTGGAAAAAGGCCGTTTCGGCGAAGTTGTTGCGAGCCTCCGTCTCCTCGCCTCCGGCGCCAATCTCGGTGGGAGCGGCCTTGGCTGCGGCTTTCTGCTCGACGGAGCCCATGGCGGCTTCGTCGGCAACGACGGCTTCGGCCAGGGCAGCGTTGCTGCGCAGCATCACTCTGCCCGTGCGTCCGGCCATGGCGAAGAGGACGTTGCGCCCAAGGCCGTAGCGGCTGAACAGACGGTCGTCCCACCGTGTGAAGGCGAGGGCCCGGACGTCCTCAGCCCGGAGGGGGGCTGCCCCCGAGAGCGTGAACGACGGGCGCCACGGCTCGGTCCAGAACAGGTGGGGCAGGCGGCGCGGGAAATAGAGGTAGAGATTCCACGGGTTCGTAGTGAAGGCGTCGAGCGAGGCGTCGTAGAGGCGCGCCATGAGCGAGGCGCGTGCCGGCGTGCCGTCGGGGTGCTCGATGTGCAGGCGCCACTCTTCGTCCTGCCCCGGGGTGAGGCGGCTGCGGAAGGTGGTCCAACGCAGGACGAGGCGCTTGTCGGGCAGGGGCTTACTGATGTCGGTACTTTGCGTGTGGAGCCGGCCGTCGGTCAGAAGGGCCAGGTTGAGGCGGGCGCCGTCACCCCATTCGGGGCGCCAGGTGAGGTCGAAACGCAGCAGGTTGCCGTCGAGCCGTATGCGGCGGCTCTCGACGAGGCCGCGTGCAGTGTAGAGATCGTAGAAGAGCGTGGCATCGCGGCGGGCACTGCCCACAAGAACGAGGCAGCTGTCGCCCGCTTCGTTGGGGCGCACGTGGCAAAACCAGGCAGTGTCGGTGGGTGGCACCGTGTCGTGTTCGGAGAAGAGGACGAAGGGTTCTGTCACGGCGAAAGAGTCGGTCGAAAAGCCGTCCATGTCGAACGTCATGGTGTAGGCACCCGAGGGGAGCGCGGCCAGGGCCGACGGGCGGAACGGACGGCCCGCCGTGAACGGGCCGGAGATAACGGGCTTGCCTTCACGCCGTACGGTGTAGGTGCCGTTGCCGCCCAGTTCGCGGTAGGCGGCGTTGTAGAAGTGGACGACGGTCGCCGGCAGCTGCTCGCGGCAGACTGTTTCTGGCCATTGGACGGACAGGCTGTATGGGCGTGTTGTGGCCGTGAGCACTTGCGTGGCGCTCATCGTCTCGCCGTTCTCGGCCGTGACGTCGAGCGTGGCGGTAAAGACGAAGCGGTTGAAGCCCGGGCGCAGACGGATGGCCGCGCTGTCGGGCGTGAGGGGTACGGAGAAGGCATAGCGGCCGGCCGAGTCGGTGGCGACGGTGCCCGAGGCCTCATAGGGTCCCGTGTTGCCGTAGAGCGAACGACGTACGACGCGGTAGCGCAGTGTGGCACCTGCCAGGGGCAGACCGGTATAGGTGGACACACGGCCCGTGAGGCGCACCGTATCGCCTAAAGCATAGGCGCCGTCGGGCTCGTCGGGGGTGAGGCTGAACGTAGGCCGTTTGTATTCTTCGACGCGGAAGGAGCAGACGGACGAAAGGCCGTTCGTGTCGACGCGGACGGAGAAGTGGCCGGGCAGGCATACGTCGGGCAGGCGAAACTCGCCGCCCGCCGTGCCGAAGGCGTCGGTGCGCCCGGTGACTGTGGCCACGGCCCGCCCGTTTGCATCGTGCAGGCGGAACAGGAGGTCGCGCCCGGCGAGCACACTGAGGCTGTCGCCCCGGCCCGTGTAGGCCACGGCGCCGAAGCGTACCGTCTGGCCGGGCCGGTAGATGGCGCGGTCGGTGTAGAGGTTGAGGCGGAGATAGGGCAGCGTGTCGGCCGTTGTGCTGCCGGTGTGGTAGATATGACGGCCGATCGAGGGAGAGAAACGGTCATCACCCGCTTCGGGATAGATGGCTGAAACACCTCGCATCATGTCGCGGTCGAGCCAAAGAAAACCCTCGGCATCGGGGCCGACTACGGCACGCTGCGTGCGTTTGCCGTTTTCGTCGGCCATGAGCAGCAGGCGGCCGTCGGGCAGCATGGCGCCGCTCTCTCCGTCGACGAGGGCCACGCGCGTGCGGCCGTCGGGCATGACGAGCGAGATGGGGCGCACGGCCGATACGTTCACGACGTGGCGGTCCATGGTGCGGCCGTCGGCCGTGAGCTCGCACAGGTAGAGGCCTGCGGCGGGCAGCGTGATGTGGATCGTGTCGTTGTCCCAACGGTGGGGCGGGCGGGCGTCGTATTTCAGTTCGGCGGAGCAGACGGCCTTGCCCGCGCGGCGGGCAATCTTGTCCATCTTTTCAAAAAGCAACGGGTCGGAAGCGCTGATGCGCAGCGGGCGCAGCGCGAGGCGGGCGTGCCCGACGGCGCGGGAGCGCAGCACGACGTCGATGGTGGCGCCGGGATGGAGCGGCATGGCGGGGAGCGTGGCGCTCAGCCGCGGCTGCTCTTGCGCGGCCACGTAGTTGCGCAGCACGGCGGCGCGCTTTTCGCGGCCGTAGCGGGCAATGGCCTTGCGGGCATGGGCGAGCCGTTCCACATCGCCGATGGCGGGCACTGAGGGCAGCTGTGTCAGGGCAATGTAGGTCTCGACGTTCTCGGGCAGGTCGGCATATTCGTCGGCCAGGCTGAGCAGGTCGGCGTAGTGGCGCTCAACGGCGGCCGCGTTGGCCGTGCGGTAGGTGGCGTCGAGAGCTGCGATGCGTGCCAGCAGCGCCGCGGGCCGGTGGCCGTGCTCCTGGTAGAAGCGGGCCGTCCTATTATATATGGAGGGCACCATGGCAGCCCAGTCGTCCTTGGCCCGCGAGAGAGAGCCGAGGCCGTCGGCCGCCGTGCGCACCAGTACGCTCAGCAGGTCGTCGGCAAAGTAGCGGCGGCTGTCCTCGCCCTTGACAAAGAGGGGCAGATAGTCGGTCACGCGGGCCGCGGCCAGCGCTTCGGGCTCGGCCAGCGAGGCCAGCAGGTGGTGGGCCGCCAGCCGCGTGCGGGCCGTGTCGGCAGCGAAGCTGGCGGCGTAGAGCTGCCCCAGGGCCGAGTGCCACAGCGCCTTGACGGCGGGGCGCTTCTCGGCGGCCAGGGCGGCCTCCATGCGGCCGGCCACCGACGCGGCGCTGTCGGTCGAGATGTTGTCCCAGAGCAGGTGCTCGGTGAGCATGGCCCGCAGCAGTTCGCCGTCGTTGCCTTCGGCCAGCGCCTTGCGGCGGATGCTTTCGGTGTGGCCCAGGGCCGTGCGGGGCAGGTCGTCCCCGCAGGCTTCTTCCACTTGTTTCCAAAGTCGGGAGAAACTTTGTCCCGACGCTCCGGCTGCCAGCCAGAGCGGCAGGAGCAAGATGAGCAGGATGCGTTTCATGTCGATTGCGTTATGTGTGGTTTCGTTGATGTTTATACTTGAGGTAGCGGCGGGCGCGAAGGAACATTCCGCCATAAAACGTGGCATAGGCCACAAGGCCCAGCAGCATGACGAGCAGCGTGCGCAGGCCGTGGGTGACGAGGGCGAAGCCGCGTGCTACTTCGCGGCCTACGTTGTGAATGCGTGTGAGGGTTTCGATGATGGCATAGTGCCACGGGCCCGCCCCTCCGGGTGTGGGCAGCAGCATGCCCACGCTGGCCATGGCAAAGACCTGAAGGGCCTCGCGCCAGCCCACAAAGGACAGCGATTCGAAGCAGGGAACGAGCAGAAAGAGTTGGAGGAAATTGCTCAGCCAGATGCCTGCGCACAGCAGGACGAAGCGGAGCGGGCTTTTCAGGCGCGAGATGGCCGACATGCCGCGCCACAGGTTGCTGAAAAACGAATGCAGCCGTCGGCGCAGGGGAATGGAGACGGCCAGCAGCAGGCAGGCGACGCCAACGATGATGAGGGCCACGGCATAGCCGGGCAGGCGCTGTCCGAGGCCGCCGGTCATGCGGCCGAGCAGGGCCGTCGTGTCCGACCAGCGCACGGTGACGGCGGCCACCACCACGAAGAGCAGGCAGCAGACGTCGGCCAGTTTTTCCACCACGACGGTGCCCAGCGCCCGCGAGGCTACGGCGGCGTTGCCCCGGCGCAGGAGCAGGCAGCGCGTGAGCTCGCCGAGGCGCGGTGTGACGCTGTTGATGAGGTAAGATATGAACACGAGCTCGATGGCGTGCTTCAGTCGGACTTCAACTCCGGCCGACCCGAGCAGCATCTGCCAGCGAACGGAGCGCAGCACGTTGGCCACGATGCCAAAGAGCAATGCTGCCGCCATCCACAAGGCGTGGTCGCGGTGGCAGACGACTTCCAGCAGGCTGCGAAAGTCGAAATCGCTGTAAAGCCAGGCCATCATGGCCACGCCTGCCAAGGTGAAAACAACGATGGTGGCGGCCCGGCGCAGGGTCTGCTGCTTGCTTGTCGGCATGGTTGGCTCGTTGTGTTGGCAAAGATGGAGGAAGGCGTGCGTCCAGACGGGAACATCTTGTTTTCCGCGCATGGAGGCCGCCCTCGTTGCTGTCTTTACGGGCAAAGATAGGTACAAGCCGTGCGAAAAGGGCCGCGAGCGAAACGAATTAACCTTTTTTGTGCGCGAAAGCGGGATGTTGCGGAAACGTGAGGCGGAAAAAGCGTGATGCGGCGTCGCTTTTTCATCTCAGGGGGCGGGCTGTGTGCCGGTGTCGGCCGTGGCGGCGTCGAACAGGCCGGGCTGTGCGGCTTCGGGCAGCCGGAAGGAGCGGCGGTGCCACGGCGTCAGGCCGTAAAGGGCGATGCCGCGGCAATGCTCGCGGGTGGGGTAGCCCGCGTTGTGGTTCCAGCCGTAGCGGGGAAACTCCTCGTGCAGACGGGCCATGAAGTCGTCGCGGCAGGTTTTGGCCAGGATGCTGGCCGCGGCGATGGAAAGATAGCGGCCGTCGCCTTTGACGATGGTGGTGTGCGGTGTTGTGCCGTAGGGCTTGAAGCGGTTGCCGTCCACGATGACATAGGACGGCCGCAGGCTGAGGGCGTCGAGCGCGCGGTGAATGGCCAGGATGCTTGCGTTGAGGATGTTGACCGTATCGATCTCTTCGGGCGAGGCCGAGGCCACAGCCCAGGCCAGGGCGTCGCGCTCGATCTCCTCGCGCAGGCGGTAGCGGCGTCGGGCGGTGAGCTGTTTTGAGTCGTTGAGGGCGGCGTTTTCATAGTCGGGTGCGAAGATGACGGCCGCCGCAAAGACGGGGCCTGCCAGACAGCCGCGGCCGGCCTCGTCGCACCCGGCCTCGGGCAGCCGTTCCCGCTGATAATGCGACAGGAGCACGGCTTTCAGAGCTTGACGGCCGTACCCGTGAGGATGAGCACGAACATCGAGCCGTCGCCGAAGCTGCTGATTTCGGCACCGATGCCAACGACGGCGTCGGCCCCCAGGGCTGCCGCGCGTGCTTCCAGTTCGCTGTATGCTTTGTCGCGCGTTTCCTGCAAAACGTCTTCGTATGCTTTGGAGCGACCGCCCACGAGGTTTTTCCAGCCGGCCATGATGTCGCGCACGACGTTCGTGCCGTAAATGCTTTCGGCCGTCACGATGCCCAGGTATTCGCGGATGGGGCGGCCTTCGAGGGTGGGAGTGGTGGAAAGAATCATGATTTCTGTTTATGGATGATAAGAAAAACGAAGGGCAGGCCTTGCCGTGAAAGCCTGCCCGGGTGTGCTTAGAACATTTTGCGCACGCGCTCGATGCCCTCGGCCAGGGCGTCCACTTCGGCCCGTGTGTTGTAGAGCGCGAACGAGGCCCGTGCCATGCCCTCGACGCCGCAGCGCTGCATGAGGGGTTGTGCGCAGTGGTGGCCCGTGCGTATGGCGATGCCCAGGCGGTCGAGCAGCGTACCGAGGTCGAGGGGATGTATGTCGCCCACGTTGAAAGCCACGACGGCGTCCTTGTTGTCGGTTGTTCCGTAGAGCTTCATGCCCTTGATAGCGCCGAGACGTTCCATGGCGTAGCGCGTGAGGCGGCGTTCGTGGGCCGCGATGCGGTCCATGCCGAGGCGGTCCACGTAGTCGAGCGCCACGGCCAGCGCGTGCGAGGCCACATAGTCGGGGGTACCCGCCTCGAACTTATAGGGCAGGCCTTCGTAGGTTGTTTTCTCGAACGTGACGTGGGCTATCATCTCGCCTCCGCCCTGATAGGGGGGCATGCGGTCCAGCAAGTCCTCGCGCCCGTAGAGCACGCCGATGCCTGTCGGGCCGTACACCTTGTGGCCGCTGAACGTGAGGAAGTCGCAGCCGAGCTCGCCCACGTCCACGCGGAAGTGGGGCACGCTTTGCGCCCCGTCCGCCAGGAAGAGCGCGCCGTGGGCGTGGGCCACGTCGGCCATGTGGCGCACGGGGTTCACCGTGCCCAGCACGTTGCTCACGTGGGCTGCACATACCAGGCGGGTGCGCGGGGTGAAGAGACGTTCGTAGGCGTCGAGCCGCAGGGCGCCGCTGTCGTCCATCGGAACGACCTTGATGACGATGCCTTTGCGCTCACGCAGCATCTGCCAGGGCACGATGTCGGAGTGGTGCTCCATGACGGTGAGTATCACTTCGTCGCCTTCGTGGAGCAGGGTCTCGCCCAGCGACGTGGCCACGAGGTTGAGGCTTTCGGTCGTGCCGCGCGTGAAGACGATTTCGGCCGCCGAGCGTGCTCCGATGAAGGCCCGCACGCGTTCGCGGGCCTGCTCGTGTAGCTCGGTGGCCTGTTGCGAGAGGAAGTGGACGCCGCGGTGCACGTTGGCGTTGACGGAATAATATTCGTTCACCATGGCCTCGACGACGCAGCGCGGCTTTTGGGTGGTGGCGGCGTTGTCCAGGTAGACGAGGGGGCGGCCGTACACCTCGCGGCTCAGGATAGGAAAGTCCGCGCGGACGGCGTCCACGTCATAGGGGGTGGTGTCAGTGGGAGCAGGCATGTAGGTAGTTGTTTATGGGAAGTGGGCGTGGGGCGTCCGTTCATTTGCAGAGAGAGCAGCCGTTGCATTTCGTGAGGCGGCCGCGGAAGCGCATCTCCACGAGATACGACAGGCGTTCGCGCAGGCTCCCGATGCCCACGCGGCGCAGCACGTCGTTGACGAAGGCATGTTGCAGGAGCAGGCGGGCCTCGTGTTCCTCGATGCCGCGCTGGCGCATGTAGAACAAGGCGCTTTCGTCGAGCTTGCCCACCGTTGAGCCGTGGTTGCACTTGACGTCGTCGGCATAGATCTCGAGCATCGGCTGGGCAAAGGCCCGGGCCTCGTCCGAGGCGCAGAGGTTGGCGTTTGTTTGCTCCGAGAGGCTCTGCTGCGCCCCTTCTCGCACGAGCACCTTGCCGGCGTAGGCGCCCACGGCGGCCCCGTCGAGCACATACTTGAAGAGCAGGTCGCTCGTGCAGCCGGGCGCCGCGTGGTCCACGAGCAGGTTGTTGTCGACGTGCTGGTGTCCGTCGGCGATGGCGGCTCCGTAGGCCGACGTCGTGGCGCCCTGTCCCAGCAGGCGCACGTCGGTGCGGTTGCACGTCAGCCCGTTGGTCAGCGTGATGGTGCCCAGCGCGGTGCGGCTGGCGGCCTGCTGCTCCACGTAGAGGTGCGAAAAGCGCGTGTTGGCCGTGTGCGTTTCCTCGACGGAGTAGAGGTCGAGCGAAGCCCCTTCCTCCACGTATGCCTCGACCACCTGCGTGGTGAGCATGGGCTGCCCGCTGCGTGCGTGGTCGCAGAAGAGCACGGCGCCCGCGGCTCCGCGCTCGGCCACGACGACGACGCGGCGGTTGCTCATGAGCGGTGCCGTGCCGTCCGCCATGTTGACAATCTGCACGGGCGTCGCGGCCTGCGTGCCGGCGGCGATGCGCACGACGAGGCCGTCCTGTGCCAGCAGCGTGTTGAGCGCCGTGAGGCCGTCGGGCGTGCGGGCCGCCGCGCGGTGGTAGTAGCGGTCGAGCCAGCCGGGCATGGTGCGTTCCGCCTCGGCAAAGGTGAGCACCTGCACCCCTTCGCCTCCGTCGTTCCCGTCTGTCCGTTCGGGCGTCACGACGTCGCCTACGACGTAGCGCAGGCGGGTGTGCAGGTCGGGCACGTTGCAGCGGTAGCGGGCGTAGGGGTCGGCCCCCGGTGCCAGCCGGCGTAGGTTCAGTCCGTAGTCGGGGGCCAGGGCGGCCTCGACGTCGGTATATTTATAGCGCTCCGTGCGGCGGCCGGGCAGGCCCGTTGCGTCGAGCATGCGTGCCGCCTCGTCGCGCCGTGCGTTCAGCGGGTCGAGGCCGCAGCCCTCGTCGAGCAGGGTGCGCTGCGAGGCGAACAGGTCGAGATATTGCTGTATGCTGCTCATGGGTCGTCAGGCTTTCAGCTCGTTCTTGATCCAGTCGAAGCCGCGCTCCTCGATGGCGTAGCCCAGCGAGGCGTCGCCGTTCTTGACGATGACGCCGTCCACGAGCACGTGTACGAAGTCGGGGTGCAGGTAGTCGAGCATGCGCTGATAGTGGGTTATCACCATGGCGCTCGTCTGCGGTGTGCGCAGGGCGTTGAAGCCTTCGGCCACGATGCGCAGCGCGTCCACGTCGAGCCCCGAGTCGGTTTCGTCCAGTATGCTCAGCGAGGGCTCAAGCACCGCCATCTGGAAGATTTCGTTGCGTTTGCGCTCGCCGCCGCTGAAGCCTTCGTTCACGCCGCGGCTCATAAAGTGGGCGTCCAGGCCCACGAGCTTGCGCTTTTCTTTGAGCAGGCGCAGAAACTCGGCCGCCCCGATGGGCTCCCGGCCGAAATATTTGCGTTTGGCGTTCACGGCGGCGCGCATGAAGTTGGTCATCGAGACGCCCGGTATCTCCACCGGCGCCTGAAACGACATGAAGATGCCTTCGTGCGAGCGGTCCTCGGGCGAGAGGGCCAGCAGATCCTTGCCGTTGAAGGTGATGCTCCCCTCGGTCACGGTATATTTGGGGTTGCCCACGAGCACATTGCTCAGCGTGCTCTTGCCCGAGCCGTTGGGGCCCATCAGCACGTGCACCTCGCCGTCGCCGATGGTCAGGTCTATTCCTTTCAGTATGGCTTTGCCTTCTACGGAGGCGTGCAGATTTTTTATTTCAAGCATACGTTTGTCTGTTTGTCGTGGCGGGAGCCCCTTGGCCGCCCGCATAGCGGGCAAAATTACGCAATTATTTCGACACGCGGGCCCCGCCCTGCTGAATTTACGCGCGCGTATATATATAAGGTGTGGCCTGCCGGTCTTTTGCCCGTGGCGCTTTGTTTCCATTGGGCGGGGGCAAGAAAAAGCCAGCCCCGGCGCACGGGCCGGGGCTGGCAGGCAGAGTAGGGGGAGATGTTTTCTTCGTAAAATAGGGCTTGGCTTAGAGGGCCACCTTGGCCGTTTCTTCCCAGCCGTTGCCCTTCACCACGAGCACGTAGGCGCCCGTGGGCAGACCGGCCGTCGAAACGGAGCTTACGCCGCGCGACGAGGCCACCGTCAGTCCGTTGGCGGCTACGAGCTGTACGTCGCGTATGCCGTCGCGGCCGCTCACGGTGATCGTCTCGTTACCGATCTGGTATTTCAAGATGCCGGTGGCAGCCGTGGCGTTGTCAATGCCCGTCGAGCCGTTATCCACCTGTTCGATGCCGAAGATGAAGCTTTCGTCGCGGTTGCTTCCGGCGTCGGTGATGCGGTCGTCTTCGACGGTCCAGTATTCTGTGCCGCTTTCGCCTGCGTTTTGGATGGAGTAGAGGCCGCCCACTTCCGAGATGACGTACGTGTTCCACGTGGCGTCATAAGCGTTTGTGCCGAAGGCGCCCAGTTCGTTGACATAGCGGTTGTCGGCAGCGCTCACGAGCTTGTAGCGTCCCGTTTCGCTGTCGACGGTGAGCTTCCATTGCTGCGTCTTGCGCGAGTCGTTGGCCAGGCGTCCCTTGAACGTAGGCGTCTGTCCGCTGCCGCCGACGTTGTTGTTCGTCAAGTATTTGCCGTTGTAGGTGATGTACACCTCTTTCCCGTCTTCGAACATGGGATGTTTCACCTCGCCGCTCATGGGTACGATGTCAAAGACGAGGCTGCCTGTCGACCATTCGTTGTTGGAGCCCTGCTGGATGCGGTTGCCGTTCACCGTCCAGAACTTCTTGCCCGAGTTCCCGGCGTTCTGTATGGCATATTTACCGTTGAGGCGATACACAACGTACGTGTGCCATACGGCTTCGTAGGGGTTGATTTCGTTCGACGCCGCAAAGGCACCGTTTTCGTTCAGGTATCGGTTGTCCTGTGCGTTGGTCACCTTGTAGCGGTTCGTCGTGTAGTCCATCGAGATGTTCCACTCCTGCTTCTGCGGGTTGATGTTGTCGGCCGTGGCCGTGAACGTCGGGTAGCCGCCCAGCTGGCCCGGGTTGTTGTTGGTCAGGAAGCGGTCGCCCGATTTGATGTAGTAGCTGCCGTCTTCGAGCACCACGGCGGGGAATACGTCCCAATGCTCGTCGAAGTGGGCCTTATATTCGGCGATGGCGCGTCCCGTGACGCTTGCCAGGAACGGCTCCACATAGTTGGAGGCCACCGTGGGGTTGGGGTTCTTGATGGAGCCTTCGAAGTCGCGCGAGCGTATGCTCTTCTGCTCGGTTTCGAGCTCCTGCATCTCTTTGTAGAGCGTGATGAAGCCGTCGGGGTCGTTTGCGTCGATGCGGGCAAACAGGTCGATGAGCTTTTCGCCGCGCTGTGCCTGCAGCTTCATCACTTGGAGCCAGGGCTTGATCTCGTTCAGCATTTCGGGCTGGTCGTCCGAGGCCAGCAGCTCGTCGGCCGCGGCCACCATTTTTGTGAAGACGGCCTTGACGGCGGCAGCCTTCCCGGCGTCGTAGCCTTTGTCGATGCTTTCTTCGAAGGCGTTGGCCGGCTCGACGAAGTCGGGCGTTTCGCCCTCGCGGCGCAGGCCGTGGGTGGTGGTGCCCAGGTCGACGTTGCTCTCGCAGAACGTCTTGAACGCCTCGGCGTGTCCGGGCCAAAGGGCCTTGATGGCGCGTTCCCATGAAGCTTCGGCGTCATATTGCGTCATGTTCCACGTATAGTCGGCGATGCTGTAGAGTGAGACTTTCGATGCTTCGGCATATTCCATCGGGTTCGAGGCGAAGCCGCCGAGCTGCCCGGCGATGTTCAGGTCGTTGCCGTAGGTCTTGCCCATGAGCAGGTGCTCCGTGCAGTAGTCGCTCACGGGATAGTTGAGCCAGATAAAGGCGTTGCGTTCCAGGCGCGGGTTGATGTAGTCGAGGTCGGCCTTCTGTATCATGTCGACCACGGAGTTGCCCGTCCACATGATGAGCACCTCCGGGTCGGTGTTCGAGCCGAGCGTGGTGAGATACTCGCCGCTGCCCGATACCCAGCCGCGGTTATACTCCGTGGGGCACATGATGAGCGGTTCCAGCCCGTGCTTGTGTATGAAGTTCTCCGTCACGTAGTTCAGCAGCTTGGCCTGTTCGGCGGGGTTGCCGCCGTTGCCCGATATGTCGTCGAAGAAAAGGGCGAACCTGCGGCAGCCCAGCTCATAGACGCTTTCCAGCTTGTCGATGACGTTCTGCCGGTCGGTGTCGTTCCATTGGATGTCCAGTCCCGGGTGGAGGGCCCAGACAAACTGCACCTTGTTCTTGTGGGCCTCCTCGATGAGGCGTTGCAGCCCGGCGGCCTCGGCGGCAGGATAGGGCTTGCGCCACTGGTTGCGGTGGTAGGGGTCGTCCTTGGGGCCGTAGATGTAGATGTTCATCTTGTTCTGGCCGTAAAATTCAAACTGGCGGATGCGGTCGGTCTCGCTCCACGGGTTGCCGTAGAAGCCTTCGATGACGCCGCGTTCGAGCACGGATGGATAGTCGGTCACGGTGACGCTCTGCACCTCGGGTTGCGAGGCCACTTGCAGGAACGTCTGCACGCCGTAGTAGGTGCCCGTCACGTCGTTGCCGGCGATGACCACGCGGTCGGCGCCCACGCTCAGGTAGTAGCCCTGTTCGTGTTCGGGGATGTTGGCCTCATATTCGGCCACGGCCTCGTCGCCGCGTTCGCCGATGACCAGCTCGACGCCGCCCTCGCCCGTCGTCAGGCTTTCTTTCAGCAGCGTCACGGCGTCGGCGTCGGCCTCGTCGGCCCCCACGAGGGTAAACGTCGTCGTGTTGTCAAAAGCTTTCCCTTCGCCCCACGTGATGTTCTGGGGCAGGGGGGACACCGTCACCTGCTGTGCCGCGGCCGGAAGCGTGGTCAGGCCGAATGCAAGGGCGGCTCCCAGGAGTAAGTAATTTTTCATGGGAAATGGATATGTTTATTGTACGCTTGATTTTTCTCTGCGCGAAGCTGTGGCGGACGCATCCCGTATAAAAAGGAGCGTATCCGTGCAAACTACCCTGCAAATATAGCAAAAGGCGAGAGCCAAAGCAAGGAAAAATGTTTTTTTCACTTGCTTTGGCCGAGCCGCCCCCATATTCGCGCCAGCAAATGGGCAAAAGGCGAGAGCCAAAGCAAGGAAAAATGTTTTTTTCGCTTGCTTTGGCCTGGCCGCCCCCATGTTCGCGGGAGAAATCTGTGGGAAATGTCGTGCGCCGGGTCATCCGGGGGTCTCCCCCGCGGCGGGGCGGCGGGAAATGGATGTTCACCGCGTGCGGGCGGGGCGTGTTGCTGCGATGCTGGATGTCCGCTGCGTGAGAGACGCGATGAATCGCGTCTCTACGTGGCGGATTTCCCCTGCGGGCGGGGCTGACTATGGCAGCCGTCCATCCCTTGTGCGCTATATGGCAAACCGTTAATGCGGACGCGCGGCTCCGTCCGCGTTTTAGCGTTGGAAAGGCGGCGGGGGTGGGGTGCCCGGGGCAATCCATCCCATGGATTGCGTTTTCCATCCCATGGATCGGCCGATCCATCCCATGGAATTTTCGATCCAAGGCGTGTTTCAAGCGGAAAAACAGCCCCGGTTTGTGCCATATAGCGGCAAAAATCGCATTTTTGGGCAGCTCTGTGGCGGGCCGTCTGACGCATTCGTCTGAATATCAAGTCTTTCTGATTTTTGCGTATTTGCGGGCAGGAGAGCGGGCGCTCGAAAATATCGCAGCCATGGTGTTAAAATTCCGTTGCCGGGAGCAATAAAATATCGCAAGAGGCTGTCGGCCCCGCAGGGGTCGCACTACTTTATAACCGCGGGTAAGCGAAGCGCGCCCGCGGAAAGGCCGGGCAAAAGGATATGGGCCCCAAGGGGGGTCCAACCATCGCGAGGATGCACCACTGCACTGCCCCTGCCCCCCCCGTCGCCACCCGGCAGGCCTCGCGGCCGTTCGACCCCCTTGGGGTCGTATGGGAGTGGTGCGTCGGTTCCGCGGGTAAGCGAAGCGCGCCCGCGGTTATAGAATAGTGTGCCCCCCTTGGGGTCGTCAGCTTCAACGCCATGCCATTCCCCCGCGCCGTTTTTCGCCCGGATGGCCCATGCGGAAAGGAATGTCGGGCGGGGCTGCTGCCCCGAGTGTGAAAGACGCTATAAATGTCGTCTCTACGCAGCGGATGGCCCATGCGGGAAGGAATGTCGGGCGGGGCTGCTGCCCCGGGAGCTGAGACGCTTTTTCCCGTGGCATCTCCACAAAATCTTCCGTCGGAAGGTGTGGCCGCCGTGGTGCGCCGCGGCCGGCGGAAACCTTTGCCGCGTGGGATGAATGCGCTATCTTTGCACCTGCGGAGCGCGAAGCCGTTCCGCCGTGACGGTTCCCGGGCCTCGGCCCGGGCTAAGAGGGAACGCCGTGCAAGTCGGCGACAGTACCCGCTGCTGTGAGTCCCCTTCTACAACCGGCCGGGCCACGTTTGCCACTGCGCTTCTTGTCCGAAGCGTGGGAAGGCGGCCCGCCGGGGGACGAGTCAGAAGACCTGCCGCCACGTGTGAGCATCAAGCGTCGGAAACCTTCGGGAGTTAAGGCTGACGAGACGCATGCACGTGCCGTTGCCCCGGCGGGGAGCGGCGCGCGCTGCCCGCCACCGGCCGCGTGGGAGCGGCTTTCCCGGAATTTCAGGACGGAAATTCCCACCCTTTTATCCTTTCATTCCCACATGTCACAGCATGACATCTGCGTCACCAAGCGTGACGGCTCGCGCGAGGCGTTCAGCCTTGCGAAAATTGAGCGCGCCCTTGCCCGTGCCCTTGCCGCCGCGGGTACGCCCGACGACGCGGCGGCCGCCGGCATGGCCGCCGCCATCGTCCCCCGCGACGGCATCGGCGTCGAGGAAATCCAGAACCGGGCCGAAGAGGCCCTCATGGCTTCGGGCCGCTACGATGCGGCGCGGGCCTTCATCCTCTACCGCCAAAGCCACAAGGAAGACCGCGAGACGGCCGAACGCCTGCGCTTCCTCTCCGACTACTGCGAGGCCGAGAACCCGGCCACGGGCTCCAAGTATGACGCCAACGCCAACGTCGAGCACAAGAACATTGCCACTCTTATCGGCGAGCTGCCCAAGCAGGGCTTTATCCGGCTGAACCGCCGCTTGCTTTGCGACCGCATCCGCAGCATGTATGGCCGCGAGACGGCCGAGCGCTATCGCCGCCTGCTCGACCGTCATTTCCTCTACAAGAACGATGAGACGAGCCTGGCCAACTATTGCGCCTCCATCACGATGTACCCCTGGCTGCTCGACGGCACTCGCAGCATCGGGGGCAACTCGGCGGCCCCCACCAACCTCAAAAGCTTCTGCGGGGGCTTCGTCAACATGGTGTTCATCGTCTCGAGCATGCTGAGCGGGGCCTGCGCCACTCCCGAGTTTCTCATGTATATGAGCCATTTCCTGGCCGTCGAATATGGCGACGACTACTACGAGCACGCCGACCGTGTGGTCGATCTGTCCCTGCGCCGCCGTACGCTCGACAAGGTCGTGACCGACTGCTTCGAGCAGATTGTCTATTCCATCAATCAGCCCACCGGGGCGCGCAACTTCCAGGCCGTCTTCTGGAACATCTCCTATTACGACCGCTACTATTTCGAGGCCCTTTTCGGTGAGTTCCGTTTTCCCGACGGGTCGCGTCCCTCGTGGCCTGCACTCGACTGGTTGCAGCGGCGATTCATGCGCTGGTTTAACGCCGAGCGCACGAAGGCGGTGCTCACCTTTCCCGTCGAGACGATGGCCCTGCTCACCGAAAACGGCGATGCCAAGGACAGCGACTATGCCGACCTGACGGCCGGGATGTATGCCGCCGGCCATTCGTTTTTTACCTACATGAGCGACCGGGCCGACTCGCTCTCCTCATGCTGCCGCCTGCGCAACGAGATACAGGACAACGGGTTCAGCTATACGCTCGGGGCGGGAGGTGTATCGACCGGCAGCAAAAGCGTGCTCACGCTCAACCTGAACCGCATCGTGCAGGAGGCCGGGCGTCGCGGCCGCCCCTATCTGGAAGCGCTGGCCGATGTGGCCGATCTGGCCCACAAGGTGCAGTTGGCCTACAACGAAAATCTCAGACAGATGCAGGCGCGGGGCATGCTTCCTCTCTTCGACGCGGGTTACATCAACCTCTCGCGCCAGTATCTGACCATCGGTGTGAACGGACTGGTGGAGGCTGCCGAGAGCCTGGGCATCGAGATCAGCGACAACCCCGCCTATGAGGCCTTTGCCGCAGGTGTGCTCGGCGTCATCGAGAAGCTCAACAAGCAGTATCGCACGAAAGACGTGATGTTCAACTGTGAAATGATACCGGCTGAAAACGTCGGCGTGAAGCATGCACGCTGGGACCGGGAGGACGGCTACCACGTGCCGCGCGACTGCTACAACAGCTATTTCTACGTGGTAGAGGACAACCGGACGGACGTCATCGAAAAGTTTCGTCTGCACGGTCGCCGCTATACGGCCCATCTGACGGGGGGATCGGCCCTTCACATGAACCTCGACGAGCATCTGACGCAAGCGCAGTACCGCCAGCTGTTGCGTGTGGCCGCCCGCGAGGGATGCAACTACTTTACGTTCAACATTCCCAACACGCTCTGCAACGAGTGTGGCCACATCGACAAGCGCTATCTCACGACCTGCCCCGAATGCGGGAGCACCGACGTCGACTATCTCACGCGCGTCATCGGCTACTTGAAGCGCGTGTCCAACTTCTCGGCCGACCGGCAGAAGGAGGCGGCCCGCCGCCACTATGCCCACGTGGCCTCTGACGCGGAGGGCACATGCTGAGATATGCAGGCCACGACGTGGTGTTTCAGGAGTTTCCCGACGAGGTGACGCTGGCCGTCAACCTGGCGGGCTGCCCCCACCGCTGCCCGGGCTGCCACAGCCCGTGGCTGCGGCGCGACGAGGGCGACGAGCTGGACGAGGCCCGTCTGCTGGCCCTGGCCGAGAGCTACCGCGACGCCGTGACGTGTGTGGCGCTGATGGGCGGTGACGCCGACCCGCAGGCCGTGGCGCGCCTGCTGACGGCCGTCAGGGAACGCTTCGGCCCCCGCATGCACACGGGGTGGTACTCGGGCAGCGACGCCCTGCCCCCGGGCTTCCGCCCCGAGGCCTTCACCTATGTGAAGCTCGGCGCCTGGCGTGCTGAGCTTGGCCCCCTCACGTCGCCCGCCACCAACCAGCGCCTCTACCGCGTGACGCCCCGCGGACTGGAAGACATCACCCCGCTCATGCGCCGCCGGCCCGTGTAGCCCCGCGCCGCAGAAGAGCGTTTCTGCCCTGCGGCACCCACCATCCGTCAAGGCGCTCGGCCCCACCAAGGCCGGGCGCCTTGCTGTGTTTCTGTGCAGGGCGCACCGGCCTCGTGCAGCGTGGATGTTGCCTGCGTGAGCGACGCGATTCATCGCGTCGCTCACGTCCCGGATGGCACGCCGCGGAGGAAGAATGTCGTGGCGGGGCTTCGCCCCGAGCGGGTGAGACGCGATGAATCGCGTCTCTACGTGGCGGACAGCCAGCCTCGTGGCCGTCCTTCCCGCCCCATGCGGTCGGCCTCCGCAGCACGGCCGGCCTCAAAGAGGCCGACCTATCAGTAGCCGCGGGTGGAGCGCAGCGGAACCCGCGGTACGCGCGCACACAACAAATAGAGCCTCGAAGAGGCGTCTATGCCATACGCCCCCGCAGGCATAGCGACCTCTTCGAGGCCGACGGCAACCCCCGTCACCCCACCTCGGGTTCCGCTGCGCTCCACCCGAGGCTACTGATAGCCCGACCTCTTCGAGGCCGCCTGCCTCACCGTCATCCGTCTGCGGTAGCGTGTGGCGGTCGTCCCCTGCGGCGCCTACGCGCGCGTATTATATATATGGTGTGCGCCCCCGGTGAGGCTGATGGGGCGTGTGCGCGCCAGGGGCCGCCGATTGTTGCTCTCTGCGCGCCGATGTGTGCCGCAGACGGGCCTTTGTGAGGTTGCTTCGCCGCGGATTTGGTTAAAATCAGACCGTGTTAACAAAAATTTACCCCCCCCGGTTGGTGTTTTAGGCATTCGGCCGTATATTTGCGCCTGTCAAAAGCGCACAACGCCCTAAGGCTCCGCACCTTTTGCTCGCCCGGGCGCTTCTACGCGGCATGAACCTTTCATATCAACTTTATAAAAAATCAAATTTTATGCGAACAACTACTATGCTTTGCGCCCTGCTTGCAGGCGGCCTCACGCTCGGCGGCACGGCGCTCCACGCGCAGGAGGCGCAGGTCGTGCTCACGTACGACGACAGCGCACCTGTCGCCAGTGTGGAGGCTCTCGTGGATGGCGACTATGTGCTCGATTTGTATAATAATTCGAGCGGAAATAACGCCACCGCAACGGGTCTTATCAACTTCGACGCTTCGCGTGGTGAGAACGATTGCTATGCTGCCATTTACAATTTCGACTTCGACGGCGGCATCATCACGGACGAAAGCTACATTTGGACGCTGCATTGGGAGAATGACAATACGTTTACGTTGCAGAACAAAGCCAACCCTGGGGTCTATTTCTCTACCAATACGAGAAATCTCCCCGATAATGCCAGGGGCGACATGCACCAGAACAACGATACGTACGGCCCTGCCCACTATGTGCCCGAGATCGTAACGGATGCTACGGTGGATGGCAAGACGCGTTTCTTCTTGAAGCTGAACAACCCGGCCGTGGAATCGGGGACGGATATGTATCTGCACACCAACAACCAAGGAAGCTACAAGCGTCTGTCGTATTGGGACGGCGGCCGTCCCAATATGACCAGCTCGGGCGTACAGATGGCTTTCCACCCTGTGAGGTCAGTGGTTTCTAATATAGTGGAAGTGACCTACCGCTACAATGTGACGAATGTAGGCATTTCGTTTGAGCAGACTGTGAGCGCCATCGTGGGCGACCCCTATGCAGCTCCGGCCGTTGACCTCTACACCATCACGGATCAGCCCAAGGGAACGGTGACGGGCGAGGAAACAGAGTCCGTCGTGGTGAACTGCACCGCCAGCTACCCCGGCGGCCTCGTGGCCAAGGCTATGACCGCCGACGGCCAGTTTGCCACAGACGCCAAGTGGTACACGCTCAGCGTGCGCGGCGGCCAGGCCGTCGTAGCTACGGATGATGCCATCTACACAAAGAACCAGACGCGTCAGCTTGCCAAGGGCAACATGTGGACGTTCGTCAAGGAGGACGGCAACCCCGACGAATTCAAGGTGTACAACCTGTTGAAGGGTGCCGCCAGCCCGCTCTATATGGCAAACAATGGAGGTAATGATGTTGGTAACACAGTTGCGGCCTTTGGTACGGGCAGCGAAGAGACGGGAACTTCCACGTTCCTTATCACGACCAATGGCGACGGCTTCAATCTGCAATACCCGGGCACGCCCAATGCCAACCTTGGCGACCATGGTTCGGGCGGAGTTTTGGCCGTATGGAACAATGGCGGCAGCGCAAGCGATCCCGGCTCATGCTTCGTCGTGGCCGAAGTGAACGACCTGCTGGACGCCGCAACGGCTCAGGAATATCCCGGCTACGTAGGCTCGCTCCTTCCCGAAGCCATAGCAACACTCAACTCGGCCAAGGACGCTTTTGCCGAAGGAACCGAGACAACGCAAAAACTCACGGCGTTCATTGACACCTACAACAGCGAAAGCAGCCAGCTGAGCCTTACCGACGGCGGCTACTACCGCATCCAGAACACCTACTCGGGCAACTTCCTGACTGCCGACGCCTCCCTTCTGAAATCCCAATCCAGAGCCAATGGAAACGCCTCGCAGATATGGAAAATCGAACGCACCGACGAGGACACCTACCGCCTGACGGCCCAAGGCGTCACGCCTGCCCAGGCCACCACAGAGGGCGATGGCTCCACCGTGACGATGGGTAGCGCCGACGGCGAAACCGTCATGACGTTGCACATTGGGCACAGTAATCCTCAGGATTCGGGTGATCTGCCGGCCAATTTGAAGTGGTATTTCAACGCTGATGCAAACGATGCAGCCGGGACCCATACTTCTTTCTATGCTAACGGTGCTGGCAACGTAATACTTCGTCCTTACACGTGGGGTGCCTCAATATGGAGCATCCAAAAGGCCGAGACCATCGGTCTGACCATCGGTGGTGCGCTCTGCGGCACGTTCTGCTACGACTTTGCCATCCAGCTGCCCGAAGGCCTGACGGCCTACCGCGCCGTGAGCGACGATGACGACGCCATCTATCTGGAAAGCATCGAGGGCAACGTGGTGCCCGCAAACACGCCCGTGCTCGTGCAGGCCGAAGAGGCCAAGACGTATGAGCTGACCATCCTCAGCGACGCTGCTCCGCTCGGCAAGAAGAACGCATTCGAGGGTACGCTTCTGCCCGAAGCCATCGACGGCGGCGTGAACGCCTACATCCTGGGCATGAAGGACACGGACGAGGCTCCGCGCTTCTACCTCGTATCGGAGGACGACCGCACGATGCCGGCCAACAAGGCCTACTACGTGGCCACCGGCACGCAGACGCAGGGCTTCCGCCTGAGCTTCGACGGCACGACGACGGGCATCGACAGCGCCGTGACGGCCGAAGGCGGGGAAACGGAGGTGTACTACGACCTCTCGGGCCGCCGCGTGCTCTATCCTGCCAAGGGCATCTACGTGAAGGCCAACGGCCAGAAAGTGTATCTGAAATAAACATCCATCCATCAAAAAAGACAACAACATGAAGAAAACTTATATCCGCCCCGCAGGCGAACGCATCGGCCTCTACATGGAGGACAGCGTGATGACCACGGCATCGTATGCCAAGGCCGACGACACGGACACGATGGGCGCATCGAACGCCCTGAGCAACAAGAAGAACAACATTTGGGACAGCGACGAATGGGCCCAGACCAATTGGTAATGTTGGAAATATCGGTAAAATGGTAGCGGGCGCCCCGCCCATTCGTCAGCAAGGGGCGCGCGCAAAAGGAAATCCCCGGCAGGCCGCGAGGCTTGTCGGGGATTTTTGTGTGGGCGGGCCACCCGCCGGGGCAGGGCCTCAGCCCATGACCCACCGGGCGAGACCGGGACGCCACTTGTAGAACAATGCCACCACGGCCCACGAGGCGGCAAACACGAAGACGGCGGCCACGGGGATGCGCAGCGACACGGGGACGGCGAGCACGTCGAGCACGTCGACAAGGCGGTAGCCCAGGCCGACAACGAAGTAGTGGATCATGTAGACGCCCAGACCGCACTTCGTGAGGTTGGCCAGCAGGGCGCCGAGACGGGCGGGCAGGCTGCGCACCTTGTGGACCAGGAGGAACCAGGCCAGCGTCATGGCCACCACGTTGGGCGAGCAGTAGAGGAAAAAAAGCTCGACCTGGCGCTCGGAGGCGTCGGGGCGGGCGGTGACGGCCCGGGCCCGGTCGCGAATGGAAAAAAAGTTGTACCTTTGCCCACCAAGGCATACGCGGCCTTCGCGCGCATGCGCGCGTTCCTTATTATATATAGCGCAGGAAGAAGAAACAAAAAAGCCATCAAACGATATGAAGATCGAACAACAGCTGGCCGCCGACGCGGCTGCCGCCCTTAAAGCTCTTTACGGCGCCGACGTGGAGGCCGGGAGCATCCAACTGGAAAAGACGAAACGTGAGTTCGAAGGCCATCTGACGCTCGTGGTCTTCCCCTATCTGCGCCTGTCGCGCAAGAAACCCGAGGAAACGGCCGAGGAAATAGGCCGCTACCTGATGGAACACTCGGCAGCCGTGGCGGGGTATAACGTCATCAAGGGCTTTCTGAACCTGACGGTGGCACCCGCGGCATGGGTGGCCCTGCTCGACGACATCAACAGCGACGCCCGCTACGGGCTGACGGAGCCGGGTGAGGACGCCCCGCTCGTGATGATAGAATACTCCTCGCCCAACACGAACAAGCCGCTCCATCTGGGCCACGTGCGCAACAACCTGCTGGGATGGGCGCTGGCACAGATTGTGGAAGCCTGCGGAAACCGCGTGGTCAAGACGAACATCGTGAACGACCGCGGCATACACATATGCAAGTCGATGCTGGCATGGCAGAAGTATGGCAACGGTGAGACACCCGAGAGCTCGGGCAAGAAGGGCGACCACCTGATTGGCGACTACTATGTGGCC
The DNA here is from genome assembly GCA_944322095.1 of uncultured Alloprevotella sp. Classification (GTDB taxonomy): domain Bacteria; phylum Bacteroidota; class Bacteroidia; order Bacteroidales; family Bacteroidaceae; genus Alloprevotella. The sequence continues at coordinate 125,530 of CALUNU010000004.1, forward strand.
TTCGACCAGCACTACCGGGCCGAGGTGAAAGAGCTCACGGCAAAATATGAAGCCGAGGGCATGGCGCCCGAAGCCGCCAAGGAACGTGCCGAGAAAGACTCGCCCCTGATGCAGGAGGCCCACGCCATGCTCGTGCGCTGGGAGCAGAACGACCCCGAGGTGCGGGCCCTCTGGCGCAAGATGAACGAATGGGTGTACGAGGGCTTTGACCAGACGTACAAGGCGCTGGGCGTAGGCTTCGACAAGATATATTACGAGAGCGACACCTATCTGGAAGGCCGCAAGATGGTGCTCGAAGGGTTGGAGAAAGGGCTGTTCTACCGCCGCGACGACGGTTCGGTGTGGGCCGACCTGCGCTCGGAGGGGCTCGACGAGAAACTGCTGCTGCGGGCCGACGGTACGAGCGTCTATATGACACAGGACATCGGTACGGCCAAGATGCGCTTCGAGGACTTCCCCATCGACAAGATGATATACGTCGTGGGCAACGAACAGAACTACCACTTCCAGGTGCTGGCCATCCTGCTCGACAAACTAGGATTTGAGTGGGGCAAGAGTCTGGTTCATTTCTCTTACGGCATGGTGGAACTGCCCAACGGCAAGATGAAGAGCCGCGAGGGTACGGTGGTCGACGCCGACGACCTGGTGGCCGAGATGGTGCGCCAGGCCCGCGAGACTGCAGACGAGGCCGGGAAGTTTGACGACATGAGCGAGGAGGAGAAGGACGAAGTGGCCCGCATCGTGGGCATGGGCGCCCTGAAATATTTCCTCCTGAAGGTGGACGCCCGCAAAAACATGCTCTTCAACCCGGCGGAAAGCATCGACTTCAACGGCAACACGGGGCCTTTCATCCAATATACCTATGCGCGCATCCGCTCCATCCTGCGCAAGGCTGCCGACAGCGGCATCCGTCTGCCCGAAACGCTGCCTGCCGACGTGGAGCTGAGCCGTAAAGAGGAAGAAATCGTGCAGCATCTGGCTGATTTCGCAGCCGTCGTCCGTCAGGCCGGAGCCGATTACAGTCCGAGTGCCGTTGCCAACTATTGCTACGCGCTGGTGAAGGAGTACAACCAGTTCTATCACGATTTCAGCGTATTGCGCGAGGAAGACGAGAAGAAAAAAATCTTCCGCCTGGTGCTTTCGGCCAATGTGGCCAAAATTGTGCGCCTCGGCATGGGGCTGCTCGGCATCGAGATGCCCGAACGCATGTAAAGTCGCGTACCGTTCATGGCACGGAAGCAGCAGAAAAAATGGTACGTCGTATGGCATGGCGTGGAGCCGGGCGTTTATGCGTCATGGCCCGCCTGCCAGCGGCAGGTGAAGGGGTTCGAGGGCGCGCTCTACAAGTCGTTTGCGACGGAGGCCGAGGCCCGCGACGCCTATCACGACACGCCCTATGCCCACCTGCGGCGAAAAGCTGAGGGGCAGGGCCGTCCGACGGCTAAGCGCCAACCCGCCGACCCGCCGGCCGACCGCCACGACACGGTGCTGCCGCTCCCGGCAGCCGTGCGGGCCGATGCCATCGCTGTGGATGCCGCATGCAGCGGCAACCCCGGGCCGATGGAGTATCGCGGTGTCGACCTCCGTACCGGTCAGGAAGTCTTTCATTATGGGCCTGTGCGTGGCACAAACAATATAGGAGAATTTCTGGCCATCGTCCATGCTCTCGCCTTGCTCGAACGGTTGCAAAGTCCGCTCGCCGTCTACAGCGACAGCCGCAATGCCTTGTTGTGGGTGGAGAAAAAGGCCTGCCGCACGAAACTTGCCCGCACGGCAGGCACCGAAACGCTCTTCCAGCTCATCGAACGCGCCGAAAACTGGCTCCGTACCCACACATGGACCACGCCACTCCTGAAATGGGACACAAAAGCGTGGGGCGAAGTGCCGGCCGACTTTGGAAGAAAATAAGAGAAGTCTCAGTTGCCAATGGAGAAACCTGTATAACTAAGCCATATGCCACAACTTTATTCATCGAAGAACGGTACATTCCTGCGTGTTGTTGAAAAAAGCGAAAAGGAGCTCAACAAATTCATTTGTGAAAAGTGGAAACATCTCTTTCCTCAATACTTGTTTATAAAAAGTGAGTTTCTACTTAACGGCAATGTCCGCGCAGCTGGCAACGGAGGACGTATTGATATCTTGGCATATAATCCAGTAACACATAGGTTTGTTATTTTCGAATTGAAAAAAGACTACGATCGGAACATAACGGACCAAGCAGCCGATTATCGCGATTTCGTGCAAGATAACTTTGCTGAAATCTATCTGGAAGCCACGCAAGATTATAAAGTGGAGCTTCCCGTATACTCAGAAATACAGAAAGACAAAGTAGAGGTTGTGCTTGTGGCCAAACGGTTCAGCTCTACGCAGCAAGAGCGAGCCCGGAAACTCAATAAAAAGGAATGCATAGTTACTCTTATCAGATATTTTTGGTTTGAGGAGGGCTTGATTCTGATGGACTACCTCAACAACGACCCTGAAGAAAAGAAAATAGAAGAGGCCAATGCGCGTAAATTGGCTGCCATTAAGAATATTGTTCTGCAGGATGGCCCTATGGCTGAGATTTCTGGCTATTTCGGACTTTATAAGAGTTCTGAAAGATTATTCCATTTGTTTTATAACCATTTGAAACAAAGAGTTGAGATGCCTGAAATCGTGGCTCAAAATTCAAAACTGAAAGTTTCACTACCGCATTCGGGTGAAACGTTTTCCATCGTGAAGCACGCAGGGAAAAGCGGCCGGAAAACCATTTTGCAAATAAATACGAACCTGAACGTTTCCTGTCTTTCTAATTTACAGGTGGATGATCGCATCCGACCGGGTGAAAAAAAGAAAGGAAGTTTGGGAGTAGAGCGTTTCGAGGTCTTTTTGCGTGATGAAAAAGATATGCTTGAATTTATGGACTTTGTCGAAGCGGAAATCAGAAAAAAGATTTCTGGATGATGAGCTGTGTTTTCAAAAGAGAGCAAGTGAAAAATACCATTCTTCCCCAACATTATGAAAGAATTTTTCCGCGTCATGCGGCGCTATGTGGCGCCTTATAAAGGTTATCTGGTCGGTTCGCTGGTTTTCAACCTGCTTTCGGCCGTGCTCAATGTCTTTTCGTTTCTGTCGCTCATTCCGATGTTGCAGATGCTCTTCGGCATTGACCGCAACCGCTACGAGTTCATTCCCTGGGATGCGGTGGGCATGAATGCGAAGGACATTCTGATCAATAACCTGTACTACTATACGACGGAGCTGATGGCCACTTATGGCGCCTCGACCACGTTGCTCCTTATCGGTCTCTTCCTTGTGGGAGCCACGCTCTTGAAAACAGGGTGTTACTTCGCCTCGGTGGCCATTATGGTGCCCATGCGCACGGGCATTGTGCGCGACATCCGTACGGGTGTCTACCATAAAATCATCGGTCTCCCCCTTTCATTTTTCTCTGACGAGCGCAAGGGCGACATTATTGCCCGAATGAGCGGAGACGTCAACGAAATAGAGAATTCCATCACCGGTTCGCTCGACATGCTCATCAAAAATCCCATTCTTTTGGTATGCTATTTCGGGGTGCTCATTTATACGAGCTGGCAGCTCACGCTTTTCACCATTGTCGTGCTTCCTTTGATGGGATGGGTGATGGGACGAATCGGGCGCAAGCTGAAGCAACGCTCGCTCGACGCGCAGAACAAATGGAGCGAGACGATGTCGCAACTCGAAGAGACGCTGGGCGGTATGCGCATCATTAAAGCCTTCACGGCCGAGCGGAAAATGTGCAGGCGTTTCGACGACAGCACCAACGACTTCCGCCGTGCGTCGAACCGCGTGGCGGTACGTCAGAGTTCGGCCCATCCCGTGAGCGAATTTCTCGGCACGTGCCTCATCGTGCTTGTGCTGTGGTATGGCGGCACTCTCATTTTCTCTGATCATTCGCCCATTGATGCACCGACGTTCATCTTTTACATGGTTATCCTGTACAGTATCATCCAGCCCCTCAAAGATTTTTCGAAAGCCTCGTACAGCATACCGAAAGGCATGGCTTCGGTGGAGCGTGTCAACAAGATTTTGAACGCACCGAACCCGATCCGCGAGCGGGAGGAGCCGCGCCACGTGGAGCATTTGCGGGATAAAATAGAGTTTCGCGACATCACGTTCAGCTACAACGGCCGGACGCCTGTTTTGCAGGGGGTGAACCTGACGGTGAAGCGTGGGCAGACCATTGCGCTAGTGGGCCAGAGCGGTTCGGGCAAGTCGACGCTTGTCGACCTGCTGCCCCGCTACCACGACGTGGAAGGCGGACAGATATTACTGGACGGCACTGACGTGCGCGACTTTTATATAGCCGACTTGCGCGGTCTCATCGGTAACGTCAACCAAGAGGCCATCCTCTTCAACGACAGTTTTTACAACAACATCACCTTCGGCGTGGAGAACGCAACGATGGAGCAGGTGATCGAGGCGGCCAAGATAGCCAACGCCCACGATTTCATCATGGAGAGCGAGAACGGCTACGACACGAAGGTGGGCGACCGCGGCTGCCGTCTCTCGGGCGGTCAGCGCCAGCGCATCTCCATTGCGCGGGCCATCTTGAAAAACCCCGACATACTCATTCTCGATGAGGCCACGTCGGCGCTCGACACCGAGAGCGAGCGTCTTGTGCAGGAAGCCTTGGAGCGCCTCATGAAAACGCGCACCACCATAGCCATTGCCCACCGTCTGTCCACCATCAAAAACGCCGACGAAATCTGCGTGCTCCACGAGGGACGCATCGTGGAGCGCGGCACGCACGAGTCGCTGCTGGCCCTCGGCGGTTATTACAAGCGATTGAACGATATGCAGCAACTCTGACGTTGCAACAACCCATCAACCCACAAGCACCCATGAAGGAACGACTGCTGTTTCTCTCGAAATTCTATGCCACGCTCGTGGCCTTCTTTCTCGTGGCCAAGCCCCTCTTCATGCTCTACAACGGAGCGGTGGGCCGCGGCTGTTCCGTGACCGATGTGGCCGCCGTGCTGTGGCACGGTCTGCCGCTCGACCTGGCCACGGCCGGCTATCTGACGGCCCTTCCCCTGCTGGCCACGCTCGTCGGCACGTGGGTGCGTTTGCCGTGGGTGCGTCCTGTCTATCTGGCCTATTCGGCTGTCATTTCCCTGTTCCTGTCGTTGATCTTCGTGGGCGATGCTTGCCTTTATGAGTTTTGGGATTTCAAGCTCGACGCCACCATCTTCAATTACATCGACTCGCCCCGTGGCGTGGCGGCCAGCGTCTCCGTGGGCTATCTGGTTGCAGGTTTCAGTGTCGTGCTGCTCGTGGCGGCCGGTCTCTTCCTGGCTTTGCGGGCCTGTGGTCCTTTCTTCATGCCCCGCGTGCGGCGCCGTGTGGCAGGCACGTTGTTTCTCCTGCTGGCGGGGGGCTTCCTCTTTTTAGGCATCCGTGGCGGAACGGGCCGTTCCACGGCCAACGTCGGCATGGTCTATTTCAGCACCAACCAGTTCTTGAACCACTCGGCCGTGAACCCCGCGTTCAGCCTTTTCTATTCGATGCAGAAGGCCGAGGACTTTTCGTCGGAATGCAACTTTTTCCCCGAAGCCAAACGGGCGGAAATATTCTCATCTTTGGGCTACGGGCTGACTGGCGCACCGGCCGATACGCTGCTGGCCGTGCGTCGGCCCAACGTGCTCGTGGTCATTATGGAAGGCATGGGCGCTCCGTTTGTCGGCTGCCTGGGCGGACGTCCGGGCACGACGCCCCACATCGACCACCTGGCACGCGAGGGCGTTCTCTTCACGCGTTGTTATGCCAACTCATTCCGCACCGACCGCGGCACCGTTTGCACGCTGAGCGGCTATCCCTCGTTCCCTACGACGAGCGTCATGAAGCTGCCGGGCAAGTCGCGCACGCTGCCCTCCATCGCCCGCACGCTTCGCGGTGCGGGATATGCCACGGAGTTTCTCTATGGTGGCGACATCAACTTCACCAACATGCAGAGCTATTTCCTTTCCACCGGCTACGAGCGCACGCATGGCGACACAGAGTTTACGGCCGAGGAGCGCCGCACCCATGGTTGGGGCGTTACCGACCGCATCACCTTCGACCGCCTGTTCGACATGCTCACCCGCCGCACCGACCCGCGCCCCTGGCATGTGGGCTTTCTCACGCTGGCCAGCCATGAGCCGTGGAAAGTGCCCTACAACCGCATCCCCGATGACGAGCGTGCCAACGCCATGGCCTACCTGGACGACTGCATCGGCCGCTTTACGGAGCGTCTGCGCCGCACGCCCCTTTGGGACAACACGCTCATCGTGCTCATCCCCGACCACGGCATACCCTATCCCGACACGCTGGCCGAGAGCAACCCCGAGCGCTGGCACATCCCCATGGTGTGGACGGGCGGCGCTGTCAAGGGCCCCCGCGTCGTCAGCAAGATATGCAACCAAACCGACCTGCCCGCCACGCTCCTGGCGCAGATGGGTCTGCCACACGCCGAGTTCCGTTTCAGCCGCAACGTAACGTCCAGCACCTACCGCTATCCCTTCGCCTTCCACACCTGGGGCACGGGCTTCGGCTTCATCGACGACACGGGCTTCACCACGTTCGATCTGACGGCGGGCCGCATGTTGAGCGACAGCCCGTCGCCGTCGCCCCTGCGCCTCGAACGGGGCAAAGCCCTGCTGCAAACGTGCTACGACGACCTGGGAGCGCGCTGAGCAGTCTTCCCCCCCGGCCGTTATGCACGTTAAAAGGCCGTTAAAATAGCGGAAACGTTTCGTTAAGTTTCCTCTCTGTGCGCCTTTCTTCGCGGAAAAACGCCTAACTTCGGACTGTTTTTCCTTTAAATCACGTTTTATGAACACCGTTACCCCCATCTTCTGGCTGGTGCCTGCGGCTTCCGTGCTGGCGCTGGCCTTTGCCGCGTATTTCTACCGGCAGATGAAGCGTGCCCCCGAGGGTACGCCGCGTATGCAGCACATTGCAGCCGCCGTGCGTCGTGGCGCCATGTCGTATCTGCGCCAGCAATACAAGGTCGTTACGCTAGTATTCATTTGTCTGGCGCTGTTTTTTGCCGTAATGGCCTATGGCTTCCACGTTCAGAACGAGTGGGTGCCCGTCGCCTTCCTCACAGGTGGTTTCTTCTCGGGCCTCTCGGGCTATTTGGGCATGAAGACGGCCACCTACGCTTCGGCCCGCACGGCCCATGCGGCCCGCACGTCGCTCAACGGCGGTTTGCGCATCGCTTTCCGCAGCGGTGCTGTCATGGGGCTCGTCGTGGTGGGACTCGGACTGCTCGACATAGCTTTCTGGTATCTCCTGCTCAACTGGCTCATTCCCGACGCTCTCACGCCCACGGCCAAGCTCTGCACCATCACGACCACCATGCTGACGTTCGGCATGGGCGCCTCGACGCAGGCGCTCTTTGCCCGTGTGGGCGGAGGCATCTATACGAAGGCGGCCGACGTGGGCGCTGATCTCGTCGGCAAGGTGGAGGCAGGCATTCCCGAGGACGATCCGCGCAATCCCGCCACCATTGCCGACAACGTGGGCGACAACGTGGGCGATGTGGCCGGCATGGGCGCCGACCTGTACGAGTCGTATTGCGGCTCCATCCTGGCCACGGCGGCCCTCGGCGCAGCCGCTTACGCCGCGGCAGGCGACGTCGGCATGCAGGTGCGTGCTGTCATTGCACCCATGCTCATCGCAGCCGTCGGCATCGTTCTTTCGCTGTTGGGCATCTTTGCCGTGCGCACCCGCGAGAATGCGGGCATGAAGGGTCTGCTCCGCTCCTTGTCGGTGGGCACCAATCTCAGTTCCATACTGATTGTCTTCGGTGCTTTTGGCGTGCTTTGGGCGCTCGGTCTCGAAGGCTGGTGGCGCATCGGCCTGACGGTTGTCACCGGCCTCGTCGTGGGCATCGTCATCGGGCAGGCCACGGAATACTACACCTCGCAGTCGTACCGGCCTACGCGCCGTCTTTCCGAGGCCGGCCGGACGGGTCCCGCTACCGTCATCATTTCGGGGCTGGGCTTGGGCATGCTCTCGACGGCCATCCCCGTGCTGGCTGTCGTGGCGGGCATCGTCGTTTCTTATCTGCTGGCAGCCGCCGGCGACCTCTCCGACATCTCCATGGGGCTCTACGGCATCGGCACGGCTTCGGTGGGCATGCTCTCCACGCTGGGCATCACGCTGGCCACCGACGCCTACGGGCCCATAGCCGACAACGCCGGCGGCAACGCCGAGATGAGCCGGCTGGGCGACGATGTGCGCCGCCGCACCGATGCCCTCGATTCGTTGGGCAACACTACGGCGGCCACGGGCAAAGGCTTTGCCATCGGTTCGGCCGCCCTCACGGGCCTGGCCCTGCTCGCCTCCTACGTCGAAGAGGTGCGCATCGGCTTGCAGCGTCTCGGCCGGACGGCCATCGAGCTGGGCGACCGCACGGTCGACCTGGCCACGGCCTCTTTTGCCGACTTCATGCAGTATTACGAGGTGACGCTGATGAATCCCTCCGTCCTAGCGGGCATGTTTGTAGGCGCCATGATGGCTTTCCTTTTCTGCGGCCTGACGATGAATGCCGTGGGGCGTGCGGCGGGCAAGATGGTCGACGAGGTGCGCCGCCAGTTCCGCGAAATCAAGGGCATACTCACAGGGCAGGCCGAGCCCGACTATGGCCGTTGCGTGATGATTTCCACGAAGGCCGCGCAGCACGAGATGATAGTTCCCTCGTTGCTGGCCATTGCGGCTCCCGTCCTGACGGGACTGGTGCTCGGCGTGCCCGGCGTGCTGGGCCTGCTCGTGGGCGGTCTGGCCGCAGGGTTCGCGCTGGCCGTCTTCATGGCCAATGCCGGCGGCGCCTGGGACAACGCCAAGAAATATGTCGAGGAAGGCCACTTCGGCGGAAAGGGCGGCGAGGTGCACAAGGCCACCGTTGTGGGCGACACCGTGGGCGATCCCTTTAAGGACACCTCCGGCCCGAGCCTTAACATCCTCATCAAGCTTATGAGCATGGTGGCCATCGTCATGGCCGGCCTTACGGTGAGCTGGAGCTTGCTTTGAGGCGCGTATATAAAGAAAGAGCGAGGGTGTGGCAGCGCTGCCGCACCCTCGCTCTTTTCATTAGCGGGCCCTTTCTCAGAGCGGGAAGGTGATGCCCACGTTGACGTTGGCGTTCATGTGGTTCAGGGGGATGAACTGCTTGCTCAGCTTGCCCAGGAAGCGGTCGGCTCCTACGTAGAAATTGAAGCCCTTCGTGTAGAAGCTCAGGAGGGCGCCCCATCCCCATCCGGTCGACGAGACGTTGCCCTGCACGGTGGCCTCGATCCATTTCAGCGGGCGCACGTTGGCCGAGAGCATGCCCTCGTGCCACGAGTAGGGCCCGCAGATGCGGCTCGTGTAGAGGAAGCCGAAGCGCAGGGGGCGGTAGTAGGGCAGTTCATACTCGGCGCCCAGGTTCAGCGTGGCGGCCAGCGCCTGCGAAGCGCTGCCCTCGCCGTCCTGATAGACCGAGAAGACCTCCTCCAAGTCGTCGCCCAGGGCCTCAAACTGGTCGCCAATCTTGTTGTTGCCCGTGTTGTTGCTTCCCATGTAGATGTTGTCGAAGCCGTCGAACGTATAGTCGCCGGCCGAGGAGGCCTGCATCACGTTTTTCCAGCTGATGAAGCCCAGGTCGGTGATGCCGGCGCTCACCGTCAGTCCGTCCATCACCTTGTAGGACGCACCGAGGTCGAAGGCCAGGCCGAAGCCCGACAGGCCGGCGCCCACCTCGTCGATGCCGTTCACGCGGGGACGTCCCGTGGCGGGGTCTTCCTTGCCTTCCTCATATTCCCACGTTGCGTTCATGAGCGATGCTTTGGCCTGGATGTCGCCCTGTATGCGCCAGTAGTCGTCGTTGAGCGTGATGTCCATGTTGTTGATGGCCATGTCGGCATAGGCCAGGCCGAAGAGCAGCTTCACCTTGGCGCCCACGCGCAGGCGGTCGTCGAGCAGGTTGCGTGCATGGCCCAGGGCCAGCTCCATGTAGTTTTGCGTGCGCATGCCTCCGTCAGAGATGTTGTAGTGTTCGTGGGCGCCCGCCTCTTTCATGAAGGAGAAGAGCTCTTTGGGCAGCGAGATGTTCGTGTTGGAGCGCAGGTTGAGCTCCACGAGGTTCGTACCGCCGAAGGCGCGGAAGGCCGCCGAGAACAGGTTGTAGTTCAGATAGAGGTCGGTGCGGTTCTTGTCGTTCAGTTCTCCAAGAAATTGCGATGCGCTCACGTCGGGGTGCATGAACGTCATCAGGTCATAGCCTGTCGACGGGTCGGCCTTGTACACAAAGTTTTTCAGGCCGATGTTGCCCGTGAGCCCCACGTTGATATTACCCAGCAGCACGCTGGTGTAAGCGCTGTCGAGCAGGGCGGGGTTCATCTGGTGGCGAAAGTTGGACGTCTGCTGGAAGTAGGAAGTGCGCAGCTCCTGTGCCCCTGCGGGCAGGGCGGTTGCGGCTGCGCAGAGCAGGCTGGCCGCGGTATATTTCAACAGTTGTTTCATTGTGTTTGTCTGTTATATCTGTAAAGGTGTGCGAGGGGTTTAGTTGAAGTCGCCCGTGATGGGGCCGTCCAGGCGTAGGCGCATGTTGTCCAGGCGCAGGAACTGGCCCGAGTTGAGCGCGTCGGTGGCCGAGGCCGAGGCCGTCACTTCAAACTTGATTTCTTCCAGGCGTTTCAGGTCGGCCCGGTTGGCCAGGCGCACGTTCAGTTCGATATCGCTCGTCGTGGCCTGTCCGCCGGCGGCCGGGGCTATGGTGGCGTCGCTCACGGTGATGCCCGGTATCTCGCGGCCCTCCGTGTCGTAGGCCTTGGCCGTCACGTGCAGTTGCAGGGGAATGGTGTTGGTGGCCGTGGCCGTCACGGTGAAGCCGTCGGCCTCGTAGTCCTGCAGGTCGCTGTTCATGTCGTCCACCGAGTCTTTGTATACGATGTTGAGCCCGGCGTCGAACGTCAGGGGCACGAGCACCTTATAGTCGGCCCCGGCCTTGTAGTTGCGGCCCAGCTCGATGGTGTAGAAGTTGTCTTGCACCTCGATTTTGTGGTTGGCGGCGTTGCCTAGGTCGATCTGTATTTCGTCGGGTATCTGCTCCACGAGCGTCGAGAGGTCGTCCACGTGGTTCAGCACGGCGCCGGCAGGCTTCCCGGCGATGTCAAAGGGCTCGTTGCCCTGGTAGAAGTAGATGGTGTTCATGCGGTTGTGCGTCAGCTCCTGGCGGCCTTGGGCGGGCAGGTCGACCGAGGCCGTCTGTGCGCCGTCGGTGATGCCGTTGGCCGTGGCCGAGAAGTTGAGGTCGACGGGTATCTGGCTCATGTCGACGTCGAAGCGCACCGTAGGGTTGTTCACGGTGATGCGCACGCGGTCGTCGTCCAGGAAGTCGGGCAGGTCGTCGCCGATGCGGATGGGGTCGACGTCGGGCTCGATGGCGGGGGTGAACTTGCCTTCCACTTCGGCCAGCGTGAGCCGGCCCGACGTGTTGCCGTCCACCATGATGGTGAGGCGCACGTTGGCATAGTCGCCGCTGTGCATGTCGAAGCCGCTGGCGGCCGTAAAGGCGAAGTAGCCCGTCATGCTGATTTTATCGGTGGCGTTCAGGCTGCCGTCGGGCGTGACGTCCACGCCTTCATCGCCGAAGTCGACATAATCGAGGTCGATCGTGCCCAGGTCGATGCGGGTGCTGCCGGGCTGCATGTCGGCGATGTGGTAGACGCCGCCGGGGGCATCGCCCGACCGGGCGAACGAGGGCAGATGGAGCTCGACGTCGCGCATTTCGCTGATGACGAAGTCCATGCCCGGCGTCTGTTCTACGTCCAGGATGAGGCGGAACTCTCCGCCGGCGGGCACGATGCGTTTCAGCGCCTTGATTTCGTCGGCGTTGATGCCCGTCACGTCCACGCGGAAGTCGTTCGTGGCGTCGGCGTTTTCCGCGTAGGTCTCGCCGGCGGCGATGCTCACGTGGTCAACGCCCGTCATGCCCTGCTGGGCCATGGCCTTGTCGAAGTTGACCACCTCGACCGACGGCGTCAGCGTGGCGGGATCGATGGTGGTGGTGATGGGGTTCACGGTGAAGTCGACGTCGGTCGTTCCGTCCTCCACAAGATAGTAGAGCCCCGAGCGGGTGGTGTCCAGGTTGTCGCCCTCTTCGATGGTCAGGATGTCGCGCAGGTAGATGTTCTCGGAGTTGCCCAGCTTCAGGGCGAGCCCCTCGGTGCCCAGCTGCATGGTCATGTCCATTTCGCCGTCCAGATCCCAGCTGTCGTCCACGCAGGACGTCGCTGCCAGGCCGCAGGCTAAGAACATCGCTCCACGGAGCAAGCCGTTCTTCACTTTCAGTTTCTTCATTGCTCGTTTGTTATGTGTAAATAATGAATAAAAAAATCGCGCTAAGCGGTCGAAAGAGCACAAGCGTACTCAAAAAATCTTTCAATGCTGCAAAGTTAATAAATGCCGCATATATATCTGTGTAGAATTTGGGATTTTTTTATAAATGGCGGGAACTTGTAACGGCTTCTTCAATTCTGGACGTCACAAAGTCCTTAATAATATGGCAAGGGACGCGAAACGTCGCGTCCCTTGCCGGTTGGCCTGCCGGGTTGTCTGCCTGTTGTTGCATGGCGGCCGCCGGCGGTCAGTCGTAGCGGCGGGCTTCGCAGCGGCCTTGCAGCACCGCCAGGGCGTTGAGGGCCAGCGCCTCCATTTCGTCCTCGCCGGGATAGACGAACACCGGGGCCAGAAACTCCACGCGGCGCCGCAGGCCCGACGTGATATATTCCGAATGGGCCATGCCGCCCGTGAGCAGGATGGCGTCCACGTGGCCGCAGAGCACGGCCCCTTGGGCGGCGATGCTCTTGGCCGTGTGGTATATCATGGCGTCGACGATGAGGCGTGCGTGGTCGTCGCCGGCGTCGATGCGGGCCATTATTTCCTTGACGTTGTTGGTGCCCAGATGGGCGTAGAGCCCGGCCTGCCCCGCGATGCGCCGCAGCAGCTGCTCTTCGGTGTAGCGCCCGCTGAAGCAGAGGTGCACCAGGTCGGCCGAGGGCAGCGTGCCCGCGCGGTCGGGCGAGAAGGGGCCGTCGCCGTCGAGGGCGTTGTTGGTGTCGGTGGCGCGGCCCAGGTGGTGGGCGGCCACCGAGATGCCCCCGCCCAGGTGGCACACGATGAGGTCGAGCTCCTCGTAGCGGCGGCCCGTCTCGCGGGCATAGCGGTGGGCGATGGCGCGCTGGTTGAGGGCGTGCCAGATGCTGGCGCGCGGCATGAGGGGCGAACCGCTCACGCGGGCCAGGTCGTTCATTTCGTCCACCACGACGGGGTCGGCCGTGAAGCTGTGGCAGCCCGGTATGCGCGAGGCTATTTCATAGGCGATGATGCAGCCCAGGTTGCAGGGATGCTTGCGCTTGGCGTGGCGCATGTCGTCGCAGAAGCGCTGGTTCACCTCGTAGACGCCGCTCTTGATGGGCTTGCCCAGCCCGCCGCGGCCAATGACGGCGTCGAAGCGCAGGGGGATGCCGCCGCGCCGCAGCTCCTCGACCACGAGGTCGCGGCGGAAGCCGAGCTGGTCCATGAGCGTGGGAAACTGCGAGAGCTCTTCGATGCTGTGGCTGATGTTGCTCACCAAGATGGGCCGTTCGTCCTCGTAGACGGCTATCTTCGTCGAGGTGGAGCCGGGGTTGATGACGAGTATGTGCATGGCGTTAGGGGTTTTCGTCGGGCCGGGTGGCTCCTGCGGCCAGTAGGAGGGCCATGCACAGACTGTCGTATTTGCAGGTGGCGTCGTCGCCCCGCGAGGTGAGCACGACGGGCCGCGTGGCGCCCTGCACGACGGCCGCCGTTCGGGCCCTGGCAAAGAGGGTGATGGTTTTATAGAACACGTTGCCCGCCTCGATGTCGGGCAGCACGAGGGCGTCGGCCCGTCCGCCCAGGGGGCTCTCGATGCCCTTGACGGCCAGGGCGCCGGCATCGCAGGCAGTGCGCACGTCGAGGGGCCCGTCCACGAGGGCGTTGCCCCAGCGTCCGCCGGCGGCGGCAGCCTTGATGGCGGCATAGCCCGCCACGTGGGGAAACTTGTCGCTCGCCTTCTCCGAGCAGTGGACCAAGGCCACGCGCGGCTGCTCCACGCCGAAGCGGCGGCAGGCGTCCACGACGTAGCCCACCTGGGCCTCGCGCTGCTCCTGCGTGGGATAGGGTATGACGGCCGCATCGGTGAAGAAGAGCAGCTTGCCGTAGGCCGGCAGCTGGGCGGCTGCCAGGTGGGTGAGCACGCGGCCCGGGGCCAGCAGGCCCGCCTGCTTGTCGAGCACGGCACGCAGCACGACGTCGCTGCCCACGAGCCCTTTCATGAGCACGTCGGCCCGGCCTTCGCGCACGAGGGCCACGGCGCGTGCCGCGGCTTCGGCGGGCGTGGCGGCATCGACAAAACGCGCGCCGCGTGCTGGCAGGCCGGGGGCGGCGCGGCGCACGGCTTCGCCATCGCCCACGAAAACGACTTCGGCCGTGCCCTCGTCGAGGGCGCGGCCGGCGGCTTCGAGCGTGGCGGCGTCGCGGCCGCAAATCACGGCCACGCGCTGCCTGGCGGGCTGCCTGCGCAGGGCAGCCGACAGGTCGGAAAGATGTTGTATCATGATCATTTGCAGTTTTTCACCTCGGGGGCCCGGCGGCCCCTTTGTTGCGCATGGCAGCGGCGGCGGGTGGTGCCGGCGTGGCATGGCGGCACAAATTTAGTAAAAATGCGCAACAAAACAAGCTTCTCTCCTGCAAAACAGGCAGCATCGGCCGCTTTAAGGGCCCAAACAGCCATCTCCACCCGCCGTTTGCCAAGGCGGGATGGCAAACGGCGGGCAGGCGCGGCCGCCGCCGGTGGGGCGGACGGGGCGAAGGGCGTCAGCCGATGGCTTGCAGTTCGCGCGTCAGCGTGCGCACGCCGGCGGTGGCCACGTCGCTGATGATGTGCACGGGCCGCCCCTCGGGCACGGCCACCGGCTTGGGGTCGATGAGGAAGACGGGGGCTTCGCGCGGCACGTAGTGGATGAGGCCGGCGGCGGGGTAGACGTTGAGCGACGTGCCGATGATGACAAACACGTCGGCCGCGGCGGCCAGGTGCGTGGCCACCGTCATGTTGGGCACGGCCTCGCCGAACCACACAATCCAGGGGCGCAGCAGCGAGCCGTCGGGCGCCAGCGTGCCGGGCTCCACGCGGAGCTCGTCGGGGCCCAGCGTGCGGATGTAGCGCGCGTCGTCGGGCCGGCGCGAGGAGCACACCTTCATCAGTTCGCCGTGCAGGTGAACCACGTGCGACGAGCCGGCCCGTTCGTGCAGGTCGTCGACGTTTTGCGTGACGATGGCCACGTCGAACGCCTCTTCCAGGCGGGCCAGCAGCCGGTGGCCCTCGTTGGGCTGCGCCTTGACGAGCTGCATGCGCTGACGGTTGTAGAACTCTGTGACGAGCGTGGGGTTGCGTTCCCAGCCCTCGGGCGTGGCCACTTGCTCGACGGGGTAGCGGTCCCAGAGGCCGCCGGCGTCGCGAAAGGTGCTGATGCCGCTCTCGGCGCTCATGCCGGCGCCGGTGAGGATGACGAGTTTTTTCATGTCGGTGGGGTTTTGTGAGGGGCCCTGCCGGGCTCACAGCCGCGGCAGGGCTTCTTTGCGTAGCAAAGTTAGCGAAAGGCGAGAGGCGAGGCAAGAAAGAGCTTGCTTTTTCTTGCCTTGTCCGAGCCGCATCCCTGTTAGTGGCAGCCAATGGGCAAGATTTTGCTGCGATGTAGGTTATCCGCCACGTAGAGACGCGATTCATCGCGTCTCTCACGTTCGGGGCGCAGCCCCGCCGTAGTATCTTTCGCACCGCGGAGGAAAATAATGTCGGGGCGGGGCTTTGCCCCGAGCTGTGGGCGGCAGGAATGCCGCCCCTCCTAAGCCATCCGGGCGGTGGGAAACGCGACGAATTGCGTCTCTACGTGGCGGACATCGCTCCGCAGGGGAAGCGCTGTGCGCTATATGGCAAAGCGTTAATGCGGACAGCGACCTTCGTCCGCCTTTTAGCGTTGTTTTCGTGCTTCCATGCGGCTGCACAGTCGATCCATCCCATGGATTTCGATTTCCATCCCATGGAATCGCCGATCCATCCCATGGAAATTTCGATCCAAGGCCACTTTTCAGCGGAAAAATAGCCCCGAAACGTGTCATATAGTGGCGAAAATCGCGTTTTGGGGCGTCCATGCGGTGATGCGTCGCACGGATGTACTTTATTATCAAACGTTTCTGATTTTCGCGTATTTGCGAGCGACGGCGCAGCCGTGCGAAAATATTCGATTCTCCGTGTTAAAAAAAGAGGATGGGGCGGCTTGTTGAGCCTGTGGGGCAAGGGGTGGGGCGGCATGCAGGCGGGCGTGCGGGCATGTCGAGGGGGAAGCTGTCGGCGGGATGGCGGGCGTGTGCTTTCGGGGGGCGGCGTATGGCAGCGCGGGGGCGGCGTTTGGGCCCGGCCCTGACGTCAGGGCAAAAAAAATGGGATACCGCTGTATCCCAACCTTGTTAACCTTAAATCTAATACTATGAAAAACACACGTGCAAAAGTACCCCTTTTACGGCTTCCCTGCAAGAGAAGGAGCCGGAAAAATGCAGCAAGTAAGCACTTTTTAATATTTAGTCCGCTTATTGTAAGGCGTATATGCCAATTCGTTGAAAATTGACCCATAAAAAAGCCCGTTCCACGGCGGTGCGGGAACGGGCCTGGCTTTGTTGGAGCGCGCGGCGGGGCCTATTTTTTCTTTTTCCGCCCGCCGGAGCGCTTGCCCTTGCGGCCTTTCTTCTTGTCGGGGCCGTCGGGGGCGGGCACCGGGGCCGGGGCGCTGCCTTCTTCGCCCACGAGGGCAAAGTCGAGCTGGCGGCGTTCCAGGTTGGCCCGCTCCACGCGGATGCGCACGGGGTCGCCCAGCGAGTAGCGGCGGTGGTAGCGGCGGCCGATGAGGCACCAGTTGCGTTCGTCAAACTCATAATAGTCGTCGACGAGGTTGCGCAGCGGCACCATGCCCTCGCAGTGGCTGTCGTTGAGCTCGACGTAGATGCCAAACTCGGTGACGCCGCTCACCGAGCCGTCGAACTCCTGCCCGAGGCGGTCGGCCATAAACTCCACCTGCTTATACTTGATGCTGGCGCGTTCGGCCGAGGCAGCGAGCTGCTCCATGTCGGAGGCGTGCTCGCAGAGGTCTTCATACTTGTCGGCGCTGACCGAGCGGCCCCCGGCGGCGTAGCGCGTGAGCAGGCGGTGGACCATCGTGTCGGGATAGCGGCGTATGGGCGAGGTGAAATGGGTGTAATAGTCGAACATGAGTCCGTAGTGGCCTATGTTGTGTACGCTGTAGCGGGCTTTCATCATGGCCCGCAGGGCTACAATCTCGACGGCCTCCTCTTCTTTCTTCCCCTTGACGTCGGCCAACAGCTTGTTGAGGCTCTTGCTCACGTCGGTCTTGCTGCCTTCGGTGCGCAGCTTGTAGCCAAACTTGGCAATGAACCCGCTGAGCTTTTCCATCTTCTCGGGGTCGGGCACGTCGTGGATGCGGTAGGGGAAGGTCTTGGGCTTGCGGCCGCGGGGCACCTTGCCTATCATCTCGGCCACCGAGCGGTTGGCCAGGAGCATAAACTCCTCGACGAGCTTGTTGGCGTCCTTGGCTATTTTGACGTAGGTGGAGACGGGATGGCCCTTGTCGTCGATTTCGAAGCGCACCTCGGCGCGGTCGAAGGCGATGGAGCCGTGGGCAAAGCGCTCCTTGCGCAGGGCTTTGGCCAGACGGTTGAGCGTGATGAGCTCCTGGGCATACTCGCCCACGGGGGGCTCGCCCTCGTGGCGCAGGAGCTGCGGGTGGTCGCCGGGCAGGGCCAGGTCTTCGGGCGAGGCCTCGCCGTTTTGTTCGAGGATGGCCTGCACCTCCTCGTAGGTGAAGCGGCGGTCGGAGCGTATGACGGTGTGGGCCAGGTGCCAGGAGAGCACCTCGCCGCGGTTGTTCATGCGGAAGATGGTGGAGTAGGTGAGTTTTTCCTCGTCGGGGCGCAGCGAGCAGATGAAGTTGCACAGACGCTCGGGGAGCATGGGTATGGTGCGGTCGACGAGATAGACGCTCGTGGCGCGCTTGCAGGCCTCGCGGTCGATGATGTCGCCCTCGCGGACGTAGTGCGACACGTCGGCGATGTGTACGCCGACCTCCCACGTCTCGTTGTCGACGGCGCGCAGGGAGAGGGCGTCGTCGAAGTCCTTGGCGTCGTGCGGGTCGATGGTGAAGGTGGTGACGTCGCGGAAGTCCTCGCGGCGGGCGATCTCCTCGGGAGTGACGCCGGGCTCGAGCTTCGCGGCAGCCGCCTCGACGGCCTTGGGATAGGTGTAGGGCAGGCCATATTCGGCCAGGATGGCGTGCATCTCGGCGTTATTTTCGCCCTTGCGCCCCAGGATGTCGACCACGTGGCCGATGGGGCTCTTGGCCGCCTCGGGCCATTCGTCAATTTTGACGACGGCCTTGTCGCCCGTCTTGCCGCCCTTGAGCTTGTCCTTGGGCACGAAGATGTCGTTGGCCAGCGAGCGGCTCTCGGTGATGAGGAAGCCGTAGCCGCCCTCGACGTGGAGCTCGCCCACGAAGGTGTCGTGGCCGCGTTCGAGGATGTCGGTCACCTCGGCCTCGCGCGTGTGGCCGGAGCGGCGGGCCAGCATCGTGACGCGCACGCGGTCGCCGTCGAGCGCGTGCTTCGAGTTGCGCTCGCACACGAGGATCGACTTGCCGCCGTCGTCGGGCAGGAAGGCGTTGCGCCCGTTGCGCTTGCGCACGAACGTGCCCTCCATGACCTGCGAGCGCACGGCGTTGCGGTAGTGGCCGTTGCCGTCGGTGGCCAGATAGTCGTCGAGCACGAGTTCGCCCAGCGTGTCGACAACGAGCATCTTCGAGGGATGCGTCGTGGCGCCTGTGGCGGCAAAGAACGTCTTCACGTCGAACTCCCTCTCGGGCTCGGCCTCGACGAGGGCCAGCACGCGCTCGCGTATGTCTTTCTTGCTCAGTCGTTTTGAGCCTTTCTTGTCTTTACGTCCCATGGTGTGAGATATTTTTGTGATGAGCGTTTACGTTGAGCGGGCAGACCGCCGCGCACCGCGCCCTTTGCGGCCGCCCGCAGGCAGCCGCGCGCCGCGGGGAGCGCAGTCCGGCTACTCATATATGACAAAGGAAGTGAATTTTCGTGAGAGGCGGACGGCATTTAAGGATAAATAACGTCGGGCCCCGGGAGCGAACAGAAGTTCTTGCTAATTTCGCGGCAAATGCATCGTACGAAACAAGCCGCGCTGCTCATCTGCCTGGGGCTGGCCACGGCGCTCGCCGCGCCGGCCCAGGAACAGAAGGACGCCGAGCCCCTGGCTCCGGCCGTACCCCTGTATGTGCAGGTGGGAAAGACCGTGTACCGGGGCGACAGCATCCCCCACATCATCACGCCCACGCTCAACAAGTTTCCTACGTTCACCTTTAAGAACGAGCGCGAGCGGCAGCGCTACAACCGCCTCGTGGCCAACGTGAAAAAGCTCCTGCCTTTGGCCAAACTGGCGAAATATACCATCATCGAGACGTACGACTACCTGGAAACCCTGCCCGACGACAAGGCGCGCGCCCGCCACATACAAAAGGTGGAAGAGGGCCTGAAGCAGCAGTACGGCCCGCTCGTCAAGCGGCTCTCGCGCTCGCAGGGCCGCCTGCTCGTGAAGCTCATCGACCGCGAGTGTAACCAGACGGGATACAGCATTGCCAAAGCGTTTATAGGCTCGTTCAAGGCCAATTTCTACCAGGCCTTGGCGTTTTGCTTCGGCAACAGCCTGACGAAACACTACGACCCCGAGGGCGACGACCGCTACGTGGAACGCGTGGTGCTGATGGTGGAGAGCGGGCAGCTCTGAAAGGCTGCAACACAGCCGGGCCTGCCCGGCGGCACGGCATAAAGCAAGCGCGGCCGCGGAACTTCACGTTCCGCGGCCGCGCCGTTATGGATGGGGCAGGGGCGTCAGAGGCCCTGCATAATCTTCATGATGATTTCTTGCAGCTTGGGCTGCCATTCGGCGAGCGTGGGCGTGAGGTCCTCTGCGATGGGGATGATGCTTTCGCTCAGCTTCTTGCCGGCGGGCGAGGCGTAGAAAGCGTTGACGGCCTTCAGGTCGTCGAGCGTGAGGTGCTTCTTGCACACTTCGATGTACTTGGGCACGACAAACGCGCGGTAGCTCTCAACGGCGGCCTTTTTCATCTCTTCAATCTGGGCGTCGGTGATGGGGGCCTGGGCTTTCAACATCGTGAACTGGGCGTCCATCTGCTGGGCCATCGTTTCTTCCACCTTCGAGGCGGCTATGTATTTTTTCACTTCGGCGGCATACTCGTCGTCGGCCGTTGCCTGGGCAAAGCCCGTGAGCGTTCCTGCAAAGAGCAGGAGGAGCATAAGCATTTTCTTCATGGCTTACTGATGTTTTGTTAATGTTTGTAGTTCAAGGGGGCGAAGCGAGGGTGCCTGAGCTGGGGAAAACGTGTTTCTCTGCGCCCGGGGCCGCGCCACATCGCGCCTTTGCAGGACAAAAATAGGTATTCCGCGCGTATTGGCCGCCCCTTTCAACCGTTTTCTGTGTAAAAGTTCTGTTAAGCCCGCGCGGAGCGACGCTTTTTCGCGGTTATCGGAACGCGAGGCACGGCGGAGCGGCAGCAACGGGCCAACAAGATACATGAAAAGCCCCCGCTGCGGTTGTTCCGTGGCGGGGGCTTCGTTATAGAGGCCTTATTCAGGCGATATTAGCCAAATTTAGGGGCGGACGTGGCGTCCGTCGTACCCGGGCGGGCCGGGTTAGTCGGCCAGTTTGGCCTTGATGAACTCGCGGTTGAGGCGGGCGATGTTCGAGATGCTTTCGTTCTTCGGGCATACGGCCTCGCAGGCACGTGTGTTGGTGCAGTTGCCGAAGCCCAGCTCGTCCATCTTGGCCACCATGGCCTTGGCGCGGCGGGCAGCCTCGGGGCGGCCTTGGGGCAGCAGGGCATACTGGCTCACCTTGGACGATACGAAGAGCATGGCCGAACCGTTCTTGCAGGCAGCCACGCAGGCGCCGCAGCCGATGCATGTGGCACAGTCCATGGCCTCGTCGGCGTTTTCTTTCGGGATGAGGATGGCGTTGGCATCCTGGGGCGCACCGGTGCGCACGCTGATGTAGCCGCCGGCAGCTTGGATCTTGTCGAAGGCAGAGCGGTCTACCATGCAGTCCTTAATGACGGGGAAGGCGGCAGAGCGCCACGGCTCGACGGTGATGGTGCAGCCGTCCTCGAAGCGACGCATGTAGAGCTGGCAGGTCGTGGCGCCGCGCTCGGTCTTGCCGTGGGGCGTACCGTTGATATAGAGCGAACACATACCGCAGATGCCTTCGCGGCAGTCGTGGTCGAAGACGAACGGCTCTTTACCCTCTTCGATGAGCTCTTCGTTGAGGATGTCGAGCATTTCCAAGAAGGACGTGTCGTCGGGGATGTCCTTCATGTGGCGTTCCTCGAAGTGTCCCGCATCCTTCGGGCCGTTCTGTTTCCAATACTTGATAGTAAAGCTTATATTCTTAGCCATTTTGGATAATCTTGTAGGTTTGACGTTTAGTTCTTGTAGTTGCGGGTCTTCACTTCGATGGCCTCATATTTGAGGGGCTCCTTGTACATGACGGGAGCCTTCTCGTCGCTGCCCTGATACTCCCAGCAGGAAACGTAGAAGCAGTTGGCATCGTCGCGCTTGGCCTCGCCGTCCTCCGTCTGGTACTCTTCGCGGAAGTGGCCGCCGCAGCTTTCGTTGCGGTTCAAGGCGTCGTAAGCGATGAGCTGGCCCATCGTGATGAAGTCGTTCAGGCGGAGCGCCTTGTCGAGCTCAACGTTAACGCCTTCGATGTGGGGGATGAAGAGGTTGGTCTCAAACTCCTTGCGAATGCCCTTGAGCAGTTCGAGCGCCTTTTCGAGTCCTTCCTTCGTGCGGGCCATTCCGACGTATTCCCACATAACGTGTCCCAGTTCCTTGTGGATGGAGTCGACAGAGCGCTTGCCCTTGATGCCCAGCAGGTGGTCGATGCGTGCCTTGACGGCCTTTTCCGTTTCGACGAACTCGGGGAGATCGGTCGAGAAGCGGGGCACCGTGATCTGGTCGCTCAGGTAGTTCTGGATGGTGTAGGGGAGAACGAAATAGCCGTCGGCCAAGCCCTGCATCAGGGCCGATGCACCGAGACGGTTGGCACCATGGTCGGAGAAGTTGCACTCGCCGATGGCGAAGAGGCCGGGGATGTTCGTCGAGAGCTCATAGTCGACCCAAAGGCCGCCCATCGTATAGTGGATGGCGGGATAGATCATCATCGGGTTGTCGTAGGGCGACACGTCGGTGATTTCCTCGTACATGTCGAACAGGTTGCCGTAGCGCTGTTCCACGGCGTCGCGGCCCAGGCGCTGGATGGCCTCTGAGAAATCGAGGAAGACGGCCAACCCCGTGTTGTTTACGCCGAAGCCTTTGTCGCAGCGCTCCTTGGCGGCACGGCTGGCTACGTCGCGGGGTACGAGGTTACCGAAGGCCGGGTAACGGCGTTCCAAGTAGTAGTCGCGGTCTTCTTCGGGAATGTCACGGCCTTGGATTTCGCCGCGTTGCAGCTTCTTGGCGTCTTCCAGCTTCTTGGGCACCCAGATGCGGCCGTCGTTGCGAAGCGACTCGGACATCAGCGTCAGCTTCGACTGCTTGTCGCCGTGAACGGGGATACACGTCGGGTGAATCTGGACGAAGGCGGGGTTGGCAAACCAGGCGCCCTTGCGATAGGCGGCGATTGCAGCCGTGCAGTTGCAGCCCATGGCGTTCGTCGAGAGGAAGTAGGTGTTGCCGTAGCCACCCGTGGCGAGTACAACGGCATGGGCGGCGAAACGTTCGAGCTTACCGTTCACCAGGTTGCGGGCAATGATGCCGCGGGCGCGGCCGTCGATGATAACGACGTCCTGCATTTCATAACGGCAGAAGAGCTTTACTGTTCCTTCGTGAACCTGACGCATCAGGGCCGAGTAGGCACCCAGCAGCAGCTGCTGGCCCGTCTGGCCCTTGGCATAGAACGTACGGCTCACCTGCACGCCGCCGAACGAGCGGTTGGCCAGCAGGCCGCCATACTCACGGGCGAAAGGAACGCCCTGGGCCACGCACTGGTCGATGATGTTGGCGCTCACTTCGGCCAGACGGTAAACGTTGGCTTCGCGGGCACGGTAGTCGCCGCCCTTTACCGTGTCGTAGAACAGACGGTAGACTGAGTCGCCGTCGTTCTGATAGTTCTTGGCAGCGTTGATACCGCCCTGGGCGGCAATGGAGTGGGCGCGGCGGGGCGAGTCCTGGATGCAGAAGTTAAACACCTTGAAGCCCATCTCGCCCAGCGAAGCGGCGGCCGATGCGCCGGCCAGACCGGTGCCGACCACGATGATGTCGAGCTTACGCTTGTTGGCGGGGTTCACCAGCTTTTGGTGTGCTTTATAATTGGTCCATTTCTGGGAGATAGGCCCTTCGGGGATTTTGGAATTTATTGTAGCCATGTCAATATGTTTTAAAATGATGGTATGGGTGGGATGTTAGCAGGCGCCGCCGCAGAAAGCAAATTTCAGCGCCACAACTACGAAGATGAGCATCAGCACCGTGGCGTAGACGTTGCCGATGGTTTTCCAGCGGTTGAACCAGATCTTGCCGTTCCAGCCCAGCGTCTGGAATGCGCTCCAAAAGCCGTGGGTCAGATGGAACCAGATGGCCACGAACCAAACGATGTAAAGGGCCGTAAAGACGGGCTGGCTGAACGTATAGGCAATCATTCCGTAGCCGTCGGCGGCGTCTTCCACCTCATTGATGTAGGGCATCCCGGCGTTGAAGAGCTCGGCGAACATCATGTTGTACCAGAAGTTGTACAAGTGGAGCAGCAGGCCGAGCACCACGATAACGCCCAGCACGAACATGTTTTGCGAGGCCCACTCCACCTTTTCGGGGCGTGACGTCACGGCGTAGCGGTTGTTGCCACGGGCCTTTCTGTTCTGCAGCGTCAGGATGACGGCGTAGATGAAATGGATGACCACCAGGGCTGCCAGCGCGAGCGTGGCGGCCACTGCGTACCAGTTGGCGCCCAGCATCTCGCAGACCAAGTTGTAACCGTCCTTCGAGAAGAGGGCCACCAGGTTCATGCACGCATGAAACGTAAGGAACAAAATGAGCGCGACGCCCGTTACGGACATCACCACCTTTCGTCCGACAGATGAATTACATAACCACATAAAGTAACGAATTAAGTTGATATTGAATTTAAGTTGTTTATCCTCGCGTGGCTGTTTCCTTGCCTCTCCCCATTTATGAGGGTCGGATTGCCGTGCAAAAATACGTTATTTCCTTTGCACGGGCAATAAAATGAAGCGTTTTTCTTTTTCTGCCGCCATCCGACGCTGGGCGGGCCATTCCTTATTTATGGCAAAGGGCACGACCTGTCCCTTGGTGAGGAGGGAGGTCGTGCCCTTTCAGTCTTGTTCCGACAAGCAGGGAACTAACTGCGGTTAGGCGATGAAACCATATTCGATAACGGCGTATACGCAGTAGATGCAGACTGCCAGCTTGATGAGCGTGCCGCAGAGGAACGTCACGTAGGCGGCTGTGGCCGGCATCAGGGCTGCCTGCACGTTTTTACGGCTGATGAGTTCGAACAGATAGCAGAAGGCGAACGGTATGACGCCCAACCCCAGCAGGATGAAAGCGATGACAGCGCCAAGGCTGTCGACCTCGCTGCCACCCCACAGCAGGACGATGACACCGATGACGGAACCGATGACCGAGCCCCACTTGCCTGCCTTGCCAAACTCGTGGATGCGTGCCGTGATTTTCGGGAGAAAGCGGTTGAGCACCATGCTCAGCACGACGGCTAGGGCACAGATGATGAGCGCCGACGCGGAGATGTTCAGATCAGCGCCGAAGTTGGCGATGAGAATGCCGACGAAAGCAGCGAGCGGGCCGGGAAATTTCTGTACGAAGCAGCCGATAAAGGCCAGAGCGATGAGAAGGATGCCGATGGCAATCCAAACAAATGACATCATATTTGCGAATGTTTTATGAGTTGATGGTAATGTGAGAAATTAAATAATGGGTTTAAAGCACTGCATCCGTAGCGGCTGCCGCCATCTTCGCCTGTATTTTGGTGAAGCGTGCCATTTGTTCGACGGACATGTCGCCCGAGAATTTGTCAAGGTCTTCTGCCAGGTCCGAAGCCTTCGATGCCAGAGTGGCGTAGTCGCCCAGAGCCGAGAGGTCGCCCGAGGAAGCTTTTTTTACAAGGGAGGTATAGCTGTCGACGAGCTCTTCGTAGTTGTCGAGCATCTGATCCACCTCGGCGCTGCTCATCGTTTCGCCCGACGTGTCGTCGTCGGCCGACGACGAAGCGTCTTCGCTCTCGGCGTCGCTGCCGCCCTCTTCATGGATGAGCGAAAAGCCGTCGAGCGTGAAGGTCTTGATTTTTCCAATGGCTTCTGTTACATCGCCCTTCTGGTGGTCGAAGAGCAGTTCGAACACGAATTCTTCCTCGGCCCCGGGGTCTTTTTTCAGGAAGCTTTTCAGTTTGTCTCCTTCTCCGTTGGCCAGGCCGAAGTAGGCGTCGGTGGCCTCCACGCCGTCGGCCGTTTTCAGCCGCAGGTTGGGGCCTTCGATGCCGTCGAAGGCTTCCGTCACGGTCTGTTCGAGCTTTAGCTTGATTTTGATGGAAACTTTGTCGTCTACGTTCAGCTTGTATGTGCCGGGCACGACGGAAAGTATGCCGGGGGAGTCGCCATAAACCTCCATGGCTTCGACGGTGAGGTCGGCCGATTGCGGGCCGGTATTTTCCTTCTGTTTGGAGGAGCAGGCCGCCAGGAGCAAGCCCAAAGTCAATGCGAACAGTGAAAATAACGATTTCTTCATGATGTTTTTTTGTTAGGTGTTGGTGGAGCCCGCCCGGTGGGCGGGACGTTTCAATGATTTAAAAAAACAAGGTAACCGTCCGGCCGTGATGGACGTACGCCGGCGGTCCGTCGTCGGCACGGCGTTGGCTGTGCCGGTCTTTGCTGTTCATAGTGTTTCTACATGGCGGTGCGTTTTTTTATGGTTTTACGATTACCGGTGGGTCCAGGCCTCTGCAAAGCAGACCCCGACGACTGGCAGGAAATGTTGAAAGGCATGCGGTTCCGGTATGTGCGGCCGAGGGTTAGCTCCGTCTTCCTGCCAGGCTATTTTTGTGCCATGAAACGTTTGTTCCCGTCCTTTCCACGTGGGCAGGCCCTCGTTGTTACCGCATCGGATGCCGCGAACCGTGGCAACCCTTGTTTTGTGCGCGAGCAGCGCTGCGCGGGCGCATCCCCGCGGATGTTGCAGCTGTTTTCGCGATTTCGAAAATAGGAATAGGCTTCGATTTATTTATTTGAGGGGTAAAATATGTTAATGCATGGAATTTATTGTTCATTTTTGCGCCGGTGGTACGTTTTACGCGGCGGCCGTTCCTGCCGCATGGGGAGGCCCTTCGCGTAGAAATGGCATTCGCGGCGTCTCCTCCGCCCGGGGGCGCCGGCCCTGCCGTTTCCTTCCGGCGGCAAGGCAGCTCCGTGCAGGAATGGCCCTTTCGTGCGGTGCCGTCACTCCTTATTATATATAGGGAGGCCGGGCCGTGCGGTACAGGCGGCCGCGGAACCAATCGTTCGTTGGGGCCGCCGGGGCGGCGGTGCGCGGTTTCCGGCTTTTTTCGTACTTTTGCAGTCGAATTATAGGATATATAAATAGGTATCGGCGCGCTGTCAGCCCGGGCTTCCCGTATTTCAGGTGGAGAGAGCCGCTGCCGCCGTGCGCGCCCCGATAAATTACGATGTACATGCAACAAATCCGCAACATTGCCATCATCGCTCACGTTGACCACGGGAAAACCACGCTCGTGGACAAGATGCTGATGGCCGGCCACCTCTTCCGCCAGAACCAGCAGGCGGGCGAACTCATACTCGACAACAACGACTTGGAGCGCGAGCGCGGCATTACCATCCTTTCGAAGAATGTTTCCATCCGCTACCGCGACGTAAAAATCAACATCATCGACACGCCGGGCCACTCCGACTTCGGCGGCGAGGTGGAGCGCGTGCTCAACATGGCCGACGGCTGCATCCTGCTGGTCGACGCTTTCGAGGGTCCGATGCCCCAGACGCGCTTTGTGCTGCAAAAGGCGTTGCAGATCGGGCTGAAGCCGATTGTCGTCGTCAACAAGGTGGACAAGCCCAATTGCCGCCCCGAGGAAGTCTACGAGATGGTGTTCGACCTCATGTGCGATCTCAACGCCACCGAAGACCAGCTCGACTTCCCCGTCGTCTACGGCTCGGCCAAGAACGGATGGATGGGCGAGGACTGGCGCAAGCCCACGGACGACATCACCTATCTGCTCGATAAAATCGTCGAGGTCATCCCCGCGCCGACGCAGCTCGAAGGCACGCCGCAGATGCTCATCACCTCGCTCGACTATTCCAACTATACCGGCCGCATCGCCGTGGGGCGCGTCCACCGCGGCACCATCCGCGAGGGCATGACCTGCACCATCGCCCACCGCGACGGCACGATGGAGAAAACGCGCATCAAGGAGGTTCACACCTTCGAGGGCATGGGCCGCCAGCGCACGGGGGCCGTCGAGAGCGGCGACATCTGCGCCGTGGTGGGCTTGGAGCGTTTCGAGATTGGCGACACCATCTGCGACGGCGACAACCCCGAGCCCCTGCCGCCCATCGCCATCGACGAGCCCACCATGTCGATGCTCTTCACCATCAACGACTCGCCCTTCTTCGGCCGCGAAGGAAAATACTGCACCTCGCGCCACATCAACGACCGCCTCGAAAAGGAACTCGAAAAGGATCTGGCCCTGCGCGTCGAGAAGACCGAAGGCGCCGACCGCTGGATTGTGTCGGGCCGCGGCGTGCTGCATCTCTCGGTGCTCATCGAAACGATGCGCCGCGAGGGCTACGAGCTGCAAGTGGGCCAGCCGCAGGTCATCTTCAAGGAGATCGACGGCGTGCGCTGCGAGCCCGTTGAGGAACTCACCATCAACGTGCCCGAGGAGTTTGCCAGCAAGATGATCGACATGGTGACGCGCCGCAAGGGCGAGCTCACGTCGATGCAGAACATGGGCGAGCGCGTCGACATCGAGTTCGACATTCCCTCGCGCGGCATCATCGGTCTGCGCACCAACGTGCTCACGGCCAGCCAGGGCGAGGCCATCATGGCCCACCGCTTCAAGGAATACCAGCCCTATAAGGGCGACATACAGCGCCGTACCAACGGTTCGATGATAGCCCTCGAAGGAGGCACGGCTTATGCCTATGCCATCGACCATCTGCAAGACCGCGGCCGCTTCTTCATCCATCCGCAGACCGAAGTGTACGCCGGTCAGGTGGTGGGCGAGCACGTTCACGAAAACGACCTCGTGGTCAACGTCACCAAGGCCAAGCAGCTCACCAACATGCGCGCCAGCGGTGCCGACGACAAGGCCCGCATCGTGCCGCCCATCGAGTTTTCCCTCGAAGAGGCCCTTGAATATATCAAGGAGGACGAATACGTAGAGGTGACGCCCAAGAGCATGCGCATGCGCAAGATTATTCTGGACCACACGGCCCGCAAGCGTGCCGGGCGCGACTGACGCCACGCGCCGCGCTTCCCATGCGCGGGCGCCGAGGAGCGGGCTGTCTGTCCCATCAGCAGGACGGGCAGCCCGCTCTCTTTGTGCTTTTTCGGGAGCACAGGGCAGAAAACGGACGTGGCGCTTGGCCGGTAGGAGGCGGCGGGCTATTTTTGCGTCGAGGCATCTGCCGGACGAAACTATACAACGACAAGATATGAGAAGAAAAGGACTTTTATGGCTGATGGCCGCCCTGCTGTTGCTGCCGGCGGCCGGCCTCCGCGCGCAGGAGGCGGTACCGGGCGAGCGACGTTCCGACCGCTTGTTCCGCTGGTTGCAGCAGGGGCGGGGCGACAGCCTCTATGCCGCGGCCGACTCGACCCTGCGCGCCCGCACGGCGCCCGTGCTGCTCAGCGGCATGTACCGCCAGCTCGAAACGGCGTGCGGCCCCCTGCGCCAGGCCGGCCCTTGGAGCGTGCAACGCGCCGGGGCGCTCACGGTCGAGGAGCGGAGGCTCAGCTTCGAGCGCGCGGCCCTCACGCTGCGCTTCGTCTACGACGCCGCCGGCCGTCTCTCGGGCTTCTTTGCCCTGCCCGCCGCTCCCGCCGCGCAGGCCGACACGGCCGGCTGCATCGAGCGCGACACGGTGCTGACCTGCGGCCCGGTGCGTCTGCCCGCCACGCTCTGCCTGCCCGCCCGCCGCACGGGACGCGTGCCGCTCGTGGTGTTTGTTCACGGCAGCGGGCCCAACGACCGCGACGAGACGCTCGGGCCCAACAAGCTCTTCCGCAGCATGGCGCGTGCCCTGGCGCGTGGCGGCGTGGCCTCGCTGCGCTACGACAAGCGCACGTACGTTTACCGCGGTGAGCGCTTCGTCGAGGTGAGCGGCCGCACCGACTACGACACCGAGACCGTCGACGACGCCGTGGCGGCCCTGGCCCTGGCGCGCACCCTGCCCGAGGCCGCGCCCGACAGCCTTTACGTGGTGGGCCACAGCCTGGGAGCCGCCCTGGCACCCCGCGTGGCCGCCCGCGCCGCCGTGCCCCCGGCGGGCATCGTGCTGCTGGCCGCGCCCGCAAGGCCTTTCGAGGAGAGCCTGCGCAGCCAGTTGCACTACATAGCCCGTTTGCAGGGCACCGACCCGTCGCAGGCCGACTCGACGGCGTAGCGCATGACGGCCTCGCTGCCGGCCGAGTACGTCGCCATGGCGCGGCGCTACGACCCCGTGGCCACGGCCCGCAATCTGACGCTGCCCATCCTCGTGGTGCAGGGCAGCCACGACTACCAGGTCACGGCGGCCGACTTCGACCGCTGGTGGACCCTCCTGCGCGACCGCCCCGCCGTGCGCTTCGCCTGGCTGCCCGGCCTCGACCACCTCATGCGTCCCCTGCCGGCCATGGCGCGTCCCGAAGACTACGCCCGCTACGTCGCGCTGAGCCCCGACGCCGTGCAGGCCGTCCTGCGCTTCGTGCGCGGTCGCTGAGGAGGGGCCGCGGGGTGGCGCTCGCTGCCGCGTGGAATGCAGGGGCGGGGCTGCGCCCCGAGCTGTGGACACCAGGAATACAGCCCCTCCTTGGGCCGTTCGGCAGTGTGGACGGCAGGAATGCCGCTCCTCCTAAAACCCCTGTTTTTTAACACGGAGAATCGATTATTTTCGCGCGCTCGTACATTTGCTCGCAAATGCGCGAAAATCAGAAACACTTGATATTTAAGCACATCCGTGCGAAGCCCTGCCGTATGGACGCCTGAAAATGGTTTTTTTGCCACTATATGGCACGTTTCGACCCCATTTTTCCGCTGAAAAGTGGCCTTGGATCGAAATTTCCATGGGATGGATCGGCAAATCCATGGGATGGAAATGAAAATCCATGGGATGTTTCGGCCGAAACACCCCACACGGCCGCATTTCCAACGCTAAAAGGCGGACGAACCTGCGCGTCCGCTTTAACGCTTTGCCATATAGCGCACAAGCACTGCCGCCCCTTTTGCAGGCCTGCGCCGCGACGTGCGGCTACAACACAAAGCGGCCCCCGCCGGTGGGACGGGGGCCGCTTTGTGTGGGCGGGCTGCGGTGCAGCCGGGCGTTATCCGAGCAGGCGTGCCGAGAGCTTTTCGAGCATGTCGCGCGTCATGCTGTCGAGGTCGTACGTAGGCTTCCAGTCCCACTCCTGCCGTGCGCACACGTCGTCGAGGCTGTTGGGCCAGCTGTCGGCGATGCTCTGCTTGAGCGGGTCGACCTTGTATTCCATCTCAAACTCGGGCTTGTACTTCTTGATGGCCTGATAGATGCCCTCGGGGGCAAAGCTCATCGAGGCAATGTTGAAGCCGTTGCGGTGGACGAGGCGCGAGGGGTCGGCCTCCATGAGCTGCACGCAGGCATGGAGCGCGTCGGGCATGTACATCATGTCCATGTAGGTGCCCTGCCCGATGGGGCAGACAAACTTCTCGCCGCGCACGGCCGAGTAGTAGATGTCGACGGCATAGTCGGTCGTGCCGCCGCCCGGGGGCGTCACGTTGGAGATGAGGCCGGGGAAGCGCACCGAGCGCGTGTCGACGCCATACTTGTTGTGGTAGTAGTCGCTCAGGAGCTCGGTGGTCACCTTGCTCACGCCGTAGATGGTGCGGGGGCGCTGGATGGTGTCCTGCGGCGTGTGGTCGCTGGGCGTTTCGGGGCCGAAGGAGCCGATGGAGCTGGGCGTGAAGACGGCACATTCGTCTTCGCGGGCCACTTCGAGCACGTTCCACAGGCCGTCGATGCCTATCTTCCATGCCAGCTGCGGCTTGTGCTCGGCCACCACCGAGAGCAGGGCGGCCAGGTTGTAGATGGTGTCGATCTGATAGCGGCACACCACCGACGAGATGGCGCTGCCGTCGGTCACGTCGCAGAGCTCGGCCGGGCCGCTCTCCTTGAGCTCGCCCTTGGGCTCGGCGCCCAGAATGTAGCCGGCCACGACGTGGTCGTTGCCGTAGATGCCACGCAGTTTCATGGTCAGCTCCGAACCGATCTGTCCCGTCGAGCCAATCACCAGAATATTCTTCATAACGTTTTGCTTGATAAAGTGGGTTTAATTACGCTGCAAAGGAACACTTTTTTTTGAGAATTCCGGCGCGGCCCCGTTGTTTATTTCGAAAAAATACGTTCCTTTGTACGTCTGCGGGCCCCGCCCGATGCGGGCAGGCCGCCCCGGCACCCATACACGGCATTTCACAGCAAAACCCTATTAAATATGTACGGAAAATTTCAAGCACACCTTCAGAACGAGCTGAAGGAGATCAAGGAAGCCGGCCTCTACAAGGCCGAACGCCTCATAGAGGGGCCGCAGCAGGCTGCCATCCAGGTGGCCGGCAAGGAGGTGCTCAACTTCTGCGCCAACAACTATCTGGGCCTTTCCAACCATCCGCGCCTCGTTCAGGCCGCCAAGGACATGATGGACCGCCGCGGCTACGGCATGTCGTCGGTTCGCTTCATCTGTGGCACGCAGGACGTGCACAAAGAGCTCGAAGCCGCCATCTCCGACTATTTCAAGACCGAGGACACCATCCTCTACGCCGCTTGCTTCGACGCCAACGGCGGCGTGTTTGAGCCCTTGCTCACGGCCGACGACGCCATCATCTCGGACGCCCTCAACCACGCCTCCATCATCGACGGCGTGCGCCTGTGCAAGGCCAAGCGCTACCGCTACGCCAACGCCGACATGGCCGACCTGGAACGTTGCTTACAGGAGGCCCAGGCACAGCGCTTCCGCATCGTCGTGACCGACGGCGTCTTCTCGATGGACGGCAACGTAGCCCCGATGGACAAGATATGCGATCTGGCCGAAAAGTATGACGCCCTCGTCATGGTGGACGAGAGCCACTCGGCCGGCGTTGTGGGCGCCACGGGTCACGGCGTGAGCGAGTTCTTCGGCACGTACGGCCGCGTCGACATCTATACCGGCACGCTGGGCAAGGCCTTCGGCGGTGCCATGGGTGGCTTCACCACCGGCCGCAAGGAAATTATCGACATGCTCCGTCAGCGCAGCCGCCCCTACCTGTTCTCCAACTCGGTGGCTCCCGCCATCGTGGGCGCCGCTCTCGAAACGTTCAAGATATTGAAAGAGAGCAACGCCCTGCACGACAAGCTCGTGGAGAACGTCAATTATTTCCGCGACAAGATGATGGCCGAGGGCTTCGACATCAAGCCCACACAGAGCGCCATCTGCGCCGTTATGCTCTACGACGCCAAGCTTTCGCAGGAGTATGCCGCCCGTTTGCAGGACGAGGGCATCTACGTCACGGGCTTCTACTATCCCGTCGTGCCCAAGGGCGAGGCCCGCATCCGCGTGCAGATTTCGGCCGGCCACGAGCGCGAGCATCTCGACAAGTGTATAGCCGCCTTCGTCAAGGTGGGCAAAGAGCTGGGCGTGCTGAAATAAAAATGAGGATTGCCCGGTCAGTGCCGGGAGAGGCATAAGGACAGCCCCGCCGCGTCTTTTTGATGACGTGGCGGGGCTGTCGTGTGAAAATGGCCGGCGGGCCTGTGCGGCGAGGCCGGCTGTTTCTTATGGCGCGGCGCGGCGTGGGGCCTTTAGTCTCTGAACTTTTCGGCTAAGGCGGCGGCCTGGGTGCAACCGTCGGTCTGGTGGACGTCTCTTTCTTTCAGAACGCCCGCGGCAAGGACTTCGCTCACCATCTCTCATTGCCGCAAAGCGGTTGAGCGTTTGATGAAGATGCGGGTGTCGAAGCATGTTTCGCACGCATGGCTGCCATCTGTCTTCATGAGGGCGGCGTCGAAGCGTTTTACCTCGTGTCTGCGCGTTTGGCAGCGTGGATGAAAGCTTCGGTCATGGCGAAAACTGTTGCTTCGTTTGCGGGCTACCGGTAATGACTGTGGTTCTCATGACGGGCGGCTTTATGGTTGGATGGTGTCGGAATTCTGGTTGTAGGCTTTGGCCACGCATTTCCATTCTCCGTTCATTTTCAACAGCAGGAGGTAGTCTGTAAAATCGATGCGGCCGCCCCAGTTTTCTTCGAGCACCCGCACGACGGCAAGCGTCTCTTCGACGGCCACGACGTCGACGCGTGCCTTGAAACCGGCACCGGCAGCCACGGTGTCGACGTTATTATAGAATTGCTTGATGCTGCCATGTTCCAGTTTGCCGTCCAGATAACCGAAAAGGACGGCTTCATCGGTAAATAATTCCCGGGCATACCGGCTGTTGCCTTCGGACACACTTCTGACGAATTTCATGGCGGCCGCTTCTACGGCTTTGTACTCTTCGATGCTTGCTCTCATAGCTATCTGCTTGTTGGTTTAACGTCTGCAAAGGTATTTGGAACGTATCGTGTGCGCAAGTACCGAAAAATTATTCAGGTACTGAAAAGTTTTTCGCTGTATACCCGTTTTGCGTGGTATGCCTATCTTTGCCTAATGTATGGAAAAGTGTAACGAAGCATGTACGAAAGAAAAATACCGGTAGATTTCGATTGCCCACTGCGGCTGACGATGAGCCTGATTGGC
The DNA here is from genome assembly GCA_944322095.1 of uncultured Alloprevotella sp. Taxonomy (GTDB): domain Bacteria; phylum Bacteroidota; class Bacteroidia; order Bacteroidales; family Bacteroidaceae; genus Alloprevotella. The sequence continues at coordinate 159,714 of CALUNU010000004.1, forward strand.
TCGAAGTGGAAGTCATGTATCCTGGATGAGCTCAGGAGCAAGGTTTTGCGTCCCAGCGGAATTCATAAGTTGTTTCCCGCGGCTTCGCCACGCGTGCTGGATTTGCAGTTGAGAGAATTGGTGGATGACGGACTGGTGGAGAAAACGGTTTATCCTGAGTTGCCGCCCCGTTCGGAATATGCCATCACAGATCTGGGGCGTACGCTCTTGCCTATTATCGACGCGATGATAGACTGGGGCACGCGCAACGTTGCCCTGTTTGAAAGGAAATACGGCGTCAGGAGTTAGGCGTGCCGGCGGGCGTGGTGGTGCCGGAAAGTTCTCGGCGGGAAAGGGAGGCGCGAGAGAAAATACGGCCTTCTCAAAAAAATACGGTTTTTATGTCGGATTAAAAAAGAAAGGCATATCTTTGTGGTGCGTGTTAAACTCTGGAAACTATGCTCAACAATTGTCATCTCTCCCGCCTTATCGACAGTCAGGCTGCCAAGTACGGGCAGCGCACGGCGCTGAGTTATCGTGACTATGCCTTAGGACGGTGGATGCCCGTTTCGTGGAATCAGTTTTCCGATACGGTCGATGCTGTTGCGCGTTCGTTGCTGGCGTTGGGTGTGGGCGCGCAGGAAAACATAGCCACATTCTCGCAGAATAAGCCCGAATGTTTTTTTGTTGATTTCGGTGCCTACAAGGTACGGGCCGTCACGATACCGTTCTATGCCACGAGCAGCGGAGCCCAGATGGTCTACATGATGAACGACGCCGATGTGCGTTTTCTCTTCGTAGGCGAGCAGGAGCAGTATGACACGGCCGTCAGCGTGGCATCCCATTGCGGACGGTTGGAGCGCATCATCATCTTCGACCCCGAGGTGCGCCGCTGTGAGAAGGACGGGTTGTCGATGTATTTCAGCGAGTTCCTGTCGTTGGGCCGCGAGGCTGACGTTGCCAGCGAGATGGAGCGACGCCTCGGCGACGCTTGCATGACCGACTTAGCCAACATTCTGTATACGAGCGGTACGACGGGGGCAAGCAAGGGGGTGATGCTCACGTATGGCATGTATCACGAAGCTTTCCGTGCCAACGACCTGGTGCTGCCGGTGAGTGAAAAAGACGTGGTGCTTGACTTTCTCCCCCTGACACACATTTTCGAACGGGCGTGGTCCTACTTTTGCTTGGCTCAGGGAGCGAAGCTGGCTGTCAATCTGCGGCCGGCTGATGTTCTTCGCTCCTTACAGGAAGTGCACCCCACGTGCATGAGTTCCGTTCCGCGGTTTTGGGAAAAAGTGTACCGCGCCGTGCTCGACAAGATGGAGAACAGCGGCCCCGCCCTGCGCAAACTCATCGGGGCAGCCCTCGAAACGGGCGGAACCTACTGGACCGAGTATGCCTCGCGCGGCGTGACGCCGCCCCTGGCCCTGCGGCTGCGCTACGCCTTCTTCTCGCGCACCATCATACGCTACCTGCGCCACACGCTCGGCTTGGAGGACGGCAACATCTTCCCCGTGGCCGGCGCCACCGTGTCGCCCGAGGTGGAGCGCTTCGTCCATGCGGCCGGGCTCAACATCATTGTGGGCTACGGCCTGACGGAGTCGACGGCCACCGTCTCGTGCGACGTGATGGGGCAGCCCATTACGACGGGTTCCGTGGGCCGCGTCATCGACGGGCTCGAGCTGAAGATAGGCGACAACAATGAAATTCTGCTCCGCGGGAAGACCATCACGCCGGGCTATTATAAAAAGGAGCGACTCACGGCCGATACCATCGACGCCGACGGGTGGTTCCACACGGGCGACGCTGGCTATCTGCGCAACGGCGAGCTCTTCCTGACGGAACGCATCAAGGACATGTTCAAGACGTCGAACGGAAAATACATCTCGCCGCAACTCATCGAAACAAAGCTGACCCTCGACAAATATATCGACCAGGCAGTGGTGGTGGCCGACCGCCGCAAGTTTGTCGCGGCCCTCATCGTGCCCGTCAGAGAGCAGGTGGAGCGCTATGCCGCCGCGCACGACATCGCCTGGGGCAGCATCGGGGAGCTCTATGCCGACGCCCGCATACAGAAACTCTTCGCCGCGCGCATCGAAACGATGCAGCAAGACCTGGCCCACTACGAGAAAGTGAAGCGCTTCCTCCTGCTGACGCGACCATTCAGCATGGAGACGGGCGAACTCACCAACACGCTCAAGGTGCGCCGCGCTGTCGTGTACGAACACTACGCCGAAAGCATCGACCGCCTCTACGAAGAGGCCGAACAGGAGCAGGCTGCCCGCGCGTAACGCTTTTTTTCGTACTTTTGCGGACGAAAAGCGTCCAACAGACTACTTAGAACAGGAAATGATAACCATAGAACAACTGAAAGCTACCAAAGAACGCGCAGAAGCGCTCCACCGTTATCTCGACATCGACGCCAAGCAGATGCAGTATGAGGAAGAACAGCTGCGAACGCAGGCGCCGGGCTTCTGGGACGACGCCAAAAAGGCCGAGGAACAGATGAAGAAGGTGAAAGGCCTCGAAAAGTGGATCAACGGCTACAAGGAGGTGGAGATGCTCGTGGAGGAGCTGTCGCTGGCGTTCGACTTTCACAAGGACGGCATGGTGAGCGAAGAGGAGGTGGACGACGACTATGCAAAAGCCATCGCCGCCATAGAGGCGCTCGAACTGAAAAACATGCTGCGCCGCGAAGAGGACGTGATGGACTGCGTCCTGAAAATCAACTCCGGCGCGGGAGGCACCGAGAGCCAGGACTGGGCCGAAATGCTCATGCGCATGTATATGCGCTATGCCGAGGCTCACGGCTACCGTGTCAAGATATCCAACTTGCAGGACGGCGACGAGGCAGGCATCAAAACCGTGACGATGGAAATCGAGGGCGAGTATGCCTACGGATACCTCAAAAGCGAGAACGGCGTGCACCGCCTGGTGCGCGTTTCGCCCTACAACGCACAGGGCAAGCGCATGACGAGCTTTGCCTCCGTCTTCGTCACACCGCTGGTGGACGACAGCATCGAGGTGTATGTCGACCCGTCGAAAATCAGCTGGGACCTCTTCCGCTCGGGCGGCGCCGGTGGTCAGAACGTCAACAAGGTGGAGACGGGCGTGCGCCTGCGCTACCAGTATAAAGACCCCGACACGGGCGAGGAGGAAGAAATCCTTATCGAAAACACCGAGAGCCGCAAGCAGCTCGAAAACCGCGAAAACGCCATGCGCCTGCTCCGTTCGCAACTCTACGACCGTGCCTTGCAGAAGAAAAAGGCTGCACAGGCAAAAATCGAGGCCGGCAAGAAAAAGATAGAGTGGGGCAGCCAGATCAGAAGCTACGTCTTCGACGACCGCCGCGTGAAGGACCACCGCACGGGCTACCAGACAAGCGACGTGGGTGGCGTGATGGACGGAAAAATAGACGGCTTCATCAAAGCCTATCTCATGGAATTTTCGGAGCAGGAGCCTGCGTGAACGTAGGCCCGCCCACTCCTATATATAATAAGGAACCTAAAACTGCATTACCATGAACCAAAAACGCAAACTGAAAGCTCAGACCCGCAATGCACGCCAGGCGCGCCAGGCACGCAGGGTGGTCAACGGAATATTCATCGGCCTCATTGTGCTGATGGTGGTCATCCTCATCGCTTATTACCTCTGGCAGGGCGTATAGACGGCGGTTATGGCGATCGAAATAGAACGGAAATTTCTCGTGGACGGCGACTACAAGGCGCTCTCAGCCTCGCATACGCGCATCGTTCAGGGATATATATGCAGCGAGCGCGGCCGTACCGTACGGGTGCGCCTGCGCGACGAACGTTCTTACCTCACCATCAAGGGGCCCTCGCTCGACGGCGGCCTCTCGCGCTACGAGTTCGAGAAAGAAATCACGCGCGACGAGGCCCTCTCGCTCCTGCATCTGTGCGAGCCGGGCATCATCGACAAGGTGCGCTGGCTGGTGCCCTTTGGCGGCCATACGTTCGAAGTGGATGAGTTTTTCGGCGAAAACGAAGGCCTCGTCGTGGCCGAAGTGGAGCTGCAACAGGCCGACGAAACGTTTGAACGCCCGACGTTCCTGGGCCCTGAGGTGACGGGAGAGCGCAGATATTATAATGCGCAGCTGCGCGTGCGCCCTTATAAGCTGTGGAACGCGGAGGAACGCCGCGGCAAGGCCGACGTGCAGGAAGCAAAATGAACAGAGAATAACGGGTTTCCGTGATTTTCGGCGTGGAAAAAGCAAAAAGTGCAGGACATTCTTTTGAAAGTCCTGCTTTTTGTTTATATTTGTCACAGAGATATAATACTATGTATCCCTCTCCTATGAAAACATTGCCATCATCTATGATAATGTGCCTGCTGGTGTTGTCGGTGCTTTCGTGCAAGCAGTCCGAAACAAGAAAGACGCTGTTGCCCGAGGGCGTGCGTTTGCAGCCGGGCGATGTGGTTTTTCGTCGTGGCAGTGGGCTGACAAGCCGTATGGTGCTTTGGCTGGATGGCGACGGCCGTTATTCGCATGTGGGCATTGTGGTGGATTCGGCTGGAGTGCCCATGGTGGTGCATGCAGTTCCCGACGAGCCGGACTATCAGGGCGACGTCGATCGTGTAAAAATGGAACTCCCGGAAGCTTTCTTCTCTCAAAATCGCACAAGCGTGGGTGCGGTGATGCGTCCCTACGATGAGGCGGCCGGGAAAAAGGCTGCAAGCGAGGCGTGGAAGATATATCGTCGGGGAGTGGCCTTTGATCACGACTATGACGAGACCGATACTACGAAGATGCATTGTACGGAGCTGGTGCTTTTTGCTTACGCAAAGGCACATTATCCGCTTGTGAAGGGAAAACCTCGCACAATGCAGTTTGCAGGGCGGAAGTTTACGTGCAGTTTACCCTCGAGCATTTATGGCTCTGAGAAATTGAAAAGAGTGTTAGTCTTCTAATATTATTCACCCGTTAAAATTTTATGTTATGAAAAGTTTATTGAAAGTTTTTGCAGCCTTCTCGTTGTTCTTGTTGGTGGCTTGTGGTGGCAACACGCCTTCGGCCGTGGCAGAAAAGGCTTACGGCTACATGAAAGACGGCGAATATGCCAAGTGCGTTGAATTGATGTATTCTGATACGGAAAATTCTGAGGAATATGAGGCCGGTGCCAAAATGATGGAAGGCATGTTGCAGGCAAGCTACGAGAAAGCAAAAGCCAAGAATGGTGGCATTAAGTCCTATGAAGTGGTTTCAGAAGAATTGAGCGAGGATGGAGAGGAAGCCGTCGTGAATATGAAAGTCACCTATGAGGACGGTTCCGTTGACGACGAGGATATGAAGCTGAAAAAGAACAAAGATGGCGATTGGAAGTTGTATCTGGGAAAATAACCGATAGAGGTTGCTCCTATATTATATAATGAGAAAAGCAAGAGAGGGCTGCCTGTGCTAAACGCGCGGGCAGTCTTTTTATATAATAGGCCGTCTCAAAAAAGTTTCCCCTGTTGTGAATTTTATAATCGTGTGAGTTACAGTCTTTTGCCCGCGATTTTCAGAATTTCCCCGAAAATTTTCTCAAAAAAACTTGCGAAAAAGTTTGGTCAGAAGCTGGGGAGTGCGTACTTTTGCACCCGCAAACGGGACGGAAGCCG
>CALUNU010000005.1 GCA_944322095.1 uncultured Alloprevotella sp.
CTGCTCATGAGCGAGGAGATACGCCGCCACCTCGGGCCGGGGCCGCCCGACGCCAAGGCCGGCAAACCATGAAATGCTAACCTTTTAACCCAGAAAAAGCGGGGGCCCCACCACGGGCTGCCCGCTTTTTTAAATGGACAAGTTTCCTTAGGTGTTAGGTATTAGGTATTAAGTTTCGCTGCTGCTTGGGCAGGCGCTAATCACTAACACCTCATAACTAACACCTAACACTTATTAACAATCGTTCTTCGAAAGTCAATAGTCAATAGTCACTTTCGCATTCCATTCGTTGTGCACAAGTTCCCCAAAGTGTTAAGTATTAGGTATTAGTTATTAAGTGCCGCTCGGGGCGGGCTGGCGCTAATCACCAACACCTAATACCTGTCGTGCTGGCGCGTTTTTCTCGGCAGAAATTTCTACTTTTGCAGTGGGCCCCGCGCCGCGCGTGCGGCGGAGCTTCTGCCGGGCGGACTGCCGGCGGGGTCTGCTTTGCTTTTTTTGAAACGAAAAAATGGGAAGAAAGAAAAAACTGCTCCCCGTGTGGGAGCACGTGACGATAGAAGACGTGGCGGCCGAGGGCATGGCCCTGGCCCGCGTGGAGGGGCGCGTGGTGTTTGTGCCCTTTGCCGTGCCGGGCGACGTGGCCGACCTGCGCGTGCGCCGCATGAAGAGCCGCTATGCCGAGGCCGAGGTGGAGCACCTGGTGGTGCCCTCGCCGCGACGGGTGGAGCCCTTTTGCCCCCATTTCGGCACGTGCGGCGGCTGCCGCTGGCAGGCCCTGCCCTATGCCGACCAGCTGCGCTACAAGCAGCGCCAGGTCGAGGACGCCCTGCGGCGCATCGGCGGCGTGGAGTTGCCCCCGGTGGCTCCCATCCTGCCCAGTGAGCGCGTGCGGGGCTACAGAAACAAGCTCGACTTTGCCTTTGGCAGCCGCCGCTGGCTCACGCGTAGCCAGATGGAGGCGGGCGTGGAGCGGGGGGGCGGGCTGGGCTTCCACCTGCCGGGAGCGTTCGACAAGGTTATCGACATAGACCGCTGCGAGCTCATGCCCGAGGTGAACAACCGCGTCCGCTCGGCCGTGAAAGCCTATGCCCTGAGCCATGGCCTGACGTTCTACGACGCACGCGCGGGGCACGGCCTGATGCGCGGCCTGATGCTCAGGACGTCGGAGGCCACGGGCGAGGTGATGGCCCTTGTGCAGGTGCGCATGGAGACCGACGACGACCGCCGCGCCGTTCAGGGGCTGCTTGCCTACATGGCCGAGGAGCTGCCGGAGGTGACCTCGCTGCTCTACGTCGACAACCACAAGTGTAACGACACGATCGGCGACCTGGACGTCCACGCCTACAAGGGTCCCTCCTACATCGTCGAGGAGATGGAAGGCCTGCGCTTCAGGGTGGGGCCCAAGAGCTTCTACCAGACGAACGCGCGCCAGGCCTACGAGCTCTACAAGGTGGCGCGGCGCTTTGCGGGGCTCACGGGGTGCGAGCTCGTCTACGACCTCTACACCGGCACGGGCACCATTGCCTGCTTCGTGGCGCGCGCGGCGCGCGCGGTGGTGGGCATCGAGTATGTGCCCGAGGCGGTAGAGGCGGCCCGCGCCGGCGCGGCGCTCAACGGCATCGATAACGCCACGTTCTTTGCCGGCGACATGAAGGACGTGCTCTCGCCCGCCTTCGTCGAGGCTCACGGGCACCCCGACGTGGTCATCACCGACCCGCCCCGGGCGGGCATGCATCCGGGCGTGGTGCGGGCCGTCATCGATGCGGCGCCGGCGCGCATCGTCTACGTGAGCTGCAACCCCGCCACGCAAGCGCGCGACCTGGCCCTGCTCGACGAAGCTTACAGGGTGGAGGCGGTGCAGCCGGTCGACATGTTTCCGCAAACGCACCATGTGGAGAACGTGGTGCTCTTGACGCGGCGGCCGTGACGCGCGGCGGCTATGGCTCGCCGTCGGCCCTGGAAACGGCCATGGCACCGCTGGTGGCGGCGGCCGACGCCGGGGGACTTGCGGCGCTCGTGGCCTCGCTGCCCCATTCGCGGCGTCGCACGGCGGCCGCGCTGCTGGCTGAGCGCCTGCTGCCGGGGGTGGACGAAGAGGCTTTCTGGCGGCTGTTTGAGGCGTGGGTGCCGCAAGGCGTCAAGGCGCTGCTGGGCACGTTTCTCAAGGCGGCTGCGTTGCGCTACAGGGCGGGGCGCCTCAGCCTGGCCGACGGGCGCCTGCACCGCTTTGCCCGCGAGGTGGCGGGCAGCATCGACAAGCAGAAGCTGCTGGCGGCGCTCATGCCGGCCGTGCGGAGCGGCGACGACGCGCTGCGCCTGCTGGCCCTGGCCGAGGGCCTGCCGCTGGCTCCGCTGGCCCGCACGCTGATGCGCTGCGGCACGCCGCCGGCCTATTTCTGCCTGCTGCGCGCCCTGCAAAGCCGCGACGCCCCGTCCCAAACGCTGCGGGCCTGCTGCCTGATGCTGATGAAGGAGGGGAGCCGCCTGGCGTTCAACATGGCGAGCATCGTGGCGGCCTATTTCGGGCTGGACGCCCTGCCGGGCACGTTCTCGCTCGCGCTGCCGCCCTACGAGCTGAGCCGGCTGGACGCTTCGTACGAGCAGTTTGAGAAGCTCCTGCTGAGGGTGTGACGGGGTTCTTTCCTCTCCAAGAAAGTAAAGCGCCCCTTCGTCTTCCTGCCGCGGGGAAAAACGATTTCGAGAAAACGCATTTCTTAACCATACCACTTCTATGCTGAAAAAATGGATAGCCCTGTGCTTGTGCCTGCTGACGCTCTCGCTGCCGGCCGACGCTAGGAAGAGAAAGAAAGCCGAGAAACAGCCTGCCCCGACCGAGACGACGTGGCAGGGGCTTTTTGCCGTGACGAAGAGCGGCGACGACTGGTTTTTCGAGCTGCCCGACAGTCTGCTGGGGCGCCGCATCCTGGCCACCGTGCGCTACACGGCCACGCCTGTTGCCACGTCGATGTATGGCGGCGAACTGGCCGGCCAGCAAACGGTGTATTGGGAGGAGGCGCCGGGCGACCGCCTGCTGCTGCGCGCCGACATGACGGTGAACGTGGCCGGCCCGGCCGACGCCATCAACCGCGCCGTGGTCATCAGCAACGAAAACCCCATCATCGGCCGCTTCAAGACCGAGGGCCGCAGCGGAGGCCGCCGCAAAATAAAGGTGACACAGCTCTTCGATGGCGATGGTGGCGCCCTGGGGCTGCCCCGCACGGTCAAGGAGCGCCTGGGCCTGACGTCGCTCATCTCGGCCGACTCGTACATTGAGAGCATCAAGACGTTCCCCATGAACACGGAGGTGCGCACGGTGAAGACCTACGCCTCGAACAGCCCCAAGACGGTGGCCGGACGCGCCACGGGCAGGGTGACCGTGGGGCTGAACGTCTCGTTTGTCCTGCTGCCCGAGGTGCCCATGCAGCGCCGGCTGTTCGACCCGCGCGTGGGCTATTTTGCCGACCAGTTCTACTACTACTCCGACCACCAGCAGCAGGTGGAGGACAAGCGCTTCATCGTGCGCTGGCGCCTCGAGCCCAAGGATAGCGCCGATGCCGAGCGGATGCGACGTGGCGAACTGGTGGAGCCGAAAAAGCCCATCGTCTACTATATCGACCCGGCCACGCCGCCGCAGTGGCGGCCCTATCTGATTGCCGGCGTGAACGACTGGCAAAAAGCCTTCGAAAGGGCCGGCTTCAAAAACGCCATTATGGCCAAGGAGTGGCCCGAGAACGATTCGACCATGAGCATGGAGGACGCCCGCTACTCGGTCATACGCTATCTGGCCTCGCCCATCCCCAACGCCTACGGTCCGCAGGTGCACGACCCGCGCAGCGGCGAAATCATTGAAAGCCACATCTGCTGGTATCACAACGTGATGACCCTCGTGCACGACTGGTACATGATACAGGCCGGCACGCTCGACGAGGCCGCCCGCAAGATGCACTACGACGAGGAGCTCATGGGGCAGCTCATACGTTTTGTCTCCTCGCACGAGGTGGGCCACACGCTCGGCCTGCGCCACAACTTCGGCGCTTCGAGCACCGTGCCCGTCGACAGCCTGCGCAGCAAAAGCTGGGTGGAAAAGCACGGTCACACACCCAGCATCATGGACTATGCCCGCTTCAACTACGTGGCCCAACCGGAAGACAGCATCTCGCGCAAGGGCATCTTCCCACGCATCGGCGACTACGACCTCTGGGCCATCGAGTGGGGCTACCGACCCATGCTCGACGCCTATGACGACGAGAGCGACCGCTACGAGCTGGAAAAGCTCATTGGCGACCGCCTGCGCCGCCAGCCCCGCCTGTGGTTTGGCGACGGCGAGACCAACGTGACCAACGACCCCCGCTGCCAAACGGAGGACCTGGGCGACGACGCCGTGAAAGCCAGCGAACTGGGGCTGCTCAACCTGAAACGTGAAATAGCCGCCCTGCCGCGCTGGACGTTCGAGGCCAACGACCCCGAGGGCGAAGGCCTGCGCCGCATGTACGGGCAAATCGAAACGCAGTTTCTCCGCTATGCGGGCCACGTGATGGCCAACATTGGCGGCATCTATGCCAACTATAAAACGGCCTCCGAGCCCGGTGCCATCTACACCGACACGCCCCGGGAGCGCCAGGAGGCAGCTTTGGCCTATCTCGATCGGAACGTGCTGCACGAACCCACCTGGCTCATCGGCACGGAGTTTGCCAAACGGCTCTTTCCCAACCCTTCGGCCCGCACGGAGCGCATCGGACGCAACCTCGTGGCCCGCATGCTTTCGGCCGCAAAGCTGTCGGAGCTCACACCTACTTATCCGGCGGCCAGCTATCTCGACGATCTGCTGACCCGCCTCTTCGACGAAGCGGCCTCGGGACGCCCCGTGAGCCTCTACCGCCGCGCTTTGCAGGCGCAGGCCGTTGCCACGCTCATCGACGTGGCGGGCGGGCTCTCCACAGCCTCGACGCTGCGGGCCCCCGTGCTGGGTGCCCTGCGCGAGCTGGGGAAAAAGCTCAACGCCGCACGTCCCGCCGACCGCGACACGCGGGCCCACTATTTTGCCCTGAGCCACAGCATCGACCGAGCTTTCGAAGAAATGAAATGAGAAGCAACGCCTCTCAAACAGCAATACAAAAAACTGACTTACACGATATATGAAAAAGGTAGCATTGATTACAGGCATCACCGGGCAGGACGGCTCGTATTTGGCCGAGTTTCTGCTGGACAAGGGTTACGAGGTGCACGGCGTGTTGAGACGCTCGTCTTCGTTCAACACCGGCCGCATCGAACATCTGTATCTGGACGAATGGGTGAGAGACATGCACCGCCCCCGCTTGCTCACGCTGCACTATGGCGACATGACCGACACCTCGTCGCTCATACGCATCATCCAGAAAATAAAACCCAACGAAATCTATAATCTCGCGGCACAAAGCCACGTAAAAGTGAGCTTCGACGTGCCGGAATATACCGCCGAAACGGTTGCCGTCGGCACGCTCCGCCTGCTCGAAGCCGTGCGCATCTTAGGTTTGGAGCAGCAGACACGCATCTACCAGGCTTCCACCTCGGAGCTTTTCGGACTGGTGCAGGAGGTGCCGCAACGCGAAACGACGCCCTTCTATCCCCGCTCGCCTTATGGCGTGGCTAAGCTGTATGCCTATTGGATCGTGAAAAACTACCGGGAGAGCTATGGCATGTTTGCCGTCAACGGCATATTGTTTAACCACGAAAGCGAACGCCGCGGCGAAAACTTCGTCACACGCAAGATTACGCTGGCGGCAGCCCGCATCGCCGCCGGGCTGCAAGACCGCCTCTACCTGGGAAACCTCGACGCCCGGCGCGACTGGGGATATGCCCCCGACTATGTGGAATGTATGTGGATGATGTTGCAGCACGACACGCCCGAGGACTTTGTCATTGCCACCGGGCAGTTCCACTCGGTGCGCGAGTTTACCACCCTGGCTTTCCACCACGTGGGCATCGAGCTGGAATGGCAGGGCAAGGGCCTGGAAGAAAAAGGCGTGGATCGTTCAACCGGACGTGTGTGGGTCGAGGTGGACAAACGTTTCTTCCGCCCGGCAGAGGTGGAGTCGCTGCTTGGCGACCCGACGAAAGCCCGCGAAAAACTGGGCTGGAACCCTTGCAAGACGCCGTTCGAGGAGCTCGTCAGGAGAATGGTCGTGCACGATGTCGAATATGTAAAAAAGTCGGGCCATGAAAAGCAGTGATAAAATATACGTAGCCGGGCATCACGGCTTGGTGGGTTCGGCCATATGGCGGAGTTTGCAGGCCAAAGGTTATACCAATCTCATCGGCCGCACCCATGCCCAGCTCGACCTGCTCGACGGCGTGGCCGTGCGCCGCTTTTTCGACGAAGAGCGGCCCGACTACGTCGTTTTGGCGGCGGCACACGTGGGAGGCATTATGGCCAACAGCCGGTATCGCGCCGACTTTATCTACCAGAACCTGCAAATACAACAAAACGTAATAGGCGAGAGTTTTCGGCACGGCGTGAAGAAGCTGCTCTTCCTTGGCTCAACGTGCATATATCCCCGGGAGGCTCCGCAACCCATGAAGGAAAATGCGCTACTGACGTCGCCCTTGGAATATACAAACGAGCCCTACGCCATTGCCAAAATTGCGGGCTTAAAGCTGTGCGAGAGCTTCAACCTACAATATGGCACAAACTACATTGCCGTTATGCCCACCAATCTGTATGGCCCCCGCGACAATTTCCACCTGGAAAACAGCCATGTCATGCCCGCCATGGTGCGCAAAATGCATCTGGCACGCCTGCTCAGCGAGGGGAATATGGATGCGCTGCGGGCCGATTTGAAAAAGCGGCCTTCCGAGCAGATCCCTTCCGACGCCTCGGATGCCGAACTGCTCGAAAAGCTCGACGCCTATGGCATAGCCCCGGGCCGGCTCACGCTTTGGGGCACCGGACGACCGCTGAGAGAATTCCTGTGGAGCGAGGACATGGCCGATGCCTGCGTATTCCTTATGGAAAACGTCGATTTTAAAGACACCTACGACCCGACGGAAAACGAAGTGCGCAATTGCCACATAAACATCGGCACCGGCTTGGAAACATCCATCGCCCACCTGGCAGAGCTCGTGCGCAAGACCGTCGGCTTCGAAGGAGAAATATGCTTTGACGCCTCGAAGCCAGACGGCACCATGCGCAAGCTGACAGATGTAAGCAAGTTGCACGCCTTGGGATGGCACCATAAAATCGAGTTGGAAGAAGGCGTAAAAATGCTTTACGACTGGTATTTGCAGTCGTAAAGTAAAAGTAAATATACGTTTACAGAAGAAACACCAGGCTGCAATGAAAGATTTCGTCCATCTTCACGTCCACACCCAATATTCCATCCTTGACGGCCAAGCTTCCATCCCCCGGCTGGTTGATAAAGCCGTGGCCAACGGCATGCGCGGCATGGCCGTAACCGATCATGGCAACATGATGGGCATCAAGGAGTTTTTCAACTACACAGGCCGCATTCGCGGAAAAGCACGGGAAGCTCTGCAAAAAGCCGAAGCCACACTGGCCGAGCTCAAAGAAAAAAACGAAGGGGAGGAAGCCATCGGAAAAGCCGAAAGCGAAGTGGCACGGTGGAAAAGAGTGGCCAACTTCAAAGCTATCCTGGGCTGTGAGATGTACGTGGCCCACCGAGGAAAGCAATGCAAGGAAGGCAAGCAGGATTCGTCGGGATGGCATCTCATCGTTCTGGCCAAAAATCTAAAAGGCTACCACAACCTGGTAAAGCTCGTTTCGCGCGCATGGGTCGACGGCTTCTACATGCGTCCGCGCACCGACCACGAAGATTTGGAGCGCTATCGCGAAGGCCTTATTGTCTGCTCAGCCTGTTTAGGCGGCGAAGTGCCCCAAAAAATCATGAACGACGATATCGACGGGGCATGCCAATCGATAGAATGGTTCAAAAAAACGTTTGGCGACGACTATTACTTGGAGTTGCAACGCCACGAAGTGACCAATCCCAACATCCGCGCCAACCGCGAAACCTTCCCGTTGCAGCAAAAGGTCAATGCCGTCCTCATTGAGCTGGCAAAAAAATACGATATCAAGCTCATATGCACAAATGATACCCACTTCGTCGACGAAGAAAACGCAGAAGCACACGACCGCCTGATATGCCTCAGCATCGGCAAGGAGCTCAACGACCCCAAGCGGATGCTCTATACCAAGCAGGAGTGGTTCAAAACGAGAGAGGAGATGAACGGCATTTTTGCCGACGTGCCCGAAGCGCTTGAAAACACCTGCGAAATCTGCGAAAAGATTGAGCATTATTCCATCGACCACGCCCCCATCATGCCTACGTTCGAAATTCCCGTTGAATTTGGAACAGAGGAAGACTATCGCCATCGCTTCTCCGATAAGGAGCTCTTCGACGAATTTACGCGCGACGAAAATGGCAACGTCATTATGGACGAGAGCGAAGGCGAGAAAAAAATTGCCAAACTAGGGGGCTACGACAAACTTTACCGCATAAAACTGGAAGCCGACTACCTTGCCAAGTTGACCTACGAAGGTGCAGAGCGCCGTTATGGCAACCCCCTTCCCGACGAGGTGGCCGAACGCCTTAACTTCGAGCTGCACGTGATGAAGACCATGGGTTTCCCGGGCTACTTCCTCATCGTGCAGGACTACATCAGCGCTGCCCGTCACCAATTAGATGTCTCCGTGGGCCCCGGTCGTGGCTCTGCAGCCGGTAGCGCCGTGGCCTATTGTTTGGGCATCACGCAGATCGACCCCATTAAGTATGACCTGCTGTTCGAGCGCTTCCTGAATCCCGACCGCATCTCTCTTCCCGATATCGACGTCGACTTTGACGACGATGGGCGAGGGCGGGTGCTCAACTGGGTGACGCAAAAATATGGCGCCGAAAAGGTGGCTCACATCATCACCTACGGCACCATGGCCACGAAGCTGGCATTGAAAGACGTGGCCCGCGTAGAAAAATTGCCCATCGACGTGAGCAACCGCTTGTGCAAGCTCATCCCCGACCGTCTCCCCGAGGGCCCGGACGGAAAAGTTCCCAAGATGTCGCTCACCAACGCTATTGCGGCCATACCCGAACTTCGCGAAGCCGAGGCCTCTTCCGACAAAAGGTTGCACGACACCATTCTGTACGCAAAGATGCTGGAAGGCAATGTGCGCAACACGGGCGTTCACGCATGCGGAACCATCATTTGCCGCGACGACGTGTCCGACTGGGTGCCCGTCTCAACGGCCGAGGACAAGGAAACAGGCGAAAAGCTACGGTGTACGCAATACGAAGGAAGCGTTATCGAAGAAACCGGGCTGATTAAGATGGACTTCCTGGGCCTGAAAACGCTTTCCATCATCAAGGAAGCCGTGGAAAACGTCAAAATAAGCCTGGGAATAGACGTCGACATAGATGCCATCAGCATTGAGGACCCCGCCACCTACCAGCTCTATTGCGACGGTGCCACCGTGGGTACGTTCCAGTTCGAATCGACCGGCATGCAGAAATACCTGCGCGAGCTGCAACCCTCCACGTTCGAGGATCTCATCGCCATGAACGCCCTTTACCGGCCGGGCCCCATGGCATACATTCCCCAGTTCATTGCCCGCAAGCATGGTAAGGAACCCATTGCCTACGACCTGCCTTGCATGGAAAAGTACCTGAAAGACACTTACGGCATTACCGTCTACCAGGAGCAGGTGATGTTGCTGTCGCGCGAGATTGCCAATTTTACACGTGGCGAGAGCGACACCTTGCGCAAGGCCATGGGCAAAAAGCAAATCGATAAGCTGAACCACATGTATCCCAAGTTTATCGAAGGCGGTAAAGCCAATGGCTACGATCCCAAGGTGCTTGAAAAAATCTGGGAAGACTGGCGCGCCTTTGCCTCATACGCTTTCAACAAGAGTCATGCTACGTGCTATTCTTGGGTTGCCTACCAGACAGCTTACCTGAAAGCCAACTTCCCCTCGCAATACATGGCAGCCGTCATGAGCCGAAGCCTGGATAAAATCACAGACATTACCAAGCTCATGGACGAGTGCAAGGGTATGGGCATTAAAACGCTGGGGCCCGACGTTAACGAAAGTCTGCTCAAATTCAGCGTTACGCATACCGGTAACATCCGTTTCGGTCTGGGAGCCATCCGTGGCGTTGGCCAGGCGGCCGTCGATGCCATTTTGAGCGAACGTAAAGCCCACGGCCCGTTCCTCTCTGTTTACGATTTTGTTGAGCGGGTCAACCTCAATGCGTGCAACAAGAAAAACCTTGAGACGCTCGCTGTGGCAGGAGCCTTCGACAGCTTCGGCACCATTAAGCGCGAACAGTTTTTTGCCCTTACCGAGGGCGGAGAGGCTTTCCTCGACGTGCTCGTGCGCTACGGCAACCGCTTTCAGGCAGACAAGGCCAACGCCGCCGCTTCTCTCTTTGGCAGCGCCGCTCCCGTCGACATAGCCAAGCCTGCTCTCCCCACCGACTTTGAGCCTTGGACCGATTTGAAACGTCTCGGCGAGGAGCGCAACCTCATCGGCGTTTATATCTCCGGCCACCCGCTCGACAAGTATGCCGTCATCCTCAACGACGTCTGCAACACGCACATGGCTCAGCTCGAAGACCTTGAAGCCCTGCAAGGCAAAGATCTCACTATGGGCGGCAACGTTGTCGGTCTGCGCAAGGGGCAGACAAAAACGGGGAAGCCCTATGGCATTGCCCGCATCGAGGATTTTGACGCCTCGGGAGAGATAGCTCTTTTCGGCGAAGACTGGGCCCGCTGGGGCGGCTATTTCGACGAAGGAAATTCTCTGTTCATCACGGCACGCGCCGAGCAGCGCCCATGGCGCCCCGGAAGCTACGACTTGAAGATTACCCGCGTCGAATTTCTCGACGACATCAAGGACAGCAAAATTGAACGCTTCACCATAACGGCTCAGCTCGACCAGCTCGACACAGCTACCGCCGGCGATCTTGCAGCCATGTTGCAAAGCCGCAGCGGACACGTCCCCTTGTTTTTCGAGGTGGCCGACGCTACGGGAGGTGCCCATCTTCTTTTCGAAGCCAAGGGCCACACGCTCGATGTCGACAAGGAACTGACCGATTACATAAAGGCCAACCCGGCTCTCGGATACAAAATAAATTAATACCTTTGCATCGTCATTTTTAAAATCTACAACATTATGGAACTTACCATCACCGACGCCAATTACGAAGGCATCATGGCCGAAGGCCTCCCCTTGGTCATCGATTTTTCCGCCACATGGTGCGGCCCTTGCAAGAAGATTGCCCCCAGTATTGCTGAACTTGCCGAAGAATATGCAGGAAAAGTGAATATCGGCAAGTGCGATGTCGATGAAAACGACGCATTAACCTCTAAGTTCGGCATCAGGAACGTTCCCACCGTCTTGTTCATCAAGAATGGCGAGGTAGTCAACAAGCACGTCGGCGCCG
This sequence comes from uncultured Alloprevotella sp., assembly GCA_944322095.1. Taxonomy (GTDB): domain Bacteria; phylum Bacteroidota; class Bacteroidia; order Bacteroidales; family Bacteroidaceae; genus Alloprevotella. The sequence continues at coordinate 11,439 of CALUNU010000005.1, forward strand.
CTTCGAAGAGCACCTTTGAAGACCTCGTCAAGAGCTTGCTCTGAGCCGCTACGCGCCATCCATACTCCACAAAGCGCTTCCGCATCATACGGAAGCGCTTTTTTTGTTACAGCAACGGTCGCTGCCCGTCTGTTCGTTCGTATATAAAAAAGAGGGGACGCGCCCTGCGGGTGCATCCCTCTCTTTTCGTATTGGGAAATGTTTTTGAAGCCCTTTTATGCCTCAGCGGGAGCTTCGCCTTCTTCGGCAGCGGCTTCGCTTTCGGCAGCAGCGGCAGCGGCTTCGGCCTCAGCCTTAGCGGCAGCAGCGGCAGCTTTCTTTTCAGCCACTTTCTCTGCTATTTTGGCATTGATTTCCTTTTCGGCTGCCAGACGGGCCTCGACAGCAGCACGCTTTTCAGCGTCCTTCTGACCGGCAAAAGCAGCAGCCTTGTTGGTCTTATCCTGCTTCCAAGCTTCAAACTTAGCTTGTGCGGCTGCCTCGTCGAAAGCGCCTTTCTTCACGCCGCCGCGCAGGTGCTTCATCAGGAGCACACCCTCGCGCGAGAGGATATTGCGCACCGTGTCGGTGGGCTGTGCGCCGGTTTCGAGCCAATAGAGGGCGCGGTCAAAATTCAAATCCACAGTGGCAGGATTGGTGTTGGGGTTGTACGTACCAATCTTCTCGGTAAATCTACCATCGCGTGGTGCTCTTACGTCTGCAATCACGATGCTGTAAAAGGCATAGCCCTTACGGCCGTGGCGTTGCAATCTGATTTTTGTTGCCATTGTTTTTTAAAAATGTTTTTATTGGTTTAAACGTTGCCGCTATCTCGTAACGGCGGCGCAAAGTTACGTCTTTTCTCCCGATTTAGCAAGGCTTTCCCATTTTTCCGGCCGGTAAAAGGCGTTATAACGTCTTTTCCGAACGTCCGATGGAAGCCTTCACCAGGTAGACCACCAGCAGGGCATAAGCTGCAAGGGATACAACCTGGCTCCACGGGTTGGCCAGCCACTCTTCACGGGCAAAGTTGAATCCGCCGAACTGCATGGCGGCGCTCACCACTCCCATCAGGGCGCCTCCTGCGATGAAACCGGAGGAAAGGAGCGTACCCTTTTCGTTTCTTGCCTTGTTCACGGCTTCGTCCTTCGAGCGGGAGCTGACGTACCAGCTGATGAGTCCGCCCACGAGCAAAGGCAGGTTGAGTTGCAGGGGAATGAACATGCCCAATGCAAAAGCCAGTGCAGGCACGCCCATCCATGTCAGCACGATGGCCAGTGCGGCACCTATACCGTAAAGCAGCCACGGCGCTCCCTGTCCGCTCATGAGCGGCTCGATGACGGCAGCCATGGCGCGTGCCTGCGGAGCAGCCATCACGTTCGGGTCGGCAAAGCCATAGGCTTTGTTCAGAATGAGAATGACGCCACCCACCGTAGCGGCCGACACGAGAATGCCCAGAAACTTATAAGTTTCCTGCTTGCGCGGCGTGCTGCCCAGCCAATAGCCAATTTTCAGGTCGGTGATGAAGCTGCCGGCCGACGAGAGCGCCGTACATACCACGCCACCCATGATGAGGGCTGCCACCATGCCGCCCGTTCCCTTCATGCCGACGGCCACCATCACCACCGACGAAAGGATGAGCGTCATGAGCGTCATGCCCGACACGGGATTGCTGCCGACGATGGCTATGGCGTTGGCTGCCACCGTGGTGAACAGGAAGGAAATGACGGCCACAATGAGGATGCCCACGATGGTAAAGAGCAGATTTCCGCCCATCACGCCGAAATAGAAAAAGAGAAGCGTAACAATGAGCGTCAGCAGCGAGCCGAAGGCAATAATCTTCATCGAAAGGTCTTTTTGCGTGCGGGGCACATTTTGCTCCTCGCTTCCTCCGCGAAAGACCTTGCCGGCCAGCGTAAATGCGCTCTTGATGACGCCCCAGCTCTTGATGATGCCGATGACGCCGGCCATGGCGATACCGCCGATACCTATGCTCTTGGCATAGTCGAACAGCTGTTCGGCCGAGGCCGCGCTCGCCGTAACGCCTTCTGCCACGGTCAAATTGGGGAAGAGCAGGGCGATGCCCGGCACGATGAGCCACCATACGACCACGGAGCCGAGGCAAATGATGACGGCATATTTCAATCCGACGATATATCCCATGCCCAGCAGAGCCGCACTTGTGTTCAGCTTGAAAACCAGCTTCGTTTTTTCAGCCAGCAGGTCGCCCCAGGCGCAGCAGCGGCTCGTAAAGTTTTCGTTCCACGCTCCGAACGACGCCACGGCAAAGTCGAACAGTCCGCCCACGAGGCCGGCAACGAGCAGCGGCTTGGCCTGGCTGCCTCCCCGTTCGCCGGAGATGAGCACCTGGGTCGAGGCCGTCGCTTCCGGGAAGGGATATTTCCCGTGCATGTCCTTTACAAAATATTTGCGGAAAGGTATCAGGAAGAGAATGCCCAGAATGCCGCCCAGGAGCGAGGCCATGAACACTTCGAGGAAGTTGACCGTCATCTCCGGGTATTTCGCTTGCAGGATGTACAGGGCGGGGAGCGTAAAGATGGCTCCGGCCACAATCATGCCCGAGCAGGCGCCGATGCTCTGGATAATGACGTTTTCGCCAAGGGGGTCTTTCCGGTGGGTGGCGCCGGCCACGCCCACGGCAATGATGGTGATGGGTATGGCAGCCTCAAACACCTGGCCCACCTTCAAGCCCAAATAGGCTGTGGCGGCCGAGAAAATGATGGCCATGAGGATGCCCCACACCAACGACCAGGGCGTCACCTCCTTATAGGTGCGCGACGGCTTCATGAGGGGTTCATATTCCTCTCCCGGTTGCAGTTCGCGAAAGGCGTTCTCGGGCAAAGCCTTTTCGTCGAACGCCTGCTGTTGTGATTGGTTTGTCTGTTTCATTATTTTACGTTTATATGTTTTCAACACATGCGATCCCTGTAATCTTCGTAGCTGAACGCGCGATACACCTCGATGCTGCCGTCGGTATGCCGCAGGGCTATGGCCGGATGGGCGATGCCGTTAAACATGGTCGTCTTCACGGTGGTGTAGTGTATCATGTCTTCCAGAATAACCGGGTCGCCCGGTTGCAGCGGTTGCGGGAAACGCCAGTATCCCATGTAGTCGCCGCTCAGGCAACTGTTGCCGCCCAGCCTGTATACGTCTGCGTCGGTCTCATGCCCCCGGGCAGTTTCCTCGTCCAGCGTCTCGGCACCGCGCACGGCCGGGCGGTAGGGCATTTCCAGGCAATCGGGCATGTGGCACGTGAAGCTCACGTTCATTATCGCCGTTTTGATGCCGCTGTTCTCCACGATGTCCACCACTTTGGCGACGAGCGGGCCCGTATGCCAGGCAAAGGCCGAGCCGGGCTCCATGATGATGTGCAGCCCGGGATGCTTGCGGCGGAAGTCTTGCAGGAGCCCGACGAGATGCTCCACGTCGTAATCGCTGCGGGTCACGAGATGACCGCCGCCCAGATTGAGCCATTTTATCCGATCGAGCCAGGGGGAGAACTTTTCCTCCACGTGCTGCAACGTGTGTTCGAGCGCATACGATGAGCTTTCGCAATGGCAGTGGCAGTGGAAGCCCTCGATGCCTGCGGGCAGGGCTTCGGGCATGGCCGAGGCCACGATGCCAAAGCGCGAACCGGGCGCACAGGGGTCGTAGAGCTCCACGTCGATTTCGCTATACTCGGGGTTGATGCGCAAGCCGCACGAGATGGGGGCGTGCGCCGCGTTCCATGCCTCGATGCGGGGATAGAACCGCCGGTATTGCGATAGCGAGTTGAACGTGATGTGGCTGCTGCACCGCATGATCTCGGAAAAGGTTTCTTCCTCGTAGGCGGGCGAGTAGGTGTGGGCTTTCGAGCCGAACTCTTCCAAGGCGAGCCGGGCTTCATAGGGCGACGAGGCCGTCGTATGGTCGATGTATTCCCGGAAGATGGGAAACGATTTCCACAAGGCGAAGGCCTTGAACGCCAAAATAAACTCCACGCCGGCCCTGTCGGCTATGGAGCGTATGAGGCTGAGATTCTGCCGGAGCTTGCTTTCGTCCATGACGTAGCAGGGCAGGGGCAGGTTTTTTATAATGCTGTCTGTCAAAACGTTGCTCTGGTTTGCGTGGCGCCATGCGGCCCACGGGTGATAAAAAAGCCAATGTGGCGCCCCGCTCGCGCGGCGGCAGCCACATTGGCCTGTTGTTTATGCCTGGATGCTGCTGTACATCTGCGTCGTGCGGCTTACATGATGCCTCTTTCGCGCAGCTTTTTCTGCCAGTTCCAAGCAGAAGTCAAGGCTTCTTCGAGCGTATGCACGGCCTTCCAGCCCAGCACCTTGTTTGCCTTGTCGACGTTGCCCCACACCTTTTCGATGTCGCCCGGACGACGGGGAGCAATCTTATAGTTGAGCTTCACGCCGGTGCATTTCTCGAACGTATTGATGAGTTCCAGCACGGAAACGCCGTGACCCGTACCCACGTTGTAGATTTCAACGGGCTCGGTGTTCTTTCCGTCCAGGATGCGCGCCATGGCGCAGACGTGAGCCTTGGCCAGGTCGAGCACGTAGATATAATCGCGGATGCACGAACCGTCGGGCGTGTCGTAATCGTCGCCAAACACGCTCAGGCACGGACGAATGCCGATGGCCGTCTGCGTAAGATAGGGGATAAGGTTGGCAGGTACGCCGTTGGGCATTTCGCCGATGATGCCGCTGGGGTGTGAACCGATGGGGTTGAAGTATCGCAGCAGGATGGCGCTGATGGGGGCGCCGCTCTTGACGTAGTCGCGGATGATTTCCTCGTTTATCTGCTTCGTGTTGCCATAAGGGCTCTCGGCGGGCTTGATGGGAGCCTCCTCGGTGACGGGAAGGTTCTCGGGATCGGGCTGGCCATAGACCGTGCACGAAGATGAGAAGATGATGCCCTTCACATCATACTTGGGCATGAGCTTTAATATGTTGATAAGCGAAAGCAGATTGTTCTCGTAATATTTCAACGGCTTCTCGACGCTTTCGCCCACGGCCTTGCTGGCGGCAAAGTGGATGATACCGCTGATGGCCGGATACTTTTTGAAAACACCCTCGAGCCCGGCCAGATCGCAGCAGTCGACCTTTTCAAATGCGGGCCGTATGCCGGAGATCTTTTCGATGCCGTCAACGACGTCTGCCTGCGAATTCGACAGATTGTCCACGATAACCACGTCGTATCCTGCGTTCTGCAATTCTACCGTGGTGTGCGAACCGATGAACCCGGTTCCACCCGTTACCAAGATTGTTTTTTTCATGAGTTTCTGTGTTACAGGGATGTTCCTTTTCGTTCTGCGAAATTAGCAATAAAATTTCAGAACATTAGGCTTTGAAAAGAAAAAAATAAAATGAGCGGCAATGTGGCAAAGCTGTACGTGCCGGCCCGCTTGCCGGGGAGCAACGCTTATCGGCCGCCGCGGGCCGCGGCGATGCCGGCTCCTGCGTGGCGTTTGCTCCCGGGATACACATTTTTCCGGCCGGAAAAACGTTTCGGGATGCCGGCAAATTGCCATCAGAACGAAACTTCGAGGCCTACCGAGAGGTTTTCGTTAAATTGGAAGTAGGAGCGGCCCTCCTGACGGGTCACACTGTCGTCGAAGCGGGGATAGAGGAACAGCTTCGTCGTGAGGAATTTGTTTATTCTCAGGTTAAACGTGTTTTCCCATTCCAGTTGGGCTTTGGAATAGTCGGTAAAATAGTAGATGCGTCCCGTCCACTGGATGTTTTTCCAGATGTTCCACGTATAGGTGACGGTGATGTTCGAACCATATTCGAACTTCGTGTGGCGGCCTTCTTTCAAGCCAAAAGAGGTGGCCAGGTAGAGACGGTCCACATATTTGAAATTGACGGAAAAGGGCGAAACGGTGGCGTCAAGCGTCAGGTTCTTCACGTTGCTGAGCTTATACGACATACCAAGCGAAAAGACCGATTCAAAGGGCGACATAAAGTCGGAGTAGACATGGGCGTCGTTGCTCTTGTATCCGCGGTAAAACTGCGTCCAGCTCTGCAACATGGCCGTATAGTTCCACCGCCCGATGGCTTGCAGCCCGAGCTTGTTGGTCATACGGATCAGGTCGTTGTTTGTCTTGTACTTATGCAAGTCGTCTCCCTCGGACGTGAGGAAACCCAGCTTCAATTCCAACGTATTTTCAAAGGAAACTTTGCTTTTGTTGTTGTAGTTGGCCTTTATCACGGCCGAAGCGAGCATCGAGTTGTTGTTCTCGCCACCTTTATACCAGTTGTCCGACACGTAGGTCTGCATAAACTGCAACGAGAAATTCGTGGAAAACTTCCAGAAGTTGGGCTTGCGCACGACGATGCCCCAGCTGTCGTCCGTCAGGTCAGGGTCGGGCAGCGGCTGAACGTCGGGAGTGTCGTCGCCCAGGCGGATGTCGGCTTTCACGTCGGCGGTCAGGTCGTCGCGCAGGCCGGCCGTGTCTTTTTCGACCGCTTCGTTACGCACCACCAGCCACGGATACTGCGTGTAGGTGGCCATCAGGCAGCTGTCGATGCCTTGGCCCAGCGTTTCGACGCGGGCCGACATCGGTCCGTACCCGGCTTCCGCTTTCCTGCTCCACGCTCCGGCCTTTCGCTCCATCGCGCTTCCCGGGCGATAGCCGAGCGAGCCTATCTGGCTGCGCACGCTGCCTTCGAACAAGGTGCCGGCCGAAAACAGGCGGAAATAATAAGGGTTGCCCAACGTGTCGGCCTTGTCGTAATGCCACGTGGAATAGCTTCGGGAGAGCGAGTCGAGCGCAGCCGCATAGCGAACGTAGAGCGTGTCGGCCCGGCCGGTGCGGCGCGACGGCACATGGCGCACCTGCTGCGCCCAAAGGGGGAGCGTAGCTGCCGACAAGAACGAAAAGACCCGAAGAAAACGCGTCAGACGTGGCATGTACATTCTTTTCTGCCGCGAAGATAGTGTAAACTGAGGGGAGAGCCAAGGAAATGCGGCTTTTTTCCTGCCGGCTAAAACGGGCGTAAGCGTTTTCGCCGGGAGAAGGCTGCGGCCGCACGTGCCCCGATACAATGCGGGCCCCTGCCGGAAGATGCATCTTCGCAGAGGCCCGTTGTGAAGCTGTGTATCGGCCACCAGGCGTGGCCGGTGCCTATTTTTGCTGCCCCTTGACGAAACCAAGGAAGCGGCGAAGCCCTTCTTCCACGAGCGAGCGCGGACATGCCAGGTTCCAACGCAGGAAGCGGCTGCCCTCGGGGCCATACATCGTGCCTGCGTTGAGCCACAAGCGGGCTTCGTCGTAGAGCTGTTTCTCCAATACGTCGGAGGGGCGGCCCAGGGCTGAACAGTCCATCCAAGCCAAATAGGTTCCTTCGAGCGGAGCGATGGGGAAGGCCGGAAGATGCTCGTCGCAGAAGGCTTTCATAAACTCGTAGTTGCCCCACAGATAGGCAAGCAAGGCATCAAGCCACTCTTCACCCTCGTTGTAGGCGGCTATGGTGGCCGCAACGCCGAAGGGGTTGACGTCGCACACTTCGTTGATGTTGATGGCGCGGTCTATGCGTTGCCGCATGTCGTCGTCGGGCGCCACAATGTTGGCAATTTGCAGCCCGGCTATGTTGAACGCCTTGCTGGGCGAGACGCACGAAACGGCAGGAACCGACATTTCCCCGGCCACGACGGCATACGGTGTATAGGCATGGCCGGCAAAGGTCAGTTCACAGTGGATTTCGTCCGAAACGACCACCACGCCGTGGCGGTGGCAGATTTCTCCGACGCGGCGTAACTCGTCTTTCGTCCATACGCGGACGGCCGGGTTGTGCGGGTTGCACAGCAGCATGACGCGGGCCGACGGCTCGGCCGCTTTCCGCTCCAAGTCGTCAAAGTCCATGCGGTAGCAGCCCTCTTCGTAAATCAGCGGACTGGCCAGCAGGCGGCATTCGTTGTTGCGGATGGAGGAAAAGAAGCAGTTGTAGACGGGCGTTTGCACGATGACGCCGTCGCCCGGCCGGCAAAGGGCCTTGATGATGGCCGACAGGGCGGGAACGACCCCGCTTGTATAGATGATGGAGTCGCGGCGGATGGTCCACCCGTGGCGGCGGGAAAACCAGCCAGCAACTGCATCGTAATATGCATCGGGAACGCGCGTGTAGCCGAAGACGCCATGCGCCACGCGCTTTTGCAATGCTTCGGTGATGGCGGGAGCCACGCGAAAATCCATGTCGGCCACCCACATGGGCAACACGTCGGGCGCGGCGCTGTCCCACTTATAGGAGCACGTGCCGCGGCGGGAAACCGGTTCGTCGAAATTGTATTTCATTTTTTCAAGCGTTTTGTGTTTTAACAGGCAGAGTGGGTAAAAGCCCCTGAGGACATCCCGTCGCAGACGGGCCGGCTGCCTCGCCAGTGCCCGTCAGCAGGAGAGCACACAGTCGACAGGAACGTCCGTACTTTCCACCGGAACTTGTGGCAGAAGCTGGAAATCGAAACATAGCCCGATTTTGCAGACGGCGGAAAAGGCGGGATGGGCAAACAGGCGGTCGTAGTAGCCCCGCCCACGGCCCAAGCGATGCCCGGCCGCATCGAAAGCCATGCCGGGTACGAGGGCCAGATCGATAGCGCCGTAGCTGGTGAAATCGTCGCCCGTAGGTTCCTCTATGCGAAAGCTACCCGTGCGCATCTGCTCCGGTCCGACGTAGCGGCGCAGGCGCAAGGTGTCGCCGCATACGACGGGAAGCAGGATGAGCTTGCGCCGATACCATCTGTCGATGAGGGCATGGGTGTCTACCTCGTCGGGCAGAGAGTGATAGGCCAGCACCGTACGGGCTGCCAGAAAGCGCTCGTCGCTTTCGAGACGGGCCATGATGGCTTCCGACCGGGCAGCCAGCGTGGCCCGGTGCAGCTCCTTCTGGCTTCTTATATAGCTGCGCAGTTTTCCTTTCTCGGACATACGGCTAAGAGCGGACGGAACGGATTGATGGTGGGAGCTGCGCCGGCCCAGGCAAAGCGGGCGCTCCACGCCGGCCGGGCGACGCAGGCCGTTCGGCCGGCTGCTTTCTGTTCCTTTTTGGGGAAAGCGGCTCCCTCGTTGATCAGACTGACGGCTTTCAGCACAGCCGGGTCTTCGCGGTTGACATAAATGGCTGCGGCCCGTGCATCAAGCAGATCGTCGATGATATAACTAAACAGATACGACTCGAAAAGAGCGTGCGACTTGCGCAGCATCAAGTTGCGCCGCCGCAACCCGTTTTTCTCGGCGAAACGGGCAAACTGCTCGACGATGCCCTGCCGCTGCAAATGGTGGAGCAACGTGTCGACATCCTTGAAGGCCGAAAGCTCCTGGCGGTTGCGGTCGATATAGTCGAACGAGAACTGATAGAGCAGTCCGTCGAAATAGGCATCCTTAAAGTAACTGGTCATGCCGGTTGTGTCGCGCGGAATGAAAATGTCGGGAATGATGCCGCCTCCGCCATACACCGTGCGGCCTATGCTGGTTTTATAGCGTTGCCCGTTGGTCTTGATGCTGTCGCGCGAGAAAAATTCGCCATGCTCGGCCCTCAGCAGAAGATCCTGGGCATAATCCTCCTCGTCGCCCATGGTATAGGGCTTTTGCAGGCAGCGGCCCGACGGCGTGTAGTAGCGCGCCTTGGTGAGGCGGAGCATACTGCCGTCGCGAAACTCGATGGGCACTTGTACCAAGCCTTTTCCAAACGTCCGGCGGCCCACAATCATTCCCCGGTCGTTGTCTTGAATGGCCCCGGCAAAGATTTCGCTGGCCGAAGCCGACGCCTCGTCGACAAGAACGACCAACGGAAGCGACTGATAAACGCCGCGGCCGTCGCTCCGGTATTCTTCTCTCGGCGATTTGCGGCCTTCTGTGTAAACTATCAAGCGGTTTTTGGGCAAAAACTCGTTGGCCATCTTGACGGCAGGGTCCATGTAGCCGCCCAGATTTCCCCGCAAATCGATGACAAGCCCGCGGAATTTTCCGTGATTGAGCCTGGCCAGCGCCGCGAGAAACTCGGAGTAAGTGGTTTCTGCAAAACTCTTTACTCTGATGTAGCCGATTCCGTCGTCGAGCATATAGACGGCGTCGATGCTCCGTAGGGGTACCTCACCACGCACGACGGAAAACGTCAGCACTTTGCTGACTCCCGGCCTGCGGACGCCAAGCTTTACAACGGAGTTGGTAGCTCCCTTCAATCGTTTGGTGGCTTCTTCATTGGTGACGACGTCTCCGACGAACGGCTTGCCGTCGATAGATACGATGCGGTCGCCGGGACGCAGTCCGGCGCTCTCTGAGGGTCCGCCCTCGACGGGACGGATGACGCGCACGGTATCTTTCATGATGGTAAACTCAATGCCGATGCCCGAAAAGCTGCCTTTCAGATCCTGCATCGAGGCTTCCACCTCGTCGGCGCTTATATAAACAGAGTGGGGGTCGAGCTCCGACATGATTTTGGGGAGCGCTTTTTCGACCAAGTCGGAAATGTTGACCGAATCGACATACTGATCGTCTATGATGTGGAGCAAATCGTTCAGCTTGTTGCCGGAAGCATTTACGATATTCAGCCGCTTCCCCGAGAAATAGTTGGCATAAAAATTGCCCAGCAGGATACCTGCCACAATTCCCAAGGCAACCAGCAAAGGAACAAATCTCGTAGAGTTTTGTTTGTTCATTTTCTAATAGGGTGGATTATAATGTATCGTACGTTATTCCAAAGCAAGATATACGACCTCGATACCGGCACGTTGCAGCAGATGGATGCCATCTTCCAGGCGATACGCCTCGCCGTAAATCACGCGCTTGATGCCGGCTTGGATGATCAGTTTCGCACATTCGATGCACGGAGCTGCCGTTACGTAGAGCGTCGCCCCGTCGGAATTGTTGCCCGAACGGGCTATTTTGGTAATGGCGTTGGCCTCGGCGTGGAGCACATACGGCTTCGTCAGGCCGTCTTCGTCTTCGCAGACGTTTTCGAAGCCTGCGGGCGTGCCGTTATAGCCGTCGCTGATAATCATTTTATCCTTCACAATGAGCGCCCCGACTTGCCGGCGCCGGCAATACGAATTCTCGGCCCAGATTTTAGCCATGCGAAGATAGCGTTTATCCAGGTCCAACTGCTTTTCCAATCTTTCCTTATCGGTCATATACCCAAATCTCATTTGTTAGCTTCGGACGGGAGCGTGACGCTCTCCTCCAAACCGTTTCTTACGAGCAAGGCGTGGATGTTCGGCTCACGGCCTCTGAATTTTACGTACAGCGTCATCGGGTCTTCCGTACCTCCGCGCGACAGTATGACGTTGCGAAAACGCGTTGCCGTCTCCCGGTCGAAGATGCCGTTCTCCTTAAACAGAGAAAAAGCATCGGCATCCAGCACTTCGGCCCACTTGTAGCTATAATAGCCCGCAGCATAGCCGCCCGACATGATATGGCCGAACTGCACGGACATGCAAGCTTCGTCGGGAGCGGGGAGGAGTATTGCCTGCTTCCAAGCCTGCTGTTCGAACGTGCGAACATCTTCGGTAAGAGGGCAGTCTAACGTATAATATGCCATATCAAGCAAGCCGAATGACACTTGCCGCATGCATGCGTAGGCCACGTTGAAATTCCGACTCCGAACAATACGGTTTATCCATTCGTCCGGCAAGCTTTCTCCCGTCTGATAATGCTGTGCAAAAGTACGAAGAAAGTCCTTCTCTGTCGCATAGTTCTCCATAAACTGGGAGGGAAGTTCAACAAAATCCCAATAAACGTTCGTACCACTCAAAGATCGGAAACGAACCTTTGAAAACATGCCATGCAGGGCGTGACCAAATTCGTGCAGGAAAGTTTCTACCTCGTCCAAGTTGAGGAGAGAAGGCTGGTCGGGCAGGGGACGCGGGAAATTGGTAGCGATGGCAACATGCGGACGGCTGTCTGCGCCGTCATCATTGAGCCACTGCTCCTTGTAGTTCGTCATCCAGGCTCCTCCCTGCTTGCCTTCGCGTGCATAGAGGTCGGCATAAAACACAGCCAAGAAGCTGCCGTCGGCATCCAAAACCTCGTAGGCAACAACATCGGGATGGTAAACAGGAATATCTTTACGCTCCCTGAATGTTATGCCATAAAGGCGGTTGGCCAGGCCGAAGATGCCTTCTTTCACCCGGCTCAATTCGAAATAGGGCCGGAGTTTCTCCTCGTCCATGTCATAGAGGCGCACTTTCAGCTGGTGAGAATAATAGGAAAAGTCCCAAGGCTCCATCTGAAAATCCTCACCTTCCAGCTCTCGTGCCAAAGCATCCACTTCTTTAAGCTCATGCTCCGCAGGTAGCTTGTAGTTTTCAATCAGCTGGTCCAGCAACGAATAAACACGGCTCGTCTGCCCGGCCATTCTGTGCTTCAACACAAAATCTGCATAAGTCTTATAGCCTAATAAATGAGCCCGCTCCATGCGAAGATTTACGAGGCGGCGCACAATATCAAAGTTGTTATACTCATTGTCGTGCGTACACAGCGTATTGTAAGCCAGATACAGACGTTTACGAAGCTCACGCCGGTGAGAATACATCATAAACGGGCGATAAAGCGGCGCCTGCAATGTAATAACCCAGCCTTCCTTACCTTTATCTTTCGCCAGCTGAGCTGCCTGAGCCACCAGCGAAGCAGGTAAACCGTCTAAATCTTTTTCATCTGTAAGCAGCATTTCATAGGCATCCCGCTCCTTCAAATTGTTTTGGGAAAAACGCACGGTCAGCTCCGACAGCTCCGCAGTGATAGCCTTAAAACGTTCTTTCCTTTCCGGGTCCAAAGTTGCGCCTGAGCGCAAAAAGGCATCATAAGTCTCCTCCAACAATTTACGTTCCTCATCCGCCGCATTATAACTCTCCATCACAGCTTTTACCCTCCCGAAAAGCTTTTCATTCAAGAGTATATCCGTTTCGTGTCTCGCTATAACGGGGGCTAAACGCTCGATAATTTCGTCTAAGGGCTTGTTGGACGTCACTCCTTGGAGATTATACATCAGAGTTGAGGCCTCATTTAACAGAGCTCCCGACTGCTCAAGGGCTACTATCGTGTTATTGAAAGTGGGAGCTTCGTTATTTTCCATTATGGCGCGGATTTCATCATTTTCGCGCGCCATGCCTTCATATATGGCCTCTTCGATGTGTTCCGGTGTGATTTTATCGAAGGGAAAGGTGCCATGAGGCGTTTCTCTTTTGCATAAAAGAGGATTATGTATATGCTGACTGTTCTTTTCCATATTCTGTTGTTTCTATATGCTCATGCCAGATTAAAATCGTCCGCATCGTTTAAGACGGGGAAGCGCTTGCGGAAGGTATTTTGTTGCTCAAAATCCAATTGCGCAACGATAATGCCGCTTTGGTTCTTTATTTCATCCAGTACCTGGCCGCGCGCATCTATCAGTGCGGAACCTCCTGTGTAATGACACGACGTGTCGTCGCCCACCCGGTTTACGGCTGCCACATAACACTGGTTTTCGATGGCGCGCGCACGCGATAAGACGTCCCACACGCTTTGGCGAGATGCGGGCCAGTTTGCCATGTTGATCATCAGGTCATAATCTGCCCTGTTCCTGGAAAATACAGGGAAACGCAGGTCGTAGCATATTTGCAGCAGTATGCGAACGCCTTTGTATTCCGTTACGACGCGCTGCTCGCCTGCTGCGTATGCCTTATTCTCTCCGCCGGGAGAAAAAAGGTGGCGCTTATCATACACAGACTGCAATCCTGACGGCGTATAAAAGAAAGCCCTGTTCCTATAAACGCCTTCCACATCGGTTATGAGCGTTCCGCAAACCGCCGCATTTCTTTCTGCGGCGGTTTGCTTCATCCACATTTCAGCCTGACGGGAAGCGGCAGCAAGTTCCGGCGTCGGGTGTACGTCGAACCCCGTTGCCCACATTTCGGGAAGGACAAAAAGATCTGCCTCCACGTTGTTTATCAAACGTTCCACGCGGCGAATGTTCTCCTCCACGTTGTTCCAGGCTATATCATATTGAACAATAGCTATTTTCATTGCTTTCATTCCATTATATCGCCAACCTGAGATAAGTTCGGTCGTCGAAAGAGTCGTTTCCTATCGTCATTCCCTTGGTAGCCGGATGGCTGACAAAGCATAGCGGGTCGTTTTTCAACGCTTCGCGAAGGGAAGCCTCCGTTTCGGCCAAGGTGTTATAAAGCACCGGGTAGCCATCCGTAGCCAAAACGATTTCCGTAGCCTCTTCCGCTCTGACCACAGGAACGGTCTGCGGGTCGACACGAAATCCATCCAGCACCGTATACCTGTACGGATTGTTGCTTCCGTCATTCTGAAATGCGCATTGATCGCGCAACGCGCCAAAAATCATTTCCCGCCCGATGTCTCTCGTTTGCAGTTCGTCCATCGAGTGTCCGTGGCTTGTCAAATACCGCAACACGTCGCTGCGAATGCCCGCCAGCACGTCATCTACCTTTTTCGGGTTGGTAAACGTACGATCGCCCACGCGGCACTGGCAATCGCCGAACATCCATATCTCGCGTCGGCGCTTACTCCATATTACTGCGCTGCATGTCAGTCGGTTTTCGGGCTCGAGTTTCACTTTCTCTCCAATGCCGGTTGCCTCGTAAACAGCGGCGATGGCTTGCGTGAGCCTTACTGCGGCTTCCTCCATGCAGGCATTCTCAGGCAAGCGGGTGATGGCGTCTTTGACCGTTTCCATCGCCAGCCGCCCGGTCGATTTATCGCCAAGCCGCAGCGTGCCTTTGGCTGTCGACCCGTCTATTACAGCAGCATAGCCGTCCGTCACAATCCACCCGTCTTCGCAGAGACGCTGCCGGCTTTTCCCGATACAACAGACCTCTATCACCTCCATTTCTTCCCGGTTTTGTTTACTTGCATGGGCCCGAAAAGGCGGCCTATCAAGTCGTCGCGTCCCATTCTGCGCAGTTCGGCCACGATTTTCCGTCGCTCCTCCGGTTTATACCAGAAAAAGAACATCCGCTGCCGCAGCTTTTCCTGCGGCGATTTGGCTGAAAACACGCGCTCCAAGGTGTAGGGATGATAACCGGCGTACCACATTTCGGTGCTCACCGTCATGGGTGTCGGCGTGAAGTCCTGCACTTGTTCCAAGTGGAATTGCAGACGTTTCGTCTCCACTGCCAGTTCGGCCATGTCTTCTTCCGTGCATCCGGGGTGGGAACTGATGAAATAGGGGATAAGCTGCTGATGCAAACCGGCCTCGGCATTCACCTTGTCGAAAATGACCTTGAATTTGCGGAACAGATCGAACGACGGCTTGCGCATGTAATGCAATACGCGCTCGCTCGTATGCTCCGGGGCCACTTTCAACCGTCCTGAAACGTGTTTCAGAATCAGCTCTTTCGTATAGTCTGCCGCAGCCTTGTCGCGTTGCGTCTCTCCCGACTTATGTAGCAGCAGATCATAGCGTACGCCGCTTCCGATAAAGCTTTTCTTCACCTGCGGAAGGGCATCTACGGCCCGGTAGATTTCCAGCAGTGGCCGGTGGTCGGTGTTCAGGTTGCGGCACACCGCCGGATGGATGCACGAGGGGCGCTTACACTTCTCGCAGAGCGATTTGTCGATGCCGCCCATCCCATACATATTGGCCGACGGGCCGCCCAAATCGGATATATAGCCCTTGTAGTCGGGCATCTCCGTTACGGCACGCACCTCCCGCAGGATGCTCTCCTTGCTACGGCTCATGATAAATTTTCCCTGATGGGCCGAAATGGTGCAGAAGGCACAACCGCCGAAACATCCGCGGTGGATGTTGACGGAATGGCGTATCATCTCGTACGCCGGTATCCGCTTACCCTTGTATTTCGGATGGGGAAGGCGCGTATATGGCAGGTCGAACGAGCGGTCCACCTCGGCTGTCGACATGGGCGGGTAGGGCGGATTGACCACCACGTAGACGTTGCCCGTTTTCTGCAGCAGACGTCTGGCATGCAGACGGTTGCTTTCCTCTTCGATGTAGCGGAAATTGCGCGCGTGTGCTTTGGGGTCGCGCAGGGCTTCTTCGTGCGTGCTGAGCACGCAGTCGTCGGCCGTTATGCCGCCGGGAATGTTTTTTTCCACTTCTGCCGTAACCGTCTGCCGCACGGGGTGGCGGCGTATCAGGTCGTGAAAATCGTCTACGCCGACCGCCGCACCGCACCCCCGCGCTGCCAAATGGTCGTCCAGCAGATGGCAAAGCTCCAATATAGGCAGTTCGCCCATACCGTATATAATCATATCGCCACCGCTGTCGAGCAAAATGCTGCGGCGCAGCTCGTCTTTCCAATAATCGTAGTGAGTGAGGCGCCGCAGCGAAGCCTCGATGCCGCCCAGCACCACCGGCACATCGGGAAACAGCTGTTTCAGGATGTGCGTATAGACGATGGTCGGATATTCCGGCCGCATGTCGTGCCGTCCGTCGGGGCTGTAAGCGTCCTCGGAGCGCAGGCGGCGGTTAGCGGTGTATTTGTTGACCATCGAGTCCATGCAGCCCGGCGCTATGCCGAAGAAAAGCCGCGGACGCCCCAGCTTCTTAAAGTCGCGAAAGTCGCCATGCCAGTCAGGCTGCGGGATAATGGCAACGCGATACCCCTCAGCTTCCAGCAAACGCCCGATAACGGCGGCTCCAAACGACGGATGATCCACATAGGCGTCGCCGCTGAACAGGATGACGTCGGCCGCATCCCATCCGCGCAGCTCCATTTCCTTTTTCGTCGTTGGCAGCCAGTCTGTCAGCTGCAGCTTTTTCATGCCTCCGTTGCGGCGTTCTGTTCCCCGTCCGTCGTGGCGGGATGTGTGGCCGTCCAGCTGTCGTACAGTGTCATGAGGTTGCGCAGGCCGCAAGGCTTCATCCGCTCATGATATACAACGTCCAGGCACAGGGCCAGCAGATCCTTCGTGTCGTCGCCGCCATGTTCCAGCAGCGAGCGGACGGTCATTTTCAAGCGGTTGAGCACCGTTTCGTCCACGACGCCCGTGCTCCCCGCCAGGCCTTGAAACAGGGCATACTTACGGATGGTTTCCAGGTTCGCATCGGATATTTCCAGCCGGCGCGACCCTTTTTCGTTCAGTTCGATGGTATACATATCTTCCTTTCTTTCGCAGGTTATCTCCCGGCCGCTCATTTCAACGTGTGGCAACTGCTTCCGTCAAAGCAGTGTGTACACAGTTTGCACTTGGGCAGGCCGATTGCTTTCACCATTGTTTCCAGTGTGTTGAATTTCAGCGTCGTCAGGTTCAGACGTTTTCTGATTTCCTCGACCAGCTGCTTGTATTTCTCCGAGTCGGTGCGGGCGTATTCTTCCAAGTTTTTGTCGGGGTCGCCTTCCAGCTCCTTGATGATGCGCCGCGTGATGAGTTCCATGTCGCTCTTCGACGATGTGAAGCCTATGAACGGGCAGCCATAGATGAGCGGCGGGCAGGCAATGCGCATGTGCACCTCCTTTACGCCGTCGTCGAAAAGCACCTTGACGTTGTCGCGCAGCTGCGTTCCGCGCACAATGCTGTCGTCGCAAAAGAGCATGCGCTTTCCGCTGAGCATGGCCTTGTTGGGTATGAGCTTCATCTTTGCCACGAGCGAGCGCATCTCCTGATTGGCCGGCGTAAAGCTGCGGGGCCAGGTGGGGGTATATTTTGAAATGGCCCGGTGATAGGGACGTCCCATGCCCGTGGCATATCCAAGGGCCATGCCCACGCCCGAGTCGGGGATGCCACACACAGCGTCCACCTCCGTCTTGTCAGCCTCGCCCATCATGCGCCCACATTCGAAGCGCACCTGTTCTACGTTGCGGTGCTCATAGCTCGACGTCGGGAAGCCGTAATACACCCAGAGGAACGAGCAAATCTGCATCTGCTCCTCGGCCGGGCGCATCTGCTCCATGCCGTCTGCCCTGAGGCGCACCACCTCGCCCGGGCCCAGATAGTGCGCCGTCTCATAGTCGAGGTTGGCAAAGGCCGTCGTTTCGCTCGTCACGGCATAGGCACCTGCCTTATGTCCCACGACAACAGGCGTTCTGCCCCAGCGGTCGCGCGCTGCTATGATGCCGTCCTCCGTCAGCAGGAGCATCGAGCACGATCCCTTGATGTGGTTAAACACGTTTTCGATGCCCTCAACGTACGTACGCCCCTGAATGAGCAGCAGAGCCACCAGCTCCGTCTGGTTCGTCCGCCCGGAGGAGAGCTCTGCGAAGTGCATGTTCTGTGCCAGCAGTTCGGCCGAGAGCTCTTCGATGTTGTTTATCTTTGCCACGGTCACGATGGCAAACCTCCCCAGGTGCGAGTTGATGACCAGCGGCTGGGCGTCGGTGTCGCTGATCACGCCGATGCCGGCCGTGCAGCCGTCGAAGCGCGACAGCGTGCCTTCAAATTTTGAACGGAAATAAGCGTTTTCCAGATTATGAATAGAGCGGGCAAAACCTTTTTCGCGGCTGTGGGCGGCCAGTCCGCCGCGACGCGTTCCCAGGTGCGAATTGTAATCGGTGCCGTAAAAAAGGTCTGCTACGCAACTCGTTTCAGAAACAGTTCCAAAAAATCCTCCCATACATTATATATATTGATTGAAGCAGGCGCAAAGTTACGAAAAAAAGAAGGGATGCCGCTTTCCTGCCTGCATAAAGCGGGGATGTTCCCTGTTCATTTCCCGACGCCTCCTGCTGTCTTCCAGAAACGGTATGCGCCGGCCGTCGGCCACCCGACTGCTCCGGCGCATACCCTGGTTCCCGGCTTCGGCCCCACGGCGCGGGCCGCCGCATCATTCGTCGCGCGAAGCTCCTAAGAACATAAAGATGTAATAAACGAGCGTAGCGAGCGAACCCAGCGCTGCAACGACGTATGTATAGGCGGCCGAACGCAATGCGCTGACAGCCATCGGATGGTCGGCGTAACCGGTGATGCCGGCTGCCTGCAACCATCCCGTGGCACGGCGGCTGGCGTCGATTTCGACGGGCAGCGTCACAAAGCTGAACAGCGTAGTGAGCGCAAACAGCACGATACCCGCCAGCAGCAGCCCCGGAAAAACGTTTATCAGCAGCATACCGGCCAGCAATACCCACTGCACCCACGTCGATGCGAACGAAACCACCGGCACCAGCGCCGAACGCAGCTGCAACGGCGCATAGGCGCGTGCATGCTGCACGGCGTGGCCGCATTCGTGGGCGGCAACGGCCGCAGCTGCCACGCTGCACGAGGCGTAAACGCTCTCGCTCAGGTTCACCGTCTTGGTGGCCGGGTTGTAATGGTCGGTCAGGTGGCCTTCGGTCGACGTAACCTGCACGTCATAGATGCCGTTGTCGCGAAGCATCTTCTCGGCCACCTCACGTCCCGTGAGCCCGCCAGCCAAGGGCACCTGCGAATATTTCTTAAACTTGCTTTGCAGATTGAGTTGCACCAAATAGCTCACCAGAGCTATGCCGATGAATAATACCCAGTAGATCATTTTCTTTTCTTCGTTGTTGGTTTGGTTCTTTCTGTTTCGAATTATTCTGCCACAAAGATACGAGCAATCGGCATGCCATGGCGCCGCCCCCGCTCCCATAAAACATTAACGGGTTCTTATTTTTTCTTAACCGGTGCCGTTTCTGTACCTTTTTCCCGAACCGCTGTTCTTTTCTCCCGGCTTCATGGCGGGCAGGCATGGCCTTGCTCACATTTTTTAGCCTTTACGGCTGCCACGCATGCGCAAAAAGTGCCTATATTTGCTACATGCAACCCGGCGGGTTGCCGGGAAAACATCACACAACGTCACCCCACTATGGTAAAACTGGCAGATTACATCGCAAGAATAGAGATTCGCAGCCTTTGGAGCGGCCACAAGCACATCGTCTGGAACCTCCACCCCGGCGTCAACGTGCTCAGCGGTAAGAACGGCGAGGGAAAAAGCACCATCCTCAACAAAATGATTTATCACCTGCGTTCCGCGCCGCCTACGGGCGAAATCAACGGCAGCGGCGCCCCGCTCGGCGTCAGGATCGACTTTGTCCCCTCCGACGCCACGAGCATCCGCTACGACATCATCCGCAGCTTCGACCGCCAGCTCGTGCCCGGCGAGGTGCGGGCCAAGCTTCCCGAGGAGCACATCAACACCGAGCTCGACTGGCAGCTTTATCTCTTGCAGCGGCGCTATCTCGACTATCAGGTCAACGTGGGCAACCGCATGATCGAGCTTCTCACAAGCGGCGACCCCGCGGCTCACGAGAAGGCCAAGGCCGCCGCCGAGGCCAAAGCCCGCTTTCTGGACCTCATTGACGACCTCTTTGCCGAGACGGGCAAGAAGATAAACCGCCGAAGCAACGAGCTGCGCTTCGAGCAATACGGCGAAACGCTCCATACCTACCAGCTGTCGAGCGGAGAAAAGCAGATACTCGTCATTCTCCTCACCGCGCTCACCGAAGACAGCCAGCCCTACGTCCTTTTCATGGACGAACCCGAAGCCAGCCTCCACTTCGAATGGCAGAAAAGGCTGATACAGATGGTGCGCGACCTCAACCCGAACGCCCAGATTGTGCTGACCACCCACAGCCCCGCGCTCATCATGGACGGCTGGGAAGACAGCGTCACCGAGGTGAGCGACATCACCGTGTGACGCCCCGCGCCTCACTCCTCAAACCCTGAAAAGCCATGGCCAAGCGTCTTTCGCAAAATCTCAACTCGGCCTACATCGAGGCCGCCAACCGCCTGAACTCCAAGCGGGCCCGCCAAAAAATCGTGGCCTACGTCGAGAGCTACGACGACGTGTTCTTTTGGAGCCACCTGCTGCGTAGCGTCGAAACCGACCGCTACTATTTCGAGGTGATGCTTCCCTCGCGCACGTCGCTGTGCAAGGGCAAGAAGGTTGCCCTCATGAACGAGCTCGGCCCCCGCCTGGGGCGCTGCATGATAGCCTGCGTCGATGCCGACTACGACTACCTCATGCAGGGAGCCACCGAGACGTCGCGCGTTGTGTGCACGAGCCCTTACGTTTTCCACACCTACGTCTACGCCATCGAAAACTACGAATGCTATGCCCCCACGCTCGAAAACGTTTGCGTCATGGCCACGCTCAACGACCGCCGCCTGTTCGATTTCGAAAGCTTCATGGCGCGTTTTTCCGAAATCGTCTGGCCGCTTTTCGTGTGGTCCGTCTGGGCCTACCGCTCGGGAAACTACAAGACCTTTACGATGCTCGACTTTTTCCGCGTGGTCAGCCTCAACGAGCTCAACTATTATCATCCCGAGCAGACGCTCGAAGCGCTCCGCCACCGGGTGAACCGCAAGATCAACCGCCTTCAACATCAGTTTCCCCAAGCCCGGTCGAGCTATAAGCCCTTGCGCGAAGAGCTGCTCCGCCTGGGCGTCACGCCGCAAACCACGTATCTCTATATGCGCGGGCACGATCTGCACGACGGCATAGTTGCGCCCATGCTCAGCGGCGTGTGCGAGGCGTTGCGCCGCGAGCGCGAGCGCGAAATACGCCAGCTGGCCGAGCACAACGTGCAGATGCAAAACGAGCTTGCGGCCTATCAGCACGCCACGGCGCCCATCGAGGAGATGCTGCGCAAGCACACCGACTACGACCAGTCGCCCGAATACCGCCGCGTGCAGGAGGACGTGCGGCAGCTCTTAACCAGTTTGAATAAGGAGGAAAGCACCACCGGCGAAGCGTGAAACCGGCCGAAATAGAAGAGGCGGCAAGAAAGTGATAACTTTTCTTGCCGCCTCCTGCTTGCTTCCGGTGAAGTTATTCCTGCATGTCGCGCAACATTCTGTTGGTGCCCGAACCGTTAGTCCGCCATTTGCCGATTACATCCGTCGTGATGCTGAGGTTACGAACCGACACCTCGTAGTTGACCGAGAAGAACCACATGTTGCTTGCGTAAGTGGCCATATAATAATAGGCTGCACCGGCAGGTATTTCGGGGATCTCCTGTTTTTCTCCGGGATAGAACGTGCCATATTCCCTGTCGCTTAACGTCTCTCCCTGCGCCGTAATAAACACTACGCGGAAACGTTGCAGCGTATAGGTACTGCTGTTCGTAATGACCAGCCCTGCCCCATTTTCATCGTCGTCGTCGCTGCAAGCAGCGAAGGAAAACGTTGTTACCAGCATGAGCAGAAGCATGCTCAAGAATTTAATCCTTTTCATAAGCTATATTTTAAAATCAGTAAAGTTTTTAATGCAAAATTACGCCCATTCGATTTATTTATTTGAGATAAGGCGTGGCGATATTGGCCACAAAGCCTAAAATGGATTTCCGCAAGCAGCGGTTGCCGTATAGCCCACTTCGGCCTCATCCATGCCGTTGCAGAGGAAAGGCTTGCGGTCGCCCCCGATGCCCCGCCCGGCAAGACTTGCCGAATAGCAGTGGAAAAAGTCGGTCTGCAAAGCTTCGGATATGCGCAGCAAGAGGTCGGAATCGAGGCTTTTCTTCTTGAAGAGCTTGTAGACGTTGCTCCGGTCGCAGTATAATACGTGCGCCAGCCACGAGGCTGAACGTCCTTGCCGCAGAAGCTCTTCTTTTATGATGTTTCCTATATGTACGTCCATGGTCTTAGATTTTCTGTGCACTGGTGTGCGGGAGTGACTGACCGAAGCAATGCTCCTGATGTGCCGGGCTGCGTACTTTCGCTGTCTTTCGCGCAAGACACAATCAAAGGCATTCCAGTTTTTTGAAACCTTAAACAAGTTATTAGCTTAACAAATGCAAAGATAAATTCGTTTTATAAAACTACAAAAAGATATTTGTGGCATGTTTGGCCACTCTGCGTGGCTAAATCATCCACTCGCGAAGCTGCGTGGCATTTCGGCATCTTTTTCAAGGCCGCAAAAACGGCCGGGCAGGCAGGAAAACAAAATAACCCGCCTGCAAACGGAACGAAGCAGGCGGGAAAAACCTAATGGCTGGCAGAAAAAGGAAAAAACGGGAAACGCCGTAAGGCGGAGCGGAGGGCCGGGCGGCCGGCGTCAGCCTATTTCGAGCAAAACAACTTCGGTTGTGGCCTCCGTCACGCGGCAGCGCTCGTCGGGGCGCTCGCCCACGAGCCACACGATGCCGCGCGCGTCGCAGACGGCCGTGGCCGCCATCTTGTCGATACGCGAGCGCTTGCGATCGGTCAGGTAGTCGCTCACGAGGCGGCTGCCCCGCATGCCCAGCGGCGTGAAGCGGTCGCCCCTGCGAACGGAACGGCACACAAGGGGCCCCTCGATGCTCGCGGCGTCGAGAGCCGCCACCAACGGCACGCGGGGCACGACGCCCAGGGCGGCCATGGAGAGCCGCTGCATGCGCAGGCGGCGGCCGTCGGGCAGGGGAGCGGCATCGCCGTCGGCAAGAGGTACGGCGTCGAAGCGGACGGGCCGGCGCCGCACCTCGACGGTAGAGCGACCGCGCACCGCCAGCCAGTCGCCGGCGTCGTAGAGCGCGCCGGGAGGGCCGGAAAGGCCGTCGAAGATTTCGCCGCAGACGCCCGGGGCGAAACCATACGGACGGAGCAGTTCGAACAGGAGAGAACGGGCGGCCGGCAGGTGCAGGAGGGCTGCGGCATCGATGACTTCGCCGTCGGGCAGGGGGGTACACACCTTGCGGCGCACGTGGTCGAGGGCGTAGCGGCAGAGCTCGTCGGCCTCGGCCAAGCGGCGGGCCGTGGCGTCGAGCGTGGCATCGACAGACGGGTTGAGTCGGCGAAGCAGAGGGAGCACTTCATGACGTATCAGGTTGCGCCGGATGGCGGTGTCGGTGTTTGTGCTGTCGGTGACAAACGTCTCGCCCTCGGCGCGCAGGAAATTTTCAACGTCGCTGCGCGTCACGCCCAGCATGGGGCGCACCACATGGCCGTTGCGCCACGCCATGCCATGCAAGCCGCGCAGCCCCGCGCCGCGCACCAGGTTGAGCAGCAGCGTTTCGACGTTGTCGTCGCGGTGGTGGGCCACGGCTATGGCGACGGCCCCCGTCTGGCGGCGCACGCTTTCGAAAAAGGCATAGCGCTCATCGCGGGCCTGCATCTCTATGCTCACACCGGCAAGGCGGGCCGAACGGGCTGTCTCGAAGTCGGCGCGGTGCAGGGGCACGCCGTAACGTGCGCAGAGGTCGGTCACGAAAGCCGCGTCGCGGTCGGACTCAGCGCCGCGGAGATGAAAATTGCAGTGGGCCGCCTCGACGTGATATCCCAGACGGAGCAGCACGAGAAACAGGGCGACGGAATCGGCTCCGCCGCTGAGCCCCACGACAACACAACTGCCGGGAGCGAGCAGCGAATGGGCAGCGATGTCGCGGGCCACCCGGCGGGAAAAATCGGAAGAAGGCATGAGACGATGGGAAGGGAAAACACAGGCCCTCCCGCCCCGAAGCGGGTACGCTGAAACGGGAGAGGGGGCGGAAGGGCCGGTGTGGGGTCAGTAGGATACGGTGCACGGGATGCCGGCGGCCTGCACGAGGGCGGCAATGCGGTCGAGGTCGTCGTGCGTGGTTTTGAGCAGGTCGTGGTCGGGCGTCTCGCGGTCGATGGTGTAGATCATCACGGCCTGCGGACGGATGGTGCGCACGGCGTCGAGCCAGGGCAGAACGTAGCGGTCGGACGTGTTGTCGACGCTCCCCTCGGCATCGCTGCCGCGCATGAACATCGTCTGCACGATGAGCCGTCCGTCGTAGCCGGCAAGCGTCTCGACGACGCGGTGGACGTCGTAGGCACCGGCGGGACGGTTGACACGGCGGATATAGTCGGGGTCGATGGTGTCGAGCTTCAGGATGTTGTTGTCGACGCGCAGGAGGGCTTTTTTCACCTCGGGCAGATGGGCCCTCGTAGCATTGCTGAGCACGCTGATGCGGGCGGAGGGGAAAAAACGGTCGCGCAGGGCGATAACGTCGTCCACGATGGCGGCAAACTCGGGGTGGGCCGTCGGCTCTCCGTTGCCGGCAAACGTCAGCACGTCGGGAGCCGGCCCTTCGCGGCGCATTTGTTCGAGGCGCAGGGTGAGGGCCTCGCGCACCTCGTCGCGCGTGGGGCGGGGCAGGGCGGGACGGCGGTCGGCGTTGAAGCCACACTCGCAATAGATGCAGTCGAAAGTACAGATTTTTCCATCGGCCGGCATCAGATTGATGCCCAGCGAAACACCCAGGCGGCGGCTATGAACCGGGCCGAAGATGGGAGACGGATATATTACGGTAGACATGGCGATTGTGATGCGTATAGATTTTACTGCCTGCAAAGTTACAAAATCCGGGCTTTGCCGGGCCACATGGCGGCCCGGCGATAGCAAAATCGCGCGAAGAGAAAAACGGAAGGGGGAGGAAACGGCAGCGCCGGACGGGCCTACCGCTCCAACAAGAAACGCAGAAGAGCCTCCATGGAACGGGCCTGCATGCGCCCGCTGCGGATACACTCGAAGGGAAAACTCATGACCAGCACGCCACGACGCCCGTCGTGCCAGGCAACGCCGGCCGGCTGCCCGTTGCTGAAGGCGAAGGCAGGAAAGGCAGCCTTGTCGGTGGGGCGGATGGCGTCGGGACGGACGGCGGCATAGTGGTCGGCGTTGGGGTGGAGGTAGACGGGGATTTGCAGTCCGAGCCCGGTCATCTGTTCGGCTACGTCTGCATCGGCCGCCCCGTCGTAACAATATTTCAACACCTTATCCGCAAAATCGCGCTCCTCGCGGCTGTGCAGGGCCGCCCCCACATAGGCCCCGCTCACCAGCAGAGAGCCCCCGTCGCGCGAAAAGCTTTCCAAGCGCCGACGCACCGGCGCGTCGAAAAGCGGGGCCGGGCGCAGGTTGTAGGGCACATCGCGCTGCAAACCCGCAATATAGTCGATGGCGGCGTAGGGCGCGAGCGAAAACGCCTCGTCGCAGAAGGCGGCACGGCTGCACGAGGAATAAGAATAGCGGCCGGCAGCGGCTATGGCCCGTCCGTGGGCTTCGGGATAGTTGAACGTATTGCCTGCCAGCAGGCGGCCCTCCCATTCGGTCGTGGAATAGCCCAGTCCGTCGGGATCGCCGGTTCCGGGCGCCGAGGGGGCGAAGTTGACCTGCGGCCCGCAAAAGGCAGCCGTGTACATATAGGGCACGCCGGGGTCGGCAGCCAGATCGAAGCCGAGGCTGTCGGCCGTTTCGACCGTGGCCGGTCCGCTCAGACGAGTGAAGCCGTTGACCACAAGCACATGGGCCACAGGCGACGGGGCACTGAAAACGCTTAGCGTTTCGGAAGGGAAACTTTCGCCGCCATCGTTGACGGCCGTCACGCGGAAAGCGTAGCGCGTGCCACGAACAACGGGAAGGCGCAACGACGTGCGTCCCGTTACGAGGCGCCCGTTGTCGAAGGGACCGTCGTCTTCCTTTGTATAGACAACGTAAGCCGTGGCGCGGGCGGTGGAGTCGAGCGGGTCGGGGGTAGGCTGCCACGACAGACTGACTGTGTCGCCCGACGCTTCGAGCCGGGCTGCGAACCGACCGACGGGAAGCGGCTGCACGACGCTTTCGGGCTGACCGTGACTGTGGGCAACGAAACGCAGGATGCCTTTGTACAAGCTGCGTGCCAGGGTGAACTTGAACCATGGGTCGTGGCCGTAGCGCAGGTCGGCGAAGCTCTGGTGCGAAAGCATCTCAACGATGGCCGACGGCACGTCGGGCGTCCGCGACTCGCCATAGTTGCGGTCCCACAGCTCGCGGCGCGGCCACCGTAGGCCGAAAGTCTGCGAAAGATCGGCCGTGACGGACGACAGGAGGATGCCGATGAGGTCGCGCGAAGCCTTGCGCGAAAGCCCGGAAGAGAAATGGAAAAAGCCGCGACTGTCGGCCGTGGTGCAGATGCCCAGCGTGCCGTAAACACGTCGGTCGCGATGGAAACCGGCGTCGCTGTGGAGCGCCAGCGAAAGCTCGAAGGGAACGCCAAGGCCCGGCTGGCCGGGACGGTAAAC
Source organism: uncultured Alloprevotella sp. (assembly GCA_944322095.1). Taxonomy (GTDB): domain Bacteria; phylum Bacteroidota; class Bacteroidia; order Bacteroidales; family Bacteroidaceae; genus Alloprevotella. Next base: position 38,281 of record CALUNU010000005.1, read on the forward strand.
GCTTCCGCCGCTCATATAGTTGCACATATAGGAGCGCGCACGGATGTCGTCGACGTAATCGTCGTTGCCTTCGGTTGTATAATAGACCTGCAAAGGCATGCCGCACCATTGCGCCTGATAGCGAGCCGATTCAAGAAAGCGGGGCATGCCGCTCGTTCCGGCTGCCTCGCGGCTGACGAGTCCGCGGCCGCCACCAAAGCGGACGGCGTCGGCCGTAACGACGCCGCGATAGTCGCTCTGGTTGGTCAGGACGACGCGGTTTTCGCGCGGACGGCCTGCATCAAACTCGAAAGTGCCGAGATAAACCCACGTGCCTCCGCCCATCTGCTGGTTGACGTGGAACAGCGTACGCCCGCCTTTGTGGTAAACAATATAATGGGCATCGCTCACACTGTTGGGGCGGCTTACGTACGACACGTAAACGGCATAACGACCGGCATGGGGGAGGTCGGGCTCCCACGAAGCCGTGGAAAGACGCGTGCGCCGCGTTGTGACGGCAATTTCGCGCGCTGTGCCGAGTCGGAAGGGGTTTTCGCCGTCGACCAGTGGCGGGGTGGGGCTTGCGAAGGCCGTATCTGCCGACGTTGTCCAGGCGTATTCGGGATAGACCGTCTCAACATACCTGCCTCCACGTTCGGGCCGGTCGTTGTCCACTATCGCCTCGCGGTCCTGAACGTCGCGCTCGCGGGGAGTATATACGACGGCGCCGGCCTTTTCGAGCATCGGCAGGAGATAGGGCACGACGATGGATTGGGTAAACAGGTCTTCCGTCGTACAATAAAGATTGGGACGCTGCCAGACCCACTGCTGCTTCTCGTTTTTATAGTATCGGCCGTGACTGGGCCAGATGAAAAGATGGCGGCCGGAAAGTCCGCGCGAAACAGCATAGGGGAGCGAAACATTGCGAACCCACGGATTGCCGTTATAAGAGAGAGAGCCCCACAAACGGGAGCGGTCTTCGTCCGACTTTCGGAAGATATTGGGAATGAGTTCGTAGATATTCTGGCCCTTTCCGTCTAAAATGGTAAGACGATAGGCGTTATACGGCTGGGGCAGCGACAGCAGTAAGCGCTCACGCAGGGCATCGATGCCGTCGGAGGTGAAAGGCTGGGAAGAAAACGGCTCGTTGGCATAAAGCTCAAGGGAACGCTCCCGCTCGTCGGCCCGGAAGCTGTCGATGCGCATGGCATCGTGCGGGTGATAGCCCGGAACCTGATAGGACGAGAAAAAACGGTCAAGGGCTTGCCGTAACCGTTCTTTCTCGTCCTTTTGTGCCGCCGCAGAAGCCGGAATAAGCAGAATGAGGCACAGGAAAATGCCTTTGAAGCGCATCACTCTCCGATGGGTTCTATCGTAAATCTCTCAGGATGGCGTCCCTTGAAGTTTTCGTAATAGCGCATGATTTCCACCATATCGCTTTCAACGTTTTGCGACGGATATATCTCCTTATGGCAGGAGATGGTTTTCGTCGAATAGTCGATGGCGTACAATTGTATGGGAAGATCTGCCTTTTGTGCGATAAAATAAAATCCCCGCTTCCACGTATCCGTGAGCGAACGGGTGCCTTCCGGCGTTACAGCCAGTTCAAAGTGGCTGGCATTCCGCGCCAACTGCGCCAGTTGCTCCGTCAAATGGTTCCGCCGGCCTCTTTCAACCGCTATTCCGCCCATCCGACGGAATACCAGGCCCAAAGGCCAGAAAAACCACTCTTTTTTCATGAGGAAATTGGCATGTCGGCCAATGGCGGTGTAATATAATTCAGCCAGGATGAAATCGAAATTGCTTGTATGAGGAGCAACGCAGATGATGCACTTATCTCTATGAGATATGCTTACATCTTCTTTCCATCGCATTACTTTAAAAAGAAGGAAACGGCAAACAGTCTGCGTCAGCTTCATTTCAAACAGATTTTTTAGGCCTTATAGATTTCCTCAGCCAAAGTCTTGCTCTTTTGGGAAAACTCTTCACGCAACTTCTTATAGAACTCGCGTTCCTTCCCCTTCTCAGTATGGCTCAGGCGACTGACAAAATCGGCACAAAGAGCCAGCGTTTCTGCCATCAGTCCGCAGTACTTGTCCCCGTCAGCCCCTTCACACAACCCGAGAGCCATACTGTCGGCCATCATGCCGCTGCAAATATTCTTAATTTCTTTCTTAAGTGCTTTTCTACTTGCCATAATCGTTTTTGTTTTTGAATTAAATAAAATTACTTCCGCTCTCTCTATTCCTGGACGATAATCTCCATCCCTTTCAATATAGCGGCCTCGTTCATCGGGAGAAGATGATGATGGCGCTCGGGAAGAGATTTTCGCAAGGCCTTCATAACGTCTTCTACCGACACAATAGGATGAATTTTAATGAGACCTCCCAGCACGAACATGTTGAAACATTTCATCATTTTCAGGTCTGCCGCGGTTTCCATGGCGTTGATATGGTAACATGCAATGTCCTTACGCTTCGGCTTGTCCAGGATACCGAAAGAATCGTAGATGAGCGTGCCGCCAGGCTTCACCTTATTTTCAAATTTGTCGAGCGAAGGCTGGTTTAATACGATGGCCGTGTCGTATTTACTGAGGATGGGCGAAGATATCTTGTCGTCACTGACGATAACAGTCACATTGGCCGTTCCGCCACGCTGCTCGGGACCGTATGCTGGCATCCAGGTGACTTCTTTTCCTTCCATAAGCGCAGCATATGCCAAGATTTTTCCCATAGAAAGGACGCCCTGTCCGCCAAAACCAGATATAATGATTTCTTCTTTCATGATATTGTCATTCGTTGTGTTACAACCGGCTGTTGCTTACTTGTCCTTTAAATCTCCCAAATGATAATATTGGAACATGTGCTCCTGCATCCATTTATTGGCCTCGACAGGCGATTTTTTCCAACCGGAAGAACAGGTTGAAACGAACTCAATCAGGTTTGAACCCTTGCCCTGCATAGAATTTTCGAACGCATGGCGAATTGCCTTCTTGGCCTTGCGGATAGCTGCCACCGTATCGACGCTCTGCCGCGTGACATAGGCGGTACCGTCGAGCGTAGCTGCTATTTCCGTCATTTTCAACGGAAATCCGTGCAGATGGATATCGCGGCCGTAAGGACAAGTGGCCGTTTTCATCCCGATAAGCGTCGTGGGAGCCATCTGCCCCCCCGTCATTCCGTATATGGCATTATTTATAAAAATAATCGTGATGTTTTCTCCACGGTTGAGCGCATGAATGGTTTCGGCGGTACCGATGCATGCCAAATCGCCGTCGCCCTGATAGGTAAAAACAAGGCGGTCCGGCCACAGGCGCTTACAAGCCGTTGCCAAGGCCGGTGCTCTACCGTGGGCAGCTTCCTGCCAATCAATGTCGATGTAGCGATATGCGAAGACGGCGCAACCAACGGGGCTGATGCCTATGGTTTTTTCCGCCATACCCATTTCTTCTATGACCTCAGCAATCAACTTATGGACGACGCCGTGGGAACATCCCGGGCAATAGTGCATGCCTACGTCGTTCATGAGGGCCGGTTTGCGATAAACCTCATTTTCCGGCCGGATTATTTCTTCTCTTGTCATATTATCCCTTTTATATACGTTGCGGCAACCTGCTCCTCCTTACGGAGCAAGGCTGTGCGTCGGATTATTCTTTTTTCTTATGGAAACCGGGCATCCGCATGACGACCTCAATCATCTTTACCAGCACTGCAAACAGGCCAAGTCCATAGCACCACATCTGCGTTGCGGGGCTGTCTGAATATACAACGAGCCCCACCATGGCCAATACGGCCAAAATCATAAAAACGCCGTTCAAGACGTTACGCAGGAAGAGGTTACGCATGTCGCCCCGGGAGCGGCCGTAACGGTCGCGAAACGAAGGTTGCTGTCCGGTCGTCTGACTGTCGTTCTGTATCATGCCGGTCTTGTTTATTTACGATGAATGAAGCGTTCTTCCAATGCCTGGACGATTTCGTCGGGGTCGGGCACGATGCCTCCCAAGCGGCCGAAATGTTCCACGGGTATGCGTCCGTTCACAGCGGCCCGGACGTCGAACACCATTTGGCCGGCATTGATTTCCACGACGAGTATGCCTTTCACATGCTCTGAAAGACGGGCTATCTCTTTTTCCGGGAACGGCCAGAGCGTAATGGGGCGGAATATACCGATTTTATACCCTTTCTTGCGCGCTGTATCCACGGCTTTTTGCGAAATGCGCGCAGCCGAACCAAAGGCTACGATGGCATAATCGCAGTCGTCGCATCCGTTTTCCTCGTAGCGCACCTCGTTTTCGGCTATCTGGCGATATTTTTCCTGCAAATGAAGATTGCGCACCTCCATTACGCTTGATTCGAGTTCGAGCGAAGTGATCACATTAGGCTTGCGGTTTTTCAGCCCATGCCCATTGGCCGCCCAAGGACACTCTTGGGCGATTTCCTCCTCAGTCCGCCGCGGTTTATATGGCGGAAGCACCACCTTTTCCATCATTTGTCCGATGACGCCGTCGGAGAGAATCATGGCCGGGTTGCGATAGCGGAAGGCGAGCTCGAAGGCCAAATCGACGAAATCGGCCATCTCCTGCACCGAGGCGGGAGCCAGCACGATGACGTTATAGTCGCCGTTGCCGCCGCCGCGGGTTGCCTGGTTGTAGTCGCTCTGTGACGGCTGTATGGTGCCCAGTCCGGGACCTCCGCGCTGAACGTTGACAATCAAGCCCGGCACTTCGGCGCCTGCCATGTAGCCTATGCCTTCCTGCATGAGGGCTACGCCCGGGCTCGACGACGACGTCATGGCGCGTTTGCCACTTCCGCCGGCGCCATAGAGCATGTTTATCGACGCCACCTCGCTTTCGGCCTGTAAGACGACCATCCCCGTCGTTTCCCACGGTTTCAGGGCCGCCAAGGTTTCAAGCACCTCCGATTGGGGCGTTATCGGGTAGCCGAAATAGCCGTCGCATCCGCAGCGGATGGCGGCATGAGCTATGGCCTCGTTGCCTTTTAACAGCAAGACTTCTCTTTCTTCTCCCATGATTTCAGTCTTCTTTTTTACGATAAACGGTTATGCACCCATCAGGGCAAACAATGCCGCACGAGGCACAGCCGATGCAGTTTTCCTCGTGTGCGGCATAGCTGAACGGATAGCCTTTGTGGTTCACTTCTTTCGTAGTCAAACCGAGCACGCCGGCCGGACACGCCACCACGCAAAGGTTGCACCCTTTGCAGCGCTCCGTGTCGATCACGACGGCTCCTCTTATTTTGCCCATGTTATCTATCTGATTTTTAATGGTTGTACATGTCTTTATTATAGAAATCCATGATGCTTTCCAAGAACGTAAGAGCCTCGGTTGCCGGTCCGCCGGCATCCAAGGCCTTCGCACGCAAAAAACAATTGGCAGCCTCGCGCCAATCGCTCTGTTTCATATGGATTTTCCCTTTTAAATAATATAAATAAGCGTCATCGCCACGCGATGCCAGCGAACTGTCCACGAGGCGAAGCGCCGCAGCCACATTTCCCTCGTCGGTCATGCGTTTTATTTCCGCATAAACAGGTTGCATACTTATACGAAACTTGTTCTCAGAGCAAAGATACGTTTTTCTCGGAAAAATTGTCTTTTTACCTAATTTTTTATTCGAGCGCCGTGTTAAAATTACGAAACCCGACGGCGTGAAAAATATTTATCTTCCCGATTTCCAGCAGTTTACGTGTTTTTCTTTCTTGGTTGCAGACGAAACGGAGTCGTTCGTAGTTCGGCTACCGACATTTCAGTAAAGCCCACATTTTCCTACCGCGATTGCGCTTCGCCAAGCTGCGCAAAAGGAGCGGCACAGCCGGCTGAGAAGAGGTGCAGAAGAGGGTTGCTCACTTTCTGCGGAAGGTCATTTCCGACGGTATCTTCACCAGTTTGCGTTTCTCCACCCTTCGTATGCTGTTACCGTCCAGCGCCTTGTATATCAAGACGCTGTCCGATTGCGCTGTCAGCCGTACGGTCTGCGCGTCCGAGCCCTGATCGTTGCTAAAACGCAATGTAGCCGTTTTTCCTTCGATCTTGTGGCTCGTCAGCAGCCATATACCATAGATGTTTCCGTTCATGAAGCCATTCATCTTGCCCAGAAACGACAGCCCGGGCGCATCAAGCGTGGCTTCATAAAGATCGAGCGTCAGATAAATGCGGTTTTCCTCGTTATAAAAGCGGCCCTTGAACGGCCGGTCGGCCGTCTGAGCCGACAATTGTCCGCCGGCCAGCATCAGTGCACAGAAAAAAAGCAACAGCTTGTTTTTCATTGTAGTATCGTTTATAGTTATTCCGTTTCTCCCGCACCGGTTTGCAAAATAAGCGTCGTGGCGCCGATGGTGACGACGGCCCCGTCCTCAATGACAGCCTGCTCCTTGTTTCCCAGCAGATGGTTCATCAGGAACGTGCCCGTGTTCGACGGGGCATCGCGCAGCAAAAAGCGAGGCCGGCCTTGTGCGTCGGTCTTCACCGTCACTACGCAATGGGTGGTGTCGACGCTCGGGTCTACCGTGCGGAATGCGGCGTTTGCCGACGTGCCCCGCACGTATCTGCCGACGACGTTATCGCCCATGTAGAGAGGTATTTCCTGCCGGAAGTGGAAGGCATTCTCCACGACGACAAGATGCCCGTAAACAGGGCGTTCTTCTGCCGGTTCTTCGCTTTGTCGAGCCGGTTTGAAGCGGATTTTAAACTGTTTGTTGCAGGCCGGGCACGTAAAGACGAGTACGCGGCCCGGGGCGTAAAGACTTTCGTCGAAGGGGATGAGTTCTTCGCATTTCGGGCAACGGATACGCTTCATTTTTCAAGCTGTTTGTAAAGGAGCTTCCGCTCATCGGAGAGCCATGACCCAAGCGTCGGAAAATTCGCGGTTGGCGCGCAGCGTGTCGAGGCAGGCATAAGCTGCGCCTTCGGTCGGAAAATGGCAATAGACGACGCGCGTCATCCGCCCTTTGGTATATACTTCTGCTTCCTTGTAACCTTTTTTCTTTAACGTAGTTACAAAGTTTTCTGCATTCTTTACTGTAACGGAGCTGGCCAAAACTATGGTGTATTTTCCTTCGCTCCGGCTGACTTCTGCGGGAGCCGTCAACGTGCTGTCGGCCACCGTCTGTGCCTCAATGCTTGCCGGCACGCTGTCGGGGCGCGCCTCGGCCGGCGAAACGGCCGGCTGCTTCTTGTCGGCGCTCATCACTGCCTGCGGACAGCCGAACATAACAGCCTTGCTGGCTGCTGCCGGGTCGTCGCCAGTGGTTGGGGCGGCCCAGGCAAAATAGAAAACTATGGCCACGACGGCCGCCGCCACGTAGTTGACCAGCTCCTTATTGATGCTGAACACATACGATTTCTCGCTCTTTTTTACCACGCGCATCTTGCGTTTGCGACGCGGCGCCTCCTTCTTCACGCACTCGGCAGGAGCTTCCAAAGCTTGAGCCGTAAAAGAGCTGAGCCCGTAAAGCGCCGGCGAAAGCACACCGGCCTCGCAAGGCGCGAAATCATAGTTGCCCGTAGCATCGAGCGAAAGCGTTCCAATGCCGTTAAACGTGAACGAACCGCTCTCTTGCAGCTCGGCCCGAACCTCGGCCACGGCGTTCTCCACGATACGCTGCGTTTCTGGATAGCTGGTGTCGTACGCTTGCATGTACGACTGTACCAATAACCCGTCATTCAGCGTCAGACGGGGGTTAAACCCTACGCTGCGGAACGGCGGAATGAACAATTCTTCCTCGGGCACGTATCGAGCCGGTACATATTGCGTGACAAATCCGCCTAACCCGGGGACTATCACGCAGTTATGCCTGAGAAGCAAGCATTCTATATGTTTCGACAGCTCAATCATCTCTGCAAAGATAAGGATTATCGGCAAATTTTCGCATATTCCGGCCCCAAGAAAAATGGGGCCGGGAGCCTGCCGAAGATGCACGAAACGTGCTATCGGCCTCACCTCCTTTCAGTTAGATACGGTGAGATTTTTTTCGGTGAAAAAGCCGTTCCGGTTGCGTTTTCCGGCGTCCGCCTGTGCGTTCTGCGGAGGCGGAACAGCGCACTTTCCCAAAAGAACAAACCGGGCGGAGGGGACACAAAAAATGCGTGCTTGAAACGTCGGTTTTCAAGCACGCAAATACGTATTTGATAAGGAGATAAAAAATTTTGCTGGCTTCTTACGCGAATATCCTGCCGGCAAACGTCCGTTCAATTTTCGTTGCGCGTCGTATCGCCGGTGGAAAGGCGAAGCTCGGGCAGGCGGATTACCGTGCCGACGGCGATATTGTCGGGATTGTCTATGCTGTTGTACTGGATGATATAGCGGGCGAAACTTTTACTCCCGTAGACGCGGAGAGCAATGGAACGCAGCGTTTCGCCCCGGCGTACGGTGTGCGTCTCGCGTGTGCCCGTGATGACGTATGAGCCGCGGGGCGTTTCGCGAAGCTTGGGACGCGGTGTCGCCTCGCGCGAAGGGGATTTTGCTTCCTGTCGGTTGTTCTCAGGTACTTTGGGGGCGGCCTTTTCTTCCGGCTTGTCAGCCTTTTCCTGTTGGGGAGCCGGCTCAGCTTCTACGGCGGTCGTATCGGCAAGCGAGGCCGTGTCTGCAAGCACGCTGTCGGTACGTGCAGGCACGACGGGGAGCGTCTTGACCGGCTGCTGCGGCACCTCGGGCTGCGGTCGTTCCGGTACAGCAAACCAGTCGCAAGGGCATAACAGGCGGAAATAACCGGCAAAATAGCTTGCAGCCATCAGCACCACGACCACTGCCGCAGCTATCAGGAAGCGACGGCGTCTTCTTCGTTCGCCACGGCCAATCTGCTCGTCGTCATCGTCCGTTTCCTCTTCTTGGCCAAGGGCCTCGTCGGCGCTTGTCTCTTGCTCTGTTTCAGTCCCCGCCATTTCCTCGGCCTCTTGCTCCGTTTCTTCTCGGGCAGGTGCCGTTTCCGAAAGCTCCTCCTCATGCTCGGTGGGCGCATCCGTCCTTTCTTCGTCCGTGGCGGAAGCATCGTCCGCTTCGTTGCTTGTCGGCGCGGCTTCTACGTCCGAAGGTGTTGCCGATGCAGGATTTGTTTCTTCATCGTCGGGAACTTCCGCCTCTTCATCTGTCGGCACAGGGGGAATGGCCAAACCATTTTCCTCTTCTGGCGCGTCGCTACCCGCTTCTGCATTTTGTTGCTCAAAGGGCAGGGGAGGTGGCACCACGCTGTTGGGCAAGGGGGGAAGAGGCGGCAGCTCCGGGATGTCCGATGCGACCGGTTGCCCCGGCGTTTCGGGCGTAGAGGGAGCCGCAGCTTCTTTCTCGCTACGGGTTTCTTCCGCTTCCTTCCGGGCAAGCTCTTCCATCATGCGATCCACGTTGTCGAGCTCCTCCATCTCCGTTTCTTCGTTGAGCACAACGGTCTGAAAATGGGCAAAGGGCCGGTTTATCAAGTCGCGAAGATAAACGTCGGGGGTAAAAGAAATCTTCGAATGGCCGCCAATCTGTATGCGTTCGCCGGTATTTACGTTGATGCTCTCGCGTTCACCGACGGCCACTAGTTTAAACGTGCCAAATCCCTTGATTTTTACAAATTTGTCGACCTCCAACGCTTCTTCTATGACGTCAAAGAAAGCTTTGACGAATGCGTCGGCCTTTTTCTTGGTAAGCCCCTCGCGTTCAGCCAGAATATCTGAAAGCTCTTGGAGAAGTATTTTCTTTTCCATCAGGTCTGGTCTCATTTCAGTTTGTCTTTCAGCACATTGCTCGGCTTAAAAGACAGCACGAGTTTGGGCGGCACGAGCATACGTTGCTTCGTCGTGGGATTGACCACCACGCGCTCCAATTTCTTTTTCACCTCAAAATTACCAAATCCTTGTATCGTCAGCACGTTTCCCTCGTCCAGCTTGTCGGCAAGCTCTTCGACCAAAGCCGTCGTCAGCTTTTGGGCTTCCGAAGCTGCAATGCCAAGCTTCGATGCCAGCGAACTTATATATTCTTTGTTGTTCACGTCTTACGATTTTAAGAGTGAGCGATGGTGCCGTACAGGTCATACTCTTCTGCACCGGTAATTTTTACATCATAAAAGCTGCCGAGGGTCAGCGTGCCTTCTGAAGCGGGTATCAGCACTTCACAATCCACTTCGGGCGAATCATACTCAGTCCGGCCGATGTAGAAATCTCCTTCCCGACGGTCTATAATGGTTTTAAACGTCTTTCCCACCTTTTCGGCACAAAGCTGCGCGGAAATGCCCTCCTGCAACTCCATCAAAGCGTCCAGGCGCTGCTGTTTTACGTCCTCGGGCACGTCGTCGTCATAATGCTCCGCAGCGTATGTACCCTCTTCCTCGCTGTAAGCAAAGGCTCCCATACGGTCAAAACGCATTTCACGGGTAAAGTCAAGCAGCTCTTGGAAATCAGCCTCCGTTTCACCCGGAAAACCTACCATCAGCGTCGTGCGGATACAGATGCCGGGCACTTCGCAACGCATGGCCGCCAGCAAATCGAGCGTCTCCCGCTTCGTTGTATGCCGCTGCATCCTTTTCAATACGGGATCGCTGATGTGCTGCAAGGCTATATCAAGATATTTGCAGACATTATCATTCTCGCGCATCACCCGCAACAAATCCATAGGGAAGTGCGTCGGGTAAGCATAGTGCAAACGGATCCATTCAACTCCGGGAATACGCGCCAGCTGCTCAACTAATTGCGGTAACATCTGTTCATGATACAGATCTATCCCGTAATAAGTCAGTTCCTGTGCAATAATCTGAAATTCCTTCACACCTCGCGCCACGAGCGAGCGCACTTCGTCCACTATCTCCTCCATAGGCCGGCTTCGGTGGCTGCCGGTTATGATAGGAATGGCACAATATGCACATTTACGGTCGCAACCTTCTGATATCTTCACGTAAGCATAATGCGATGGTGTAGTCAGAACACGTTCCTGAGCCACCATCTCATCATAACCCTCGCCCAAATCGTTCAGGATGTCGTTCCAATTGAATTTGCCGTAGAACTTATCTACCTGCGGTATCTCTTCCCGTAATTCCTTAAAGTAACGCTCAGATAAACATCCCATCACAAAAAGCTTATCCAGCCTTCCCTCGTCTTTTAAATTGCACAAAGAAAGAATCATATTGATGCTCTCTTCTTTTGCGTCCCCAATAAACCCACAGGTATTCACTATCGCAATATTTCCATGCACTTCCGACGGATTGTGATAGACCATATAGCCTTTTCTTCCGAACTGATACATCAGATGCTCGGAATCTACGAGGTTTTTGGAGCATCCCATCGTTATTATGTCAACGGTAAGATTTTTCATATCAGTTGTTAGAACGAGGTGTTGCTGAATAAAGATTCGATGAAGTCGCGGCTGTTAAATGGTTGGAGATCTGAAATCTTTTCGCCGAGGCCTATGTATTTTACAGGGACTTTCAACTGGTGGGAGATGCCTATCACGACGCCGCCTTTGGCTGTCCCGTCGAGCTTGGTGATGGCCAAGGCCGTTACGTCGGTTGCCTTGATAAATTGCTTGGCTTGCTCAAAGGCGTTCTGGCCTGTCGAACCGTCCAAGACGAGAAGTATTTCGTGCGGAGCTTCGGGCTCAACTTTCTGCATTACTTTCTTAATCTTGGTCAGTTCGTTCATAAGATTGACTTTGTTGTGGAGACGTCCGGCTGTGTCGATGATAACGACATCTGCGCCGTTGGCTTTTGCCGAACTTACCGTGTCGTAAGCGACACTGGCCGGGTCGCTACCCATTTGCTGCTTTATGACTTGCGCTCCAACGCGCTCGCCCCAAATGGAGAGTTGCTCTACGGCTGCGGCACGGAATGTGTCGGCTGCTCCCAGGTAGACTTTTTTGCCGGCCTGGGCAAACTGATAGGCGAGCTTGCCGATAGTCGTGGTTTTCCCGACGCCGTTTACGCCTACAACCATGATTACATACGGCTTCTGCCCTTCGGGGAGGTTAAAGCCGCCCTTATCGTCATTGCCGCTCTTTGTGAGCAGCGCTTCAATCTCTTCTTTCAGAATTTGATTCAGCTCTGCCGTGTTTACATATTTATCGCGAGCCACGCGCTCTTCGATCCGCTTGATAATCTCCAATGTTGTTTCGACGCCAACGTCGGAACTGATGAGCACGTCTTCCAGATTATCGAGGACTTCGTCGTCTACTTTCGATTTCCCGGCGATGGCTCGCGCCAGTTTGCTGAAAACAGAGGTTTTCGTTTTTTCCAAGCCGGCATCGAGAACAGCTTTTTTTTCTTTCTTCGAGAATATATCAAACAGACCCATATCGCTTAAATTTCATTCTTAACGGACAAAGATACGAAGAAAATGCAGGAAATTTTCGGGGGCAGGGGAAAAACTCTGCCGCCACAATGAAAAGAGGCTGCGCGTTCTTTTATAAACGCGCAGCCTCGTATATGAATGGTTCAGACTTCCTAATCAGTTTTTGAAGAAATCCTTTACTGCTTCGTTGGGTACCATCTGCTCATCAAACACGTAAGCACCCGTTTTCGGGCTCTTCACCATCTTGATCACTTTCGTGTAAGAGCGTCCGTCGGTTTTACCCGATTGCAGCGTTGCGACAGTTTTCTTTGCCATAGTTTATAATCGATTATTTAATTTCTTTGTGAATGGTCATTTTCCGAAGAATGGGGTTATATTTCTTCAACTCCAAACGTTCAGGCGTGTTCTTACGGTTTTTGGTGGTGATGTAGCGAGACGTTCCGGGCAGACCGCTCTCTTTCATCTCCGTGCATTCGAGAATAACCTGAACTCTATTGCCTTTTGCTTTCTTACCAGCCATTGTTGTCGAGATTTATTATCCAATTACTTTAATATCTTTCCAATCGCAATATCCCTTGGCTACTGCGTTGTTCAACGCGGCGTCAAGTCCCACCTTATTGATAAGGCGCAGGCCGGCAGCGCTCAGCTTCAAGCTGATCCAGCAGTCCTGCTCCACGTAATAGAATTTTTTCGTGAACAAGTTTACATCAAACGTACGCTTGGTGCGGCGCTTTGAGTGTGAAACGTTGTTGCCATTCATGGCCTTCTTCCCTGTAATCTGACAAATCTTAGACATTGCTATCTTATTCTTTTTGTTCTTCTTGATGTGAATATTTCCCAATACGAGGTGCAAAGTTAATACTTAAATCATTCACAAGCAAGTAATTCTACAAAAATATCGTCTTTATTCGCCGTCGCTTGCCTGCTCTTTAAGAAAATCGCGGAGCATGTGCATGGCTACGCTTGTGGCTGTGGCCAGGTTTTTGTCGCGTCCGTTGTCTTCTTCAATCATGCGGGTAACAATCTTTTCGTTGGAACCTACGGCTATCCAGATGGTGCCTACAATCACGCCGCTCTTACCACCGTCGGGGCCGCCGGGGCCTGCATAGCCGCTGATGGCAACCGAATAGTCGGAGTGGAACAGGTTGTTGGCTCCCACGATCATCTGTTTCACCACTTCCTCGCACACGGCCGTCTGCTCTTCGATGACGTTTGCGTCGACGTGAAGAATGTCTTCTTTCACCTCGTCGGCGTAGCAGATGAGACCGCCTTTATAATAGTTGGAACTGCCGGGCACAGCCGTGATGACGCTGGCTATTCTTCCGGCTGTACAGCTTTCTGCCGTTGAGAGCGTTTTGTGCTCGCGCCAGAGCATTTCGTTGATTTCCTTGCTGACTAACTTTAAATCTAATTCCATGGTGTATCGTTCGTTAGGATTTATGTTTTATGAATTTCAAATCACGGTGCGTGAGTAGGCCGGCTTGTCCAGCGAACAGAAATCGCCGTCGCCAAACTTGTAGTACCCCGTCATGGCTATCATGGCGGCGTTGTCCGTCGTATAGCCAAACTCTGGTATATATATATGCCATTGTCCCGACCGGCCGCGCGCCTTGAAGGCGTTGCGCAGCCCGGTATTGGCCGACACGCCGCCCGAAAGCGCTACGTGACGGATGCCCGTCTGCTTTACGGCCATAGAGAGCTTCTTGACGAGTATATCCACGATGGTCTGTTCCAGCGATGCCGCCAAGTCCTCCTTGTGGTGTTCGATGAAATCGGGGTCTTCCTTCACGTGGTCGCGCAGGAAATAGAGGAAAGAGGTTTTCAGTCCGCTGAAACTGTAATCGAGCCCCTCGACATGCGGCTTACTGAAAGCATAAGCTTTCGGGTTTCCCTTGCGAGCCAGGCGGTCTATGATGGGGCCGCCCGGATAGCCCAGGCCCATCACTTTCGAGCACTTGTCAATGGCTTCGCCTGCGGCATCGTCGATGGTCTGCCCCAGGATAGTCATTTTATTATAGGCGTCCACTCTCACTATCTGCGAGTTGCCACCGCTCACGAGGAGACAGAGATAGGGAAAGGGTGGGGCGGCGTGGTCGTCGCCCTCCTTACGGATGAAGTGGGCCAGCACGTGGCCCTGCAAATGGTTGACTTCGATCAATGGTATGCCCAAAGAAAGGGCCATGCCCTTGGCAAACGACGTTCCGACGAGCAGAGAGCCCATCAGTCCCGGCCCGAGCGTGACAGCCACGGCCGAAAGCTGCTCGCGGGCCACGCCGGCCTGCTTCAAAGCCTGGTCGACAACGGGCACGATGTTTTGCTGATGGGCGCGCGAGGCCAACTCGGGCACCACGCCCCCGTAAGCTTCGTGCACGGCCTGCCCGGCCGTTACGTTGCTCAGCAAAATGCCGTTTTTCACCACAGCGGCCGACGTATCGTCGCAGCTGGACTCGATGCCCAGGATGATCGTATCGCTTTGTTCTTTTCGGAGCGTCATAAGTTAATGCGTCAGGATTTCCAGCCCGCTTTCCGTCACGACGAACGTGTGTTCCCATTGCGCCGACGGCAGTTCGTCCTCGGTCACCACGGTCCATCCGTCGGCCTCGTCGATGAAAACGTAGCGCTCGCCCATGTTTATCATGGGCTCAATGGTGAATACCATGCCGGGAACAAGGAGCATACCTTGTTTGTGCGTATTATAATGGTCTACCTCGGGATCTTCGTGAAACGCGAGGCCAACGCCGTGACCGCACAGCTCGCGCACAACGCTGTATCCGTTCTTGCGGGCGTGGCGCTCTATGGCCTTGCCCACTTCGCCCAAGAAGCCCCACGGCTTGGCAGCCTGCATGCCTATTTCCAGACACTCCTTCGTGACGCGCACCAGTCGCTCCTTCTCGGGAGACGTCTGCCCGATGATAAACATGCGCGAGGCATCGCTGAAATATCCTTCGTAAATGGTGGAGACGTCCACGTTGATGATGTCGCCCTCGCAAAGTATTTCGTTTTCGTTGGGGATGCCGTGGCACACCACCTCGTTGATGCTCGTACAAACGCTTTTCGGGAAGCCCTCGTAGTTGAGCGGAGCGGGTATGGCGCCATGGGCCGTCGTATAATCGTAAACAAGCTTGTCGATGTCGGCCGTACTCATGCCGGCCCGTATTTCCTTTTCAACAAGATCGAGCACGCCTGTGTTGATCTCGCCCGAGCGGCGGATACCCTCAATTTGTTCCGGCGTCTTGATGAGTTCGCGCTTCGGAACCAGGCATCCGCGGTTCTGAAAGCCGAGCACTTTTTTATCCAGCTCAGTCATTTCGCTTCCGCGCGGCACGTGCCAGTTTCTTGTCACCCTTTTTGACATGGATTTTTCCAGATTATTTTGCCGCAAAATTACAAATTTCTTGTATATATCCCGAGCCCGGCAAGGAGAAATGCGGCAGCAAAGGCTGCACGTCCGTCTCCGTCAGGGGTGGCGGAGCATGGCCGCCGGCCTTTTCGGCACGGCCACCGCCCGGGCTCAGCGGCAGCCGGCGCCCCCTCACGTGCATCGGGCTTTGCCGGCTGCCTGGCGGCGGTTGCCGGCTTGCGAGACGTCTGGATCGCCGGCAAAGAAAAGCCACCCGCCGGCAGCGATGATGAGCGGAGGAGGGGAGCTCTCAGCCGGGAGAGAAAACAGCCCGTTTCTTGGACGGGCCGGGAAAAAGGTGTAAATTTGCCACGATATTAACAAAGCCCGCATGTTTCCCAAGGTTACTTTCCGGCAGACCAACGCCTTTGCCATGCAATATGGAGCCGTCATGGGCGTATGGGGCCTCGTGGCGAACGCCTGCTTCGTCGGCTCGTTTTCGGTGCCCGGCCTTTCTATGCTTTTCCTGCTGCTTACCGTCTCGTCGCCCGTGCTGGCCGTCTTTCTGACCCGCCGCTTCCGCGGGCACGTGGCGCCGCAGGGGTCGTTTATGTTTCACCAGGCTTTTCTGCACACGCTGCTCATGGGCGTATACGCTGCCATCTGGGTGGCGCTCGGCGTCTATGTTTATCTGGCCTATTTCGACCACGGATTTATCTTCGACGCATACCTGAACAGCCTGACCGATCCGGCCCTTCAGGCGGAGATGGAACGGCTCGGCATGACGGAACAGATTGCCATGATGACGGGTGGGGGAACGCCGACCGACTTTGTAAAGGCGCTGCAAGCCATCCCGCCGGCCAACTATGCCGCCATGACGCTCTACATGAGCCTGCTGCTGGCTCCGCTCATCTCCCTTTTTGTGGCGATGGCGTGCAGGCGCAGCGGCTACGACCGGACGGTTCCGCCGCAGGGCAACAACTGACACAACGAACAGAACCAACCAATTATGGACACGACAATAGACATTTCGGTAGTCATACCTTTGTATAACGAAGACGAGAGCCTGCCCGAGCTTTACGACTGGATAAAGCGGGTGATGAAGGAGCACGGCTTTTCGCACGAGATTATCTTCGTAAACGACGGGAGTACAGACTCTTCGTGGGACGTCATCGAACGTCTGGCGGCAGCCGACAAATGCGTGCGGGGCATAAAGTTCCGCCGTAACTACGGAAAATCGCCCGCCCTCTATTGCGGCTTCCGCGCGGCGCGGGGCAACGTGGTCATCACGATGGATGCCGACCTGCAAGACTCGCCAGACGAAATCCCGGAGCTGTACCGCATGATTACGGAGGACGGATACGACCTCGTGTCGGGATATAAAAAGAAGCGCTACGACCCCCTTTCGAAAACGCTCCCCACAAAGCTCTTCAACGCGACGGCACGCAAGGTGAGCGGGATAAAAAACCTGCACGACTTCAACTGTGGCCTGAAAGCCTACCGCAAAGAAGTGGTCAAGAACATCGAGGTGTACGGCGAAATGCACCGCTACATCCCCTACATAGCCAAGAACGCCGGCTTTACAAAGATTGGCGAGAAGGTGGTTCACCACCAGGCGCGCAAGTTTGGCCACACAAAGTTCGGAGGCCTCAACAGATTTGTAAACGGCTACCTGGATCTGCTCACGCTCAGCTTCCTGAACGGTTTCGGCTTGAAGCCGATGCACGTTTTCGGCTTTTTGGGGAGCATCATGTTCGTGCTGGGCTTCATAGCCGTGGTGGTGGTGGGCGCCCACAAGCTCTATGCGCTCTGGACCGGTACGCCCGCGCACCTCGTCACGGAGTCGCCCTACTTTTACATCGCCCTGACCACGATGATACTGGGAACTCAGCTGTTTGTGGCCGGTTTTCTGGGCGAGCTGGTCAGCCGAAACGCCCAGGAACGAAACAACTATCAGATTGAAAAGGAAATATAACCCGGCGTACCGCCCCAAGACAGCTCTGGGCCGGGTGCTGCATGCCGGCAGCCTTGCGCTCCCGCTTTTTCTCGCGCTTGGCTGCGCGGAGATAAACTGCCCGCTGGACAACGTAGTCGTGCTGACTGCCGGCCTGTACGCGGCCGAGGATGCAAGCCCCCTCACGCTGCCCGACACCCTCACGGTGACGGCAGCCGGCACCGACTCTGTGCTGCTGAACCGCGCGACCGACATCGGGAGCTTTCAGGTGCCCGTCCGCCAGGGGGCCGAAACCGACACGCTGCTGCTGCGCTTTGCCAACACGGAGCTGCAAACGGCCACCGATACGCTCTTTGTGACGCACACGAACGAGCCCCATTTCGAATCGATAGACTGCCCGCCGTCCATGTTTCATGTCATCACGTCCGTGCGGTGGACGAGCCACGCGCTCTCGCAGTTTCCGCTCACGGTCGACAGCGTGGCCATGGCGCGCCCTCTTGTAAACTATGACGATGTCGAAAATATCAAAATATATCTTCGCTCTACTGCTCGCTAACGTCGGCCTCCTGCTCCCGGCCCAGACGTTGCCCCAGGACACCGTGCGCGAGGAGACGCGCGTGCGCGGCATCCAGTATGAATCGCGCGAGGAAGCGGCCCGGGCCATGAGCCAGAAGGAGCAGCCCCTCTTTGCAGGCTTTTCCATCTCGGGCGATCTTTGCGGCGCCATTATGGCTGCCGTTTCGCCCTACGGACAATATGAGGCTGCGGCGCGGGCAAACTTCAAGAACCGCTTTTTCCCCACGTTCGAAATGGGGTGGGGCGTGAGCGATCACACCGACGAGACGACCCGGCTGCATTATAAAACGAACGCGCCCTATTTCCGCATCGGCTGCGACTACAACTTTGCCAACGACGCCTCGTCGGGCAACCGCATCTTCGGAGGCCTGCGCTATGCCTTCACGTCGTTCAGCTACGACCTGGACGGCCCGGCCGTCACCGACCCCGTATGGGGTACGCAAACGCCGTTCCGCTTCAACGGCGTCAGCTCGGGCGCCCAGTGGGGTGAGGTTCTGTTTGGCCTGGAAGCCAAGGTGTGGGGCTTTTTCCACCTGGGGTGGACTTTCCGCTACCGCTTCCGCTTCCACGTAAAAAACTCGTCGCTCGGAACGCCCTGGTACATACCGGGATATGGGAAAAGCGAAGGCCACTCCATCGGCGGAACGTTCAACATCGTCTTCGACATATAATACCTGCCCGTGCCATCAGTCACGGACGTCTGCAAAATAAAAAAACTAACGCATGTCTTTCATTGAAGCCTTATTATTGGCCGTTGCGCTGGCAATGGACTGTTTCACCGTGAGCATAACGTGTGGCATCATTCAGCGCAGAATGGGCAGGCAGGCGCTTGCCATGGCCCTCCTCTTCGGATTTTTCCAAGCCCTCATGCCTCTGCTCGGCTGGCTGGCTGCCAATCTGTTCAGCAAGCAGATAACGGCCTACGACCATTGGGTGGCTTTCGGCTTGCTCACCCTGCTGGGTGGTAAGATGATATGGGAGGGATTTCAGGAAAAGGAACATACGGCTTTCAACCCCTCGCGGCCGGCTATACTCGTCACGCTGGCCATCGCCACAAGCATCGACGCGCTGGCCGTGGGCTTCTCCTTTATCGGCATGGGCCTGAGAAGCATCGCCGAAATCGTGATGCCCGTGGCAACCATCGGCATCACGTCGTTTCTCTTCAGCATCTTCGGCAAGTATGTGGGCGTTTCGCTGGGGCGCCGCTTCAACTGGCCCGCGGAACAGATTGGCGGCAGCATTCTCATCATGATAGGCTTAAAAGTACTGATCGAACATCTCTCTGCTTAGAACATGAAACGTCTGAAACTCCACCACTGGATTTTTCTTTTGCTCCTCGTTGGCGGCACCGCCTGGATTTTGTCGTCGCACAACAAGAACAGGCTGCACGAAAACGAAGGAAGCATCTTCGGCACCTTCTACCACATTAAATATGTCTACTCCGAAGATTTGCAACCTGCCATCCTTGCCCGCCTTCACGAGGTGGACGCCTCGCTCTCGGCGTTCAACAAAAACAGCGTGCTTGCGCGCATCAACAGAAACGAGGACGTTACGGTCGACTCGCTCTTTGCCGACGTGTTCCGCCTCTCCATGCAGGTTTCGCGCGAGACGGACGGGGCCTTCGACATTACAATTGCTCCGCTCGTCAATGCCTGGGGATTTGGCCCCCAAGGAAAAAAGGAACTGACGGAGCAAGAGGTGGACAGCCTGCTTCAAATCGTCGGTTACGAAAAGGTAAAACTGACAGACGGCAAAGTGGTAAAGGCCGACAGACGGATGCAGCTCGACTGCAACGCCGTGGCCAAAGGTTACGGCGTCGACCGTGTGGCCGCCCTGCTCGACAGCCACGGCATTAAGGATTATATGGTGGAAATCGGCGGCGAAATCGTGGCGAAGGGACAAAACCCCGACGGCCGCCCATGGCGCATCGGCATAAGCAAGCCGGAGGAAAACCCCAACGCGCCCGGCTGCAACCAAATCATACTGAGGGTGAACAATACGGCCTTGGCTACGAGCGGTAACTACCGCAATTACTACTATAAGAACGGGCGAAAATATACGCATACCGTCAATCCGAAAACGGGCCTCCCGTTCCAGCATACGCTTCTCTCTGCATCCGTCATGGCCCCCGACTGTGCCACAGCCGACGCCTATGCTACGGCATTTATGGTCATGGGGATGGAAAAAGCCCGGGCCGTGCTGGAAAAGCACCCCGAGCTGCAAGCTTATTTCATCTACTCTGCCGACAATGGCCAAACCGCCACATGGCACACTCCCGGCCTCAAACAATATATTGAGCCGGCCCATCAGCATGAATAAAATCAACAGTGAGCTTTTCGACACGCTGCTCGGCCTGCCTCTCTTTCAAGGCATCAGCAGGGGAGAGTTTATAGAGATGATGGGGCGTATGCGCTTTGTCCGTAAGCTCTTTACCGCCGGCACAACCGTCGTCAGCCAGGATGAGCCTTGCCAAACATTGTTTTTTATACTGGATGGCCAGATTACAGCCCTGCACGAAAGCGACAGCCGGAAATACACGCTCACCGAATGGCTCAATCCGCCGATTGTCCTTCAACCCGAAGCGCTTTTCGGCCTCCGCACGCGCTACACTGCCACCTATATGGCATTTACGTCCGTCCGCGCTTTGGAAATCGACAAAGCCGCCGTGCGCGACGTCCTGCTAACTTACGAAGTATTCCGCCTAAACTATCTCAACCTTCTCAGTACGCGCCTGCAACAAAAGCAACGCGACGTATGGCGCCCGCTTCCCCGCGAGGCCTCGGCGCGTTTTTTCCGCTTCCTTCACGTCCGTCTGCTACGGCCGGCTGGAAAAAAAGAACTCTCCGTTAAAATGGAAGTTTTAGCCGATGAGCTGCAAGTTACGCGGCTTACGGTATCGCGTATGCTTCACGATTTGAGCCGGAAGGGGCTGATTGTTATGCGGAGGGGAAGAATCGTCATTCCCTCCTTCGAGAAACTGCTTCTTAGCTCAAATGTCTGAAGCTTTTTGCCTATTCCGCGATTAGTCCTTCGTCTTTCCACGACGCAACGAGGCTCCTTACGTCTGCTGTTGCGGTTTCCCGATCGACGTCGTACGCTGCGCATAACAAGTCCACCAGCTCCGATTCAGAAAAGTCGCGGCCCGAGACAGCCTGCCAGAGGTATGCGGCGCTTTCGTTCAGATTTATCATTTTGCTGAAGTCCAGGTTTTCCAGTCCTTCGGCTATCACCACTTTTTCTCCGCACACATCGCGGAGTTCCATGCCTTTCCGTATTTTCATATTAAGTTATTATTGTCTTTTCATTCTTCTGTAAACCGCCAAGATGTATCGGCGAAAGGGGGAGAGGCGCAGCCAGATGAAAGAGTAAGCCTTCCACTTCCAGCCCGTGACGAGGTCGGGGCGTGTCCTGCCCTTGCGGTAAAACCCCGTGGCCAATCCGATGACGTCAGCTGTGCGGCACGTTTCCGTTCCCCGGATGTTACCATCGCCCTTCAAGGTCAAAACGTCAGCCGTACGCCCGACAATCCGATGTAAAACGTAAACGCCCTTGCCCACCTCGGCCAAAACCACATCTCCGGGCTTCACCATGTCTTTGTCGCACGGAGCCAAAATCACCTTGTCGCGGTTGTTTTCCAGAAAAAGGCGCATGCTGTAACCCTTCACAAGAAAGGTCACACTTTTCCCCTCGTCTATCATCCTCTTAATCTGAGGTATCAATATATCGTTGGGGATAGAAAGCGTCTTCATCGGGCTATTGTTGAGAAACTCAATTCCGCCGCTTCCTTATCGGGCCGGCATGCCAGGAAATAGGCAGGCACGGTTTTTATAATATCCTCCACGGTTGCGCAAATGCTGTTGTACGACGCTTTGTCCCACAACATCGTAGAGCATGAAGACAGCACGGAGGCAAAAGCTCTCACCGGCGTTTCACGGCTTATCACGTTCTCGGGGGCTTGCCTCAACCTGAGGAAAGCTCCCACCTCGGTGCGCAAGTTTCGGTAGCAGGGCGTTTTCCCGCTCCAAGGCGTACCATATACTAACGCCTTGCCGTCCACGACACGTACCGCTGGATTATCGTCGTTGAGCAAGTCGGAACCCGGAATGTGCTGCAACCACAGACGCGAATGCGTACTTTTTCCCGTTCCGCTCTTTCCCAAGAAGAGATATCCCTTGTTATTATTCATTATCACGGAGGCATGCACCAATACCGTCTGCCGGTAAGCCCCTGCAAAGGCAAAAGCTATCATGATGGCGTTGTTAATGCCAAAAGCGCGGTTGGAGGTGTCGCCTTCCAGCGTAACAGCACATTGCGAAAAGTCTTTATCCGTCCGCAATGCGCAACTGATGCCGCCTGCCGGGTTACCTATTACGATTTTATACCCGCCGGCTATGCGATAAATGCCGTGCATGACGCCGTTGCAGTCGAATTGCCCCAGTTCGTCCCCCTCGGCCTGCGTATCTACGAGGCCTTCACCAATATTCATTGAGAACAATAGAGGTTCATCCGCCGTTTTCAGGTGGAAAGGGGCGTACGACGGCAGCAGCTCTTTATACGGAGCATTATCTTCGCGAAAGCATAAGCGGAAGCGGTGACCGGCCACGCCGAAATCGAGAGAAAGCATATGGCGCTGGCGGTTATTTGTTTTCGGCAGCCGTCGGCGCTACAAAGCGGAAAGCCTCAGCCGGTATTTCTCTGATCTTAAGCACGGCGTTCTTCTGCTGTTCACGGCGCACTTTGTTACGCTTTTTCTCCAAAGCCTCCTTGCTGTCGGAAAAAAAGACCGCACACGCCGTATGAGGCGCATCATGTTGCGTCGTCAGGAAGGCCTGCATTTCTCCCGAATAGACAGCGCGGTCTTTCAAGAACTTCGTTTTCTTCAAAACGACAGCCCCCGGCACCGGCTGCACGTCCGTCATGTATACCGTGGAATCTTTCACATTGACTCCACATCCAAAAAGAAAAATTTCCTTATTGCTCTTCTTTTGAGCCAAAGCCACAGCAGGCATTAAGGCCGTCAGGAGAAAAAGCAAAGCGATCCTTAGCGTTTTATTCATGCTTCTCGGATTTTCTATAATATATATACGAGTATATAGTCCCGTTTTTACAGCACACAAAGTTAGACTATTTTTTTCATCCGAGAAAACTCTTCAAATACTTATAGCGGCCGTTCTTTCGTAGCTGCATAATGGCCTTTTCCTTGATCTGGCGTACGCGTTCGCGGCTCAGGTGCAGCTTACGCCCTATTTCGTCGAGCCCCATCTCGGGGCCGCCGATGCCGTAAAACATGCTCACCACCTTGCGCTCCCTTTCGGGCAGCTGCCTGAGCACGCCGACAACCTCCGTCGTAAGCGATTCTTCCGCCATCAGCCTGTCGGTGTTCGACACGTCGCGGCTCCCCAGCACGTCAAGCAGGCTGCCGCCCTCGTTCTCGCCCTCGGCTATGGGGGCGTCGACAGATACGTGCCGGTTGCCCACCATGGTGGAGTTTCTCACCTTGTCTATGTCTATGCCCAACGCTTCGGATACCTCCTCAGCCGAGGGCATGCGCTCGTTTGTCTGGACGAAATGGTTATAAAACTTGTTGATTCTTCCGGCTATTCCGATCTGGTTCATCGGGATGCGTACGATGCGGCTGTTTTCGGCCAGCGCCTGCAAGATGCTCTGCCTTATCCACCACACGGCATACGAGATAAACTTAAACCCGCGCGTCTCGTCGAAACGCTTCGCCGCCGTCACCAGCCCGACGTTGCCCTCGTTTATCAGATCGATGAGCCCCAGGCCCTGTCCCTGATATTGTTTTGCCACCGAAACGACGAAGCGCAGATTGGCGCGCGTCAGTTTTTCCAAAGCCTCGCGGTCGCCTTTGCGTATCTTTTTGGTAAGTTCTATTTCCTCGTCAATGCCGATCATGTGTTCGCGGCTGACTTCCTGCAAGTATCGCTCCAACGATACGCCTTCCCGGGAAGTATAACTTTGAGCTATTTTGAGTTGCCTCATTTTTCATAGTATTTTAAAGCGCCCAAATATACGTTTTATTCTTCACACCGTAAAGCCTATTTCCTTTTTTATACAGACGGCAAACAACTTACCCCACCATTTTTCAGAAACACCGGGCACGTCATAGCGTCGCGCAAACCCGCTCATCGTGCCGGGGCACGCCCCCATCCACCCGGAAAACGAAGCCGCCGCCCCGCGTTTGTATGCGGGGCGGCGGCCATTCAAATTCACGTAAGTGCATTTATTTCTTATTTTTCGCTTTCGGATCGGCCAGCTCCACCGTAAAGCTGCGGTTCAGGCCGCTCTGCGTCTTGGCCCTGATCCACAGCACGCGGTCGGAGCTCATATTGGCTTCTTTGACGGCCTGCTCGAAATCTTCCGTCGTGTTCATCTTGCGGTCGTTCACCTGCATGATGATGATGCCTTTCGTAACGCCGGCTTCTTTCATCTTGCCGTCGCGTATGGCCGACACAACAAGGCCATGGCTCAGGTTGAGCTCTTTCTTTTCGTTCTCGCTGAGCGGACGCAAGGCCACACCGATTTCGTCCGTATCGACCGTTTCGACCATGGCCGTCGTACCTTGGATGTTGCGCAGCGTAAGCGTGGCTGTATGCTTTTTCTTATCGCGCATATAGGTGACGGTCACTTTGTCGCCCGGGCGGTGGTTCACAAGCGCCTCTTGCAGTTCGCCAAATTTGTCGATCGTTTTCCCGTCTATCGAGAGAATGACGTCGCCGGCTTTCAAGTCGGCGGCAGCAGCCGCGCCGTCGGCGCTCACTTCGGCCACGTAGACGCCAGTCACCGTGCCCAGATCCACATCATTGCCTTTGGCCTTCTGGGCATCGATGTAAATGCTGACATCCTGCCCGGTGATGCCCAGAAGTGCCCGCTGCACGGTGCCATACTTCTTTAAATCGTCCACGACCTTGTTCATTATCGACGTGGGAATGGCAAAACCGTAGCCGGCATACGAGCCTGTCTGCGAATAAATCATTGCATTTATTCCCACCAGTTCGCCGCGGGCGTTCACCAGCGCGCCGCCCGAGTTTCCCGGGTTGATGGCAGCGTCCGTCTGTATGAACGACTCGATGCCCTCGGCGCTTGCCCCCAGCGTGCGGGCTTTGGCGCTGACGATGCCGGCCGTCACGGTCGACGTCAGGCTGAACGGATTGCCGATGGCCAGCACCCATTCGCCCACCTTCAGGTTGTCGCTGTTGCCGATGGAAATGGCGGGCAGGTCTTCTCCCTCTATTTTAATGAGCGCCAGGTCCGTATTTTTGTCCATGCCGATGATGCGGGCCTTAAACTCGCGGTTATCGTTGAGCTTTACCATGAGCTCGTCGGCTTCTTCCACCACATGGTTGTTTGTCACGATGTAGCCATCCGTCGAAATGATGACACCCGAACCGGCTCCATGGCGGGGCGGCGTTTGGTAGCGCCGCTGCGAGCGACCGCCGTTGCTGCGTCCGTTTCCGAAGAAATCGCCGAAAAAGTCTTCGAACGGATCGTAATATTCCACCGTCCGCTCGCGGCTGTTGGTCGTCACCTTGATGTAAACAACAGAGTTAACCGTCTTTTCTGCGGCATACGTCAGATCCACCGGCTGGCCGGGCACGGCATCTGCCATGACAGGGGTTGTCAGCCCCAGGCAAAAGGCCAAAGCCAGCGTTCCAAAGATTTTCTTATTCATATTGAATGTCATTTAAACTGTCTTTTTTCTCGTTTTGCGTCCGCAAAGTTAACCGTCCGTGCATGAAAGGCCCACCGGACGTCGTGAAAAAAAGTTTTACTTTGCTATCTTTTAACAGAGCCCTTTTTTCGCTTAACAGCGGTTGAATGTAAGCTCCTTTTCGTTTTACATTCGTTTGCGGAGACGAAGAAAGAAACTACGCCGCCCGATGTGTCGTATTTTATAATAAGGTGTAACTTTGTGATGCTTCTTCCGCGCCGGGCGCTCCGCAGCGGTGCGGTGAGGCATCTTTCGCCAACTCTTAAAACATTCGCTCAATGGAAACTTTTCTCGACCTGTGCCGCACGCGGCGCTCGGTACGCGCGTTCCGTCCCGACGCCATACCAGAAGACGTGCTCGGCTACATCATGGAGTGCGTCCGTCTGGCTCCGTCTGCCGTCAACTTTCAGCCTTGGCACTTCACGTACATTACAGATAAGGCTGTGCTCGCCCAGCTGGCCGCCTGCTACGACCGCAGCTGGTTCCGCCAGGTGCCGGCCTGCTTCGTCGTCAGTTGCAGGAAAGGGGAGCAATGGATACGCAAGTCCGACGGCAAGCCGCACGGCACCATTGACGTGGCCATCGCCACGGAGCATCTTTGCCTTTCCGCCGCAGAAAAGGGGCTCGGCACGTGCTGGGTGTGCAACTTCGACGCCGCCCAGTGTGCCCGCCTCCTTTCCCTTCCGGCCGACGAGGAACCCGTGGTGCTTGTGCCCATAGGCTACCCCGCCGACGAGCCGGCCGAAAAACAGCGCAAACCGCTCAACGCCATTTTCAGCCGCATGGACTGACCTGCCGGCACCGGCAACCGGCCCCGTGGCGGCCGTAAACAGCGAAGCTCCCCTGACGGATAACCAGTCAAAGGAGCTTCGCTTCATATATGTGCGCGGGAAGCGGCGGAGTAGGGGGCCGCAGTGCTTCGCCTCAGAGCACGCCGGCTCCCGAACGCATGATTTCCTCCGTTGTGCGCAGTGGCTTTTCTTTTACCTCTATTTTCAGTTTTTCGCTCTCGCCGTCGGCTTCCACCAGGCGGTAGCGGCGGGGAGCGCCGAAAAAGAAGCTGAACGGATCGCGGCTTTCCAGATAGATGCGGAAGCTGCCCGT
Organism: uncultured Alloprevotella sp.; assembly: GCA_944322095.1. Lineage (GTDB taxonomy): Bacteria > Bacteroidota > Bacteroidia > Bacteroidales > Bacteroidaceae > Alloprevotella. The sequence continues at coordinate 65,234 of CALUNU010000005.1, forward strand.
AAACTTGTGCGCGGGCAAAACAACACTACCCGTTTTTTCGGGCGTCAGCACATACTGCGCCCACACGTACGTGTAGTATGCCTTCCCGTTTATCTGCGTGCGCCCCATCGGCCGTCCCCCGAATAACTTCCGCTCGCGCAGGCGCGCGTTTTTCACGTCGGGCTCGGTGTGGCAGTCCACCTTTTCAAACGGCGCATCGGCATAAAGCACGACCGACACCAGGCAGCTGTCGCCCATATAGACCACGTCGCGGTCGCATTGCAGGCGGGCAAAAAAGTCGACCTTCACCTTGTCGCGGGCCGCAAGGGCGGCAAAAGTCATGGCGGCCAGCAGGAGCAATAATATTCTTTTCATCCACATCGTCTTTACAGGTTCTCACATTCGTCCAGCCACGCCCTGGCAGCGGCATCGCTCGGCATGCGCCAGTCGCCCCGGGGGCTGAGCGAGCAGCTGCCCACCTTGGGTCCGTCGGGCAGGCAGCTGCGCTTAAACTGCTGCGAGAAGAAACGGCGGTAAAACACGGTGAGCCATTTCTTTATGGTTTCGTCGTCGTAGCTGCCGGCTTCGGGCGTCGTGCCGTCGAAGGCCGCCTTGGCCAGGAAGAACACCTTCGACGGGCGGAAGCCGTAGCGCAGTGTGTAGTAGAGGAAAAAGTCGTGCAGCTCGTAGGGCCCTACCAGATCCTCGGTTTTCTGCGTGATGTTGCCGGCTTCGTCGGCCGGTATGAGTTCGGGGCTGATGGGCGTGCCGACGATGTCGAGCAGCGTGGCGCGGTTGTAATCGTCGGCAACGTTGTTGGCCACCCATTTCACGATGTGGCGCACCAGCGTTTTCGGGATGGAAACGTTCACGGCATACATGCTCATGTGGTCGCCGTTGTAGGTAGTCCAGCCCAAAGCCAGCTCGCTCAGGTCGCCCGTCCCCACGACGAGGCCGTTCATCTGGTTGGCCGCGTCCATCAGGATCTGGGTGCGCTCCCGGGCCTGCGCGTTCTCATACGTCGTGTCGTGCGTGGTCAGGTCGTGGTCCAAATCGTGAAAATGAACCTCGCAGGCCTCGCGTATGCCTATTTCGCGAATGGTGATGCCCAGGCCTTTCATCAGATTGACGGCGTTGGTGTAGGTGCGGTCGGTCGTGCCGAAGCCGGGCATCGTGATGCCCACGATGCCCTTGCGGTTTAGCCCGAGGCAGTCGAACGCATGCACGCACACCAGCAGGGCCAGCGTGGAATCGAGCCCGCCGCTGATGCCCACCACTACTGTCTGCATCCGTGTGTGGGCCAGCCGCTGCGCCAGGCCCTGCGCCTGAATGCTGATGATTTCTTCGCAGCGCAGATCCAGCTCTTCGCCGCGCGGCACGAAGGGGAGCGGGTCGATGCTCCGCGTGAGCGAAAAGCGCGCGGTGGCGCTCGTTTCGGGCTCAATCTCCAAATGGCGGTAGGGGGGAGCTGCCTTTTGCAGGCTCTTGCCGGCGCCAAACGAGGTGTTGGCCCGCCGTTCGAGGCGGAGGCGCTCCACGTCGATTTCGCTCACCACCAGTTGCTCTTCGGTGGCAAAGCGCTTGCCCTCAGCCAGCATGCGGCCGTTTTCTGCTATGCAGGCCTTTCCGCCGAACACGACGTCCTGCGTGCTCTCGCCAAAGCCGCACGACGTATAAACGTAGCCGGCGATGCAACGCGCGCTCTGGCCCTCGACGAGCCCGTGGACGTAGCGGTCCTTGCCCACTAGGTCGTTGCTTGCGCTGAGGTTGAAAACGATGTCGGCCCCTGCGAGCGCGAGCCCGCTGCTGGGCGGTATGGGCGCCCACAGGTCTTCGCATATTTCGATGCCGAAGGTGCAATGGGCCATCTCGAACAGCAGACGGCTGCCGATGGGGACGCACTGCCCGCAGAACTTCAAGAGGCTGCCCTCGTGCAACGACGTGGCCGAGGCGAACCAGCGCTGCTCGTAAAACTCCTTATAGTTGGGCAAATAGGTTTTCGGAACAACGCCCGTCACCTTGCCGCGGTGGATAACGGCGGCACAGTTGAGCAATACGCCTTCGTAGGCTAGCGGAACGCCCACGATGGCCGTGATGGCCAGATTGTGGCTAAACTCCATGAGCTTCAGCAACGACGACTCGGCTTCTTCCAGCAGGAGCTGCTGCTGAAACAAGTCCTGGCAGGTGTATGCCGTGACGCAAAGCTCTGGGAAACAAATGATTTCGACGCCTTGGCCTTCTGCCTGCGCCATCAGGTTCATGATGCTGTCCGTGTTGTAGGCGCAGTCGGCCACCCGCACGCGCGGCATGGCTGCCGCCACCTTTACAAAACCGTTGTTCATTTCTTTTCTCCGTTATTTGGTGGCAAAGATAGTGAAAGGCGAGCGCCAAGGCAAGGAAAAGCTCGCTTTTCCATAGACTTGGCCGAGCCGCATCCTGTCTTGGTGAAACTTTAACCGAGGCTGCCTGGGGAATCGAAACATCGTAAACAATATGCCGTCTGCAACAGACCGTCATGCAGGCGGCAAAAATTTTTATGCCGGCTATATAAAACTTTTTCGGGCCGGGAAATAGACATTGGAAGCCACGAAATGCGCAAAATGAAAAGAAGAGACGCAAAATGGAAGCGTTGTGAAATAAAATCCTTATATTGCAACGGAATAACATTGCACGCTCATGCTATGAAACACCGCTTGCTCTTCATTATATTGGCAGCCATGCTGCCGACCCTGCCCGCTCTGGCCGACGGCGAGACGCAACGCCTGCAATCGCTGGCCAACGCGCTCCATGCACAGGGAAAGACCGACTCGGCCATCACCGTGGCCCGCTGCATGCAGGCACGCGCCGCGACGCAACACGACACGACGGCCCTCGTCGGGGCCGGAAGCGCGCTCGGCGTCTATCTGCGCTCGCAGGGCAAACTGGAAGAGGCCTTGAAGAGCTACGACGAAGCGCTCCGCCTGGTTGTGACGCCGGCGTTTGTCCGCACAACCGACGCGCAGGCCTGCGAAGCTGTTGCCACGCTCTATATGAATCTGGCCACGCTGCACGTCGACATGCAGAACAAGGCGCAAGCCACCAACTGCGCCCGCAAAAGCGAGGCGTGGGCCGCCCGCTGCCCGGACGCACCGGCCTTGGCGGGCATCCACATGGGCACGGCATCGGTGTTTCTGATGTGCGGGGAGCCGGAAGCCGCTGCACGCGGTTTCAGCAAAGCCGCTGTGCTGGCCGAAAGGGCGGACAACTATGAAACAGCCCTTGGAGCCCGCTCGTATCTGGCCTACGTGCTGCGCACAACCGGACAGGAAGAGGAGGCCGCCCGCTGCGAGCGGCGGGCCGAAGCGCTGCTGCCGCATGTAGAGTCGGTAACGGCGCGCGCCATGTATTATCAGCTGCGCTTTGTGAGCGAGATGAACGCAGGCCGCTATCGCCAGGCCATCGCTACCGGCCATGAAGCGCTGGCTTTGCCGGGAATAAACGGCTTTCCCTTCATCGTTTACGACTTCTACAACAACATGCACGAGGCTTATGCCCACCTGGGCAACTACCGGCTGGCCTACGAAACGCTGGCCCGGGCCGGCAGCGTGCGCGACACCCTCTACGAAAAAGAAAAGGCCGAAAGCCTGCGCGAACTGGCCGTGCGCTACGAAACGCGCGAAAAGGAGCTGGCGCTGGCCGAAGAAAGGGCACAACGTGCAGCCGAACTGGCGGCCTACCGCCTGCGCATGGGCGCAACGGGCGGAGCCTTTGCCGCATGCGTGGCGGCTTTCGTTTTCTTTTTCCAACGCCAACGAACGCGCACAGCCCGCGAACGGCTGCGGGCCGAACTGAGCGAAAAAGAATATATGCAGCTGCGGCACGACACGACAAAGCGGCTGACGGGGCGTTATATCGAAGGATTGGAAAACGAACGGGCACGCCTCTCGGCCGAGCTGCACGACGGCATCTGCAACGACCTGCTGGCCATCGAGATGCAGATGAGAGCCGCCACAGGCGAGGGCGGAAAGTGGCGCGAGATGTTGGAAAAAACGCGCGAAAGCGTGCGCAGAGTGTCGCACGAACTGCTGCCGCCGGAGTTTCGCGAAGCGTCGCTCGACGAAGTGCTCGCCGACTATCTGCATGCCGCGGGCGAAGGGAGCGCATGCAGCATCGGCTACTCGTCGTACGCGGAAAGGCCCTACGCCTTTGAACGCATAGCTCCGGCGACGGCCCTGGAAGTGTATCGCATCGTGCAGGAAGCGGTGGGCAACGCCATGAAGCATGCCGGCGCCACGCGCATCGACGTCGGCCTGCACCTGGAAAACGGAAGGCTGGCCCTGAGCGTGAGCGACGACGGACGCGGTGCAGAAGGAAGCCGCCGCGGCATCGGCCTGCGCACCATGAAAAAACGGGCCGAAGCCGTGGGCGGCAGTATGCAGCTGACCCGCACAGAACGGGGAAGCACCTTGCTCTTCCTGACAGACCTGGCATAAAATCACGGAAACCCGTGAGCGCGGCGCGCCTGCTTTTTCATAATTTTGCAACTGTGGAGAAGAATATGAAAAACGAAGAGGCGTGCCTGAACGCCGTCGTCGTTGACGATCATTCGCTGGTGCTCGAAGGATTGAAGAGCCTGCTCGGCGGTTTGCCGGCTATCCGCCACATCGAAGCGGTGCGCACGGGGCACGAACTGCTGGAAAAAATGGCCCGACAGACGTTCGACATCTACCTGCTCGACGTGGAGCTGCCCGACATGGACGGCCTGGCCCTCGTCGACGCCATACGCTGCCAGCAGCCTCAGGCAAAAATCGTGGTGAACACGATGCACGAGGAAATATGGACCATCAGGCGGCTGGCCGAAGCTAGGGTAGACGGCGTGGTGTTCAAGACGTCGGACCCCGGCCATGTGCTGCGCGCCGTGACGGCCGCCGCAGCCGGCGAAAAATATTTCTGCCCCAAGTTTGAAAAGCTGCTCCACAAAATGGACCGCACGGAAAACGGAACGGCCGCCGCAGCCGAAACGCCGTCGCCGCGCGAGCTGGACGTGCTGCGGGCCATGGCAAAGGGATACAGCACGGTGGAAATTTCGCACCTGCTCTTTATCTCAGAAAATACCGTGGAAACACACCGCAAGAACCTGATGCAGAAATTCGGCGCGCGCAATGCTACCGACCTCGTCCTGAGAGCCCTGGCCAAAGGCTATCTGACGCTCCCCATCGAATGAAAAAACCACACACGGCCACAGTAACGGGACGTGAGCCGGCAGCCGCAGGCAAAAATCACCCGTCGTAAGCGGAAAATACCCAAATGTAGTGAGCGGCAAGTCGGGGGAAAATACTTTCCTTTGTAGCGCTTTTAACAAGTGTTCTACAAAATGTCCGCCAATTATAAGGATACAGACAGAATGTGCGACGTCATTTGCGACGAATATCATCTGCTGCAAATGATGAGCCGCTTTGGCATCCCCCTCGGCTTCGGCGAAAAAACCGTCAAGGAGGTGTGCAGCGAAAACGGCGTGGACACCACAACGTTCCTGGCCGTGGCCAACTATATGAAGAACGGTGCCGACACGGCCGACTATTATACCGACGAGGTGTCGGTGGCAGCGCTCATTGCCTACCTGCGGCAGGCCCACAGCTACTTTCTCGACTTTCAGTTGCCGGCCATCCGCCGCAAGCTGCTCGAAGCAATCGACTGCTCGGAGAAGAACGAGGTGGCTTACCTGATACTGAAATTTTACGACGAGTATATGGGCGAGGTGCGCAAGCACATGGAATATGAAAACCGCAAGATATTTTCATACGTCAACCGCCTGCTGGAAGGCCAGCGGCCGGCCAACTTTGAAATAGCCCAGTTTCTGAAAGGCCACGAGAGCATCGACAAAAAGCTGCAAGAGCTGAAAAACATTATCATCAAATATTACGCTCCGCGCGACAACGTGGAACTGCTCAACACGGTGCTGTTCGACATTTTCAACTGCGAAGCCGACCTGCACACCCACTGCGAACTGGAAAACTGCCTGTTCGTGCCGGCCGTGCAACTGCTGGAAAGCAAGGTGGCAGCAGGAACCGGCGAAGCAACCGGCAAGGAAGCAGAGCGGAACGAAGGGCAGGAAACGCTGTCGGAGAGAGAAAAAGAAATTGTGGGCTGCATCGTGCGCGGCATGACGAACAAGGAAATTGCCGACAAGCTGTTTATCTCGATAAACACCGTACTGACGCACAGGAAAAACATTTCGCGCAAGCTCAGCATCCACTCGGTGGCCGGGCTGACCATTTATGCCATCGTAAACGGACTGGTAAACCTGGAAGACGTACACATGGCCTGAAACGACGGCCATGAAACAAATAAAGCCGGCGGCCTGCACCCGTAGAAGGGACACAGGCCGCCGGCCATCTTTCAAAAAAATCACTGCAACCGCCAACGGCTACCGTCGTAGACCATGGGGAGGAGTATTTCCTCGTTGGTGCCGTCCTCGTATTGCGTGATGAGAAAAACGTTGAGCATGCGGCCGCCGTCATGCGGCTCAATGCGGTTGACACGCACGGAGAGAACCTTGCCGTTCCTATCGGCCGAGAGCTTTGCATGCTGCTTGAGCAGATGGACCATCTGCTTGCGGTAGGCCGGCGTCTTGCCATCGCACGACTGCATGGCAGCCACGTAGCCTGCATAGTCGCCTTGAAGATAAAGGCCGTAGCAGGCGCAAATTTCCTCGTGGGTGGGCAGCTGCGGCGCGCCAGCATCGGACGTTTTGTCGTCGCTGTGGCACGACTGCACCAGAAGCAAGCACACGATGACGAACGAAACGGGAAACCTCCTCATGCCGGCTACTTCTGACGTATGAAGATGTTGATGGGCGTTCCGCAGAAATTCCACTTCTCGCGGATCTTATTCTCCAAGAAACGCTTGTACGGCTCCTTTACATACTGCGGCAGGTTGGCGTAGAACACGAAAGAAGGAATCTGCGTGTTCGGAAGCTGCGAGCAATACTTTATCTTGATGTATTTTCCCTTCATCGAGGGTGGGGGATAGTTTTCGATGATGGGAAGCATCTCTTCGTTGAGCTTGGACGTGCTGATGCGCGATTTCCGATTGGCATAAACGGCATTGGCTGCCTCCAAGACCTTGAAGATGCGCTGCTTAGTAAGCGCCGAAGCGAAAATGATGGGAAAATCGGAGAACGGAGCCATGCGGCTGCGAATGGCCTGCTCGTAGCGGGCGATGACATCGTTGGTTTTGTCCTCCACAAGATCCCACTTGTTGACCACAACGACCAGGCTCTTGTTGTTGCGCTGAATGATTTGGACGATATTCATGTCCTGCGCCTCTACACCTCTCGTTGCATCGATGAGAAGAATGCAGACGTCGGAGTGCTCGATGGCCCTTATGGAGCGCATGACGGAATAAAACTCCAAATCCTCGGAGATTTTGTTCTTCTTGCGGATACCGGCCGTGTCGACCAGATAGAAATCGAAGCCAAACTTGTTGAAACGCGTCAGGATGCTGTCGCGGGTGGTGCCGGCGATATCTGTAACGATGTTGCGGTCCTCGCCGATGAAGGAATTGATCAGGCTGCTCTTGCCGGCGTTGGGACGTCCCACGACGGAGAAACGGGGCAGGGTGCTTTCGCTGTCGTCGGCCGTCGTGTTCTTTTTCAGCATGTCGAGAATCACATCGAGCAGCTCACCCGTTCCGCTGCCTGTGGCCGCAGAAATGCAATAAGGGTCGCCCAAGCCCAACGAATAGAACTCAGCCGCACTGTATCGGTCCTCGTTGTTGTCGGTTTTGTTGGCACACAACAGCACAGGCACCTTGCTCCTGCGAAGAATAGAGGCCACTTCAGTGTCAAGGTCGGTGACGCCATTTTTTATGTCGACAACGAAAAGTATGATGTCGGCTTCTTCGGTTGCAATGAGCACCTGCTTGCGTATCTCCTCTTCAAACACGTCGTCGGACTTGACAATCCATCCGCCGGTATCGACTATAGAAAATTCCTTTCCACACCACTCACATTTTCCATACTGACGGTCGCGCGTTGTTCCGGCCTCTTCGCTCACAATGGCTTGTCGCGTGCCGGTAAGACGGTTGAAAAGCGTGGATTTCCCAACGTTGGGACGCCCGACAATAGCTACTAAATTTCCCATATCTCTTGATAAACTTCGCCGACAGCAGGCCGGCAGGGTTTCTTCTTTTCTGTTCTATTTATCACTCCGGCTGATATCCGTATGCTTCGAGACGACGGGCAGAATCCCGCCAGTTCTTATCTACTTTGACGAATATCTCCAAATATATACTCTTTCCGAAAAATTTCTCCAACGATTTGCGGGCTTCGGTTGCCACCTTCTTCAAGGCAACGCCCCGATGACCGATGATGATTCCTTTCTGACTTTCGCGCTCAACGTTGATAACGGCATTTATGTGAATGCTCTTCTCCGCCTCCTTAAAACTGTCGACCACGACCTCGACGGAGTAGGGGATTTCCTTGCTGTAATAGAGCAGAATTTTCTCTCTAATGATTTCTGTCACAAAGAAACGGGCTGGTTTGTCCGTCCATTGGTCCTTATCAAAGTAGGGCGGAGAATCGGGCAGAAGCGACTTGATGCGATTAAGCACGTGGTCGACATTAAACTTGGCTTTGGCCGAGATGGGATAGATTTCGGCCTTTGGTAACAGGGAGTTCCACTCGGCAACAAGCGTTTCCAGCTCTTTTTGATTGGAAAGATCGATCTTATTAATCAGCACAAGAACCGGCACGTCCATTTTGCCCACTTTTTCCAGAAAGTCGCTGTTCTTATCAATCTTTTCAACAACGTCCGTCACGTACAAAAGGACATCAGCATCCTTTAATGCCGATTCGGAAAAAGCCAACATGGACTCTTGCAGCTTGTAGTTGGGCTTTAAAACTCCGGGGGTATCGGAAAACACAATTTGAGCGTCGTCTGTATTAATGATGCCCATAATGCGATGCCGGGTGGTTTGAGCCTTAAAGGTGGCAATTGAAATACGCTCACCGACCAAAAGGTTCATTAACGTTGATTTACCGACATTCGGGTTGCCCACAATATTTACGAAACCAGCCTTGTGCGCCATATTCTTAGAAACAGATTTTTGTGCTTTGTATTATTAGGTAAAAGAACGCATCGGGCAAATAGATTGCGGGATGCGTTCTTTCAACTAATTTGATCTTAATGATTGTTCCCTATGAAAAGAACTTTTTTTACTTACCGCCGTCATACGCCCATTTCAAATAGGCAGCGCCCCAGGTAAAGCCGGCACCGAAAGCAGTAAGTATCAAATTATCACCTTTCTTAAGCTGTTTCTCGTAATCCCAAAGAGCGAGCGGAAGCGTTCCTGCGGAAGTATTGCCGTAGCGCTGAATGTTCAGCATTACCTTATCCATGGAAACTTCCAAGCGATTGGCAACAGCCTCAATGATACGGACGTTAGCCTGGTGGGGAATGATCCACGCAATATTGTCTTTATTGAGCCCGTTACGCTCGGCTACGATCGCACTTGCGTCGCTCATGTTAGTCACGGCGAATTTGAAAACAGAACGCCCTTCCTGGTGAAGATAGTGCATTCGGTGGTCAATTGTAAAGTAGGATGGATTACATACGGAGCCACCGGCCTTTATACAAAGGAACGGAAGACCTTTACCATCTGTTCTCAAATAAGAATCTTTCCAGCCTAAATCTTCTTCTGACGGCTCAACCAACACTGCGGCTGCTCCATCGCCAAAAATAGGGCAGGTTGCACGATCGGTATAGTCTACGACGCTCGACATCTTGTCTGCTCCGCAAACTACGACTTTTTTATATCGGCCGCATTGCACCATACCGGCTGCAAGATCCATGGCAAAAAGGAATCCGCTGCATGCTGCCTGCATATCAATGGCAAAAGCATTCTTCATGCCCAGTCGTCCTAAGACGATGGACGATGTAGACGGGAAATGGTAGTCAGGCGTGGACGTTGCGACTATCAAGCAATCAATCTCCTGCGGGTCGGTATTTGTTTTTTCCAGAAGCTGCTTCACAGCTTTCCTCGCCAAATAGCTCGTTCCTAAGCCTTCCTCATTGAGAATACGTCTTTCCTTGATACCAATGCGCGTCATAATCCACTCGTCATTGGTATCAACCATCCGAGACAGCTCCTCATTATTAAGGACATACTCGGGAACATAGCCACCGACTCCTGTTATAATTGCATTAAGTCTTTCCATAATTTTTATTCTTGAAGAAACAGAAAATCAGGCCTACGTAAGCCTTTTTATTCCATTACTTCTTTTTCTACAGCGAGTTTTCCTCTGTAATAGCCGCAGGTAGGACAAACTGTATGATAGATATGCCATCCGCCGCAATTCGGACAAATTGCCAACGTCGGAGCTACGGCCTTATCATGGGTTCTGCGCTTTAATGTTCTCGTTTTAGATTGTCTTCTTTTAGGATGTGCCATTGTCTGTAAATATTTAGATTTTCCTTTTCAAGGTGCAAAGATACAATTTTCCTCGGAACAAAGCAATTTCCTCCCTTGTAATACAATTTTTCTCCCAGCATAACAGAATTATCCGCCGAATGGTAATATATATTATGTTTAATAGAGTTTTTTGCCACCGTGATTACGGTATAAACATTGAAACAAAATTCAGAATAATATATGAAACCATTTTTTTACGCTAACTTTGCAGTAAAATGACTGATATAAAAATGGAAAATAAAGAACTGATGGAACTCGCAGCAAACAATATTCGCATATTGGCTGCTTCTATGGTAGAAAAAGCGCATTCAGGCCACCCGGGTGGCGCCATGGGCGGTGCAGACTTCATCAATGTGCTCTTCTCCGAATTCTTAACATACGATCCAGACGATCCCACATGGATTTACCGAGATCGATTTTTCCTAGATCCGGGACATATGTCTCCGATGCTATATGCACAATTAGCTTTAACGGGAGACTATACAATTGACGAACTTAAAAACTTCCGTCAGTGGAAATCATCAACTCCCGGGCACCCCGAACTGAACATTTTACGCCGCATTGAAAATACTTCTGGACCACTAGGTCAAGGCCATACATACGCCGTAGGAGCTGCAATTGCAGCCAAAGCATTATATGCAAGAACGGGAAACACCTCTTTCTTGAAAGAAAAGATTTTCACGTATATAAGCGACGGCGGCATCCAAGAGGAAATCTCGCAAGGAGCCGGCAGAATTGCGGGACATTTAGGACTGAACAATCTCATCATGTTCTTTGATGCGAACGAAATTCAGCTAAGCACAGAAACAAGAGAAGTAATAAGCGAAGACACAGGCCTTAAATATAAAGCTTGGAATTGGAATGTCATTGAAATAGACGGTAACAATTGCGATGAAATTCGCAGCGCTCTTAAAACTGCTATTGCTGAAAAAGACCGCCCTACCCTAATCATAGGTCATTGCGTAATGGGCAAAGGTTGCGTAAAGGCCGACGGGTCCAGCTATGAGCATGATTGCGGAACGCATGGTGCTCCACTCGGTGGGGATGCTTACATCAATACAATCAAAAATCTCGGTGGAAATCCTGATGATCCGTTCATCATATATGATGAAGTACAAGAACTATATGCCAGAAGAAGAAAAGAATTAAAAGAAATCGTTGCAAAGCGACGTGAAGAGGAAAAAACATGGGAAACTCTGCATCCAGATCGCGCTCAACAATTAAAAGACTGGTTTGATAATAAATTACCTCAGTTACCTTGGAGTGAAATTGCGCAAAAAAGCAATGCTCCGACGCGTAACGGGTCTTCAAACTGCCTTGCTCTGCTATCAGCTCACGTCAAAAATATGATAGTGGCATCTGCTGACTTGTGCAATTCAGATAAAACCGATGGCTTTTTAACCCATACGACTGTAATCCAAAAAGGTGACTTCTCCGGCGGATTTATTCAAGCCGGCGTATCTGAACTTACCATGGCATGTATTTGTATAGGCATGACATTGCATGGAGGAATAATTACAGCCATGGGAACTTTCTTTGTATTCTCCGATTACATGAAACCGGCTATACGCATGGCTGCCTTAATGGAACTTCCCGTTAAGTTCATATGGACACATGACAGTTTCCGTGTCGGAGAAGACGGTCCAACCCACGAACCCATCGAGCAGGAAGCACAAATACGCTTAATGGAAAAACTTAAAAACCACAGCGGACGCGATTCTGTCTTGGTATTAAGACCTGCCGATGTTCGGGAAGTTACAGAATGTTGGAAACTTGCGATGGAAAATACGCAAACACCAACTGCTCTCATTTTCAGTCGACAAAATGTCAACAACTTACCAGAAGGAACCAACTACTCTTCGGTTAACAAAGGGGCATACGCTGTTATTGAAGAAAAAAATCCCGATATAGTCTTATTAGCATCGGGATCCGAAGTATCCACGCTTGTTAGCGTTGAAAAAATGCTGAAAGAGAAAGGTATAAAAGCGAAAGTTGTCAGCTGCCCGTCCGAAGGTCTCTTCAAACAACAATCAATGGAGTACCAAGAAAGCATTCTTCCCAATAATTGCAAAGTATTTGCTCTTACAGCCGGGCTCCCCGCTACCTTCGAGGGTTTAGTTGGCAAGCAAGGAAAGATTTATGGCATGAATAGTTTTGGCTTTTCCGCTCCATTCAAAGTTCTGGAAGAAAAATTAGGATTTACGCCTGAGAACATTTACAATGAAGTCTTGGAATATCTAAATGCATAAACACAAATGGAAAGAATAGTTGGCTTAGCTTCTGATCATGCCGGGTTTGCGCTGAAACAACACGTGATAAAGTATCTGGACGCACACCATATTAAATATATAGACTATGGCTGCTACAATGAAGAAAGTTGTGACTATCCAGACTACGCCCACAAGTTGGCAGAAATGCTGGCCAAAAACGATTGCACGTGTGGCATCGGCATTTGTGGCACCGGCGAAGGCATCAGCATGGCTCTAAACAAACATTCCAACGTCCGTGCAGCACTTTGCTGGACTCCCGAGATTGCCCACATGACAAGATTGCATAATGATGCCAATGTGCTTGTAATGCCGGGGCGTTATATCAACGAGCAAACCGCCACTAAAATCATGGACGAGTTTTTTAATACTGATTTCGAGGGCGGACGGCATATCAACCGCATTAAGAAAATTCCTATCCATTGATGCAAATGAACCTTATCAGGCTGAAAACGGCACAAAATGCCCTACATATTTTCTCAAATCAGCTGAAAATTATATCTTTGCAGAGTTTTTGAGATTTATGTATCACAAATGAATTGGATAAGATGACGAAAGCAGAAATCGTTAATGAGATATCAAAGAAGACGGGTGTTGACAAAACAACAGCACTCGCAACGGTAGAAGCTTTTATGGAGACGGTAAAAGATTCACTCGTTAGAGAGGAAAATGTTTATTTACGTGGTTTTGGAAGCTTCATTCTGAAAAAGAGAGCTCAAAAGACCGCAAGAAACATTTCAAAGAATACGACAATCATCATACCGGAACATAACATCCCTTCCTTTAAGCCTGCCAAAACTTTTACGAACGCTATTTCTAAACTCAAATAACTAACATAAAACTTAAGACTATGCCTAGCGGTAAGAAGAAAAAAAGACACAAGATGTCTACTCACAAACGTAAAAAGAGATTGAGAAAGAACCGTCATAAGAGCAAATAATCGTACGGAATCAAATCTCTACTAAGAACAAACTTGAAGAATTGCTTTCAGGTTTGTTCTTAGTTTAAAGTAAAAAGAACATGACAAGCGAAGTAATCGTAGACGTCCAGCCTAAAGACATTTCCATCGCTCTTCTTGAAGACAAAAGACTGGTTGAATTCCAGCAAGAAGGGCGAGCTGAGCACTTTTCAGTGGGAAATATCTATTTGGCCAAGGTCAGAAAAATCATGACCGGACTAAATGCCTGCTTCGTGAACGTCGGATACGAGAAAGATGCGTTTCTCCACTATCTTGACTTGGGAACGCACTTTAATACCGTAGAAAAATTCCTGCAACTTATTGGAGATGAAAAGAGAAAAAATCTTTCCATCTCAAAAGTTCCTGCCCAGCCCGAACTGGAAAAAGGAGGAAGCATACAGAACACTTTGAAAGTTGGCCAAGAGGTTTTGGTGCAAATAGTAAAAGAACCTATCTCTACCAAAGGACCTCGGCTTACCTGCGAATTATCATTTGCCGGCAGGTACCTGGTACTTATTCCTTTTGGCGACAAGGTTTCTGTATCATCAAAGATCAAAAGCAACGCTGAACGCGCGCGTCTTAAACAGCTAATCCAAAGCATTAAGCCCAAAGGGTTCGGAGTTATCATCAGAACCGTCGCAGAAAACAAGCGCGTACCCGAACTTGACATGGAATTGGGCATTCTTCTCAAACGATGGGAAGATGCCGTAGCAAAAATCATGCATGCCAAGCAGGTCCCTACCCTTGCCTACGAAGAAACCAGCCGTGCCGTTGCCTTGCTCCGCGATCTTTTCAACCCTTCTTACGAAAACATCTACGTAAACGACCAAACGGTCTACAATGAGATACATGACTACGTCAGCCTCATTGCTCCCGAGAGGAAACACATTGTCAAGCTCTACAAGGGTCAGGTACCTATCTTCGACAATTTCTCTGTTACCAAACAAATTAAAACTTCTTTCGGCCGCACTGTCACATACAAGCATGGCGCTTACATGATCATTGAGCATACCGAAGCGCTCCACGTCGTCGACATAAACAGCGGCAACCGTTCCAAATCTTTGGAGGGGCAAGAAGTCAACGCCTTGGATGTTAATCTCGGCGCCGCGGACGAACTGGCCCGCCAACTGCGCCTGAGAGACATGGGCGGTATTATTGTTGTTGACTTTATCGACATGAATCTGGCTGAAAACCGTCAGAAGCTTTACGAACGGATGTGCCAGAACATGCAGAAGGACAGAGCCCGCCATAACATACTGCCACTTAGTAAGTTCGGGCTTATGCAAATTACGCGGCAGAGAGTTCGGCCGGCCATGGACGTCAACGTCGAGGAGGACTGCCCCACTTGTGGAGGTACGGGCCACATCAAATCGAGCATTCTCTTTACAGATACGCTTGAAAAGAAGATCGACTTTCTTGTAAACAATTTAGGTATTCACAAATTCCGACTTCACGTACATCCTTTCGTTGCTGCTTACATCAACCAGGGCGTTATTTCCCTTAAGCACAAATGGCAGCTTAAATATGGTTGGGGCATCAAGATTATTCCCAACCAAAAACTGGCTTTTCTCCAATACATTTTCTACAACTCGAAGGGAGAAGAGATTGACATGAAAGAAGCAAACGAAATGAAATGAAACGAAAGGGCCGCCGGGAGCAGAAAATCCGACGGCCCTTTTTGTATCCTTACTCTTCCCCATCAAAGCACTCGCCTTCTGCCAGCTATTTTGAGCTTTCACATTTGAGAAAATAAGAAGAAATGCTACCACATAAAAGGAGTGGGCCGACAATTTTTGTCGGCCCACTCCCCTATTGTCCTATCAGAAATATTCTCTTTATTCTGCGCGCAGCGTGAAACGCTTGAAGGCAACCACCGTGCAGTCCTTGTCGGCCTGCTTCAGGTAGTCGGCAACAGAAAGCTTGCTATCCTGGATAAATTCCTGGAACAAGAGGCACTGCTCCTTGTAGAATTTCTTCATACGTCCTTCGGCAATGCGCTCAATCATGTTCTCGGGCTTACCTTCCTCGCGGGCCTTGTCGGCAGCAATTTCAAATTCCTGCTTGCGAACCTGCTCGGGTACATCCTTTTCGTCCAGCGAAATAGGATTCATGGCAGCTACCTGCATGGCCACGGCATGACCATACTGAGAATCAACAGCCTTGTTCAGAGCCACCATCGTGCAGAGCATATTCTTATTCTGGTGGTTGTAGCAGGAAATATTGTCGCTTTCGATCGTCAGATAACCGTCGAGCTCCATCTTTTCACCCGTGATACCGCTGCGATCCGTCACAGCGTCGGCCACCGTTCCGTTGCCCATCGGGAGAGCCTTCACCTCGTCAAGCGTCTTGCACTTGTTGGCAACGGCCAGATCCAGAATGTCCTGGGTCAACTTCACGAAATCGGCATTCTTGGCTACGAAGTCCGTCTCACATTTCAAGGCGATGATGGCACCGAAGCCGTTCTCGGCCTTGCACAGAACGCAACCTTCGGAAGCTTCGCGATCCGAACGTTTTGCAGCCACTGCCTGACCTTTCTTGCGGATGATCTCAATGGCAGCCTCCATGTCGTCGTTGGCTTCGGCCAGGGCTTTTTTGCAATCGCCCAAGCCGGCACCCGTCATGGCGCGCAGTTTCTTGATATCTTCAATGGTTACAGCCATAATAATCGTTTTTGTATTTCTATGTATGGTTTGTTTAAGCTTCGGTCGTCGTGTTCTCCGTCTCGGCTGCCGGTTCGGCAGGAGCATTTTCTACGCGGGCCTTGGCCGAACGCTTGCGGGCAGGCTTACCCTCAGCGCCTTCGCCGGCTGCTTCGGCATCCACCTTTTCAGCCTTGCGCTCTTCCAGTCCTTCGGCGATTGCAGCGCAGCAAGCATCCATGATCACCTCGATGCTCTTGTTGGAATCGTCGTTAGCAGGGATGGCATAGTCGACAGCATTCGGGTCGGCGTTCGTATCCACCATTGCAAATACGGGGATGCCCAGACGATGAGCCTCTTTCACGGCGATGTGCTCCTTGCAGATGTCCACGATAAAGAGTGCGGCGGGCAGGCGGGTCAGATCGGCGATAGAGCCCAGGTTCTTTTCCAGCTTCTCGCGCTGACGGGAAATCTGCAGGATTTCGCGCTTCGACAGGTTGGCAAACGTACCGTCGTTGGTAAGTTTGTCGATATTGGCCATTTTCTTGACTGCCTTGCGGATTGTCGGGAAGTTGGTCAGCATACCGCCCGGCCAGCGTTCCGTAACGTAAGGCATATTCAGCGCAGCGGCTTTCTCAGCCACGATTTGCTTAGCTTGTTTTTTAGTAGCAACAAAGAGGATACGCTTACCCGATTTTGCAATCTGCTTCATAGCCTCTGCGGCTTCATCGATTTTGGCAACCGTCTTGTGCAGATCGATGATGTGGATGCCGTTGCGCTCCATGAAGATATAGGGAGCCATGGCGGGGTTCCATTTGCGTTTCAGGTGACCGAAGTGGCAACCTGCCTCTAACAAAGTCTCAAAATTGGTTCTTGACATTTCTTTTTGATGTTAATCGTTTACTTTCTTTTTTAGTTGCGGAGCTTTATGCTCCTTTTCTCAACCAGCCACCGGGTAGTTCCGTTTGCAGTTCGGGCGGAAGTCCCGGCAGTTTAGATACTAAACGTAATTTCCAGCAGTAAAACGGCCGAATATTAACGTTTACTGAACTGGAAGCGACGACGAGCTTTGGGACGTCCCGGTTTCTTACGTTCAACAACGCGCGAATCGCGGGTGATGAAGCCTGCATCGCGAAGGGCTTTCTTGTCGTCGGCATTGATCTTCACCAACGCACGGGCAATGGCCAGACGAAGAGCCTGCGACTGTCCCGTAAAACCGCCACCCTGGATGTTGGCCTTGATGTCATACTTTTCGGCCACGTCCAGCAGGTTCAAAGGCTGTTTTACAACGAACTGTAAAATGGAAGAAGGGAAGTAATCGGCCAGTTCCCTCTTATTAATCGTGATTTTGCCGGTTCCCTCGGCCAGATAAACCCGGGCAACGGCACTTTTACGACGGCCTAATGCATTTATCATTTCCATTACTGCTTTCTTTATTTATAAAGGTTGATATCAATAGCTTTCGGGGTCTGAGCCTCATGCTTGTGCTCGCTGCCTGCATAGACATACATATTGCCCAGCAGCTTGGCACCCAGGCGGTTCTTGGGCAGCATGCCCTTTACTACGCGACGGAACAGACGGTCGGCACCATTGGGCTTGGCCATGATGCTGGCAGGCGTATGCTCGCGCTGGCCGCCGGGATATCCCGTGTACGTATAATAAATACGGTCGGTCCATTTTTTACCCGTCAGCTTCACCTTGTCGGCATTGATGATGATAACGTTGTCACCGCAGTCTACGTGAGGCGTATAGTTGGGCTTATACTTGCCACGCAGCAGCTTGGCGACTTTCGAGCAAAGACGACCCAGAACCTGGTCGGTCGCATCAACGACAACCCATTCCTTTTCGGCGGTCGCTTTGTTAGCAGAAATGGTCTTGTAACTTAAAGTGTCCACTCTTGTTTGACTTTTTAAAATTTTACTACTAAAAAACTTTTTCTTTGCGATTCACTAACCATCTCCCCGGGCCAACGGGAAAGACTATTAACACGCAGACGCAGGCCCAAAGGCCCACTTGATAATAATCGGCGTGCAAAAGTACTAAAATTCATTGGAATGGCAAGGTTTCCCCCGTTGTTTTTCTTTTCTTCCCTGCATATCAGTCTGCTGTGTGAAGAAAGCATAAAACAAAGCGTGGCCACCGCTCGCTTGCGGTAGCCACGCTTTGTTGGTTCAGGGCATGAGATATTTTTCTCCTGTGTCCTTGATGATGGCACGCTTGAAGCGCTCGTCAAATCCCGGCCGTTCGGGCGGCGTGCCCAGTCCGTCGGGCGTGCGCGTAAAGCAGCCGGCCCGCTCGGGCTTAACGGCCTGGTCGTTATACTTCACGATGAGATATTCGCCCAGTTTTTTCCAGGCGGCCAGCATCGTGTCGGCACAGGCTGCGGCGTAGCTGTCGAGATAGCGCACGGCGCCGGCCGGGTCTTGCTCGTAAAGGGCCAGCGCACGGTCTTCCGCAGGTTTCTGCGAGGCAAGGAACTGCTGTTCCAGCCGGTCGCGCTCGGCTTCGACGCTCGGAAAGAGCTGCGAATAGCGCGGATAGGTCATATTGGCCACCCAGTTGCACACCCAAAAGGCCGAACGCCAGGAAAACGTCACTTCGTCGGCCGTCGGGTCGTTGTAGCATTCGGGCACGGCCGTGCCGCCACAATATACGGGCGTATAGGCCACCATGTTGGGGTCGTCGTTGCCAAACCACAGCACGCCGCCCACGGCGTCGGGCAGCCAGGAGCGCACCTGTGCCACCACCGTGAAGCCCGTCTGTTGCGTCGAGATGGGGCGCTCGTTGAAATAGGTTTTCCCCTCGTATTCCCACGTCAGGGGCGTCGGGCGGTAGGGTGCCGAATAGGGGCCGGCTCCGGCGTCGGCGGTGATGTCGAAGGGCGTGCCCTCGAAATGGTCGCGGTTGCTCACCATCACGTCGTGCAGCGAGAGCGGACGCTTGGGCTTGAAGTAGAGCGGCATGGGTTCTGCCTTTCCGATGTGGCGCCCCGAGGCATAGTCGACATATCGGTCCATGCCGTCCACCCATTTGTTGAAGAAGCTCCACACGCGGGCCTCGCAGAAACGAATGGCCGAGAAGTCGGCCGGCGCATAGGCCTGCGAAAAGGAAAATTCCTCGTCGCGGCCGTCAAAGTATCCCTTCTTGCGGGCAAACGAAATGACGTCCTTGGCATACATCACGTTGTCCGTGTCTTTTCGGTCGAAGCGGTGGATGCGGCTTTGGTTGGCATGCGCGGCTATGCAGTCGTCGGGTATGCGCACGGCCACCCAGACGGCCCCTTTCTCGCTGCTTCCTTTCCCAATCATTTCCAAAATCCACACTTCCTCAGGGTCGGCAATCGAGAAGCTCTCGCCGCTGCTTGCGTAGCCGTATTGCTGCACGAGCGAGGTCATCACGCCGATGGCCTCGCGGGCCGTCTTGGAGCGTTGCAGGGCTATGGCCATGAGGCTCACGTAGTCGATGGTGCCGTTGGGGTCCACCAGTTCGGCGCGGCCGCCAAACGTCGTTTCGGTGATGGCCACCTGGTGCTCGTTGATGTGACCCATCACGGCATAGGTGACGGGGGCTTCGGGTATTTCGCCCAGATAGTGGTTGGTGTCGCCGTCCACGATGCGGCGCATGGTCCCCTTCGCATGCTTGCCGGCCGGGAGGTAGCGCAGGCGGCCGAACATGCCATAATCGTCGGCGTTATAGGTGATGAAGGCCGAGCCGTCGGCCGAGGCTTTCCGCCCCACGAGAAAACTCGTACAGGCCTCACCGCCCGCTGCCACACCCATAAACAGCGCCAGCGCGGCGGCGGCACACCGCATGCCCCGCCGTGTTTTCGTCGGTTTCTTGTTCATTGCTTTCACGGGTTTGTCAGCAGGCTTTAAACGACATGTCGAGCCCTTTCACCGAATGGGTCAGCGCGCCGACCGAAACAAAGTCGACGCCACACTCGGCATAATCGCGTATGGTGTCGAGCGTAATGCCCCCGCTCGACTCCGTTTCCATCCGTCCTCCTATCATCTCGACGGCTTTGCGCGTGTCGGCCACGCTAAAGTTGTCGAACATGATGCGGTCTGCCCCGCCGTGTTCAAGCACCTGGCGTATTTCGTCGAACGAGCGGACTTCTATTTCCACTTTCAGGTGCAGGCCCTTTTCCTGCTGGTAGGTTCGGCAACGATCCAGGGCGTTGGCAATGCCTCCGGCAAAGTCGACGTGGTTGTCTTTCAGCAATATCATGTCGAACAGGCCGATGCGGTGGTTCATGCCGCCGCCGATTTTTACGGCCTCTTTTTCCAGCATGCGCATGCCGGGCGTTGTTTTGCGCGTGTCGAGCACGTGGGTGCGGGTGCCTTCGAGCCGCGCCACGTAGGTGGCCGTCATCGTGGCTATGCCGCTCATGCGCTGCATGACGTTGAGCATGAGGCGCTCCGTTTGCAGCAGGCTGCGCACGCGGCCCGTCACCACCATGGGCACATCGCCCGGCTCGACGCGGGCGCCGTCCTCCATAAACACTTCCACCTTCAGCTCGGGGTCGAAACGGTGGAAGATAATCTGGGCTATGCGGATGCCGGCCAGCACGCCTGCTTCCTTAATCAGCAGTTTCGACTTGCCCATGGCATCGGCCGGGATGCAGCAAAGGGTGGTGTGGTCGCCGTCGCCGATGTCCTCCGAAAAAGCGAGGTCAATCAGCCGGTCGTTCAGTTCGTCTACGCTATACATAAGCTTTCTTTTGTTGTAAAGTTCGTAAAATATAAGCACAAAAGTAAGCGTTTCCTTTCAATTAAGCGCTCTTCTCCCTCCGTTTTTCGCCGCCCCGCGTTCCGTTCCGCCATCCGCCCGTTGCCGTTGCGGCCCGCACGCGCGCGCCTTGCCCTTTGCAGCCTGCACCGTCGGGCAGCTCAGCAAACGTGCGGCTTTTGCCGTATGCCACCACGTTTTTGCCGATATTTCAGGCATTATATATAAATTTGCATAGCCGACGCAGGGGGCGCCCTTCGCTGCCGGCCCGCTAACCGCGGGAGACGGCTGCCTGTATGCGCCACAAGCCGGCAAAACGGAGGCAACGGCCATGTGCGCGTGCACCACCGCCGCCCCACCCCGATCTGTTCACGCATGAAGAAGCTTGAAGAACTCATCCGCCCCAACGTCAGGGCCCTGCTCACCCGGCTGCCCGCCTCGCCCGAAACGCAACGGCCTGAGGGCGTCATCAGCCTCGACCGGAACGAAAGCCCCTACAACGCGCCCCACAACCGCTACCCGGCCGCGGAGCGCCGCGAACTGCTGGCCGAAGCTTCGCTGGCCACGGGCATCCGCCCCGAGTGCATCTTTGCCGGCAGTGGAGCTTGGGACATTTTCGACCTGCTGCTGCGCACATTCTGCCGCCCCGGAACGGACAATGTCATCGCGCCGACGCCCGTTTCGGAAGGCTTTGCCCGCTTGGCGGCTCTCAACGACGTGGCCTATCGCTCCGTTCCCCTCGGCCCGCGGTTTGAGTTGCAGGCCGACCGCCTGCTCGAAGCTGCCGACGAGCGCTCGAAAATCATTTTTATCTGCTCGCCGAACAACCCGACGGGCAACTTGGCCGACGCCGAAGAAATTGTCCGCACGGCCGATGCCTTTCCGGGACTTGTCGTGGTGGACGAAACGTACTTGGCCTTCTCCTCCGCCCCTTCGCTGCGCCGGCAGCCGTCGGCCCACCCCAACCTCATCGTCGTTTCGTCCATGTCGCAGGCATGGGCTTCGGCAGGGCTGCGCGTGGCCTTGGCCTTTGCCCGCCCCGAGACGGTGGCTCTGCTCGACCGCGTGCGCCCTCCCCACAACATCAGTGCGCCCTCGCTGCGCCTGGCCCGCGAGACGTTGCGCCGCAATTACAGCATCTTCAAATGGAACAGCCTCGTGGCCGACGAGCGCCGCAAGGTGATGGCAGCCTTTACGCAGCTGCCGTTCTGCACCTGCGTGTATCCGTCGGAAGCCAACTTTTTTCTGGCCCGGCTGAAGGGGGCAAAGCGCATTTACCGCTATCTGGCGGCCCACGGCATTGCCGTTAAGGACTGCTCCGCATACGACGGCTGCGCCGACTGTCTGCGCATCGGCATCGCGCTGCCCCACGAAAACACGGCCCTGCTGAGCGCCATGAGAAAGTACGACCCCGAAACGGAGGAAGAAGACCCCCGGCTCCCCTAACCCCGAACAACATGAAAAAACTTGCCCTGCTACTGCTGGCCGGCCTGCTCCTGACCGGCACATCCTGCGAAAAGATTGAGCTGCCCGCCAGCGAAGGAGAAAACAATGAGGAAACGCCCGCTCCCACCCCGGACGAACCCGGCACCGACCCCGACGACGGCAGCGGCGACGGCGCCGACGAAGACGACCCGACAGGGGGCGCCGACATATGGAGCGTGGCGCAAGCCATGACGCTGGGCGAAGACGAATTTGTATGGGTGAAAGGCTACATCATCGGTTATGCCCGGTCTACGTCGCGCAGCAGCTTGGTTTTTGCCTGCCCCACGACGAAGCCCAACACCAACATGTTCATAGCCGACCGGCCGGAGGAAACCGACCGCGAACGCTGCATGGCCATAAGGCTCACCGAGGACGGCATGAACTACCGCTCGCTGCTCAATCTGTTCGACCATCCCGACTTTTTCCGCCAGCCCATTCTGATCGCGGGACAGACGGGCACCTATTTCGGCGCCACAGGCATCAGGGAAATCTTCGAATACACGTTTCTGCCGACCGAACAAATGAACCGACGGAAAGCATGGAAAACGGGGAGCGAAGAAAATAATCAGAAAAAACGCCGTAAAAATTTGGTAGTTCAAAAAAAAGTCGTACCTTTGCACCGCGTTTGAGAGAAAACGCGGACAGGAAGTTTGGGTGAGTGGCTGAAACCACCAGTTTGCTAAACTGACGTACGGGATTAACCGTACCGGGGGTTCGAATCCCCCAGCTTCCGCACGACAAGGCGCTTTCATCTAACGGTTAGGATACATGCCTCTCACGCATGGTATACGGGTTCGATTCCCGTAGGCGCTACCAAAACCGAAGAGCTCCGAAACAAGCATTTGTTTCGGAGCTCTTTCATTTGTCCCCCACCCGCTGCCGGCACAACCTGCCATCAGCGGCCCGCACCGCCGCAAAACCGCCGGCACCGGACGGCTACCAGCCGTCGAACAGCCTCAGTACGAACTTTGCACCGACGCTCACATTGGTGTGGTTGGCCATACCGACGAACACGCCCACATCGCAAAAATGCGTCGAGAGGCCATAGCCCATTTCGGCATAAGGCAACAGGTAGCGCACGGTGAGCAGGTTGCAGTAGACCCGTTCCTTCTGGATGATGCGCGACAGATATTTTATACGCGAGAAGAGCAGCATCGGGCTCTCGTACATACCGCTCATGCGCACGTAGTATTTCGACTCGTTGTACCAGCGGGCGTCGAGCAGCTGAAACTTGCCCATCATTTCGTCCTCCCATCCGGTCGGCATGTTGTTGTCGCGGAAATAGTCGAAGTCGACAAAATAGTCTTCACCGCGATTGGTGTAAAGCCCGAAGCCAAAACGGAAATACAGGGCCCGCAGGGCATAGAGTTTATATTTGTACATAGTGTCAAACTCCCACCGCTCATATTCGCCCGAACAGCCTCCGGCACGCACGCCCCGCTCAAAATCGAGCATAAACGTGGGCCAACGGGAATAGAGCGGCACCTTCTGGCTGCCGTCGCGGTAGTAATAAAGGCCGGGCGTCCAGTCGACGTGCAGACGCGGCGCCAGGCTTTTCAAGTTGCGCTCCATGCCGCTCTGCTGCGACACCTCGTTCCAGCCGAGCAGCGTCCGGTCGTGATAGCGGAGGCCGGCCGAGAGCTTCAGCCCGGGCATGGGCTCATAGGACACGTCGCCCTGCAAATAGAAGTCCTTGTAATAGTGAAAGTCGTAGGCGTCGAAAACCTGCATGAGCGAGTCGTAATGGCTGATGCCCGAAAGACGGTCGCGTATTTCGTCGGCCTGGTCGGCGCTGTATATGTGGTTGCCGTTGCCCGCCTCGAAACGGACGGCCACATTGTGCGCCTGCGAAAGATTGAGCGTCAGCGGGGCGCACCAATAGAACTGCCGCTGCTTAAAGTTGTATCCGAAACGCGGTACAGCCTGAAAAAACACTTTTTCGCGATACTGCCAGTCCATATTGATGCTGGCCTGGATGTAGAACC
This sequence comes from uncultured Alloprevotella sp., assembly GCA_944322095.1. Classification (GTDB taxonomy): domain Bacteria; phylum Bacteroidota; class Bacteroidia; order Bacteroidales; family Bacteroidaceae; genus Alloprevotella. Next base: position 89,727 of record CALUNU010000005.1, read on the forward strand.
CCTTGGCCTTGCTCCACTGATACATGGACGGCGTTATGACAGCCGGCACGTCGAGCCGGCCGCTGCGCCCGAGGTTCCACTTGTGGCTGTCGAGCAAAATGTTCTCGACCAGCGGCGACAGGAAGCGCCGACCCGGGGCCTTGGGCAACGTGTCGCGCACGGCGGCAAGGGAGTCGGCCCGCGCATATATGGCCTGCTCGTCGGCCGACAGGGGATAAGGGCGCGCCTCGTCGAAATAGCTGCGGCTGCGGAGCATGTGCGTGGTGTCGGTGCGCAGGCGGCAAAGCTCCGTCTGGTCGTAACGCGAGGCGGCTTTGCGAAGCGTGTCGGGTTCGGCCACGGCACGGAAATCGTACCCGGCCACTCCCCTGTAATGAGCCTCCAAGCGGTTGCCCAGCAGGCGGAGCCGCGTTTTTATGTCGATCTGCGCGGGATAAAGCGTGGCCAGCCCTTCGCTCCCCACCGTGCCTGAGAGGGTGATGGAAGTCATGTCGTACGTCATGTCGAACTCGAAATGGCGGACAGCCCCCGTTTGCAAATCGACGTCGATGTTGCCCGCAACCAGCTGGGTGTTATGAAAGCGGGGACGTATCAGGATGCGCGTAAGCACGCGCCCAGCCTCGGTGTAGGAGTAGACATACTTATAGCGGTAGAAGCGACCGTTGCGTTCGTGCAAGGGGGAGAGGATACGGTCGGAGAAGAGGTTGGGTTCGTAGATGGAAAGGCTGAACCGGTCGAGCACTCGTTCGGACGAGTCGTGAAGATAGGGCATTGTGCTGTAATAAGCCAGCTCTTTCTCGTCCACCTGGCCGGGCGGGCGATAGCGGTAAACAACGTGGTTCTCGCTCAAATAGACATTCTCGCCCTTTTCCAGCGGAAACATGCCCGGCACAAACTTGATCCACCGCCCGCGGCGGCGCGTCTTCAGGCGGGTACGCACATAGAGCTGCGAGGTGTAGCTGCTCGCTTTCAGTCTGCTGCGCCGGGTGTAGGTAAACACGCGCTCCATCACCGAGTCGGCACGCGCATCGTCGGCCACGGCCCATCCCTTGTGCGAACAGCAAAAGACGAGCAGCAGGCAAAACAACAGGCGGCGAAGCGGAACCGGCATGGCAACGGGGATGATGCTACGTGCGCGAGACGGCCTTGACCCCTTTGACCGTCCGCAACTTTTTCATCAGCTTTTCGAGCTTGTCGGTGTCGTCCACCAGCACCGTCAATATGCCGAAAAACAAGCCGTCGTTCGAGTCGATGTTGATGCTTCTCAACATGATGTGCTCTTCCTTGCTGATGATGGACGTAATGTTGTTGACAATGCCGAGGTCGTCGTTGCCCACGATGTTGAGCGTGATGGGATATTTGCTGCCGCCCTTGCCGGCCCAACGGGCCTTGACGATGCGATAGCCGAAGCGCTCGCGGAGCATGGGAGCGTTGGGGCAGTTGGTGCGGTGTATCTTTATGCCGCCGCTCACCGTCACGAAGCCAAAGACGTCGTCGCCATAAACGGGATTGCAGCAGCGGGCCATCTGAAAATCGATGCCTTTCAGGTTGCGGTCGATGACGAGCACGTCGGTATCGCCCGCGGAACGCTGCTCGGCTTCTGTTTCGAAGTTATACTCCCCGGCGCTGCGGGTGGCCGCACGCTCCAAGAGGTTGTTTTCGCGCTTGAAGAGCCCTACGTACATGTCGATGAGCTCGTTGACGTCCAGGCGCTCGTCGCCTATGGCGCGGTAAAACTCTACCGCCTCCTTGAAGCCGGCCTTTTTCACAAGCTGGTTGACAACGGCCTCGTCCCATTCGAGCTTTTTGTTTTTCAATTTCCGCTCCAACAGCTCTTTGGCCATGACCGTGTTGCGGGCTTGCAGCTCCCGGACGGCCTGACGTATCTTGGAGCGGGCATGCGACGACACCACGATGTTCACCCAGTCGGGTTTGGGCGACTGGGTCGACGAAGTGACAACCTCGACCGTGTCGCCGCTGCCGAGCTCCTGGCGCATCGAAACGTTTTTGCCGTTGACGCGTCCGCCCACACAATGATTGCCGACGGCCGAATGTATGTGGTAGGCAAAATCGAGCACCGTGGCCCCCAGCGGCAGACAGAAAAGGTCGCCCTTGGGCGTAAAGACGTAGACCTCCCGTTCATGCAGGTCTGAGCTGAGACTCTCGGTCAGCAGACTCTCGTTGCCCGTTTCCAAGGCGCTGCGTATGTCGGCCAGCCAAGCATCGATGCCGCCGTCGGTGCTCTTCACGCCCTTGTATCGCCAATGGGCAGCCAGGCCGTGCTCGGCAATTTCGTCCATGCGCTCCGTTCTGATCTGCACTTCCACCCATTTGTCTTCCGGGCCCTTCACGGTGATGTGCAGGCTCTCGTAGCCGTTGCTCTTGGGAACGGTGAGCCAGTCGCGCAGGCGTTTCAGGTTCGACTCGTATTGGTCCGTTATCAGGCTGAAAACCTTCCAGCACTGCTCCTTCTCCTTGTCGGCGGGTGCGTCCAAAATGATGCGGATGGCAAACAAGTCGTACACACCCTCGAAGCCACACTGCTGCTTCTTCATCTTCTGCCAGATGGAATGGATGCTCTTCGTGCGGCCCTTCATGTGGTAGCGCAACCCCTCGGCGTCGAGCAATTTTTTAATAGGGGCCGTGAAGCGCTCAATATAGGCATCGCGGGCTTTCTTCGTGGCATTGAGCTTTTCCTTAATCATATAATAGGCGTCGTGCTCAATGTATTTCAGCGACAAGTCTTCCAGTTCGCTTTTCAGCTTGTAAAGCCCCAGCTTATGGGCGATGGGCGCATAGAGGCAGGCCGCTTCGGTGGAGAGCGTGCGCCGGGCCGCCTCGTTTTCGGTGTCGCGGATGTTGCGCATCACGTAAACGCAGTCGGCTATGAGCAGAAGGATAACACGCATGTCGCCCGCCTGCGACACCAGGAGATTTCTGAAATTGTCGGTCCGCATGGCCTCTTCCTTGGCCGCCAATTTCCACACGCGGAAAAAGGCAGCTGCTCCCTGCTGCACTTCCCGGCCGAAGAGACGGCCGATTTGGGGCAAGTGGGCCTCGGTTGCCAACGAGCAGACCATGCGCGAAAGAAGCACGCTGCCCCCCAGGCCAATCTCCACGGCCGCCAGGCGCATGGCTCCCAACGAATTGCAAATTTTATTCAGCCCGAAGGCATCGCGCAAGGGGACGCCGCCCTCCGCCTTTTCTGCGAGGAAAGCGTAAAGCGCGTCTTTCGTCTCTTTGGGGAGCTGTAAAAAGCCACCTGCGCGCAGATAACTGAAGTCGCGGCGCACGCTCTCCGCCTCTTCCGGCGTAAATGCTTGGTTATCTTCCTTTTTCATGATTTTTCTACAATCTGTTTTCAAGCCACGCGTCTATTAGGCGGCGGGCCAGGCTCACTTCGCCCGGTATCGCCGGGAGCGCCCCGCGGCGATACCATCCGCCCTTGTTCAGCTCCGAACGCTGCAAGCGCAGTTCGCCGCCGTCATACTCTGCCGAAAAGCCCACCATCAGTCCGTTGGGATAAGGCCACGGCTGGCTGGCAAAATAGCGGATGTTCTTCACGCGGATGTGCGTTTCCTCCATCACCTCGCGCCGCAGGCACTCTTCGAGCGTCTCGCCCGTTTCCACAAAGCCCGCCACGAGGCCCAGATAATCGCCCCGGAACTTGTTGCTCTGCACCAGCAAGATTTCATCGTCGCCGCGATGCACGGCCACGATGATGGCCACGGCCAGCGGCGGCCACACCTCCTTGCCACAGTTGGTGCAGCGCTTCGATATGTCCGTGTGCAGCTCCATCGGAGCGCCGCACACCCCGCAATAGCGCGTCGTGGCGTCCCAATAGAGTATCTCGCGCGCCTTGCCCGCCATGTTGTATACGGGAGCCGGCAGCACGTCGAACGTTTCGCGCAGCCCCATCATGCACCACCCCGGCGCCACCACCGGCGCGTCGATGCCCACGGCCACGCAAGGCACGCCGTCGAGCTGCGGCAACCGATGAGGCCGGTGCCACGCTTCGAGCGGAACCGGCGGCTGAGCTGCCAGCGGAACGGAAAGCGAGCCGTCCGCCCTCTTCTCCAATAAAAGCTGGCCGGCACAAAAAACGAACCAACGTTTCTTATCCATTTTTTCTTTCTAAAAAAAGCGTGCCCGAGCACGCAGCCCCGTCGCCGGAGCGCGCATCCCGGCACGCCTTTGTTAGCCTTGTTTCAGAGGTGCTCTCAGAGCGACAGCGACTTCACCACGTCGTCCACCTTTTCCATAGCCAAGGCGTGGGCCCCGTCGAAACATTTCGGACAAGCCATTTCGCCCTTCACCTCCACGTAAAACTTAATTTTGGGCTCCGTGCCGGAGGGACGCACGCTCACCTTCGTGCCGTCGGCCGTATACCACTGCAACACGTTGCTCGGCTCGGGCATGTCGAGCGGCTGCTCGCCCCCTTCGCCATCGATCTGCACCATTTTCAGATAGTCCTTCGTGCACACAACAGGCGAGCCCGCAATTTCGCGGGGCGCACCGGCGCCGCGGAAGTTCTCCATCATGGCGCGTATTTCGTCGGCCCCCGTCTTGCCGGGCTTCACCACGTTGATGGTCTTGTTGAGCGCATAGCCATACTCCACGTAGATGTCCATCAGCACGTCGTAAAGCGTTTTTCCCTGGTCTTTGGCCCATGCGCAGATTTCGGCAAGCAGCGAGCAGGCCGACACGGCGTCCTTGTCGCGCACGAAGTCCTCGGCCATGAAGCCGTAGCTCTCTTCGCCGCCGCCGATATACTGCATGTCGCCCTCGTCCTCGTGGAGCCTGATTTCGCGGGCAATCCATTTGAAGCCCGTGTAGCAGTCGAACATCTGCACGTGGTTCTTTTCGGCAATGCTCTTAATCAGCTCCGTGGTCACGATTGTCTTCACGATAAACTCGTTCCCCTTCATCTGCCCCTTGGCCTGGCGGTTCATAATGATGTAATAGAGGAAAATCATGCACGTCTGGTTGCCGTCCACCAGCACCCATTCGCCACGGCTGTTCTTGCAGGCCATGCCCACGCGGTCGGCGTCGGGGTCGCTCGCCATGACGATGTCGGCATCCACCTTCTTAGCCAGGTCGATGGCCATCGCCAGCGCCTCGCCGTTCTCGGGGTTGGGGCTCGCCACGGTGGGGAAGTTGCCGTCCTTCACCATCTGCTCGGGCACGGTGTAGACGTTCTCGAAGCCCCACAGCTTCAACGAGTCGGGGATGAGCATCATGCCCGTGCCGTGCAGCGGCGTGTACACAACCTTCAAGTCGCGCTGGCGGCGTATACACTCAGGGTCGATCGAGAGCGAATGCACCCGGTCCAGGTAGATGCGGTCGATCTCCTTCCCGATCGTCTCAATCAGAGCCGGGTTGGCCTCAAACCTGATGTCCTCCACCCTCACGCGGTTCACCTCCTCGATGATGCCCCGGTCGTGCGGAGCCAGCACCTGCGCGCCGTCCTCCCAGTAGGCCTTATATCCGTTATACTCCTTGGGGTTGTGCGAAGCCGTCACCACCACGCCGCTCTGGCAGCCCAGATGGCGTATGGCAAACGACATCTCCGGCGTGGGGCGCATGTCGTCGAAGAGATACACCTTGATGCCGTTGGCCGAAAAGACGGCGGCCGTCGTCTCGGCAAACAGGCGGCTGTTGTTGCGGCTGTCGTGGCCCACCACGACGGCAATCTCCCGGCGCCCGGCAAACTGGCGGTTCAGGTAGTTGGCCAGCCCCTGCGTGGCAGCCCCCACCGTGTAGACGTTCATGCGGTTCGTGCCCACGCCCATAATGCCGCGCAGGCCGCCCGTGCCAAACTCCAACGTGCGGTAGAAAGCCTCCACCAGCTCCGTCCGGTCATCGGCTGCCAGCATGGCGGCCGCAGCCTGCCTTGTTTTCTCGTCGTAGAGCGGCGACGACGCCCACACGCGGGCCCGCTCCTCGCAAAGCTCCAGCAATTCCTTGTTTTCCATAAATTTCGAATTCCTTTTTTTACACTTTTGTTCAACGCCCGGAAACGCCGGCCCCGCGCCCTCTGCCCCGAAAGCACCGCAGGCTGCCTCTCCCGGCTGGGCAAAGATACGGAAAGGCAAACTGACAGACAAGAGAAAGCCCCCATTTTTCCAGCAGCCGCCGCGCAATAAATGTTAGGTGTTGGTGATAATTGACAATGGACAATTGAAAATTGAGAATTGTGCACAACGAATGGGATGCGAAAGTGACTATTGACTATTGACTTTCGAAGGACGATTCTCAATTATCAATTCTCAATTGTCAATTGTCAATTAAGCTCCCTCTTCTTCCTCGCCGCCACCCTCGGCTTCCTCCTCGCCTATGCGCACCAGGCGAATGTTTTGCCGGGCCTTATAGCCGTTGAGCGTGGGCAAGGAGCGAAACCACAGGTGGGCCCCCTTGATTTACCGCGCCGAAACGGCCTCGGGCGTGTCGGCCCCCTCGGTGGAGAGCAGGCTCACGCAAAACGAGCCCAGCGGAAAGAGCAGCAGGTTGTGGCCGTTCATGATGAAGTTGCGCACGGCTTCCTGAAAGCCCACCATGGCGGCCTCCAGCAGTCCGCGGTCGATGTTGGAGTTTTGCGCGGCGCGCTCCACCACGTCGTCGGCCTTGATGAGCGTGTAGCGCAAGAGGCGCGGGCCGTAGCTCACGGCCGCCGTCATGGGGTTGCGGCGCTTCACGACCTTGTATCTAAGCGTTCCCATAAGTCAGTTGGTTTTTTTCGATGGTTCAACAATGTTGTTTCTCTCTCAGTTTTCTCTCACACGCCTTCGGCCGCAGCCTCGTTCACCGACACGTAGCTGATGCCATACGTGAGCTCCTGCGAGAGCGACGACGAGGGGCGCAAGCGCACCATAATCTTGGCGTCCTTCGACAGGCGGTAGGCCTCGGCGCTCTCGGCGTCGCTCTGCGGCTCCTAGATGGTGGCCGAAAAGATGCCCAGGCGGGGCAGCTCCACGGAGTGGCCGTTGAGGACGAAGTTGGTGATGGTTTTCAGGATGGCATGCACGGCCGAGGGCACGGCGGCGCGGGGCACCTGCGAGTTTTCGCCGATGTAGTCGATCACGTCGTCGGTCGAGAGGCGCTCCGAGCCCACGCGGATGGGGTAATACTTCACCTGGGCCGTCGCCGGGTTGCGCCGCTTCGTGACGCTGTACACAATTCTTCCCATAGTTTGAAAAAGTGGGGGTTAAAGGGTTAAACAATCTCGTTTCTTCCAGTCCCCCTCCCCGCCGGCACGGCGGCGGGGAGGGGGAGCCTCGCACGCAGACAAAGATACGCCGCGGTTTTTCGAAAAACAACATGCGGGGCGTTTTTTTCGAGCCGAGGGGGCGTTTTTTGCTTCGGCCCGCGGCGCTGTGGCAGGGGGCAGCGGGGCCCGGGGCAGGGGGCGCGCGTTGGTAAATAGTAAATGGTAAATAGTAAATTCTAATCAAAAAATATAGGAATATATATTATTCATTTTCAGCTGTTTACGTTTTTCGCTGTTTTGCAAGCGAAATTTACTTTTTACTTTTCGCCCCGCCGTCAACAAAGGTTAAAGCCGTGGTTAAAAATCGTTTTTTTGAATATTAAATGGCGACCTTTGCGGGTGTGATAGTCAGGCGATTGTCTAATTTTACAAACGTTTACAACCGTATGGAAACAACCAACAAAAAAATCCGTGGCTCGGCCTTTGTGGACGACGAGGGGCTCTTCGTTTTCACCCCATACGCCACGGTCGACCCCGAAAAACGGTCGCTGAAGCTCGTTTTTGCGGGCCGCTATGCCACCGCGTGGGTGGGAAAACGACGCGTCTGTGTACGATTTTCGTGGACCGGGGCAGGCCAAAAACGTGCCGAGGGCCCAAAATCTATACACTGCTCGCCCAAATCTATACGCAACTCGGCGGAAAAAACAGCCCCCCGAACGCCGCAGCTGCCGAGCCTTGCGCGCCTTTTTGCGGAGCTCTAATCTGGCTTTTTCATACGTCTTGCCGGCTGACAGCTGTTCCGAAGGCGAGCTTTGGAGTTTGTAAAATTAATTGATCGTTCACCTTTGAAGGGACCTTGCCGGAGCTTTTCCGCCGATGATAATCTTGTTGGGCATGTTTATGGTATATTCGTAGCCCTAACATAAGGAAATCAATAAGAATGGCCAACTGGGAATGGGAGATAGGAGGCGCAGCATTCTTGCTGCGCTGTTATTGTTGATGATGTGGACGAGGTGAATTGTGTGCGGCAGGAATGCCGCACCTCCTGGGCTGCGCGTGACTCGCGGGCGAAAGTCAATAGTCAATAGTCAATTTTGCATTCGGTTCGTTGTGCACAAATTTCCTCTCTTCTCTCCCATCGGCGCGAGGGGCGGGCTTTTAAAAAATTTACGTAACTTTGCGGGCGGAACCATTTTGGCTACTGAAAAAGAATGAAGCTCATCCTGATGACCACGCCTTATTTCTTCGTGGAGGAGCACCGCATCTTGACGGCGCTCTTCGACGAGGGGCTGGAGCTGCTGCACCTGCGCAAGCCGTGCACCGAGCCGGTCTACTCGGAACGCCTGCTTTCGCTCATCCCCGAGGCATACAGGAAACGCATCGTGACGCACGACCACTTTTACCTGAAAAACGAATATCGCCTGGGGGGCATACACCTGAACGCGCGCAACCCGCGCATACCCGAGGGGTACAAGGGCCACGTGAGCTGCTCGTGCCACACCATCGAGGAGGTGGAGCGCAGAAAGAGGCTTTGCGACTACGTGATTCTCTCGCCCGTTTTCGACAGCATTTCGAAGGATGGCTATCTGTCGCCCTTCCCGCCCGAGCTGCTGCGCGAATATGCCTCGCGCGGCATCATCGACCGCAAGGTGATGGCGCTGGGCGGCGTCGACGCCGACAACATTGGCAGCCTCAGGGGGTATGGCTTTGGCGGCGCGGTGGTGCTGGGGGCCATATGGAACCGCTTCAACATGTACAGCACGCCCGATTTTCGCGGCCTTATCGCCCATTTCAGGAAGCTGCGCCGCGCGGCGGGGTGAGAGTGTATGTGTGTGGAACGTTTTTTTGTTTGTATTTTTAAAAAAGGAAAGAGAGTTATGGATATGAACAACAAGTCATTCATGGTGTTTTCGGGCACGAAGTCGAGGTATCTGGCTGAAAGGATATGCCGCTCGCTGGGGTGCCCGCTTGGCAATCTAGTTATTACGTATTTTGCCGACGGCGAGTTTTCGGTGAGCTACGAGGAGTCGATCCGCGGGCGCGACGTGTTTTTGGTGCAGTCGACCTTTCCCAACTCGGACAACCTCATGGAGCTGCTCCTGATGGTGGACGCTGCCAAAAGGGCTTCGGCGCGCAGCATCAACGCCGTTGTGCCCTATTTTGGCTGGGCCCGGCAGGACAGGAAGGACAAGCCGCGCGTGTCGATCGGGGCTAAGCTCGTGGCCGACCTGCTCAGCGTGGCGGGCATCGACCGCCTCATCACGATGGACCTGCATGCCGACCAGGAGCAGGGCTTTTTCGACGTGCCCGTCGACCACCTGTATGCCTCGACCATCATGCTGCCGTATCTGAAATCGTTGAACCTGCCCAACCTGTGCATGGCCACGCCCGACGTGGGCGGCTCGAAGCGGGCCAGCACGTATGCCAAGTATCTGGACTGCCCGCTGGTGCTGTGCAACAAAACGCGGAAAAAGGCCAACGAGGTGAGCTCAATGCAGATTATCGGCGACGTGAGGGGCATGGACGTGGTGCTGGTGGACGACATCGTGGACACGGCCGGCACCATCACCAAGGCGGCCGACCTGATGATGGAAGGCGGCGCACGCAGCGTGAGGGCCGTGGCGTCGCACTGCATCATGTCGGGGCCGGCCGACCGCCGCGTCGAGGCTTCGGCGCTCGACGAAATTGCCTTTACCGACAGCATCCCCTATCATGGCACGTGCGCCAAGGTGAAGCAGCTGAGCGTGGCACCGATGTTTGCCGAGACGATACGCCGCGTCATGGAGAACGAAAGCATCAGTTCGCAATATCTTATCTGAGCGGGAATTAAGTCTCAATTGTCCACCCTCAATTCTCATTTGTCAATTCTCAATTCTCAATTATTATGTTTGAATGGTTCGAGTGCAAGGTGAAGTATGAAAAGACGTTGGAGAACGGGCTTGTCAAGAAGACGACCGACACGTTCCTGGTGGACGCCGTCAACTTTACCGAGGCGGAAAAACGGATAACGGAGGAGGTGGCGCCGTTTATGACGGGCGAGTTTCAGGTGGCCGACATACGGCGGGCGCGCTATGCCGAGCTTTTCTGGACTTCGGAGGAGAGCGCCGACCGGTGGTTTAAGGCCAAGCTCGTCTTCGTCACGCTCGACGAGAAGAGCGGCGCCGAGAAAAAGACGTCGCACGTCGTCCTGGCGCAGGCTGCCGACCTGCGGGCCGCCGTCCGCCGCATCGACGAGGGCATGAAGGGCTCCATGATGGACTACACGATTACCTCGGTGGCCGAAACGCCCATCCTCGACGTTTACCGCTACCAGGAGGCGCTGCCCGAGCACGTGGCGGGCAACGCGGCACAGGGGGAGGCCGTATGACGCCGCCCGTTGCCGCCCGGCTCGATGCCGTGCGCCGCTCACTGCCCGCGGGGGTAGAGCTGGTGGCCGTGTCGAAGTTTCACCCGGTCGAGGCCTTGCGCCAGGCCTATGAGGCGGGGCAGCGCATTTTTGGCGAAAGCCGGGCGCAGGAGCTGCGCGCCAAGGCCTCCCAGCTGCCCGAGGACGTGCAGTGGCACTTCATCGGCCACCTGCAACGCGGCAACGTGAAGTATGTGGTGCCGCACGTCGCGCTCATTCATGCCGTGGACAGCCTGCCCCTTCTCCTCGAAATTGAGAAGCAGGCGGTGCGCGTGGGACGCGTTGTGCCGTGTCTGTTGCAGCTGCACGTGGCCGACGAGGCTACGAAGTACGGCTTCATGCCCGACGAGCTGCGGCAGTTTCTTGCCGACGGCGCCTGGCGCGCCTGCACGCATGTGCGCTTGCGCGGCTTGATGTGCATGGCCACCAACACCGACGACGCCCGGCAGGTGAGCGGGGAGTTTCGCAGGGCCTACCTCCTCTACCAGGAAATGCGCGAGAGGTGGTTTGCCGACGACCCGCTTTTCAACCTGCGTTCGTGGGGAATGAGCCACGACTACCCTCTGGCCGTTAGCGAAGGCAGCAACATGGTGCGCATCGGTACGGCCATTTTCGGCACTCGTCCACAGCCGGGCGAGCAAGAGAAAGCGATGCAGGGCGCTACCTGAACAATATTATTATTCCGAAAAAATGAGGCCGGGGTATTCGTCATTGAGAAACCCCGGCCTTTCTTTGTTGTGGCTTTGCGTGAAACAAAAAAGGCCGGAACGTTTTCGCTCGTCCCAGCCTTTTTTCAGTCTTTGCGGAAAGTGAGGGATTCAAACCCCCGGTACGGACAAGCCGTACAGCGGATTTCGAGTCCGCCCCGATCGATCACTCCGGCAACTTTCCTTTTCGTTTTCGGGTGCAAAAGTACGATGGATATTTGATATGGCCAAATTTTCTGTTGGTTTTTTGCTACGCTCGTCTTACTTTTTCTTGTAGCGCTTGTTGAGCCCCGCAATGACGTCGTCGGTGATGTCGAGCGCCTTGTCGGCATAGAGGATGTTGTCGCCGGCCTTGCTCAATATCATGGAAAACTTGCGCGTGCGGTTATAGTCGGCCAGGAAATGGTTGATGCTGTCGCGCAGGGCCTTGTTGAAAGCCATCTGTTCCTCGTCGAAGGAGGTGGTCAGCTTTTCTTGCAGCTTTTGCAGCTCTTCCTGCTGGCGCTGCAAGGCCGTCTGGGCCTGCATGGCTTCTTCCTGCGTGGCAAACTTGCCTTCTTGCAGCTTTTTCTGGAAGCCGGCGGCGCTGTTTTGAAGGGCCTGGCCCTTGCGTTCGATCTGCGCCGTGTAGTCGTCGCGCTTTTTGGTCATTTGCAGCGTATATTCCTTGCTGAACTCGTATTTGCTCATCAGGCTGTCGACGTCGACGAAGGCGATGGCGCCCTGCGTGGCGCCGGCTTTGGGCAGGCCGTTGCTCTTGACGGCGGCCGGGGCTTCGCTTTTACTGTCGCATCCCATGAGGCAGCAGGCGACGGCAGTGGCTTGTATGGCTTTCAGAAAAAAACTCGTTTTCATGTAGTAATTGGTGATGCTTTAAGTTTTTAAAATGAATTTGTCTCTCTACGTTTTTCGCTGATGCGAGGCCTGCTCTTTCGTTGGGCCGCAGCATCCTGCGCGTTGAAGCAGGTGATGCCCCTTCGGTGCAGCTCGCGGCTGTCGTCGACATGGCCTGCCCCAAAGGGCTTGTGGAAAAAGATTTTCACGCACAGAAAAACCATGCAGATAGCAAGAATTAACAATGATATCCAAATTGTCTCCCACATATTTTCCGTATTTTTGCTGCCGGCAGCCGCGTCTTTTGGCAAGACTGGCGGGTAGCGCCGGCCGAGGAGCGTCGAAAGGGTCAACGCGCGTGCAAAGATACGAGCGAAAACTTTTTATCCCGGCATGGCTCTGCTTTTTTAACGGTTGCTTACAAATAATTAATAGGTGTACAGAATGAAAGACGAAGAAATGTTGAAACCACGTGTTGTGTTCGATTGCTTTTCCAAGGTGAACCGCATTCCGCGCCCCTCGAAGCGGGAAGAAAAGATGATAGCTTTTCTAAAAGCTTTCGGCGAGGGGCTTAAGCTCGAAACCAAGGTAGACGAAACGGGAAATGTGCTCATCCGCAAGCCTGCGACGCCGGGCTGCGAGAAGCGTCGCACCGTCATCTTGCAGAGCCACATGGACATGGTGTGCGAGAAGAATGCCGACGTCGATTTCGACTTTATGAACGACGCCATCCAGACGGAAACAGACGGCGAATGGCTGAAAGCACGCGGCACCACGCTGGGGGCCGACGACGGCATCGGCGTGGCCATGCAGATGGCCCTGCTGAAAAGCAACGACATCGAGCACGGACCCTTGGAGTGTGTGTTTACGCGCGACGAAGAGACCGGCCTCACCGGGGCGGCAGGCATGCAGCCCGGCTTCATGCAGGGCGACTACCTGATCAACCTCGACTCGGAGGACGAGGGGCAGATCTTTGTGAGCTGCGCCGGAGGGGCCCGCACCACGGCCGAGTTTCCCTGTCCCGAGGAGCCCGTTCCCGCCGGTTACTATTTCTTCCAGATAGGCGTGAAGGGTCTGACGGGAGGCCACTCGGGCGACGACATCAACAAGAAGCGGGCCAACGCCAATAAGCTGCTCGTACGTTTCCTGTGCGACGAGATGGAAAAAACTGACTTGCGCCTCGTCGACATCCAGAGCGGCGGCCTCCACAACGCCATTCCCCGCGAAGGGCGGGCCGTATGCGCCGTGCCCATGGATTTCAAGGAGACGTTGCGCGTCGACCTGAACTTATATCATGCTGCCGTGGGCGAGGAATATGCCGAGACGGAGCCGGCCGCAGCCTTTACGCTCGAAAGCGTGGAGCCCCAGGCCTCGGCGATGGAACGCACCGCCTGCCGCCGCATGCTGCTTTCGTTGCGGGCGGTTCACAACGGCGTTTTTGCCATGAGCCAAGAGCTAGATTGGCTGGTTGAGACGTCGTCGAACCTTGCCAGCATCAGAAAAGAGGGCGACCGCATCGTCGTCACCACCAGTCAGCGCAGCAGCATCGGGTCGGCCCGCGAAAACATGAGCGCCACCGTGCGCGCGGCTTTCGAACTGGGCGGGGCCCGTGCCGTTACGAACGAAGGCTACCCCGGATGGAAGATGAATCCCAAGAGCGAAATCCTGGCCATCGCCAAAGAGAGCTACGAGCGCCTTTTCCACAAGGAACCGAAAATTCTGGCCATTCATGCCGGGTTAGAGTGCGGCCTGTTCAGCGAGAAATATCCTCATCTCGACATGATCAGCGTGGGGCCGACGCTGCGCGGCGTACATTCGCCCGAAGAGCGGCTGCTCATCCCCACGGTGCAGATGGTTTGGGACCATTTGCTCGACATCTTGAAACACATACCCGAAGCGGAATGACGAAACGCTTCTTTTCCACGTTGTGGGCGCTCGGTCTGGCTATGTGGGTCGTGCCGGGCGCCCTCGTTTCTTGCATGAGCGATGACGACTATACGACATCGCCCCAGGCACGTCTCGCCTTTTCAACCGACACGGTGGCTTTCGACACGGTCATCAGTGGGCAGCCGGCCAACACGCGCACCTTTATGGTGTATAACCGCAACGAAGACGCCATCCGCCTGCCGGAGGTATCTTTGGCAGGCGGAGCCGAGTCGGCTTTTCGGGTGAACGTGGACGGAACGTTCCTCGAAAACGGCAGCGGCAGCGGCTTTGAAATAGCAGGAAAAGACAGTATGTACGTTTTCGTCGAAATGACGCCCCCCGTCAACCAGACCGACGAGCCGGTCGAGACGAAAGACGACCTGGTCTTCACGACGGAGGGCGGCGTGCGCCAGGCGGTGGTGCTCACAGCCTATGGCCAGGACGTTGAGCCGCTGTATGCGCGCGTTCTTGCCAACGACACCACCCTCTCCTCGTCCAAGCCTTACCAGATATTCGACAGCTTGGTGGTTGCTTCCGGGGCTACGCTCACCATCAGCGAAGGCGTACGTCTCTATTTCCATCCCGACAGCCGTCTGATCGTGCATGGCACGCTCCGTGTCGAAGGTACACCCGGCAACCCCGTGCTCATGCGGGGCGACCGCTTGGGAAACATGTTTACCGACCAGCCCTACGACCGCATTCCCGCTCAATGGGGCGGCGTGGAGTTTACGGCCGAGAGCTTGGGCAACGTCATATCCCATGCCGATATCCACAGCGGCACGTTTGGTCTCCGCTGCGATTCGTCAGGCACCGAGCGCGAAAAGCTCCGCGTGGAAAACAGCATTCTCCACAATTTCAGCGGCGACGCGCTCTATGCCCGCATGTCGCGCATCTTTGTGGGAAACACGCAGATAACCAATGCCGGAGGCAACTGCGTGACGCTTTATGGCGGCGACAACACGTTTATTCATTGTACCATAGGCAATTTTTATGCCTTCACCGGCGGTCGTGGCGTGGCCTTGGAGTTTTTCAACGAAGACAACGGCATTCCTCTTCCCTTGCAGCGTGCCGATTTTGCCAACTGTATCATTACAGGATATTCCTCCGACGAAATCATGGGCCACGCTTCCGAGCGCTATCGCGACGAGCTGTTCAACTATTCTTTCCACTATTGCCTGCTCAACACGCCCGAATACGAGGACGAGCACATCGTCGGATGCTTGTGGGACAACGACGAGCACGAAGTTTGCCGCGATGGAAATTTCACGCCCGAGTTCGATCTCGACCGTCTCCTGTTTTCTTTCTCGCTGTCGTCCGCATCGCAGGCGGTCGGTACGGCCGATCCCGAAATTACGCGCACCTACTATCCCACGGATCGGAACGGGCAAAGCCGCTTTGCCGACGGGGCCCCCGATATGGGCTGTTACGAAGGCGTTTTTACGGAAGAGGAAAACGGGAATTCTTCTCATTAACAACTAAACATGGCAAAAAAACCGACCAATAGCAGTTACCGAAAAAAAGAAGTACCGGCCACCGACGATTATGGCCACCTGCAACCGCAGGCCCCCGAGCTTGAAAAGGCCGTCCTCGGCGCCTTGATGATTGAAAAGGACGCCTATTCGCAAGTAAGCGAAATCCTGCGGCCCGAAAGCTTTTACGAACATCGGCATCAACTCATCTACGAAGCCATCCGCCGGCTCAACATCGAGCAGAAGCCGGTGGACATTCTCACCGTAGCCGAGCAGCTCAAATCGACCGACCAGCTGGAAGAAGTGGGCGGCCCGTTCTACATCACGCAGTTGAGCGGTATGGTGGCCTCTTCGGCACATATCGAATACCACGCCCGCATCATTGCCCAGAAGGCCCTGGCGCGCGAGCTCATCACCTATACCAGCAACATCCAGACGAAGGCTTTCGATGCCACGCAGGACGTAGACGAACTGATGCAGGAGGCCGAAGGCAAGCTGTTCGAAATATCGCAGCAGAACCTCAATAAGGACTACACGCAGATCGACCCTGTCATCCAGGAAGCCTACGACATGATTCAGAAGGCCGCAGCCCGCAGCGACGGACTGAGCGGCATAGCCAGCGGCTTCTTCAAGCTGGACAAGATTACCGGCGGGTGGCAAAATTCCGACCTCGTCATATTGGCAGCCCGCCCCGCCATGGGTAAAACGGCCTTTGCCCTTAGCATGGCCAAGAATATTGCCGTCGACCAGCGGGTGCCGGTGGCGTTCTTTTCTTTGGAAATGTCGAACGTGCAGCTCGTCAACCGCTTGATTGCCAACGTGTGCGAAATTACGAGCGACAAGATTAAAAGCGGCCAGCTGGCTCCCTACGAATGGGGACAGCTCGACTTCAAAATCAAGGAGCTCATCGGCGCTCCGCTCTTCATCGACGATTCGCCGCAGCTCTCTGTTTTCGAGCTCCGCACCAAGGCCCGCCGCCTGGTGCGCGAGCATGGCATCCGTCTCATCATGATCGACTATTTGCAGCTCATGAACGCTTCCGGCATGAGCTTTGGCAGCCGTCAGGAGGAGGTGTCTACCATCAGTCGCTCCTTAAAGGGACTGGCCAAAGAACTCAACATACCCATTTTGGCCCTGAGCCAGCTCAACCGTGGCGTGGAGAGCCGCGAGGGTATAGAGGGTAAACGTCCGCAACTGAGCGATTTGCGCGAGTCGGGTGCCATCGAGCAGGACGCCGACATGGTGTGCTTCATCCATCGTCCCGAGTATTATCACATATACGAGGACAGCGCCGGGCGCGATCTCCACGGAATGGCCGAAATCATCATTGCCAAGCACCGTAACGGCGCCGTGGGCGACGTTCTGCTCACCTTCAAGGGGCAATACACCCGTTTCCAAAATCCCGAGGACGACGTCATACCTTCTTCCGGCAACGACAACCCGGCTGTGCTCTCTTCCAAGATGAACGGGGCCGACTTGCCGCCGGTCGACGACGGCATGGTGCCCCCTCCTCCCGCGGATATGCCTTTTGCTCCCGCTCCGTCCGACGTTCCGTTCTGACCCATTTCCGCTTCATCTATACACCTCCCGGCTGCTGTTGTGGCCGGGAGCTTTTTTAGCGTGCCACTTCCATTTCCATGTCTCCGCCGTTGCTTTCAGGGCAAATGTTTGCCCGATCCGGCGGGATTTTCTAACTTTGCTGCCGAGAAAATGGCTTTCGGGAAATAAAAAGGAGGGATGGCTGGGCTATGATACGTCGCAGCCGCCGGTTTTTCTCTTTTATCCTTCTGCTATTTTAATCACATTGCGTTATGTCTTGCATTTTACATATTGAAACTTCCACTCAGGTCTGCTCCGTGGCGCTCAGCCAGGAAGGTATGTGCCTTTTCGAGCGGAAAAACGAGGAGGGGCATCGTCATGCCACGCTGCTGGCGCCTTTTGTCGACGAGGCGCTGTCTTTTGCCGACAGCCACGCCATTCCTCTCGACGCTGTGGCGGTGAGCTGCGGCCCGGGGTCGTACACAGGGTTGCGCATAGGCGTTTCCACGGCCAAGGGCGTCTGCTACGGGCGTGGTGTCAGGCTCATTGCCATCCCTACGCTCAAAGTGATGAGCGTTCCGGTGCTTTTATATCACGACGAGCTGCCCGATGACGCATT
Organism: uncultured Alloprevotella sp.; assembly: GCA_944322095.1. Taxonomy (GTDB): domain Bacteria; phylum Bacteroidota; class Bacteroidia; order Bacteroidales; family Bacteroidaceae; genus Alloprevotella. Next base: position 107,434 of record CALUNU010000005.1, read on the forward strand.
GCTTTGCCCCATGATAGACGCCCGTCGCATGGAAGTTTATTCCGCCATCTTCGACCGCAGCCTGGCCGTCGTCCGCGAAACGTCGGCCGACGTTATCGACAGCAACAGCTACGCCGAGTTTCTCGACCGCCACCCGGTCTATTTCTTTGGCAACGGTGCCGCCAAGTGTCGCGAAGCCCTCACCCACCCCAATGCCCGCTTCATCGACGGCATCTACCCGTCGGCGCGCAACATGCTCCCCTTGGCCGAGCAGGCCATGGCCCGCGAGAAGTTTGTCGACGTGGCATATTTCGAGCCTTTTTATCTGAAATCGTTCGTCGCATCACGTCCGAAAGATCTGTTGCACGAAACACGGAAAGATTAGTCCGCGATACAATCAGAAAGATTTTTCAGCCAACATATCATTACGGAATTTACAAATGGATTACAATACCAGTCAAGCAAAATTGAAGCTGCCCGAATACGGCCGTCTCGTTCAGCAAATGGTGGAACACGCCGTCGCCATCGAGAACCGCGCCGAGCGGCAGGCTTATGCCGAAACCATCATTGCCGTCATGGGAAATCTTTTTCCGCAGATGCGCAACGTCCCCGATTTCAAGCACAAGCTTTGGGATCACTTGGCTTATATCTCCGGCTATCGGCTGGATATCGACTATCCCTGCGAAATAGAAAAAAGAGAGTCGGGCCCGCAGCCGGCCCACCTCTCCTATCCCGGCAAGCCCATCCGCTACCGCCACTACGGCCACCTGCTGGAAAAGCTCATACAGAAGCTTGCCGAAATGCCGGCCGGGCCCGAGCGTGACGAACTGACGCGCATCGTGGCTTACCGCATGAAGTATGATCTTGCCGAGTGGAAGGGCGACGGCATCGAGGACGCAAAGGTCAGCGAGGACCTGGCCCGCTATACCGACGGGGCCATCCATCCCGATTTCACGTATGCGCCTTTGGGAATGCCCGTTTTGGGTCCGTCTGAAAACGGTGGGGGCAATCGTTCGCGCAAAGGGCGCCGCAACTATTCCAATTGACCGGCCGCGCGCCCCGCGCTTTTTGATACTCCACCCCGTTCATCCGACTTTTATCCCGCACCATGGCATCGTTCATCATCGAAGGCGGACATCGCCTTAAGGGAGAAATCACTCCGCAAGGAGCCAAAAACGAGGCTCTCGAAGTGATATGTGCCACTCTCCTCACCGACGAGGAAGTTTGCATCGATAATATCCCTGACATACAGGACGTCAACAACCTCATCCGCCTGCTGCAAATCATGGGCGTCGAGGTGAAGCGCCGTTCGCCGTCGGCCTACACGTTTCGTGCAGCGCACGTCAATCTCGACTACCTGCAAACGAGCGAATTCCTGACGCGCAGCTCGGCTTTGCGCGGCAGCATCCTGCTGCTTGGTCCGCTCTTGACCCGTTTCGGGCGGGTGGCCGTCGGCCGCCCCGGTGGCGACAAGATAGGCCGGCGCCGTCTCGACACCCACTTCTATGGTTTCCGTAAGCTCGGCGCCGACTTTTCCTACGACGAGGCATCCGGCCACTGTGTGCTGGCTGCCGACGCCCTGCATGGCACCTACATGCTTCTCGACGAGGCTTCGGTCACCGGCACAGCCAACATCGTCATGGCCGCCGCTCTCGCCAAAGGTACCACAACCGTCTACAACGCCGCATGCGAGCCCTACATACAACAGCTCTGCCGCATGCTCAACCGCATGGGAGCCCGCATAAGTGGCATTGGCTCCAACCTGCTCACCATCGACGGCGTGGAGAAGCTGCATGCTGCCACACATACTATACTTCCCGACATGATCGAGATCGGAAGCTTCATCGGCATGGCCGCCATGGTCGGCGACGGACTCACCATCAAGGACGTAGCCTACGATCATCTCGGCATCATTCCCGAAGCCTTCCGCCGCCTCGGCGTACGTATGGAGCGCCGTGGCGATGACCTTTTCATACCGCGCCAGGAACACTACGAAATCGAGTCGTTCCTCGATGGTTCCTTCATGACCTTGGCCGACGCCCCCTGGCCCGGCCTTACGCCCGACCTTCTGAGCGTGCTGCTCGTCGTTGCCTGCCAGGCCAAAGGCTCCGTCCTCATTCATCAGAAAATGTTCGAGAGCCGTCTTTTCTTTGTCGATAATCTCATCGACATGGGCGCGCAGATTATCCTGTGCGACCCTCACCGGGCCGTCGTCGTCGGGCACGACAACAACATGAAGCTGCGGGCCCGCCGCATGGTCTCCCCCGACATCCGTGCCGGCATCGCTTTGCTCATCGCGGCCATGAGTGCCGAAGGCACGAGCCGCATCAACAACGTTGAGCAGATCGACCGTGGCTACGAGCACATCGAGCAGCGCCTGAACCGGCTGGGGGCAAAAATTGTTCGCGAAGCATGATAAACGCCGACGAAGTTTTTCAAATAGGATATATTGCCAAGGGCCGCGGCATCAGTGGCGAGGTGGAGCTCCGCTTCACCGACGACGTTTTCGATCGTGGCGATGCCGAATATCTTATCTTGCAGATTGATGGCATTTTCGTTCCTTTCTTTTGGGAAGAATACAGGTTTAAGAGCAACGAAGTGGCCATTTTCAAGTTTGAGCACGTCGACGACGAATGCCGCGCCCGTTCGCTGGTCGGCACGAAGGTTTTCTATCCCCTGTCCCACGTCCCCGACGACGACGAGCCCGCTCTTTCGTCGCTGAAAGTCCTTACCGGCTATGCTGTCTACCTGGATGGCGGCACGCGCCTGGGGAGCATAACCGACGTCGACGACCGCTCGGCCAACGTGCTGCTCACCATCACGGCTGCCGACGGCCGTTCGTGGCTCGTTCCTTTCCATACCGATTTTGTTACGGCCTTCGACCACCACGGCCGTAGCCTCCATCTGTCCCTTCCCGACGGACTGCTGGAACTTTCACAAGAGTCTTAAACGCATGAAGAAAAAAAAGATAGCCCTCTTGGGGTCCACCGGCTCCATCGGCACGCAGGCGCTCGACGTCATCCGTCAGCACCCCGACCGCTTCGATGCCTATGTGCTGACGGCCAACAACAACGTCGACCTCCTGGCTGCCCAGGCCCGCCAGTTCCGGCCCGACGCCGTGGTCATCGCCAACGAAGAAAAATACGACCGTCTGCGTGACCTGCTGGCCGACATGCCCGTCAAGGTCTATGCCGGTGCGCAAGCTCTTTGCGAGGTCGTAGAGGCCGCTCCCGTCGACATGGTGCTGGCTGCCATGGTGGGTTTTTCGGGGCTCCGCCCCACGGTCAGCGCCATCCGTGCCGGAAAGGCCGTGGCCCTGGCCAATAAGGAAACGCTCGTTGTGGCGGGCGACGTCATCACCCGCCTGGCTGCCGAAAGCCGCGTGCCCGTCCTGCCCGTCGACAGCGAGCATTCCGCCATTTTCCAGTGCATTGTGGGCGAGGGGCGGAACCAGATAGCCAAAATCCTGCTTACGGCTTCGGGCGGTCCGTTCCGCTCGATGAGCCGGGAGCAGCTCTCCGGCGTCGGCAGTGCCGAAGCGCTTTGCCACCCCAATTGGAAGATGGGCGCAAAGATAACCATCGACTCGGCCACGATGATGAACAAGGGTTTCGAGATGATTGAGGCCTGCTGGCTTTTCGGCGTCCGTCCCTCCGACGTCGAAGTGGTGGTCCATCCCGAGAGCATCGTCCACTCGGCTGTACGTTTTGCCGACGGTGCCGTCAAGGCCCAGCTCGGCCTGCCCGACATGCGTCTGCCCATCCAGTATGCCCTGTCCTTCCCCGAGCGGCTGCCCTTGGAGGGCAACGACGGCCCCGATCTCTTTTCGCTCGGCCGTCTTACGTTCGAAAGGCCCGACGTCGACCGCTTCCCCTGTTTGCAGCTGGCCTACGATGCGGCTGAGCAGGGAGGCAACGTGCCGTGCGTCATGAATGCGGCCAACGAGGTGGCCAACGCAGCCTTCCGCGAGGGCCGCATCGCCTTCCCGGCCATCGCCGAAGTGATAGCCCGCGCCATGCAGCGCGTTGCCCGCGTCGCATCGCCCACGCTCGACGACTATTTTGCCACCGATGCCGAAGCGCGTAGCGTGGCCGCCGAAATCATGAAACAGTATTTACGTTGATAAACATCCGAAACCAAACATGGAAGTATTTCTCATCCGGGCTTTACAGCTCATCCTCTGCTTTTCCATCCTGATACTCCTGCACGAAGGCGGCCATTTCCTTTTCGCCAAGCTCTTCAAGGTGCGCGTGGAAAAGTTCTGCCTTTTCTTCGACCCGTGGTTCACGCTTGCCAAGTTCAAGCCCCGGCGCAGCGACACGACCTACGCGCTCGGCTGGCTGCCGCTGGGAGGCTACGTGAAGATTGCGGGCATGATAGACGAGTCGATGGACCGCGAACAGATGAAGCAGCCCGTCAAGCCTTGGGAGTTCAGGGCCAAGCCGGCCTGGCAGCGCCTGCTCATCATGGTGGGCGGCGTGCTGGTCAACTTTCTGCTCGCCTTCTTCATCTATGCCATGATTCTCTTTACGTGGGGCGACACCTACACGCCCATTGAGAACATGAAATATGGCTTTAAGTTCAACGAAACGGCGCAACAGCTCGGCTTCCGCGACGGCGACATCCCCCTGCGCACCGATGTGGGCGCGTTCGATCGCTTCGACAGTTCGCAAAGCATCGGCGACGTCTATCGCGACATCAGCAACGCCCGTTCCGTAACGGTTTTGCGCGATGGCAAGGAAGTGACCTTTGCCCTGCCGGGCGGGCTCAATCTGCTCGACATGATGAAGGAGCAGCCCCCCTTCCTCTACCCTCTTGCGCCGGCGCTTGTCGACAGCGTGGTGCCCGGTTCGCCTGCCGATAAGGCGGGCATCCGTCCGGGCGACCGCATGACCGCCTATGCCGGTACGCCCGTTGCAACGTCGAACGAGGTTTCCGACCTGCGCGGCCGCATGAACGACGTGCTCGCAGCCGGCAAGCCGGCCGACAGCCTGGCGCTGCGCAACGTCACGGTGGCCGTGCAGCATGCCGGGAGCAACAGCGTCGACAGTCTGCGCTTGCAGCTCGACGAGAATTACATGATGGGGCTCGTGTGGTACAACCCCTGGGCCGATTACGAGCAGCGCACCGTCAGCTACAGCTTTTTCGAGTCGTTCCCGGCCGGCGCTGTCCACGGTTGGGACGTGCTGAGCGGCTATGTGGACGACCTGAAATACCTGGCCACGAAGGAAGGCGCCCAAAGCGTGGGCAGCTTCGGGGCCATCGGCAGCCTTTTCCCCACGGCCTGGAACTGGGAGCGCTTTTGGGAACTCACGGCCTTCATCAGTCTGATTTTGGCTTTCATGAACATATTGCCCATACCGGCCCTCGACGGTGGCCATGTGTTCTTCCTGCTCTACGAGGTGGTCACGCGGCGCAAGCCCAGCGACCGCTTCATGGAGATTGCCCAGATGGTGGGCATGTCGCTGCTGCTCCTGCTGATGGCTTACGCCATATTCAACGACTTTGTTCATTTCGTATTCTGACGTCCACGTAATATTCAACCATACACTCGCCCCTGCTCTCCTGCCACAGAGAGCAGGGGCGATTTTTTTGTGTCTGCCGGCCTTTTGCTCCCGGCTCCATGTGCCGGAGCCGGCGTCAAACAGCACGGAGCCGGGAGCAAAACGAACGTTGCCGGCTTGAAAAAGCAGCGAACAGGCTTGAAAATAAATTTTCACGGCGGCAACGGCGTGGGAGCATAACGAGCATTGGCCGTTCATCCCGCTGTAATGCTAACAGACTGATCCGGGAAAGCGCAGAGAGACGGCGCGGCGCCTCTTTGCGTGCAGAGCTCGTCGGGGGCCGGCCGCGGCCGCTCAGAGCGAGCAGAAAAAGGAAACGAGAAAGGGAACGGTGAAGTCGACCGCCACGCCGTGGTAGATGGAGAGGGGAACAAACACGCTGCCGCTGGCAGCGGCGATGGCCGGCAGCGACGTGTCGCCCGACGTGGCGCCGCCCACGCTCACCGGAGCCAGGGGGCCGCACAGGCGGGCCAGAAAAGGTGCTCCCAGCAGGACGCAAAGCTCGCGCAGTATGTTGTGGGCAATGGCTATGGTGCCCAGCGCCGGACTGATGGCCTCGCTGATGAGAATGCCCGAAAGGGAATAATAGCCAAAACCCGAACCGACGGCCAGCCATTCGGCCACCGTGTGGTGCGGCAAGACGATGGACGTGAGCAGCGCGCCGGCCCACGTCGACACGATGGTGACGAACGGCAGCAGCAACAGGCGGCGGTCCACCCGGCGCAGACTGGCGCGCAGCGTGTCGCTCTGCCCGATGTGGAAGCCCACGGCTGCCAGCAGCAGAAAGAGGGCCACCGAGGATGCGCCGGCCGGCAGGGGCGGAAACCACGATGAAAAACTAATGGCTCCTCCCACCAGAAAAAAACCGACGTACACCAGGTTGCTCCGCACGTTTGCCCACAGCGTGCCGGCCGGGCGGCGGCCACCCGCCGGGGGCGCACACACCGGCACGCGCACGCAGCGCAGAAACAGGCGGGCGCCGACAGCACAGCTCACCACGGTGAGAAGCGTGACGCACAAGGCGTCGGCGCCCAGGCTGCGCCAGCTACGCACGAGGGAACGGTCGGCTCCCACCTCCCAGCCTACGAGAAACAGCAACAGCCATACCAGCAGGCGCACGGGCACGTCCATCGAGGGCTGCCAGCGGCGGCGCAAGGCATATCCCACGAGCGCAAAGCTCCATATCGTCAGAACGATGATCCAAATCATGGCCGCAAAGTTCGGCATTTTCTGCGAAACTGCCGCCTCGTCGTGTGCATGGAGCTCCGTTCGGGCGGCCGCGGGGGCGGAAAAGCCCGGCGCGCCTTGGCCGTTCCGGGCGCAAATGCTAAATTTGAAACGTAAAACAGATAAAGTATGCTTTCCTTTCCCCCATCTAAGATCAACATAGGGCTGTACGTCACCGCCAAGCGGCCGGATGGCTACCACGACCTGGAAACCGTGTTCTACCCCATTCCGTTGCACGACAACTTGGAAATCGAGCCGCTGAAAGGCAGCAACGCGCCGTACGCGCTGCAAACGGCCGGCCTGAAAATTGACGGCCGGCCGGAGCAGAACCTCATTGTGCGCGTCTACGAGGCGATGCGCCGCGAGTTTGACCTGCCTCCGCTCGACATATATCTTTACAAGCGCGTGCCTACGGGTGCCGGTCTGGGCGGAGGCAGCAGCGACGCGGCGGCCATGATGACGATGCTCAACGAAGCCTTTTCGCTGGGGCTTACCGACGACGACATGGAGCGGCGTGTGAGCGCCTTCGGTGCCGATTGTGCCTTTTTCGTCCAAGCCCGTCCCTGCTATGCCACGGGCATCGGCGACCGGCTGTCGCCAATCGGCCTTTCGCTGCGCGGATATGTGCTGGTGCTGGTGAAGCCGGCCGTTTCAGTCTCCACGCGCGAGGCTTACGCCGGCATTACGCCGCACCGGCCGGCATACGACCTGCGCCAGGCGTTGCAGCAGCCCGTTGACAAGTGGCGCGAATGCATTGGCAACGATTTCGAGACGAGCGTGTTCCCGGCTCATCCCACGATTGCGGCCATCAAGGCCACGCTCTACGACATGGGCGCCGTCTATGCCTCGATGACCGGGAGCGGAAGCGCCGTCTACGGCTTGTTCAGCCATAAGATAGACGAAGCCGAACGTGTCTTTTCCGACTGTTTCGTCTTTCAGGCCGATTTATAACGCAGCGACATGATTTACTACTTCTCTGGAACGGGCAACAGCCGGGCGGTGGCTTTGCGGCTGGCCGCCTTGCTGCACGACACGGCGGCGGCGATGACAGCCGCCAAGGATACTGACAAGCCGGGCGGCGGGAAAGAGGGCTGCACGGGGCTCGTGTTTCCGGTGTATGCCTGGGGGCCGCCCCTGTTTGTCGAGCAATGGCTGCGCAGCGACGCCTTCCGCCCTGCTGCCGGCAGCTACGTCTACGCGGTCTGCACCTGCGGCGACGACATCGGGCGAACAGACCGCCTCACGGCGCGCCTTTTGCAACCAAAGAGCTGCGGGCTGGCAGCGGCCTTCTCCATAGCCATGCCCAACACCTACGTGGCACTGCCGGGCTTCGACGTAGACGACGGGGCGACGGCACGGCACAAACTGGAAGCCGCCGGCCCAAGGCTCGAAAGGGTGGCAGCAGCCATAAAGCGGCGGGAAAAAGGAGTGCGCGACGTCGTGCCCGGCGCTTTTCCATGGATAAAAACGCATGTGCTGCGGCCGCTCTTCAACCGCCTGCTGACGGGCGACGCCCGCTTCCGGGCCGGAGCTGCCTGCGTGGGTTGCGGAGCCTGTGCCAAGGCTTGCCCCGTGGGCAACATCCGGCCGGATGCCGGGGGACGGCCCATGTGGCAGCACCGCTGCACCATGTGCCTGGCTTGCTACCACGCTTGTCCGCAGGGGTGCATCGGATACGGGCCTTTTACGCGCGGAAAAGGGCGCTACCCCGGGCCGGGCAACGCCCTTTGAAGAGGAAACAGAAAAACAGGCGGACTGAAAAAGCCCGCCTGTTTGTTTCATTCGCCTATCATCGCCAGAAACTCCGTTTCGGAGACGAGCGGCACGCCCAGCTTGGCGGCTTTTTCCATTTTGGAGGGGCCCATGTTTTCGCCGGCAAGGACGAACGACGTTTTCCCCGAAATGCTGCCTACGTTGCGGCCGCCATGCTTCTCGATGAGGGCTTTATACTCCTCGCGCGAGTGGCGGGCAAACGTTCCGCTGATGACAATGCTTTTTCCTGCCAGACTGTCGGAGAGCTGCTCCTCTTCGGGCAGCTGCATCTGCACGCCGGCTGCCGCCAGACGCGCCACGAGGTCGGCGTTGGCAGGGTTGGCAAAGAACGAGCGGACGCTTTGCGCGATGACCGCCCCCACCCCGTCCACTTGCAGGAGCTCGTCGAGCGATGCGGCGCGCAGGGCGTCGAGGCGCTTGAAATGGCGCGCCAGTTGCCGGGCCACCACCTTGCCCACGAAGCGGATGCCCAATGCGTAGAGGACGCGGTCGAACGGTACGTCGAGGCTGCGGCGTATGCCCTCGACGATTTTTGCCGCCGAGCGCTCGCGCGTGCCGTCTTCGCCCGCAATGTCCGACGTCTTGATTTGGTACAAATCGGCTGCATCGTGGATAAGCCCTGCCGAGAAATAGGCATCCACCGTTTCGGGGCCGAGCGAGTCGATGTTCATGGCGTCGCGGCTGATGAAGTGCTCGATGCGCCCTTTCAGCTGGGGCGGACAGGCCGCGTCGTTCGGACAATAGTGGGCAGCCTCGCCTTCGTAGCGCACGAGGCGGGCGCCACATTCGGGGCAGGTGTCGATAAACCGCACCGGCTCGCCCACGGGCTCTTCGCGGCGGGCATCAACGTCGACGCCCACTATCTGCGGGATGATTTCGCCGGCCTTTTCCACGTAGACGCGGTCGCCAAGATGCAGGTCGAGCTGACGGATGATGTCTTCGTTGTGGAGAGAGGCCCGCCGGACGACGGTTCCGGCCAGCTGGACGGGGTCCATGTTGGCCACGGGCGTCACAGCCCCTGTGCGTCCCACCTGAAACGTGACGGAGCGGAGGCGCGTGCATGCCCGCTCGGCCTGAAACTTATAGGCGATGGCCCAGCGCGGGCTCTTGGCCGTATATCCGAGCCGTTCCTGCTGGCGGAGCGAGTCTACCTTCAACACAATGCCGTCTGTGGCTACCGGAAGCATTTTCCGCTCGACGTCCCAATGGTCGATGAAGGCATAAATTTCGTCGAGCGAGTGGGCACGTTGCATGGCATCCGACACCTTGAAGCCCCAGGAGGCGGCCAGCCGCATGTTGTCGTAGTGGCTGTCGGTGGGGGTGGCGTCGCCCAGCAAATAATAAAGGTAGGCGTCAAGGCGACGGGCGGCCACGACGGCCGAGTTTTTGCTCTTCAGCGTGCCGGAAGCCGCGTTGCGCGGATTGGCAAAGAGCGGTTCTTCGCGGGCTGCCCGGTCGACGTTCAGCTGCTCGAAGCTGACCCACGGCATCAGTATCTCGCCGCGTATTTCGAAGCGGCGGGGATAGCCCGAGCCCGGAACAAGGCTGAGCGGGATGGAGCGGATGGTTTTTACGTTCTCGGTTACGTCGTCGCCGCGCACGCCGTCGCCGCGCGTAACGGCGTAGAGCAGGCGGCCGTCCTCGTAGACCAGCGATATGCCGAGGCCGTCAAACTTCAACTCGCAGCAAACGTCGAACGGCTCGCCGCCCAGCCCGTCTGCAACGCGCTCATAAAAGGCGCGCACGTCGTCGCGGTTGTACGTGTTGCCCAAAGAGAGCATGGGATAGACGTGGGCCCGCTGGGTAAACTCGTGGTTGATGTCGCTGCCGACGCGCTGCGTGGGCGAGTTGGGATCGGCCATTTCCGGGTGACGGGCTTCGAGCTCCGCCAGTTCGGCAAGCATGGCGTCAAACTCGCGGTCGGAAATTTCGGGAGCATTCAGCACGTAGTAGTTGTGGTTGTGCCGGTGCAGTTCGCGTCGTAAAAAAAGTATTCTTTCGGTTTCTTCCATGGGATGTCGTATATAAAAGATGCAGGCGGGAGAAAAAGCTGCCACAAGAGCTCTGCCGCCGTTTTGCTCGCCGCAAAGGTACATCACGCCGGCCGGCCGGGCAAGCGTTTGCCCCTATTTCGCCGACAAAAAAGCCGCCTGCACGATGGAGCAGACGGCCTAAAATCATGGTGTGGCTTTCAAGCGCAACACTTCGACACCTAAGAACGAGGGGTGGCGGGAAAGATAGGTTTGCAGCGTCACTTCGTCCTCGACCACCTTCTTGTACAAGGAAGAAGCGTTGAGCAGATGCAGCTTTCCGTCGCGTCCCCACACGGCAAAACCGAGGTGGGCGTAGTCGAGCCCCTTTTTGCTCGTCACGATGGCCAGGATGTCGCCGTCGTGTATCATGGAGAGCTGTTCGCGCGGCAGCCCGGTCTTGTCCTTGGGCAGATAGGTGCGCACGGTGCCGTTGAAGCGCTTTTCGAGCGCGCGTATGGAGTCGATGCGGGCGGGCCGGCCGTCCAGATGCATGTATTTATCGGGATGGGCCGACATGTAGCCCACGTTCCACGTAAACTTGTCGGCGAGCGTGGCGGGCACCGCAACAGTGGCCACGAGGCCGCGGCGCTCGTTGTCGGCTATCCACCAGCCGAAATAGTGGAGGCGCGACAGGTAGCCGTTCAGGCGGCCGTCGAAATAGCGGAGGCGGCGCAGGTTGGCGCAGAAATCGGCAAAGGACGTGCTTTGCTGAGAATAGGTCAGCGTGAGAGCGGCAACCGTTTCGACCAAAGTGGTGCAGTCGAGCCCTTTCAAGTTGACAATCAGGCGTTCCGACGGCGTTTGCTCCAAGGTCTGGCCCACGTAGGGACGGCCCACGAAATGGCGGGCAAAGGAAAGCGTAGCTTCCTCGGGCGAATATTCGCGCAGGCCGCGGGCCAGGAGGCGGACAATTTCGAGAGAGTCGGCCGGACTGTAAACAGCATCGACCGGTTGCGGAGCTGTATCGCGGGGAGCCGCAACAGCCGATTTAACGACAGCGGAACGGCCATCGGCCTTCGGAGAAGAACAGGCGCAGCAGCCGACTACGCCTGCAAACAGGAGAATGAGAATGGAGATGTTAGCTTTCATGCATGCTCAGATTACCGGTAATGGAGCCATAAAGATAGGCATTTCTACCCGATCGACAGCGCGGATGGCGCGGATGTGAGGAAAATAGCAGAATAGAGCACCTCGGTATTCCGAAATGCAGCTTTTCGTCAGGCTGCCGGGCGGAAGACAGAGTTTTTGACGCGTCAGGCTGATGTTTGTGGCAAACAAAAAAGCCGTTCCCGCCGGATGGCTTTTCGGGAACGACTTTTCTTATGATTTAGCGGCGTGGCGACGACTATCTCACCTTGTTAAGCACAACGTTGCCGTCGTATTGCTTATCCACGATAACCAGCAACAACGGTTTTGTCGTAAAGGTGCGCTTTTTGCCTTGCACTTCCTGATAGGTAAGCACCACATCTCCTTTTTTGTTGGCTACCAACGATTTTGGAACGAGAGTTATCTCAACGTTTGTCGCAGGTCGTGCCACGGCAATCACATATTGCCGCGAAAAGTTGATGGCTGTTGGCCTTCCATGCTCGCCCATGACCGTTGCCGCGCCGAAATAGGAATTAAAGACTTCCTGACTGGTTATTTTTTGGGGGAGGTAAAGTGTCGGCTCCGCCTTTTAAGAAGTAACGGTCGGCCACAATATATGGTATAGCTTCATTTCCCGTTTGTTCTATTGAGACAGCCTCTGCGGCGGGCAAGTTTGCTTTGCTTTTGCAGCCGGCCAGCAGGCAGCCACACGCAAGAGCAACGAAAATGATTGATTAATTCATAACTGTTTCCTCATTAGTTTGCGTCGTGATAACGCATATTGGGGTTTGCAAAAGTACAAATATAAATATGTCTGCAAAATCCTTTCATAAACTTTACAAGAAAAATCCCTCCCGGCTGCCGTCGCGGCAGCGGGAGGGATGGAAAGACTAATGGCTATTGAAGAATTATTTTATCAAGTCGACGCTCCGTTTCAGGAACTTGGTGAGCGCCTCGCCCTTTAAGAGCCCGTTTTGCAGCAAGGCCAGGTCGATGAGCTGATGAACCACGGGGTTGTCCTTGCCGTAGGCAGAAAGAAGGTCGTTCTTCTTTTTCTGCTCGTTTTCAATGTCGGTACGACACTTGTCGAGCTCGCCCCGCTGCTCGTCGGTGATTTCTTCCGGCTTTTTGCCGCGCTGCGCCTCTTCGAGCACCTTGCGGCGGGCTTCCAGGCCTTTGAGCTCAGCCTCGACGGGCTGCAAATCGCCTTCGATGCCCTTCATGCCTTCGAGCACCTCCTTGATGAGACGATGGTCGGCGTTGAGCACGACGTTGTACATGTCGGGCATTTCGCCATAGAACGACATGCCGGGTTGCAGACGGCTCATGTCTTTCATACGACGCATGTACTCGCTTTGGGTGATGATGACAGGCGTGCTGTCTTCGCCCATCGATTCGGCGCTGACGTGGAACTCTGCTTTGTCTTTCGTCGGCATTTGCGAACGGAAGACCTCGGACAGCTTGGCAGCCTCGTCGTCGGACAGGGAACTCTTCCGGTCGTTCTCCTTTGCGATGAGACGGTCGATAGTGTCGCCGTCGACGCGGGAGAAACGGGCCTTTTCAAACTTTTGCTCCAACATGCCGACGAGGGCCGTGTCGAGCTGGCCGTCCATCAGGAGAACGCTGTATCCCTTGCTCTGGGCGGCGTCGATATAACTGTATTGAGCTTCCTTATCGTTGGCGTAAAGATAGATGAGATTGCCGTCTTTGTCGGTTTGTGCCGTTTTGATGAGCTCTTTGTACTCGTCGTACGTGTAGCACTTGCCTTCAACGTCCTTCAACAAGGCGAAATTCTTGGCTTTGTCGTAGAAATCGTCTTGCGAAAGCATGCCATAGTGGATGAAGAGCTTCAAATCGTCCCATTTCTCCTCGAAAGCCTTGCGGTCGTTCTTGAAGATGGAGCTCAGACGGTCGGCTACCTTTTTGGTGATGTAGGTAGAAATCTTTTTAACGTTGGCATCGCTCTGCAAGTAGCTTCGGCTGACGTTCAGCGGAATGTCGGGCGAATCGATGACGCCGTGCAGGAGCGTCAGGAAGTCGGGGACGATGTTTTCCACCTGGTCGGTGACGTACACCTGATTGCAATAGAGCTGTATGCGGTTGCGACGGATGTCGATGTTGCTCTTAATTTTCGGGAAATAGAGAATGCCCGTCAGGTGGAAGGGATAATCGACGTTCAGATGTATCCAGAAGAGCGGTTCGTCGGACATGGGATAGAGGTCGCGATAGAACTTCTTGTAGTCGTCGTCCTTCAGCGTGGAAGGGGTCTTGGTCCACAGCGGTTCGGTGTCGTTGATGATGTTGTCTTCGTCGGTCTCGACGTTCTTACCGTCTTTCCATTCCGTTTTTTTGCCAAAGGCTACGGGAATGGGCAGGAAGCGGCAGTATTTGCGAAGCAACTCGGTGATTTTTTCCTTTTCGAGAAACGCCTTGCAGTCGTCGTCGATGTAGAGTATGACGTCGGTACCGCGGCCGGCACGCTCGGTGTCCTCTATTTCGAAGGCGGGAGAGCCGTCGCAGCTCCATTTGACGGCCTGCGCGTCGTCGCGATAGCTCTTTGTGACGATTTCCACTTTTTTCGACACCATGAAAGAGGAGTAGAAGCCCAAGCCAAAATGGCCGATGATGGCATTGGCATCGTTCTTATATTTCTCCAAAAAGTCGTTGGCGCCGGAAAAAGCGATCTGATTGATATACTTATCAATTTCTTCGGCCGTCATGCCCAGACCGCGGTCGGAGATGGTGAGCGTTCCCTTGTCTTTATCCACGCTTACGCGGATGGTGAGGTCGCCCAGCTCGCCTTTGAAGTCGCCCTTGGAAGCGAGGGTTTTTAATTTTTGTGTGGCATCGACAGCGTTGGAAACGAGTTCACGAAGAAATATCTCGTGGTCGCTGTACAAGAACTTCTTGATAACGGGAAAGATGTTCTCGGTAGTAATTCCTATGGTACCTTTCTGCATTTTGTTTGGCATTATAAAATTCTGACAAGGGAGCAAACAAAAATTGTGCCAATATGCCGGGAGGAAAACTGCCGGGAAAAAATGGCGGCCCGGCTGTCAGAAATGACGACCGGGCCGCAGAGGAAAAAGGAAAGGATGATGTTCTATTTTTTCTGCTTGATGACGCGGCGGAACATTTGCCGGCCGAAACGGTGCTCGGCGTCGATGACTTTCAGAACCTTGGCGGGAGAAATCTTCTGCTCCCACATGTGAATATATTTCTCTTCCAGGGAAACGGAGCTGCGTTTCAGACGTACGATTTCGTCCAGCAGTTTGCTGCATTCGCGGTCGCTGAGCTTTTCTTGCTGCACCCTGCGCGTGGCCCGCCTGATTTTGCGGTTGATGTCGCGTTGCTGCATGTGGAACTCGTGGAGCAAGGGAAAAAAGACGGCGGCTTCCTCTTTGGTGAGGCCTGCCTCGCGTGCCACGAAGTCCTCGAACATCTTTTTCCGCTCTTTGTGCCGGTCGTCGCGCGGTTGTTTCTGGGCCGGACGGATAGCTGTCCATTTTACGCTCCCGTCGTCGGCCGTTGTGGCGGAAACGGAGGGAGCGTACATACACGCAAAGAAGAAGGATACGGCCAGCAGCCGCAAAAAATGTGGGGGGAGGTTATTCGTCAATGCCATAAAATGCGTCGTATTCGGTGATGAAATAAGTGTATGCGTCCGCCATCTCAGAATCTGTCAAATTGTCAGACACTGCCGTTGAGGAAACGGAGATGCCGCTGTCGTCGGAAATGGCCACATAAAAGAAGTGGGAAAGCAGAACCGCGAAAAGCAGTACGGCTGCGGCGCTGACGAAAGGACGCAAGCGCTCATAGAATTTGCTGAAAGCCCGGAAGCGACCTTTCTCACGCTGCATGGCTGCATCGGTCTGCTTGATTTTCATCATGAGTTCCGACGTAAACCGCTCGAAATAGCCGTCGGGCACCTTAAAGAGCTCGCCGGTGGGGCGAACCGGGATGTTATGAATGGTTGCGGACATTGATGGCTGGTTTTTTATGGGTTTGACTATGATTGCGGGCCGGGGTTTAATTTCTCTCGCGGAAATAAGCCTCAATTTTTTTCACCGCCAGATGATAGGAGGCCTTTAAAGCCCCAACCGACGTGCCGAGGATGTCGCTCATTTCTTCGTATTTCATCTCGTCGAAGTATTTCATGTTGAAAACAACGCGCTGCTTCGGGGGCAACAGGGATATGGCTTCTTGCAGCCGGGCCTGAAGCTCGTCGCCATCGAAATAAGGGTCGCTTTGCAGGCTGCGGGCCGCGCCATCAACCGCTTCGTCTAAGGAATCGGCGGTTTTGGTGCGGGTCAGGAAAGTAAGGGCTTCGTTTAGCGCGATACGATAGAGCCATGTGGAGAGACGCGATTCGCCCCGGAAGGAGGCAATGGCGCCCCACGCCTTCAAAAATGTGTTTTGCAGGACGTCATCGGCATCGTCGTGCCATTGGACGAGACGGCGTATTTGGAGATAAAGTGGTTGGGAGTAGCGACGCACGATCTCCTCGAAAGCATCGTATTTGCACGAGGGGTCGCGTAGGGCTTGCAGGAGCTCTTCATCACTTTTCATCGCGGGTGACTTGTGTGCGGATACAGAAAAAGATAAGCAACGGACGCTGCCGGCTTATCTTTCTGCTGTCAAAGATTTTATTGTACGGGCGGTACGATGGCAGCTATGGCAAGATTATCTTACCAATATCCTGCGCGCCACGTCGCCTACCTTTACGATGTAATAACCTTTCTCCAAATTGAGCGTGATGGTCTTTTCGGCACTGTCGACCTTGTAGGAAGCCACTTTCACGCCCGTGATGTTATATATATATACGGTGTAGCCTTCGGCACGCTGAACGCGCAGCGTATTTTTTTCGAACGAAACCGCTATTTTCTCAGACAACATGGCTGCCTCTTCCGTTTCCGTCTCGATGGCGAGACTTCTCTCCGTCGCTACGGCCGGAAGGGAGAGCGTTGTGGCGAACAATATGTAGAGTAATCCTTTCTTCATGGCATTTGCTTTCCGACAAAGTTAGAGGATATTCTCCTTTCCCGCAAATATAAAGAGAGAAAATGCGTTTTTTTTACGCTATTTAATAATTAAAGCAAAAGGAGACTTCCATCATTCTTCCGCAGGGGGCTGTATGGTGAGGCGTCGCAAGTCGTACATGGAACCATTGTAAATGTTCAAGTCGACATGTCCTTTTATGCCGGGAAGGCGGCCGCAGTCGGTGTGTTGCCAGAATTTCCAGGGGCCTTTATACTGCAGGTTTTTTACGTAATAGTGGGCTATCCAGTAGGGATAGCGGTCGAACTCGGGCGTTCCGAGATATTGCTCCTTAAATTTGTAGTAGGTGTAGATAATGGGGCGGACGCCATAGCTTGCTTCGACCGCGCGCAGCCAGGCAAGGGCTTCGCGTCGTATTTGAGCCGTGGTGAGATTGCCCGTGCGCTCAATGTCGAGGACGGGAGGGAGGTCTCCCTCTTCCAGATGCACTTGTTTGATGAAATAGTCGGCCTGTTCGCGGCCCGATACAGAGGGCGTGAAGAAATGATAGGCTCCGCGGATGAAGCCATACTCGCGTGCCTCGTAGAAATTTTCGTTGAAGTTTTCGTCGAGCAGGCCTTTTCCCTCGGTGGCCTTGATAAAGGCGAAGCTAACGGGTTCTCCGTCGATTTCTGCGCGCGAAAGGGTTTCCCAATCGATATTGCCTTGGTGATGGCTCACGTCTATGCCGTGAATGGAGTAGCCTTCGGGATAGTCGACGTCGCCATACAACGCCTTCCAGCGCAGGCGGATCGGGGCCACGATGAACTGGTAGGCTACGTAGTAGACGCAGGCAGCCAATGCCATGCCTCCCCAAAAAGTCCACGAACGGAACAAACGCTTCAGCCCACTCCCTACCCTGCTACGCGCTGAACGGCGCGTACGGCGCCGCGAATTATGGCGGCGTGTGCGCGAAGGAGCGATGCGACGGGGAACTCTCTTTTGCGTCATGTGTGAAACTGAATGGTAGAAAATCGATTAAATGAATGGAGGGAGTGACTTGAAAATCATTCCCTCCATCCTCGTTTGTCAGCTTATGCTGCTCTGCACGGACGGTTGTCGGTGCAGCAGTCGTTTCTTACTTGCCCTGTTCGAGGCGGAGCGTCATGGTGCACTGGTCGCAAACTTCCGTCGGGCCGAAATACTGGATGGGACCGGGATAGACAAAAGAAGTCTTGACTGCCCATTCGTCGCGGTGTGCGGCAAACTCCTTGAAGGGGGCTCCGTCGAGGCGGACAAGGGCTTTCTTGATGACGGGTTTCATCTTACCGCTGCGGCGCTCCATGTTCATCATCATGGTGATGGGCACACCGCCGGCCACCCACTCTTCGGCAGGTGCCGTCGTGTTCTTGACGATGGCCATATAGCCCGTCTTGCCGTTGGCCACGAGCTGGGCGGCGCTGGTGCCGAGGGCGTAGCAATAGTCGGCATCATAGTTGGAGGGTGCTGCGCAGCGGCCTTCGTAGCCGAAGAAGTGGTGCTGGGCGGCGAACTTGCCCGTGTATTTGCCTTCCTTCTTCCAGGCTGCGAGCTTCTTGCCAACCATTTCCGAAAGGAGCTTCTCGGTTTCGATGAGCGAAACCTGCACGTTGCCGTGGGGGTCGCGCTCCATGGTGAGCTGGCGGGCAACACCTTCGGGCAGCGACTCGTAGATGGCAGCGTTCTCGGCAGAGAGCTTACCCAGAATCCAAGCGCGCTGTCCGTCGGCCGGAACCGTGGCGGCTTCGGGCGTGGCGAGCAAGTCGTTCAGCTCGGCGATGAGTCGCTTCATGGCAGGAATGAACTCGATGAGCCCTTCGGGGATGAGGACGGTACCAAAGTTGTTGCCGTCGGCAGCACGGCGGGCCACGACGCCGGCGATGTAGGTAACGATGTCGTCGAGCGTCTGGTTCTTTTCCTCCACTTCCTCGCTGACGATGCAGATGTTCGGCTGGCATTGCAGGGCACACTCCAAGGCAATGTGCGATGCGGAACGGCCCATCAGCTTAATGAAGTGCCAGTACTTGCGGGCGGAGTTGGCGTCGCGCTGGATGTTGCCGATGACCTCGGCGTAGGTCTTGCAGGCCGTGTCGAAGCCAAAGCTCGTTTCGATTTGGTCGTTCTTCAAGTCGCCGTCGATGGTCTTGGGGCAGCCGATGACGCGCACGCCGGCGTTGTGGGCTGCGTAATACTCGGCCAGGACGCAGGCGTTCGTGTTGCTGTCGTCGCCGCCGATGATGACAACGGCCTTGATGTCGAGCTCTTTGAGGATGGTGAGGCCGGCCTCAAACTGCGACTCCTCTTCGAGCTTCGTGCGGCCCGAGCCAATCATGTCGAAACCGCCCGTGTTGCGGTACTCGTTGATGATGTCTTCCGTGATTTCGATATACTTGTGGTCCACAAGACCGCCGGGGCCCATGAGGAAACCATAAAGCTTGCTTGCAGGGTTCTGCTTTTTCAGCTCGTCGTACAGACCGCAGATGACGTTGTGTCCGCCGGGGGCCTGTCCGCCCGAAAGGATGACGCCAATGTTTGTCGGTTCGTACGTTTTCTTCTCGTCGGACGGCACAAATTCAACGAGAGGCATGCCGTAAGTGTTGGGGAAGAGGCGCTTGATTTCCTCCTGGTCGCCCACGCTCTGCGTAGGAGCCCCCTCTTTGATGCTTACGTTTCCGCGAAGACCCTTCGGCAGCTTGGGCTGATAAGCTGCGCGGGCAATCTGCAAAGCACTTTTTTCCATAATTTTTTCTGATGAGTTTTTTTGATTGGGTTACAGATTTCCATGCAAATTTACGCAAAGATTATCTTAGGAGCAAACGGCTCCGCAAAAAAGCGGCGGGAAAGCGCAAAGCGCGGCCTGCACCTGAAAAAACGGCCGGGACGAAACACGAGCATAGCCCTTTTCCGTGGTGCACCACACCTTATTATATATAGGGCACCGCCGCCTGCCAGTGCCATCCGCAGCTACAGAAGCTCAGTATGACGGGAGCACAAGGCAGGCGAGCTTGCCAGACTAATAAAATGTCTGCATAATTGCGCAAAACCTGTATATTTGTTTCTTTTATGGGGCAAAAAATAGAAAAATTCAAGTTTTAGCCGTTTTTTTCGGGATGATAGCAACGTAATTCCCCATAAAAGAATACATTTGCATCTACAAATAAATCTACCAAGTGTTTAACAAAAACGAAAAGCTTATGAAAAGAATGCTACTCACGTGCGCCGCGCTCATGATGCTGGCGCAAGCATCGCCGGCTCAGACGCTGACTTTGCAGACAGCCAAGCCGACGCTCTCGCAAGCCAACAAGACGACGCACTTCCGCCAAGGGGACCCCGGACGCCTGGCGAACAAGCCTGTTGTTACTGCTTTGCGTAGCAAGCCCGGCATGACGGTAAAGGAAGCTCCCACGGCTCTTACCTCGAACCTTCTGACACTGTCGGATCCCAAGTTGGGAATGGATGATAACGGTATCAACGGAATGAACCCGGGCGATCGCTGCTACTATGCAAGTATTTTTTCGGCCGATCTGATGAAGAGATTTGCCGGGAACACGATGGGAACATTCCAGACCATACTGCCGCAGGGCATTACGTCGGCGCAGCTCATGATTATCGACGCTAACACGATGCAGACGCTGTGGTCGACGACGCTCTCTTCGCCGCAGACGGGTACTGTCATCTCCGTTCCCTGCGATTATCAGATTACGGGCGATGCCATCCTGATGTGCAGCACGTTTATCATGGGTTCGGGTCTCCAAACTTTGCCTTTCTATATGACCCCCACCTATCAAAGCAGCGGTTTGCTGATTGCGGGTCCTGACGGTGCATTTATGGACTTCTCTTCTCAGGTATATGACGGCGGCATGTATGGCTGTCTCTACTTTAACGCGCTGACCGAGGGTGGTGCCGGCTTGAAGGACTACGACGCGCAGATGATGGCTATCAGCAACCAGCGCTCAACGACCAATGCCGACCTGACCATGAGTGGCTCTGTGACGATGTGGGGCATGCAGCCGGTGATGAGTGTCGACATTACCACCACGATTGGCGAGACTTCGGGGACAGCTTCCATTTCCACGGGTGTGACGGAGGAAACTGCTGCCCAACAAAGTACGTATGGCGCAGCCATGAATTATTCCATCGAAGGCATGAAGGCTCCGGCCACTCCGTCGCGCTACACCATTGCACAAAGCATTGCAGCCGTGAACGGCAACCCCGACGGCTATGCCGAGGGCAACGACAACGTGGCAACGACGGTGGGCATCGCCCTGGGCGACCAACACTACGACCGCAAGGCCGTTGTGGAGGAGATGACCGGTTTGTGGTGCGGCTGGTGCCCGAGAGGCATGGTGGCCATGGAAAACCTGAAGACGATGTACGCCGATGACGTCATCACCATCGCCGTTCACGCCGACGACGCCTTGCAATCGGAAAGCTACTTGCCGATGGCCTATATGACGTCGGGCTTCCCCTCGGCTTTTATCAACCGCTTCTATCTGGCCGACCCCTACTACGGCTTCACGGCCGACGCCACGATGGGCATCACCGACGTGGTGGATGAGATATTGGCCTCGCCCGCCGAAGCGCAGATTGGCGTGACGAGCAAGCTCTCGGCCGATGGCAGCACGATCGACGTTACGTCCTACACGCGCTTCTGCCTGACGGACAACAGCGAGACGCCCCACTATGCCGTGGCCTATGCCCTCGTTGAGGACGGTGTGAGAGGTCTGGCTTATGCCCAGACGAACTATTACAGCTCCCAAATGTCCGGTGGTCCTTACAGCGGCCGCACGCCCGAAACGTCGGGTCTGCCCGATGATTTGGCACAGTTTGTCGGCATGGGCCCGTCTATCCAGGGCTTGACCTATAACGACGTGGCCCGCGGCATATACGACTGCTTCGGCGTGGAAGGCAGCCTGCCCGGCAACATTCAGAGTGGCAGCATGCAGACGCATACCTACTCCATCCCCGTACCCGAATCGATAAGCAACATCGCCAACACGACGCTCGTGGCCATGGTGGTCGACACGGAGACGATGGAAGTGATCAACGCCGTTGAGGTGAAGGTGGGCGAAAGCAACACAACGGGCATCGAAGCCGTGAAAGAACCCGCCAAGGCCGACATCAGCGTGAGCGGCAACGCCATCACGGTGACGACCGACGCGGGCGGCAGCGCCGTGGCCAAGGTGTACAGCACGGACGGCAAGCTCGTGGCCCAAGCTACGGTGAACGGTAGCGCCACGCTCGCTGTCGACGGCCAGAAAGGCACCTACATCGTACGCGTTGAGAACGGTAACAACGTGACGGTGAAGAAAGTGATGCTCTAAGGCATCTGTAAGAAACGCTGACAAAGAAAAGCGGTGTGCACCTCGGGTGCGCACCGCTTCTTTTTTGAGCAAAAACCACGGGCAACGCTCAGCGCAGCTTGAAGCGGAGAAACAAGGCAACGTCGCTCTTGGTGGACGAGGCGATGGCCTGCGTGCCCGAAGAGATGGAGACGCGGTTGAAATAGTGGGTGACGCCCCATTTGGCTCCGGCCGTGAGATGCCATGGCAACTTACACGTCGCCACGGCCGCCAGACGGAAGCCATGATAGGCAAACGTGGGGAAACCGCTGCCAAAGCGCAGCTGCGGCTCGTAGGCATACAGGCGGGTGGCATAACCGTCGGTGAAGAAAATGGCGCCAAAGGCCGAAAGCCCGACGTTCCGCCACCGGTCGGCGACGGCCCGCGACGAAAACATCCAGCCAAACGACGGCGCCTCCGTCTGGCTCACGGAAACGGCAGCATCGACGGAGGCTTGGAGCGACAGCCCTTTGCGCTCGTAGCCGACGCGGAGCTTCATGCGGTGGGTCGAGGCATATTGCAGCAGGCCGTCGTAGCCCGCGATGTCGCGCTGCTTGGTTTTCCACTTGTATTGCGCCATAAAATACAGACGCTCCGAGCGTGTGTAGGTGCCACGGAGGAAAAGCTCCATCCCCTTGGACCGCCCTGTGGCCGTATAGGTGGACGTGGGAAAAAGAAAGAGGTCGGCATAGCCCGTCAGCTCCACGCGGGGAATGCTGCGCACCGTGGCGCCGAGCAGCAGGGCGTGCTCGTTGCTCACGCGCGACGCCTCTTGAAGCGTGTGGCCATAGGGCGACGCAAAGCGGGGCGAAAAGCTGCGGCCCTGCACTGTGAACGAGTATTTGTCGTCCCAGTCGTAGCTCACGGTGTGCGTGGTGGCAAGATGCAGACGGCCGTCGGCGGCCAATTCGCCGTATGCGTTCCAGCCGTCGCACTTGAAAGCATACGATGCAGAGAGCCCTCCGCCGTTTTGTCCGCGGAAATAATGGCGGTTGTAGCCCCTCGGGCGGGGAAACACCACCTTGTCGTAGCGGAAAAAGAGGCCTCCCACGCCCACGGTCCACTCGTCGGCCGCATACGCAAGGTGCGTACCGGCCGCCCAGGCCCCCACGTTGCCGCGCCGCGTCGTTTCGCGCAGCGTGCGGTGCAAGCCGTCGGTTTTGAACGACGTCACAGTGTCGCCCGAAGTGACGGCATCCAGGCGTCGCCGCGAAACGAACCCCATCAGCCCCCACCGTTGCTTCAGCCGCACGGCTGCGGCAGCTCCCCGGAAGAAACCATGCTCCCCCGTCGACGTGTGCGGGCGGAACGACGAACGCACAAGCCGGCGCGTCGTAAGGGCCGAAAGCTTGCCCCCGAACGCGCTACTCCCCAAGAGCAGCCCCTGGCCAAGCAAAACGCGGAAGTCGCCGGCCAGCACCTGCCAGCGGCCGTCGGGGCGCCGGTAGTGGAAATAAAACGAACAGAAATCGTAAGGATACGTGCCATACGAACCGAAAGGCTCGCCGGCGTCTTTTTCGAAGGCCACGCCATACCTCAGCCACGAGCCAAACTTATAGGCATAGCGCATCCTGTGCGCCAGCCCGTTGCCCAGATAGATCAGATTGGGGTTGTCCGCCAGCTCCTCCTGCGTATAGCCCTTGTTGCCCGCCACTTTGTAGAGCGGCACGTTCAGTTGCGTCATGACGTCGTATTGTCCGCGCGAAATCATTTCCTTAAACGTGACTTTCCGCCCGACGGTGTCGCCGCAAAAGGCGAAGAGCGAAACGTAGCGGCGCTCGCGCAAACCCAGGTTCTGGACATACATCAGTTCGCCGAGCGACGCGAAATGGCGCTTCCGCCTCCGGTAGCTCAAAATGGAGTCGGCCTGCGCCTCGTTCAGAAAGGGCAGGCGCAGCAAGTCCTCGCGCCGGCAGCTGTTCAGATCCACGGGGTTTTCGTGCAGCGCGGTCAGCCGCTCCCGCAGCTCGTCATAGTCGTCGTCGGAGAGACCGTTTTCCATCCGCTCCACGAAGAAATCGTTCAAAAACGTCTCCCACGAGATGTAGGCCTGAGCCCGGGCCGGGCCCGGCTGCATGCCCGCGCACAAGAGGCACAAAAGAAAGCGGAACCAAGCGTTTTTCACGGTAGAAGGCCTTTTTGTAAACTTTCATTCGCGAATTTACGCAGAAACGCCCGTTACTGCTACCTGTCAAGACCGCTTTTTGCCCTCGGGGGCGAAAATTTTCCCACGAGCGTTTGGCAACATGCTTATTCCCAAAACTGCCGTTTAGGCGCGAACAGCTCAGAAGCACAAGCCCACCAAACCCGCATGGCAGCAAAGCCACATTTCAGCCCCATCGCGACGCTATTTCGCGCACGGACGGACGTCGTCGTTTTGATGAGAATACAGCATTTTCTTTCATACGCTTTGCATATAATCCCCGATTCCAAGACGAACCCGCATAGAATAGTTTTACCAATTGCTGCGGTCTGCATCACTTTGCTTATTGAGCCAACTCTTTCAGTTTTAATATATGAGAATATACACGATGCTTTAATGGTTGTTTACTCTTACGACCCTGAAGCCGACATTGGCGTAGCCTTGCGCACCGTCTCTCACGTCATCCGATTTTTCGCTGCGACAATCATCGCGCCTGGAATCCCAACTGCCGCCTTTGATGATATACCGGCCATCACTGTCAGTGGATGAAGTCCATTCCCAGCAATTTCCCCCAAAGTCAATGCCGCCACAGGCACCTTTGCTTTGTGCGTAAGCATCCACGGGAGTCAGTCCACTTTCTATATGACCGGAGTTCATAGCAACATCCTTGGGCATGTGTCCTGCTGCGAGAACCCACTCTTCTTCGCTCGGTAGGCGATAGGCGTATTGGGAGTCTTTTGCGGTGAGCCAGTCGCAATAGGCTTCGGCGTCCTCATTTGAGATGCCTGGAAAATCCACAGCGTGTTGCCCCCGTGTGCCAAACGCCGCTGACCCTCGCGGCCATTTAATCATTGCCCCTTTTG